>NZ_QNSB01000001.1 GCF_003315415.1 Brevibacterium sanguinis
CACCCGCCCTCGTCTGACCCCCTCCTTCCACCGACGGTGACGCCCCTCCTGCGGGCCACCGCCGTCAGCAATCGGCGAGAGCCGAACACGCCCGCCCGAGTGCGCCTTCGCGCGCCGAGCCGGTGTGCGGCATCGCCCTTCACGAAAGTGCAGACGAATGCGCACACGCACCACCCTGACAGCAGCCCTTCCCATCGCCCTGATCCTCGGCCTCAGCGCCTGCGCGCAGAGCCAGGCGACCGAACCCGTACCGGCGCGCAGCTCCGAAGTGAGCGTCGCCGCACTCACCCTCGACGACGCCTGGGTCAAGGCCGCCGACAGCGGAATGACCGCCGTCTTCGGGACACTGACGAACACGACGAGCGAGGACCTCACCCTCGTCGACGCCCGATTCGACGGCGCCGAGACCGTCGAACTCCACGAGACCACCGGCGACGGTTCCGGAGGGATGTCGATGAGGGAGAAGGAAGGCGGCTTCACGGTCCCCGCCGGGCAGACCCTGAGCTTCGAACCCGGCGGCAACCACATCATGCTCATGGGCCTGACGAAGCCGATCACCCCGGGCGAGGAGATCACCCTCGACCTCGTCACCGCCGAGGGGACGGCAGTCCCGGCGACGGCGATCGCCAAGGAGTACACCGGGGCGCAGGAGAACTACGCGCCGGGCGAGCACGATGGCCACTGAGCCGGACGTCGGGCACGAGGACTCCCGCGTCACTCGCCGCCGACTCATCACCTCGGCGGCGGTGGCCACGGGCGCGGGAGCAGTCGGTGCCGCCGCGGGCTTCGGCGTCGCTCGCGCGACGACCGCCACCGGGTCGGAGACTCAGCGTGCGCCTCGGCGAGACCTCTCGGGGGCCAACGGACAGGCCGTGGAGCCGTTCCACGGCAGGCACCAGGCCGGGGTCGAGACCCTGCCCCAGGCTTATGCCAGCTTTCTTGCGCTCACTCTCAGGCCCGGGATCGGAGCCGCCGAGGCGGTCCGCTGGCTGCGTCTGCTCACCGCGGACGCGGCCGCCCTCACCCAGGGGCAGGCACCCTTGGCCGATTCGGAACCCGAGCTCGCCGGGGTCCCGGCCCGGCTGACCGTGACGTTCGGTTTCGGCCGTGAGCTCGTCGCCCTGGCTGGGCGGGAGCAGGTGCCCGACTGGCTGGCTCCGCTCGAGCCCTTCGCGATCGACGACCTCGACCCGCGGCGGTGCACGGGCGACCTGCTGCTCCAGATCTGCGGGGACGACCCGCTGTCGCTCTCGCACGCGCGGCGCATGCTCCTCAAGGACTCCCGGGCCTTCGCCGAGGTGGCCTGGCAGCGGGAGGGATTCCGGCGGGCCTACGGGAGCGCGGGGGAGGGGCGGACCCAGCGGAACCTCTTCGGTCAGCTCGACGGGACCGCGAACCCGGGGCCCGGGTCCGAGGACTTCTCCCGTCTCGTCTGGGGCGAGCCGAGGTCGCCTCGGGACGCCGTGTTCTCGGCGCGGGGTGAGCCCCCTGGCGACCTCGGGAAGTCCCTGCCGGGGTGGATGACCGGCGGGACGACCCTCGTCCTGCGCGACATCGCGATGAATCTCGAGACCTGGGATCGGGCGGACCGCCCGGCGCGGGAGTTCTCGATCGGACGGCGCCTCGGC
Organism: Brevibacterium sanguinis; assembly: GCF_003315415.1. GTDB lineage: Bacteria > Actinomycetota > Actinomycetes > Actinomycetales > Brevibacteriaceae > Brevibacterium > Brevibacterium celere_A. The sequence continues at coordinate 1,629 of NZ_QNSB01000001.1, forward strand.
TCCGGGGCGCCGCTGTCGGGCACCGACGAGTTCGACGTCCCCGACTTCACCGCCGTCGACTCGCGGGGCCTGACCCGGATCTCCGCGGCCTCCCACGTCGCGCGGGCGCGCGAGGGCCTGGGCCCGGAGGTGCAGATCCACCGACGCACCTTCAACTACGAGACGGAATCGGGGGCGGGGCTGCTGTTCGCGTCGTTCCAGGCGAGCATCGACCGGCAGTTCCTGCCGATCCAACGCCGCCTCGCCGAGGTGGATCTGCTCAACGAGTGGACGACCCCGATCGGCTCGACCATGTGGGCGATCCCGCCCGGTGCGGCCGAGGGAGGGTACGTGGGACAGACGCTGTTCGAGGGATGAGCGGGTTCGGGCGGTGAGGAATCGTGCACGCCGTTTGCACGCTGATTTGATATGCATCAATATAGAAGCATGTCGAATCACGATGTTCTCACCGCCCACCCCATCGAGCACCTCGCATGAGCACGGGGACCGCACCGGCTCAGGTTGCCCCGGCACGCCTGTCGACCCTCGACAAGTGGCTGCCCGCCTGGATCGGCCTGGCGATGATCGCCGGCCTCCTGCTGGCACGCTTCGTCCCGGCCGTATCCGATGTCCTCGCACGCATGGAGATCGGCGGCATCTCCGTCCCCATCGGGCTGGGGCTGCTGGTGATGATGTATCCCGTGCTCGCCAAGGTCCGCTACGACAAGGTGGCCGCGGTCACCGGGGACAAGAAGCTGCTCGTCGCCTCGCTGGTGCTCAACTGGCTCGCCGGTCCCGCGGTGATGTTCGCACTTGCCTGGCTGTTCCTGCCCGACCTTCCCGAATTCCGGACCGGGCTGATCATCGTCGGTCTGGCCCGCTGCATCGCGATGGTCGTGATCTGGAACGACCTGGCCTGCGGCGACCGTGAGGCGACGGCGGTGCTGGTGGCGATCAACTCCGTGTTCCAAGTGGTGATGTTCTCCGTGCTGGGATGGTTCTACCTCACCGTCCTGCCCGGCTGGCTCGGACTCGACACCCAGGGACTCGAGGTGTCGGTGTGGCAGATCGCGCTCAATGTGCTCGTCTTCCTCGGAGTCCCGCTCGTCGCGGGCTTCGCCTCCCGGTACATCGGCGAGAGGCACCGCGGGCGTGACTGGTACGAGGAGACGTTCATTCCCGTTATCGGTCCCTGGGCGCTCTACGGCCTGCTGTTCACGATCGTCCTCCTCTTCGCCCTGCAGGGAGACGCGATCATCGCCAACCCGCTCGACGTTGCCCGGATCGCCCTGCCGCTGCTCGTCTACTTCGGCCTCATGTGGTTCGCCGGTCTCCTGCTCGGCAAGGGCATGGGCCTCGGCTATGCCCGCTCGACGACACTGGCGTTCACCGCCGCCGGCAACAACTTCGAACTCGCCATCGCCGTCGCCATCGGCACCTTCGGGGCCGCCAGCGGTCAGGCCCTGGCCGGGGTCGTCGGGCCCCTCATCGAGGTGCCGGTGCTCGTCGGTCTCGTCTACGTCTCCCTGTGGGCCGCGCGCCGCTGGTTCCACACCGATCCCTACGCCGTGGAGGCACGATCATGACCGAAACGATTCTGACGCCGGCTGAGCCGACTGCGGCCGAGGCCGCGGAAGCCGATTCCTGCGCTCCCGGCCCCGCTCACGCCATCGGGACCGAGATCGCCGGGACTCTCGCCGTCACACTCAAGGCCCTGGCCGAGCCGCTGCGACTGCGGATGCTCTCGGCGATCGCGACCGACCCGCGCGGGGAATCCTGCGTGTGCGATCTCGCCGACCTCGCCGAGGTGTCCCAGCCGACGATCTCCCATCACCTCAAAGTCCTCAGGACCGTGGGACTGCTGGAGTCCGAGCGGCGCGGCACCTGGGTCTGGTACCGCATCCCTGCCGAGAGGCGCGCGGCGGTGACCGCACTGCTCGAGGCCTTCGCCCCGGCGCTGACCACCTCGGGGCCCACCGGCTCGGCGTCAGCCGCCTCGGCGCTCGGCACCGCTGGGGGAACCGGAACCGGGAGGCTGGAACTCACCGACTTCGCTGAGCTCGCGGACATGGACGAGCACATCACCCGCCTCGCCGAGGATCTTGCCGCGAAGACTCCCGCCCTGCCGGCGGAGACGGTGACCGGAATCGTGCGGGACTCGTACACGGCGCTCGCGCGATCGGCGACGATCACCCGGCACCTGGTGCCGCTGACCGAACGATTCGCCAGGCAGCGACTCGCCGACCTCACCCGCGACCGCGCGACCGCACCGCCGCAGGTGCTGTTCGTGTGCGTGGCCAATGCCGGGCGCTCCCAGCTCGCGGCCGCCCTGACCCGCGAAATCTCCGGTGGGCGAATCGTCGCCCGCTCGGCCGGGTCCGCCCCGGCGGCCGGCGTCCACCCTCGCGTCCGCGACCTCATCACCGAGATCAACGGGTCTCCAGCCGACGCCGAGGAGGCGTTCCCGAAGCCGCTCACCGACGACGCGATCCGCGCCGCCGATGTCGTCATCACGATGGGTTGCGGCGACGTCTGCCCCGTGATCCGGGGCATCCGCTACGAGGACTGGGCGGTCTCCGACCCCGCACTCGCCTCGGCGGATGGGGTGCTCGCGATCCGCGACGACATCGCCGCCCGCGTCCGCACCCTCATCGACTCCCTCCCCGCCGACTGAAAGCAGAGCCATGACCGAATATACGCCCTCCGTGCTGTTCGTCTGCGTCCACAACGCCGGCCGGTCCCAGATGGCCGCCGGCTACCTCCGCCACTTCGCCGCCGGACACATCGAGGTCCGCTCCGCCGGGTCCATGCCCGCCGAGCAGATCAACCCCGTCGCCGTCGAGGCGATGGACGAAGACGGCATCGACATCACCGCCGAGGCTCCCAAGGTGCTCACCACGGAAGCCGTCCAGGCCTCCGACGTCGTCATCACGATGGGCTGCGGCGACGCCTGCCCGATCTTCCCCGGCAAACGGTACGAGGACTGGGACCTCGACGACCCCGCCGGGCAGGGCCTCGAGTCCGTGCGTCCCATCCGTGACGACATCAAGGCCCGCATCCAGGCGCTGGTCGCCGAACTCCTCGGCGAGGAGCAGGTCACGCCAGCGTGACCGGACCCTGAGTCACTGTCAGGGCCCGCAGTGGTCATCGCCGCACTCATCGGCCTCGCGCTCCCCGGTGAGCACGGCGACGGGTGCCGCGCAGCACGCGTCTCCCCGCCACGCCTCGACGCCCTCGCGGATCGCGAAGACCGCGATGACGAGCGCGGCGGCCGAATCCGCCCACGCCCACCCGAGCAGGCTGTTGAGCAGCAGCCCGACCAGGAGCGCGGCGGACAGGTAGGCGCAGATCAGCGTCTGCTTCGAATCCGCGACCGCCGAGGCGGACCCGAGCTCCCGACCGGTGCGGCGCTCGAACCATGACAGGAACGGCATCACCAACAGGCTGAGTGCCGCGATCGCGATTCCGACCGGCGAATGCTCCGGCTCCCGCAGCCCGATCAGCGACAGGATCGCCTCGACGGTGACGTAGGCGGCAAGCGCGAAGAAGGACACCGCGATCACCCGCAGCGCGATTCTTTCGCGTCTCCCGGGGTCCGGGGCGGCGAACTGCCAGGCCACTGCTGCGGCCGAGAGCACCTCGACGATGGAGTCGAGTCCGAATCCGATCAGTGCCGCCGAGGAGGCCCCACCTCCCGCGGCCAGCGCGACGATCGCCTCGATGACGTTCCAGGTGATGGTGGTCCCCACGATCAGCCTGATCCGCCGTCGCAGCACTTCGGTGCGGTCTGTGATCGGCGCTGCCGTCACTGTCCGACCTCCGGTTCGCAGCAGCCCGGCAGTGAGCAGGTCGGATCGAGGCACGGCACATTCTCGTCGATCGCGAGCGTCACCTCGACGAGCGCTGTCAGAGCCGCAGCGAGATGGGGGTCGGCGATCTCATAGCGGGTCTGCCGGCCCTCGGACGTGGCGACCACGATCCCGCAGCCACGCAGGCATGCCAGATGGTTGGACACGTTCGTGCGCGTCAGTTCCAGATCCCTGGCGATCGCGGCCGGGTATCCCGGTCTGTCGAGAAGGGCGAGCAGGATCCTCGAACGCGTCGGATCGGCCATCGCCCGGCCGAGCCGATTCATCACGTCCATCCGAGAAGCAATTGTCAGCATACTATGACTATACAGTCATCGGTGACCTATTTTGGCGACTGCCCCTTGGCGCCCAGGACACCGGTCACTGCAGCGGCAGGACATTCCCAGCGGTGAGGAGCAGAGCCACGCCGAGCCCGAGGTCGAGGACGAAGCAGAACTCGGTGAGCGAGCGGTCGATGACCGTGTCGCGGACGAAGTAGACCACGTCCCAGACCGCGTGCCCGATGGCCACCGCGGCCGCCAGGACCATCGCGAGAACCGGAGCCGACATCATCGCGATGAGGGCGAGACCGCTGAACGCGATGAATCCGATGACCTGGAGGGCATGCTCGCGACGGTCGATCACCGGACCGCGGAGGAACCCGACGACCGCGAGGGCCGTGCCGAGGACGAGGAGAGCGAGAATCTGGTCGAGTCCGAGCAGTGCGGTGACGACGATGACGACGCTGCTGATCCCGACCATGATCCACCCGGCGCGACGGAAGCCCAATGCGGCGGCGCCGACGTAGCAGACCGTGGCGGTGATGATGATCAATGCGACCACGTGCGATTCGGCCCCGTCGGCGGTGTTGGTCAGGAGGGCGAGCAGGCCGAGGACTGCGGGCCACCGCGCGAGGAGGTGGCCGAAGAGGGATGATGGATGGTCGAGTCGATGGTGATGGCCGTGGGTGCGCGGTGTGCTGTTCATGCGTCCAGCCTCGGGCCGGAACTGTCATGCCCGGCAGATGCGATGTGTCATGAGAACCGCATGCGCGACAATGGAGAGGCCATGGATGAGCATGACTACCTTGATTCGCTTCGACCGTCGCGCATTCGCGAGGTCCAGGCGGGTGCACTGTCGTGGACGCAGGTCGACATCATCGACATCAAATCGGGCGACGGCGACGCCGTGCGCACCGGGCTCGAGCGCTTCGGCATCAGAACCCGGCTCACCCGTGTCGGGCAGGCCCGGCACCTCGTCGCCGCGCTCTCCGAGGACAGCGCGGCCGAGTTCCTCCTTCTCCTCTGCCATGGCGACGGGGGAAGCATCGTGCTGCCCGAACTCGCCGCCGAGATCGAGTGCCACCAGCCCTTCCACGGTGCCGTCACGCCGGACGAGATCAGCGGCTTCGCCCGCTGCGATGGCCGGCTCGTCATCGCCACCGGCTGCGAGACCGGGCACCCGGCGCTCGCGCAGGCGTTCCTCGACAGCGGTGCGACGGCCTACATCGCGCCCACCGGCGCGCCTTTCGGCTACGCCAGCTATTTCGCGCCCCTCTCCCTGTTCTACGACCTCACCGAGCGCAGAGGCATTGATGAGGCGGTCGCCCGCCTCCACGACCACGACGAGGAGCTGCGCATGTGGCGGCTCTACCGTCCCTGATGGGTCAGAGCCAACCGTTGTCCTCGGCGATCCGGTAGGCGTCGGCTCGGGAGTCCGCGCCGAGCTTCTGCCTGATCGCGGCGAGATAGTTGCGCACCGTGCCCTGGGTGAGGAACAGTGCCCTGGCGACCTCGCGGATCGGACGGTCGCCTCGAGCCGTTCTCAGCACGTCCGCCTCACGGGTGGTCAGGGGAGAGGGCTGCGCCGTCAGCGCCTCGGCGGCGAGGATCGGATCCACATACCGTCGGCCCTCACGGACCCGCCGGATCGCCTCGGCGAGTGCGCTGCCGGCCGCGCCCTTGGCCAGGAATCCGCGGGCACCCGAGGCCAGAGCCCGGCGCAGCACCGGGGGACTGCCGTGACCCGTGAGGATCACTCCCGCGCAGTCCGGGACGACGCGAGAGAGCTCAGCGACCACGCCGAGACCGTCGAGGTCCGGCATCTGCAGGTCGATGACGGCGACGTCGGGCCGGGAGGTCAGCGCGAGCTCGACCGCACGGCGACCGTCGGCGGCCGTCGCGACGACCTCGATGTCCGGCTCCCGATCGAGCAGCGCGCTCAGCGCGACTCGGATCAGCTCGTCGTCCTCGGCGAGGAGAACCCGGATCGTCCGGGTGGTCATCGCGACTCTCGATCCGCATCGACGCTCAGCTCGAAGCGGCCGCCGGGGACAGGGCCGGCGGACAGACGTGCGCCCGAAGCGCGGCAGCGAGCGGCCAATGCCGCGAGTCCTGACCCGCTCACCTCCTCGGCGCGCCCCTTCGACTCCCGCGCTCCGTCATTGGCGACGGTCAGGGTGAGCGCGGAGCCCGATGCTCCGAGCGAGAGGCGGACCCGGGTGGCGTCACTATGGCGGAGCACGTTCGTCACCGCCTCACGCACGACGGTGGCGAGCAGCCGAGATCTGTCCTCGGGAAGCCGCGCGAGCAGGTCTTCGTCGACATCGAGCTCGGTCTCGATGCCCGCGGACGCGAGCACGAGCTCAGCGGTTCTCAGTTGGGCGCCGAGGTCACCGGCAGTGCTGCCGTGCACCGCCCGTCGCGCTTCGACCACGGTCTCGCGGCCGAGTTCCTCGATGCTTCTCATCTCCCGCACGGCACCCGCGGCGTCGCTCGTGGCGAGGTCCGCTGCCAGCTCCGCCTTGAGTGCGATGACGCCGAGGCGGTGGCCGAGGACATCGTGGAGCTCCCTGCTCGACCGCATCCGCTCCTCGGCGATCGCGAGAGCGACTTCGGCCTCCCGGCCGGCCTGCGCCGCCCGCAGCAGCCGGAACAGCCAGACGATCGCCTGGCACACGAGCCAGAGGACGAGCGCGCACCCGGCCATCACCAGCAGTTCGTCGGCACCGGAGTCGAATGCCGCTCCCGCGTAGACCGCGGCCGAGCCGAGGACGACGGCGGTCACGACGCCGAGGCGGATCCGCACGAGCCCGCACGCGGCGACGACGAACCCGGCCAGCCACGCCCAGGGGAGCTCGCCGGGCTCCGCCCACACGTGCAGGGGCAGCCACAGCGCCACAGTGACCACCACGAGGAGCGCGACCCGCCACAGCACCCCGCCGATGGGAACGGTCTGACTCACGGCTGCATGGAGGACGAGGACCATCGCGGCGCTGAGGAGGACCATGCCCAGAGTGAGGACCATCGAGCCGACGGGCGACGGCGGCTGCGTCAGCGACACCGGAATGATCACGACCCACATGAAGCTGGCGAGCAGCAGTCCGAGCACGACGATCGACGCACTGCGTCGTTCGGCCCGCGTCTTCGTCGTACCGTCACTCGCCATGCTCGAAATCTACCCCGGGACGCTCGCGGTGGCACTCACAACTTCACGGGCTCGACCCCCTGCGAAATCGTATAGACGTGTACGAATTGAAGGTCTAGAGTAACTCGTACCCCTGAGTACGAGATGGATGGTCGGTCGAAACGGTCACCGTGGGTCCTTCTCGACTCGCTCCCCGAAAGGAATCTCATGAGCACGATCATCGTCAGCATGTGGACCACGCTCGACGGCTTCGTCGCCGGGTCGGACGATTCGATGGACTGGCTGCGACCCGACGGCGACCTCATGGAGTACGAGACCGACCTGGTGGAGACCGCGAGTGCCCTCCTCCTCGGCAGGGTCACGCATTCCGACTTCGCCTCCTACTGGCCCGCGGTCGCCTCCGGTGCGATCGACGCCGACGACGGCACGAGGCGCTACGCCCGCCGGCTCGACGAGCTGGACAAGTTCGTAGCCTCACGCTCCGGGGAGATCGCCGACTGGCCGAAATCGCAGCGCATCCCGGAGGCGACCGTCGAGGAGATCCAGCGCGTCAAGGACGACGCAGACGGCACTGTCGTCATCTATGGCAGCCTCAGCCTCATCGCCTCGCTCAACGCCCTCGACCTCATCGACGAGTTCCACCTCGTCGTCCATCCGACCCTGCTCGCCCGGGGCAAGCCCGTCCTCGATGCCGAGCAGCGCCCGACCCCACTGGAGCTCATCGAGAGCAGGCCCTTCTCCACCGGCGCTGTGCTGCTCAAGTACTCCCGGCAGCGCTAGGACCGCTCGCGGCCGCCGGGCGATGCCTCGCTCTCCATTGCCGGATACGCGTCGACGTCGTCGTGAAAGGTGGGGAAGAATGGCAATGCGGGCCCGGCCGGGTCCGGCTCGTCAGGACGAGGACAGGTGGGATCTCGTGTTCATCAAAGCCTGCATCAACGGCGATCGGCTGCCGGGTGAGCACCCGGCTCTCCCGGTGTCGGCCGCGCAGATCGCAGCCGAGGCCCTCGGTGCGGTGAGGGCGGGGGCCGGAGCGGTTCATCTGCACGTCAAGGACGATTCAGGTGCCGACACGCTCGCCGGTGAGCCGCTGTCGACCGTGCTCGAAGCAGTTCGCGACGTGGTGCCTGACGTTCCGATCGGGGTGACGACCGGCGCGTGGGCGCTGCCGGATCCGACGACCCGCACCGAGGCCGTTCGAGCCTGGGCGAACCTGCCCGATTTCGCCTCCGTCAACTGGCACGAGGACGGTGCCGAGGAGGTGGCGCAGGCGCTGCTCGACAAGGGCATCGGTGTCGAAGCGGGCCTGTGGCATGAGTCCGCCGTGGACGCATGGGCGCGCTCGCCCCTGCGCGATCAGTGTCTGCGGGTCCTCATCGAGGTGCAGGACGGATCCGAGCCGGATGAGAGCGTGAGAGTCGCCGACCGTCTTCTGGCTGCGGTCGCAGCGACCGGCGCACGGCTCCCGGTGCTGCTCCACGGCGAGGGCAGCAGCTGCTGGCCGGTGCTGCGCCGAGCGGCACGTCTCGGCCTGGACACCCGAATCGGGCTCGAGGACACGCTTGTCCTTCCTGACGGCAGTCCAGCGCCGGGCAATGCGGCACTGGTGCGCGCCGCCCTGCGGGTCATCGACGAGGAGCGTGGCTGACCACCGAGCGGTTCAGGGCCTCGAGCGACCCGATCTGCCACGACTGGGACGCTCCCACTGGAGCGTGCTGTTCATGATTGCAACTGAAAGGTTGCATATTGCCGGGAGGTGTGTCACGATGTATTGCAACCAAAGCATTGCAGTTATCGGAGGTCCTGATGCCTGGTCCGCGGAACCGTTCCGGAAGCGGCAGTTCAAGAGTGACGGTCACCTTGGGCGTACTGTTCACCGGAACGTTCGTCATGGGGTGTGCGGAGGTGCTCGTTGCGGGCATGCTCGATCTGATGGCCGCGGACCTGGCCGCGCCACTGTCAGCTGTTGGCTCGCTTGTGTCGGCGAACGCGCTCGGTATCGCGATCGGCGGACCGCTGTTGACTTTCCTCACTGCCAGGCTCGGCCGACGCCCAGTGCTGCTGGTCGCCCTCTCGGTGTTCACCGTGCTGAACCTGCTCCCCGCCTTCGGTGCCGATCTGGAGGTTTTCGTCGTCGCCCGTTTCGTCATCGGCGCTGCTGAGGGACTGTTCATCGCTGCGGCCATCACCACGGCGACCTCAGTCGTGCCCGCGGAGCGTGTCGGGCGAGCGATGGCGGTGGTGATCTCCGGGTTCGCGGTGTCCGGGGCGGTGGGAATGCCGCTGGGTCGAATGCTCGGCGACACCGTCGGCTGGCGGGCGTCATTCGTCGCCGTCGTCCTGGCATCGGTTGTCACACTCCTGGTGGCGTACCTCGCAGTGCCCCGCATTCCGGCCGAGAATGCGGTCGGCATGATGGGCCAGCTGCGGTTCGCCCTTTCACCCCGTGTGCTGGCGGTTCTCGCGATCGGTGTCCTGCTGTTCGCGGGCACTGCTGCGGCGCAGACGTATCTGGTGCCGTTCATGAAAGGTGTGGCGGGCATTTCCGGGCCGTGGATTGGGGTGTGCCTGATGGGGTTTGGAATAGCCGCCGCGGTCGGATCGTTCGGTGGCGGACGATTCGCCGACTCGGGAGCCGCACGTTCGTTGATCCTCGGTTCGGTCCTCGTCGCTGCCTCGATCATGGTCCTGGTGTTCTGGGGTGCGAATCCTGTCGTTGCGCTGTTCGCACTGCTCGTCCTCGGGATGTGCGCTGCCGGGATCACGAGCCCGTGGCAGCACCGAGTGGAACATCTCGCCGGACCGGGTGCCATTCTCGCGGCCTCCCTGCCGGCTTCAGCCGCGAACTTCGGCGATGCCATGGGCGCCTTCGCCGGAGGGCGGGCGATCGACCTCGGCGGCATTCCCACGGCGATCGTCGCTGCCGGGATCCTCGCCGCCGCGTCCATCCTCGTGGCGACCGCCAGTCGCTCCCTCCGTCCGGTCGCCCCACCGCACACTGCCCCTGAACTCATCCTCGACCACTGAACCGGCACAACAGAAATGGAGACAATCATGGAGAACAGGCAGAACCCCCACGCCGTGATCGACGGCTTCAGCGTACGACGCACGATTCACATCGACGCACCTCCGGAGAAGGTCTGGCGCACCGTCACCGAACCCGAGCTGATCTCGCAGTGGTTCGGCCAGATCGTCCTCGATCGCGTAGGGGCGGGAGCCCTCGGCACGATCGGATGGCCGGGCGAGCGCCGCGTTCCGATCCGGGTCGAGACCTTCGACCCGCCGACCACCGTGTCCTATCGGTGGTGCAACGAGGAGGACCCCCTGCCGGAGACGGTCGACGAGCAGCGCTCGACGGTGTTCACCTTCACGCTCGAGGCGGCCTCCGCCGGCACGCGACTGACGGTCGTCGAGACGGGCTTCGAGCGCACCGGCGATCCGGACCAGCTCATGGCCGACCACCGCGGCGGCTGGGACGAGGAGCTCGACAAGCTCGTCGTCCTGCTCGAGGGGAATTCATGACCGGGACTGTGCTCGACGGATCCGTGATCGCCATGTGCAACGCGCTCGGCGACGAGACACGGTGGAGCATTCTGACCGCACTGGGCGAGGGCGATGCCTCGGCGTCGGCCCTCGCCCGGCGGCTGCCCGTCTCCCGGCAGGCCATCGCCAAACATCTGACGATCCTCCACGACGCCGGCCTCGTGGAGACCGTGCAGGCCGGACGCGAAGTGCGGTACCGGGTCGTGGGCGCTGAGCTCAGCGCCGTGGCTCGCCGCCTCGATGCGATCGGTGCCGAATGGGATCGCCGCCTGTCGGCGATCAAGCAGATTGCCGAGAACATCTGACTCTGCCATCGCGATGGGATTCTCCGGCACGGCGACGATCAGGGCGACGTGACGGTCGGCTCATGCCGCTCTGATCCGAGCAGAAGTCACAAAAACTACCCAATCTCCTAGAAACTATTGCGCAAATCGCAATACCTGGTACAACTGAGAGGGTGACTTCGACCGGCAATGGCGCAGAAGGCGACTCAGGGACCCTGGGATCGCGCGTCCGCAGCGCCATCAGGGCCGCCGGCGTCAACAACAGCGAAGTCGCTCGCAGGATCGGCATCGAACCGAGCAAGCTCTCCAAATCCCTGGCCGGCACGCGGAAGTTCCGGGTCGAGGAACTGTCCGGGATCGCCGCGCTGACCAACGTCACCACCGACTGGCTGACGACGGGGAGGGTGGGGGAGCCGCCTCGGCGCAGGATCGTCACGAACCCCGCCGCTCCCACGCTCGCGGCCACCACCTCGGCGACGCCGACGATCACCGGCGACACGGGCTCTGAGCGATGGCTGTCGAAGGGCAAGCGCAATCGGCACCGGATCATCGCCACGGCCTGGGAGCTCTACGCCGATCACGGCATCGACAACGTGCCCACCTCCGACGTCGCCGCCGCCTGCGGGCTGAGCGTGTCGACGATCAACTACCACTTCCGGACGAAGACCCAGCTGCTCGAAGCGGCGCTGCGCCACTCGCTGACGATCATCGCGACCACCCGCAACCTCACCGCGCCGGACGATCCGATCGCGGCGCTACGGCACTTCTCATGGCTGCACGCCGGAGTCGACCAGAAGGTCCGGCGCGTGTGGTCGATCTGGCTCCAGAGCTGGTCGCGAGCCGTTGTCGACGAACGCTCCCGACTCAACCTCGCCGCTGTCTACACGGAATGGCTCGACCTCGTGACAGGGGTCATCGTCGCGGGCCAGCGGGCCGGTGCTGTCCGGTCGGGGAACACGACGCGAATGGTCAAGAGCCTGTCGATCTTCATCGACGGACTCGGGGTGGCACGCGCCACCGGTCAGATTCCCATCACCGACGAGGAGGCGCTCGAGATGCTCGAGGACTACCTGAACGCCCACATACTCCTGAAACCCGACGAACCCGACGAACTCCAGCAACCTGAAGGGGAGAGATGAGCACACCGAACCGACGACACGTACTGGGGGCCGGGCTCTCGGTCGGTGCCCTGGTGGGTCTCAGCGCCTGCGGCTCGCAGACCGGCGCCGCCATCGATGCCGGCGACCCGGTCAAGGGCGGGACCCTGCGCGTGGGCATCACCGGCGGCAACTCCGCCGACACGATCGACGCCCACATCCCCGTCAACAACGGCGACGTCTGCCGCACGGTGAACATGTACAACGCGCTGTACGGCTGGGACGACGACTCCCGGGTCGTCCCGCTGCTGGCCGAGTCCTTCGAACCCAACGGCGACTCCACGGTGTGGACGGCGACCCTCAAACCGGGGATCAAGTTCTCCGACGGCCGTCCCATCACGCCCGACGACGTGATCTTCACCTTCAAACGGATCACCGATCCCAACGACCCGAAGACCGCCGCCGCGAACTTCACGATGCTCGACGAGGTCGTCGCCACCGGGGACCGCACGGTCGAGTTCCGGCTCTCGGAGCCCAACGGCCTGTTCAACGACGCCGTGGCCGAGTACACCGCCGGCATCGTCCCCGTCGACTACGACCCGGCCAACCCGGTCTGCTCGGGGCCGTTCAAGCTCAAGTCGTTCACCCCGGCCCAGTCGACGGTGCTCGAGGCCAACGAGCACTGGTGGGGCCATGAGGGCACCTACCTCGACGAGGTGGAGCTGCTCAACTTCAACGACACCGACGCCCTCATCAACGCCCTGCTCTCGACCCAGGTCGACGCGATCGCCCAGATCCCCGTCGCCCTCGTCGAGGTCATCGACGCCGATGAGCGGATGTCGATCCTCAACTCCGAGACCGGCATGTGGCTGCCGTTCACGATGCGCGTGGACCGCCCGCCGTACGATGACGAACGCGTGCGGCAGGCCTTCAAGCTCGTCGTCGACCGGGACCAGATGATCGAACAGGTGCTGTCCGGGTTCGGTGCCATCGGCAACGACATGTTCGGCCCCTACAGCGCCAACTACCCGAACTTCCCGCAGCGTAAGCAGGACATCGCCAAGGCCAAGGAGCTCCTCGCCGAGGCGGGCTACCCCGACGGCATCGACGTCGAACTCGTCACCGCCCCCATCCAGTCAGGCGCCGTGGAATCGGCGCAGGTCTTCGCCCAGCAGGCCAAGGAAGCCGGAATCCGGGTGTCGATCCGTCGGGTCGACGTGACGACGTTCTTCGGCGACCAGTACCTCCAGTGGGACTTCGCGCAGGACTTCTGGTACACGCGTGACTTCATGCCGCAGGTCATCGCCTGCTGCCTCGAGGAATCCCCGTTCAACGAGACGCACTGGAACGACCCCGAGTTCAACGAGATCTTCGACCGGGCCCGCGCGATCGCGGACGTCGACGAGCGGCGCAACCTCGAGCATGAACTGCAGAAGATCCTCTTCGACCGGGGCGGCTACATCATCTGGGGCTTCCCCAACCAGGTCGACGCGTTCCAGAAGTACGTCGGCGGGCTCGTGCCCAACGCCACCGGACGCCCGCTGTCCGGCTGGCGCTTCGACCGCGTGTGGATCGGAAAGGTGTGACACATGTTCGCTAAAGTCATCGGCCGCAGACTCATCCTCTCGGCCTTCATCCTCCTCGCGGTCTCTCTGCTCGTCTTCGGTGCGACCCTGCTCCTGCCCGGTGATCCCGCCCGGGCGATCCTCGGCCAGCAGGCGACTCCGGAGCGCATCGCCGCCCTCAATGAGCAGCTCGGCCTCAACCAGCCGGCCTGGCAGCGCTACTTCACCTGGCTCGGCGGCCTCTTCGTCGGCGACTTCGGCACCTCGACCGCCTCGGGCGGACCGGTGTCCGAGCTCATCGGCGAGCGGATCGGCGCCTCCTTCGTCCTCATGCTGCTCGCCGGTGTCATCTCGGTGCCGCTGGGCATCGCGATCGGCGTCTGGTCGGCGCTCCACCGCGGGGGCCGGAGAGACCAGTCGACGACGATGATCTCCCTCATCCTCGCCTCGATGCCGGAGTTCGTCATCGGCATCGGACTCATCGCGGTCTTCGCCACCTCGGTGTTCCAGATCCTGCCCGCCGTGACGCTGGCCCCGCCGGGCGAACCCGTGTGGAACCGCCCGCTCCAGCTCGTCCTGCCGACGCTGACGCTCGTCCTCGTCGTCACCCCCTACATCGTGCGGATGATGCGCGCGACGATGGTCGAGGTCCTCGACTCCGGCTACGTCGAGATGGCTCGCCTCAAGGGCGTGCCCGAGCAGCGGGTGATCATGCGCCACGCCCTGCCGCACGCCCTGGGCCCCGTCGCCCAGGTCGTCGCGATCCAGCTGGCGTGGCTGGCCGGCGGCGTGGTCGTCGTCGAGTTCCTCTTCCGCTACCCGGGACTCGGCCAGGCGCTAATCGACGCGGTCACCTACCGGGACGTCCAGGTCGTCCAGGCGATCTCGATGCTCGTCGCCGCCGTCTACGTCGTCGTCAACCTCGCCGCCGATGTCGTCGGCATCCTCACCAATCCGAAACTGAGGAGTGCAGCATGAACACCCCAGACAACCGCACCGCGACGGGAGCCGGTGACCTCGCGGGAGCCGATGCCGCGGCGGTGGAGCCGGGCCTCGCAGCCGCCTCGGCGGAGGTGCCCAAGGAATCGCAGACGACCTACCGCCCGTTCTTCAAGCGCGTGCTCGCGCAGAAGCAGGGCCGGACCGGTCTGACGATCACCATCGTCGTCCTCGCCGTCGCCCTGCTCGGGCCGCTCCTGCTGCCGTGGGCCACGGGCAACACCGCGACGGAGTTCGTCACGAAGCCGTTCAGCGAGTACGGGCTCTTCGGCTCCGACAACCTCGGTCGCGATGTGCTCAGCCGGTTCCTCGCCGGCGGCCTCACCCTCTTCGTCTACGCTCTGCTGGCAACCCTGCTCGGCATGGTGCTCGGGACGATCATCGGGATGATCGCCGCCTACACCGGAGGGGTCCTCGATTCGATCATCATGCGGCTCAACGACGTCATCCTCGCGATCCCGCAGCTCGTGTTCGCTCTGCTGGCGATCACGGTGCTCGGGCCGCAGGGATGGGTGCTCGTCACCGTCATCGGCATCACCCACGCCCCGCGCATCGCCCGCGTCGCCCGCTCCGCGACCCTCGGCGTCATCACCGAGGACTACATCCTCGCCGCGGAGATGTACGCGGTGCCCAGGTGGAAGATCATCGTCCGCGAGCTGCTGCCCAACATCACCGGGCCGCTGAGCGTCGAGGCGGGCCTGCGCCTGACCTACTCGATCGGCTACATCGCCTCCCTGTCGTTCCTCGGCCTCGGCCTGCAGCCGCCGGCCGCCGACTGGGGACTGATGATCAACGAGAACCGGATCGCGCTGAGCATCCAGCCCTGGGGCGTGCTGCTGCCGGTCATCGCCATCGCCGTGCTCACCATCGGCACCAACCTGCTCGCGGACTCGTTCGCCCGCGCCGTCGCCTCGACCTCAGTGGAGAACTCATGACCACGAACACGACCACCACGGACACCCTCACCGAGGCGCCCGACCATTCCGTCGTCCTGCGGGTGCGCGATCTGCGGATCGCGACGAACTCCGACGACGAGATCCTCCACGGGGTCGACTTCGCGCTCAAGCGCGGAGAGATCCTCGGCCTCGTCGGGGAATCGGGCTCCGGGAAGACGACCGCCGGGCTGGCCTGCATGGGCCATTTCCGGGAGGGGCTGAAGTTCGCCAGCGGGTCGGTGAGCCTGTGGCCCCGCGGGGACGAGACCGCCGTCGAGGTCGTCGAACTCGACGAGGTGGCGGTGAGGTCCCTGCGCGGCTCGCGCATCGCCTACATCCCGCAGGATCCCGCGCTCTCCCTCAACCCGGCGATGCGGGTGGGCGAGCAGATCAGCGAGGTCCTCGACATCCACGGCTTCGGCAAGTCCGATGCCGAGCGGACCGCGCGGGTCGCCGAGGTGCTCGGCGACGTGGGTCTGCCCGGCGACAGGGCGTACCAGAAGCGCTGGCCGCACCAGCTCTCCGGCGGACAGCAGCAGCGCATCGGCATCGCCATGGCCTTCGCGATGTTCCCCGACGTGCTCATCCTCGACGAGCCGACCACCGGCCTCGACGTCTCCACCCAGGCGGTCGTCCTCGACACGATCCGGCGGATGACCGTGGCCAACAATGTCGCCGGCCTCTACATCACCCACGACCTCGCGGTGATTCGGGAGATCTCCGATCGGGTGGCCGTGATGCTGCGCGGCGACCTCGTCGAGGAGGGACCGGTCGAGTCCGTGCTCGAGAACCCGCAGCACGAGTACACGCAGATGCTCATGGCCGCCGTCCCGGACCTCGCCGGTCGCAAGACCATCGGCGACGGCGCCGGGGGAGTCTCGCCCGGGGCGAGTGCCGGGTCAGGCGGGGCTGCCGAAGGATCGGGCGGGGTCACCGCCGCTTCGACCGGGGCGACCGCTGTGACGGAACCGGACTTGGAGCCCGGTGACACCTCGGCGAAGGATGACGTCGCGGGGGAGGAGTCCGCCTCGGCGAAGGAGTCCGCGACGACGGTCCTCATGGACGCACCCCTGCTCCAGGTCAAGGATGTGGCGCTGTCCTACGGGAAGGCGCAGATCCTCGACGGCATCAACCTCATCCTCAACCCGGGGGAGTGCACTCTGCTCCTCGGCGAATCCGGGTCGGGCAAGACGACGCTGTCGCGGTGCATCGCCGGTCTCAACGACGACTACTCGGGACAGGTGCAGCTGTGGGGCGAGACGATGGCGCCCTCGACCCGGAAACGGACGAACGAGCAGCGCGTCGGCGTGCAGTACGTCTTCCAGTCACCGTTCTCCTCGCTCAACCCGCGGCGCTCGATCGGACAGTCCCTGTCCGTGCCGCTGGAGATGAGCGGCGAGGACAATGCCGCCGAACGCAAGGCGAAGGTCGAGGACGCGCTGGACTCGGTGCGGCTGGGCCGCAGCTTCTACCACCGCAGGCCCGGCGACCTCTCCGGCGGTGAGCGGCAGCGTGCCGCGATCGCCCGAGCCCTGGTCAACGCGCCCTCGGTGCTCGTCTGCGATGAGATCACCTCGGCGCTCGACGTCAGCGTCCAGGCCTCGATCGTCGGGCTGCTGCGCACGCTGCGGCAGGAGAGGCAGCTGGCGATGCTGTTCGTCACGCACAACATCGCGCTCGCCCGCCACGTCGCCGACAACCTCGCGGTGCTCAACAAGGGCAAGATCGTCGACTACGGTCCCACCGACGAGGTGCTGGAGAACCCGACGCACGAGTACACGCGCACGCTCATCGCCGACGTCCCGAAGTTCTGAGGCAGGGCCTGCCGACGCGGAGCCGGTTCTGACCACGAGTCTCGCACTGCCGACTCAACTCGGGTGACGTTCTTTCCGATTTCGGTCCCTGAAACGGAAAGAACGTCACCCGAGTTGCAGTGGAAGGACTGGGCCCAGACCATCCCCGCGACGGCGTACGACGCGGGCACGCACATGCACGATCGACCTTCCGGCCAGCCGTCACCTCGCCGAATCTCCGTCATCGGATCCGGTAGTGGGCGTGGATGAGGCCGTTGCCGAAGGACCGCTGCTCGACGAGGTCGAGGTCGAGGCGGACTCCGTCCGGGAAGAAGCGGGTGCCGCCTCCGACCACGCTCGTGGTGATGAAGAGGTGGTAGTCGTCGACAAGTCCCGCCCTGATCGCCTGCCCTGCGAGAGTCGGACCGTCGACGGAGAGGTCGTGCGGGGAGGACTCCTTGAGACGGCGCACCGCCTCGGCGTCGAAGGACCTCTCGATGCGGGTCCGCTCGCTCGACACGGAGTCGAGCGTCGTCGAGTAGACGACCTTCTCCGCGGCCCTCCATTCCTCCGCGTAGTCGAGGATGTGGGGCGGGACGTCGGGCCCGGCTTCGACGGTCTCCCAGAAGACCATCGTCTCGTACATGCGCCGACCGTAGAGATACGTGCCGATGGTCTGGAACCGATCACCGATGAAGGTGTGGACCTCCTCATCCTCGGCTCCTCGGCCGATGTCGCCGTCCGGCGTCGACGTGTACCCGTCGAGCGACGTGATCATTGAGTAGATGAGCTTGGCCATGTCGGGCTCCTTCACCTAGCGCTCTGAGGTGAGTCAATCGACTCACCTCTTTGAAGCTACCCCGGTTCGGGTGGTGAGTCAATAGACTCACCTCCATGCGATACTTGGACACATGGCCCGCGAGCTCTCGACCTATCATCGCCGGATCGCCGCCTCCAACCGGGCGGCGATCCTCCGCGCGGCGGCATCCCTGTTCCTCGGCTCGGGCTATGACCGGACCTCCCTCGCACAGGTCGCGGCCGATGCGGGGGTGTCGAAGGCGACTCTGTTCAAGCAGTTCCCGACCAAGGCCGAGCTCTTCGAGGCCACCGTCCTCGCCGAGGGAGAAGCCGCGATCGGCGAGATCCCGGTCCCGCCGCCGGGGGACCTCCACGCCGGTCTCGTCGCTCTGGGCAGGTCCTATGTCGAGCTGCTCACCCGGCCCCGGGTCGAGGCGCTGATGAGAACTCTCATCGCGGAATCCGGGCGGTTTCCCGAACTGCGCGAACGGACCTTCGACTTCGGCACGCTGTCGGTGGTCGCCGCCGTGCGACGACATTTCGAGACCGAGAGCCTGAGAACCGGTGCGCAGGTGGGAGACTTGGACATCGCGGCCACTCAGTTCCTCGGCATGATCGCCACCGTCGTCTTCTGGCCCCGGCTCATCCACGGCGGCTGGTCGCTGAGCGCGGGGGAGACGGAACGCGTCGTCGAGGAGGCCGCACGAACGATCGTTGCGCGATTTGGAGGTCAGTGAACGCAATGCTGTCAATGTCGAACGAGGGCCCGGCCGCCGAGGCCCTGCCGGCGCGAGTCCGCAAGGCCGTGGTCGAGACCTTCGACCGCCACGCCGCTCGGTGCTGCGGCGGGATGCAGTTCAGCGTGTATCGCGCCGGTGAACCGGTCCTCCAGCTCAGTGCCGGCGTCGCCGGCAGACGAGGCGACACCTCGGCGAAGCCCTGGGGACCGCGGACGCTCACGGTGTTCTTCTCCGGGACCAAGGGGCTCGTCGCGATGATCGCGGCGAAGGCGGCGGGCGAGGGCCTCCTCGACGTCGACGCCCCCGTGTGCGAGTACTGGCCGGAGTTCGCCGCCGCGGGCAAGGACACCGCGACGGTGGCGCATGTGCTCGACCACACCGTCGGGCTGCCCTACGTCGATCCGGACCCCTCCCTCGACGCCGACGGGCGACCGCAGGAGGGGGAGGCGAAGTGGGCGTTCCTCGACTCGCGGAGGATGGCAGCCATCCTCGCCGGACAGCGGCCCCTGTGGGAGCCGGGCACGAAGATCGCCTACCACGGCGTGACCTACGGATACCTCATGTCCGAGATCATCCTCCGCACCACTGGCCGCACCGTGGCCCGATGGCTGCGCGAGGACCTCGTCGAACCCCTCGGCCTCGACCTCCACCTGGGACTGCCCGCCGCCGACGAGGACCGCGTCGCCCCGATCATCCAGATGCCCGGCTACTCCGTCGCCCCAGAGGTCAGGGACCCGGAACGCCGCGCCGTCATCGACCGGATGTACGCCTCGCTCCTGTCGCCGAGCCTCCCGATGAACTCCCGGGAGTTCCACGCCGCCGAGCTTGCAGCCGGCGGCGGGATCGGCACCGCCGATTCGCTCGCGAGGCTCTACTCGCTGCTCGTGGATCCCGATCGTCCCGGCGGATCGATCATCGACCCCGAGGCGCTCGAGCAGGCCGTGCGCACCTGGTCGGAGGGAACCGACTGCCTCAACGACCGTGGGCTGCGCTTCGGACTGGGATTCGAACTCGCCGATGCGAAGGGCACCTACGGACCTGTGAGCAGCGCGTTCGGCCACTCGGGCGCCGGAGGAAGTCTTCACGGCGCGTGGCCCGACGTGGGGCTGGGATTCTCGTTCCTCACCAACGAGATGCTCAGCGACGACGTCGACACCCGCGCCAAGGATCTCCTCGCCGCGCTCGCCGGGGAGGACGTCGGATGACCGAGGGAGGACCGCGTGGGGAGCGCGCCGATGAGTGACGGACAGCACCCGGGAGACGCGGGACCGGGCACGGAAGAAGCGGGACCGGGCACGGTCGAACGGATGCGCAGGCACGAGCACGACCACGAGATCCCCTGGTCGCTGCCGATCGTCGTCCGCCGCTCCAAGGCCCACCCGTCCCGGCACATCGACGTGCTCGAGGCGACCGCACGCGCCGTGGTCACCTTCCTCGACGACCCCAGGTCCCATCCCCGCGGCCAATGGCATGAGGCTGTCGAGCACTGGCGCGACGGGGCGATCCGCAAGGTCGTCCGCCGAGGCGACGGCCGGAAGTTCGAGGAGGCGAAGGCCCTGGGCTGTGTCAGCGTCATCCACGGCGGCTCCGATGGGTTCGCTCCTGCCGAGGTGCTCGTCTTCCCGCCCGGGCCCGTCAAACCCCTGCCGAAGGAGCTCGCGAAGCTCCAGGTGGGAGGCACGGAGTTCCCCGACGACGGCGAGAGTGCTGTGCCCGCCGCCGAGGCGGTCGTCACCATCGAGATCACCCCGCTCGTGTCGCTGACGTCGGGGAAGGCGGCCGCGCAGTGCGGTCATGCGGCCCAGCTCGCCTACGAGCAGATGCCCGCCGAGTCGCGACAGCGGTGGCGGGAATCGGGCTTCGCCCTTCGCGTCGTGCGGCCGTCGCGGGAGGAGTGGGCGGCGAACGTCCGCCCGGTCAGAGTCGTCGACGCCGGCTTCACCGAGGTGGACGGGCCGACCGAGACCACCCGCGCATTCTGGTGACCCCGTCCTGATGCGGAGGATCATCGAGTACTTTCGCGGCACTTTGGCGATGGGGCCGCCGGATGCCGACCGGCGGGCACCCCTGCGGGTCGGGATCGCCGTGGCGGCGCCGTCCCTGGCACTCCTCGTCATCGGCTATCCGGAACTCATCATCTACGCGGTATTCGGCGCGTTCTGTGGAATGTACGGTCGCGGGGAACCTCACCAGCTGCGCGTCATCCACCAGATGCAGGCCGCGTTTCTGCTGCTCGCCGGCGTCGGCGGGGGCGTGCTGCTGTCCTGGCTCGAGACGTCCGTCTGGGCCCTCATCGCCATCGAAGCCCTCTTCGCCGCGGCCGGGTCGGTGCTCGCCGATCGGGCGACGCTGCGACCGGGCGGCCCATTCTTCGGGATCTTCGCCCTTGGGGCGTGCGCCTCCGTCCCGCCGTCGGGGCCGATATGGGTCCCGCTGACCGTCAGTGTCACCGCCGCCGCGTTCGCCATCGCGGTCGGGTTCCTCGGCTGGTTCCGCAGCCGCGAATGGACCGCCGGTGCCAAGCGCGACATCGTCGACCTCCGCGGCCCGCGTGCCGCCGGCATCATCCGCCACGCCATGACCTACGCGGTGGCTGTCGGGACCGGCGGCCTCCTCGGCGAGCTCCTCATCGGGGAGCATGCCTACTGGGCGATGGCCTCGGCCGCCGTTCCGCTGGCGGCGGCCGACCTTCCGGGCCGGATCTCGCGCGGAGTGCACCGGGTGCTCGGCACGTTCTCCGGTCTGCTCCTCACCGGCCTCATCCTGCTGTTCGACCCCGGGCCGCTGGTCCTGGCGGTCGCGGTGATCGCACTGCAGTTCCCCACCGAGTACTTCATGCCCCGCAACTACGGATACGCATTGACGTTCTTCACTCCGCTGATCCTGCTCATGACCCAGCTGGCCAATCCCATTCCCCGTTCTGCTCTCATCGTCGACCGTGGGCTCGAGACGCTGCTGGGGGCCGCTGTCGGCATCGTCGTGGTGCTCATCGTCGGGTTCTTCAGCTCCCCGCGGAGCCCGGGTGCGCGCTTGATCCGCCGACGAGATGCGCAGCTGCCGGTCTCGCCGTGGACGGAGTGGGGTCCTGGTCGATGGTCACGGAACGGACCACCAGCAGACGAGTGAAGTTTCCGGGCCTACTCTTCGGCGTCGTCGACGGGGACCGTCTTGGTGCCGTTGCCGAACTCGTCGAGGATGATCCTGTGCCTGACCATCTTCCCCTGCTCTTCGTCCCACACCTCGATGATGTCGCCGGGATGGGTGGAGGGCTGGTAGTGGTCTTCATTGACTCCGGACATCGGACTCACCTCATTCTGTCGTCCAGTGCTTAAACCGACCGTAGCCTGAGCCGTCCCTGGTGACAAGGGTTCGAGCCGCGAACAGCGGCAGCGGCTGCCCTACGGCTGCCGGAGCCCCCAACCGCTGGCAGCAGCGTCTGATCCGCGCCGCCTGCAGTTCGCCGGACAACCTCCCCGTGCAACGGGAGGTTGTGGCGCTGAATGGTCGGAATGCGATCTGTGCGCACAGCGACCCGGACGCCGAGGAGTGAATGGCGAACGGCGGGGCCGAATCTTTCGATTCGACCCCGCCGTTGGCGATTCAGATCACTGAGTCAGTCGGAACTGATTCAGATCTTGGTGCGGTTGCGGCGAGTCACCAGGATCGCTGCGGCACCACCGGCGAGGAGCAGAGCCGCGAGGCCGCTCAGCGCCAGGGTTCCGTCGACACCGGTGCGAGGCAGGTCGCCGCCACCGTTGCTGCTTGCCGAGGCGTTCGAGCCGGAGCCGGCCGAAGCGTTCGACCCGGCCGAGGCGCTTGCAGACGCACCGGCGTTGGTCGAAGCCGAAGCCTGATCCGCGTCATCAGCCGAGGAAGCGTTGGCTTCGTTGGCGTCATCAGCGGCAGAAGCCTCTGCGTTCGGGTCAGCGTCGGTCTCAGCTGCGGCGCCCGGGTCGGCGGTGGCTGCGGCACCCGGATCGGCGTCAGCGTCGGCAGCGGTTGCTGCTTCGGCCGATGCGTTGTCCGACGAGGTGGCGTTGGCCGCGACCGAGGCTGCTGCTGCCGGGTTGGCGTCAGCGGCTGCGGTGGTGTCGGCGTTCGCGGAGTCCTCATCGTTCGCGTTGGCGGCTGCGACCGCAGCTGCCTGCGACGAAGCGTTGGTCTCAGTCGTGGCGTCGGTCGAGGCTTCCGCCGTGGCGGTCTCGTTCGCTGCCGACTGAGCTGCTGCCTCTGCGGCCGGGTCGGCTGCTGCCGATGCGGTGGTGTTCGCATCTTCGTCAGCCGCGGCCTGCGCTGCTGCCTGAGCAACGGCGTTGTCGTTGTTGTCCGCGTTGGCGGAAGCGGAGGCGGACGCCGAGGCGTTCACATTCGCTGCCGTGTCCTGCGAAGCGTCGGCGACGGCCGAGTCATCGGCGTTGGCAGCGGCCTCAGCCGATGCGTTGTCCGACGAGGTGGCGGTCGCTGCAACCGAGGCTGCTGCTGCCGGATCGGCGTCAGCGGCGGCCGTGGTGTCGGCGTTGGTCGAGCTCGTGTTGTCGGCCAGAGCCGCTGCATTCGCTGCCTGGTTCGCCGAGGCGTTCGGATCCGAGGTGGCGTCCACCGAGGTGTCTGCAGAAGCGGTCTCGTTCGCTGCGGTCGCGGCTGCGGCCTCAGCGTTCGGGTCGGCTGCTGCGGATGCCGCTGTCGTGGCGTCGGCGTTGGCTGCTGCCTGAGCGGCAACCTGGGCGGCCGGGTTGTTGTCACCATCTGCGGTCGCCGATGCCGAAGCCGAAGCTGCGGCGTTGACGTTCACATCGGCGTCTGCGGTCGTAGCGGCGCCCGGATCGGCAGTGGCGTCAGCATTCGCTGCCGCCTCGACCGAGGCATCGTTCGACGAATCGGCGATCGACGCAGCCTGAGCGGCCGAAGCGGCGTTCGGGCTGGCGTCCGCTGCTGCGGAGGTGTCAGCGTTCGTCGAGTCCGTGTTGTCGGCCTGAGCCGCGGGATCAGACGCTGCGGTCGCTGCGGCGTTCACCTCGGTGGTCGCGTCGGCCGTGGTGTCGGTCGACGCGGTCTCGTTGGCGGCCGACTGTGCGGCTGCTTCCGCGTTCGGGTCGGCTGCTGCCGATGCGGTGGTGGTGGCGTCTTCGTTGGCGGCAGCCTGGGCTGCTACCTGCGCGGCGGGGTCGTTGTCACCATCAGCGGAGGCCGATGCTGCGGCCGAAGCCGCGGCGTTGGTGTTCGCATCCGGGTCAGGCACGACGGCTTCTGCATTCGCGCGCACCGAGGACGACGCCAGATTGACATCGACGGCCTGGAGCGCAGGAAGCAGTTCGAGGCTCACGGCGTTGACGGTGAACCCGTCACCGTTGGTGCCGTTGCCCTTGACTTCGCTCTCCTGAGCGGGGTCCTTGAGGGTCGGCTGCTCGTTGATCGTGAGATCGACGACCTGGTTGAGGCCCTGGAACACCGGGTCGAGGGTGTCGAGGACGGGGTCGACGATACCGGTGACGGAGCCCGAGATCTCATCCGCGGTCGAGGTGAGGATTCCACCGATGAGCGGCTCGGTGATGCCGAGAACGGCGTCGATGACGGGTCCGGTGACGGCATCGAGGATGTCGCCGACCGGAACCGGCACACCAAGAATGTTGAGTGTGAGATCAGTTGTCACCGTCGGATCGGTGGTGTCGGTGCCCGCCAGCTGGCCCAGAGTGGCATCCACGGTAACGGTGCCGTCCGCCGAAGCGATGCCGCTCAGCGCCTCGATGCTTGCAGGCAGCTCGATGATGACGTGGACGTCGTTCAGAGCGTTGGTCAAAGCGGTGTTGAGCTTGCCGCCCAGCTCACCCAGAGCGTCCGAGACGCCGGTGGTGATCGAAGAGATCGTGTCAGCAGTCAGCACCTGGGTGTTGGGGTCGAGGCCGTTGAGGTCCTCAGCCGCATCACCCTTGACGATCTTGGCCAGATCGATGGTGATGTCACCGTTTCCGATGTTGATCTGGACGGGGCTGCCCGCTGCTCCGAGCTGTTCGTTGATGACGTCTTCGACGACTCCGTTGAGTGCATCGCGAACCTCGACACTGATTGTCGCGTCCGCACCGCCGACACTGACGCTTGCAACGCCAGGAATTGTGGCGTTGACGCCGACAGCAGCAAGAGCCGCCGCGAGACCTTCGGTGCCGATGGCCTCTTCAAGAGTCGCACCGGTCGTGTCGACCAGGTCGTCGAGCTGCGCAGACAGATCGCTGACCGCGGGGCTCGAGACGGTGAGGATTCCGTCGGCGACGACGTACTGCGAGTTGTTCGCTTCGCCATTGGAATCAGCGGTCGAGGCGATCGCGCCGAGCTCGAGGGAGAGCTCGTCGACGAGCCCGTCAGTGACACCGGCGAGCCCGGCCTGGTCGAGGACGTCGGTCAGGTTGACCTTGGCATTGCCGAAGTCACCGTTGTTGATGGCGTCGACGTTGAGCGCACCGTCTTCACCGACGGCGCCCGCGCTGGCCTTGGCGCTGTTGGCGGCAGGAGCATGACCGAAGGCGTTGAGTGCTCCGGCCTCACCGAGGTCGAGGAGACCTGCTCCACCCGGGCTGCTGATCAGCGGCAGCGAGACGCCTCCGCCGAGATCGAGACCGAGGGCTCCGAGGGCCTCCGCGTTGAGCGGAGTCGTATCGGCAGCGGAGCTCGAGGGGAAGCTGCTGTAGGCGCCGGCTGCGTCGAGGAGCTGGGCATCGAGGGCTTCGCTCTCGATGAGCTGACCGAGCGCTTCAGCCTGCTCGTCGGGGTTCTGGGTATCGGCCGCACCTGGTGATGTCGTCATCACGGTGAGACCCAGTGCGGTGGCGGCGGCTACCGCACCCACTGCTGTCTTACGGCCGGGCTTGAGCCGGCCAGGGAGCATCTTCATGTTCCTCCACATCGTTTGAAACTGGACGATCTCCTCATTCGAAACGAGCTGAAGGACGACTGTCCTCACGTGATCCTCGACTCGAACCTTGACGGAAACGGGCAGTCTCCTGGTAGATCCCTCACAACGGTACCGACTCATGGCCGAGTCACGCCTACGTCATCGTCATATAACGGAAACTGTTACAGTCCCGTTACAGTTACCCGGAGGTAATCTCGCCGTGTTTTGCCGTGGGTGAAGTTCGGAATCGACGCGGTTCCGATTCGCGGATGTAGTCTCTTCCTCGGTCGAGGAGGACGCGAGCGGGTCCCGGCCCCCTCCTGGCGCGAGTTCACGGGAGCTGTCCGCGGTCTCAACGGCAACCAGCCTTGTGGTGATCTCGCCACGGCGATTGCTTGAAACTTGAATTACCTCGGACCGGTGGTTTTATTGATGACGGGAATTCATTCGACGTTCACTATCGACGACATTGCCGAATTGTCTCGGATCTTGCGTAAATTCGGTAACGATTCAGTGAATGAGGTCGATCTGCTCCCAGAAGGCCGTTCTCAGCCGCTGCCGGACGCTCTGTCGGTCGGTGTCGTACTCGCCGATCTTCGACGCGCAGTCGCGCAGCAGGGTCGCGTCGATGTGGATGGGCAGATTGGGTCTGTCGGTGAGGACGTCCTCGAGCTCCGACTGGGTGCACGTGTCGTACCAGCTCTCGGCGACACTGCGACCGACCCCGGCGGCAACCTCGAGGAGGCGCTGCACCTCGGCGACTCCGGGGTGCTCCGTTCCGCCGGGACCTGCCGGGGCCGGCATCGGCGGATGGGTCGAGGGCTTCGACGCCCGCGCCACCGCCTCGGCGGGTTCCGAATGCGGTCGTCCCAGACCATTCATCCGGATCGTCAGGGGCGTCGGAATCGGGTGTGCGGGCGGCGTCGGTGGGGGTGCGGCTCCGGGCGCGGCACGCGCTGTCTGCCCCGGACCTGGGGCCGTGGTCGTGTCTGTCGGAGAGTCGGCTGGGCCAGTCCCGTCCTGCATCGGCTTCGGGCGGGTACGGGGAGTGAAGCACTTGGTGATGAGCTCATTGGGCAGGGTGATGATGCGGTCGACCTGCATGGCCAGATGCTCGGCGACCGAGGTGACGCGGAGGTAGTGGTCCTGGTTCTCCAAGCCCACGAGCACGACCTTCATGCCCAGGTCCTGAGCGGCTTCGACCGCCTCGGCGAGGTCGTCGTCTCCGGTGAGCAGGTACGCGACCCGAGCGGCGCGGTTGCGGGCGATCTCGACGAGGTCGAGCCCCATCCGCAGATCGACGCCCTTCTGGGTCCCGTTGACCCCGATCCGTCCGAGTCGGACCTTGACATCGTCGATGAGAGCGATGCGTTTGTGCGCCTCGTGGAACACGCCGTCCTTGGAGGCGTCGTACCAGTACACCCGCAGGGCGTCGAGGCCCGAGTCCTCCACGGTGGTGTCGACGACGCCCCTGATCAGGGTCTCGGTGTCGACGAGGGTCGCCGAGCGCAGCGAGGTCCCCGAGACCCGCGAGCCTCCGACCGCGAGCAGGAACCCGGCATCGATGAAGACTGCGCTCTGTTCGATGGCCATGGACGGCTCCTCCCTGCACTCGACGATCGCGGAATCCCAGACGGTCGCGGACTCCCATCCTATCGGTGCCGAACGGATCGACAGCCCTGCCGCTCCGCGGGACCGCTGACATTGTCGCTGATCAGCGGGTAAGAACTGCGTGTCGGGATGCGGTGGGACGGCCTCGGCGGCGGTGAGCGCAGAGCCCACCCGCACCACCCATCCGCCCGCTCGGTGCACCTGGGCGAGACGTCGTGGCGAGACCCGGCGCGACCGCATAGAGTGCCGAAGAGGCAGACGCGAATCGGAGCGGATTCGGTCGGAAGGAGTGCGATGTGAGGAAGAGATTCGCGGTCATCGGCGCGGGGATCATCGGTGCGGCGGTCGCGCGCGGGTTGCAGTCGCGCCACGACGACGCCGAGGTGACCCTCTACGAGAAGGAGGACGGACCCGCCGCCCATCAGACCGGGCACAACTCCGGGGTCATCCACGCGGGCCTCTACTACGAACCCGGCAGCCTCAAGGCCCGGCTCTGCCGCCGAGGTGTCTCCCTCCTCCTCGACTTCGCCCGCGAGCATGACGTGGCCTTCGACGAGTGCGGGAAGATCGTCGTCGCCACCGACGATATCGAGGTCGACCGGTTGCACGCGATCCACGAGCGCGCCGTGGCCAACGGCGTCCCCAACGTCTCCCTCCTCGACGCCGACGGTCTGCGGGAGATCGAGCCCAACGCCGTCGGCCTCGCCGCCCTCCACTCCCCGCACACCGGGATCATCGACTACCGCGGACTGACCGAGGCCCTCGTCGCCGACTTCCGCCGAGGCGGTGGCCGGGTCCGCTTCTCCACCCCGGTCGACCGGGTCGAGGAGCAGCGGCGAAGAGCGATCGTCCACACGCACATCGACTCCCAGGACTACGACCAAGTCATCGTGTGCGCGGGCCTGCAGTCGGACCGTCTGGCCACGCGCTCAGGGGAGAGCCGTGACCCCTCGGTGGTGCCGTTCTTCGGCCAGTACTTCATCCTCGCCCCCGAGTACGACGATGTCGTCAACGGGCTCATCTACCCCGTGCCCGACCCGCGCTACCCCTTCCTCGGCGTCCATGTGACCAGGCGGATCGACGGGGGAGTGATGCTCGGACCGAACGCGTTCCTCTCCTTCTCCCGCGAGGGCTACCACGGGCTCGGGTTCGACCTCGCCGATTCCCTGCGGATCGCCGCGAACCCGGGATTCTGGAGGTTCGCGGCGGGGAACATGGCGACCGCGAGGAGGGAGATCGGCGGGGTCCTCTCGAGTCGAAGGTTCGTCGAGGAGGCCGCGAAGTACGTGCCGCTGCTCGCCGGCGTCTCCGGGCACCGTGCCACTCGCGGGATCCGGGCCCAGGCGATGAAGAGGGACGGCACCCTCGTCGACGACTTCGTCATCGATCGCACCCCGGCGACGATGTTCGTCCGCAATGCCCCGTCACCGGGGGCCACCTCGGCGCTGGCGATCGCCGAGCACCTCATCGATCAGGCGGACGCGGACTGAGCCGGCGGTTGAGGGCGAATCCCGCGATTCAGGCGGCGTGGACGAGGAAGCCGCTGCGCGGCAGGGTCGGGAACTGGTCGAGCGGGATCGTGAGGTCCTGTACGGGGACGTCGAAGTCGGCCGCGGCGAGTGCGCGGACCGAGCGCTTGAGCAGTTCGACGGTGCTCCACTCGCCCGGGCAGCGGTGGTTCTCCTGGTGGCGCCCCGCTCCCTGCGCGATGAGTCCGTTGGGCTGTTCCTCCCAGCGGAAGCCGCGGAAGCGCTCGGGGTGGAAGCTGTCGGGGTCCTCGAAGATCCGGGGATCGTGACAGGTCCCGTAGAGGTCGAGGATGACCCAGTCGCCCTGGGCGAAGTCGTGTCCGCGCCATTCGAACGCCGTGACGACCCGGCCGGGCACGACGGGGAAGAACGGGTAGAAGCGGCGGACCTCCTGGACGAACGGCTCGAGGTCGGATTCGTCGCCGGACGCGAAGGTCTCGCGCCACTGCGGATACGTGTGCAGGGCGGTGGCGGCGAAGACGATGAACCGGTCGAGAGCGACCATGGGGCGGAGTATGTTGATGAGCTCGACGGCCGCGACCTCCGGAGACAGGAGGCTGCCGTCGGATTCGCGGTGCCGGGCGAAGGCGGACAGGGCGCTGCCCCGTGGTGGATCGACGATGCCCCTGCGGGTCTCGGCGATGAGGGCCTTCGCCCACTTCTCCGTCCCGCGTCGCCGCCACTGGGCGTAGAGGTTGCGCGGGTCGAAGCGGCCGGCATTGTCGACCATCATGCCCAAGTCGTCGCGCAGCCGCGGCACGTCGGTCATCTCCAGGGGAATGCCGGACCAGCGGCAGACGGAGCGAGTGAGGACCTCGCGGGCGAACCCGTGGACGACGATGCGACGAGGCCCGGGCCGGCTGTGGAGGACCGTGTCCCATTCCTCGTCGAAGATGTCGCCGAGGCGGTCCATCGCCTCCCGGCTCATGAGCGAGAGGAAGAGCTCCTTCCGCTCGTGGTGGGCGGCGCCGTCGAGTGCCTGGACCGAGCCCTTGTCCTGGAGCAGATGCTGGACCGTGGGCGGCATCGCCCCCTGTCGGGTGAATCGGTCGTCGCCGTAGAAGATCGCGGCCGCCTCGGCGCCGCGGAGGAATGTCACGGGGCGCAGCAGCAGGCGGCTGGTGAACAGATCGGTTCCGAGTTCGTCGCAGCGGGACGAGACGAAAGGGTACCCCTCCTGGAGGAACGGCACGGTGCTGTCGAATGGAGCTCTCATTGTCTCTCTCCTTCTGCTCCGGCGAATCGTGCTGTGGCGAAAGGTGCGTTCCACGATTCCGTCTGACCGATGTAGTGTCAACCGACCGCGTGGCCTCACGGGAAGGACCCGTGGATCCGTCCGGGATCGCCCGTCCGCCCCTGCCGATCCGCGGTCGTCCATCCGCGAATCCGGCTGCGAATCCGGCGGTGAATCCGGCCGCGCTCGCCCATCCGACGATTTCTCTGAGTCTCGGCGGGCCCTGTCCTCGGCGAGCGCCAGCAGCTAAGGTGCCGGTCAAGGAACCGCCCGCCGACTGCGTCAGGGTCGGTATCCGCCTGCGGGCAGATCTCCCCCTCGGCAGTCCGGGCACGAGACGACTGGGAGGAACGAGCATGGATCTGGGTATTCGCGACCGCCGAGCCCTCGTCACCGGAGCCGACTCCGGGATCGGCTTCGCCACCGCGCGGCAGCTGCTCGACGAGGGAGCCGAGGTCGTGCTCACCGACCGGGACCCCGAAGCGCTCGGGGCCGCGGTGGGCGAGCTGTCGGCGTTCGAGGGCCGGGTGCATGGCTTCGCCGCCGACATCACCGACGCCGAGGAGGTCGCGGCCCTGGCGGCCCGAGTCGACGAAACGGTGGGTGACCTCGACATCCTCGTCAACGCGGCAGGAATCCACGGCAGCGGTGGCCCGTTCCACGAGATCAGCCAGGAGGGCTGGGACCACACGATCGACGTCGACCTCATGGGTCCCGTCCGCATCACCCGCGCGTTCCTGCCCGGTCTGCGTCGCGGCGGCTGGGGACGGATCGTCTTCATCTCCTCGGAGGACGCCGTCCAGCCCTATGACGACGAACTGCCCTACTGCGCCGCGAAAGCCGGCCTGCTCGCCCTGGCGAAGGGCCTGTCCCGGACGTACGCCTCGGAGGGGGTGCTCGTCAACACCGTCTCCCCGGCCTTCATCGAGACACCGATGACCGATGAGATGATGCGCAGGCGCTCCGAATCCCTGGGCATCCCGTTCGACGAGGCGATCCGCACGTTCCTCGAGACCGAGCGCCCATTCATCGAACTCGGTCGTCGCGGCAGAGCGGAGGAGGTCGCGCGGGTCATCGCCTTCCTCTGCTCGGACGCGGCGAGCTTCGTCAACGGATCGAACTACCGCGTCGACGCCGGTTCGGTCGCGACGATCTGAGTCCTGCCGGCCGGCTCCGGCCCGGGCTGATTCATCGCGTACGCCATTCAGGAGTCGACCAACCACAAGTTCATCAAGCAGAGGTCGACCTTCAGAGGAAAGGAGCAATGACAATGCAGACGACTCGCTACCTCATCATCGGCGGAGGCATGGTCGCGGACGCGGCTGCCCGGGGGATCCGGGAGCGCGACGAGGACGGGGGCATCGTTATCATCAGCGACGACGTCGATGAGCCCTACACGCGACCGGCGCTGAGCAAGAAGCTGTGGACGGACCCCGACTTCACTCCGGAGGACAACTACATGAACACCCGCGAGGACACGGGTGCGACGATCCACCTGACCACCGAGGCGACCGCGGTCGACGCCGAGGCGAAGACCGTGGAGACCACCGCCGGCACGTTCGCGTTCGAGAAGCTGCTCCTCGCGACCGGCGGTGAGCCGAAGTCCCTCGACCTCGAGGAGGGCGACCGGGTCATCGTCTTCCGCACCTTCGCCGACTACCGGCGGCTGACCGAGCTCTCCGGCCGCGACCTCGATGTCGCCGTGGTCGGCGGCGGATTCATCGGCACCGAGCTGGCTGCCGCCCTCGCCCAGAACTCGACCCGGACGACGCTGCTGTTCCCCGACGACACTCTCGGCGGATCCGTGTTCCCGCCCGATCTCGCCGAGAGCTTCCACGAACTCTACGAGGATCGGGGAGTGACCCTGATCGGCGGGACGAAGGTCTCAGGCGGGCGCGTCGACGGGGAGACGGTCGAGCTCGACTGCGGGGGAACCACAAGGACCTTCGACGCGGCGGTCCTCGGCCTCGGCCTCGACCCCCTGACCCACCTCGCCGAGGTGGCAGGCATCGACACGGACGACGGCATCGTCGTCGACGAGTCCCTCCGTACCTCCCGGCCCGATGTCTTCGCCGCCGGCGACGTCGCGTCCTACCCGGACAGGATCCTCGGGCGACAGCGGGTCGAGCACGTCGACAATGCCAGGAACATGGGAGCCGTCGTCGGCCGGATCATGGCCGGCAGCGACGAGACCTACACCCACACGCCCTACTTCTACACGAACGTCTTCGACTTCGGCTACGAGGCGGTGGGCACGCTCGACTCCGGGCTGTCCACGATCGAGGACTGGCAGGAACCGCAGTCGAAGGGGACGGTGTACTACCTCGGCGAGAACGACCGGGTGCAGGGCGTTCTGCTCGTCAACCTCGGCGAGGGCCTCGATACCGCTCGGGAGATCCTCGCCGAGGACTGGCCGCACACTCGCGAGGACCTCATCGGACGCCTGCCCGCCGAGTGACTGCGGGTCCCGCCGCTCGATCCGCGTCTCGTGTCAGGACCGTGTGGAAGCATGAGAGGACAGAGGCAGCCCAGTGACAACCTCAAGGATGAGGGGTGGTGAGAGACAGTGGAGAAGCCGGAGACGCCCGGCGCGGACGAGACGACCGCCGACGTGGCGGCGACGCCCGTTCGAGCGGGTGCGCGACGTCCACGTGTCATCCTTGCTGACTCCTCACTTCTGCGCGGGGTCGCCTCCGCAGCCGAATCCTGCACCCGGGCCCATCTGTCCCTGGTCTCCGCTCTCACCGACTATGTGTTCCTCGTCGCTCGCCGAGGCGAGACGGCGACGATCGCCGAGAGCGTCGAACGGCACCGAGCCGGCGACGGGCGTGCCGCAGCCGGTCCGTGGGGACTCCAGGCTGGGACGACCTCTTCTCCAGGCGGGAAGGCGTCTGCTCCGTCGACGAGCACAGTGAGTGCCTCCGCTCCAGGATCCGTTTTCGGCCTCCCACCGGTGGAAGAACCCCTGCCGGACTTTCCCGGGTTCGACCCGGACACCTCGCTGGCCGCCTGGACCCGCGAACACCTGTCGAAGGACGACATCATCCAGATCTCCGCGATCTGCGGGTCACCGACCGGACGGACGCTGCGGACCGTGGCGATGGCGGTGACCCTCTCCCAGGGACTGCCGCGGTTCCACTCCCGAATCGCCGACGGCGAGTTCACCGCCGCGCATTCCGAGGTCGTCACCAGTCTGTGCCTGTCCGTGCCGATGAGGCATCTCCCTCAGCTCGATGCTTACCTTGCCCGACGTCGTGCCGATGTCACCTGTGAGACGCTCAGGCGGACATTGGTCCAGAGGATCAGCGTGCTGGAGCCGCCAGAGGAGCGCTATCGGGAAGCCGCCGAGCGGCGCCGGGTCGAAGTGGACAATCACGGTGATGGGTCATCGGCGCTCATCATCTCGGGACCCACGCTCGACATCAATGCGTGCTACCAGCGAGTCATGGGAATGGCGAGGGCAGTCCATTCCAATCAGGTCAGTGCGTTCGGACTGCCGAAGGGAACGATGATCGATGACGGACGCGGCGTCGATGCTCTGGCGTTCGATATTCTCACCCGCACGGTTCCCACCTTGACCACGCGGATCACGAGCATCGATCCGGTCAGCGGAACTCCGCTGGTCCACGATGAGCCCTTCCGCCCGGAGGCCACGGGACCGGCTCCGGTCGGCGACCCTGCTCCGATCGGAGGAGTCACACCGTCACTCGTCGTCGACAGTCGGTGCTCTGCCTCATCGGCTCGGACGCGGGATCAGCGTGACCACAGCTTCGGCGGCCCGGTCGGTGAACCGGAGGTCATCAGCAGGGAGATGCTCCTGGTTCTGCCGACCGCTCAATGGTGGTTGAGCAGTCAGGCCGCCCTCATCGCCACCGTTCCCTTCCTCACGGCCTTCGGTCAGTCGCTGCTGCCCGGACAGCTTCCGGACGGTTCCCCGATCCCTGCCGAGACGGCCAGGAGGCTGGCCGGCAGCTGTCCGACGCTCTACCGGGTGCTCACGGATCCCGCGACCGGGACCCCCTTGGATGCGCGGGCGACCGCCTATCGGATCCCGCGCGACGTCCGCACCACTGTGACCTCGCAATGGGCCCTGTGCACCGCACCCGGGTGCACCCGGGAGGCAGTCCGCTCCGAACTCGACCACGTCATCCCCTTCGACCATGACCACCCTGACCAGGGAGGACTCACTCGATTCGGGAACCTTCACCCTCTCTGCCCGGTGCACCACGGGCTGAAGACCGGGCGGGTGTTCGACGTGCGAATGCCGAAGTCCGGGCTGGTCGAATACAGCTTCCGGCAGGGCGTGCGCACTTCGGTGCATGCTCCGGACGCCCCGATCGACACGGCTCACGCGCTGGAATGGTGGACGATGGATCGCTTCCCGGCTCAGGTCGATTGGACACGACCCCCGCCGTACTCGGACGCCGAGCCCATGGACGGCCAGGGCTCGGCAGCACCACAGGGGACTCAGACCGAGGGCTCCGAGAGACGGGTGCCGGGCGGTTCAGGGGACACGTCTGCCTTCGGTGCCATCGGTGCTGGGTCCGCGCCGGAGATGTCCACGGCCAAAGGCCGAGACATCAGTGCGGAAGGGGAGAAGTATGCCGGTGCCCGTTCCGTTTCGGGGCCGACCGGGGAGTACTGCGCGCTCGGACCCGACAGCCTCACCGACTGGGGGAGGATGGCGGCATCAGGGATTCGCACGATTGCCGCCAACGCCGCCGCTGCCTATGTCGAGCGACAGCGCCGTTCGTCGGCAGAGAAATCGAGGAGTTCCATGTCGGCAGGGCAAGCGGGCTGCGACCCGGATGCGGGAGACGGGCGGAACGGACAAGTGCCGAACGCGCCACCACAGCCTGCTCCGGCAACCAGAGCAGCCGCTGAACCGCGCCCTCGTGTGGAAGCTCCATTGCCGGGAGGCGCGCGAACCGAATCCGCCGATGACATATTCAGCACGATGATCGAGGGTGCCGAGATCGTGGAGTACGACCCCGTCATCCTCGAATGCAAGAAGGCGATCTCGAGAGACTACTCGGTCAAGATCCCCGTGATGATGCGCAATCGACGTGAGCAGATCCTCGCGGACTGGGAACGGCTGAAGAGGGCCGGACCCGAGTCGAACGCCGCGAGGATCATCGATTGGGAACACCGATTCGACGGCGACCCGCCTCCATTCTGACGGCGACCCGCTCCGTACTGACAATGACCCGCCCCACCCTGACGAGGAGCCCCCGATATGGCTGAAATCCTGCTCTACCACCACGTGCAAGGCCTGACCGCCGGAGTCCAGAGCTTCGCAGACGAACTGAGACACGCCGGCCATACTGTCCACACCCCCGATCTCTTCGACGGCCGCACTTTCGCCAGCATCGCCGAGGGCTTCGAGTTCGTCGAGAGCGTGGGCTTCGTCGACATCAGGGAACGCGGAGCAGCCGTGGCCGACGACCTCCCCGCCGAACTCGTCTACGCCGGATTCTCCTTCGGCGTGATGATCACCCAGCGTCTTGCCCAGACCCGGCCCGGTGCTCGGGGAGCACTGCTCCTCCATTCCTGCCTGCCGGTCACCGAGTTCGGGGAGGCATGGCCGGCAGGACTGCCTGTGCAGATCCACGGCAAGGAGGGTGACGAGTACTTCGACGAGGATCTGCCCGCCGCGCGGGAGCTCGCGGCGGCAGAGGATGCTGCCGAGCTGTTCATCTATCCAGGCGACGAGCATCTGTTCACCGACTCGTCCCTCGACGACTACGACCCCGAGGCGTCGACGCTGCTGATGGAGCGGGTTCAGGCGTTCCTTGCCTCGGTGTAAACGAGGGACGGTAGGACACTCCGCGGGGCCTCCCGGCTGGCACGGCCCTCAGCCCTCACACATCCCGGGTGACCTGACCGACGAACGCTCTCGCCTCCCGGGTGAGGTTGATCAGCCCTCATGCATCCCGGGTGCGCAGCACCGTGTATCCGACGAGCAGCCCGGCACCGGCCCAACCCGCGAGCACCGCCAGGGCGACCGGCCAGGTGTACGGCTGCGTCGTCTCGACCGCGAGAACCGAGATCGCCTGATTCGGCAGGAACCGCACCAGGTCGCCGATCGCCTCGACGCCGAAGAGCGGCAGGATGTTGGGCACGACATGAAGCAATGCCAGGGCGGTGATGATGGTGAAGGCCGCGCTGCGCAGAGCGGCGCCGAGCCCGAGGACGACGATGCTCAGCAGTGCCAGGCCGACTCCGGTGCCGATCATCGCCCGAACGAGGTCGGAGAACTCGAAACGTCCGAACTCCGCAGCCGCCCCGGCGGCGATCGGGGTTCCGATGAGGATGAGAGCGGCACCGGCGACGATCCCGATGAGCACCAGCACCACAGTCTTTCCGACCAGGACCTGGAACCGGCGGGGGACGCTCTGGAGCGTGGTCATGATCGAGCCCGTCGAGTATTCGCTCGTGATCGCGAAGGTCCCGAGGAGGACCACAGCCATCTCGACGATGAGCATCGTCTGTACGACGATCTGCGGAGCGGGCATGGCCGTGTCGAAGCCGTTGAGTCCGCTCGCGAGCGCCGAAGCGCCGAGCAGCCAGCTGCCCGCGATCGTGCAGATGACGGCGCTGACGAGGATCCACCATGTGGAGCGGACGCTGACGAGCTTCGTCCACTCGAAGGCGATCGCACCGGTCCAACTGCTCAGACGCGGACTGTGCGGTGCTCGTCGGGCGTGGGGCCCGGACAGGGCCTGCCGGGTCGAGCCGCGCCGGGGAGCGTGTTTCGCGGTCGGGTTCTGCGGGGCGTGCTCGGTCGTGCCGTTCGGGACCGGGTTCTGCGGGGTTGCGGTGGTCATCGTGATTCCTCCGGGTGGAGTTGGGCCGGGTCCTGCCCGGCGGTTGACGTTCGAGTGGGCGTCGTATCGGGCGTCTGAGTGGGCGTCGCGGGGGAGAGCGCCTGATAGTCGGTCGCCCCTGCTGTCAGGCGCGCATAGACATCCTCGAGCGAGGACCCGGTGAAGGAGAGCTCGTCGATCCGGAGCCGATGCGCATGGGCGAGAGCCCCGATCATCTCGATGCCATCCCCGCTCACCTGCAGCCCATCACCGTCGGCATCGACCTCAAGGCCGGCGTTCGCAAGCACGACGGCCAGGGCTGACGCCTCCGGGGTGCGGACGCGGGCGGTGCGGGTGACATCGAGCAGCTCGCGCAGCGGAGCATCGGCGACGAGGCGACCGCGGGCGATGATCACCAGGTGATCGGCAGTGTCCGCCATCTCGCTGAGCAGGTGGCTGGAGACGAACACGGTGCGTCCCTCCGCCGCCAGCGACCGCATCAGCCGACGGATCCAGCTGACTCCCTCGGGGTCGAGGCCGTTGACCGGTTCGTCGAAGACGAGCACCTCGGGATCGCCGACGAGCGCCGAGGCGATGCCGAGCCTCTGCCGCATCCCGAGCGAGAACGTGCCGATCCGGGACCGCGCCACATCGTCGAGGCCGACAGTGGCCAGCGCCTCGTCGACGCGGTGGGTGCCGATGCCGTTGCTGCGGGCCATGCCGAGCAGATGGCTGCGCGCGGATTGACCGGGATGACCCGTGCGCGGTTCCAGGAGCGCACCGACGGTGCGCAGAGGATGGTCGAGTTCGGCATAGCGGCGACCGCCGATGACGGCGGTGCCCGCGGTCGGTCGGTCGAGGCCGAGCAGCATCCGCATCGTCGTCGACTTCCCGGCGCCGTTGGGGCCGAGGAATCCCGTCACCCGCCCGGACCGGATCGTCACGGAGATGTCGTCGACGGCGCGTTTCTCGCCATAGACCTTGGTGAGTGATTCGAATCTGATCATGATTGCTGTCCCTTCTCCATGTCGAACAGCCTAGGAATCGTGGGTCCGGCGCGAACCGGTCCGGAGGCAGTCACTCCATCCGCCCTTCGTCGGTGAGATCCGAGCATGCGACCCTGACTTTCGTCAGTGCCGTCATGTCCGCGCCCGTTGGTAGCATTCGAATCGAGAGGCGCTCCCGAGAGGCGGAACGGCAGATGAGGCGACATGAGTGGTGGCAACCGGCCGGCCTCGTCGCATGTGCGGTGATCGTCCCGCTGCTCGTCGGCGGACCCTGGGCCGTCCTCCTCGCCCTCCTCGTCGTCCCCGCCTTCCTCATCGGGCGTCGCAGCCCTGACCTGCGCCCGGCACTCATCGCCGTCGGCACCGCGCTGCTCATCCAGCTTCTCGTCGCGTGGGTGCGGGAACCGGGATCGGTCCTCTCCGAGTGGATCGGCTATCTGCTTCACGACTTCGTGGTGATCCTCCTGCCCTGGTGGATCGGGAGGACGCTGCAGTTGAGGGAGCTGCGCCGCTCGAAGGAGGAGGCGATCATCGCCAATCTCGCACGAACCCGCGAGCGGGCCCGCATCGCCGAGGACATGCACGACGTGCTCGGCCACGATCTCGCCCTCATCGCGCTGCACAGCGGAGCACTCGAACTCCTGCCCGACGCCGGCGAGGACCAGCGCCGCGCCGCGGCCCAGATCAGACAGCGAGCGGTCGCCGCCACCGACAGGCTCCACGAGATCCTCGGCGTGCTGAGAGCCGAGGACTCGTGCGCCGAGGTGGAGATCGGGCAGCGCCGCAGCCCTGAAGGCGTCGGGCTCGAGACGATCGTCAACCGCGCCCGCGAGTCCGGGATGGACGTCACGATCGCCGCCACCGATCCAGCTCCCCCCGAGGCGAGCGCGGGTCCCACCTGCACTGGTCGCACCCCGGCCGGTCCCGCTTCCACTCCTCCCACTCCCGCCGAGGCGACCGCGCGGGCGATCGAACGCGTCGTCCAGGAGGCGCTGACGAACGCGGCCAGACACGCCCCCGGCGCGCCGGTCCTGGTCGCCCTGCACACGACCGAGGACGAAACCCGCCTCACGGTGACCAACGGCCCACCTGATTCCTCGGGGAAGACCGCCCCTCCGCGGAGCCACGGGACGGGTCTCATTGCGGCGCAGGAGAGGGTTCGGATGCTCGGCGGAACACTGACGGCCGGGCCCCACCTCGGAGGTTTTCGGGTCGAAGCGCGGATTCCGTCGAGTCCCGGTCGGCCGCCCCCTGTGGGGCAGGTCGACCCGGAGGCGGAGCAGAGGCTGAGAGTCCTCCGCCGGAGCGTGCGGACCAGTCTGCGCCGGACTGCTCTCGTGCCGGGCGTCTGCGCAGCTCTGCTCCTCGGCGCCTTCGCCGTGTTCCACGTCCTCACCTTCACCAGCGTCGCCCTGCCGTCGAAGGACTTCGCACAGATCGACATCGGGCAGGACCGTTCACAGGTGACAGACCTTCTGCCCGCGTCCCATATCCCCGCTGACCGGCTCCCCGACACGATCGAGGTGCCGGCCGAACCGAAGTCGAGTGAGTGCCGGTTCTACCTCGCACGGGATTCACTCGCCGATCTCGGCAGCGACATCTACCGCATCTGCACGGCTGACGGCATCATCACCGTCGCCGACCGTTTGACCCCAGGAGGGCAAGGATGACGCCGACCGATCCTTCGCCGCGGCCCGACTCTTCGCCGCGGCCCGATCCGTGCCTTCAGTCAGACCCGAGTCTCGATTCGGACCCGAGCCTCTCCTCGACGGTCACGGTGGTCATCGTCGATGACGAGACTCTCATCCGCAGTGGGGTGCGGGCGATCCTCGCCACCGATCCGGGCATCGAGGTGGTCGGTGAAGCCGGCGACGGACACGAGGCGGTCGAGGTGATCAGGGCGATGCGTCCGGCGGTGGTGCTGCTCGACATCAGGATGCCGCGGCTGAACGGGCTCGACGCGATCCCGGAGATCCTCCGCCAGCTGCCGACGACGAAGATCGTCATCCTCACCACCTTCGGTGAGGATGCCTATATCGCCGAGGCGCTCGAACGGGGCGCCAGCGGATTCCTGCTCAAGGCCTCGGATCCCAGAGAGCTGCGCGATGCCGTCCACGCGGTCGCCGGAGGAGCGGCGTACCTCTCGCCGCGTGTGGCGCACCGAGTGATCGACCGGTTGCGTGCGGGACCGCGCCCCGACGCCGAGGCGCAGAGTCGTGTCGAACCCCTGTCCCCTCGAGAGCGCGAGGTGCTCGCTCTCATCGGAGCGGGATGCTCGAACGCCGAGGTGGCTGCTCGCCTCTTCCTCACCGAGGGCACGGTCAAGGGTTATGTCAGCTCGATCCTGACCAAGCTCGAGGCGGAGAACCGAGTGCAGGCGGCGATCCTCGCGCATCGCGCCGGTCTCGTCGCATGATCCTGAACCGTCCGGCACGTGTCCTTCGACCAGGGCTCGACGGCGATGGTCGCCGAGGAGAACGGGGTCGCGCACCTCGGCGCGGTTCGGCGCGGAACCGCGACACGCTCCTCGGCGCGGGGCAGGCGTTAAGCTGGGGCAGATCGTGGCGCAGAGACGAGGGAATGGAGACCACACATGACGGTTCTGGTGACGGGCGGAGCGGGCTACATCGGCTCACACGTGGTGAGACTGCTGGTCGACCGCGGCGATGACGTGCTCGTCGTCGACGACTTCTCGACCGGGATCGAGAGCCGGGTCGAGGGGCTTCCCGTCGTCAGCATCGACCTTGCCGCCGCCGACGCCGAGGACCGCCTCGTCACCGCGATCGAGGAGCACTCCGTCGACTCGATCATCCACTTCGCCGCGAAGAAGCAGGTCGGAGAATCCGTCGAGCAGCCGCTCATGTACTACCGGCAGAACATCGGCGGGCTGATGAACATCCTCGCCGCCGTCGACCGGACGGGCGTCGAATCGCTCGTGTTCTCCTCATCGGCGGCGACCTACGGGATGCCCGACGTCGAGATGGTCGCCGAAGACCTCGACTGCCGACCGATCAACCCCTACGGACAGACGAAGCTCATCGGGGAGTGGATGATCGACAACGCGATCACCTCGGCGACCATGCGCGGCACCCGGTTCAACGCCGTCAAGCTGCGCTATTTCAATGTCGCCGGAGCCGGCTGGCCCGAGCTCGCCGACACCGCGGTGATGAACCTCATCCCAATCGTCCTCGAGCGTGTGGCCGCGGGCAAGTCACCCATCATCTTCGGCGACGACTACGACACTCCGGACGGCACGTGCATCCGCGACTACGTCCACGTCAAGGACCTCGCCGAGGCACATATCGCCTCCCTCGACTACATGAAGTCGGGGCAGCCCGCCGAGACCGTGTTCAACGTGGGCACCGGCAGGGGAGCCTCCGTGAAGGAGGTCATCGACGCCATCGCCGAGGCGACCGGACGGGAGATCGTCCCCGTCATGGGCGAGCGTCGCGCCGGGGACCCGCCGGTGCTCGTCGCAGACGCCTCCCGCATCGCCGCGCAGCTGAGCTGGAAGGCGGAGTTCGGCCTCGACGAGATCGTCCGCAGCGCCGTCGAAGCCGCGGGCATGGCGCGCACGGCGAACTGACGGTCCGACAGCGGCGACGGAGGACCGGCTCACCGGCGAGCGACGATCAGGTGGCGCGTGGAATGCGCGATGAACGGCTCTCCTCGCCGCATCTGCTCGTCCAGCTCCGTCAGCCGGGGCAGGTGCTCCTCGACGGAGAAGCCGGGCACCCACCAGGGGCATTTGCGCAGGATCCACACGACGGCACCCACATCGAAGAACTCCATGCGGCACCGGGCCGTGCGCAGCTCCTCGACGACGAGCCCGTGCTCCTCAGCCTCCCGCGCTTCGATCTCGGGGCGGCGGGCGAGGCGGTTCTCCGGTTGCGGGCCGAGGAAGAACTCGATGAGTTCGAACGCCGATGCCGGCCCCACGTGCTGAGCGAAGTAGTGTCCTCCCGGGGTCAGGAGTCGAGAGATCTCCGCCCACCGCGGCACCACGGGATGGCGAGAGGTGACGAGCTCGAACGTCGCATCGGGAAGCGGCAGCGGGTCCTCATCCGCGTCGATCACCCGCACCCCGCGCGGCTCGAGGCTCGCTCTGGCCCGCGCGGCATTGGGAGGGAAGGTCTCGGTGACGACCATCGTGGGCGGCAGCGTCGGGACTCCCGCGATGACCTCGCCCTCGCCGGTGTCGAGGTCCACCGCAGATGCCACCGCGGCCAGCCGCCTGGCAAGCTGTTCGGAGTACCTCCACGGTGGGCGCTCCTCGACGGCGCGGCCCTCGAGCCAGCCGAAGCCCCAACCGGTGACGTCGGCCGCCTGCGCCTCGGCGACCAATTCGGAGAACGGCCTCATCATCTCCCTCATCGACAGCGGGACGGTTCCACCGCACTGTCGCACAGCCGCGGCTCCTGTTCAAACCGCAGCGGTATGCGACGGTGAGCGGCCGACTTGGGCACAATGGTCCTCATGCGTGAATACATCGTCATCGGTGCCGGGCTCGCCGGAGCCGCCACCGCATGGGAGCTGGCCTCCCGAGGTGAGCAGGTCACCGTCCTCGAGAGGAGCACCCCGGCCAATGACGCCGGCAGCTCGCACGGCTCGGCCCGGATACTGCGCTACGCCTACCCCGATCCCCTCTACACCAGGCTGCTCGTGCGCGCCAGGCGCCGCTGGGACGAACTCGAGGAAGCCGGAGGACACCGGCTCATCACCCCGACCGGCTCGCTCGACCACGGCTCCCTCCGGGACGTCACCGAGCTCGCCGCGATCCTCGACGCCGCGGGAATGGAGAACGAGGTGCTCTCGGCCGAGGACGCCCGGTCCCGCTGGCCGCAGTTCGCCTTCGACACCGAGGTGCTCTGGCATCCGGACGCCGGTGTCCTCGACGCCCAGACCACGGTCGAGACGATGGTCGGGCTCGCGGAGGCCACCGGTCACGCCCGGGTGCTCACCGACTGGACCGTCGCAGGCGTCGACCGCCGCAGCGGTGGAGGGTTCACCGTTCGATCCGCCACCGGCGAGACCGTCGACGGAGATGCAGTCGTGGTCGCCGCCGGTGGCTGGCTGCCGAGCCTGCTCGCCGACCTGTCCCTGCCGGCGGGCTTCATCGAGTCCTTCCCGAGGCTCGAGGTCCGTCAGGAACAGGCGTTCCACCTGCCGTACCGCGAGGAGCTCGCCGCCGGCCAGGACTGGCCGACGTCGATTCACATCTCCCCGGAGATCGTCGCCTACAGCCTGCCCGGTGGCCGCGACGCCGGCTTCCGCGGACAGAAGCTCGCCGAATTCAACGGCGGACCGGTCATCGGATCCGCACTCGATCAGGACGGGCGGATCAGACCGGAGATGCGTGAACGGATGACCGCCTACGCGAAGCGGTACCTGCCGGGAGTGGTCCCCGAACCGTACGCCGAGACCACCTGCCTGTTCACCAACACCGCCACGGAGGACTTCGTCATCGACGAGGCCGAGGGAATCGTCGTCGTCTCCGCATGCTCCGGTCACGGCGCGAAGTTCGCCCCGCTGCTGGGCGAACTCGCCGCCGACCTCGCAACCGGCACGGGCTCCGTTCCTGAGCAGTTCCGTGTGGCCGCACACCGCGGGAGGTGATCCTGGCGGTGATCGTCGGAGATACTGGTGCCATGACCGATCCTGCCCTGACCGATCCGTCCGCGATCACGCTCGCCACGGTCGAGGACGCGGAGACCGTCACCCGCCTGCAGATCGACTTCGACGAGGAGTTCGACGCT
Organism: Brevibacterium sanguinis; assembly: GCF_003315415.1. Taxonomy (GTDB): domain Bacteria; phylum Actinomycetota; class Actinomycetes; order Actinomycetales; family Brevibacteriaceae; genus Brevibacterium; species Brevibacterium celere_A. Next base: position 45,462 of record NZ_QNSB01000001.1, read on the forward strand.
CCGACTCCTCCCTTCGATGTCCTCCTGCGGCGCTTCCGCCGACTGCTCGCGCATCCGGATGCCTTCGTCCTGCTCGCCGGCCCGCCCGCCGACCCTGCCGGCCATGCCGTCGTCACGCTTCGTCCGACGATCTACTGCGATGGTCCGCTCGCCGTCCTCGACGAGCTGTACGTGGTGCCGACCCTCCGAGACCGAGGGCTGGGCACCCGACTGCTGCGACGGGCGATCGACGAGGTGCTCGCCCGAGGAGGCGGCGAGATGCACATCAACGTCGACGAGGTCGACACCGACACCCGCCGGTTCTACGAGCGCCACGGATTCGTCACGGTCGAACCCGGGACCGACTACCGCATGCTCTGCTACATCCGGGAGCTCGAGGACTCCTGAACCCGTCCGTACGATGCGGCCGCGGGACCCACCTCGGCGCACGAACCATTTCGTTGCGCGTAGGGCAACTCGATGCGCATGACGCAAATTCATTCCGTGGTCTGCGCCACAAAACCGTGACCGCGGGGCATGATGGCACTATGAATGTTGATCTGGAAATCGCCCTCGCCGCAGAACTCGATCCCATCGTCGACGTCGCCGCCGAACTGGGACTGGACCCGCAGGAGATCATCCCCTACGGGTGGACGAAGGCGAAGGTCCCGATCGAGGTCCTCGACTCCGCGGCCTCGACTGCCCCGGACGGCCGGCTCATCCTCGTCACCGCGATGAGCCCCACTCCCGCAGGCGAGGGGAAGACGACGACGAGCATCGGACTGGCCGACGGCCTCAACGACCTGGCACGGGAGCGTCCGGAGGTGGGCAAGGCGGTCCTCGCACTGCGTGAGCCGAGCATGGGTCCCGTGTTCGGCATGAAGGGCGGAGCCGCGGGCGGCGGCCACGCGCAGGTGGTTCCCATGGAGGACATCAACCTCCACTTCACCGGCGACTTCGCGGCGATCGCGGCCGCGAACAACCTGGCCGTGACGATGCTCGACAATCACATCCACCACGGCAACGCCCTCGACGTCGACGTGCGCCGGATCCACGTCCGCCGCGTCGTCGACCTCAACGATCGCGCCTTGCGCAATGTCACGGTCGGCCTCGGCGGCATCAACGGCGGCGTGCCCCGGGAGGACCACTTCGACATCGTCGTCGCCAGCGAGGTGATGGCCGTGTTCTGCCTGTCCACCTCGGTGGCCGACCTCAAGGAGCGCCTCGGCCGGATCGTGCTCGCCCACAGTCGCTCGCGCGAACCGATCACCGTCGCCGACATCAGTGCGGCCGGCGCGATGACCGCGCTGCTGCGCAATGCGCTCTCGCCCAACCTCGTCCAGAGCCTCGAGCATTCACCGGCGTTCATCCACGGCGGCCCGTTCGCCAACATCGCCCACGGATGCAACAGCCTGCTGGCGACGAGGGCGGCGATGACCCTGGGCGATTGGGCCATCACCGAGGCGGGCTTCGGCGCCGATCTCGGGGCCGAGAAGTTCCTCGACATCAAGTGCCGGACCGCCGGGATCTGGCCCTCGGCCGTCGTGGTCGTCGCGACGCTCCGGGCGCTCAAGTACCACGGCGGCGTCGAGGTCGCCGATGTCGAGACCCCCGATGTCGAGGCCGTCCTGGGAGGGATGAGCAACCTCGAGCACCACTGCAGGAACCTGCTCGACATCTACGGACTGACTCCCGTCGTCTGCTTCAATCGGTTCCCGAGCGACACGGACGAGGAGATGGACGCGGCCATCGAGCACCTGCGCGACCAGGGCATCTCCGCCGTCGAGTCGACGCACTGGGCCGACGGCGGCAAGGGTGCGCGGGCGCTCGCCGAGGCCGTCGTCGAGGCCGCCGGCGGGGCCGGTGAGGAGACGAACGTCAGCGGGAACACCGGCGAGAGCGCCGACGAGGGTGAGAGCGCCGACGGGGGTGGGCCGCGACAGCGGTTCAGCTACGAGCTCGACCAGCCGCTCGAGGACAAAATCCGGACGGTGGCACAGAGGATCTACGGTGCCGCCGACATCGACCTGCCGGCCGACGTCAGACGCAAGCTCAAGCAGTTCACCGACGAGGGGTACGGCGACGCGCCCATCTGCGTCGCGAAGACGCAGTACTCCCTGAGCACGGATCCGAAGCTGCGCGGAGCGCCGAAGGGTCACACGATCGTCGTGCGCGATGTGCGCCTGTCCGCCGGCGCCGGGTTCGTCGTCGTCATCGCCGGAGACATCATGACGATGCCCGGGCTCCCCAAGGAGCCCTCCGCGTTCAGGATCGACGTCGACGAGAACGGCAACATCACGGGCCTGTTCTGAGCCGAGTGTCTCTGAGCCGCGAGTCGCCGGCGTCGACGCCGATCGAGGGCGGCGCAGACGCCGCTCCCGCGGGGCCGGCCCTGCGTCCGTGCTGCGCCGGGGACGTCAGCCCTGCCGTGCCTTGAACCGAGGGTTCTTCTTGTTGATGACGTAGACCCTTCCACGCCTGCTGACGACTTGAGAACCGGGCAGCTTCTTCAGCGAACGCAACGAGCGACGAACCTTCATTTTCCCTCCTTGATGAGAATGAGTATCATTAGATTGGATAGTATCGGTTCCGCCGAAAGGATGCCAATGCCACGGAAGGCAGCACTCGATGTGATCGCAGTGACGGGAGTCTGCGCTGCAGAACGGCGCGGCTACGCGATCCGGTTGGCGAAGGAGAGAGGCTTCATCTTCGTTCCGGCGGAACAGGCGGGGCAGGGTGTCGAAGCGGTGGATCGTCTGATCGGCCTGGTCAGGAGCGCCTTCAACCCTCCGGGAATGCTCCTCGAGTATCCGGCCGAGGTGACGGCGGCGGAGATCGTGGGAGCACTGACCACATCGGGGGCGAGGTTGCTGGAGATGGTGTGCGTACTTGACGTCGGCCATCTGCTCGAGGACCTGGACTCCGACCTGCTCATCTCCCGGAGCGACTCCGTCGACAGTGACGGTGTGGAGCGTCCGCGTCGGTCAGAGGTGCTGGTGTCCCAGATCGAGCTCTCCTCCACCGTGGTGCTCGTCAACTCCGGATCGCTGTCCCCGGGCGAAGGGGAGCGGATGACCGCTCTCGTCAGTCATCTCGCCCCGAACGCGCACCTGTTCCGCAGCGAGAATCCCGGGGCTGTTCAGCAGCGAGAATCCCGGGGCTGTTCAGCAGGCGGTCCATCGGCCCCTCGTCCCGGAACCACCGAGCGCGGGCTGGGTGGCGCTCCTCAACGGTGAGTTCTCCCCGCAGTTCCATGCTCCGGGAATCACCGCGTGCAGGTACGAGCAGTGTCGCCCGTTTCATCCGGGGAGGCTGTGGCAGGCCTTGACTGAACTGATGTCAAGCCACGCCCGCGAGAGAGTGCTGCGGTCGGCAGGGTTCGCCCGGCTCGCGACACGACCGTCGATCACCGCACTGTGGAATCAGGTGGGGAGGACGTTCTCGCTCACCGCGTTGGCGGATGATCAGGAGTTCTCCGTCCAGGATGAGCTCCTCGCATTCGGTCAGGACCTGGCATTCTTCGGCATCGGACTGCAGCAGTCGACTGTGTCGCGAGTGCTCGACGATGCGATTCTCAGCGACGAGGAGCTGCAGGCCGGGCCGATGGCATGGTCGACTTTCCCTGACCCGTTCCCCGAGTGGAACACCGTCGACAGGTGACCGCACGAGCGCGGTGCCGCTGCGCCCGCAGGGCGCCGGGGGTCAGCGCTCGCTGTCTCCCTCGCGTCTCGCCGAGCATTCGGCGCAGAGGCCGAAGATCTCGAAGACGTGCCGGGTTGCGGTGAAGCCGTTGGCCTGGGCGACGGTGCGGATCCAGTCCTCGGTCGGGGGATCCACCTCGACGGCTGTGCCGCACTCTTCGCACACGAGGTGATGATGGTGCTCGTCCTGCTCGCAGGCGCGGAAGAGCTGCTTCTCGGAGACGGTGATGGAGTCCGCCTGACCGGTTTCGCTCAGTGAGTTGAGCTGCCGGTACACGGTTGCCAGACCCACCGTGTGTCCTGCGGCGGCGAGCGTGCGGTGAAGCTCCTGCGCCGAGACGAAACGCGTCTCGGCGGCGAGTGCGGAGCGGATCAGCGACTTCTGTGCCGTGCTCCGGGTCTTCTTGGGCTCGCGAGCCGTCATTGTCCTCATGCCTCCGGACGTCGGTGGTGCCTGACTGTCCCTCCATATAAACATATGCGTGCGCATTCATGTGTCGCCGGGGCGCGGTCCCACGCCGTCTGGAGCCCGCGTGGGGCTGAGGTCTCCTCGGCAGGGCTCAGCCGTGCCCGACCCTCGTGCGGGACTCAGCCGTGCCTGATCCCGCGCGGGACCACGGGCGCCGCATCCACCTCGGGGGTCGGGTTCCCTGCAGGGAGGCGGCGGAGACGGCGATGATCGAGATGAGCACGAGCGCTGCGGCAGGACCGGCGGTCGCCCAGGGTCCGCGTTCGACGTAGTCGATGCCTTCGGCCAGCAGCAGACCCCATTCGGGAGTCGGCGGCTGCGCCCCGAGGCCGAGGAATCCCAGCGAGGCCAGCGCGAGCGCGACTCCGGGCAGCCGCAGCATGCTGTGGCGCAGCAGCGCCGGCAGCACCATGGGGATGATGTAGCGGATCTTCGCCTCGAGGGGGCCGACTCCGGACAGGGGAAGCCAGCGGATGTGGCCCACGGCCTTCGCCTCGTCGATGAGGGAGATCGCATGGGCGGCCAGCGGCGGCCACGTGACCCACAGGACCGCGGCCGCGGCACCGCCGACGGTCGGTCCGACGAGAGCGGCGACGACGACACCGGCGATGACCGGGGGAGTGGCATTGGCGATCTCGATCGGACCGCGGATGACATTCGGCAGGAAACCCAGCAGCAGGCCGACGGCGACGGCCGCGAGCACGATGAGGACCGCCGGGAGCAGGGTGCCGATGGCTCCGTGCGCGATCCGGGCGAGCAGGTCGCGACCGCTGGCGTCGGCACCCAGCGGGAGCATCGATGAGGGCGGAGCCAGGCGGGAATGGGCGATCGTGAACGGATCCCGCGGCAGTCCGAGGGTGAGGATCACGACGAGCAGACCGCAGCCGATCGTGAATGTCCACTGCGCCAGACGATCGCCGTGCGGGCGCTCCGGCGGAGCCGTGATGGCACCGGGCGGCAGCGGCCCACCGAGCAGCCACAGGCGGATGAGTCCCGAGAGCACGCCGACGGCGACCGCGGCCAGCGCCATCACGAGGACACCGGCCTGCAGAGCGGGCAGGTCCTGGGCATTCGCGGCGCCGAGGAGGTACCTGCCGAGCCCGGGGATCGCGAAGACCTGCTCGACGGCGACCGCACCACCGAGCAGTCCGATGAGGATCAGTCCCGCCTGGTCGACGATCGCGGCCAGTGCCCGCCGGAACAGCGCCGCGAGCAGGACGGTTCCCTTCACCCCGGCCAGTCGCCAGACCCGCACCCACGACTCCTGAGCGGCGCCGGCCAGAGCGTCGCCGAGCAGGCGCCCGAACAGCCCTCCCGCGGGGATGCCCAAGGCGCACGCGGGAAGCACCGCGGTCGCCGGCCCCGACCACCCGTAGGGCGGGAACCACTGCAGATGGACGGCGAAGATCACGAGGAACCCGCTGGCCAGGAGGAACTCCGGAAACGCGGTGAGCGCCACGCCCACGGGCCCGCTGCCGCGCACCGGGCGATCCTTGATCACGGCGACGAGCACCGGGGCGACCAGGCAGATCGACACGATCGCAGCGACCGCGAATGCGAAGGCCATGAGAGTCGCGGACACGCCGATCACCTCGGCGACGCCGGGCGCGATGGCCCCGCCCGAGACCCAGGACTCGCCGAGGTCACCCTGCAGCACCCGCGACCACCAGCGAAGACTGGTCGGGACGGGCCCTCCGTCGAGGCCGAGCTCGCGGCGCACGCTCTCGATCGCCTCGGGGGTGGGGTCGAGCTCCGAGTACCGTGCCCGCAGCACGGACAGGGCGGGATCGCGCTGGGACAGCCAGGGCAGCGCCCCGACCATCCCGAGCAGCAGCGCCCCCGAGATCACCCTGGACAGGAGAGGGATCAGGGCGACCCGTCGCGGTGCTTCAGCCGTCCCCGAGGTCGGCTCACGGCGCGACATGAGTCGCACCGGTGACGAGGAGGCGTTCGCGGGGGTCGCGGACGGCGTCCTCGACGCCCTCGGTCTCGCCCTGGATCACCCGTTCGTGGAGCAGGGGGATCGCGGCATCGCCGGCGAGGATCGTCGCCTCGGCGTCCATGGTCAGTCTCCGGCGCTCATCGCCCTGCTCGGCCTGAGCGGCGGCGGCGATGGCGTCGTCGATCCCGGTGTCGCACAGCTGCGGCAGGTTGAACCCGCCCTCGCAGGTGAAGTCCGAGGCGAAGTAGGCGACGGGATCGCCGGAGTCGAGGATCGTCGCCCTCGAGAGCATGAAGCTGTCGAACTTCCCCTCGAGCGCATCACCCTCGATGTACTGGTATTCGCGCACATCCTGTTCGACGACGAATCCGGCTGCCTCGAGCTGCTGTTCGAGGAGAACGGCGACCTCGGGAAGCTCGGCCCGGTCGGTGAAGGTGCCGAGAGTGATCTTCACTCCATCGACCTGCGCCGGCTGAGCGCGCCGGGACACGATGTCCTTGTACTCCTGGGAATTGCGCAGCTCGGCGGCCCAGGGCAGGGCGGGGCCGAGGAATCCCGCGGCCTCATCGGCCCTGCCCTCGTAGGCGGTGGCGATGATCTCGGCACGGTCGATGGCCTCGCGGGCCGCGGCGCGCACAGCAGGATCCGTGAAGGGTCCCTTCTCGTTGTTGAGGTAGAGGGTGTTGGTCCGGGGCATGGGCACCTCGGTGAGGAGCTTCTCGTCGATGGAGCTCGCCTGGCCGGCGGGGATCGCCTCGACGATGTCCGCCTCACCCGTGCGCAGGGCCGCGGCCCGGGCGGTGCCGTCGGGGACGAAGTCGACGTCGATGCCCGCGGCCCGCGCCTTCTCACCCCAGTAGCCCTCGAACCGGTCGAGCGTGGCACTCGTGGTGCCGTCGACCTTCGTCAGCTCGAACGGCCCGGTCCCGGTGCCCACCGGGTCGACGGTGCCGCCTGCGTAGGCGTTGGGGGAGAGGATCGACAGCTGCGGGCTGGACAGCCGGTTGGGCAGCAGCGGATCGGGCTCGGCCGTGGTCATCTCCACCGTGTCTCCCTTCGCCTCGACCGTGAGCTTCACCCCGTCGAGGATCCGGGGAACCGGGGTGGAGTCGATGGCGGTCTGGATGGAGGCGGCGGCCGCCTCGGCGGTCAGCTCCTCACCGTCGTGGAATGTCACTCCGGGACGGATGGTGAAGGTCCACGTGCGGTCGTCTGTTCTCGTCCACTCCGTGGCCAGCCCGGGCTGCGGATCGCCGAGGTCGTCGAGGACGACGAGCGTCTCCGCCGTCGACCAGCGGGAGAGCTTGAAGGCGTCGTCGCTCATCGGGGACAGGCCCGAGCGGGGCGGCTGCATGTGGGCCACGGAGATCCTGTCCGTGCCGGTCCCGCCGGAGGGCTCGGCGAAGCAGCCGCTGAGCCCGAGGCCGAGGACTGCGGTCGCGGCGAGGGCGGCGGTGAGCCGTCCGGTCCTGCGCATGGTGGTGGGCATGGTGGTCACTTTCTCTTCGTACGATGTGGCGGTCGTCGATCGCCGGTCCACGTGGACGGTGGAAGGGGAGGTTCAGGAGGCGGCGCATGAGTGCAGGCTGCGCGGAGGCATTGTCAGCCTGTGGTCACGAGCCGTCCCGCGGAGACGGTGAGGATGCGGTCGCAGCGCGCGGCCAGCGCGGTGTCGTGGGTGACGAGGAGGAGGGAGCGGTCCCCGGCCGAGGCGATGTCGAGGAGTGCGTCGGCGACTCCGCTCGCCGTATCGGCGTCGAGGGCGCTCGTCGGCTCGTCCGCGACGACCAGATCGGGTTCGAGCGCCAGCGCCCGGGCGATGGCCGCCCGCTGGCCCTGGCCGCCGGAGAGTTCACGGGGGGAGCGGTCGAGCAGCTCGCAGGGGATCCTCGCCCTCTCCGCCGCCGAGGCGATTCGCCGACGGTGGTCGCAGCCCGGGGACAGTCTGGTCAGCGTTCGCTCGATGGTCGTCGAGATCGGGGTGCGGGGAGGCAGGGCTGCAGCCGCGTCCTGGCCGACCCCTTGGACACGGTGGCGCAGTTCGGCCCGGGGTGAGCGGCGCGGAGCATTGAATACCTCGCCGAAGAGGAGGACATGGCCCCACCCGGGCCGCCGGAGGCCGAGCGCGATCTCGGCCAGGGTGGATTTGCCCGCCCCCGAGCGGCCCACGAGAGCCACGGACTCCCCGGCCTCGATGCGCAGATCCGTCGAGTGCAGCGCGACGGTCCCGGTGGACCGGTGCGCGTACCCGATCCCGGAGGCCTCGAGGAGAGCCGTCATGCCGGGACCGCCGTCGTCGGGAGCGCCTGACTGGGCGAGGCCGGCTTCGCGGAGGTGACGGGCGTCGAGGCGGGTGTCGCGGTCCAGGAGCTGAAGCCCTGGATCCGTCCTTGCGAGACATCGATCCGATCCGCTTCGAGTCTGCCGGGCACGACCGGATCATGGGTTGCGACGACCAGTGCGCTTCCCGCCTGCGCGGAGAGCCCGCGGAAGATCGCCAGGGTCTCGTCGCGGGTCTCGCCGTCCAGAGCGCTGGTGGGTTCGTCGGCGATGACGAGGGCGGGTGAGCCGAGGAATGCCAAGGCGATCGCCGCGCGCTGGGCCTGTCCGCCGGACAGCTCCGCCGGCCGACGGTCCATGAGGGACCCCGGGTCGAGACCGACGGACCGGAAGGCTCGGGCCACCTCGGCGGAATCCGCCCGCGAGACCAGGGACACCTGAGTGCCGATGGGGATGAGGGGGTGGAGGGCATCGGTTCCGCGCTGGGGCACGAAACCGATCCGTCCGAGAGCTGCCGAGGTGATGCGCGCCCCAGTCCTCATCAGGGTGCCGGGCAGCTGACCGGAGAGGGCCTGGAGGAGCATCGACTTCCCGGCCCCGGAGGGACCCATGATCACCGTGCGCGATCCTGGTGCGAGGGCCAGGTGCTCGACGGCGAACAGCACCATCGACTCACGACGGGTTCGGACGGTGAGGTCCGAGAGGGTGATCAGCGGCTCGGTCATGAGATAAAGATAATGACTATCAATACAGTCGACAAATAAGCGTCCGCTCATGCGTCGAGGCGATATCATCGACGTCGATGACCACTCCTGCCCCTCGACATCCCGCCGTTCCCGTCATCCTGCTCACCGGCTATCTGGGAGCCGGCAAGACCAGCCTGCTCAACCACCTGCTGCGGCATCCGGATTCGCGCATCGGGGTCGTCGTCAACGACTTCGGCGACCTCAACATCGACGCCGGACTCGTCGTCGGACAGGTGAATGAGCCGTTCTCGATCTCCGGCGGGTGCATCTGCTGCATCGACGACGACGGCTCCCTCGAGGACGCGCTCGTCGCGTTGGCGGATCCGAAGCTGCGCCTCGACGCCATCCTCGTCGAAGCCAGCGGATTCGCCGAGCCCCTCACCCTGGCGAGAATGGTCTCCCGACTGGGACGGCACCGGTTCCACCTCGGCGGAGTCGTCGACGTCGTCGACGCCCTCATGCATGCCGCGACGGTCGACGTCGAGCCGCTCCCGCCGGTCCGCTACGCGGCGACCACCCTCGTGGTCGTCAACAAGCTCGACCAGATCCCAGCCCCGGACCGCGATGGGCTCATCGAGTCGATCAGGCAGCGGGTTCATCAGCGCAATCCCCGAGTGCTCGTCGTCGGCACGGCGTTCGGGCGCATCGACCCGACCCTGATCCTCGACCCCGGTGCCGGGGACGGCGAGAAGGCGAACCCGGACGATGGAGAACCATGGCAGGCCGAGCTGCCGCTGCGGGAGCTGTTGCGCGAGGCCTATGCCGAGCGTGAGGAGAAGCTCCGCGCGGAGGCGCTCGGGACTGTCGCCGGCGTCGAGGACCAGCACGGAGACGGCGGAGGCCTCGGCCACCGGCACGCGCAGTCGGTGACCGTGACGGGATCCGGACCCGTCGACGCGCACGCCGTGATGGATTTCCTCGAGGATCTGCCGCCCGGCGTGTACCGGGTCAAGGGCGCCGTGACGGTCTGGGATCGAGGTCGGAGGAGGGCCTTCGGGGTGCAGGCGGTGGGCCCGAATGTCTATGTGTCGACCGCCGTGCCGACACTCCGGGTGCCCGGTGGCTCGGACCGGCGTGGGGAGTGCGACCTGTCCGGCGCTGCGGGACCGGGAGAATGGGACAGCGCCCTTGTCGTCATCGGACAGTCGTTCCACGCCGATGACGTTCGATCGCGACTGGAACGGGCACTCGATCCTCAGATGCCCGCTTGTGCTGGCACGGACTCCCCGGGAGACGGCGAGTCGGTTCGCGAGGGATTGAGCGCGGTCGAGCGATTCCTCCACTATGTCCGGCTGCACGCCTGAACCGACGGCGGGTGCCTGAATCTGCACGGCATGCCCGACTCTGCGCAGAGCACTGGAATCCGACGATCCTGACGCGACCGTCCACCTCACCCGCTCGTCGACGATCCCGTCACTCGCTCGTGGACGTGGTCGAGCGCGCGGGCGAGCCGGGCGCGGTTGTCCTCGTCCATCCACTCCGCGCGAAGCATCTCGTTGAGCCCGCCCGGGGTCTCGTGGGCGGGGATGAGGTCGGACAGCGAGGTGTTCGGATCCTCCAAGGCGGTGGCGAGGCCGCCGAACTCGCCGCGGACGAAGTGCTCGGCGTCGGCGCGGCTCCATCCCTGGGCCTCGAGCCAGTCCGCGATCCCCGTGAGGAACGCGAAGTGGGCCGACATCGTCGCGGTCGCCGCGGACAGGGTGCTGAACTGCGCTTCGTCGGCGGCGACGACGGTTCCGCCGAGCGAGTCGAAGATCTCCTCGGTGGCGGGGTGGGCCGGGAAGACCGCGGTGACGCCTCGGCGCTCCCGGACCGCCGGCAGCGGGATGACCCGCACGAGCGTGGGATCGTGGGGCAGGAGCGGGGTCAGCGCCTCGGTCGAGACACCCGCCACGGCGCTGACGACCGTGCGGTCGCCGGGGATGTCGAGGTCGGCCAGGACGGATCCGACCTGCCCGGGGAGCACGGAGAGGACGATCATCTCACTGCTCTCGACGACCTCCTGATTGCTCGCGCACACCTCGACGCGATCATGCGCCTCGGCGAGGCGGGCCGCTCGTTCGGCAGTGCGCGGGGAGAGGAAGAACCTGGGATGGTCGGGCCGGGCGCAGAGCCCGTCGACGCATGCCGAGGCGATCTCGCCGACTCCGATGATTCCGATGCTGCTCGTCATGGAACGCATTCTGCCAGACGGGACGAGCGGACGGTCCGAGCCGAACCCACGATGGGATCCGGTTCGAGCCGTCCGCTCGGGCTGATCGACGCCGAGGCCGGAGAACTTCCTCCCCTCTGCCTCGGTGTCCGCTCAGGACGTGGGAGGGATCAGAACGAGGGGAGGACCGATCCGTCGGACCACTTCTCCTCGATGAACTGCTTCACCTCGGGGGTGTGGAGGAGTTCGTCGAGCTTCTTGATGTTCTCGTCGTCCTTGTTCTCCGTGCGGGAGGCGAGGAAGTTGCCGTACGGGTTGTCCTCCGCCGACTCGATGAGGATGCCGTCCTTGGCCGGGCTGAGTCCGGCCTCGAGGGCGTTGTTGCCGTTGATGACCGAGGCGTCGACGTCCTCGAGGGTCCGGGCCAGCTGAGCGGCGTCGGCTTCGATGAACTCGAGCTTCTTCGGGTTGTCCTTGACGTCGGAGAGCTTCGCGCTGACGGCGTCGACACCTTCGGCCAGGGTGATGAGCTCGGCCTCTTCGAGCATCTTCAGCGCCCGGCCCTGGTTGGCGGGGTCGTTGTTGATGCCGATCTTCGCGCCCTCGGGCAGTTCGCCCACGTCCTTGACGGTGTTCGAGAACAGCGCGAAGGGCTCGAGGTTGATCGGGGCGAACGCGGTGATCTCGTACCCCTGGCCCTCGACCTCGGAGTCGAGGTAGGGCTTGTGCTGGAAGTAGTTGGCGTCGATGTCGCCGTCGACGAGGGCCTTGTTGGGCAGGGTGTAGTCCGTGTACTCGACGACCTCGATGTCGAGGCCCGCCTCGGCGGCGAGGTTCTCGTCGACGAAGCGGAGGATGTCGCCCTGGGGGACGGGAGTGGCGCCGACCTTGAGCGTGACGACGTCGCCGTCCTTCTGGCCGACTTCGCCGCTGCCGCCGCCCATGAGGCCGCAGCCCGAAAGCAGCAGCGCCGTGGCGGCGGTCAATGCGATGAGCTTGGTTTTCATGTTTCTCCTTGAGCTGTGTCTCTTGGGTCAGTGGAAGCTGATGGTCGAATCGCCGGAGCCGGGCTCAGCGATGGTCGACGAGGCGGGCGAGCCGGTCGCCGAGGAACTGGATGAGGGCGACGATGACGACGAGGACGATGATGCACGCGATCATCGTGTCCGACTGGTAGCGCTGATAGCCGTAGGAGATCGCCAGCGCGCCCAGACCGCCTCCGCCGACGGCACCGGCCATGGCCGTGTAGGACACCAGGGTCACCGAGGTGACGGTCGCGGCACCGATGAGACCGGGCAGCGCCTCGGGGACGTAGACCTGGCGGATGACCTGGCCGTTCGAGGCCCCCATCATCAGGGCGGCCTCGACCTTGCCCTCCGAGACCTCGCGCAGGGAGTTCTCGACGAGACGCGCATAGAAGGGAATCGCCCCGACCGTCAGAGACACGACGGTCGCCTGCCAGCCCAGCGCGGTGCCGACCATGAACCGGGCGAACGGGATGAGGGCGATGATGAGGATGATGAACGGGATCGAGCGCGTGATGTCGACGATGAGCGAGAGCACGCGGTAGACGACCGGGTTGGACTTGAGCCCGCCCTTCGAACTCGTGAACAGCCAGATCCCCAGCGGCAGGCCGAGCAGGATGGCGAGTCCCGTCGACCACGCGGTCATCAGCAGCGTGTCGATGGTGGCGGGCAGCATCTCCTGCGTGATCGCCGGGTTGTCGAACCACATCGGATCATTCACTTGAGAGCCACCTCCGCATAGATGCCGTCTGCTTCCAGGGCAGTGATGAGTTCCTCCGACTTCTCGGCGCTGGGCACGGTGAAGCGGATCCGCCCGATCTGGCGGCCTTCGATGGTCTCCACGGCACCGGCGAGGATCGAATCGGCGCTCACGCCCACGGACGCGGCGCTGTCGAGCACCCGCGGCAAGTCGGACCCGGCCAGCGAGACCTCGACGATGACGGTGTCGCCCTCGTCGAGACCGACCGGGGGAAGGGGAACGAGGTCCTTGGCCAGGGAGGATCCCGGCTCGGAGATCACCTCGGCGAGCTTCCCGGTCTTCGCGACCCGCCCGCCGGCGAGCAGGGTGACCGAGTCGCAGATCTCCCGGACCACGGCCATCTCGTGGGTGATGATGAGGACGGTGATGCCGAGGCGATCGCGCAGCGAGCGGATGAGACCGAGGATCTGATCCGTGGTCACCGCGTCGAGCGCCGAGGTGGGCTCGTCGCAGAGCAGCACCTTGGGTTCGGCGGCGAGTGCGCGGGCGATGCCGACGCGCTGCCGCTGTCCGCCCGAGAGCTGGGAGGGGTAGTTGTCGACACGGTCGCCGAGGCCGACGAACTCGAGGAGCTCACGGGCCTTGGTCCGGCGCTCGGCCTTGGAGACCCCGGCGATCTGCAGGGGGTGGGCGACATTGTCGAGCGCCGTGCGCGAATCGAGCAGATTCACGTGCTGGAAGACCATGCCGATGCTGCGCCGGGCCTGCCGCATCTGAGCGCCGGCGCGGTCGGAGAGGTCGACGCCGTCGATGGCGACCGTTCCGGAGGTCGGCTGGTCGAGGCCGGTGAGACAGCGGATGAGGGTGGACTTGCCCGCGCCGGAGCGGCCGACGATGCCGTGGATCTCTCCGGAGGGCACCGACAGGTCGATCTCCTCCAGGGCAACGGTGTCTCCGAACACCTTTCTCAAGCCGCGCAGTTCGATCACAGGCGTCTCCTCGGTGGTTTCTGGGGGTTCATGCGCGGGCCGCTTCGATTCGCATCCGGGCCGGCGGGCGCACGAGTCAACGGTTCAGCATGACAAAGCCACCGGGATCCGCCGGTCGCCGATGACACACAATGACACAAAACCCGTGAAAAGTGACCAAGCCCTCACGCCGGATCCGGCGGGTCATCTCCCGTTGCCCACCGGTTCAGTTTCCCGACACGACGGGCCCCTAGGTTCCCCACGTGGGGCAACCGCACGTGACCAGCGCGGATGCCGAACCAACAGCAGAGAACCGAGAGGACGACGGTGACGAACGACAGCAGCCACAACGACGGCGACCGGACGACGGGACCGGCGCCATGGAACCGGCGCGGAGTGCTCCAGGCGGCGGGTGCCTCGGCGCTCGGAGCAGGACTGGCGACGCTCGGCGGTGGATCCGCCTTCGCCGCGGGCGGGAACCGAGGCAGGGGCAAAGGCAGCGGCGAAGACGGAGTGATCCGGCGCGCGCTGAAGTTCCCCGCGGACGGGCGCCTGCGCATCGTCCAGTTCAACGACACCCAGGACTCCCACCGCACCGACACCCGCACGACCGAACTGCAGAACGCCGTCCTCGACGAGGTCGAGCCGCACTTCGTCGTCATCAACGGCGACGTCATCGACGGAGGGCCCACGACTGTCGAGCAGATGAAGCAGGCGATCAACAATGTCGTCCTGCCCATGGAGGAGCGGACGATCCCCTGGGCCCTGACCTTCGGCAACCACGACGAGGACAGCACCGGGAAGACCGGCTTCGACGAGGCCGACATGATCGCCTTCATCTCCCAGTACAAGCACAACCTCAACACCCTTGGCGCCAAGGTGACCGGCTCCTCCAATCAGGTGCTGACCGTGAGCGCCTCGAGCGGGAAGTCCGACGCCTTCGCGATCTGGCTGCTCGACTCCGGGCGCTACGCTCCCGAGCAGATCGCCGGTCAGGAAATCAAGGGCTACCCGCACTGGGACTGGCTGCGCTTCGATCAGGTCGAGTGGTACGCCCGGACCTCCCGCGAGCTCGAGAAGCGGCGCGGCTCCCTCGTTCCGGGCCTCGTCTTCCAGCACATCGCCCTGCACGAGCACCGAGCGATGTGGTTCGACAGCATCGACTCCCGCACCGACGCCGACCACCGGCGCGGCACGGACAAGCACTCGATCGTCGGCGAACGCAACGAGGACGAGTGCCCGGGACCCTTCAACTCCGGCATGTTCACCGCGATGCTCCACCGCGGTGACATCCGGGGCCTCTTCGTCGGCCATGACCACATCAACAGCTACACCGGCAACTACTTCGGCATCGAGCTCGGGTACTCACCGGGCACGGGCTTCGCCCCGTACGGGCTGCCGGGAGCCGACAAGCACCGGCTGCGCGGAGCACGGGTGTTCACCGTCGACGAAGGCGCGGGCACGTTCACCTCGGAGCTGAGGCTCGCCCGCGACTACGGCATCGACATGGATCCCGCCGCGAAGCCCGGTGAGCCCGCGCAGTTCCCCGACTACGTCAAGTAGGGCAGCGCCTGAACTGTTCACCCCCTCGCCGAGGTGGCGGCCGGTTCGCGGCCGCCACCTCGGAGGGATGCCTGGCTCGGGCGAGTGCGCCGGCTCACCTCGGAGAGGCGATGGCCGGGCGGCTCGGCCGGCCCACCTCGGCGGGCACGGGTGAAGGAATCGTGAACTCTGAACGAAGGACAGCGGGCGCGCGGACGCCGTTCGCGCGGACGTAACCCTGTCGTCACTTCCCGCCCGTAAGCCTGGTGAGTGCACAGTTTCCGGATGCGCGGATGCGCCGCCCCGATCGATGACAGAGGTAGACGTGATGCTTGAGACCGCGGCCAGGATCGCTGCTATTGTTCCCTGCCACAATGAGGAGATCACTGTGGGCAAGGTGGTGGCTGATCTCAAGGCGGCGGTGCCGGGGATGACGGTGTATGTGTATGACAACTGCTCGAGCGACCGGACCGCCGAGCGGGCTGCCCAGGCGGGGGCGGTCGTGCGTCGGGAGGACACCCCGGGCAAGGGCAATGTCGTGCGGCGGGCGTTCGCGGACATCGATGCTGATGTCTATGTGATGGTCGATGGGGATGACACGTATGAGGCGGCACACCTGCCCCAGATGATCGCGACGTTGGTGGCGGGTCCGTATGACCATGTTCTGGGGGTGCGGCAGGATACTGCGGAGACGTCGTCGTATCGGCCTGGTCATGAGTTGGGGAATCGGATGTTCAACCGGTTGACGGGGTGGTTGTTCGGGTCTGAGGTTTCGGACATGTTGTCGGGGTTTCGGGTGTTCTCGCGGCGGTTCGTGAAGTCGTTTCCGGCGATCAGTCGGAGGTTCGAGATCGAGACCGAGTTGACGGTGCATATGATGGCGTTGCGTCTGCCGACGGCTGAGGTGCCGGTGGGGTTTCGGGATCGTCCTGTGGGGAGTGAGTCGAAGTTGTCGACGTTTCGGGATGGGTTTCGGATTCTTGGTCTGATCACGGCGTTGGTGCGGCATGAGCGTCCGCGGTTGTTCTATGGGGTGTGGACGGCGGTTCTTGCCGTGTTGTCGTTGGTGTTGGGGTTGCCGGTGGTGTGGGAGTTTTGGCAGACGGGGTTGGTGCCGCGGTTCCCGACGGCGATTCTTGCTGCGGCTCTGATGGGGTTGGCGTTTGTGTTGGGGAGTGTGGGGTTGACGTTGGATGGTTTGCGTCGGGCGAGGCGGGAGACGTCGCGGTTGTGCTACCTGGGACTGCCGGCCGTCAACGCCGACACCGAGGTCGAGCTCCGCGCGGCAGAGTCCCGCATCGACGCTGGCTCCGAGCTGCAGGCGGCAGAGCCCCGCATCGCCTCGTGAGGGAACCGTCCTCCGGAATCCCTGACGAGGCCACTCCCTCGGTCGGAGATCCCGGCGAGACAGGACGTCCGCGCAGTCGACAGGTTGCCGCACTGCGCTCGTTCCTCGCCTCGTCCCTGCTCTGGGATGGGACGCTAGGCGTCCTCTGCCTGCTCTGGGCCCTCGCCGTCGTCCGGCTCTTCGCTCCCGGACGCGCCAACGTCGACATCGCCAACCAGTACCAGCAGGCCACCGGGCAGATCCCCTTCTCCGACTGGCACCCGCCGATCATGGCCGTGGTGTGGCGATCGCTCATGGACCTCACCGGCGCCCAGGCCAGCCTGCTCGTCCTGCAGGTGGCCCTCCTGGCGGCAGCGTGCTGGATCCTCTGCATCCTCGTCCACCGCCGGAGCGGATCGCGACCCCTGTCCCTCCTCGGTCCCGCGGTGCTGCTCACCCCGTGGGTCGTCTCGCAGACGACGACGCTGTGGAAGGACACCCAGATGGCCGCGGCCCTCGCCCTCGGGGTGCTGCTGTTCATCGTCGTGAGGTTCGTCCCGAAGACCTGGGCGCTCGTCCTTCCCGCGTTCCTTCTGCTCGTCTACGCCCTCGGCCTGCGGAAGAACGCCCTCTTCGCGCTCGTCCCCATCGCCGTCTACATCGCCTGGGTGGTGGTGCGGCAATGGAGTCAGCGGCGCCGCCGTCGTCAGGGTGCCGAGAGTCCGGGCGGACCGACCCGTCCCCGAGGCGAATCCCCGCTCGAGCCGGCTGCGTCCGCACCGCGACGCTCGTCCGTCTCCCTCCTCACTCGCCGAGGTTGGGCGACGGCGGGCGTGTCCATGCTGGTCCTCGTCCTCCTCGGCGGGGGCCTCAAAGCGACCGACGCACTCATCTCCGCCCGCACGGACGTGGCGCAGACGGGCCAGATCTCCCAGATCTTCCTCGACGACGTCATGTTCTCCGTGCCCGAGGACGAGCTCATGGCCACGGACGCGCCGGCCGCACTCAAGGCCCACATCAACTCCGCTCGCGATGAGTGCCTGGCGATGGGCGAGATCTGGGACGCCTACTGGAACTGCTACGGCAGGGGAGAGACCGGTGAGCCCTTCACCCCGATCGCCCACCAGGACGCGCTCAAGGACCTGTGGCTGAGCGAGGTCATCACCCACCCCGTGCGCTACATCGGCTACCGGGCTGCCGTGTTCTCCCACTACTTCTTCACCACCGACCTCGTGTACTGGCCGGCCGACTGGCATGGGGAGGCCGGGAAGGCCGGGATCGCGCAGGGGAGCCAGAAGGCCGACCACATCGTCCGGCCCTACGTCGAGGACTTCGCGCTCGGCACCTTCCCCATGCTCTTCACCCCCTGGTTCTGGGCGCTGCTCGCCGGCGGCCTCCTCGTCGCCGTCTGCCGCGCCCACCGGCGCGACGTGCGCGCCTGGCGGGTGCGCGGCGGGACCACGGACGGCCGCGCGGGGAGGTTCCGGCCCGAGATCTCGATGCTGGCCGCCTCGGCGCTGGTCTACATCCTCGGGTACTTCCCGATCGCACCGGCCAACCACTTCCGATACACGTTCTGGCCGGCGCTGGCCGTGACGATCGCCCTCGTCCTCTGGTCTGCCGCCCGGTCGCGAGCCGCCGGCGCGACGAGGGTCGGCGGCTCACCGGGCGGACTGTCGGGCGGCGCGCGCCCCGGCATTCAGGGTCCGCGGAACCACGCGGACTAGACTCGGTGATCGTCATGAATGAATCTCTTGCGGAGCGGGTCCGGCGCATCGCGGTGGAGGCTGTCAAGTTCCTCACTGTCGGTGGTTTCGGGTATGTCGTCGATGTCGGTCTGTCGAATGTCCTCGCCTATGGTCTGGGTCCGGTGCCGGCTCTGCTCGAGGGGTCTCCGATCAAGGCGAAGATCGTCTCGACGATCGTGGCGATGGTCGTGGTGTGGCTGGGCAACAGGCTGTGGACGTATGGGGATCGGACCACGCAGTCGAATCTGCGGGGGATCGTGCTGTTCGTGGTGGTGAATCTGGCCGGGATGGTGATCTCGGTGCTGCCGTTGGGTGTGACGTGGTATCTGCTGGGGTGGCAGGATCAGCTCAGTTACAACATCTCGACGAATGTGGTGGGTATCGGGTTGGCGATGCTGTTCCGGTTCTATGCGTATCGGACGTGGGTGTTCAGGGAGGCGGTGCCTGCTGCCGAGGTGGTGGTGGCGATGGATGAGCCGGTGGTGGGGTCGGAGTCCCAGCCACGCGACTGACCGGACTCAGCCGACGGGGCGGCGGCAAATCGCGTGACGATCGTTCGGTTTCAGACGGGGAAAACCGCACGAAGTCGACACAAAGTTGGTGCAGGACTGACCGGACTCAGCCGACGGGGCGGCGGCCGTAGCGGATCGTGCGGTAGGACCTGACGACGACGTCGGGGGCCAGCGTGCGGAGCTCGGCCCGTGCGAGCATCCTCTTCTGCTGCCACAGTGCACGGCGCATGTCCGGAAGCTGCCGCTCACGCGCCCGCAGCGCCAGCAGGCCGAGGCGTCGCCGCAGCCCCGTGTTCTCCGGATGGAAGTAGTTGGCCGCCAGCCAGTCCTCGGCGGGGAACGGGATGCGCCCGGCCGCCACATCGGCCAGCGTCGCCGTGGCCCCGGAGTCGGCGAACACCTCGTTGAGCAGGTCCTCGGTGAAGCCGAAGTCGGAGAGGAACGCCGTCGGCAGTCCGCGGTCGATCGCCTCGAGCGCCGCCGTCGAGGAGACCGTGACGAGTGCCGCATCCTCGGTGAGGAAATCGCTCATCGGCCCGTATCCGAGCTCCAGCCGATCCGCCCCGGGCACCCGTTCCCGCCTGAGCCGATCGAGGATCTCGTGATAGGGATGCTGCTCGTGGTGGGTCTCCTGCTCCCCGGGACGTGAGCGGACCTTGACGATCGCCCGTGACTGGGGATGCGCCTCGGCGAAACGCGCCAGCGCGCGGACGATCGCGATGCGATCGGAGAGCTCGACGGGGACCTTCGCCTGAGTGGCGAAGACGAGCCGACCGGGGACTGCCGACGAGGAGTCAGCCGGCGCGAAGTCTACCGTCGCGGAGCCGATGGGCCGGGGGATGCCCTCCGAGCGGAGCATCGGCAGGCGACCGAGGAGCACCTCGGTGGGGACTCGGACCTTGGCGCTGATCCGCTCGTACTCGCTGACCTCGAAGTGCGAATGGGCGATGAAGGCGTCGCCGAGGCGGCGGTAGCGCATCCCCTTCGACCTGGCCGGCAGTCCGACTCCGGGCAGTCCCGAGACCAGGGCCGGGCGGGGCGAGATCCCGTGGGCGCTCGCGAAGATCTGGGCGACGACGGGGCCGGTGGCGGCGGCGAGCACGACGTCGGCGCGGTGGGCGGCGATGGTGGCGGCCACCTCGGCGCGGGAGATCACCGGGATGCGCCGACCCTGCCACGCGGTGCCGGCCACGGCATGGGCGATCTGCTCGGGCGTCGGCAGGATCGGGTTGTCGACGAGGCAGACCTGGGCGTCGACGCCGGGCAGTCCGTCGAGCAGCGCGCACGCCCACTTGAGGTACGACTCGCTGTCGGAGATCGAGACGATCCGGATCGTCGTCTGGTGCTCAGCTTCTGACATGGGCCTTCAGGGTCTGGGAATTGAGAGACGTACGCAGACTATCCGGTGCCGAACCGGTCCACCATTCGGCGGGGATCTCGGTGACGTCGATCGTCACGTCGGGGTTGAGCACGGTGAGCGAGACGACCGCGGTGCTCGGAAGGCTGCGGATCGTCGAATTCGCGGGGAGGTTGACCAGGCGCAGCTCGATGGGCAGGCCGACGTGCTTGATCCTCACCCGCGGGTCGCGGCCGAGGTCGGCGAGGAACTCCTCCGATTCCCGCCGATGCGGGTAGTAGGTGATCGGGCCGTCGGCGATGATCCCGTCGAGCCAGGACCGGTAGGCGGCGGTCGAGATGAGGCCGTCGGCGGCCAGCGCCGAGCCGATGACCGGGTTGTCGCGCGGGTGGCTGCCCCCGGTGGGCAGGGTCTGGAGGAATTCGAACCGGTGCCGGGTGATGCGGCCGCCGGCCGCCGTGAACTGCTCGTCGAGACTCTCGGGCACCGGAAGAGCCGTGTGCCAGCGCAGCCGTCCCGCAGCGGCGAGGCCGCGCAGCCGGTCGGCGACATAGGCCGCCATCACGGTGCGCGAGGGCTTGAGGGTCTGGCGCGGGCGGATGAGCGGGCGCCGGCCGGAGGAGAGGATCTCGATCGTCGAGTACGTGGCGAGGCCGTCGTCGAGGATGACGACCTCGGGCAGCCGCCGTTCGAGGTACGCCAGGGACAGCGCCTTGTGCACCTGCCCCGAACAGGCGTCGCCGAGGCAGATGCGGTCGGGGGTGCGCGTGCGCAGCACTCCCGGCTTCGCTCCCTCGCGTTCGAGGCGCACGGACCCCGGCAGCCAGGACTCGTCGAACGCGTCGAGGAACGAGGTCATCCCCTTGGCGTTCCCGCGGGCCCGGATGAGGAGTTCGCCGGAGGCTTCCGGGTCCCCGGACGTCGTATGGGCCTCGAGGGCGGAGAGGAACTGGAGCGGGGATTCGACGAAGGCGATGGTGAGCGGCGGGTTCGCCGGCATCGGGTGTGCGGAGATCATGTCATCCTCGCAGTCGTTGGAACAGGCGCCGCTGCTGGCGGGTCGCCGCGTTGAAGGCCAGCGCGCCCGTGCGCCGGACCAGGCGCTTGGGCGCGATCCGGTTCGTCTGACCGCCCGGCAGGGCCAGGGCGGTGAGCCGGCGTCGCTTGAAGTACCGGCGGAAGCGGTGCGCGTCTGCGGGTGCGGACGGCCCGAAGACGTGGGCGAGGAACGCCTCGGCGCGAGCGCGCAGGTCGCGGGAGAACTCGGGGGCCATGCAGTAGCTGACGGCGTTGACGAGGTCCTGCAGGCGGTCCCGGTCGACAGCGACGGCGCCGGTCCGGCCGGGCGCGGCACCGGGGGCACCGGCGCTGCCCTGGCCGGGAGCAGTGCCGGGGCCGCTGTCGCCACCGTCGCCGGGCGCGGTGCCGTCGCACACCTCGGCGATGATCGTCAGGGGGACGCGGTTGCTGTTCTGATAAGGGGCGATCCGCTCGAGGAGCAGATCGCTGCCCACTGCCAGGGCCGGGGTCCCGAAGACCGCGCGCGCCGTCGCCAGCGCCGTGGAGAACCCGCCGAGGACGAGGCTCGGGTCCAGTCGCTCGACGACCACTTCGGCGAGGACCGGGAGATCGAGGACCCGCAGGTCGATGCCGCGGGACCGCGCCTCGGCGACCAGGGGCGCCAGCCGGGCCGGGGGAGCGGCGGGATGCGGTTTGAACACGACCGTCCGCAGTCCGCGCCGGTCGGCCTCGCGGATCATCGAGACGTGGAGGTCGGTCTCCTCGTCCTCGGTGAGCAGTCCCAGGGCCGCGAGGTACTGACCGACCGCGAAGGCCCAGGGCTCGTCGCCCAGGGCGGCGCCGAGGGCGGCGTCGAGCTCGCCTGCCGTGGTCTCGGCGAGTTCGCCGACGACGGTCCTGAACGCCTCGAGGCTCATGGGCCGGCCGACGATGCCGAACTCCGCGAGCAGCCGCGGTTCGAGCCCGGCGATGAGAGGCAGGTAGTGCAGGGTCGACATCCGCTGCCCGTTGGTCAGAGGAATCCGGTTCCGGGTCGGCCCATAGGTCATCAGCCCGTCCGAGTGGACACGGATGGCGGCGCGGGAGAACACCCGGCCGAGGGCAATGGCCGGGTTGACCTGCGGGGATTCGAGGACGAGCTCGATGTCCTCGGCACCGAGGTCCCAGACCCGGCGCAGGTGCGCCTCGACCATCGGCAGGTCACCGGGTGAGGGCTTCCACGAGCTGGGATGGGCCGGAGCCAGCGTCTCGTTGAGGTCGATGACGCGGTCGAAGCGGGTGATCAGCGATGCGGCGCCCGGGGATGCGAGGAGGCCCGGGGCGAGTTCGAGGACCGAGGCGTTGTTGCTCACGAGGAGGATGCGTTCGCGGGAGCCGTGCTCCTCGGCGGCATCCGACCTTGAGCCGCCCGGCGTCTCGGGACGCACCCCGCCGGTGCCCAGGAGCGCGGGCGCCGCGGTGTCGTCGAACTCCCCGGAGTCGAGGCCCGCGACGAGGCAGACGAGTTCGAAGAACGTCGAGACCAGGAAGATCTGCTTCACTTCACCATCTCCAGAATGAAGGCGCGGGAATCGCCGAGGTAGCTGCTGACATTGAGCTGTCTGCTCGGCTTCTGATGGGCGAACTCCTCCCGGAGCAGGTCCCGCGGGATTTGCGCCGAGACCGCCGCGGCCCCGCGGCGCAGCTGCATGCGCAGGGAGACCGGCGATGCGGAGAAGCGGGTGATCTGGTGGTCGAGGATCGCCAGCCAGTTGCGGATCGCCTTCGGCCAGTACTCCTCGGCGTGCGCGTCGCGGCCGATGAGGTCGAAGATCTGCCCGAACGCGCGGATGAAGTCGAGCTGGCGCTCGTCGAGAATCTGCGTGAGCGAGTTCGCCAGCCCCCGCCGGTAGAGGATGCCGGGGGCGTCGACGACGGCGAACGACTCGGCCCGCAGGTGCAGCCGCCAGATCCACGACCGGTCCTCGGCGGTCATGAAGTTCTCGGGGAAGGTGAGGATCCCGCGCTCGAGCAGCCGCCGATGGAAGATCCCCGCCCATGCGTACGGGTAGTCGACCATCGTCGAATCGTGGACCGGGGTGATGCCCACTCGCGGGTCGAGGGCGACGCCGCGCACCGACATCGGCGCGAGCTTCCGCACCCGCTTCGTGCCCTGCACCGTCGTGTGGTCGCAGCGGATGAAGTCGACGCCGAGGCGGTGCATCTCCTCGAGCATCACCGGCAGGTGGCCCGGGGCCAGCCAGTCGTCACCGTCGAGGAAGACGATGTGCTCGCCCTCGGCGGCGCCGAGGCCCTGGTTGCGGGCGTTGGCAAGGCCCGAGGCCTCGGGATTGGTGAGCACGTCGAACCGGGGGAACTCGGAGGCGAAGGTCTCGAGCACCGCGGGGGTGTCGTCGCTCGAGCCGTCGTCGATGAAGATGAGCTGGGTGTGGTCCCAGATCGGCCCCTGGGCGAGCAGCGAACGGAACATCGTGCTCAGATAGGGGGCGCCGTCCTTGGCGGGGATGATGATGCTCAGGTCGGTTGTCGTCACGGGTTCCTTCGGCGCCGGGGGTCACGGATGCCGACCCGCAGGTCACGGCCCGGCACTCGCTCGATGCTAGAAGGCACGGACGAACTCTCGGTGGCGCCGAGGTGGACGGCAGGATAACCGTGGGTGTGGAAGGATGACGGCGGGGCGCAGAGGGGTGGACGCGGCTCGGATCGAGAGCCGACGGAAGAACTCGGCGGAGCGCAGTCGGAAGCGGAGATGAATGACCACTGCCCTGCCACCTCGGCGAGGTGACAGGGCCGTGGACGATCTCAGTTTGGGGACCGGGTGCGGGGGAGAGCCGTGGACGCGTTCAGGCCGGCGCTGGGCTCAGGCTTGAGCGGGCCTCAGACGGTGACCTTGCGCAGCGAGTCGATCTTCGACTCCTCGCCGGGCATGATGCGCTTGGTGCCGTCGCCGCGGGCGACCTCGAGCACGCGCACGCCCTTGACGAGCGAGGTGAACTCGCGCGGCTCCATCGACGCCGACTGGTCCGAGCCCCACATCGAGGAGTCGAGGGTGATGTGGCGTTCGATCGTCGCCGCCCCCAGGGCGGCCGCGGCGAAGGAGATCTCGAGGCCGAGCTCGTGGCCCGAGTAGCCGACGGGGACCCCGTAGCGCTCACGCATGGCGGGGATGGCGGCGAGGTTGACCTCCTCCGGCGGCAGCGGGTAGGTCGAGGTGGCGTGCATGAGGACGAGCTTGTCGCGGTCGAAGACCTCGACCGCGGCGTCCAGGGTCGCCCAGTCGGCCATGCCCGAGGAGCACAGGACCGGCTTGCCGGTGGCGGCGATGGCCCGCAGCAGCTCGAAGTCGGTCAGCGAGGCCGAGGCGACCTTGTAGGTCAGCGCGTCGAACTCCGTCTCGAGGAACTCGACGGAGTCGACGTCCCACGGGGAGGCGAACCACTGGAGGCCGAGCTCGTTCGCGTAGCGGTCGATCTCCGCGTACTCCTCGCGGCCGAACTCGACGCGGTGCTTGTAGTCGAGGTAGGTCATCTCGCCCCACGGGGTGGAGCGCATCTTCGACTTCTGGTGCTCGGGGACGGCGACGTCGGGGTTGCGCTTCTGGAACTTCACGGCCTGGGCTCCGGCCGCGGCTGCGACGTCCATGAGCTGCTTGGCGATCTCCACGTCACCGTTGTGATTGATGCCGATCTCGCCGATCATGTACACGGGCCGGCCGTCGCCGATGAGGTGATCTCCGATGGCCACGGGAGCGAGCTGATCAGTCATGGAACCTGCTTTCGATTGATGGTGCGTTCGGTGGTGCTGGGGCGGATGGCGCTGGGACGGTGGGCGGGTGCCGCAGACGGTCAGGACCGTGCGTGCAGCAGGGCCGGTTGGCGGTGGATCGTGGACGGGTCGGCTCCCTGCGATTCGGCCGGCGCCTCTCGACCGCCGACCGGCTGTGCAGCGGGCACGGGGACCGGGGAATCGGCGGCCGCCTCCTGACTGACGGGCTCGTGGACCTCCGCGCGGAGCGGGATGAGGTCGCAGACCTCCCGGACCGCGCCGCGCCCGCCTGATCGGTCGAGGACCACTCGGGCCGCGGCCCGCACCTTGGGGTGGGCGTCCGCGACGGCGATCGGCCAACCGACGACGTCGAAGGCCTCGAGGTCGTTGATGTCGTTGCCGACGTAGGCGACGCGTGCAGGGTCGAGGCCGTTGCCCTCGATCCAGGCGCGCAGCACCCGAGCCTTATCGTCCACGCCCTGGGTGACGTCGACGTGAAGTTTCTCCGCCCTGCGGGTGACGACTGGATTGCGTTCCTTCGACAGGATCATCACGGGCACCCCGGCGCGGACGAGACGGGAGACTCCCATGCCGTCGCCGCGGTGGACGCGGACCTGCTCGTTGCCGTCCTCGTCGACATACGCGCCGTCGTCGGTGTGGACGCCGTCGAAGTCGGTGACGAGGGCGTCGACGTCGATGATCTCCGCCGTCTCCTGCGTCGAGGCGAGCGCCCGGACCAGGGTGAGGTCCGACATGTCGTCGATCTCGCGGGCGTGCTCGGCCGGGACCTCCTCGATGGCGATGCGCCCGAAGAACCGGTGCCCGTGCTCGAGGAGGCCGTCGGTGCGCATGACGTAGAAGGCGCCGGTCTCGTTGAAGTGCTTCGCCCGGTCCTGCCGCCGCGGCCGGAAGCTCGCCTCGTGGCCGACGGCGACGGCGTGACCGTCATCGTCGAGGCGCCACAGGAAGGAGTGGTCCTCGACCGCCGAGAACACGACATCGGCCCCGCCCGAGGCGACCCTGCGCACGGCGCTGTCGATCGAGGCGGAGTCGATGAAGGGGGAAGTGCACTGGAGGAACACGGTCGTGTCGAACCATTCGTCGAGCCCGCCCAGGGTGTGGATGAGCGCGGACTCGCTCGTCGCCGAGTCCCCGGCGAGGTCGGCGGGACGGTGGGACACCTCGGCGCCGGCACGCACCGCCTCGGCGGCGATGTCCGGGTGGTCGGTGGACACGATCACCCGGTCGATGCTCGGGGTCGCCCGGGCGGCGTGGACGGCACGGGCGAGGAGGGAGACCCCGGCGACCTTCTGCAGGTTCTTCAGCGGGATCCCCTTGGATCCGCCGCGGGCGGGGATGATCGCGACGGTGCGGTGGACGGGAGTCGTTGTCGAGTCATGTTTCACAGTGATTCGACGCTAACGACGCTCGGTGGCCGGACGGTGAACTCCCGTCGACGCCGAGGCGAGGGCTTGGTGGCCGGACGGTGCCGGCGGCGGCGCTCGCCCGGTGGTGCCGCGACAGCGCTCGCCCCGCGGTGCCGGTGCTCAGCTCATCTCAGCGCCAGGTGACGTTCCACATGCGCATGTTCCAGGCCTCGAAGGGGATGACCTCGCCGGTGTAGACGGGCCAGAAGAACGCGAACGCCATGATCGCGGCGGCGAGGACGGCGCCGACGCCGAGGCGGCGCAGGAGCAGCGGGCTCGGCACCCGACGACCCCGCGGGAGTCCGGCAGGGGCACGACCCCACAGCAGCGCCAGGCAGTAGGTGAGCGCGAGGACGACGAAGGGCACCATGACGATCGTGTAGAAGGTGAAGATCGTGCGGTCCTGGTAGGCGAACCACGGCAGCCAGGTCGCGGCGAGCCCGGCGAGGATGACCCCGCCGCGGACATCGCGGCGCAGGATCCAGGCCGCGAGCACGACGAGGATCGCGACCGGGGCCAGACCCCAGATGACCGGGTTGCCCACCGAGGTGATCGCCGAGGAGCACTTGAGCGCCTCACAGCCGAGGTCGCCCTGACTCAGCGACTCGTAGTAGAAGGAGGTCGGCCGCCATTGGACGATCCAGCCCCAGGGGTTCGACATGTAGGGGTGCTCGGAATCGAGGTCGACGTGGAAGGAGTAGGCGGTGTAGTGGTAGTGGGCCAGGCCCGGCAGCCAGTCGAGCCAGGACGGCAGGGCCTGCCACCAGCCGGGGTTCTCGGCCGCCCACTGCCGGTCCCATGCGCCCTCGGAGCGGATCCACCCCGTCCATGTGGCGATGTAGGTGAGAACCGCGACGGGCACGAGCCTGAGGAACGACGGCACGCTGTCCCTGATGAGCGCGCCCAGCCAGGGATGGGCGACGCCGGCGCGGTGACGCGAGTGCACGTCCCAGGTGACGACGAGGATCCCGAACGCGGCGAGCGCGTAGAGGCCCGACCACTTGACGCCCATGGCCAGGCCCAGGCTGATGCCGGCGGCGATGAGCCACCAGCGCACGCCGAGGCGGGGACCGAAGTCGAGCGCGTCCCGGCTTCGTCTGCGGTCTACGGCGGTCGCCTCGGGGGTGGCGTTCGCCTCGGCGGTGGCGGGGTGTCGGTCGGGATCGTCGACCGGGTCCTGCAGGGACGACGTCCAGGCGCCCAACCGCTTCGTCACCTGCTCGCGGTCGAGGACGATGAAGGCGAACGCGAGGAGGACGAAGGCCATGAGGACGATGTCGAGCAGGCTCGTGCGGGAGTGGACGAAGTGCTCCCCGTCGATCGCGAGGAGACCGGCGGCGACGGTGGCGAAGAACGCGGAACGGAAGAGCTTCCAGGCGATGAGCCCGATGAGGAAGATCGTGGCCGTTCCGAGAATGGCCACGGAGAAGCGCCAGCCGAACGAATCGTCGGCGCCGAAGAGGTGGAT
Organism: Brevibacterium sanguinis; assembly: GCF_003315415.1. GTDB lineage: Bacteria > Actinomycetota > Actinomycetes > Actinomycetales > Brevibacteriaceae > Brevibacterium > Brevibacterium celere_A. The sequence continues at coordinate 73,590 of NZ_QNSB01000001.1, forward strand.
GCCCGCGCCGATGACCCATTTGCCCAGCGGCGGATGGACGACGTACTCGGGGGTGGACTCGATGACGCCGGGGTCCCCGGCGTTGAAGGAGTCGTCGGCGTCCTCCGGCCAGGACCGCTCGTAGCCGTAGGCGAAGACGGAGTAGCCGTCCTTGACGTAATAGGTCTCGTCGAAGATGAGACGGTGCGGGAAGTCGAGACGGAACAGCCGCAGAGCGCCCCCGAGCACGGTGATGAGGATCAGGGCCGGCCACATCCAGACCGGAGCCCGAGTCGCCCACATGCCGACGGTGAAGAGCTCGCGGCGAACGGCGGCGGCATCCGAGCGGATCGCCTCGCGCCGCCGCGCCCGCTGCTCCTTGGCGATGCGTCCGCTCGCCGAGGTGGGGGAGTGTGCGGGAGCGGTCGCCGTCGGGGCCTCGCGGGCGGTCGACGACGGCGCGGAGGAGGAGACGGTGGCCGCGGGGACGGTCGCCGGGGGCGTCCTGCCGTCCGGTGCGCCGGGCGGCGCCGAGTCCGCGCCGCCGTCGGGGCCGGGGGACCGCCTCGGCGGGTGGGGATCCTGGAGCTCACTCATCACGGACAAGTGTAGGGCGCGGGGCGGGCATCGCCCTTGATACAGGATTGCAACACGTTCGCCTTGGGGTGAGCCCGCCGAATCTGTACCGTGGTACCTGAACCCGAGGAGAGCGGCAATGAGCAGTCAGAACAACTGGAACAACCCCGACATGTACTACCAGCAGCAGCGCCCGCAGTCCGGACCCGCCTACGGCTCCGGGTACGGATCGAACGGCAGCGCCGCGCCCGTGAGCTACAACTCGGGCGGCAGCGCCGCATACGGGTACGGGCCGGGCTACGGGGGTTCGGCCGCGGGCTACCCGGTGCTTCCGCCGAACAACACCTTGGCGATCATCGGCATGGTGGCGTCGATCTTCGGAGTCGTGTCGTCCTTCTTCATCGCGGGCGTTGCCGGCATCGTCATGGGCCACATCGCCCTCAAGCAGATCCGGGAGCGCGGCGAACGCGGCGAGGGGATGGCGAAGGCCGCCCTCTGGGTCGGCTACATCGGCACCGCGCTGTGGGTCCTGTTCTGGGTCGTCTACGTGCTCTTCTTCGTCATCATCCTCGGCGGTGCGTTCTTCGCCGCCGGCGTCTCCTGAGGATGGCCCCGGCACTCAGCCCCTGCGATCGTCTGCCGCGCCGATGACCGACCACGAACCGGAAGCCGCCACGGACACGTTCGCCGAGGCGGGGGACCCGAGCGTCGGCCGCCTCATCCTCGTCGGCACCCCGATCGGCAACCTCGGCGATGCCTCGCTGCGGATGCAGCAGGCGATCGCCAGCGCCGACGTCATCGCCGCCGAGGACACCCGCCGGTTCCTCTCGCTCGCGCAGCGCCTCGAGCTCGAGCACACGAACCGGGTGATCAGCGTCTTCGACCACAACGAGCAGAGCCGGGCGCCCGAGCTCGTCGAGCACGTCCGTGCGGGCAGGACCGTCGTCCTGCTCAGCGACGCCGGGATGCCCGCGGTCTCCGACCCGGGCTACCGGGTGGTCCGGGCCTGCGCCGAGGCGGACCTGCCGATCACTGCCACACCCGGCCCCTCGGCGGTGCTCATGGCACTGGCGGTCTCGGGCCTGCCGAGCGATCGGTTCAGCTTCGAAGGGTTCCTGCCTCGGAAGTCCGGGGCGCGCCGCAGCCTCCTTGACGAGCTGCGGACCGAGAAGAGGACCATGGTGTTCTTCGAGAGTCCCCATCGGATCGCCGACACGATGGCCGACCTCCTCTCCGTCATCGGGCCCGAGCGTCCGATGAGCATCAGCCGCGAGCTGACCAAGACCTACGAGGAGACCCTGCGGGGAACCGTCGGATCCCTGCAGGAGCGGGCCGCGGAAGGGCTGCGCGGGGAGCTCACCCTCGTGCTCGCCGGAGCGAGCGCCGTCGAGACGAGCCCGGAGGACCACCTCGCCGAGATGGCGGCCCTCGTCGATGCCGGAATGCGGGCGAAGGAGGCCGCCGGCCAGGTGGCGAAGAGCCACGGGCTGTCCAAGCGCGACGTCTACGAGGCCTGGCTGCACCAGGAGTGAGGCCCGGGTTGTGCATGACTCGGGCGCATTCTCGACTCCGAGCATGTGACCGACTCGGGTTCGCCCGGCTGTGGACGTCCAAGCACGGTTCACTCCGAGCAGCACGGTTGAGAACGCGAGCCGTCCAGAGCGAACCGTGCCGCAACCGTACCGACTGGGGCCAGGAGCGTGCCGCTGTACTCCGACTTGTGCTCGGGACGCCGTGATCGGCTCTCGTCACTCGGGCTCGAACCGCTTGTGGAGGCGATCGGCCCATCCACACCTCGTCGGAACGGACTGTGATCGCGAGGGTTCGATCGGGAACAGTGATCGCATGAGCGAAGAGATTCTGCGCAGGTACAACGTGGTCTCGTACGGCGACCTGAGGTCCGAGGGACTCTCGACGGCCGAGATATCGAGAGCGAAGCGCTGCTGTCTGATGAACGTTTGTCGAGGGATCTACTCCATCGTCGCCGAGTGTCCTCTGCCCCGGCACTCGCGGATCCGCAGGCTCGTCGACGATCACGAGTGGGTGGAGTACGTCGGCAGCACCTCGGCAGAAGAGCGACTGCGCGACCCCAGATTCCAGCAGCACCTGGCCCGGTTGGCTGTCATCCACTATCCGCGTTACCGGAGCGGAGATGTCGCCTTCGGGGTCTCGGCGGCGCTGCTCAGCGAACTTCCGCTGTTCGACGCAGAGCTCAGGCGGATCACCGTCGCGCATCCGCGTGCCAGTACGATGACGAGCGAAGTGCGACGGCTGCGGCGGGTGACACCGGACGAGGATCAGACCGTGATCCACGGCGTGAGGACTGCGGGACCGGTCCGCGCCGGTCTCGAGCTCATCTCCTGGCAGGGTCCTCCCGCTGGGCTTGCCGCGTTGGATCTCGCGCTGAGGATGGCCGTCATCGCCACAACGGGCGACACGCGCCTCGGTTCCTCGAACCCGCGCCGGATGCTCACGATCGGGCGTGAGATCGTCGGCAGCGAATTCGTGCCGGCGGCACTGCGGTTGAAGCGCGGCAGGCAGATGGCGCTGCGGATCCTCGACATGGTGTCTCCGCTCTCGGAGAGCTATGCCGAAAGCCGCTGCTCCTTCAATCTCCACCAGTCGGGGCTCCATGACTTCGTCCAGCAGTGGAACGTCGTCCACGACGGTGCCCTGCTCACGCGGCTCGACTTCCTGCACCGGGAGACCATGACCGCCTTGGCAGTCGACGGGGTGGGGAAGTATGCCGACGCCGGCCCGAATCGGATGAAGAGGGAGAGCTATCAGCACAACACCCTGCTGAGCATGGGGTTCAGAGTCGTTCACTTTACCTTCCCCGAGGTGATGAACCGCAAGGCATTCGAACTGAAGCTCTTCGAGCAGGTGCCGGAGCTCCTGGCCTTCAGGCGGGCCCCGTTGCTGAAGTGATCGAGTGAATGGCACTGTCTGCTCTGGAAAGCACTGGTTGCGCCCAGTGCTTTCCAGAGCAGACAGTGCCAATGGTGAAAGCAACCCGTGGTGCTGAGCGTAGACGGTGCCCTTCAGAGCAAGCAGTACCGACACCGCGACCCGCGACCCGCGGCCCGCAACCGCGACCCGCTCCCACCTCGCGGCGCAACTCCCGGCCCGCTCTCCAACCCGTGGCCCGCTCCCCATTCCCGCCCCAGGACGCCCCCACGGAGTCCGACCCGCTGCCCGGGGCTGGGAGTGTGACATCCGCCCGCACCACCGTGGACCGGGCGGATCGCCGCGGGCGGCGTCCCTTAGACTGTGTGGCCTATGGGTTACTACTTGACGACAGCCATCGCCTACCCCAATGGGGCCATCCACATCGGGCACGCCTACGAGTACATCGCGGCCGACACGCTCGCCCGCTTCAAGCGGCTCGACAACCACGATGTGTTCTTCTGCACCGGCACCGACGAGCACGGGCTGAAGATGCTCCAGGCGGCGAACAAGCTGGGCATCAGCGCCAAGCAGCTGGCCGACGACAACTCGGAGAACTTCCGGCAGACCCAGCTGGCCCTCGGTTCGACGTTCGACCGGTTCATCCGCACGACCGATCCCGACCACTACGCGGCCTGTCAGGCCGTGTGGCGGCGGCTCGTCGACGCCGGCGACATCTACCTCGACTCCTACTCCGGCTGGTACTCGGTCCGTGACGAGGCCTTCTACACCGAGGACGAGACCGAGGTCGTCGACGGCGTCCGCCTGTCGAAAGAGACCCGCACTGAGGTCACCTGGACCGAGGAGGAGTCCTACTTCTTCCGCCTCTCGAAGTACCAGGACCGGCTGCTCGAGCTGTACGAGACCCACCCCGAGTTCCTCGGCCCGGACTCCCGGCGCAACGAGATCGCCTCCTTCGTCGCCTCCGGGCTCAAGGACCTCTCGGTCTCCCGCACCACCTTCGACTGGGGTGTGCCCGTGCCCGGCGACGAGAAGCACGTCATGTACGTGTGGATCGACGCCCTGACCAACTACATCACCGCCGTCGGCTACCCCGACGACGAGGAGCGCTTCAACAAGTGGTGGCCCGCCGACGTCCACATCATCGGCAAGGACATCACCCGCTTCCACGCCGTCTACTGGCCTGCCTTCCTCATGAGCGCCGGGATCGAGCTGCCGAAGCGCGTCCACGCCCACGGGTTCCTCTTCAACGCCGGCGAGAAGATGTCGAAATCGGTGGGCAACGTCGTCGATCCCATCGACCTCGTCGAGGCGTTCGGCCTCGACACCCTGCGGTTCTTCCTCTTCCGCGAGTTCTCCTACGGCCAGGACGGGTCGTACACGAAGGACTCGATCATCACCCGCAAGAACGCGGACCTCGCCAACGAGTACGGCAACCTCGCGCAGCGCTCGCTGTCGATGATCGCGAAGAACTGCGACGCCCAGGTGCCGCAGCCCGGGGAGCTCACCGACGCCGACGAAACGCTGCTGGGCCAGGCCCGCGCGGCCCTGGATGCCGCCCGCCGCCACATCGACACCCAGAGCCTCCACCTCTACGTCGAGGCCTGCTGGAAGGTGCTGTCCGAGGCCAACCGCTACTTCTCCGCGCAGGAGCCGTGGCAGCTGAAGAAGACCGATCCCGAGCGCATGGCCACCGTGCTGTGGGTGACGATCGAGGTCGTGCGCATCATCTCCATCCTCATCCAGCCCGTCATGCCCGGATCCGCCGGGAAGATCCTCGACCTCCTCGGCGTCGACGCCGGCGCTGCCGAGGCCGGCGCGAAGGTGCTCGCCACCGCGATCGACAACGGCTCCGGCGCCGAGGCGATGGCCTCGGTGGGTGCCGGGGCGGCCGTCGGCGTGGCCGCCGGTGCCGGGGTCGCGGCAGCGGGGATCGCCGCAGCGGCCGCCCGGACCGCGGAGGCCGGCGTCACCGCCGCCGAGGTGGACCCGCGGTCCTTCGCCGCCATCGACTATCCGCTGGTGCCGGGCACGCCCCTGCCCAAGCCCGAACCCGTGTTCCCCAAATTCGTGGAGGAATGATGGCCTCTCGCGCCGCCGGGACCTACCCTCCGGTGCCGGTCCCGCTTGCCCACCCGGGAGTCGACACCCACACCCACCTCGACATCTGCACCGGTGCCCGCCTGCCCCTGGGGCAGGGCGAACCGGAACCGCAGCTGGCTCCGGACGAGGACGAGGAGTTCCCCGAACTCGACTTCTTCTTCGACACCGCCGAGGCGGCCGGGGTGCGCCGGATCGTCCAGATCGGTTGCGATCTCGCCGCCGCACGCTGGACGGCGCAGCTCGTCGCCGACGAGTACGCCGGCACCGGCGGTTCGGCCCCGCGCTCGTGGATGCTCGGCGGCGCCGCCCTCCACCCGAACGAAGCCCCCCGGTTGGCCGAGCGCGGCCGACTCGACGACGCGCTCACCGAGATCGAGTCGCTCGTGACCTCACACAAGAGGATGCGCGTCGTCGGCGAGACCGGGCTCGACTACTTCCGGACGGGCGAGGAGGGAATCGCCGAGCAGCAGCGCTCCTTCCGCGCCCACGTCGAGATCGCCAAGCGGACCGGCCGGGCCCTGCAGATCCACGATCGCGAGGCCCACGCCGACGTCCTGCGGATCCTCCGCGAGGAGGGCGCGCCCGAGGTGACGATCTTCCACTGCTTCTCCGGCGACGAGGCGATGGCCCGCGAATGCGCCGAGCACGGGTACTACATGTCGTTCGCCGGCAACATCACGTTCAAGAACGCCGACGAGCTGCGCCGGGCCGCCGCGAGCGTGCCCCTGGAGCTGCTGCTCACCGAGACCGACGCGCCCTTCCTCACCCCGCACCCGCACCGCGGCAAGCCCGGCGGACCGTACCTCGCCGCGGTCACCGCGCGGAAGCTCGCCGAGGTGCGCGGACTCCACGAGGAGGAGCTCTGTGCCGCCGTGTGGGAGAACGCGACGAGAGCCCTGGGCTCCTGGGACTGAACGCCTCCGGACGCACGGGAGCTCCGGGCCGACACGTCCGCGCCAGTCGCACTCGCCGTGATCTCCGTCCCATCGTCGTCCCATCCGCAACCGAAACGTGACGATGAACCATGACCGGAACGCCGGTGACCTGGAGGGACCCGCCGTCGTGCAGGGAACGTTCAGGGTTACCGGAAGCCGCCTCGGCGTTACGTTTCTGTGATGTTTTGCAGTGCTTGTAACGAATCGGTTACAGTGGATGAGTCGATGAACTCTGCCCCAGGGATACTTCTGTGATTGATCTGCTCAAGAACCGCAAAGCCCAGATCGTTGCCCAGGCGATCGTGATCACCGGACTCGTCGGTGGCACTGGTGCTGTCGTCTCGATGAACAAGCCCGTGACCCTCGAGGTCAACGGCCAGGCCGAGGAGGTCCGAACCTTCGGCGGCACCGTCGGCGACATCCTCGACAGCCGCGACATCAAGGTCGATGAGAAGGACGAGGTCAAGCCCGGACTCGGTGAGAAGATCGACCGGGACATGACGATCACCGTCAACACCGCCAAGCAGGTCGCGCTCGAGGTCGATGGCAAGAAGTCCGAGGAGTGGACGACCGCGAACACCGTCGGCCAGGCGCTGGCCGACCTCGGCGTCGACGCCAAGGACGCTCAGCTCAACGCCGAGGCGGACACGAAGCTCAAGGAGACCGGCAACGACATCGATGTCACGACCGCCAAGGATCTCACCGTCCTCGCCGACGGCAAGGACCACTCGGTGACCGCTCCCGTCGACACCGCCGAAGAGGCCCTCAACGAGGCCGGCGTCAAGCTCGACAAGGACGATTTCCTCTCCGTGCCGCTCACCGCAGCTCCTGCCGACGGCCAGGTTCTCACCGTCAACCGGGTGGAGAACGAGGTCGTCAAGGAGAAGGAGACGATCAAGGCCAAGGTCGAGAAGAAGAAGTCCGACTCCCTGCCCAAGGGCGAGACCAAGGTCGAGAAGAAGGGCAAGGACGGTCAGAAGGAGATCGAGTACTCGGTCAAGACCGTCAACGGGGAAGAGGTCAAGAAGGAGAAGAAGAGCGAGAAGGTCCTCGCCGAGGCGGAGACCAAGGTCATCGTCGAAGGCACCAAGGAAGAGGCCCCCTCGACCGGTGGTTCCGGCGGCGACTCCGGTGACTCCGGCTCCGGTGGAGACTCCGGCTCGAGCGGTGGCGGCGGTGACATGAGCACCTCCGAGATCAAGGCGATGCTCGGCGGACCCGGCTCCAAGTGGTACTCGATCGCCAAGTGCGAATCGAACTTCAACCCCAAGGCCGTCAACCCGAACGGCCACTACGGACTGTTCCAGTTCAAGATGGCCACCTGGCAGTCGATGGGCGGATCGGGCAACCCGGCCGACGCCAGCCCGCAGGAGCAGTTCGACCGCGCCAAGAAGCTGCAGCGCGAGGCCGGCTGGAGCCAGTGGGCCTGCGCCTGAGCGATCGCCCGAGCGCGCTGCGGCACGCCTGAGCCGAATTCGAAGGGCCCCGGAGAGATCCGGGGCCCTTCGTCGTGCCCGCCTCTTGGCACTCAAGTTGACCGAGTGCTAATTGCGTCCTAAAGTCGAGTTAGCACTGGCGCTCCCAGAGTGCCAGTTTCACTGGACGGTCGATCCGCTCGGCACCCGCGACGACGAGAGGGTCATGGCAGCCGCCGCCGTCTGATCTGTGTCAAGAAGAACCCAGCGAAGGGAGAGGGCCCGATATGTCGGTCTCCATCAAGCCACTCGAAGATCGGATCGTTATCCGTCAGGTCGAAGCAGAACAGACCACTGCCAGCGGTCTGGTCATCCCCGACACCGCCAAGGAGAAGCCTCAGGAAGGCGAAGTCGTCGCAGTCGGCCCCGGCCGCGTGTCCGACAGCGGCAACCGCGTTCCGGTCGACGTCAACGTCGGCGACCGGGTCATCTACTCGAAGTACGGTGGCACCGAGGTCAAGCACGGCGGCGAGGAGTACCTCGTGCTCTCGGCTCGTGACGTGCTCGCCGTCATCGGCTGAATCCTTCCGAATCACTTCACTACTACGGAGGACGAATGCCTAAGACTCTGGAATTCAACGACGAGGCCCGCCGTTCACTCGAACGCGGAGTCAACGTGCTCGCCGACACCGTCAAGGTGACGCTGGGACCTCGCGGACGCAATGTCGTGCTCGACAAGAAGTGGGGAGCCCCCACGATCACCAACGATGGCGTGACCATCGCTCGTGAGATCGAGATCGACGACCCCTACGAGAACCTCGGCGCACAGCTCGCCAAGGAAGTTGCCACTAAGACCAACGACATCGCCGGTGACGGAACCACCACCGCGACCGTCCTGGCCCAGGCCTTCGTCCACGAAGGAATGCGCAACGTCGCGGCCGGCGCCGCTCCCGGTGCCCTCAAGCGCGGCATCGAGACCGCCGTCGAGGCCGTCTCCGACCAGCTCGGCACCATCGCCCGCGATGTCGCCGACTCCTCGGAGATCGCCCACGTCGCGGGCCTGTCCGCCCAGTCAGAAGAGATCGGCGCCCTCATCGCCGATGCCTTCGACAAGGTGGGCAAGGATGGTGTCATCACCATCGACGAATCCCAGGCTGCCAATGTCGAACTCGAGATCACCGAGGGCATGCAGTTCGACAAGGGATACCTCTCCCCGCACTTCGTCACCGATGCGGAACGCCAGGAGGCAGTGCTCTCCGACGCGCTCATCCTCATCAACCAGGGCAAGATCTCCAACATCCAGGAGCTCCTGCCCGTGCTGGAGAAGGTGCAGCAGGCCGGCAAGCCGCTGTTCATCGTCGCCGAGGACATCGAGGGTGAAGCCCTGTCGACCCTCGTCGTCAACAAGCTGCGCGGCATCCTCAACGTCGCCGCCGTCAAGGCCCCCGGCTTCGGTGACCGCCGCAAGGCGATCCTCGAGGACCTCGCGGTCCTCACCGGCGGTCAGGTCGTCACGGCCGACATGGGCATGAAGCTCGACCAGGTCACCCTGGAGGAGCTCGGCAACGCCCGGACCATCACCGTCACCAAGGACAACACGACCATCGTCGACGGTGCCGGATCCGATGACGCCGTCGCCGGTCGCGTCGCCCAGATCCGCTCGGAGATCGAGAACACCGACTCCGACTGGGACCGTGAGAAGCTGCAGGAGCGCCTGGCCAAGCTGGCCGGCGGTGTCGCAGTCATCAAGGTCGGCGCCGCCACCGAGGTGGAGCTCAAGGAGCGCAAGCACCGCGTCGAAGACGCCGTGTCGGCGACCCGCGCGGCCATCGAGGAGGGCATCGTCGCCGGTGGCGGATCTGCTCTGATCCACGCCGCCAAGGTGCTCGAGGGCAATGACCTCGGGCTGACCGGCGATGCGGCCACCGGTGCCGACATCGTCCGCCGCGGCGTCGTCCAGCCGTTGCGCTGGATCGCCGAGAACGCGGGCCAGGACGGCTACGTCGTCGTCTCGAAGGTCGAGGAGCTCGAATCGGGGCAGGGCTACAATGCCGCGACCGACTCCTACGGCGACCTCATCGGGGCGGGCATCATCGACCCCGTCAAGGTCACCCGCTCGGCACTGCGCAACGCCGCTTCGATCGCCGCCCTGGTTCTCACCACCGAGACCCTGGTCGTCGAGAAGAAGGAAGAGGAAGAGGACTGATCCCGGTCTGACTCCTCGTCAGCTGACACCGTGTGGCCCGGAACATCACGTTCCGGGCCACACGTGCGTTCGGGGGGCGGTGCTCGGGTTTTCCCGAGTGCCGTTTCAGGGTTACCGCACAGTCGACGAGTCGAGTGCTCACTAACGTGGACACCGTTGACAATCCCTCGAGACCAAGGTGATCCAGCAGTGACCCAGCCCCACCCCGCATCCCCGACGACCTGTACCGCTCCTCCCATCGCACGCATCCGCGATGTGACGAAGACCTATGCGACCGCGCACATGTCGGTGACGGCCCTGCAGGGGGTGAACCTCGACATCGCTCCTGCCCGGATGACCGCGATCATGGGACCCTCCGGCTCGGGCAAGTCGACGCTCATGCACATCATGGCCGGTCTCGACACCCCCACCTCGGGCCGAGTGCACATCGGCGACCGGGAGATCTCGGCGCTGGACGACGACGAGCTGACGAAGCTGCGCAGGCGGACGATCGGATTCGTGTTCCAGGCCTTCAACCTCATCCCCACCCTCACCGTCATCGACAACATCCTGCTGCCCTTCGAGCTCGACGACCGGAAGCCGACGGCCGAGGAACGCGAATGGGTCGACCACCTCATCGATCGGCTCGGAATCGGGCACCGGCGCGACCACCGGCCGAACGAGATCTCCGGCGGCCAGCAGCAGCGTGTGGCCATCGCCCGTGCTCTGGCGACCCGGCCCGACATCCTCTTCGCCGATGAGCCGACGGGCAACCTCGACTCCCGCTCCGGGCGGGAGGTCATGCGCGTCATGTCCGAGGCCGTGCGGGACCTGGGGCAGAGCATCGTGCTGGTCACCCATGACCCGCTCGTCGCCTCCCACGCCCAGCGCGTCGTGTTCCTCGCCGACGGCCGGCCCGTCACGGAGCTGACCGGCACCATCCGCGCCGAGGCGATCGCCCGGACGATGCTCGACCTCGAGTCCGGTGCGGCCCTCGACTCCGACGCCTCCGCCTCGGCGGCGCAGGGGGAGGCGCGATGAATCCGCTCCGCGAGATCCGGGCGAACCCCCGGCAGTTCGCCCCCAGCGTCCTCGTCGTCTTCATCGCCGCGCTGTTCGGGACCGCGATCATGCAGGGCATCGGGATCCTCGGCGCCCTGATGCGCTCCGCCGAGGTGGTGTCCGCCTCCGACACCGCGACCGTGATGATCACGATCGTCGGCATGACGTTCTTCCTCATCGCCCTGTTCGTCTCCGGCATCGTCATCGCCAACACCTTCAGCATCATCATCGCCGGTCGCAGTCGGCAGCTGGCCCTGCTGCGGCTCATCGGCGCCTCGACGAGGAGGCTGCGTCGCGCCGCCGGTCTGGAGGGGCTCATCGTCTCCGTCCCCGCCACCGCGGCCGCGGTGGCCGTGTCGACGGGCCTGGCCCTGGTCACGCTCGCCCTCCTCGGCGACGCGGTGACCGTCGACCCGGGGCTCGGCGGCATCGAGATGTTCGTGCCCGCCGTCACCACCATCGCCGTGACCTGGTACGCGGCCTTCCTCGGCGCCAAGCGGATCTCCGGGATCTCCCCGATCGAGGCGACCTCGCAGTCCGTCGAGCAGCGCACCGACGACGTGCGGTCCTCGAAACGCTCGCTCGGCATCGCCCTGGTGCTGCTCGCCCTCGGCCTCATCATGCTCGCCGGCGGCGCGTACCTCGGCTTCGCGCTGTCGAACCCGGCCGGGCTCCTCATCGCCACCCCGGGAGGCGCCTGTTCATTCCTCGGGCTCATCGTCGGCAGCGCCTGGTTCCTCCCGCCGCTGCAGAGCCGTGCGGGCAGGCTGATGGGTCGCAGCGCCTCGGCGCGGCTGGCGGCGAAGAACATCGACCGGCACCCGATCCGCAGCTCCCGCACGGTCATCGGCCTCATCATCGGCATCACCCTTGTGACGATGTTCGCCACCGCGATGACGACCTTCCGGGACCAGATGGTGATCTACGCACAGAGCCTGGGCGAGGAGGGGATGGAGATCGTCGAGGACGCGCTGCTGCAGGTCATCGACCGCACGATGCTCTTCTTCCTCGGCATGGTGGCCTTCTCCGTGGTCATCGCCGTCATCGGCGTGGTCAACGCCCTGGCCCTGTCCGTCCGGCAGCGGACCAGGGAGATCGGCCTCCTCATGGCGCTTGGGCAGAGCCCGGCCAGGGTGCGGACGATGGTACTCGGCGAAGGCCTCCAGCTGACCGTCGTCGCGTGCCTGGTCGCGGTTCCGCTCGGTGTCCTCTACGGCTGGATCGGGGCGCTCGCCGTGATCTCCCCGCTGACGGGATTCTTCGCCCCGTCCCTGCCGTGGTGGGTGCTGGTCGTCGTGGTCCCCGGCTCGCTGCTCGCGGTGGCTCTGGCCGGCCGGGTCCCGGCGAGGGCCGCGACCTCGATCAATCCGGTCGAGGCGCTCGAAGCGGTATGAGTGGGCCCGGGGAGACCCGCCACCTGCTCTCCGTCCTGCTCGTGTGACACACGAGCAGTGGAGCATCCGTCGCGGCGATCCGGCATCGAGGGCAGGGATATCATGGGGCAATGCCGCGCAGCCCGCTTCCGCCCCGTGAGGGGATTTCCGCGACTGCGCTCCGGGCCCCGGGCGGGAAGGCGACGAGCGCGAAGGCGCACCTGCCGGTGCCCGAGACGATCGGGCAGTGGCTGCACGACGAGTTCCCCACCGCCACCGAGGCGCAGCGCCGCGGACTGCTCAGCACAGGGCAGATGTGCGATGAGTTGGGGGAGCCGGTCGCCTGGGACGATCCCGTCAGCCCGGGAGGCTTCTACTTCTTCCACCGACCGGTGCCCGCCGAGGAGCGCATCCCCTTCGACCCGGTCATCGTGTTCGAGGATGAGGACCTGCTCGTCGTCGACAAACCGCATTTCCTCGCGAGCACCCCGAATGGCCGGTTCGTCCGCGAATGCGTCGTCACCCGGCTGCGCGTCGACCTCGGCCTGCCCGACCTCGTCGCCATCCACCGCCTCGACCGGATCACGGCGGGACTGCTCATCCTGTCCAAGAGGGTGGAGACCCGCGGCACCTACCAGAGGCTGTTCCAGGACCGGCTCGTCACGAAGACCTACCGGGCGCTCGCGCCGCTGCCGCCGGCCGGCCTCGAGTTCCCTCGCGAGGTACGGTCCAGGCTGGTCAAACCACGCGGCGGCAGGCAGGTCCTCGAGGTCGAGGGCGAACCGAACGCGGTCAGTCGCATCCGGTTCCTCGGACCCGTCGACCCGCCCTCGCCGAGGCGCGCGGTGGGGGAGTACGAGCTCGAGCCCGTGACGGGACGAACGCATCAGCTGCGCGTGCACATGGCGTCCCTGGGCCTGCCCATCCTCGGCGACCCTGTCTATCCCGTCGATCTGTGCCCGGACCCCTACGACTTCAGCTCCCCGCTGCAGCTGCTCGCCTCGACGATCGACTTCACCGATCCAGTGACCGGAGAGCCGCGCCGGTTCGAGACCACGCTGCGCCTGGGGTGATTCACTCCCCGGAGTCGTCGCGTCTCTGTCGGCGGAGGCGGTCCCATTCGGCCACGTGCTCGCCGATGATCCGCTCGTAGCCGGTGCCCGTGGGCCGGTAGAGCTTCTCGCGCTCGATGCCCTCGGGGAAGTAGTCCGCACCGGAGAATCCGCCCGGGGAGTCCGGATCGTATTCGTAGTCCCTGCCGTAGCCGAGATCCTTCATCAGCTTCGTCGGGGCGTTGAGGATGTGCTCCGGGGGCATGAGCGAACCCGTGCGCTTCGCCAGCTTCCGCGCGGCGCCGAATCCGCGGTAGACGGCGATCGACTTCGGCGCCGTCGCCAGGTACACGACCGCTTGGGCGATCGCGAGCTCGCCCTCCGGGGAGCCGAGGCGCTCATAGACGTCCCAGGCCGCGATCGCCTGGTGCACGGCCTGGGGGTCGGCGATCGCGATGTCCTCGTTCGCGAACCTCACCAGACGGCGTGCGATATAGAGCGGGTCCTCGCCGCCGTCGAGCATCCGGGCCAGCCAGTAGAGCGCGGCATCGGGGTCAGAGCCGCGCATCGACTTGTGGAGCGCGGAGATGAGGTTGTAGTGGCCCTCCTGCGACTTGTCGTAGACCGGGGCCCGCTGCTGGACCAGCCGCACCAGCCCGGTGACATCGAGCGTCGTGTCGACGGTCTGAAGCTGTTCGACGAGGTTGAGCAGGTAGCGTCCGTCCCCGTCGGCCATCGCGATGAGCGCCTGCCGGGCGTCGTCGGTCAGCGGCAGCGCAGTGCCCGTGACCTCCTCGGCGCGGTCGATGAGGACGAGAAGCTCGGAGTCGTCGAGGCGTCTGAGGACGAAGACCTGACAGCGCGACAGCAGCGCCGCATTGAGTTCGAAGCTGGGATTCTCCGTGGTCGCGCCGACGAGCACGATCGTGCCGTCCTCGACATAGGGGAGGAACGAATCCTGCTGGGCACGGTTGAACCGGTGGATCTCGTCGACGAACAGCAGTGTTCCCTGTCCGATCTCACGGCGCCTGCCGGCGGCCTGGAAGACCTTGCGCAGCTCGGCGACGCCCGAGAACGTCGCCGAGAGCGGCTCGAACACCAGGCCCGTGGCCTCGGCGAGCAGGCGCGCGATCGTCGTCTTCCCGCAGCCGGGAGGACCCCACAGGACCATCGAGACCAGCCGGTGCTCGGCGACCATCCTCCCGATCGGGGCCTCCGCGCCGAGGAGGTGGTCCTGGCCGACCACCTCGGCGAGGTTCTGCGGGCGCAGCCGGTCGGCCAGCGGGCGTCCCGTCCCGTCGGGTTCGAACAGGGACGGTGCATCCTCACTCATCGCCTCGACTCCCTCCGTCTCGCGTCCCGGAGCTCCAGTCTTCAAGGGTCGGAACGCAGGCGCAAGGGGGCGGTTCTCGGGCGAGCCAGGGTGGTGCCGTGGTCCGTGGCTGCGCATGGACCACGGAACTCCCACCCGAAGGCGGTAGCCTAGGGACATGCCAGATTCTGTCCACGGATGCACCTCGGAGGCGATCGTCAGCCGTGTGCGGACCCGGATCACGACCGGCGAGTACCCGGCCGGCAGTCCGATCCGCGACGGCGCGCTGGCCAAGGAGTTCAACGTCTCCCGCAACACCGCCCGCGAATCACTGAGCCTGCTGCGCCACGCCGGTCTGCTCGTCCAGGAGCCCAACCGCGGGTTCTTCGTGCGCACCTTCGGGATCGAGGAGCTCAAGGACCTCTACCGCGCCCGCCGCGTGTTCGAGATCCGCGCGGTGCAGGAGTCCCAGGACGCCACCGCCGAGGCGCTCGCCCGGGTCGAGGCCTCCGTCGTCCGCGCCGAGACCGCTCCCGCCGACGAGGGCTGGGCCGATGCGGTCGAGCATTCGATGTCCTTCCACCGGGCAATCGTCGGACTGCTCGGCAGCCCCCTGCTCGACGAGTTCTACCTCAACCTCCTCGCCCGGCTGTCGACGACGTTCTCCCGATCGGCCGAGCCGGGCAAGTACCACTCGCACTGGGCGAACCCGCACCGGGACATCCTCGACAGGATCACGTCGGGGGACCGGCACGGCGCCGAGGGACTGCTGCGCATCCACCTCGACGACTCCGAGGCCTCGACCCTCGACCTCGCCCGCTCGGTGGGCGAGGGATACTGAGCCGCACCACCACCTCGGCGAGGCCTGGCGGTGACTACGTCTGCCTGTCGGCAGACTCACAATGCGCGGTGCTTGAATCTGTGGCTCGGGCATGTATGCGTTCGATAGCATTGACCCACCGAACTCACCGCGTCGAAAGGCACCACTCATGGGGATCCCGGAGCAGGAAAATCAGGCCGCACACGATCCGTTCTCCCTCACGGGACTCACCTACGACGATGTCCTCCTCCTGCCCGGTGACACCGACGTCATCCCCTCGGAAGCCTCGACGACCACCCGACTGACCAAGGAGATCGAGCTCAACATCCCGCTCGTCTCCGCAGCGATGGACACCGTGACCGAATCGCGGATGGCGATCGCGATCGCCCGCATCGGCGGGCTCGGGATCATCCACCGCAACCTGTCGAAGGAAGACCAGGCCGATCAGGTCGACTACGTCAAGCGCTCCGAATCGGGGATGATCAACGACCCGCTGACGATCACGCCGGACAAGACGCTCGAAGAGCTCGACGAGATCTGCGGCCGCTACCGGATCTCCGGTCTGCCCGTCGTCGACGAGAACAACGTCCTCGTCGGCATCGTGACCAACCGCGATCTGCGCTTCGTCACCCTCGGCGACTACCCGCACCGCACCGTGGGCGAGACGATGACCCCGATGCCGCTGGTCACCGCACCGGTCGGCGTCTCTCCCGACCGGGCGTTCGAGCTGCTGGCCAGGCACAAGGTCGAGAAGCTGCCGCTCGTCGACGAGAACAACGTCATCAAGGGCCTCATCACCGTCAAGGACTTCGTCAAGACCGAGGAGTACCCGCTGGCGACGAAGGACGACGAAGGCCGCCTGCGCGTGGGCGCGGCCGTCGGCTTCTACGGCGACGCCTATGAGCGGGCGGGGCTGCTGGCCGAGGCGGGTGTCGACGTCCTCGTCGTCGACACCGCCAATGGGCACGCGCGCGGCGTCACCGACACCATCCGCAGGCTCAAGTCCGATCCCGCCTTCGACGCCGTCCAGATCATCGGCGGCAACGTCGCGACCCGTGAGGGCGCCCAGGCGCTCATCGACGCCGGCGTCGACGCGGTCAAGGTGGGCGTGGGCCCGGGCTCGATCTGCACCACTCGCGTCGTCGCCGGAGTCGGGGTGCCCCAGGTGACCGCCATCCACCTCGCCGCGCAGGCCGCCCGACCGGCCGGTGTGCCGGTCATCGGCGACGGCGGGCTCCAGTACTCGGGAGACATCGCCAAGGCGATGGTCGCCGGCGCCGACACCGTCATGCTCGGATCCCTGCTCGCCGGCTGCAGCGAGTCGCCCGGCGATCTCATCTTCGTCAACGGCAAGCAGTACAAGGCCTACCGCGGCATGGGATCGCTGGGCGCCATGGCTCCCCGCAAGGGCATCTCGTACTCGAAGGACCGCTACTTCCAGGCCGACATCGCCACCGACACCGATCTCATCCCGGAGGGCATCGAGGGCCGCGTCGCCTACCGGGGCCACCTCAAGCACGTCGCCCATCAGCTCACGGGCGGACTGCGTCAGTCGATGTTCTACGTCGGAGCGCGGACGATCGACGAACTCAAGGCCAAGGGAAGGTTCGTCCGTCTGACGACCGCGGGACTCAAGGAGAGCCATCCGCACGACATCCAGATGACCGTCGAGGCACCGAACTACACGAGCCGGTAGGGGACGCGGACGGGTGCGTCTATCCGTCGGAATCGCCGCATGAGCAGGGGCCCGGTGCACGGTGTGCACCGGGCCCCGAACTGTCCGGGCTCCGTCCGATGTGAGCCAGAACACACTTTCGGAGGTATTTTCTTAGGGTAGGTTGTCCTAATGCAGGCTTACCTAAGTTCGAGGTCGCTGCTCTCAGCGCAGAGTGGCGGCCGGGAACGAAACCCCTGGGAGGACGACCGCATGACAGCCACCCCTCGACCATCCGCAGCCGACGACAGCGGCACCGCCGACCCGACCGGCGGATCCGTGCGCATCCGCGACGCCCGCACCGAGGACGGCATCCGCATCCGCGACCTCGGTGACAGGACCGACCACATCCACGACCTCGTCGGAATCGGCATCGGCCCGTTCGGCCTGGGCCTGGCCGCTCTCGCCGACCCCCTGCCCGACGTCGACGCCGTGTTCCTCGACCGCCGGCCGGAGTTCCGCTGGCACCCGGGGATGATGATCGAGGGATCGACGGTGCAGGTTCCCTTCCTCGCCGACCTCGTGACCATGGCCGATCCCACCTCGAAGCTGTCCTTCCTCCAGTTCCTCAAGGAGAAGGGCCGACTCTACCCGTTCTACATCAGGGAGTCGTTCTACCCGCTCCGGGCCGAGTACGACGAGTACTGCCGCTGGGTCGCGTCCCAGCTGTCGACGCTGCGGTGGAACCGTGAGGTCACCTCGGTGACCCGGCGCGGCTCGGTCTTCACGGTCGTCGCCGAGGTGCGCGATGATTCCGGGCGCCGCCTCGGCGAGGAGGTCCACCACGCCCGCCACGTCGTCCTCGGTGTCGGCACCGCCCCCGTCGTCCCGGAGGCGCTCCAGGGACTGGAGACGGCGGACGCGGGACCGGTCATCCACACCGCCGACTACCTCGCCCATCGGAGCGAGCTGCTCGACAGCGGGTCGGTGACGATCGTCGGCAGCGGCCAGTCGGCGGCCGAGATCTACCTCGACCTCATCGAGGAGGCCGTCGATCGCGGCGTGACGGTCGACTGGGTGACGCGCTCTCCCCGGTTCTTCCCGATGGAGTACACGAAGCTCACCCTCGAGATGACCTCTCCGGAGTACACCGACCATTTCCGCGCGCTGCCCGATGAACTCCGCGATGCCGTCGGCCGTGAGCAGCGGAACCTCTACAAGGGCATCAGCGCCGAACTCATCGACGACATCCACGACACGCTGTACCGGCTCAGCCGCGGCGGGCGGGAGCTGCCGACGAGCCTTCTCACCGACGCGGAGCTCCGCACCGCAGCCCACGACAGCGGGGAGTACGTCCTCCGGTTCCGCAACCAGCTCCTCGGGCGCACCTTCGACCTGCGGACCCGCTCGGTGGTCGCCGCCACCGGGTACCGGTCCCAGGTCCCGGAGTTCCTCGGTCCCCTCGGCGCCGAGGTGCGCACGGACAGGCACGGACGACTCGACGTCAGCCGTGAGTACACCATCAACGACGCCGGAGACCTCCACGTCCTCAACGGCGAAGAGCACACGCACGGGGTCACCGCGCCCGACCTGGGGTTCGGCCCATGGCGGGCCTCCGTCGTACTGGCCGCGGTGACCGGCCGCGAACCCTACCCGATCGAGCGCCGGATCGCCTTCCAGACCTTCGGCGTACCGCCGGCCGGGGGCTCGGAGGACGCGACAATCGCCGACGAACTGACGACCAGGGAAAGGACCCCCGCATGAGCCAGACCATCGACACCGACGCACCGCGGCCCGGCACACTGAGCGGCATCGACGCACTGTCGGCCGAGGTCCGCATCGCACCGCTCGATCCCGCCCGGGACGCCGAGCTGATCCACTCGTGGCTCAAGGACGAACGCTCCCGCTACTGGCAGATGATGGAGCTCAGCGGCGCCGAGGTGCGCGACTACCTCGACGGCATCCGCCGCTCGCCCGACGACAACGGATGGGTCGGCACGGTGAACGGCGAGAGGTGCTTCTACGTCGAGACCTACGCGCCGTCGACGCTCATCCCCGCCGGAATCATCGACGATCGGCCCGGAGACATCGGGATGCACCTCCTCGTCGCCCCGCCTCGGGGAGAGCGGCTGCGCGGACTCACGGACAGGATCATGGCCGAGGTCATCGACTTCTGCCTCCGCCCGCACCGGCGAGGCGGTCGCGGGGCCACCCGGGTGATCGTCGAACCCGACGTCCGGAACACGGCGATCCTCGCGAAGAACGCGGCCGCCGGGTTCCGCACCGTGCGGGAGGCCGGCATCCTCCAGGACGGAGTGCCCAAGCAGGCGCTGGTGAGCGTGTGCACGCGGGAGGACTTCGACTCCAGCGCCCTGGCCCCGCTGGTGGCCGGCCGCGGGGAAGGAGCCGAATCCGTGCACTCCCACCTCAGCGCCGACACCTTCGCCGTCGTCCAGCGCCATCTGGTGACCAAGGCACTCTCCGAGTTCAGCCATGAGAGGCTCATCCGTCCGCGCAGGCTCGAGGCGCAGCACCCGGGCGAGGCCGATGATCCGGAGGCCGGGACGCCTGAGGCCGGGATGCCGGAGGAGCACGTTCCGGCCGGGACCTACGTGCTCCGGATCCCCGACTCCGGCGTCCGCTACGTCTTCCGCGCGACAGTGCTGCCGCTCGAGCACTGGGTCATCGACGAGTCGAGCGTCCGCCGCTTCCGTGACGGAAGCGCACGTTCCGGCGCAGGCGACGACACCGACCACGAGCTGCCCCTCGACGCTCAGGAACTCATCCTCGAACTCCGGGCCGACCTCGGTCTGCCCGACGAACTGCTCTCCACCTACCTGGAGGAGCTCGCCTCGACGATGGCCGGCGCCGCCTTCAAGCTCCATGAAGCGGGGACCGGGCGGCGACCGACGTCGACCGAGCTCCTCGCCGCGGACTTCCAGAGAACCGAGGCGACGATGACCGAGGGACACCCCGGATTCGTGGCCAACAACGGCCGGATCGGATTCGGCCTCTCCGACTACCGGACCTGGGCCCCGGAGGCCGGCCGGCGCAACCGTCTCGAATGGATCGCCGCTGGCCGGGAGCACACGCACCTCTCCCTGGGCGCGGGCCTCGACGAGACGGAACACCTCGAGCGCGCACTGAGCGCGGCGGAGCGCGAGCTGTTCGAGTCGCGGATCCGGGCCGCCGGGCGCAACCCCGACGACTTCCATCTCCTGCCGATCCACCCCTGGCAGGCCGACCACCGCCTGGCGATCACCTTCGTCGCCGACATCGCCCGCGGAGACCTGCTCCCGCTGGGCCCCGGGCTCGACGACCACCAGGCCCAGCAGTCCCTGCGAACCTTCTTCAACCACTCGCGCACCGGAGCCCCGTACGTCAAGGTGGCGCTCGCCGTGCAGAACATGGGCTTCCTCCGCGGCCTCTCCCCGGAGTACATGCGCGCGACCCCGGCGATCAACGACTGGGTGGCGGGACTCGTGGGATCGGATCCGGCATTCGCCGCCGCCGGCTTCCGGCTCCTGCGCGAGCACTCCGCGATCGGCTACACCGGCGACGTCTACCATCGCACGCCGACCTCGAACCCGCACCGGAAGATGATCGCGGCCCTGTGGCGGGAGAACCCGCTGCCGATGATCGGGAGGAACCAGCGGCTCATCACCATGGCGGCGCTGCTCCACCGCGACCACCGCGGAGTGTCGTACACGAGCGAGCTCATCCGCGCCTCCGCGCGGGCACCGCACGACTGGGTGCGCGACTACCTGCGGGCCTACCTCCACCCCCTCGTCCACGGGCTGCTCGCCCACGACCTCGTCTTCATGCCGCACGGGGAGAATCTCATCCTCGTGCTCGAGGAGCACTCCGTGACCGGAGCCTTCATGAAGGACATCGGCGAGGAGGTGGCGGTGCTCGGGCCCCGCAAACTGCCCGCCGAGGTCGAGCGGATCCGCTCCCTCGTCTCGGGAGAGGAGAAGGCCCTGTCCGTCTTCACCGACATGTTCGACGGAGTGCTCCGGCACCTGGCTGGAATCCTCGACGGCGACGGGGTGATGGCGGCGCGGACATTCTGGCGACTGGTGGCCGAGATCCTCGACGAGTACGAGTCCGCGCACCCGGAGTCCGCCCGCGGCCTGGCCGGGGACGTCGACCTGCGCGCCGAGACGTTCGCCCACTCCTGCCTCAACCGGCTGCAGCTGCGCAACACCCTCGAGATGGTCGACATCTCCAACCAGGCCGAGTCGCTGCTCTACGCCGGGCAGATGGCCAATCCGGTGGCCCGCTGACCCGAGCCGGGGCCGCGGCCGCGACTCGCCGCGGCCGCGGCGATCCTGATACAGTCGTGACCTATGACATGGGGTGCCATGAACACACGTGCAGGCTGAGAAGACACCCATCGAACCTGATCTGGGCAACACTAGCGAAGGGATCGTCATGGTCGACATCGACCTGAACTCTGCGCACCGACAGCTGGGTGCGACCAATCCGCTCATCCAATGCATCACGAACACCGTGGTGCAGCAGTTCAGCGCCAACGTGCTCCTCGCCGTCGGCGCCTCCCCGGCGATGCTCGACCACGAGGCCGACGCCGCGCAGTTCACGCAGATCGCGTCCGGGCTGCTCGTCAACTTCGGCACCGCCACGAGCCATCAGTTCCTCGCCGCGGACTCCGCCATCGACGCCGCGACGACGCACGAGAAGCCGTGGGTCCTCGACCCCGTGAGCATCGGCGCCGCCGACTACCGGACGACGAGGATCCGGCGCGCCGCGGCCGCCGGCCCGACCGCGATCCGCGGCAACGCCTCGGAGATCGCAGCGCTCGCCGGATTCGGGCTCGGCGGTCGCGGAGTCGACTCGACCGACGACGTCGACGCGGTCCTCCCCGCCGCCGCTGAGCTGGCGCGGGAGACCGGAGCCGTCGTCGCGGTCTCGGGACCGGTCGATGCGATCGTCGCCCACATCGACGGCGTCGACCACGTCGCGCATGTCCACGGCGGCCATGCCCTCATGCCACTCGTCATCGGCACCGGCTGCTCCCTCGGCGCGGTGACGGCCGCGTACCTCGCCGCCGCGACCGACACGACCGTGGCCGAGGCCGCGACCTCCTCCGACGCCCGCGCGGCCGAGGGGACGAGCACCTCGGCGACACTGACCGCGGTCATCGCCGCCCACGCCCACTTCGCCGCCGCCGGAGCCTCGGCCGGCGAGCACGCCACGGGACCGGGCAGCTACGCGGTCGCGTTCCTCGACGCCCTGCACGCGCTGAGCGCCGAGGAGCTCGCCCGGGTCCGCGTCGAGGTCGACGCGCTCGAGAGCGTCGCGTCATGACGGTGGCCGACGAGAGACCGGCGAACCGGATCCCGGCTCCCGGTGCGCGCTTCGCGGGGATCGACACCCGCCTCTACCTCGTCACCGACTCCGGCCAGTGCCGCGACGCCGGCCGCACCGTCGCCGCCACGGTCGAGGCCGCGGTGGCCGGGGGAGTCGGCATCGTCCAGGTGCGCGACAAGGACATCGACGACTCGGACTTCCTCGCCCTGACCCGGGAGGTCGTCACCGCGGTCGATCGTGCGGTGGCCGGCACCGGCCGACAGGTCCCCGTCGTCCTCAACGATCGCGTGGCCGTCGCCCGGACGCTGCTCGGCGAGGGCATCCCCGTCCACATCCACGTCGGCCAGTCCGACACCCCCGTCGAGGAGGTCCGGTCCCTCGTCGGTCCGGAACCGCTCCTCGGCCTCTCGGCCGCGACCGCCGCGGAGTTCGCCGCCGCCCGGACCGCGGGCGTCGTCGACCTCGTCGGCATCGGTCCCGTCTACGACACGACGACGAAGGCCGACGCCCCCGGCGGGATCGGGCCCGAGCGCCTCGGCGAACTCACCGCGGAGGCGGGTCTGCCCGCCGTCGCGATCGGCGGGATCACCGCCGCCAACGCCGCCTCGCTGCGGGATCGGGGGCTGATCGGGATCTGCGTCGTCTCCGCGATCTGCCGCGCCGCGGATCCCGCGGCGGCCGCGGCCGCCCTGCTCGACGCCTTCGACGGTCCGGTCGCACCCGACGGCAGGGTCGCACCCGACGGCAGGGTCGCACCCGGCGGTCCGGTCGCCCCGGCGGGTGAGCAGTGAGCACCCGGCCGCCGATCGCGCTGTCCATCGCCGGCACCGACCCCAGTGGGGGAGCCGGGATCCATGCGGACCTCAAGACCTTCACCGCCCGCGGAGTGCTCGGGACGACCGCCATCACCGCGCTCGTCGCCCAGAACACCCACGGGGTCTCCCGCGTCCACCCGATCGACGTCGACTTCGTGTCCGACCAGCTCGACAGCGTGCTCGGTGACATGCCCGTCGACGCGACGAAGTCGGGGATGCTCGGCACGCGCGCGCTCGTCGACCTCGTCGTCGCCCGGGCCGCCGAGTCCGACCTCGGCTTCTACACCGTCGACCCGGTGATGGTCGCGACCTCGGGGCACCGTCTGCTCGAGGTCGATGCCGTCGACGCCGTGCGGACCCGGCTGCTGCCGGTCGCCGACCTCATCACCCCCAACCTCCCCGAGGCCGCGCTTCTCCTCGGCGACGACATGCCCGAGGCCCGGACCCGGGACGAGATGCTCGACCAGGCGCGGCGGCTGCTCGACCGTGGGACGGGAGCCGTTCTGCTCAAGGGCGGCCACGGCTCCGACGACGAGGTGACCGACATCCTCGTCACCGCGGACGCCGTCACCGAGTTCGTCCACCCGCGGATCGCGACCCCCAACACCCACGGGACCGGGTGCACCCTGTCCGCCGCGATCACCGCCGAGGTGGCTCACCGGAAGCACATGGGCGGACTCGCCGAGGTGGACGGGGAGGTCCTCGCCGCCGCCGTGGACGCCGCCCTCGGCTACCTCGGCAGGGCGCTGCGGTCCGCGGCCGAGTGGCAGGTCAGCCTCGACCCCGCCGGCGCCCACGGCCCGGTCGACCATCAGGTCGACATCGTCCGTCACTGACCGCTCCAGTTCCTCACCGTTTCGCCCTGCGCGTCGATGCGTCTCCCGGCGCATCGGCCGACAACCCCCAAGGAGGGAATCCCCATGACCACGAATTTCGCCGCAGGACCTGCCACCGCCGATCTGTGGGACGAGGTCCGTCCGATCATCGACCGCATCGAGGCCCTGCCGTTCCTCGGCCAGCTGGCCGACGGCAGCCTCGACCCCGTCGCCTTCACGAACTACATCACCCAGGACAGCATCTACCTCACCGGATACGCCAAGGCGATGTCGTTCCTCGCCGCCCGCGCCGACGATCGCAGCCAGTCCCGGTTCTGGGCGAGCTCGGCGGCGGAGGCGATCACCGTCGAAGAGGTCATGCATGAGGAGCTGCTCGCCGACTCCCGACTGGCCACGGCGCGTCAGACCCTCCTCGGCGACGCGGTCGAGGCCGTGCCCTCACCGACGACCCTGGGCTACGTCTCGTTCCTCGTCGCCACCGCCGCCGCCCGGTCGTACGGGGAAGGGGTGGCCGGAGTGCTGCCCTGCTTCTGGGTGTACGCCCACATGGGCAAGGTGCTCATCGAGCGGGCCGGACACATGAGTGAGGACCATCCCTACCGGGCATGGGTGCAGACCTACGATTCCCCGGAGTTCGACGAATCGACCCGGCAGGCCGTGCGGGTCCTCGAACAGGAGCTCCAGAGCGCGCCCGCCGAACAGGCGGCGGCGATGCGCGCGGCCTTCGAACAGGCGTGCGTCTACGAGCTGCACTTCTGGGCCTCGGCCCATGCCCTGCAGGACTGGGACCACGCGGTCTTCGCCCCCGCGGTCACGGCCTGACGGACGGCCCGGTCACGGCCCGACGGACGGCCCGGTCACGGCCTGACGGACGGCCCGGGTCGGGGTGGGGCTGCGGCGCCTCATGTCCGGCGGCGCGGATCGAGACTGCGGAAGAGCACCCAGATCGCCGCGACGGTGATGGCGAGGAACCCGAGGGTCGGCAGCAGCACCAGGGCGTCGGAACCCGTTCGGGCGACATCCAGCGAGATGAGGAGGATCGTCGTGAAGAGCAGGGCCATGGCCCCGCCCGTGGTCCGGAGGAAGACCATGACTCGATCGATGAGGTAGTCACGCTCGCCGTGCTCGACCCAGTACTCCTTGTTCGGGACGTTGAGCAGGGTGAGAGGGATCCGGGCCCAGATCGCGCGGATCGACAGCACGATCGGAAGACCGACGCCGAGGGGGACGAGCCAGGCGAGAGTCTCCGCCTTCGATGACCACTCGTCTGCCCGGCCCGCTCCGTCGAAGTGGCTGGGCACCTCGTCGGGGGCGACGGCGGCGAACCAGAGCGCGGTGCCGATGAAGACGACGGTGGCCACGCCGACGAAGAGCCGGGCGAGGAGGTCGCCTCGAGAGAAGGGTCCGGTGGGCCGGCTGCGGCGGGGAGACACGCCCACACCCTAGCGACGACACCGGTTCACGGCAACTGTCGTCGTCCTCGGGCCGGCTCGGGCCGGTCCTGGACCTCCGCGGGCGCAGGGCACGACCGGGTCGGGAGCACAGGAGGCACGGGATCGGGCTGGGAGCACAGGGGCGCGCTCCCACGCTCCTCAGGCGGGGTTCCGGTCCGGGGGCTCATCGATGACGTTCGTCAGTGGGCCGATCGCTCCCAGCGCGTGCCAGCCTCGGCGCAGCGTCGTCCACGCGATGACGTGGTCGACCTCCATGAGCGGGACGCGGTCGTAGCGGGGACAGGCGAAGCGGCCGATGACGAACACGATCGACGTGAAGAACCCGCAGATGATGAGAAGTACGAGCAGATCCATGACATCCCCCTCACACCCGACCGAATGTGTGCATCCATCATCTCTCCGAAACGCGGAGAAAGATAGACACCTCCGTCCTGAGGATCACCTGAGAGGACGCCCGTCCCACCCGGCCCCGGGTCACACCGCGGAGGGCTGATCCTCCAGCCGTTCGTCGGCGAGCGGCGGCACCACCATCACCGGGCCCTCGGCATGGTGGAGCAGGTCTCTCGACGTCGACCCGAGCAGGACGCTCTTGATCGCACCACGGCCCCGCGACCCGACCACCGTGAGCTGAGCGGTGCGCGTGGCCTCCCGCAGGATCGCCACCGGATCGCCGACCTTGACCGAGCCGTCCACGTTCAGCGTGCGGAAGTGCCCCTCGATCCACGCGATCTCAGCGCCCAGGGATCTCTCGAGCTCGCCTCGGCGCCGGTCGGTGAGGTCCTTGTAGTCGACGACGAGCTCGGGGTACCACACGAGCGGATCGTCGAGCGGCGGCAGCGCCATGAGGAGGTGGAGCGAGGTCTCGGCCTCGACCGCGGCGAGCGCCGCCTGGAGGACCGCGGTCCGCGCCTGCGGCGATCCGTCGATGCCGGCGACGACGGGAGCCTGCGAGTGCGGCAGGGCGAAGGACTTCCCCGCGACGCCCGCGGAGCCGGCCTGCGCGTCCGCGGATTCCGCCTGGGCGTCGCTGCGATTCGCCGCCTGCTCGTCGGTGCCGTCGGGTGAGGCGTCGAGGACGATCGTCGGGCACTTGGCATGCGCCGGCAACGCCGAGGCGACGGATCCGAGGACGCGACCGAGGAACCCGCCACGACCGCGTGCGCCGACCACGGCCAGCTGCGCGTGCTCGCTGAGGCCGACGAGGGCACCGACCGAATCGCCTTCGGCGAGGCGGTAGTCGACCTCGCCGGGATAGCCCTCGAGGAGCCGGCGCGCATGGTCGAGGACGATCACGGCCTCCTTCCGGCGCGCCTCGTCCTCGGGTTCGTGGGGCAGGGCGGCCAGGGTCGTGTAGATCATCACCGGCACCTTGTAGGCGGTGGCGACGGTCAGCCGGATGCCGCGGCGCAGCGCGAGGCCCGCCGCGTACTCGAGCGCGCGTCCGGCGTTGTCCGAGCCGTCGTAGCCGACGAGCACTCCGGCCTCGCGGCGATTGGCGTGGAAGGGAACGGTCTCGATCGTGGACGGGGATTCGTGGCTCATGACTGCCCTCTTCCAGGGGGCTGAGATGACATCCGACGAGGGTGGAGCCCCCTGCGGAGAATGCCATCCTCGTCACTGTCGATTCTAGGCGACACAGCGGCATCCGCGGCAGGGGCGAGTGTGAGCATTCCCTGGCCGGCCGGGTTCACGCGTAGGCGAGGGCGAGGCGCTTCGCGGCCTCGCTGACGGCGGCCGCGGCCGCGCGTCCCATCTCGGTCGTCATGGTCGCGGGAAAGGTGAAGCGCACACTCGTCCTCGCCGTCTCGGCGTCGATCCCGAGGGCGGTGAGCACATGCGAGGGCTCGTCGGCACCCGCCGCGCAGGCCGATCCGCTCGAGGCGGTGACGCCCAGCCGTTCGAGCTCGAGGAGCATCGCCTCCCCGCTGGTGCGGCGGAAGCAGAACGAGGCATGGTTCGGTGTGCGCGAGACCGCGCTGCCGGTGAGGACGGCGCCGTCGACCTCGGCGAGGACCTCGGCGATGAAGCGATCCCGAATGAGCGCTACCCGGGCGGCGGCCTCCTCCCGCTGCGCCTCGGCGAGGTCGAGCGCGGTCGCGAACGCCACGGCCAGAGCCACGTTCTCCGTGCCCGAGCGGCGTCCTCCTTCCTGACCGCCGCCGTGGATGAGGGGTTCGAGCGGGATCCGGGCGCGGATCGCCGCCACCCCGATTCCCTTCGGCGCGCCCACCTTGTGCCCGGCGAGGCTGAGCGCATCGGCTCCGAGGCCCGACAGCGGCAGCCAGCCGGCGGCCTGCACGGCATCGGTGTGGAACAGGGCGCCGGCCCCGTGCGCGACCTCGGCGAGGGCGGCGACGTCGGTGACCGTCCCGATCTCGTTGTTCGCATACCCCAGGCTGACGACGGCGGTGTCGTCGCGCAGGGCCCGGTCCAGGGCCGCCGGCGTCACGGTGCCATCGGCTCCGACGGCGACCTCGGTGACGTCGAAACCGTGCCGGCGCCGCAGGAAGTCCGCCGAGGCGAGCACCGCCTCATGGTCGAGGGGCGAGGTGACGAGGTGCCGCCGTGCCCGGCCCCTGCCGGCTCTCGGGTCCTCATCCCCGGCACCTAGTGCCATGCCGATGAGTCCGAGGTTGTTCGCCTCGGTGCCGCCGCTGGTGAAGACGATGTCGGTGCTGCGCATGCCGAGCACCCGGGCGACTCGCCGCCGCGCCTCGAGCAGCGCCTCCGCCGACGCCCTGCCCATCTCGTGATGGCTCGAAGGGTTGCCGAAGCTGCCGGTGAGGTACGGCCAGGCGGCTTCGAGGGCTTCGCGCCTGACGGGCGCTGCCGCGGCGGTGTCGAGGTAGAGAGGGGTGAGCGATGGGGTGACGCCGCTGTGGGCGGGGGAGTCGGGCGCCACGTCAGTTCGCCTCCAGGTCGAGGTCGAGCCCGAGGTCGATGGCCCGGACGCTGTGGGTCAGCGCGCCCGAGGAGATGACGTCGACTCCGGTGGCGGCGATCTCGCCCACCGTCTCGAGGGTGACGTTGCCGCTGGCCTCGACGACGGCGCGGCCGGCGATGAGCTCGACCCCGGCACGGAGGTCGTCGAGGCTGAAGTTGTCGAGCATGATGATGTCGGGCCCGCCGTCGAGCACCGCCGCGATCTGCGCGAGGCGGTCGACCTCGACCTCGATCATCGTCGTGTGGCCGACGACCGCCCTGGCCTCGCGGAGGGCGGCGGAGACGTCGGCGCGGCTTCCGGCCAGGACGGCGAGGTGATTGTCCTTGACCATGATCGCGTCGGAGAGGCCGAACCGGTGGTTGTGCCCGCCGCCGCAGCGCACGGCGTGCTTCTCGAAGGCGCGCAGGCCGGGGGTGGTCTTGCGGGTGTCGGCGATGCGGACCGGATCCTCTGCCGGGCGGGAGGCGTTGGCCGCGGAGACGAAGGCGCGGGTGAGCGTGGCGATCCCGCTCATCCGCTGGCAGAAGTTGAGGGCGATCCGCTCGGCCCGGAGCACCGCCCGCGCCGGGCCCGTCACGACGGCGAGCCGGTCGCCGGAGGCGAAGGAGTCGGCGTCGGCGGCGAGGACCTCGACGTCGATGGCGGGGTCGGTGAGGGTGAAGGCGCGCGCGAAGACCTCGATCCCGGCGAGCACTCCCTCCTCGCGGGCGCCGAGCACCGCCCGAGCGCTCGCCTCGGCGGGGATGACGGTTTCGCCCGTGAGGTCGCCCCATGGTGCGTCCTCGTCGAGGGCGAGGCGCAGGGTCCTCTCGATCACAGCGGGCGTCAGCATGGGAGGACCTCCGGAAGAGCGGGAGCGGGCAGGGGACGGTCGACGCGGACATGCGCTCCGCGGCTCTCCTCCCGGGCCAGGGCATGGGCGGCGACCGTGCGGGCGAGGAGCGCGAGATTCGCCGTCTCGATCGCCGAGGCGAGGTCGGTGGGGTCCTCGGGAGCCGGAACCGCGGCCGCCGCGGAGGCGGCAGGGTTCGCGGCGGGGCTCGTCGGAACCGCGCCCGCGCCGAGGCGGTCGAGCACCGTGCGCAGCCCGTGCTCATCGCGTTCGACACCGAGGTGGGCCCACGCGAGGGCTTGGATCTGCTCGCGGGACCAGGTGCCGGGCCGCCCGGTGGAAGGGACCGGCAGCACCGAGGTGGGCGCCGGGCCGCCGGAGGGACCGACAGCACAAGGTCCGTCCGTCGAGACCGCGGTCGCGTCGGGACCGGGCCATGCGTGGTCTCCGGCGAGGTCGGCGCGGATCGCGGCGGCCGTCCGGACACCGAACACGGCGCCCTCGACCAGCGAGTTCGACGCGAGCCGGTTCGCGCCGTGCACCCTCGTGCACGCGACCTCACCGACGGCATAGAGGCTCTCGATGCTGGTCCGTCCCTCGAGATCGGTCGCGACCCCGCCCATGAGGTAGTGCGCGGCCGGAGTGACCGGGACGAGGTCCCGGGCGGGATCGAGGCCGTGCTCGGCGAGACCGGCGGCGATGGTCGGGAAGCGCGCGGTCACCTCGGGCACCGCGCGGGCGTCGAGGAAGCAGGGGGCACCTCCCTGTCGGGCCATGGCGCGGTGGATCGCGAGCGCCACGACGTCCCGGGGAGCGAGCTCTCCGCGGGGGTCGAGGCGCGGCATGAACCGGGTGCCCCGGGCATCGCGGAGGACGGCCCCGGCCCCGCGCACCGCCTCCGAGACGAGGAATCCGGTGCCCGCGAGCGCGGTGGGATGGAACTGGCAGAACTCGAGGTCGCGCACCGCGGCACCGGCGCGGATCGCCGCGGCGAGGCCGTCGCCCGTGGCCCCGGGCGGATTCGTCGTGTGGGCATAGAGGCGCCCCGCCCCGCCGGTGGCGAGGACGACGGCGTCGGCGCTCAGGGTCTCGACCGCCCCGGCGCCGAGCAGGGTGACCCCGCGTCCGGGGAGCACGTCGACGAGCATCGAGTGCTCGCGCAGGACCACGGTGCCCGCGACCGCCTCGGCGCGCAGGGCCAGGGTCAGTGCGTCGATGATCGCCCGCCCCGTCGCATCGCCCCCGGAGTGGTAGATGCGCGGCACCGAGTGCGCGCCCTCGAGGCCGCGCGCCCAGTCGCGCCAGACCTCGCCGGGGCGGACGCCTCCCGCACCCGGTCGCGCGGGTGCCCGGTCGAAGCGGACGCCGGCGGCGGCGAGGTCGAGGATCCGCGGGGGACCCTCGGAGCACAGGGCGCGCACCGCGGCCTCGTCGCAGAGCCCGGAACCGGCGGCCAGCGTGTCGGCGACGTGCGAGTCGACGCTGTCGTCGGGGAAGAGGGCTCCGGCGATCCCGCCCTGGGCCAGGGCAGTGGTCGATGCGCCGAGGCGGCCCTTCGTCACCAGCGTGACGTCGTGGTGGCCGACGAGGCGCAGGGCGGTCGTGAGTCCGGCGATCCCGGAGCCGAGGATGACGACGTGTGCCATGCCGGCTCAGACCCGCGGCTTCGCGGCGAGCATCCGCTCGAGGGAGAGACGGGCCGGCTCGGCCACCTCGGCGTCGACCGCGATCCGGTTGACCACGGTGCCCTCGAGCAGGGATTCGAGGACCCAGGCGAGGTAGCCGGGATGGATCAGGTACATCGTCGAGCACGGGCACACGACGGGGTCGAGGCAGAAGACCGTGTGCCGCGGGTGCTCGGCGGCGAGTCGCTGGACGAGGTTGATCTCGGTGCCGATCGCGAAGACGGTCGGCTCGGCCGCCTCGGCGATGGCCTTCGTGATGTACGCCGTCGATCCGGACTCGTCGGCGGCGGCCACGGTCTCCTGCGGGCATTCGGGGTGGACGATGACGCGCACACCCGGGTGTGCGCTGCGGGCCTTCTCGATCTGGGCGGGGGTGAAGCGCTTGTGGACCGAGCAGAAGCCCTGCCACAGGATGACCTTGGAGTCGCGCAGCGTCTGCTCGTCGTTGTTGCCCAGGGGCCTGGCGGGATTCCACAGCGGCATCGCGTCGAGCCCGATGCCCATGCGCAGGGCGGTGTTGCGTCCGAGGTGCTGGTCGGGGAAGAACAGCACCCGCTGACCCCGTTCGAACGCCCATTCGAGGACCACCTCGGCGTTCGAGGAGGTGCACACGATGCCCCCGTTGCGCCCGCAGAAGCCCTTGATCGCCGCCGAGGAGTTCATGTAGGTGACCGGGACGACGGGCACCCTGCCCGCGGCGTCGGGCTCGGTGCCGAGGATCTCGGTCAGCTGCTCCCAGCAGTCCTCGACCTGGTCGATGTCGGCCATGTCGGCCATCGAGCAGCCGGCGGCGAGGTTGGGCAGGATGACGGCCTGGTCGGGTGACGAGAGGAGGTCGGCGGTCTCGGCCATGAAGTGGACGCCGCAGAAGACGATCGCCTCGGCCTCCGGATGGTTCTGCGCGGCCCGGGCGAGCATGAACGAGTCGCCGATGTAGTCGGCGTGCTCGACGACCTCGACGCGCTGGTAGTGGTGGCCGAGGACGACGACCCGCTCGCCGAGCTCGGCCTTGGCGCGGACGATCCGCTCGCGCAGCTCCGCCGCCGAGGCGTCCCGGTACTCACGGGGGATCTCGCCCTGGCGCGGGGCCGACAGCGGGATCGGATCGGCGGTCGAGGCTCCGGGGCCGTACCCTGGAGTCGTGTCGATGACCCACGGTTCCTCGGTGAGGTCGGCGGAGCACATCGACCCCGACGCCCGACCGGTGGAGATGTCCTTGAGGGTGAGCTCGAGCGAAGCGGCGGGGGTCATCATCGTCCTCGGGGTCGGGGGTGGGAGTCTCGGCGACTATTAACGCAGATCTGAGCTTAATCGGGTGATGGCGAGGAGCGCAAACGCGGTCTCGCGAGATCGAGGTCATTCCGGTCGGCGGAATCGCCGTCACGACGGACCGGAATAACCTCGATCGGCGGGGGTGAGGGGCTTGTGGGGTCATGTCTTAGGGTGGTGTCGGCGGGGCGAGAGACGCCGACGCCGGAGACGAGGACACCCCCATGACTGCAGTTGATTCCCACGGAGCCGAGGAGCCGGCACCCTACGGCCGGCCGACCGAGACGGCGCCCCCGCCTCGGCGCCGGATCCGCACCCGCGACCTCATCCGGGCCAAGGCCGAGGGCAGGCGGTGGGCGATGCTCACGAGCTACGACCAGTGCACCGCCGCGATCTTCGAGGACTCCGGGGTCGAGGCGCTGCTCGTCGGGGACTCGGCGGCGAACAACGTCTACGGCCATGAGACGACGCTGCCGGTCACGGTCGACGAGCTCATCCCGCTCGCCCGGGCCGTCTCCCGCGCGACGCAGCGGGCGCTCGTCGTCGCCGACCTGCCCTTCGGCAGCTATGAGATCTCCGATGAGCAGGCGGTCGCGACCGCGGTGCGGTTCATGAAGGAGGCGGAGGTCCACGCGATCAAGCTCGAGGGCGGGCAGCGGGCCGCCTCCCGGATCGCCGCGATCACCGCCGCCGGGATCCCGGTCATGGCGCACATCGGCTTCACCCCGCAGGCCGAGCACAGCCTCGGCGGCTACCGCGTGCAGGGGCGCGGGGACGCGGCCGAGGCGCTGCTCGCCGACGCCCGGGCCGTCGCCGAGGCGGGGGCGTTCTCCGTGGTCATGGAGATGGTGCCCGCCGACCTCGCGGCGCAGGTGACCGCCGAGCTCGCGATCCCGACGGTCGGCATCGGCGCGGGCGTCGGATGCGATGCCCAGGTGCTCGTGTGGCAGGACATGGCGGGGCTGCGCCCGGGGACGGCGCCGCGCTTCGTCAAGCGCTACGCCGATCTCCACTCGGTGCTCACCGCAGCCGTGAGCGAATACGTCGCCGAGGTGCGGAGCGGAGCCTTCCCCGAGCCCGAGCGGAGCTTCTGATGGAGGTCGGAGGCATCGAGGCGCTGCGGGCGTGGCGGGCGGCGCAGACGGGAACGGTCGCCCTCGTGCCGACGATGGGCGCTCTCCACTCCGGACACCAGGCGCTCATGGCCCGGGCCCGCGAGTCCGCGGACGCGGTCGTGACGAGCATCTTCGTCAACCCCCTGCAGTTCGGCGCGGACGAGGACTTCGTCCGCTACCCCCGCCCCTTCGACGCCGACCTCGCCACGTGCGATCAGGCCGGCGTCGATTTCGTCTTCGCCCCGGCGCTGGGCGAGATGTACCCCTCGGCCCCGGAGGTGCGGGTCTCGGCCGGGCGGATGGGCGAGGTCTTCGAAGGAGCCTCGCGGCCCGGCCACTTCGACGGAGTGCTCACGGTCGTCGCCAAGCTGTTCGCCCTCACCGCACCGCACCGCGCCGTCTTCGGGCTCAAGGACATCCAGCAGTTCTTCCTCGTCAAGAGGATGATCGCCGACCTCAACCTCGCCGTCGAGCTCATCGGCCTGCCCGTCGTCCGGGATGCCGACGGCCTGGCGATGTCGAGCCGCAACGAGTACCTCGACGCCGCGGACCGGCGGGTGGCCCTCGCGATTCCCCGGGCCCTGCGGGCCGCGGCCGACGCCGCTGGGGAGGGCCGTCGGCCCGAGGCGATCGAGGCCGGGACCGCTGCTCCCCGGGCCGTCGAGGCGGCCGCCCGCGCGGTGCTCGAGGAGGCGGAGTCGGCCGGCGGCCTCGAGCTCGACTACCTCGCCCTCGTCGTCGCCGAGACCTTCCGCCCCTGCCCGCCGGACTTCAGTGGTTCGGCGCTGCTGCTCGTCTCCGCGACCGTCTCAGGGACACGGCTCATCGACAACTGCGCCCTCGAGCTGGGCCTCAGGGGGTGAGCCGTCAGGAGCCGAGCAGTCAGAGGGGCAGCGCGGCGACGGCGATGCCCATGCCGATGAGGACCACCGCGGAGACGGCCTCGATGACGAAGTCCGTGCTGCGCCGCTGCAGGGCCGCCGCCGCGTAACCGGCGACCAGGGCGAGGACCAGCTGATAGGCGAGCAGCAGGCCGACGACGACGGCGATGAGCACGGCGTAGTCGGGGCCGGTCGGGGAGGCGGGGACGAGGGTCGGCATGACGGCGAGGAAGAACAGGCCCGCCTTGGGGTTGCTCAGGGAGGAAATGAGGCCGCGCCGATACGAGATGAGCGACCGCAGGTGACCCCACGACGATCCCGACTGTCCCGTGTCCGGGCCAGACGCGCCGCCTGCGCCCGCGGCGGATTCCGCGGCGGTCGCGATGAGGTCGTCGCTCGCCTCGGCGATCGCGCTCACGGGTCCCAGCGGCGGGCGCGACCGCAGCTCGGCGCGGATGCGCAGGGCCTGCCGGGCGGCGAGGAACCCGAGGAGGCACAGATAGAGTCCGCCGACGAGCTTGAGGACGAGCAGGGCGGAGGGGTAGGCCCTGAGCAGGGCGGAGACGCCGGTGAGGGCGGCGATCATCCAGACGGTCATCCCCGTGGCCGAACCGAGCGAGTAGATGAGGCCGGCCTTGCGGCGCAGGGCGGAGAGCCGGACCGTGAGGATCGTCTCGGGGCCGGGGGTCACGGCCAGGACGGTCGCGGCACCGGCGATCGCGGCGAGTTCGGGTCCGGTCATGCTGCTCCTTCGGGTGGTCTGCGCGGGCGAGTGCTTCGATTCTCCGCCATCGCGGGCGCGGACGATGCATCGGGAATATCAATCATTTCCCAACGATCATCAGGCCACGCCTGATGATCGGCTAGGCTGGCCGCATGTGGGACCTCAATCGACTGCGCATCTGGCGGGCCGTCGTCGCCACCGGCTCGGTCGCGGCCGCGGCGAGGAGCCTCAACTACACCTCCGCGACCGTCAGTCAGCACATCACCACGCTGCAGCGGTCCGTCGGCGCCCCGCTCTACCGCAGGTCGGGACGCGGGATCGAGATCACCGACCTCGGCAGGCGCCTCGCCGAGGAGTCCGCCGACGTCTTCACCGGGCTCGCCCGCCTCGACTCCCTCGTCGAGAGCCACCGCTGGGTGAATCGGCCGCGCATGCGAATCGCCGCCTTCACCTCATTCAACGCCCGACTGCTGCCCGACATCATCGAACCCGTGGTCGGGGCCCATCCCGATCTGCGCTTCGACATCCAGCTCAACGAGCCCGCGAAGGTCCGCCGCAGCCACTGCACGATCGAGATCCGCAACGAGGTCCCGCAGCAGGGGGAGACCCGACTGCCGGGAATGACGCGCACCGTGCTCTTCGATGACGACTACCGGGTCGTCGTCGCCGACACCCATGAGTTCGCCGGCCTCGGCTCGGTCCCGTTCAAGGACCTCGCCGACGAGCGCTGGGTCGACTACGACCTGTGGGCGGGGCCGACGAGCACGGTCGTCGACCTCGCCTGCGCCGCCGCCGGATTCCAGCCCCGGACCTTCGCCGCCTCGGAGGACGAGTTCGCGGCCCTCGCGCTCGTCGCCTCGGACCTCGCGATCACCGTGCTGCCCCGCCTGTCCACGGTCCGGCTGCCGCACGGCCTCGTCGCCGTCGACCTCGTCGACCCGGTGCCCCTGCGTCGGGTCGTCATGCACGTGCGCGACCGGGAGGCCCACCTGCCGCACGTGCGTGCCTTCGTCACCGCCGCCGAGGCGGTCGTCGCCGAGTACCTCGCCCGCTGACCGCCGCGGGCGCGGGGGAGACGGGATGTTCCTCATAGTGGGCTGGGATTCCTGTGTCGGCGCCGTGGGATAGCCTGTACGGGTGAGTTCTGAAATCGAAATCGGCAAAGGCAAGCGCGGGCGCCGGGGGTACTCCCTCGACGACATCGCCATCATCCCCGCCCGGCGCACGAGGGACCCCGAGGACGTGTCCCTGAGCTGGCAGATCGACGCCTATCACTTCGACCTTCCGTTCATCGGCGCCCCCATGGACTCGGCGATGTCGCCTGAGACCGTCATCGCCCTCGGTCGCCACGGCGGGCTCGGGGTGCTCGACCTCGAAGGACTCTGGACCCGCTACGAGGACCCCACCCCGCTGCTCGCCGAGATCGCCCAGCTCCCCGCCGAGATGACGACGGCCAGGATGCAGGAGCTCTACTCCGCCCCGATCCGCGCCGAGCTCATCACCGCCCGACTCGCCCAGATCCGTGAGGCCGGAGTCACCGTCGCCGGTGCCCTGACCCCGCAGCGGACCCAGCAGTTCTCCAAGACGGTGATCGACGCGGGAGTCGACATCTTCGTCATCCGCGGCACCACCGTCTCGGCCGAGCACGTGTCCTCCCAGGCCGAGCCGCTCAACCTCAAGCAGTTCATCTACGAGCTCGACGTCCCCGTCATCGTCGGCGGCGCCGCGACGTACACCGCCGCCCTGCACCTCATGCGCACCGGCGCCGCGGGCGTCCTCGTCGGCTTCGGCGGGGGAGCGGCCGCGACCACGCGCCGGACCCTGGGCATCCACGCGCCGATGGCCACCGCCATCGCCGACGTCCACGCCGCCCGCCGCGACTACATGGACGAATCCGGCGGCCGCTACGTCCACGTCATCGCCGACGGCGGTCTCGGCAAGAGCGGCGACATCGTCAAGGCCTTCGGCGTCGGCGCCGACGCCGTCATGCTGGGCACCGCGCTCGCCCGGGCGACCGAGGCCCCGGGCCGGGGGATGCACTGGGGCGCCGAGGCGCACCACCCGGAGCTGCCGCGCGGGCACCGCGTGGAGCTCGGGACCGTCGGCAGCCTCGAGCAGGTCCTGTTCGGGCCCGGCCGCACCGCGATCGGCGAGCTCAACCTCGCCGGAGCCCTGCGCCGGGCGCTGGCGACCACCGGCTACCTCGACCTCAAGGAGTTCCAGCGCGTCGACATCACGGTCTCGCCCTACCAGCCGGGGTCGGGGGTCTAGTCTGTTCCGCTTGGCGCTGACCCCCAGATGGCTGGGGTCCCTGCTGCTCGTGCTCGTGCTCGTCACGTGCTTCGTCGGGCTGTCGGCCTGGCAGGTCGACCGAGCCCAGCACAAGAACGACGTCACCGACGCCCAGAACGTCGAGGAGCTCAAGCCCTTCAACGACGTCATGGCCGCCCAGGTGCCGATGCCCGGCATCCTCGCCGACCAGCGGGTGTCCCTGACCGGGCACTGGCTGCCCGACGCCCAGGTCGTCGTCCCGGGCCGGGTCCTCGACGGGGCGGACGGATACTGGGTCGTGACGATGTTCGCCCCCGACGGCGCCCGCCTCGGCGAGGAGGCGACCCTCGATCCCGAGGGGAAGACGATCGCGATCCCGGTGCTGCGCGGCTTCACCACCGACGAGGCCACGGCCAGTCGGTCCCGGGCCGAGTCCGGACCGGTGGAGATGATCGCCCGCATCGGACCGGTCGAGGGCCCGATGCCCACGGCCGACCTGCCCGACGGTCAGGTCCACACCGTGTCGACCTCGCAGCTGATCAACCTGTTCCCGGACGTGCTCACCTACTCCGGCTTCCTCATCCCCGAATCGGCGACCGGGCCGGCGGCGTCCGTGGGCACCGGCGGACTCACCGCCGTGCCTCCGACGACCACCCGTGACGAGGGCGGATTCGACCTGCAGTCGGCCGTCTACGCGGCCGAGTGGCTGATCTTCGCCGGGATGGCCCTGTACATGTGGTGGCAGCTGCTGCGCGACGACTTCCTGCGCCGCCGCCTCGAGGGCACGGACGGTGGTTCCCAGCATTCTGGGAACCAGGCCGAGTACGTTGTCGTCAAGGCCGCAGGCGAGTCCGCGATCGACCCCGAGGTGATGGCTGGACTGACCGGACTGCCCGCCCACCGGCACGGCGCCAAGCGCCGACGCGCAGCCGGACCCACCGACGACAGACCGACCGAAGGAAACTGAGCGTGAGCCACGAACCCGAGTCCTTGGATTCCCGCCCCGAGTTCGACGAGGACGCCGTGTGGAGCGTCAAGCGCTTCACCTCGGCGCGCAATGCCGAGAAGTTCTACCGGGTGATGGCCATCATCACCGGTGTGATGCTTCTCATCCTCACCGTCGAGATGATCTACAAGTACCTCATCGCCGCCGACCCTTCCACCGCTCTCATGTTCGGGGAGTTCAACCTGGCCGCCGCGATCGCGATCTGCCACGGCTGGTGCTACGTCGTCTACCTCATCGGCTGCTTCTGGCTCAATCAGCAGATGCGCTGGTCACTGGGCCGCTACATCGTGCTGGCGCTGGCCGGCGTGGTCCCGGTGATGTCCTTCATCCTCGAACGGCGGATCACCCGGCAGGTCGAGGCCGAGCTCGAAGCCGCCGTCGTCGTCGCCCCGAAGACGAACTGAGGGCCCCGGCGGGCGTCGTGCCCGGTGACGGGAGCGCGCCGCGACGGTGATTAGAATTGGGGCATGACGCAAACCCAGAGCACACAGGTCCCTCCTGTCCTCGTGGTCGATTTCGGTGCGCAGTACGCACAGCTCATCGCCAGGCGGATCCGCGAGGCCGGACTGTATTCCGAGATCATCGCCCATGACGCCCCGGCGTCCGAGTTCGCCGCCAGGAAGCCGGTCGCGATCGTGCTCTCCGGCGGGCCCTCGAGCGTCAACGACGAAGGCGCCCCGAGCTTCGACGAGAAGGTCTTCGACCTCGGCGTCCCGACGATGGGCATCTGCTACGGGTTCCAGCTCATGGCGACCAGCCTCGGCGGCCGCGTCGCCCGCACCGACAAGCGCGAGTACGGATCGACCCAGGTCGCGGTGAGCAGCGCCGGCTCCCTGCTCGACGGCACCCCCGACGGCTACAAGGTGTGGATGTCCCATGGGGACTCCGTCACCGAGGCGCCGGCCGACTTCGAGGTCCTCGCCTCGACCCCTGACACCCCGGTCGCCGCCTTCGAGTGCCCCGCCCGCGGACTCGCCGGCGTCCAGTGGCACCCCGAGGTCCTCCACTCGGAGAACGGGCAGAGGATCCTCGAGAACTTCCTCTACAAGGTCGCCGGCCTCGAGGCCGACTGGACCAACGAATCCGTCATCGACGAGCAGGTCGAGCTCATCCGCTCGCGCGTCGGCGACAAGAAGGTCATCTGCGCCCTGTCGGGCGGAGTCGACTCCTCGGTCGCCGCAGCCCTCGTCCACAAGGCGATCGGCGACCAGCTCACCTGCGTGTTCGTCGACCACGGTCTCCTGCGTCAGGGAGAGCGCGAACAGGTCGAGAACGACTACGTCGACTCCATCGGCGTGCGTCTGGTGACGATCGACGCCCGCGAGCGCTTCCTGTCCGAGCTCGCCGGGGTCACCGACCCCGAGACCAAGCGCAAGATCATCGGCCGCGAGTTCATCCGCACCTTCGAGACCGCTGCGGCCGATCTCGTGCTCGAGGCCAAGGACGAGGGCGAGGAGATCGGCTTCCTCGTCCAGGGCACCCTCTACCCCGACGTCGTCGAATCCGGCGGGGGCTCGGGGACCGCGAACATCAAGAGCCACCACAACGTCGGCGGACTGCCCGACGATCTCACGTTCGAGCTCATCGAACCGCTGCGCGCCCTGTTCAAGGACGAGGTCCGGGCCATCGGCCGGGAGCTCGGAGTCCCCGAGGCCATCGTCTCCCGGCAGCCGTTCCCCGGGCCGGGACTGGGCATCCGCATCATCGGCGAGGTCACCGAGGAGCGACTCGACGTCCTCCGCCGTGCCGACGCCATCGCCCGCGAGGAGCTGACGAGGGCGGGCCTCGACGGAGAGATCTGGCAGTGCCCGGTCGTCCTCCTGGCCGACGTCCGCTCCGTGGGCGTCCAGGGAGACGGCCGCACCTACGGTCACCCCGTCGTGCTCCGTCCCGTCTCCAGCGAGGACGCGATGACGGCCGACTGGACCCGGGTCCCGTACGACACGCTCGCCGTGATCTCCAATCGGATCACGAACGAGGTCGACGAGATCAACCGCGTGGTCCTCGACGTCACCTCGAAGCCGCCGGGCACCATCGAATGGGAGTGAGCCGAACCGGGTTCCCGGGACCCGGTTCACGCTCCTGAACACTGTTCAGTTATGGTGGGTGGTGCCCGTCAAGGGCACCGCCGACCATTGGAGAACCCATGACCCCCTTGCAACCTGACACCGCCGCCCCGGTTCCCCCTGCCGCGCCCGGGGGACGCCTCCGCACCGGCAGGACGAGCCGGGCCGGGGACATCTCGCTCATCGCCGTCTTCGCCGCCCTGCTCGCGGCCCTGGCGATCATGCCGCCGATCCCGATCGGGCCCGCAGGTGTGCCGATCACCCTGCAGACCTTCGCGGTCGCTCTCTGCGGCCTCGTCCTCGGACCCTGGCGCGGAGCCGCGGCCGTGCTGCTCTACGTCGTGCTCGGCCTCCTCGGCCTGCCGATCCTCACCGGTCTCACCGGCGGGATCGGGGTGCTCGCCGGGCCGAGCGCCGGCTACCTCCTCTCGTTCACCCTCTACGCGCTGGCGGCAGGGTTCGTCGCCCGCTGGGCCCTGCGCCGACTGCGCGGCGCCCGCCTGGCCGTCGCGCTGTTCGTCGGAGCGCTCGGCTCGAGCCTCCTCATCAACCACCCCCTGGGGATCCTCGGCATGTCGATCAACGCCGACCTGCCCCTGGGCGTCGCCGCCCTCGCCGACCTCGCTTACTGGCCCGGGGACATCATCAAGACCGTCCTCGCCGTGTCCGTCGCCCTGATCATCCACCGCGCCTTCCCCGAGATCCTCCGCCGCCGCGGAGCCCAGGCGCCGGGAGCCTCCGCGCCGGGTGCCCCCACGTCCGGCGCGGCGACCGCCTCCGGGACCGGCGGCACCCGCCGGTGAGACGGTTCGGCCGCCGGCGCGCACGGGCCCGGACGACGGCGTCGCCCGCCTCCGACGCTGTCATGCCGTCAGCCTCGGCGGGGCCCTCCTCGCAGACCGCCTCGGCGGGAACGGACACCTCCGGTGCGCGTGAGATCCGGTTCTCGGGCGTTGGGGTCGGCGTGCTCGACGACACCCCCGCAGGCGACGTGTGGAGGGACATCCTCAGTGACGTCGATGTCACGCTGCGGGAGGAGAGGGTCGCGTTCATCGGCGCCAACGGCTCGGGGAAGTCGACGCTCCTCCAGCTCCTCAACGGGCTCGTCACCGCGACCACGGGGCGTGTCCTCGTCGACGGCATCGACCCGGTGACCTCGCCCGCCGCGGTGCGCTCCCGAGTGGGATTCGTGTTCACCGACCCCGCCGCCCAGCTCGTCATGCCGACGCCGCTCGAGGACATCGAACTGTCCCTGCGCAAGCGCGTGCCCAAGCCCGAGCGGCGGGAGGCGGCGCTGGCGGTGCTCGACGAGTTCGGGATCGCCGACCTCGCCGAGCGCAGCGTCTACGAGCTCTCGGGCGGGCAGCGGCAGCTCGTGGCCCTGGCCGCGGTGCTCGCGGTCGATCCGCAGATCCTCGTGCTCGATGAGCCGACGACCCTCCTCGACCTGCGCAACCGCGAGAGGCTGCGCACCCTCCTCGGTG
Source organism: Brevibacterium sanguinis (assembly GCF_003315415.1). GTDB lineage: Bacteria > Actinomycetota > Actinomycetes > Actinomycetales > Brevibacteriaceae > Brevibacterium > Brevibacterium celere_A. Next base: position 115,676 of record NZ_QNSB01000001.1, read on the forward strand.
AGATCGTCGCCCGTCGCGGCGTGCGCGTGATCCTCTCCACCCACGACCTCGAGTTCGCCGAACTGGCCGAGCGGGTCCTCGTCGTCGACGACGGACGGATCGTCCACGACTCGGCACCGGCAGAGGCCGTCGCGGCCTACCGGGCGCTCATCATGAGCGGGTCCCCGTGAGCGCAGGCATCCGGCCCAGGCTCCAGCTGTTCGGGAGGGTCGCCCGGGAATCCGGGTGGCTGCACCGCGTCCCGGCGGGGTGGAAGCTCGCGGTCATCGCGCTCATCGGGATCGTCGCCCTCGTCCTCCGCGACGCCGCGATCAACTGGACGCTGGCCGGAGTGCTCGTGGCCATCGGGCTGACCGCCCGACTGCGCCTGCGTCACTTCGTCCTCACCTGGGCCTATGCGGGTGTCCTCGTCGCCGTCCTCATGGTCGTGCAGCTGCTCATCGGCACCCCGGCGGCCGGGATGAGGATCGCCGGCACGGTCTTCGCGTGCGTCCAGGCCGCCCTGCTGCTCACCCTGACGACGACGGTCGCCCAGCTGCTCGACGCCTTCAGAGTGATCGTCTCGCCGCTGCGCTTCCTCGGGGCGAACCCGGAGACGATCGCCCTGACGGCAAGCCTCATGGTCCGCGCGATCTCCCACCTGTCCGGCCTGCTGGGCGAGGGTGATCGCGCCGCCCGGGCCCGGGGACTGGAGACGAGCATCAGGGCCCGGGTCGTCCCGGCGATCCTCCGCTCGGTCAAGTACGCGCAGGACACGGGGCGGGCGCTCGACGCCCGAGGCATCGTCGACTGACATCGCGTCGACTCATGGGAGCGTCGACTGACATCGCGTGGACACATGGGAGCATCGACGACCTGCGGTCCCACCCCACGTCGAGGGCCCCTCGTCATGCGGCCCTGTTGCATCTCGCACGCCCCGATTCGTCGCGCGGCTACATTGCGGTGAGCCCGTCATTGCCCCCCCACTTCGTCACGATTGACCCTCTGCGGTGAACCCCGCCGTTGCCCCACTTCGCGGGTGGAGGGCCCGCCGTTGCCCCACTTCGTCCCGCCAGCCCCACTTCGTCGCGAACGCCCCACTGCGGTGTGCCCGCCGCTGCCCCACTTCGCCACGCAAGCCCCCACTTCACGGGTGGAGGATCCGCCGTTGCCCCACTTCGTCGCGTTTGCCCCACTCCTGACCGGCGCATCCGTGACGAACTGGGGCAGTGGCGGGCCGGCCCCCGGCGGGGGAGTGGCGGGCCGGCACGCTGCCGGCTCCCGGCCGGCACGTTGCACGGCCTCCGGCACCCGGCCGGCACGTTGCACGGCCTCCGGCGTCCGCGTCGCCTCAGTGCGGGGCGAGACGGCGGGCGATGCCGCGGCCGAGGACCTGCGGCGCGGGATTCTCGATCGCCCGCGCGTAGTGTCCGACGAGCTGGGAGCACACGCTCTTCCAGCTCCGGCCCAGCACCTGCTCCCGCCCCGCCCGACCGAACGCGCGCCGCTTCGCCTCGTCGCCGAGGAGGTCGACGACGTGCCGGCGCATCGCCGGCAGGTCCTTCGGGGCGTAGAGCCACCCGGTGCGGGAGGAGTCGACGAGGTCGAGGGGGCCGCCCCGGGCCGGAGCGATGACCGGGACCTCGGAGGCCATCGCCTCCTGGATGGTCTGGCAGAAGGTCTCGAGCTCGCCGGGGGCGACCATGACGTCGAAGCTCGCCACCGCCTGGGCCAGCGCGTCACCGCCGAGGAACCCGGTGAACCGCGCTGTCGGCAGAGCCCGTTCGAGCCGCGAGCGCCACGGCCCGTCCCCGACGATGACGAGGCGGGCATCGGGGATGTCGGCGAGGACGGCGAGGTCCTCGACCTGCTTCTCCGCTGCCAGGCGTCCGACGAAGCCGATGATCCTCTCGGCACCCTGGACCGCGGACGCCCGCCAGGTCTCCGAGCGGTGCTCGGGGCCGAAGCGGGTGGAGTCGACTCCGCGCGCCCACAGGTCCACCTCGGCGATGCCGAGATCCCGCAGCTGACGCACGGTGTACGTCGACGGCGCCAGTGTCAGGGACGCGTGCTGGTGGATGTTGCGCACATGCGTCCACAGCATCGCCTCGATCCCGTGCATCCCGTAGCGGGAGGCGTAGGCGGGGACCTCGGTCTGGTAGATCGCGACACTGGGCAGTCCGAGGCTCTGCGCCGCGAGGACCCCTCGCCAGCCGAGCACGAACGGACTCGCCAGGTGGACGACGTCGGGGGAGAAGGCCTCGAGGAGCCGCCGCACCCGGCTGACTCCGCCCGGAGCGACGCGGATGCGCCGGTATTTCGGCAGCGCGATCGACGGGACCCGGACGATGCGGGCGCCGGCGACCTCCTTCGGACCGTCACGGCGGGTGCCGGGAGCGATGACGAGGACCTCGTCGCCCCGATCGCGCAGGTGGTCGAGGACTCGCAGCAGTGAGTGGGTGACCCCGTTCATGTTGGGGAGGAATGACTCGGCAATGATCGCGACTCTCACCCTCCCAGTGGACGATGACCGGGTGAAGAGCGGGCAACGCCGAGGCGACGCCTCCTCGACGGTCGGCCGAAATCCGCGGTCGGACCGTCCGGAGGGTGACCGAGGCATGACGCTCCGGTAACCTTTTCCCGGGCCGGATGAACTCTGAGTAGACTTGAGGGTCGGGACCGGCCCGAGTCGGACGGTGGGGATCGACCCGACCACGGCGGCCCGGAGAGGATGAGAGCGGATGATCTGGATCATCACTGCCTGCGCGCTGGGCCTCCTCATCGTCGTCGCCCTCGTGATGACGATCGTGCGATTCAACCAGCTGTCGATGGCCCGGTCACTGTGCGACGAGGCCAAGCGCCAGCTCGTCGTCGAGCTGCGGGCCCGCCACGCGCTCGTGCCGGCGTTCATCGGCACCCTCCAGCAGATCACCGCTGCCGACCTCAGCCAGGTCGAACTCGCGCTCGCCTCGGCCGAACGCGCTCCGTTCGGAACCCGGGGTGCCGCGGCCGAGGCCGCCCTGACCAGGGCGATCGACGAGGCGGCCCTGGCTCCCGGAGCGCACGGGTCCCGCGACTCCTCGTCCGGATCCACCGCGAGGGCCGCGGAGGAGTCGGTGACCGTGCGCGACGGCATGCGCGAGGAGCTCGAGGTCACCGTGCAGCTGCTCCACGGCCAGCTCGAGGTCCTCGCCGAGCGCATCGCCGCCGGCGCCCGGTTCTACACCACGAACGTCGACCGCTACCACCGGCAGCGCTCGCGGTTCCTCTCGCGGATCTTCCACTCGACGTTCCGGCCGCGCGAGACCTTCGTCGTCAACGGGAGGGGCTGAGAGTGCCGCGCTTCCGCATCGACCTCGGCTACCAGGGCACGCATTTCCACGGCTGGGCGAAGCAGCCGGGGCTGCGCACCGTCCAGGGGACCCTCGAGGACGGCCTGGCCCGGATCACCGGCGAGGAGGTGCGCACCGTCGTCGCCGGTCGCACGGACGCCGGCGTCCATGCCCGCCGCCAGGTCGTCCACATCGACCTCTCCGAGTCGGCGATCGAGAAGCTCGTCGCCCGGTCGCGTCGCTCGAGCGAGACCGCGCTGCTCAGCCGCCTCCGCGGAGTGCTGACGATCGGTGACAACCACGATCTCGTCATCCACTCCGTCGCCGAGGCGCCCGACGACTTCGACGCCCGGTTCTCCGCCCTCTGGCGCTCCTACCGGTACCGGCTGGCCGACCACCGTTCGTTCATCGACCCGCTGCTCACCGCGGTGACGCCGCGGCACAAGGGGGAGCTCGACGCCGAGGCGATGGCCGAGGCCGCGAGCGAGGCGCAGGGCCTCCACGACTTCCTTCCCTTCTGCAAACCGCGGGAGGGCGCGACGACGATCCGGACGCTGCACGAGTTCACCGTCGCGCGCGACCGGGACGCGGTGATCACGCTCGATCTGCGCGCCGACGCGTTCTGCCATCACATGGTCCGCGCCCTCGTCGGCGGGCTCATCAGGGTGGGCTCGGGGGCATGGCCGGTGACCCGGCCCGCGGAGCTCCTCGCCGAGGCGGAGGCCGGGGCAGGTGCACAGGTGCCGATGGCCGTCTCGCCCCCGCAGGGGCTCGTGCTCCTCGAGATCGGGTATCCCGCGCCCGAGTTCTACGCCGCGCGGGCCGTGCAGACGATGGCCCGGCGCGACCAGGAGTGAGACCGAGCGTCGCATTCGGTCATCTTGAGAGAATCCCCCTTTCCAGTTGTGTGGATCCTGTGTACATTCACGGGGAGGCCACTTGACGTTCGCCTCGGCAGGGGACCCTGGTCAGGGCCGACCGATCCCGGGCCGCGGCACAGCGCGCTCCACGACCGAGCGGCCTCGGCCGAGCTCGTTCGCCCGGCTCGGTGCGAAGGGCCTGTCAACGACGCGCCCTGCCATCGACGAACCGCTGAAGGACGTGACTGCATGTCGAGACTTGCGACCAGAGCGCTGGCCACCGGCGCCGTGGTGACGATGCTGACGCTGCCGGGACTCGCTCCCGCCCAGGCCGCGCCGCTCGGCGCGGCACCGGGCGAGTCCGCGACGACCGAGGCGCCCGCCGACCGGCAGGCGCCCGCCGACACCCCTGCTCTCGCCGAGCCGGGCACCCGCGTGCAGCTGCTGGGCCTCACCGATTTCCACGGACGGATCGTCGAGGCCGGGACCCAGGTCGCCTCGGTGGTCGAGGAGCAGCGGGCCGACTTCCTCGCCGAGGAGGGGGCAGCGGGCACCGCCCTGCTCTCGACCGGCGACAACATCGGGGCCTCGACCTACGTCTCCTCCTCACAGCAGGACACCCCGACACTCGACGTGCTCAACGCGCTGGGTCTGCAGGCCTCCGCGGTGGGCAACCACGAGTTCGACCGGGGCCTCGACGACCTCACCGGCCGGGTCCAGGCGCACGCGGACTTCGACCACCTCGGCGCGAACGTCTACGAGAAGGGCACCGAGGACGTCGTCGACGGGCTCGACGACTACACCGTCGTCGACGTCGGCGGGGTCGACGTCGCCGTCATCGGCGTCGTCACCAAGGACACGTCATCGCTGGTCTCACCGGCGGGCATCGCCGACATCGAGTTCGGCGACCCCACGGACGCCGTCAACCGGGTGGCCGCGGAGATCGAATCCCTGCCCGCCGACGAGCGGCCGGACATGACGGTCGTCGAGGCCCACCTCGGCGCCTCCTCGACGGACAGCCTCGAGGCCGCCCTGGCCTCGAACCGCGAGTTCAATCGGCTGGTCACCGAGGCCGACCCCTCGATCGACGTCCTCTTCACGGGACACACCCACCTGCCGTACGCGTTCGAGGCACCGGTGCCGGGAGACCCGAGCCGCACCCGCCCGGTGCTCGAGGCCGGCAGCTACGGATCCGTCGTCGGCCGGGTCGAGCTCGTCGCCGAGGCGGACGGGACGTGGACGGCCGAGAGCAGCGAGCTCCTGAGCACGAAGGACAAGTCGTACGAGTCGCCCGTCGTCGCGGAGGTCGCGCGGATCGTCGCCGCCGCCGATGAGCTGGCCAAGGTGCCGGGCTCCGTGGTCGCCGGCACGATCACCGAGGACATCACGCGGGCCTGGGTCCGCGACGAGAACGGCGACCCCGTGCTCGAGGACGGCCGGCCCCTCGACGACCGCGGGGCCGAGAGCACCCTGGGCAACCTCGTCGCCGATGCGCTCAGAGCCGGTGTCGAGGACTCCCAGCTCGAACCCGCGGACTTCGGCATCACGAACCCCGGCGGGCTGCGCACCGACCTGCTGTGCGAGGACATCTACAACGATGAGAGGGAATGCGAGGTCACGGCCGCCGAGCTCAGCGAAGTCCTCCCCTTCGCCAACGACCACGGTGTCGTGACGATGAAGGGCGCCGATGTCATCGGGCTGTTCGAGGAGCAGTGGCAGCCGGCCGGCGCCTCCCGGCCGTTCCTCCACCTCGGCGTGTCGAAGGAACTCGACGTCGTCGTCGATTCCACCGCGCCGGCCGGCCGGCGGGTGAGGTCCGTGCAGGTCAACGGTGAGGAGATCGACCCCGAGCAGGACTACCGGGTCGCGACGCTGAGCTTCCTCGCCGGCGGCGGTGACAACTTCTCCTCCTTCGCCGAGGGCGAGTTCGAGCTCTCGGGGCTCACCGACTTCGAGACCTGGGTCGACCACTTCAACGACTCGAGCCCGGTCGCGCCCGACACCAGTGAACGCCAGGCCGACCTCGCCCACGACGTCATCGCCACCGGCGCCCTGACGGCCGAGCTCGAAGCTCCCTCGGGCGGGATCGCGCCCGGTTCCAGCGCGGACTTCCTGCTGCGCACCGACGCCGAGGCGGAGGTCCCCGGACCCGTGGACGTGACGGTCGACCTGCCCGCCGGCTACTCCGGCCCGCAGACTCTCACCCTCGACTCGATCCCCGCCGGCGGCAGCACGCACGCGGTGCGGGTGACCGCGCCCGCGGGGGCCTCCGGCGAGGCGACGGTGTCGGTGAGCCTGCGGGCCGGGGACGGTCGGTGGTGGGACGACAACCCGCTGCCGATCGCCCATGAGTTCACCGCGACCGCCTCGGTCGTCGGCGCCGGGTCGGACGATGCCGGCGGCGGTTCCGATGGCGGAGACGCGGGTGCCGACGGCGGTGGTGTCGACGAGGGCGGTGCCGATGGCGGGACGGACAACGACGACAGCGCGGCGGGCGGATCGGCGGACGCCGTGGCGGTCGCGGATGGCGCGGATTCCCGGGCAGCGGACGACGGTGTCCGGGGCGACGACCTGCCCCGGACTGGCGTCGAGATGATGAGCACGGTGGCCGCGGCCCTGGCGCTCATCGTCGCCGGCAGTGCGGCGATCGGCATGGCCCGGCGCCGGAGAAGCGCCTACGTCTGAGTCGGCTCGTCCGTCCCGGTGAGGGGTGTGGTCCCACCGTCGGATGCGCCTTCCCGGGCGGGGGCCGGCCCCTCGGGCCGGACGGAAGCGCCCCCACCGCCGGATGCGCCCTCCCCGCGGGCGAGGGCACTGGTGCCGAACGCCTCGAGGTGGACGATGACCGGAACGAGGAACAGGATCCCGACGGCGGGGACGACGATTCCCGAGTCGTTGATGATCGTGCCCACGGCCAGGAGGATCGCCAGGCTGATCATCGCCGCACGCAGCAGCGGGATCCTGTCGTAGGTGTCGCGCAGCCCGGTGAGCGAGAACCTCTGCGGCATCAGGGCCAGCCAGAACACGCCGATGATGATGAGCGGCAGGATCACGGTCATCCACGACTGGGTGAGGATGTCGATGTTCATCCCGATCTTGCGGGCGAGCACCGCGAGCGCCTCGCCCCCGAGCACGGAGTCGAAGAACCGGCCGAAGTGGGTGCGCTGGTTCGCGGGCCGCAGCCAGTCGAGGACGAGCACGATGAGCATGGCGATCCCGGCGATGCCGACGGTGAGCACGAGGCGCTTGAGCGAGAACCGGATGCCCGCGGCGGCGAGGACCAGGTAGGCGACGCCGACGATGAGCGTGGGCACGGAGCCGAACTTCGTGCCCAGGCCGGGGGCGGCGAGCAGCGCGCACGACGCGAGGACGGGGAGGGCGACGATGAGGACCCGCCACAGCGGGCGCGTCGTCAGCGAGGCGAACCCGGCGACGCTGAGCAGCAGCGCGCAGCAGTAGAGCGCGAGCGCCGAGTTCCCGATCCCGTAGAACCGTGAGGCGATGAGCAGCGGCTCGCCGAGCAGCGTCGACATCTGCAGCTGGGAACCGGTGACGACGTCGTAGGCGAGGACCGCCACCGTGGCCACGGACACGAACAGCACGGGACCCAGGCGCAGTCGTCGCCACGGTCCCACGAGGGCGAGCACGCCGAGGATCAGCGACCAGCCGCACAGGGCGCCGAGCATCGCGATGTCCGGATTCGTCGCCCTCTCCCACGGCACCGTGTTGACGAGGTACGTCGAGACGGGCAGCGCCGCGAAGACGATCCCCAGCCGCAGCGCCCACGAGGTGACGAGGTCGGGGTTTCTCCTGCGCAGCAGCCAGCCCAGACCGAGCAGCCCGACCATGAGGGAGGCGACGACGGGGAAGAACCACGTCGAGATCTCCTGCTGCGTCTTCACCGCCACCTGACGGTCGAGGACCGCCTGATAGCGCGACTCCCACGAGCCCGGGGACGAACCCACGGTCATCGGCGCCCCGGCGACGTTGCCCATCGCCTCCCCGCCGCTGTGCGCGACGAGGGTGGGGGCCAGGTCGGGGACCTGCACGAGTCCGGGCTGCCGGGTCGAGCTCGAGGTGAGCAGGCCGGGGGACTGCCCGGGCGCGGCCATCATCGTCGCCTGCATCGATGAGCCGTCGGTGGTCGCGCCATCGGCGATCGACGCGAAGACGATCCGCGTCGACCCTCCCTCGGCGCTGGGGTCGCCGGGGCGCTCGAGCCACCCGGTGCTCGTGAGGATGTCGCCCACGCGCTCATCGAGGTTCCGCAGCGAGTAGCCGTCGGCCGCGGTGTTGCCGAGGTCGACGAGGGTCAGCGCCCCCGATGCGGAGGACTCGGCGACCCGCTGTCCGAGGTCGTCGCCGATCGGCGCCCAGGCCCCGGTCAGCCTGCCCTCCGGGTCGGCGGCCCCGATCGCGGCGCCGGGCCCGAAGGCGCGAACGGTCGGAACCGCCTCGGCGAGGGCGCCGAGGGTGGCGTCGTAGTTGTCACCGCTGGCCACCTGCCGGTAGACGTCCCAGTCGGCGACCCAGCCGTCGAGCGGGGGCAGCGGCTCCCGGCACTGCGGCCGCTGCTCGTCGGCGGCCCGGCGGCCGGAGCCGAGCGCGAGCCACCCGTCGACCGGACAGCTCGTCGCGCGCACGCTGCGCGGGGTCATGGTGCCGATCGAGGAGATCTGCATGAGCGACCACAGGTTCGGCGTCGTCCGCGGGTCGAGGTCCTCGAACGTGAACCCGGAGACCCCGATGACGATCGGCGCTCCTGTCTCCGCGGCGCTCCCGGAGGACTCCTCCGCCGAGGTGGGGGCCGGGGAGCCATCCGCCGAGGAAGGGGACTGGGCGAAGGCGGCGGGGGGCAGTCCGAGGACGATGAGGGCGGCGACGACGAGCCCGATGAGGCCGCGGACGGTCGCGGGTCCCCTCCGTCCGGTGCTCCGGTTCTTGGCCGGCCGGATCATGGACTGACCGCCGTGGCCCCCGGACCGGCATGGTCGGCACCTCGCCCGGTCGTCGCATCGTCCGGGGCGCGCCGCCCCGCGCCCAGGCCCTCGGCGCTCAGCGCCAGCAGGAAGGGCAGGAGGACCATCGCACCCGTCGACGGGACGGCGATGCCGGAGTCGGTGAGGACGAGGCCGACGGCCAGCCCGGTGACGGCGGCGAGGAAGCCGAAGTGCACGTCCTCGTCCTCGAACACCTCCGGCAGCCGTCCGCGCCACGTCCCGGTGAACCGGACGAGGGAAGGGAAGCGCTGGACGCGCGGGAAGTGGAGCAGGTACCTGAGGAAGAAGAGGATCGCGACGACGGCCAGGGGAGTGACGATCGCCAGGGCCGGATTGATCTGGATGATGTGGAGATTGGCGGCGAGCTTCCTCCCGATCACCCGCAGCGCCTCACCGCTGACGAGCTGGTCGAAGAACGCCCCGAAGTGGGAGCGGGAGCCCGGCGGGCGCAGCCAGTCGAGGAACGCGATCCCGAGCAGCACCGCGAGTGAGGCGAGCCCGATGAGTGCGAGGCGCAGCAGGGAGAGCCGGATGCGGGCGACGAGGGCGAGGAGGACGAGGAGTCCGGCCAGGGTCGCGATCGTCCCCCCGAACTTCGCGCCCCAGGAGGGATTGCCCGAGACGAACACGGCGGCGGCGCCGGCGACGACGGGCACGGTGATGGCCAGTCGGGCATGGCCGCCCGCGCGCAGTCGTGAGATCGCCAGTCCGAGGAACACGAACAGGCTGACGATGAGCACCGCGGCGCCCTGATTGCCGAGACCGTAGAACCGGCCGCCGACGATCGGGTTGTAGCCCAGCAGCGAGTTCCCCTGCAGTCGTGAACCCGTGACGAGGTCGACGGCGATGACGAGCACGCTGGTCAGCGCGAGCGCGGCCACCCGCCCGCGCCACGTCCGTCCCCACGGCGGCAGGAGGCTGGCGCCGAGCATGAGCGCGCTGCCGACGGCCACGGAGATGCCCAGTCCCAGCTGGGGCAGGTCGAACCGGGCCCACGGGAACAGTCCGGCGAGGAATGCCCCCATCGGCACGCTCGCGGCGACCAGCGACATCCAGGCGAGGAGCACGTGGACCCGGGCCCCGCCTCGGCGGGTGACGACCGCCGCGGTGAGCAGCACCCCGCAGAGGACGAACAGGCAGTAGAACATGACGTCGAGGAGGAGGGAGAAGGTCGACAGGCTCTGGTGGATGGTCGCGGCCTTGCGCGCGTCGGTGACGAGGTCGGCGAGGCGGTCGGCGGGGTCCGCGTCCGAGGCCGTGACGTCGAAGCTGATCCCGCTGGGGGAGGGGACGTCCATGAGGTTGAGGATCCCCGGCGCCAGGTCGGTCAGCTGCAGGAGCGCGGGGGTGCGGGTCGTCGTCGAGGTCACGGTGCCCGGTTCGATCCCGGGCCCGGACATGACGAACCCGCGCAGCCGGGGCACCGCCGAGCTGTCGCCGAGCCCGGCGACGACGATCGTCGGCTCGGCGCCTCCGCCGGACTGCGCCGAGGCGCTGCGGAGGTCGTCGAGGTGCTCCCCGAGCAGTCGGTCCGCGGCGGCGACCCTCACGCTGCGGTCGAAGTCGACGGGCACCGTGTAGGAGGTGTCGGGCAGCGGATCGGTCAGCCAGGTGTGGGAGCCGACCGAGCCGAGGTCGACGATGCCGAGCCGGCAGTCGCTGCCGGCGGCGTCGGTCGTCAGGTCGCGCACGACGCCCTCGGCGTCGGCGACCGCGTAGGCGGCGCCGGGGCCCTCGGCGGCGACGCACGCCTCGAGGCCCGGCGGCGGCGGCGCCTCCCCGACCGCGCGGGCGAGCATCCCGTAGTCGACGGCATAGCCGGAGCCGGCATTCGGAGCGGTGACGGACCCGAAGTCCTCCAGGGTCGCCTCGGCGCCGGTGAGAGCTTCGTCACCCGGGTCGATGAACGGCGGGCAGCTGGCCGGGGTCTCGGCGTCGCTCGGGCCTCCCGCGGTCGCCCGCGCGCCCGACCCCAGGGACAGCCACGCCGAGGCGGGGCAGGTGTTGGGTCCGATGGTGCGGACGTTGAGGTTGGCCGCGGCTCCGTCGGCGACGAGCGAGTAGAGGTGCGGAGTCAGCTCCGGGTCGATGTCCTCCATGGTCAGGCCGGGTATCCCGAAGACGACGACCTTGCCGGGGGCGGCGGCGGGTTCGGGTTCGGCGTCCGCGGCGGCCGGGGCCGACCACGGGGCCGGGGCGCCGAGCGTCATCGCGACCAGTCCGAGAAGCAGTCCCAGCACCAGGATTCTGCGTGCGGGAAGGCGGGGGTCTCGGCTGGATGTCTGCGGCACACGTCCATAGTATCGGGAGTGGAATCCGCCCGTTCTGGCACCGCGCTGGGCGTTTGCTCCGGGGCTCGGGCAGCGTGTATATTTGATTGTCGTTGTGTGTGTTCGTCATGCTCCCTTGCATAGCCTCATGCGTTGCAGGCCCGTAGGTGAGGGGATCACGTGGACGAACGTACTCGATTCAAGACAATCAGTGTCTCGGCTCATCAGACTCACGACCGGATGAGCCCGGCGGCGCTGCACCATGAGATACGAAAAGAAGGCTACTTTTGCGTACGTACACACCCAAGCCCGGCGATGTCCAGCGCCAGTGGCACGTCATCGACGCCACTGATGTCGTGCTCGGTCGCCTCGCCGCCCAGGTCGCACGCCTGCTGCGCGGCAAGCACAAGGTGACTTTTGCACCCCACGTCGATTCCGGCGATTTCGTCATCATCATCAACGCCGACAAGGTCGCGTTGACCGGAGCGAAGCTCGAACAGAAGCGCGCCTACCACCACTCGGGCTACCCGGGTGGTCTGAAGAGCGTCAACTACGCCGAGCTGCTCGCCACGAACCCCGAGCGCGCAGTCGAGAAGGCTGTCGCCGGTATGGTCCCGAAGACTCGTCTCGGACGTGCCCAGATGCGGAAGCTCAAGGTGTACACGGGTGCCGAGCACCCGCACTCCGCCCAGAATCCGCAGCCGTACGAACTCAGCCAGGTAGCGCAGTAAGCGCGCTCAGGCTCTAGACCTACCGAGGAGAACCGTGGCTGAAACCGCCAACGCGCCAGAAGTCGAAGAACTGACCGAATACACCTCCGAGACCCCCGCATCCGCAGGACTGGGCGACCAGACCGCCGGCGGACGCGGACAGTCCCTGACCGCCCCCGGCAACGGAGTCGGCCGTCGCAAGCAGGCCATCGCTCGCGTGCGCCTCATCCCGGGCTCGGGTGAGTGGACCATCAACGGACGCACTCTCGAGGAGTACTTCCCGAACAAGCTCCACCAGCAGCTCGTCAACGAGCCGTTCCGCCTGCTCGACCTCGAAGGACGTTTCGACGTCGTCGTGCGCATCTCGGGTGGCGGGCCGTCCGGACAGGCCGGTGCCGTGCGTCTGGGCATCGCCCGTTCGCTCAACCAGATCGACGCCGAGTCGAACCGTCCCGAGCTGAAGAAGGCCGGATTCCTGCGTCGCGACGCCCGCGTCAAGGAACGCAAGAAGGCCGGTCTCAAGAAGGCCCGCAAGGCGCCTCAGTTCTCGAAGCGCTGATTCACGCTGCTTCGGCTGCGCATGGTCTGCAACGAGAAGCGCAGTCGGGCGGCAGTTCCGGCATGACGAACACGACAATGCGGCCCCGAACCGGATTCGGGGCCGCATTCGTGCATTCACGCTCCGCACCGCCTCGGCGAGGGAATGCACTAGGATCAACGCATTGATTGCGGAAAGGACTCATCCATGACACGGCTCTTCGGCACCGATGGGGTGCGAGGTCTCGCCAACCGCGACATCACCGCGAAACTGGCGCTCCAGCTCTCGGTCGCCGCCACCAGAATCCTGTCCCGGCAGTGGACCGGGGACAAGCGACCGTTCGCCGTCGTCGGCCGCGACACCCGCGTGTCGGGCGAGTTCCTGTCCGCCGCGATCAGTGCGGGAATCGCCTCGGCGGGAGTCGACGTCCTCGACGCGGGCATGCTGCCCACGCCCGGCGTCGCCCGCGTCGTCAAGGACACGGGGGCGGCCTTCGGCGTCGTCATCTCCGCCTCGCACAACCCGATGCCCGACAACGGCATCAAGTTCTTCGCCGCCGGCGGCACGAAGCTCGACGACGCGGTCGAGGACGAGATCCTCGAGATCCTCGACGCGGACTGGGACCGGCCCACCGGTGCGGACGTCGGCAGCATCTCCCGCTATCCGGCCGCCGCCGACGAGTACACCGAGCATCTGGTCCGGTCGATCGCCGGGGAGCCGCGCCGGCCCCTGTCCGGGCTCAAGGTCGTCGTCGACTGCGCCCACGGCGCGGCCTCCGTCGTCGGTCCCGCCGCCCTCCGGCAGGCCGGTGCCGAGGTCATCGTCACCGCCGCCGAGCCCAACGGCCTCAACATCAACGACGGCGTGGGCTCGACCCACCTCGAACCGCTCCAGCGTCTCGTCGTCGAGACCCAGTCGGACCTCGGCGTGGCCTTCGACGGCGATGCCGACCGCTGCCTGGCCGTCGACGCGCTCGGACGCGTGGTCAACGGCGACCAGCTCATGGGGATCCTCGCGATCGGGCTCAAGGAGCTCGGCGAGCTGAAGAACGACACCCTGGTCACGACGGTGATGTCGAACCTCGGTCTCAAGCTCGCGATGGACAAGTACTCGATCCGCACCGTGCAGACCGCCGTCGGCGACCGGTACGTGCTCGAGGGGATGCTCGCCGGCGGCTTCGTCCTCGGCGGAGAGCAGTCCGGGCACGTGCTCATGCTCGATCACGGAACCACCGGCGACGGCGTCCAGACCGCCCTGCACCTGATGAAGCGGATGGCGGACTCGAAGCGGACGCTCGCCGACCTCGCCGCGGAGATCCCGCAGCTGCCGCAGGCGCTCGTCAACGTCTCCGGCGTCGACAAGCACCGGGTCGACCATCCCACCGTCGCCGCCGAGGTCGACGCGGTCGAGACCGAGCTCGCCGGCACCGGGCGCGTCCTCCTGCGCGCCTCGGGCACCGAACCGCTCATCCGCGTCATGGTCGAGGCGGAGACGGAGGACGCCGCCCAGGCGCAGGCGGCTCGCCTGGCCCGGACGGTCAAGACCCACCTCGCCCTGTAGAGAGCCTCCCTCAGAGGGCGAGCTTCTTGCGCACCCCGGCCGAGAACAGGTCGACGGCGATGATGAGCACGAGCACGATGAGGATGTGCGTGAGCATCGCGTCGAACTGGAACGACTTGATCGACTGGTTGATGAGCAGGCCGATCCCGCCGGCGCCGACGAGGCCGAGGACCAGGGACGAGCGCACGTTGACGTCGAAGCGGTAGAGGAGCAGACCGAAGAGCTGGGGGATGACCTGCGGGAAGGTCGCGTTCGCGACGATCTGCGTGCGGTTCGCCCCGGCGGTCCGCAGCGCCTCCGAGGGGCCCGGGTCGATCTCCTCGATCGCCTCGGACCACAGCTTGGCCATGACGCCGGTGTTGTGGACGATGAGCGCGAGGACGCCCGGGAAGGGGCCGAGGCCCACCGCGGTGACGAAGATCAGCGCGAACACGATGTCCGGGACCGCGCGGAGGAACGACAGGATCGCCCGCGAGACCTGGTAGACGACCGGGTGCGGCGTCGTCGTCCGGGAGGCGAGGACCGCGAGGATCGCCGAGGTGGGGATCGACAGGGTGGTCCCGAGCAGTCCGATCCACAGGGTGATCCCGGTCGCCTGGAGGCCGGGCAGCAGCGTCTCGGACCAGCTGAGGTCCGGCGGGAAGGCCTCGGACAGGAAGTTCATCATCCCCTCGCGGCCCTCGGCGAGGGTGACGAGGGAGAACTCCGTCTCCCGGATCGCCACGACGTGGAGGAGGACGATGACGACGACGGCCGTGCCCAGCTGCCAGCCGCCGAAGCGGCGGGTCGGGGGATCGAGGCGGGGGCGGCCGCTGTCGCTGGTGCGCATGCCGGACGTCGAGGGCTCTGCTGTCGTGCTCATCGGGCGTCCTCCGCATACAGTCGGCTGATCTGGTCCATCGAGATGTCGACGGTCGGGGAGTCGAGGACGATGCGTCCCGACTGGAGACCGATGACGTGGTCGGAGAACTCGCGTGCGAGGTCGGGCTGGTGGAGCACGGCGGCCACAGCCAGTCCCTCGTCGTGGGCGAGGCTGCGCAGCAGCTCCATCACCGAGCGCGCCGCCTGTGGGTCGAGCGCGGCGACGGGTTCGTCGGCGAGCAGCACCTTGGCGCCCTGGCACAGCGCCCTGGCCACGGCGACCCGCTGCTGCTGTCCGCCCGACAGTGTTCCGGCCCTCTGCGCGGCCCGGTCGGCCAGCCCGACGCGGTCGAGTGCCTCCATCGCCTGCCGGCGGATCGCCGCGGGGTAGAACCAGGGGTGGATCGAGCTCGCCAGGCTCATCCTCGCCAGAGCCCCGGTGCAGACGTTGTCGAGCACCGTGCGCCGGCCGACGAGGTGGATCTTCTGGAACACCATCGCCGGACCAGCGGCACCCTCGGCGAACTCGATCGTTCCCCGCTGGTGCCCGGCGAGGTTCGCCACGGCCCGCAGGGTCGTCGACTTGCCGGAGCCGTTGGCGCCGAGGAAGGCGAGCAGCTGACCGGACCGGGCGGTGAAGCTCACGTCCTCGAGCACGGTGCGCTCACCGTAGGCCACGGCCAGCCCGCTGACCGTGAGCAGGGCCGGGCCCGCCTCGGCGGGAGCGGAGGAACCGGGAGCGGAGGGTCGGGGACCGGAGGATCCGAGGGAGGTGGTGGAGCGGGACGCCGCATGGGCGGCGATGGTCGCGGTCGTCGACATCAGACGTCCTCCTCGGTGAGATTCATGGTCGTGGCCAGGTCGAACATCGGCTGGTAGTCGTCCTTGGTGACCTCGACCAGGGGTCCGGGAGGAGTGACGTCGAGGAACGCCGCGACCTTCTCGATGTCCTGCGTCGGCAGGTTGAGCAGGGCCTCCTTGACGGCCTTCTTGAACTCGGGATCGGCGTCCTCGGCGACGGTGATGGGGTCGTTGGGGATCGGCTCGGAGGTCCAGATCTGGCGGAACTGCTCGGGATCGAACGTGCCCTCGGCCTCGGCGGTGCCCTGGGTCTGCGAGTTGATCTGGGCGGCGTCGACGCTGCCGTTGGTCAGCGCGAGCAGGGCCTCGGGGTGCCCGCCGGCGTAGTTGAGGTTGAGGTCGTCCTCGGCGATGCCCGCCTCGGCGAGCGCCGATCTCGGCAGAACATCGCCCGAGGTGGAGCCGACGCTGCCGAGCGCGAGGTCCTTGCCGCGCAGATCCTCGAGCGTTTGGATGGGCGAGTCCTTGGCGACCCAGATGCCGCCGGTGTAGGAGCTCAGCGCACCATCGGCGGTGCCGAAGGACACGAGGGGCTCGGCTCCCGCGCGCTCGGAGGCGAAGACGTAGCCCAGCGGCCCGAACTGCCCGAGGTCGAGCTTGCCGTTCTGCATCGCGAGCACCTCGGCCGAGTAGTCCTCGAGGACCTGGACCTTGACGGGGCAGTCGAGGGACTTCGACAGGGACTCGGCGACGACCTGGTAGGCCGGCTCGAGCTTCTTCGGGTCCTCGAAGGGTTCGATGCCGAAGTTGATCTCCCCGTCGGGGCAGGTCGGCGAGGCGTTGGCGGCCTCGGTCGAGCAGCCGCTGAGGACGAGGGGGGCGGCAACGGCGGCCGCGGCGAGAGCGGAGAGGGTCAGACGTGAGCGTTTCATGGTGATCCTTTGCGGAGGCGTTCGGTGGGGCGGATGCGGGACGGCTGTGGTGCGGGAGGGCGGCTGCCGGCCGCGGGTGCGCGATGGCGAATCCGCGGCTCGTGCGGCGCCGGGTTCTCATGCGGCGGCGTGGGTCTTCGGGCGGAGGGCGGTCAGGGTGCGTTCGGCGAGGCCGAACGCCACGGTCATCCCGATGCCCGTGGCGACGGTGGCGACGGTGGTGCGCTCGTCGATCGTCTCGACGATGAGCGGACGCGCCGAGGAGGAGGCGTAGACTCCCTGCCACCTCTGCCGGATCTCGAAGTCCCCAGGCCCCGAGAGGCCCAGCACGCTCGCCGCCTCGGTGAGCAGGGACCGGCTCGTCTCCTCGGAGAGGAAGGGGCCGACCGTTGCCGCGTAGTCGTGGGAGTCGCCGAGGATGATCGAACCGTCGGGACGGGGGCCGAACATGACGTTGGCCCCGATCTCGAGCAGCTCGGGGCTCTCCGCGGCGATCGACTCGCGCAGGGCGCGGGCGGCGGGCATCGTGGAGAACGCGTCGTAGCGCAGCAGCGAGGTGCGCGAGAGCATCGCGGCCGGGGTCCGGATGTGCTCCGGGGTCGTGGCCAGCGCCATCGACAGGGCGCACTCGGTCATCTCCGCCTCCGCCGCGAGGTCGGGGAAGAGCCCGGGCAGCCCGTGCCCGGTGCAGATGACGACGTGGTCGGCGGTGAAGGTCCCCGCCGTTGACTCGACGCGGCCCTCGGCGACGGAGAGGACCCTGACGCCCGTGCGCAGCTCGGCCTGCGGATCGGCGGCCACGTGCTCGGCGAGCAGGGGAGCGGCGGTACGGGGATCGACGCGGAGGTCGCGGGTGAGGAAGGCGCCCCCGATCGCGTCGCCGAGGCGGGTGCGGCTGCCGGCGGTGATCCGCTCGGCCAGCGCGGTGGAGTCGAGGAGGACGATGTCGCCCGGCTCCTTGGTCTCCCGCGCCTGCTCGAGGACGGCCATCTGCTCGTGAGAGGAGGCGATGACGTAGGCGCCGGAGCCGGCGGCCCAGAAGCCGGCCTCGGAGGAGGCCGCGAGCCAGTGCTCCCGGCCGGCGTCGGCGAGTTCGGCGAACTCACCGATCTGCCCGGTGATGCAGCAGTGGCCGAAGTTGCGGATCGAGGCACCCGAAGGGGTGGCGTCGGCGTCGAGGATGCGCACGCTCAGTCCCCGGCGCAGCGCCGCCCGGGCATGGGCGAGGCCGATGATGCCGGAGCCGACGACGAGGATGTCTGTGTGGTTCATGGTTCGACCATGCAGTGCCGGGAGCCGGTGGAACAAGCCGAGAGGGCACATGTATATATATGTTGTCCGTTCGTTCATCTTCGTGGCTCGGACGCTGGATTCTGTTCATTCTCTGTTCAGTTCCTCGTCCCTGACCGGGCACTTCCGGTGGTCTACGATCGAACATGTGATGACAAGTTCCCCCCATCCGGCAGACAGGCCGCGCGCCCTCCACGAGAAGATCGGGGAGGCGCTGCGGGCGCGGATCGCCGACGGCAGCCTGGCGATCGGTGCGCCCGTGCCGAGCGAATCCGAGCTGTGCCGCGAGTTCTCCGTCTCCCGCGGTCCTGTGCGCCAGGCGCTCTCGGCTCTGCGCGCCGAGGGCATCATCGCCGGAGGGCGGGGCGCCGTCGCCCGGGTGGTCGGCTCCGTGCCGACGCAGTCGCTGACGAGCTTCCTCTCGTTCACCGAGTGGGCCAACTCGACGGGACGCCGCCCGGGCCAGCGGACCGTCGAGGTGGCGAAGCGGGTCGCCGGGGATGAGGCGGCGGCCCTGCTCCACCTCGAACCGGGAGAGCCGGTCGTCGATCTGCTGCGGCTGCGGCTGCTCGACGAGGAGCCGGCGATGATCGAGCGGACGAGCTTCGCCTACGACATTGGCCGGCACCTGTTCGACTTCGACACCGACGCGGGATCGATCTTCGCCCACCTCAGCGCGTGCGGGATCGACCTCGTCGCCGCTCGGCACACGTTCGACGCGGTTCCCGCCGACGACGTCGACGCCGAGCTCCTCGGAGTCGGAGTCGGCACGCCGCTGCTGCGCGAGCGGAGGCTGACCTCGACCTCGGCGGGACGTCCCGTCGAGTACTCCGACGACCGCTACCTGCCGGGGAAGGTGACGTTCACGGTCAACAACACTGTCGCGGCACCGAACTCCGTCATCCGACTCATCCCCGAGACCTGAATCCAGCGGTCCCGGCCCCACCCCGGACCTGACCTGACACCGGACCTCAACCGGCGCTTCCGCGCGCCCACCGACCCCAAGGAGAGACATGACCAGCATCGCACTCGCCGCCTTCGACATGGCGGGCACCACCCTCGACGAGCACGGCGACGTCTACCGCGCGCTGCAGCGCAGCGTCGAATCGACCGGCACCGCGGTGTCGGCCGAGGACCTGCAAACCTGGATGGGCGCGGACAAGGTCGAGGCCATCCGCAACCTGCTGCGCCTCGGCGGCCATGCCGGCGACGAGGCGACGGTCTCCGAATGCTTCGACCTGTTCCGCCGGCTCCTGCGCGACTTCTACGCCGCCAACCCGCCGACCCCTCTGCCCGGGGTCGAGGAGGCGCTGCGCGCGCTCCGTGCCTCCGGCGTCAGGGTGGCGCTGACGACCGGCTTCTCCACCGATGTCGCAGGTCTCCTGCTCGACGGCCTCGGCTGGTCGACCGGTGAGGGCGGGAACCTCGACGCCGTCGTGTGCTCGGACGAGGTCGCGGCGGGCCGGCCCTACCCCTACATGATCCACCGGGCGATGGAGCGGACGGGAGTCCAGGACGTTCGGTCGGTGCTCGTGGCCGGTGACACGATAGTCGACGTCGAGGCCGGCGTGGCCTCCGGCGCGGGCATCGTCCTCGGGGTCCACACCGGCAAGCTCGGTCCCGAGGACTTCGCGCGGACCGCAGCGACGGCCTCCCTGCCGTCCGTTGCCGAGGTGCCCGCCCACCTCGGTCTCGATGCGGAGGTCGCCGTCGCCCGCTGAACCGGGGGGCCGACGAAGATCATCCTTCCGGGGGATGACGCGGCCCGGACCCGCTCCCTAGAGTTTCAGGGGTGTCAGTCCGTCGAGCCGAAAGTGAGATGCATGGAGAAACTCAGCTGATCGCAGTGCTACCCTCAATCACCACTGATCCCCACAGAGGCCGGTCCCCATCCGGCCACCAGCGGGCAATCCCAGCTCCCGACGTCCCCATGGGAGGGCCCGCCGCCGCGCACCCGACCGAGCGGGATCCCCACCCAGGGCCGCGCCCGAGGCCTCCCCGGCCTCGCGCCCATCGCCGTCAGTCGGCGGCGAACTGGGTGGCGTAGAGCTCGGCATACCGGCCTCCCAGGGCCAGCAGCTGCGCATGTGTGCCGGACTCCACGATCCGACCGGCCTCGACCACGAGAATCGTGTCGGCCTGCCGGATGGTGGAGAGCCGGTGCGCGATGACCAGAGCCGTGCGCCCCGTCATCGCCTGCGTGAGAGCCCGCTGCACTGCCGCCTCGTTCGTCGAGTCCAACGCCGAGGTCGCCTCGTCGAGGACGACGATCTCCGGGGCGGCGAGCAGCATCCGCGCGATCGTCAGCCGCTGCCGCTCCCCGCCCGAGAGCCGGTAGCCGCGCTCGCCGATGACCGTGTCGAGGCCGTCGGGCAGCGCCGCGATGACATCGTGGAGCTGAGCGCGGTCGATGGCCTGCCACAGCTCCTCATCCGAGGCGCCGGGCTTCGCGAGCGCGAGATTCGACCGGATCGACTCGTGGAACACATGCCCGTCCTGGGTGACGACGCCGACGGCCCGACGCAGATCCGAGAAGGACAGGTCCCGGACGTCAACGCCCCCGATCGTCACCGACCCCTCGGTGACGTCGTAGAGCCGGGGCAGCAGGGAGGCGATCGTCGACTTGCCCGCGCCGGAGGACCCGACCATGGCCACCGTGTGACCGGCCGGGATCGTGAAGTCGAGCGAGTGGAGGACCTCCTCGCCGCCACGGGCGTCGAGGACCGCGACGTCCTCGAGGCTGGCGAGGCTGACCTTGTCCGCACTGGGGTAGGCGAAGCTGACACCCGTGAACCTCACGTCCAGCCCTCCTCGGGGCAGGGGCTTGGGCGCGGCCGGCTCGGTGATGAGCGGTTCGACGTCGAGGACCTCGAAGACCCTCTGGAAGCTGACGACAGCGCTCATGATGTCGAGGCGGGCGTTGGCGAGCATCGTCAGCGGGGTGTAGAGGCGGGTGAGCAGCAGGGCCAGGGTCACGACCTGACCGGCGTTGAGGTGGCCGAGCACCGCCTGCGCTCCGCCGATCCCGTAGACCAGGGCCAGCGCCAGCGCCGAGACCAGGGTGAGCGAGGAGACGAACGTCGACTGGAGCATCGCGACCTTGACGCCGACGTCGCGGACCTGACCGGCGCGCCTGCCGAACTCCTCGGTCTCCGCCCGCGGGTCGCCGAAGAGCTTGATGAGGGTCGCCCCGCCGGAGGAGAAGCGCTCCGTCATCTGCGTCGACATGTCGGCATTGTGCTCGGCGGCCTGGAACTGCAGGGACGCGAGCTTGCCGCTGAGCAGCCGGGTGGGGATGATGAACAGCGGCAGGAGCAGGATCGACAACGCCGTGACCTGCCAGGAGATCGACACCATGACGCCGACGGTGAGCGCCAGGGAGACGACGTTCGACACGATGCCCGAGAGGGTGTTCGAGAACGCCCGCTGCGCGCCGATGACATCGGAGTTGAGGCGGGAGACCAGGGCACCCGTGCGGGTGCGGTTGAAGAACGCGATGGGCATCGTCTGCACGTGCTCGTAGACGGCGGTGCGCAGATCGAAGATGAGGCCCTCGCCGATCCGCGACGACATGTACCTGTTGGCGATGGTGATCGCCGCGTCCGCGATCGCGAGCAGGCCGATCGCCACCGCGAGGGTGACGACGGTGCCGAGCGGCCCGCCGCCGGTGATCGCATTGACGACGTCACCGGCGAGAACGGGGTTGAGGACCCCGGTGATCGCCGAGGCGACCGACAGGGTGAGGAAGACCGCGATCCGCTTCTTGTGGCGCTTCGCGTACTGGAGGATGCGCCGGTAGGTGCCCGGCTGGATCTCCGTCTGCGGGGTCTTGCGGTTCGACACGGCGGTGCGCATCATCGAATGCGCGGACTGCATGGTCACATCGGCCTCTTTTCCTCAGGTCATCACCACCAACCCGCGCATGAGGCGATCTATTTCCGAATCAGCTCTCGGCGTACCCGGCCTGCGCTCCCGCCCGCTGGAGGAGGGCCTCAGAGCTTGCGCAGCTGGACCTTGCGGATCGTGTGGTCGGCCGACTTGTGGAGGACGAGATCGGCGCGTCCGCGACTGGGCAGCACGTTCTCCCGGAGGTTGGGGAAGTTGATCGAGTCCCAGATCTCCGAGGACAGGGTCACCGCCTCCTCGTCGCTGAGCTTCGAGTACCGGTGGAAGTAGGAGTCGGGGTCCTGGAACGCGCCGTGCTTGAGGGCGAGGAAGCGGGTGATGTACCACTGCCGGATGTCCCGGGACCGGGCGTCGACGTAGACGGAGAAGTCGAAGTAGTCGCTGATCGCCAGGCCCACCGTCCCGTCGCTGCGGGGTCTGGCGGGCTGGAGGACGTTGAGGCCCTCGACGATGAGCACATCGGGGGAGCGCACGACCACCTCGGCGCCGGGGACGATGTCATACGTGTGATGCGAGTACACCGGGGCGCGGACCTCCTCCGACCCCGACTTCACGGCCGAGATGAACTGGAGCAGGCGCCGCCGGTCGTACGATTCGGGGAATCCCTTGCGGCCGGTCAGTCCGCGGCGCTCGAGCTCGGCGTTGGGGTAGAGGAAGCCGTCGGTGGTGATGAGCTCGACGCGGGGAGTGTCGGGCCAGCGGGCCATGAGCTCGCGGAGCACACGCGCCGTCGTCGACTTGCCCACCGCGACGGAGCCGGCGACGCCGATGACGAAGGGCGTGCGGGTGGCGTTCTGCGGTTCGAGTCCGGCCTCGTGGAGTGGGGAGAAGAACTCGCGGGCCAGCTCATGCTTGCTCTGCCGGGCCGAGACGTAGAGGTTGAGCAGGCGGGAGAGCGGGAGGTAGACCTGTGCCACCTCGTCGAGGTCGATCCGGTCGCCGAGGCCCCGGAGGCGTTCGATGTCGCGCTGCTTCAGCGGCAGGGGAGTGGACTGGGCCAGGGTGCCCCAGACCTCGCGGTCGAACTCCCAGAACGGGGAGGTCGGCTGGTCGTCGGTGCGGCGTCGGGGGCTGAGTCCGGCGAGGCGACGGGCACGGTCGAGGTGCGGATCGACTGATGGCATGGGCCAATTGTGTCATGCGTCATGCGCGGGCCGACCGCGACCTGTCGCGCCGCCTGGTGCCCTGCGTCACGTCCGGTGTCACCTGGGATGGCGCTGAGCGCGGCGCTTGACTTGATTGCATAGAATTCCAGGCATGTGTGGAATCGTAGGTTATGTATCCAGGACCGCCGTCGACGGCGCAGACCATACGGCGCTCGATGTCGTGCTCGGCGGCCTCAAGAGGCTCGAATACCGCGGATACGATTCCGCCGGCGTCGCCCTCGTCTCACCCGAGGGTGAGCTCCTGTCGGCGAAGAAGGCGGGCAAGCTCTCCGCCCTGCTCGATGAACTCGACGCCGCGCCCCTGCCGGCCGCGCAGGTCGGCATCGGCCACACCCGCTGGGCGACCCACGGCGGACCGACCGACGTCAACGCCCACCCGCACCTGGCCGACGGCGGGAAGCTCGCCCTCATCCACAACGGGATCATCGAGAACTTCGCCCAGCTCAAGGCCGATCTCGTCGCCGAGGGCGTCGAGTTCGCCTCCCAGACCGACACCGAGGTCGCCGCCGCCCAGCTCGGCAAGAACTACCGGGCCACGGGCGACCTCAGCGAGGCGATGCGGATCACCGCGACCGAACTCGAAGGCGCCTTCACCCTGCTCGCCGTCCACGCCGACGTCCCCGACACCGTCGTCGCCGCCCGCCGCAACTCGCCGCTGGTCATCGGCCTCGGCGAGGGGGAGAACTTCCTCGGCTCCGACGTCGCCGCCTTCATCGACTACACGCGCAGCGCGGTCGAGATCGGCCAGGACGAGGTCGTCACCATCACCCCCGAGACCGTCGCCATCACCGACACCGAGGGCAACCCTGTCGAGGGCGTCCGCTTCGACGTCGACTGGGACACCGCCGCCGCCGAGAAGGGCGGGTTCTCCTCGTTCATGGACAAGGAGATCCACGACCAGCCGCAGGCCGTCGCCGACACCCTGCTCGGACGCCTCGACACCGAGGGCCGGCTGACGCTCGACGAGATGCACATCGACGAGACGGTGCTCAAGACCGTCGACAAGATCGTCGTCATCGCCTGCGGCACCGCCGCCTACGCCGGGCAGGTCGCGAAGTACGCGATCGAGCACTGGTGCCGCATCCCCGTCGAGGTCGAGCTCGCGCACGAGTTCCGCTACCGCGATCCGGTCGTCAACGAGAAGACCCTCGTCGTGGCCGTCTCCCAGTCCGGAGAGACGATGGACACGATCATGGCCGTGCGCCACGCCCGCCAGCAGGGCGCGAAGGTCATCGCCATCTGCAACACCTTCGGCTCGACCATCCCGCGCGAATCCGACGCCGCGCTCTACACCCACGCGGGACCCGAGATCGCGGTCGCCTCGACGAAGGCGTTCCTGTCCCAGGTCGTCGCCTGCTACCTGCTCGGCCTCTACCTCGCCCAGCTGCGGGGCAACAAGTTCCGCGACGAGATCGGCGTCATCCTCTCCGAGCTGCAGGCGATCCCGGAGAAGATCCAGGCCGTCCTCGACGTCGGCAAGGAGCAGGTCCTCGAGCTGGCCCGTCGCAACCAGGACGTCGAGTCGGTCCTGTTCCTCGGCCGCCACGTCGGCTATCCCGTGGCGATGGAGGGCGCGCTCAAGCTCAAGGAGCTCGCCTACATCCACGCCGAGGGCTTCGCCGCCGGTGAGCTCAAGCACGGTCCCATCGCGCTCATCGACGACGGTCAACTCGTCATCATCGTCGTCCCCAGCCGCCGCGGCCGCGACTCGCTCCACGCCAAGGTGATCTCCAACATCCAGGAGGTCCGGGCCCGCGGAGCCAACACCGTCGTCATCGCCGAGGAGGGCGACGAGGCCGTGCGCGACTTCGCCTCCGAGGTCATCTACGTCCCCGAGACGACGACCCTGCTCGCGCCCCTGCTCACCACGGTCCCGCTCCAGATCTTCGCGATGGAGCTGGCGACGGCGAAGGGACTCGACGTCGATCAGCCCCGCAACCTCGCCAAGTCCGTGACGGTCGAGTAGGACGGTCGAGCAGGACGATCGGACACGGGGACTCAGGGCCGGGTGCACTCGCACCCGGCCGGGCAGCGACGGGAGTGAGGGAAGAGCCATGGCGATCCTGGGAATCGGCACGGACATCGCCGACGTGCCGCGCTTCGCCGAGCACATCGAGCGCGTGCCCGAGCTCCTCGACCGCCTGCTCACCCCGGCCGAGCAGCTCAAGCGCAACGGCAAGCGCCGGACGGACGCCTCCCTGGCGGCGCGGTTCTCCGCCAAGGAGGCCCTGAAGAAGGCGATCGGCTTCCCCGGGTGGCTGCCCTGGCAGTCCGCCGAGGTGGTGCCCGCGAGGTCCGGGGCGCCGAGCTTCCGCCTGTCCGGGCTCGTGCTCGAGCACTTCCGGGCCATCGGCGGGGAGCGCCTCCACCTCTCGATCACCCACGACGCGCATCTCACGATGACATTCGTCATCGCCGAGGGCAGCGGAGAATCGCTGAGCCCCGGCGTCGAGTGGGACTGACGCCGGTCACCGCGACACGCACCCCCACCTCGGCGGGGGACGGGGAATAGACTCGCGGTATGAGTCTGTCGTCCGATCCCTCCGCCCCGCAGCCCACCGCCGCCGATCCCGGCGCTCCCGGTCCCTCCGGCTCCCGGCCCATGACGGCCCGGCTGCCGACGGTCGAGGACGCCGCGGAGATCGCTCCCGGCATCATCGACCTCCGCCGGTCCCTCCACGCCGCCGCCGAGGTCGGCCTCCACCTGCCGCGCACCCAGGAGCTCGTGTGCGAGGCGCTCGCCGGGCTCGACCTCGAGATCATCCGCGGCCGCGACCTGTCCTCGGTCGTCGCGGTCCTGCGCGGGGGCCGCCGGCGCCCCGACGCCACCGGTGAGGTGCCGGCCGTGCTGCTGCGCGGCGACATGGACGCCCTGCCCGTCAACGAGGCGACCGGCTTCGAGTTCGCCTCCACCTCGGGGCGGATGCACGCCTGCGGGCACGATCTCCACACCGCCGGCCTCGTCGGCGCCGTCGAGCTGCTCCACCGCGTCCGCGACAGCCTGCCCGGTGACGTCGTGTTCATGTTCCAGCCCGGCGAGGAGGGCTTCAACGGCGCCGGAGTGATGATCGACGAAGGGGTCCTCGACGCCTCTGGCTCCCGGGTGCGCGCGGCCTACGGCATCCACGTCTCCGCCGACCAGGACCTCGGCGTGGCGTACTGCCGCCCCGGCCCCTACATGGCGGCGTTCTCGAGGATGCGGATCATGGTCCGCGGCAAGGGCGGGCACGCCTCCCGGCCGCACACGGGTCTCGACCCGATCCAGGTCGGCGCGATGCTCGTCGGACAGCTCCAGGAGTTCGTCACCCGCCGCTTCGACATCTTCGACCCGCTCGTCATCACCGTCGGTCAGTTCAACGGCGGCACCGCCGCCAACGTCATCCCCGACCACGCCGAGCTCGTCGTGAGCATCCGCACCTTCTCCGACGAGGTGACCGACCGCGCCGAGGCGGAGCTGCCGAAGCTCGTCTCGGACCTCGTCTCCGCCCACGGACTCGAGGCAGGCATCGAGTACGAACGGGTGCTGCCGCCGACGATCAACGACGACGACCATGCCGAGTTCTTCCTCTCGACCTTCGCCGACCTCTTCGGTCCCGACCGAGCGGTCGTCAGGGACAACCCGATCCCGGGTTCGGAGGACTTCTCCCGAGTGCTCGCGGCCGTGCCGGGTGCCTACGGGCACATCGGTGCGGCGATGCCCGACCTGCCGGTCGCGGACCGTGAGTCCAACCACTCGCCCCGGGCCCGGCACAGCGATGCCGCGCTCGCGGACCAGGCACTGTTCCTCGCGCACCTGGCCGGACGCCGCCTCGCCCGGCTCGCCGAGGAGGGCTGCGGGGACGCGAGGCCCGTCGACCCGCTGCTGCGCCGGGAGCGCTGACCGACACGACCGACGACGGAAGGAGCAGTCGATGAGCGAACGGGCCTATCCCGGTGAGGTGATCCGCGCGGCCGAGGTCCCCCTCCTCGGCGCGGGCGCACCGCTGATGGAGCGCGCGGCCACCGCACTCGCCCTGTACTCCGCCGCCGCCCTCCGCGCGCGCGGCCGGGCGGCGCGGGACCGGCGGGTGGCGGGGTCGCGGGTCTGCGTGCTCGCAGGACCGGGCAACAACGCCGGGGACGCCCTCTTCGCCGCCGCGTCGCTGGCCCGGGGCGGGGCGCAGGTGAGCATCGTCCTCCTCTTCGACCGCACCCACGACGAGGGGCTGCGGGCCGCCCGCCGGGCCGGCGCCCGCGCCATCGACCTCGCCGCAGTCCCCGCCGCGGATGCCCTCGAGACGCTTCGCCGCGCCGATCTCGT
The DNA here is from genome assembly GCF_003315415.1 of Brevibacterium sanguinis. Taxonomy (GTDB): domain Bacteria; phylum Actinomycetota; class Actinomycetes; order Actinomycetales; family Brevibacteriaceae; genus Brevibacterium; species Brevibacterium celere_A. The sequence goes on from NZ_QNSB01000001.1 coordinate 143,181, forward strand.
CCTCGACGGGATCCTCGGCACCGGCGGCAGGCGCGGGCTGCCCGCCCACATCACCGGCCTCATCCGCGACTGGCGCCGAGGCGGGCCGACGCCGGGCACCGTCATCGCCGTCGACGTTCCCTCCGACCTCGACCCCGCGGATCCGGAGACCGCCGGCGAGCGGATCCACGCCGACCACACCGTCACCTTCGGCGGGCTCAAGGCCGAGCTCATCGACCCGCGCGTGCGCCGGTTCACCGGCCGTGTCCACGTCGTCGACATCGGCCTCGACCTCGACGCCGCCCGGGCCGCCGCCGAGGTGATGGTCGGGCCCGATCTCGCCGCCGACTTTCCGCGTCCTCGCGCGGACGATCACAAGTACTCGCGCGGGGTGCTCGGCGTCGTCGCCGGATCGGCGACCTATCCGGGTGCCGGGGTGCTCACGACCACCTCGGCGGTGGGATCCGGCATCGGGATGGTCCGGTACCTCGGAGCCGCGAGCGTCGCCGACCGGGTCCTCACCCACCACCCCGAGGTGGTCACCGCCGAGGGTGCGGTCGACGCCCTCGTCATGGGATCGGGGGACCCCGAGGACGAGTTCGTCGCCCCCGCGCTCGAGGCGATCGCCGACACGGACGTCCCCCTCGTCCTCGACGCCGGCTCGCTGGCCCTGGTCGGCGACGACGCCGCGGCGCTGACCGGACGGCCCGTCGTCCTCACCCCGCACGCCGGCGAGCTGGCGCGGCTGCTCAGCCGCCTCCTCGGCGAGGACGTCTCCGCCTCCCGGATCACCGCGGATCCGCTGGGCTGGGCCCGGCGGGCGGCGAGCAGGACGGGTCACATCGTGCTGCTCAAGGGCGGGAGCACCGTCATCGCCTGTCCCGACGGGTACGCCGTGCTGCCGGAGTCCGGCCCTCCCAGCCTGGCGACGGCCGGGTCGGGGGACGTCCTCTCCGGGATCATCGGGTCACTCCTCGCCGGGGCCCATGCGCGGGCGACGCGACGCGGCGCGGAGCCGGGGGAGTCCCTCGACGACCGCACGATCGCACGCACTCTCGGCCTCGCCGTCCTCGTCCACAACGCCGCCGGTTCGCGCTGCGTCAACGCCGGGCAGCTGGCGACGGCGGTCGGCGACGTCGTCGAGGGGCTGCTCCACCCGGACCCGAGCGCCTCGGACTCGCCGAGGTGACCTCCGAGCTCGGAACCGACGACTCCCGGCGCCGGGCGTCGAGGCCCGGACGGTACTCTTGTCCAGTGACCAGAATCGAGAGCTCCGGGTCCCTGGTGCGGGCCGAGATCGACGAGGCGGCCCTGCGCGCCAACGCCGAGACCCTCGCTGGTCGGCTCTCCCCGGCCCGGCTCAAGTGCATCGTCAAGGCCAACGCCTACGGACACGGGATCGACATCGTCGCCGGCAGCCTCTTCGCCGCAGGCTGGCGGGAGTTCGGGGTCGCCACGATCCCCGAGGCACTCGCCCTGCGGGAGATCCTCGGCGAGTCCGCCGTCATCTCCGCCTGGCTCCACGGCCCCGAGACCGACTTCGCCCCCGCCGTCGGCGCCGGCATCGAGATCGGCGTCTCGACGCTGGCGTGCCTCGACTCCGTCCGGGACGCGGCCCGCCGGGCAGGGCGCGGCGCCCGCGTCCACCTCAAGGTCGACAGCGGCCTGGGCCGCAACGGCTTCAGCCCCGCGGACTTCGACGACGCCCTGCACCGGCTCGAGGAGATCGCCGCAGGACCGGTGCCCGGCGCTTCCGGCGCGCCCGGGGCCTCCTCGCCCACCGGCATCGAGATCGTCGGGATCATGAGCCACTTCGCCGTCGCCGACGAACCCGAGCGCGCGGAGACCGCCGAGCAGGTCGCGGTCTTCGACTCCGCCCGCCGCCGGCTGCGCGCCGTCCTCACCGCGGCCTCCGGACGCCTCGGCGACCCCGACCGGCTCGACATCCACATCGCCAACTCCCCGGCCGCGCTCACCCTCGACCCCCTGCCCGGAACATCGGCACGCGTGGGCCTCGCCCTCTACGGGCTCTCACCGCTGGAGGGCCGGACCCCGGCCGACCTGGGACTGCGCCCGGTCATGCGGCTCGTCTCCGAGGTCGTCAACCTCAAGCACGTGCCCGCCGGCCACGGGGCCTCCTACGGGCTGACCTATACGACCGAGCATGACACCCGGTTCGCGCTCGTGCCCGGCGGCTACGGGGACGGGATCCCGCGCGCGGCGTCGAACCGCGCCGAGGTGGCCATCCGCGGCCGCCGCTACCCCGTCGTCGGACGGATCGCGATGGACCAGATGGTCATCGACGTCGGCGAGGGAGCCGTCGACCTCGGCGACGAGGTCGTCATCCTCGGTCCCGGCGGACCCAGCGCCGATGAGTGGGCAACCTGGTCGGATACCATCAACTACGAGATCGTCACGCGGATCAGCGCCCGCGTCGACCGGACGCCGCTGCCACCAGGGACACGATGAAAGCACTGTTGAGATCATTGGCCCAGATGAGGGCCTTCGCCGAGGCGCTCGCCGGGCATCTGGCCCCGGGTGACCTCCTCATCCTCTCGGGGAACCTCGGGGCGGGGAAGACGACGTTCACCCAGGCCCTGGGCTCCCACCTCGGCGTGCAGGGCCGCATCACCTCGCCGACCTTCATCATCGCCCGTGAGCACCCCTCGGCCGGTGCCGGACCGACGCTCGTCCACGTCGACGCCTATCGCCTGTCCGACGCCGCCGAGCTCGAGGACCTCGACCTCGACTCCGAGCTCGCCGAGTCGATCACCGTCGTCGAATGGGGCGCGGGCCTCGCCGAGACCCTGAGCACCGACTACCTGAGCATCGCGATCTCCCGCACCGGGGAACCGACTGCCGAGTCCGACGCGGACGAACCGGGCACGGGCGAACCAGGCGCGGGCGAACCCGCCGACTGGGACGAATCCGACGACGACGCGGACGAACCCGCCGACGAGGCGCGCCTCGTCGAGCTCACCGCGCACGGTGAGACATGGACCGACCGGCTGCCCCGTGTCATCGGCTCGATCCGGGCCGCGGGGCTCGACTGCGAAGAGGACAGCGCATGATCATTCTCGGCATCGACACCTCCCAGTCCGCCTCGGTCGCCCTCGTCGACACCTCCACGGCCACCGTCCTCGCCGCCGAGCAGGCCGACGACCCGCGTCGTCACGTCGAGTTCATCGGCCCGGCGCTCGCGCGGGTCCTGGCGCACCCGGCCTCCCCGGACCGCGTCGTCGTCGGCATCGGACCCGGCCCGTTCACGGGACTGCGCGTCGGGATCGCCGCGGGGATCGCGGTCGGTGCGGCACGCGGGATCCCCGTGCACGGGATGCTCTCCCATGCGGCGCTGGCCGAGGAGCTCAACGCTCTCGGCCCGGTGACCGGCCCGGTGCTCGTCGCCGGAGACGCCCGCCGCCGGGAGGTCTACCTCAGCGTCTACGGTCCACCGCCCGAGCCGGTGGCGAACGGCGGTGCCGGCCTTCTCGCCGGGCCCTTCGTCGCCGCGCCCGTCGACGTCGCCGAGGTGCTCGCGGCGGCGGGGTTCCCCGGCGACTCCGCCGCCGCGCGGATCGGACGGGGGTTCGCGCTCTACGCCGACGTCCTCGGCGCACCTCAACCGCACGATCTCCTCGATCCGAAGGCCGAGCACCTCGTCATGGCCGCCGCCCGTGAGCTCGCCGCCGGTCGCGAGCTGCCCGAGCCCGTGCCCGAGTATCTGCGCGAGCCCGACGCGAAGGCCGCACCGGTCCGCGAGAGCACGCTGAGATGACTCCGCTCCTCCGGCCGCTGCGGTGGTGGGAGCTCGACGTCGTCGCGGCCGCCGACGCCCGGATCTTCGGCGCGACGGCGTGGACACTCGGCTACTACTGGGCGGTCATGGCGCAGCCGGGTACCGAGATGATCGTCGCCGAGCTCGACGCCGCGGCGGGGGAGCTGAGCGCGGAGTCCCTGGCGGGCTGGATCGTCATGTCGAGCGCCGGCCAGGAGGCCGACGTGATGACGATCGCGACAACCGAGCGCGCCCGCGGGCAGGGAGTGGGGCGGGCCGTCCTCACCGCGGGACTCGACTGGGCGCGGTCCCGCGGCGCGCGGACCGTCCACCTCGAGGTCGACAGCTCCAACCCCGCGGCCATCGGCCTCTACGAATCCTTCGGGTTCACCGAATGGGGACGGCGCCCCGACTACTATCCCGGCAGCGATGCGCTCCTCATGCGGCTGACGACGACGGAGTGAGGTCGGCGATCTCGCTGAGCACCTCACCGTTGAGCTCGAACGCCACGAGCGCCTCGGCGATGACGGCCTCCTCGTCGCCGCCGGTCCCGGCCAGGGCGTCGAGTCTCCTCCGGTAGGCGTCCTTGAAGGGCTTCGTCTTCCCGATCTCCGCGAAGTCCCACATCGTCAGCGCCTCGGCCTCGATCCCGTAGTGCCTGGCCATGAGCGCGCCGATGGCCAGGCCGCCCGACAGGTCACCGAGGTACCGCGTGTAGTGATGGGCGAGGAGCGCCTCGGGGGAGCGCAGCCCGCGCAGCCGCTCCGCATACCGGCCGGTCGCCTCGACGACGGGTGGGTCGGGGTCGTCGAGGCCCGCCCGGAGACGGTCGAGGTCGTGGACGATCCGGGCGTGACGGTCGAGCCGATCGTCGGCGAAGGGGGCGAAGACTGGATGCGCGCCGAACTCCGCGGCCCTCCGCTCGAGCTCGGCGTAGATGACCTCGTACTGGGTGAGCAGGAGGGCGTAGGCGCGGGCATCGAGCCGGCCGTCCATGAGATCGACGACGAAGCCGCGGTTCTCCACATCGGAGTGGATCGTGGCCGTCGCCTCGCGCAGACGCGCGGAGAAGTCGCTCGGCATGCTGCCTCCTTGCTCGCGGGCCTCCAGCTTAGAGTCCCGGCCGAGGCGGGGCAACGCGCGGGCCCATGACCCGCCGGGGTCGGGGGCGCTAGGCTTGGGGGCATGACACGAGTGCAATTGGCTGACACGAGACTCATGGTCCATCCCCTCCAGCTGGGAGGCAATCCCTTCGGCTGGGGTGCGGACAAGGAGCAGAGTTTCGCCGTCCTCGATGCCTACGCCGAGGCCGGGGGAAACTTCATCGATACCGCTGACGTCTACTCGGTCTGGGTTCCCGGCAACTCCGGCGGGGAGTCCGAAACGATCATCGGCGAGTGGATGAAAGCGCGCGGCAACCGCGACGACATGGTCATCGCCACGAAGGTCGGAATGCACCCGAAGCACGCGGGACTCGACCCCGCCAACATCCGCGAGTGCATCGACGCCTCCCTGCGTCGCCTCGGCACCGATCACATCGACCTCTACTACGCCCACATCGACGACGAGGAGGTCGACCAGCTCGCCGTGGCCGAGACCTTCGACGCGCTCGTGCGCTCCGGCAAGGTCCGCTACCTCGGGGCCTCGAACTTCGGCCTCGAGCGGCTGCGCTCGGCCCTGAAGATCTGCGAGAAGTACTCCTTGGCCTGCTACCGCGTGGTCCAGGACGAGTACAATCTCGTCTCCCGCAGCGCCGTCGACAGGCAGAAGCAGACGTTCCTGCGTGCCGAGGGCATCGCCGAACTCCCGTTCCACTCCCTGGCCTCGGGGTTCCTCACCGGCAAGCACACCGGCGGAGACGCCGCCGACAGCGTGCGCGGGGACCGGGTGGCCGACCTGCTGGAGAACCAGGACGCACTCGGCGCCCTCGAGGTCCTCCACGACGTCGCCTCCGCCCACGGCGCCTCGATGACCGCCACGGCCATCGCCTGGCAGCTCAGCCACGACTTCATCCCCGCGACGATCGCCTCGGCGCGGGTGCCCGAGCAGCTCACCGAACTGCTCGCGGGAACGGAGCTCGTCCTCACCGAGGCGGAGATCAGCGCGCTCGAGGACTGCTGGGCCGAGGCATGATCCACCCGCGACTGGTCAGCTGGGAGAACGGCACCGATCTCGTCATCGAGTTGCGCCTGCCCGCGACTCCCGCGACGGCCTGGGCCGCGCTCGTCGACGGATCGGCCGCGGGAGCGTGGTTCGCCCCGTTCCGCGTCGAGGACGACGGCGCCGTGTCCCCGGACCCGATCGCCGCCGCGGAGGCCCCGGAGGACGGCGCCGCCGAGGAGGCGCCGATCGCCACGGTCGTCTTCGACCTCGGCGAGACCGAACTCGAGGGCGAGATCCTCAGCTGCGAGCCCGAGGAGCACGTGCTCGTCGAACTCGACGACTTCGGGGTGCTCGGTCTGCGGCTCATCGGCCTCGAGACCGCCGAGGAGGCGGGAGCCGCCCCGGGCACGGGGGCCGAACCCGCGGGCACCGTGCTCGTGTTCACGCAGACGGCCGCCGACGTGGAGTCCGCCCGCCGGTTCGCCGCCGACCACGGGCCGATGTGGGACACGCACCTGCGCCTGTTCGCCCACACCCTGGGCGCCGAGTTCGCCGCGACGGACGAGGCGACCCTGACCGCGCGGTACTCCGCGCTCGAGGTCGACGAGGAGGCGCGATGAGCGAACCGCTGGTCCTCGGCATCGAATCCTCGTGCGACGAGACCGGGGTCGGCATCGTCCGCGGCCGCACCCTGCTGACGAACACCGTCTCCTCGTCGATGGACGACCACGTCCGCTTCGGCGGGGTCGTCCCCGAGGTCGCCTCCCGCGCCCACGTGCAGGCGATCGGCCCCGCGATCGACTCCGCCTGCCGCGAGGCCGGCATCCGCCTGTCCGAGCTCGATGCCGTCGCCGTCACCGCCGGGCCCGGGCTCAGCGGTGCCCTCATGGTCGGGGTCGGGGCGGCGAAGGGCCTGGCCGCGGCCCTCGACCTCCCCCTCTACGGGGTCAACCACCTCGCCGCCCATGTCGCCGTCGACCTCGTCGCCGAGGACGTCGACGGTCTGCGCACGCCGACCATCGCCCTGCTCGTCTCGGGCGGGCACACGGAGATCCTGCGCATCGGCGACATCGTCGACGACATCGAACTCCTCGGGGCGACGATCGACGACGCGGCGGGGGAGGCGTTCGACAAGACCGCCCGGCTGCTCGGACTCGACTACCCGGGCGGGCCCAACATCTCGAAGGCCGCCCTCGGGCTCCTCGACGGCTCCGGCGTTCCCGGCGATCGCACCGCGGTGCGGTTCCCGCGCGGGCTCGCCCGCAAGTCCGACCTCAGGGACCCCGAGCGCCGCTACAGCTTCTCCTTCTCCGGCCTCAAGACCGCCGCCCTGCGCGAGGTGACGAGGGCCGAGGTCACCGGGGCGGACCTGCGGGTGGCCGACATCGCCGCCGGATTCGAGGACGCCGTGGTCGATGTGCTCGTGACGAAGACGCTGCTCGCCGCCGCGGACACGGGAATCGACCACGTCGTCCTCGGCGGTGGGGTCGCCGCGAACTCCCACCTGCGCCAGGTCCTCGGTGAGCGCTGCGCCGAGGCAGGGATGACCCTGCGCGTGCCTCCGCTGCGGCTGTGCACCGACAACGGGGCGATGGTCGCGGCTCTCGGCGCCGAGCTCGTGGGCCGGGGGGTCGGTCCGAGTGACCTCGGGTTCGCCGCCGTCTCGTCCCTCGATGTCGATCATGTCCTCGTCTGAAGGAAGCCATGTCCACTCCTGAGAGCGAACGACCCCCGGAGCGGGAACTACGCTCCGGCGACGGCTGGGTGACCACCGGCGACGGTCGCAGGTTCTGGGGCCTCGAGGGAGCGGCGGGCCTCATGCTCCTCGACCCGCGGCGCGGAGTGCTCCTCCAGCACCGCGCCCTGTGGTCGGCCCAGGGCGGGACCTGGGGCTTTCCGGGCGGGGCCCGCGACATCGGCGAGGACGCGATCTCCGCGGCCCTGCGCGAATCCCACGAGGAGGCCGGGGTGCCCGAGGCCGCCTCGGACATCGAGATCCTCGCCACCCACGTCCTCGACCTCGAGGTCTGGAGCTACACGACGGTCATCGCGAGGACCCGGCGCCCCGTCGAGGCGAAGGTCAACGACCCCGAGAGCCTCGAGGTGAGGTGGGTGCCGATCGACGAACTCGACGACTACCCGCTGCACCCCGGGGTCGCCTCGGCGCTTCCCGAGCTCCTGGCGCTCCTCAACGACCACTCGTAGCCGGGCTCACGCCGGGTCGGGGCATGACCGGAGGACCCGCGGGCGGAATCAGGCCGTGTCGGGTGCGGGCGGAATCAGGCCCGATCCGCGGGGACCGCGCAGGGCTTCGACGACCTCAGGTCTCCGATGAGGGAGCGGGTCACCTCGGTGAGCGAGCCCGTGGTCCTGAACACCTCGCGCTGTCGCTGGTAGGACACGCCGCGCTCGATGAGGGCGGTGATCGACCGCAGCTCCGGCAGGCAGCCGAGACGCTCGGCGGTGGGGCCGAGGCGCTCGATCTCGTCGGCGAGGCATTCGGTGACGAGGCGCTCATCGGCCGCGGCGTTCTCGATGATGATCGCCTCCATCCCGTACCGGGCGGCGCGCCACTTGTTCTCGGCGTGGAACCAGTCGGGCATCGTCGGCAGGGTCTCTCCCGCGTCGAGGCGGGCGGAGAAGTCGTCGACGAGGCACTGGATGAGCGCGGTGAGCGCGGAGATCTCCTCGAGGGTGGGCACCCCGTCGCAGACCCGGACCTCGACCGTGCCCCAGTGCGGGGAGGGGCGGATGTCCCAGCGGATCTCGTTGATGTGGTCGATGATCCCGGTCTTGAGCATGTCCTCGACGTAGCTCTCGTAGTCGGCCCACGTCTCGAACTGGAACGGCAGCCCGGCGGTGGGCAGCTGCTGGAACATCATCGCGCGGTTCGAGGCATAGCCGGTGTCCGTGCCGCCCCAGAACGGCGACGAGGCGCTCAGCGCCTGGAGGTGGGGGACATAGGCGAGGAGCGCGTTGAGGATCGGCAGCACCTTGTCGCGGGAGTCGATGCCGACATGGACGTGCACGCCGTAGATGAGCATGTTCCGCCCCCACCACTGGGTGCGGTCGACGAGCTCGAGATAGCGGTCCTTCGGCCGGATCTCCTGCGTCTGCCACTGGGCGAACGGGTGCGTGCCCGCGCACATGAGCTCGATCCCGCGCGGATCGGTGAGGGTGCGCAGGGTGGCCATCGCCTCGCTGAGGTCCGCGGCGATGCCGGGGACATCGGTGTGCACGCCGGTGACGAGTTCGATCGTGTTCGTGAGCATCTCGCCGACGATCCGGTTCTCGAAGTCCGGGGTGTGCTCCGCGACGGCCGCGAGCAGATCCTCGGCAGCGGGAGCCAGATCCAGGCTGTGACCATCGATGAGAGCCAGTTCCCATTCGACACCGATGGTGGAACGGGGTGAGCGTGCGAAATCGACCATGGACCGATCATAGTAGGGGACGGCGGCATTCCCGGTGCGCGAACAGTCGTGTGCGACGCCTCATGACATGAGCCGGTTTCCCGCCTCCGAGCGACCCGAGGATGCGGTCCGGGCGGCCGGCTGTCCGTGACCAGTAGCATGGGGTCATGCGTTTCGGTCTCACCTGCACGGCACTGACCATGGCTCTCGCGCTCGCCGGCTGCTCGTCGAGCGCTCCCGAGGAGGCGCCCACCGGTGATCCCTCGGCTCCGACACCCTCACCCGAGGACCTGCCGGCGCCCGCCGACATCTCCCCGGCCGACTTCGCCGACGAGGCCGAGGACATCGTCGGCGGTCTCTCCGACGAGGAGCTCGCCGGCTCCGTCATCATCGGCACCTGGGCCGGCACCGACACGCAGGCCGGGGTTCGCCTCATCACCGAGCACCACCTCGGCGGGGTCATCGTCATGAAGGACAACCTTCCCGAGACCCCCGAACCCGCGCAGGTCGCCGGGGTCACCGAGGCGCTCGCCGGTGCCCGCACCGAGGGTCGGCCCGTGTCGATCGGCGTCGACCAGGAGGGCGGGCCCGTGTCCCGGCTGAGCACGGGAGCCCTGCCGTTCCCTCCGCTCATGGCCCTCGCGGCCACCGGTGACCTCGGGCTCACCGCCGAGGCGACGGCCGTGCAGGCCAGGGACCTCACCGACCTCGGCTTCACGATCGACTTCGCCCCGACCGCGGACGTGACGACCGGGCCCGACGATGTGACGATCAACGTCCGCTCCGCCGGGGACGATCACGAGGACGTCGCCGAGGTGGTCGCCTCCGTCGTCGAGGGTTACTGGGCGGGCGGGATGGCCGGGGCGGCCAAGCACTTCCCGGGGCACGGTCGGCTGGGCGTCGACTCCCACGAGTCCCTGCCGGTGTCGACGAAGAGCATCGACGAGCTCGAGGACACCGACCTGCTGCCGTTCCGGTCCGCCGTCGAGGCGGGGGTGCCGATGGTGATGATGGGGCACATCGCGCTGCCGGACGCGACGACGACTCCGGCCACCCTCAACGAGGAGGCCTACTCGGCGCTGCGGGACACGCTCGACCACGACGGAGTCATCGTCACCGATGCGCTCAACATGAAGGCCGTCCCGCAGGACCTCGGCGGCGGCGAGACCGTCCGGGCGCTCAAGGCCGGTGCCGACCTCGCGCTCATGCCGCCGGATTCGGCCGCCGCACAGCAGGCGGTGCTGGCCGCCCTCGGCTCCGGGGACCTGAAGAGGGACGACCTCGTCGAGAAGGCCGAGCGGGTGGTGGCGATGCAGCTCGCGACCGAGGAGGCACAGAGGAGCGTCGAGGCCGCAGGCGGGTCGGGAAGCGGCGGCAGCGAGGCCGTCCTCACCGAGGTCGCCGAGAAGTCGCTGACGGTGCTCAAGGGCGAGTGCGAGTTCCCCGGAACCGACTCGATCGACATCGTCGGCGGCAGCGAGGCGGAGACGGCCGCCCTCACGGCGGCGGCCGAGGACGAGGGCCTGCGGGTGGGATCAGGGGGAACGACCGTCTCCCTGAGCCCGCAGACCTCTGCCGACGTCGCGGTCGGGACCGCCGCCCCGTGGACGATGCGCAGCACCTCGGCGCCGTCGGCGGTGACGGCGTATGACGACAACCCGTTCGCTCTGCGGGCGGTGGCGAAGTGGCTCAAGGGCGAACTGAGCGCCGCGGGACGGCTGCCCGTGGAATATCCGGGCAGCGACGAGGCTCCCGACTGCGCCTGATCCTGTGCCGGTCGCTGGCTCGCCCACTCGGCAGCCGCTGCCACCAGGGTATGGTGCCGCTTTTCAACGCCCGCGCCGTCACCGCGACCTGAAAGTGGAATCGCGCGGCTCAAGTGCAGCGCGATTCCACTTCTTGGCAGCGGTCGTCAACCCCTCCGCCGGTCAGGCCACGGTCACTCGGTCTCGACCGGACGGGCGGGATCGGAGGACCAGCCGGACCAGCTCGCCGGGTAGAGGACGGAGTCGACGCCGAGCGTCGCGAGCGCCAGCGCATTGTGGCAGGCCGTGACCCCGGAACCGCAGTAGACGCCGACGGGCTGCTCGAGTGCGCCGAGCTCGGCGAACCGGGCGCGCAGCGCCGCGTCGTCGAGGAACCGTCCTCCGCTCGTGTTGTCCGTCGCCGGGGCGCTCTTCGCCCCCGGGATGTGCCCGGCCCGCGGATCGAGCGGTTCGACCTCGCCGCGGAAGCGCTCCTTCGCGCGGGCATCGAGCAGCACGCCGTCGAACGCGGCCGCCGCGTCCGCGTCGATGACCGGCAGCGACCCGGCGGAGATGGTCACCGTGCTCGGGTCCACCGTCGCACCCGGACCGGTCTCGAGCTCGCCTCCGGCCTCGAGCCAGGCGCGCAGGCCCCCGTCGAGGACCCGCGCGTTGAGCCCGGCCCACCGCAGCAGCCACCAGGCACGGGCGGCGCCGAGGGCGGAGTTGTCGTCGTAGACGACGACATCGGTGAGGGCGTCGATGCCCCACCGGCGCACCTGCTGCTCGAACCGCTCCGGTGAGGGGAGGGGATGGCGGCCGGCCGTCGGATCGGTCGCGGAATGGTCGGCGAGTTCGGTGTCGAGGTCGACGTAGACGGCGCCGGGAATGTGCCCGGCCGCGAAGTCGTCGCGACCGTCGGGCTTCGTCAGCGTCCACCGGACGTCGAGCAGCCTCGGCGCGGAGCCGGTGGTCAGCTTCTCGAGCAGCTCCTCGGCGGTGATGAGCACGTCCGCTCGGGTCATGATGCGGTCTCCTTGGTCGTTGGTGTCACCGGGTGGGTGAGAAGGACGACATGGCGCTCGCCGACCCGCGTGAACACGAGAGTCGCGCGCTCGCCCTTCGGAAGCTTGAGCTGACGCCTGACCTGGTCGGGGACGATGTCGGCGCCGCGTTTCTTGATGACCACGGACCCGATCCCGCGGGCGATGAGCTCACGGCGCAGGGTCGGGATCTTCGCCGGCAGCACCTCGGCGATCCGGTACGCCGTGACCCCGGCCGCGGCGGGGCCCGCGGGCTCGTCGTCGGTCGTGAGGTAGGCGATGCGCGGGTGCACGCGGCGCGCCCGCAGCCCGGGGCACAGCGCGGTGACCAGACCGGCGCGCACGATCGCCCCATCGGGTTCGAGCAGGTACTCGCCGAGCTCGCCGATGCCGGACTCGTCCTCGGCCGGGACGTCGTTCTCGTGGACGAGCAGGGTGCGCTCGCCCATGACCAGGGCGCTGCGGCCGGGCCGCTGCCGGGCGGCCCCGAAGTACAGGCACACCTCGACGACCTCGCCGCCGTGGGAGACCCATTGGGCCTCGGCCTCGTCGGGGATGAGCGCGTGGTCGAGCGCGGGACCGAGCTTGACCCCGGCCGAGCGTGCCGCCAGCGCCTGGGCGACGACCCAGGACAGGGAGGGGGAGAACTCGTCGGGGTCGGTGATGCGCGAGGTCGAGCCCTGCCTGGTGCCCCGGCCGATCCGCCGGCGCGCCGGATCGAACCACAGGGCGTCGAATCCGGAGGTGTCGATGTCCTCGGCGCGGGCGTGCTCGACGCGGACGCTGGAGAGGTGGCGGAGGTTGTAGCTGGCGATGGCGGCGGTGACCTCGTCGGAGTCGACGGCCGTGACCTCGGCGCCGAGCCCGGCGAAGGCGAACGCGTCCGCCCCGATCCCGCAGCCGAGATCGGCGATCGTCACCGCCTCCCCGCCCTCGCCGAGGAAGCGGCGGGCATGGTGGGCCGCGACCGGCAGCCGGGTGGCCTGGGCCAGACCGTCGCGGGTGAAGAGCATCTCGGCGGCGAACGGGCCGAGCTTCGCCTCGGCGTCCTTGCGCAGCCGCGCCTGCGTGAGCAGAGCGGCGGTCACCTCGGCGGAGTACCCCTCCTTCCGCAGGGCCGCGGACCGGGCGAGCTCATCGGCGGGCAGGTCCTCGATGCGGTCGAGCCGGTCGAGGACGGAGACGTCGAGGAGTTCGGTGAGAGTCTGCGGATCCATGGGTTCACCCTATCGCCACGGCCGCGGCACGTGCACCGCGTCCTGTGTCCGCGGAGAAGCGGTGATGTAAGTTGTTGGCTGTGACGCTACTGACCGCCCGCGACATCCGCGAGATCGCCGCTGACCTAGGACTGCGCCCCACGAAGCAGCGGGGCCAGAACTTCGTCATCGACCCCAACACCGTGCGCTCGATCGTCGCCGCGGCGGACCTCGACGGGCCGCAGAACGTCGTCGAGATCGGCCCCGGACTGGGCTCGCTGACCCTCGGCCTCCTCGAAGCCGGTCATCACGTCACCGCCGTCGAGATCGACGACGTCCTCGCCGCGCGGCTGCCGGTGACGATCGCCGAGTATGCGGTCCCGGAGACGGACACCCTCGCCGAGGCGGGCGACGCCTCCGGTGACGCCGCGGAGCCCTCGGCCGCCGCTCGGTTCGACCTCGTCAACGCCGACGCCCTGCGCGTCACCGCGCTGCCCGTCGAGCCGCAGGCCCTCGTCGCCAACCTGCCCTACAACGTGGCCGTGCCGGTGCTCCTGCACTTCCTCGAGATCTTCCCCAGCCTGAGATCCGTCCTCGTCATGGTCCAGCTCGAGGTCGCCGAGCGCCTGTCGGCCGGCCCCGGCTCGCGGACCTACGGGGTGCCGAGCGTCAAGGCGCAGTGGTACGGGGACGTCACCCTGGCCGGGCGCATCGGCAAGAACGTCTTCTGGCCGGCCCCGAACATCGACTCCGGCCTCGTCCGCATCGACGTCACCCGCACCGAGCGGGACCCGCAGGAGCGTCGTCGCCTGTTCGGCCTCGTCGACGCCGCCTTCGCGCAGCGCCGCAAGACCCTGCGCGCGGCCCTGGCGACCTGGGCCGGCAGCCCGCAGAGGGCCGAGGAGATCCTCCACGCGGCGGGGATCGACCCACGCACCCGGGGGGAGGCGCTCGGCGTCGCCGACTTCGAACGCCTCGCCGCCGCCGGCCACGCGCTGAGCGAGGACGGACGGGCATGAACGCCCCGAGCCCGGCCCGCGCCCTGGCCCCGATCACGGTGCGCGCTCCCGGGAAGATCAACGTCCACCTCGGCGTCGGCGGCCTCGACGAACACGGCTATCACGAGCTCGCGACCGTCTTCCAGGCGCTCAACCTCACCGAGACCCTCACGCTCATCCCCGGCGGCAGCGGCCGCATCGAGGTGCGGGGGAGGTACGCCGAGGCGGGAGTGCCCCAGGACGAGACGAACATCGCCCGCCGGGCCGTGAGGTCCCTCATCGAGGCCCTCGAGGGCTGGAAGGACCTCGACGTCCTCCACGACCTCGACATCGTCATCGACAAGCAGGTGCCCGTGGCCGGGGGGATGGGCGGGGGCTCGGCCGATGCCGCGGCCGCCCTGGTCGGCGCGGCCCACCTCGTCGGAGGCGTCCGCGACGAGGTCCTCCACGAGTGCGCGGTCGCCGTCGGCGCCGATGTCGCCTTCCTCCTGCGCGGAGGGACGGCGATCGGGCGCGGCCGCGGTGAGAAGCTCACCCCGGTCCTCACCCGCGGGTCCTTCCACTGGGTGCTCGCCACCTCGGCGGGGCAGCTGTCGACCCCGCGCATCTACGCCCGCTTCGACGAGCTCAACCCCGCCCCGGAGCCCGCGGTCGTCCCCGACCAGGTCCTCACGGCGCTCGCCGCGGGGGATCCCGACGCGCTGGCCGCCGCGGCCGCGAACGACCTCACCGAGGCGGCGGTCTCCGCGATGCCCGAACTCGCCGAGGTGATGGAGGCCGGGCGCGCCGCCGGTGCGCTCCTGCCCCTGCTCAGCGGCTCGGGACCGACGATCGGGTTCCTCGCCCGCGACGCCCACCACGCCCTCGACCTCGCCGTGCTGCTGCAGGCCACACGCGGGGTGAAGGAGGCGATCAGGACGACGGGACCGGCACCGGGCGCGCACGTGGTGCACGACTCCCGATGACCGCCGGCGGGAACCTCCACGAGAGCGTGCTCAACGCCGTCGGCACCGACATCGTCTCCGGCGCACTCGCCCCCGGCACGGTGATCCGCACCGAGGAGCTGCGCTCACGCTACGAGGTCTCCGTGTCCGTCGTCAGGGAGGTCGTGCGCGTCCTCGAGTCGCTCGGCATGGTCAAGCCGGTCCGCCGCCTCGGACTGGTCATCCTCGCGATGCGAGAGTGGACGATCCTCGACCCGCTCGTCGTGCGCTGGCGGATGGCCGCACACCCGGGCATCCAGCTGCGGTCGCTGACGGAGCTGCGCGTCGCCATCGAACCGCAGGCCGCGCACTTGGCGGCACTCCACGCGGACGCGGCCGCCGCCGAGGAGATCATGCACCTGGCGGCGCGGATGCGCTCGGCCGGCCGCAGCGGCGATGTCGAGGCCGTCCTCGACGCCGACATCGCCTACCACCGGGCGGTGCTGCGAGCCGGCGGCAACGAGCTCTTCGCCTCCTTCGACTCGGTCGTCGCCGAGATCCTCACGGGACGGACGAACGCCGGACTGATGCCGCGCTTCCCCCACCCCGAGGCGCTGCAGTGGCATTTCGACGTCGCCGATGCGATCGGCGCCCAGGATCCGCAGCGGGCCCATGAGGCGATGACGAAGATCATGGTCAGGGCGTTCGACGAGATGGAGGACGCTTGGGCCGGCGAAACCCGGCTGCGCACGGACTGACGCCGTCGGGCCTCAGGCGAGGCCGGCGATGCCGTAGAGGGCGAGGCTGAAGGCGAACCCGACGACGCCGAGGAGCGCCTGGGCCACGGTCCAGGTCTTCAGGGTCGTCTTCGTGTCCATGCCGAAGAACCGGGAGACGAGCCAGAATCCGGAGTCGTTGACATGGCTGGCGAACACGGAGCCGGCGGCCAGGGCGAGGACGATCGCGACGACCTGCAGGCTCGAGAAGTCCGGATTGCCGACGACGACCGGCTGCATGAGGGCGGCCGCCGTCGTCAGCGCCACCGTGGCCGAGCCCTGGGCGACGCGCACGATCGCGGCGATGATGAACCCGGCGACGATGACCGGCAGTCCGAGGGCGGCCAGGGAGTCGGCGATCGAGTCGCCGATCCCGCTCGCCCGCAGGACGCCGCCGAACATCCCGCCGGCGCCGGTGATGAGGATGATCGAGCAGACGGGGCCGAGCGCGGAATCGACGATGGTCTCGACCAGCGTGGCGTCCTTGCGCTTGCGCCATCCCAGCAGCCACATGGCCGCGAAGACCGTGATGAGGAGGGCGATCGGCGTCTCGCCGAGCATCCGCAGGATCGTCACCGCGGTCGTCTCGGCATCGATCCAGCCGGCCTGACCGGCGAAGTTGAGGCCGGTGTTGAGGAAGATGAGCACCAGCGGCAGGGCCAGGAGGAAGACGACGGTCGAGAGCCTCGGCGAGGATTCGAAGTCGTGGAACTCCTCATTGCCGTTGCCGGCGAGGATCGTCGGCACGGGCACGTCGAAGCGCCGACCGACGGCGAGGCCGAACAGGTAGCCGACGAGGTACCACGTGGGGATGGCGATGATGAGGCCGCAGATGAGGACGAGGCCGACATTGGCCTCGAGCAGTCCGGACGCCGCGACCGGACCCGGGTGCGGCGGGACGAAGATGTGCATCGCCGAGAACGCCAGCGCGGCGGGGAAGGCGTAGAGGAGCAGGGAGCCGCCGAGGCGCCGGGCGACGGTGAAGATGATCGGCAGCATGACGACGAGCCCGGCGTCGAAGAAGATCGGGAATCCGAACAGCAGTGACGTGACGCCGAGCGCCAATGGTGCGCGCTTCTCCCCGAACACGCGGATGAGGGCATCCGTGAGGACCTGAGCGCCCCCGGAGAGCTCGAGCATCCGCCCGAGCATCGCCCCGAGGCCGACGAGGAGGGCGACGCTGGCCAGGGTCGACCCGAAGCCGTCGTAGAGGACGGTGACGAGGTCGGCGGGGGCGATCCCGGCGGCGAGGGCGGTGATGACGCTGACGACCACGAGGGCGATGAACGCATGGAGCCGGAAGCGGATGATGAGGAGGAGCAGGAGGGCGATGGCGACCGCCGCGATGCCCAGCAGGGCGGAAGCGGGCAGGGTCCAGTTGAGTGAGATGTCGGTCATTCCTCTTCCTCGAGGTCTCTAGTGGTCGGCGTGGGGACGGTGGGTGGGGGAGCGGTCGGAGTCGGTGGCGTCGGTCGTCGCGGCCGCCTCGGGGTCGGCATCGGTCGTCGCGGTCGCCTCGGGGAGGGACTCGGCGAGCTTGGCGAGGATGGTCCTGCAGACCTCGTCGGGCGGGACGTCGATCGGGGCGATGAGGTGGGCCTCGTCGGGGTCGAGCGGCTCGAGGGTGCTCAGCTGCGAGTCGACGAGGGTGGGGGACATGAATTCGTGGGAGCGGAAGGCCAGGTGCTCGACGATCTTCTCCTTGGCCCCGGTGAGGTGGATGAAGAAGGCCTGGGGCACCCGCGCCCGCAGGTAGTCGCGGTAGGCGCGCTTGAGGGCCGAGCACGCGATGACGGGTGGGGAGTCCGACCCCAGATGGAGCGCGACCGCCCGCAGCCACGGCCACCGGTCATCGTCGTCGAGCGGGGTCCCCGAGGCCATCTTCGCCTTGTTCGCCGCACTGTGGAGGTCGTCTCCATCGAGGAACTCGATGCCGAGCTCAGCGGCGAGCAGCTGTCCGACCGTCGTCTTCCCGGTCCCGGAGACGCCCATGACGATGAAGGGAGGGAGGGATGCGAACCTCTGGCGAGCGCCGTGTTCCATCTCCGTCAACCTCTCGAAAACATATGATGATATTGCTAGACTTCTGTCAATAAATCAGATTTATAGAACCGTAGGCGAGGCGGGCCAGGACTGTCAAGAGTGCCTGGCCCCTGCGGCGGCGGCACCGCTGAGGCGGTCGGGGCGAGTGCTGTGCACACTCCCCAGAGTACTGTCGGTCGCAGGGACTGGCGAGGGTGCGAGGACGTCGCACACCTCGGACACGAGGAAGAGGAGTGGCAATGACCGCTGATGTGGGCGTGATCGGGACCGGAGTCATGGGATCCAACCTCGCGAGGAACCTGGCCTCCCAGCCGGGGACGCGGGTGGCGATCTACGACCGGGACGTCGAGCGCGCCCGCGCCGTCGCGGCCGCCCACCCCGAGGCCGAGTTCCTCGTCGCCGACTCCCCGGCCCAGCTCGCCTCGATGCTCCACGGGCCGCGGGTCGCGATCCTCATGGTCAACGCCGGACGGGCGACCGACTCGGCAATCAGTGACCTCGTCGCGGTGTTCGAATCCGGCGACATCATCGTCGACGGCGGCAACTCCCTCTTCACCGACACGATCGCCCGCGGCCGGGCGGTGGAGAGGTCCGGGATCGAATTCGCCGGGGTCGGCATCTCCGGAGGGGAGGTCGGTGCCCTGACGGGACCGTCGATGATGGTCGGCGGCAGCGAGGCCGCATGGAGGCGGCTGCGCCCCATCCTCGAGCCGATCGCCGCGAAGGCCGAGATGAAGTCCGAGGGCGGGTCGGAGACCGGCACGGCGCGCGGGTCCGGGGACGCGAGGTCCGAGGACGTTCCGAAGCCCTCGCCGGAGGAGGCGCTGCAGTCGAGCTCCGCGCGGGAGCCCGAGACGGCCGGCGAGCCGTGCATCGCCCATGTCGGGACCGACGGCGCCGGCCACTTCGTCAAGATGATCCACAACGGCATCGAGTACGCCGACATGCAGCTCATCGCCGAGGCCTACGCCCTCCTCCGGGAGGGCGCGGGTCTCGCGCCCGGTGAGATCGCCGAGGTGTTCGCGCAGTGGAACGAGGGAGAGCTCGAGTCCTATCTCGTCGAGGTCACCGCCGAGGTGCTCGCCCACACCGATCCGCTCACCGGTCGGCCCTTCGTCGACGTCGTCGCCGATTCGGCCGGGGCCAAGGGGACCGGAGCCTGGACGGTGAAGACCGGGCTCGACCTCGGGGCGCCGATCGCCACCATCGCCGAGGCGGTCTTCGCCCGGTCCCTGTCCGCGGCCACCCTGCTGCGCAGCGCCGGCGACACACTCGACGGACCCCGGCCCGCCGCCTCGGCGGAGGAGTCCGAGGCGTGGGTCGAGACCGTGAGGAAGGCGCTCTTCGCGGGCAAGATCCTCGCCTATGTCCAGGGCCTCCACGAGATCGCCGTCGGCGCGCGCGAGCACGGATGGGACACCGACCTCGGTGAGGTCGCGAGGATCTGGCGTGCCGGCTGCATCATCCGCGCCCGCTTCCTCGACCGGATCGCCGACGCCTATGCCGCGGATCCGCAGCTGAGCTCCCTGCTCACGGCCCCGTACTTCCGCGATTCGCTCAACGGCACCCAGTCGTCCCTGCGCGAGGTCGTCGTCGCGGCGGCCGGGGCCGGGGTCCCGGTGCCGGCGCTGTCCTCGGCGCTCGCCTACTACGACGGCATCCGCGCCCCGCGGTCCTCGGCCGCGCTCGTCCAGGGGCAGCGGGACTTCTTCGGGTCCCACACGTACGGACGCGTCGACCGTCCGGGGACCTTCCACACGCTGTGGTCGGGGGACCGCAGCGAAGTCGAGGTCTGAGTCGGCCGGCGTGGGACGCGGTGGCCCGATTCCGCACTTCATGGCAATGTTGTGCCCATGACACTGCCACATGACGACGTCGATCCCGACGGCCTCCTCGAGTACTCCGTGGTCTTCACAGACCGGTCCCTCAACCACATGTCCTCCCGGTTCACCACCGTCATGCAGGACATCAACCGCATCCTCCGCCAGGCCTACGACGCGCACGCCGCGGCGATCGTCCCCGGCGGCGGCAGCTATGCGATGGAATCCGTCGCCCGGCAGATCGCGACCGGGAAGAAGTGCCTCATCGTCCGCAACGGCCTGTTCTCCTTCCGCTGGTCGCAGATCCTCGATGCCGGCAGCATCGCGGCCGAGACGACCGTGCTCAAGGCCTCCCCGGTCAGCGACGAGCAGCAGTCGGCCTGGGCGCCCGCGCCCATCGCCGAGGTGGTCGCCGCGATCGAGCGCGAACGCCCGGCCGTCGTCTTCGCCCCGCACGTGGAGACCGCCTCGGGAATGCTGCTGCCCGACGACTATGTCCGTGCCATCGGCGAGGCCGTGCACGCGGTCGGCGGACTGTTCGTCCTCGACTGCATCGCCTCCGGTGCGGTGTGGGCCTCGATGACCGACCTCGGCGTCGACGTGCTCATCTCCGCCCCGCAGAAGGGATGGAGCGGATCGCCCTGCGCCGGCTACGTCATGCTCTCCGAGGCAGGGCGCGAGGCCGTCGAATCGACGCAGTCGACGAGCTTCGCGATGGACCTGAGGAAGTGGCTGTTCATCGCCGACGAGTACGAGGCCGGGCGCACGCCGTACCATGCGACGATGCCCACCGATGCGCTCACGCACAACGCCGCGCTCATGCGCGAGACCGAGGAGCGGGGATTCGACAAGCTCGCCGCTGCCCAGTTCGAGCTCGGCACCCGGGTGCGCACCCTCCTCGCCGACCGCGGTCTGCCCTCGGTCGCGGCCGCCGAGTTCGCCGCGCCGAGCGTCGTGGTCGTCCACACCGACGATCCGACGCTGAAGTCGGGTGCGGCGTTCAAGGAGGTCGGCGTCCAGGTGGCCGCCGGCGTGCCCCTCCACTGCGACGAGGGCGAGGACTTCTCGTCGTTCCGCCTCGGCCTGTTCGGCCTCGACAAGCTCGGCGACATCGACGGCACCATCGCCCGCCTCGAGGCAGCCCTTGACGAGCTGGGCGTGAAGTAGGCCCATTTCGCTCCGGTAGGCGTCACGCCTACCGGCAGGCGCAATTCGCACCGTTGGCGCCAACTCCTCGCGGCAGCTTTGCACCGACACGCCGGAGCGCCAATTCCCACCGCTGCAACGGTGGGAATTGGCGCTCCCGGTGTGTCGACGTCAGCGCGACCCGTGCGACCTCCGGACGAACCGCACCGGTGGGCCGACGCCGATGCGTCAGTGCTCAGGCGCGGTCGCCGAGGGCGACGACGTTCTCGGCGAGGCGCTCGTTGTCGCCGTACATGAAGTGGTTCCTCATGTTCTCCGAGAAGCGGCTGGCCTCGGTGGTCAGACCGACCGCCTCGGCGACCTCGCGGATGTGCATCGGCGTCGCGCCGCAGCACACGCCGATGTAGTTGACGCCCAGGTCATGGGCCTCCTTGGCGAAGGCGCCGATCTCGTAGCGGTTGGTCTGCAGCGGATCCAGGGCGGTGGGGAACGTCCGGCCGTGCGGCGACGGCACTGCCGCGTTCGGGTCGGAGAGGTTGAAGAAGGTCGGCTCCTCCTCGGTGGTCCGGTAGGGGATCGGCAGGGCGCCGACGTGACAGGACACGGCTTCGCGGATCTTCTTCAGCCACGGCAGCATCGTCGCCGGCCCGCGGAAGCAGTTGAGGCCGACGACATCGACGCCGAGCTGCTCGAGACGCTGCGCGGTCTCGACGATGCCGGCTCCGTCGGCCATCTCCTGGAAGGCCATCGGGGCCAGGGTGAGGACGACGGGCAGGCCGCTGGCCTTGGCGATCTCGGCCGCGGCGATCGCCTCCTCGGCGAAGTAGAAGGTCTCGCCGATGATGAGGTCGGCACCCTCCTCGACGGCCCATCCGACCATCTCCTCGAACATCGCACGGACCTCGGCCTGCTTCTGCTCATCGGCGGGATCCCAGATGTTCGAGTTGGAGATGTTGCCGGCCATGAAGTTGCCGGGCTTCGCGTCGGCGACGCTGCGGGCGATCTGCAGGGCGGAGCGGTTGAGCGGCTCGAGCAGGTCCTCCTTGCCGATGACGCGCATCTTCTCGCGGTGGCCGTTGTAGGTGAAGGCCTCGACGATGTCGGAACCGGCGCGCTGGAAGTCCACGTGCAGGGACCGCAGCGCGTCCGGGAATTCGAGCGCGACCTCGGGGACGAACTCGCCGGCGGTGAGGTAGCCGCGTTTCTCGAGCTCGAACAGGAATCCTTCGGCGCAGATGACGGGCCCGGCGTCGAGGCGTTCCTTGAGCGGATTGGTCTGGGTCATGAGTTCTCCTCGGTGGATTGGCTGGGCGGGCGGGGGAATTGCCCTGGCCCGAGAATGTAAGCACGTCCGCGACGGGGAATGTGCCGAGAATGACATAAACGCCCGGCCGAGGTGGTTCGATGACGATCTCGACGCACACCTCGGTGCCGGCCGGTCCGAGGAGTCCGCTCGCACGCGCCGATGGTCAGCTCTCGGCCGTGCTCGCCTCCGCACCTCGACTGAAGCGGTTGCGCAGACCGGCGGTCACCTCCTCGGGTGCCCTTCGGACGGCTGTTCCTCGGGCAGGCGCACCTCGGACGATTGTTCCTCGGGCGGGCGCCCCTCGGAAACGGCGCGGCCCCGACTCGTCTCCGCCGCTGCCGGCCCGGTCGGCGGCGTGCTGCGAGCCGAATGGCGTCCGGGTTCGCTGCGGAGGACAGGGAACGGCCGGAGCAGGACCTGCGTCACCGCCCCCGCGTATCTCCGGATGACGCGGTCGATCGGTTCCCACGAGAGCAGGAGAGTGGTGACGACGGACAGTGCGAGGCAGACGACGACGATCATGACGGCGCCGAGGTGGTCGCGGCTGTCATCGAGGATCGGCTGCAGCGCCCGCACGACGAACCCATGCCCGATGTAGACCGCGAGGCTGCGGGCTCCGATGGTGGCCATGATCCCGCTGCGATTCGTCATCCAGGACAGCAGCGCAAGGGTCATGAGCATCGCCGCGGCCGACAGGATGAGCCGCGTCCCGATGCCCTCGGCGATGCCGACGTCGAGCGACTCGAAGCGGGCTCCGCCGTAGAACCAGGACGCGGAGACGTCACGGAGGTAGAGCATCGTGACGACTGCCAGGGCGGTCGCGCTGAGACCGAGCTTCTGCCACAGCCGCAAGTTGCCGACCCAATCGACGATCGCGTGCCCGTAGAGTCTGCCGATGACGAAGAACGGCCAGAAGACCAGCGTGCGCACGGCCGAGAGCTCATAGTCGATGAGGGGCAGGACCCCGCCGCACAGACCGGCGATGAGCGAGGCGGTGAGGGTGGCCCGGGGGAACCGCTCGATGAACGGCACACTGAGCATCCACCACGCCATCGACAGCAGGAACCAGGTGAACCAGTAGGGAGTGAGGAGGTCGTAGTCGGGGTCGAGCCCGAAGACCCACAGCCACCCCCACATGAGCGGAAGCGCGGTGAGGAGGAGGACGAGGAAGGTGAGGACGCGCTCGGCCAGCCGGTTCGACTTCGCCGTGATCCCCGCGAGGAACACGAAGGCCGGCATGTGGAATGCGTAGATGAGAGTCATCGGCGCGCGAAGAGCATCCGATTCCCAGGGGGAAGTGCGCGCCAGCAGGTGACCGAGCACGACTGTGAAGATGAGGATGCCTTTCGCGCGATCGATGCGGTGATCACGAGTCGGCATCCGACAAGGCTAGCAACGTGTCGACCGCGTTTCTGTGCCTTCACTGAGTCCCCCGGCGGCCCGAGCGGCGCTCCTTCGCGGCAATGCACCTGGTGAGAATTCCACCGCTGACTCGCGCCGAGGTGAGTGCCGCCGGCCCCTGATTGTCAAGATTTCATAACGTTCTCAGGTTCTGTCCAGATCATGCTCAGAGTCACGCACCCGTGTGACTGCCTCATTGATCGCATCGCGACGGCGGCCTAGACTGGAGTATCGAACGTGCATTCGAATGTGGGCTGGGGGTCGATCATGGCGGAGTGGCAGCAGCCGCTCATTCCCGGCCTGGGCCTCAGCGAGGATTCCAACGAGAGCGGCAACGACAGCAGCCGCGGCGACCTCGGCGGCGAAGGCATCGACGGCAGCGGCGAGGACGACGGCAGCGGGACGTGCGCGGAGCGGGCACTGTCCTTCATCGTCGCCGAGATCGCCCGCGTCAACGGTCGGGCGGCATGCCGCGAGGGCGGTCTGCCGCCCGGTTCGGTCTGTGTGTCGGAGGCCGGCCTCATCGACCTCGACGCCCTTCCCGCCGATGACGAGGTCACTGGGGAGCTCATCGGATCCGGGCGCACCGTCGGCTGCTTCGACTCCCCGCCCAGGGGATCCGTGGCCCGTGTCCGGCCGGCCGCTGAACACCCGGTGCCGGACCTCCCGGTCGGCGAGCTCCCGGTCCTCGACCATCCGACTCCCTGCTATCCGAGCGCGTGGCTCAAGGCTCACTTCCCGGTCGAGTTCCTCGCCGGGGTCCTCGAGCACAATCCAGGGTCATGGTCGCGAAACGCCCTGCTGGTCGAGGCCCATCGCATCGGCGTCCCGCTGCTGCCGGTCGACATCAACGCCTCCGGACGCGAGCACCGCGTCGAGAGGATCGGCCGGGAGGTCAAGGGCATCCGCCCGCCGCTGTGGACCGTCCCGAGGCTCAGCGGCGCCGAGGTCTCCGGCATCGTCGAGGGCCGACCCTTCGCCTCGATCACCGAGGTCGCCGAGCGCTCGCCGGTGTCTCGCGCCTCGATGACGGCCCTGGCCGTCGCCGGTGCGTTCGACGGTCTCGTCGCCGACGACGGATGCCGGGCCGACATCATCGCCTTCGTCCGCCAGCTCACCGCGCGCGCTCGCCGGAGCGCCGCCCAGGATAGTCTCCTCGACGAGGCGCTCCTCACCGAGGCGGTGCTGCCCGATCCGAGCCGGCCGACGATTCCCCACCCGGGCCGTGCGTCGATTCCCGAGGCGGATTCGGGCTCACCGGCACCCTCATCCGGTGCGAAGGCGACAGAGCGGCCGTCCCCTCCGGCGTCCCACCACGAGACTGCAGACGACCCCGATGAGCACGTCATCGACGCCTACCGGCCGATGCTCGATCGGCTCGGCGTCACCTCGGCGGAGGCGGCACGAGCTCTGCGCCCGGGCGCCCAGGTGCTCGTCGCCGGCTCCCGGGAGGCGCCGGACCTCGTCCCGGCCGACCTCGACGAGGGCGCCGAGGCGGTCGGCCTCGACGACGGCACCGCCATCATCGACATCGTCATCGACGTCGGTCGGGGCGACGAGACGGCTCTCGATGGAGGCGCGCGGTTGGTGGTGCGCGGGCGAACGCGGCGCACGGACGAGGAGATGCCGTTCATCGTCGCCGAGGAGATCCTCGACCTCGACGAACTGTGGACGGCCTGGCTCGAGGCGCAGGTGTCGCTCGAGAGCCAGTGATCATCGAACCGGGTGCCCGACCCTCGCGGCCGAGATCACCGCTCTCGTCGGGGAGCTGTCGACGCTGAGCCCCGATTTCCGCTCGCCCTGGGCCGCCGGCTGACCCTCAGCTCGCGCAGGGCACGCACCTGGCCGCGTAGGGGCGGGCCTCGAGGCGGACCTCGGGGATGGGAGAGCCGCACTCGGTGCAGATGCCGAAGGTGCCTGCCTCGATCCGGGACTGCGCCTCGGCGATGGCACTCAGGCGCTCGCGGGACTCCCGCAGCACCGAGTCCGCCTGGGAGCGCTCGAAGGCGAGCGTGGCGCCCTCGGGATCGTGCTCATCGTCGCTGTTGTCGCCTTGCCGGGCGGCGGTGAGATTGCTGATGTCGGCGCCGAGGGCGGCGATGAGCGCGCGGGTCTCTGCCTCCGCCTCGGCGAGGAGCTGACGGTACCGCTGCGGTTCGGCCATCAGGATCCTGGTCCGTCGCTCATCAGGACTCCAGGGCCTCGGTGAGCTCGAGCCACCGCTCCTCGAGTTCGGCGACTTCGTCCTCGAGCGCCCGCACCGAGGCGGTCAGCTGCGCGAGACCCGCGAAGTCGGACTGATCGTGCTCAGCCATCTGCCCGTGGAGCGCCTCGATCTGGGCGCTCAGCTTCTCCATCCGACGCTCGGCCGCGGAGACCTCCTTCTTCGCCGCCCGCAGCTCCGCGCCCGACAGTGCGCTCTCCGGCGCGCCGCCTGAGCCCGAGTCCGCACCGGAGCCCGACCCCGCACCGGCACCGGAGCCCGCACCGGAGGCCGCCGCATTGCCCGCCCCCGCCTCGCGCAGCCGCAGGTACTCGTCGACTCCTCCGGGCACGTGCCGCAACCGGCCGTCGAGGATCGCATACTGCTGGTCGGTGACCCTCTCGAGCAGGTACCGGTCGTGGGAGACGACGAGCAGGGTGCCCGGCCACGAGTCGAGAAGGTCCTCCATCGCGGCGAGCATGTCGGAGTCGACGTCGTTCGTCGGCTCGTCGAGGATGATGACATTCGGCTCGGACATGAGCAGGAGGAGCAGCTGCAGGCGGCGCTTCTGGCCACCGGAGAGGTCGTCGACGCGGGCGGACAGGTGCTCACGAGCGAATCCCAGGCGCTCGAGCAGCTGGGCCGGGGTGAGATCCCTGCCCTCGATCGTGAACGACGTCTTCGCCTCGGCGAGCACTTCGCGCACCCGCCGTCCGCCGATCTCGGCGAGTTCCCGGAACTGCTGGTCGAGGACCCCGATCTGCACTGTCTTGCCGCGCTTGACCCGCCCCGCGGTCGGCTCCAGCTCACCGGCGACCAGGTTGAGCAGGGTCGACTTCCCCGCTCCGTTGGGACCGAGGATCCCAGTGCGCTCGCCCGGCCCGATCCGCCACGTGACGTCCTCGAGGATCCGCCGACCGCCGAGGCTGACGGACACGTCGAGGAGGTCGACGACGTCCTTGCCCAGCCGCGCCGTGGCCATCTTCTTCAGCTCGATCGGATTGCGCACCTCGGGGACGTCGGCGATGAGCTGATTCGCCGCCTCGATGCGGAACTTCGGCTTGCTCGTCCGGGCCGGTGCGCCGCGGCGCAGCCACGCGAGCTCCTTGCGCATGAGGTTCTGCCGCTTCGACTCCGTCGCCGCCGCGATCCGGTCGCGTTCGACGCGCTGGAGGACATAGGCGGCGTACCCGCCCTCGAAGGGCTCGACGATCCGGTCGTGGACCTCCCACGTCTTCGTGCACACCTCGTCGAGGAACCACCGGTCATGGGTGACCAGCAGGAGGGCGCCGGAGTTCCGCGGCCACCGGTTCTTCATGTGGCGGGCCAGCCAGGCGATGCCGTCGACGTCGAGGTGGTTCGTCGGCTCGTCGAGGACGATGAGGTCCCAGTCGCCGACGAGGAGGGCCGCGAGCGCCACCCGGCGGCGCTGACCGCCCGAGAGGCTGCCGATCGTCGCCTGCCAGTCGAGGTCGGAGATGAGGCCCGAGATGATGTCACGGGTCTTCGCGTCCGAGGCCCATTCGTGCTCGGCCATGTCCCCGACGACGGCGGCGCCGACCGTCGACTCGGGGTCGAGGTCGTCGCTCTGGGTGAGCATGCCCAGGCGCATCCCGCCGCGATAGGTCACCCGCCCCGAATCCGGTTCGATGACCCCGGCCAGCATGCCGAGCAGGCTCGACTTCCCGTCGCCGTTGCGGCCGACGATGCCGATCATGTCCCCGGTGTCGACGCCGAGGGTGACGGAGTCGAAGACGACGCGGGTGGGATACTCGAGGTGCAGGGCTTCGGCCCCCAGAAGATGTGCCATAACCTCATCAAGGATAGAGCACGCCACATCCGCGATCTCCGCCTCGGACCTGGCCGGCCGCCGCCCGCCCGGGCCGTCGGCTCCGGCCCCTTGCGCCGAGCCCGAGGGGTTTTGTTGCGGTTTCATATCGGTGTCCCGAGAGCGGCTGCCGGTACCCCCGCCCGTCGCTCGACCGTGCACTACACTGACCGGTAACTCACCGAAGAATGAGCGTTCATTCAGCGGTTTCGGATTTTTGAGTGGGGGAGTCCGAGGGGCTCGTCCGACATCATGACGTAGTGAGAGAAGAGTCAACGTGAAAAAGCTCGCATCCGCGGTCTCCATCATGGCCGCATCCGCCCTCGTCCTCTCCGCCTGCGGATCGGGTGAAGGCGACAGCTCCGCCGGCGGCGAGGACTTCCTCGCCTGCATGGTCTCCGACCAGGGCGGTTGGGACGACCAGTCATTCAACCAGTCCGGACGCGCGGGTCTGCAGGCGGCGGTGGAGAACTTCGGCATCCAGGAGAAGCTCGCCGAATCCCAGGGAGACGCCGACTACACGCCCAACGTCGACAACATGGTCCAGCAGGGCTGCAACCTCACCTTCGGCGTCGGCTTCCTCCTCGAGGACGCGATCCAGGAGGCCGCCGAGGCGAACCCCGACCTCAGCTTCGCCCTCATCGACTCGACGTTCTCCGACGCCGACGGCAAGCCCGTCACCCTCGAGAACGCCAAGCCCCTCGTCTTCAACACCGCCGAGGCCGCCTACCTCGCCGGGTACGTCGCCGCGGCGATGTCGGAGTCCGGGAAGGTCGGCACCTTCGGCGGCATCCAGATCCCGTCGGTGACCGTGTTCATGGACGGATTCGCCGACGGCGTGAAGAAGTTCAACGAGGACAACGGCAAGAACGTCGAACTCCTCGGGTGGGACAAGGAGAAGCAGGACGGGTCGTTCTCCGGCGATTTCGAGAACCAGGGGCAGGGGCAGGAGCTGACCAAGCAGCTCATCTCGCAGGGTGCGGACGTCGTCATGCCCGTCGCCGGTCCCGTGGGACTGGGTGCGGCGGCCGCCGCGAAGGAATCGGGCAAGACGAAGATCGTCTGGGTCGACACCGACGGCTACGAGTCGACCGAGTACGGTGACATCATCCTCACCTCGGTGGTCAAGCAGATCGCCAACGCCGTCGAGGACACAGTGGGCGAAGCGGTCGAGGACAAGTTCTCCGCCGAGCCCTACGTCGGAACCCTCGAGAACGAGGGCGTCGGCCTGGCCCCGTTCCACGACTTCGAGGACGACGTCCCCGAGGACGTGAAGAAGAAGGTCGACGAGCTCAAGCAGCAGATCATCGACGGGACTCTGACCGTGGAGTCCGAGAACTCGCCGAAGTAGGCGAGGAGATCCGAGCTGCAGGGTCGAAGCCCCTTCGACCCTGCAGCTCTCAATTGTGTGAGGAGCACGTCGAGCTGTGAAACTCGAGCTTCGGTCAATGACCAAGGTGTTCGGATCGTTCGTGGCCAACGACCACATCGACCTCGTCATCGAACCCGGCGAGATCCACGCCCTGCTGGGTGAGAACGGCGCCGGCAAGTCCACCATGATGAACGTCCTCTACGGACTCTACGAGCCCGACGGGGGAGAGATCCTCATCGACGGCAAGCCCGTGGCGTTCGCGGGTCCCGGTGACGCGGTGGCCGCGGGCATCGGAATGGTCCACCAGCACTTCATGCTCGTGCCGGTGTTCACCGTCGCCGAGTCCGTGGCCCTGGGCTATGAGCCGACGAGGAGTCTGGGCCTGCTCGACCTCGCCGAGGCGCGAGCCAAGGTCAAGGAGATCTCCGCCCGGTTCGGCTTCGACATCGACCCCGACGCGCTCATCGAGGACCTGCCGGTCGGCGCCCAGCAGCGCGTGGAGATCATCAAGGCGCTCTCCCGCGACGCCGAGATCCTCATCCTCGACGAGCCCACCGCCGTGCTCACCCCGCAGGAGACCGACGAGCTCATCGCGATCATGCGCCAGCTCAAGGAGCAGGGCACCTCGATCGTCTTCATCACCCATAAGCTGCGCGAGGTCCGGGCGATCGCCGATTCGATCACGGTCATCCGGCGCGGGAAGATCGTCGGCGAGGCGACCCCCGACTCCACCGAGGCCGAGCTCGCCAGCCAGATGGTCGGCCGGGCCGTGTCACTGACGACGCAGAAGGACCCCGCCGATCCGGGGGAGGCGACGTTCCGGGTGGAGAACCTCACCGTCGTCGACAGGGCCGACAACGTCGTCGTCGACGACGTCAGCTTCGACGTCCGCCGAGGCGAGATCCTTGCGATCGCCGGCGTCCAGGGCAACGGCCAGACCGAGCTCGCCGAGACGATCATCGGACTGACCGAACCGCGGCTGGGCACGATCAGCCTCAACGGCACCGACCTCGTCGGGCGGTCGGTGAAGTCGCGCCTCGGCGCGGGCGTGGGGTTCGTCCCCGAGGACCGGTCGACCGACGGCATCATCGCCGAGTTCACGATCCGCGAGAACATGATCCTCGACGTCTACGACCGGACCCCCTACGCGAAGGGCCTCAACCTCAGGTCGGCGGTCATCACCGAGGCGGCGAGGAGCAAGGTCGAGGAGTTCGACATCCGCCTCGGCAGCGTCTTCGACCCGATCTCGACGCTCTCGGGCGGCAACCAGCAGAAGGTCGTCCTCTCCCGCGAGCTCGGACGCGAGCTGCAGCTGTTCATCGCCAGCCAGCCGACCCGCGGCCTCGACGTCGGCTCGATCGAGTTCGTCCACAAGCGCATCATCGCCGAACGCGACGCCGGCACCCCATGCATCATCGTCTCGACCGAGCTCGACGAGGTGTACGGTCTCGCCGATCGGATCGCGGTGATGTACTCGGGTCGGATCGTCGGCATCGTCCCGGCCGACACCTCGAGGGAGGCGCTGGGCCTGATGATGGCCGGCGTGCCCACCGAGGAGGCGCTCGCCGCCACCGGCGCCGACCCGGCACGCACGGACGAGAACTCAGCACCCACCTCGGCGGAGGAGAACGAATGACGACCGACATCTCCCCGGCCGCACCATCGCCGGCACCCCCACCGACCGCCGAGGCGCAGCCCGGCCGCGAGCAGAGCCTGCTCCAGCAGATCCTGTCCGGCTCGTGGCTCGTCTCCGTCCTCGCGATCGTGCTCGCGCTCCTCCTCGGCGGGATCCTCATCGCCGTCTCCGACGCCGAGGTCATCGCCGCGGCACAGACGATCGGCAGCGCTCCCGGCGCCTTCCTCTCCACCCTCTTCTCGACGATCGGGGACGCCTACTCGGCGCTGTTCCGCGGCGCCGTCTTCGACTGGAACGCCCGGACCACCGAACGCGCAATCCGGCCCCTGACGGAATCCCTGGTCAGCGGCACCCCGCTCATCCTCACCGGGCTCGGCATCGCGCTGGCCTTCCGCTCGGGCCTGTTCAACATCGGCGGTCAGGGCCAGGTCATCATCGGCGCGACGATCGCCGGCTTCCTCGGCTACGCTCTGCACCTGCCCGCCGGCGTCCACATGCTCGTGGCCGCCCTCGGGGGGCTCATCGGCGGGGCGATCTGGGCGGGGATCGCCGGACTGCTCAAGGCACGCACCGGCGCCAACGAGGTGATCGTGACGATCATGCTCAATTCGATCGCCGGCTACCTGCTCGGCTACCTGCTCAAGCAGAGCTGGTTCACCCACACGAGCTCGGCGAACCCGCAGTCGCGGACGATCGACGCCTCGGCGGAGATGTTCCTCCTCCTGCCCCCGCCGTTCCGCCTCCACATCGGCTTCCTCATCGCCATCCTCGCGACGGTCTTCGTGTGGTGGCTGCTCGAGCGGTCGACCATCGGCTTTGAGTTCAAGGCCGTGGGTGCGAACCCGCATGCGGCGAGGACCGCCGGCATCTCCGTGTCGAAGGTGACGATCCTCGTCATGGTCATCGCGGGAGCGCTGGCCGGACTCGGGGGCGCGGCCCAGGTGCTCGGCACGGAGGGCAAGCTCACGGGCGGCATCAGCGGCTCGATCGGCTTCGACGCGATCACCGTGGCCCTGCTCGGCCGGTCGAAGCCGCTGGGCACCTTCCTCGCCGGAGTGCTCTTCGGGGCCTTCAAGGCCGGCGGCTACCTCATGCAGTCGCAGACGGGCACGCCCATCGACATCGTCCTCGTCGTCCAGTCCGTCATCGTCCTGCTCATCGCGGCACCGCCGCTGGTGAGGTCGATCTTCCGGCTGCCCACGCCGGTGCTCAAGCGGAAGGAGGCCTAGGATGAGCGCGCACGCCCTCGCCGAGCCGGCCGGCCAGGCCACGGCTCTTCGCCCGATCTCCTGGAAGTTCCCGATCGTCTACTCGCTCCTCGCGGTCGTCTCCCTCGTGTTCTTCGGCCTCATCGGCCGGGATGGCCAGACGACGTTCCGGATCGCCACCGAGGGCGACTTCTTCGCGATCCCCGACGTCGTCGTGTCCTCGACGGCGGCGGGACTCGTCCTCTCGATCATCCTCGTCGCCATGGCCGCGGTCTCCATCTGGTTCGCGCTGCGGCGGGTCAGGCTCGACTCGTGGTTCCCGATGCTCTTCGGCGTCGTCTTCGTCCTCTCGTTCCTCGCCTGGGCCGGCGGCGGCAGCGGCGGCGTCATCCCGATGACGACTCTGCTCGCCGGCGCCCTGGCCCTGTCCGTGCCGCTGATCTTCGGCGCGATGTGCGGTCTCGTCGGGGAGCGCTCGGGCATCATCAACATCGCGATCGAGGGGCAGCTGCTCGCCGGGGCGTTCCTCGCCGCCGTCGTCGCCTCGGTGGTGAGGAACCCCTATGCGGGACTGCTCGCGGCTCCCATCGCCGGGGCGCTCGTCGCGGTGGTGCTCACCTTCTTCGCCGTCAAGTACTGGGTCAACCAGATCATCATCGGCGTCGTGCTCAACGTTCTCGTCGTCGGGCTGACGAACTTCCTCTACTCGACGGTGCTCACCGAGAACGCGGAGCTGTGGAACGCCCGGCAGCGGCTGCCGAACCTGCCCATCCCGCTGCTGTCGGACATCCCGATCCTCGGCCGGGTGCTCTTCGACCAGAACATCCTCGTCTACATCATGTACGTCGTGGTCATCGCCCTCCAGATCTTCGTGTTCCGCTCGAAGTGGGGGCTGCGGATGCGCGCGGTGGGGGAGCACCCGAAGGCCGCCGACACCGTCGGCATCAAGGTCAACCTCACCCGCGTGCGCAACACGATCATGGCCGGAGCCATCGCCGGCCTCGGCGGGGCGTTCTTCACGGTCGGCTCCGGGCTGGCGTTCGGCAAGGAGATGTCGGCCGGGCAGGGATACATCGCCCTGGCGGCGATGATCCTCGGCAAATGGAACCCCAAGGGCGCTCTGCTCGCCGCGCTGCTCTTCGGCTTCTCGAAGAGCCTCGGCAACACCCTGCAGTCGATCGGCACCCCGGTCGCCAACGAGCTGCTGCTCATGCTGCCCTACATCGTCACGGTCCTCGCGGTCGCCGGTTTCGTCGGGCGAGTTCGCCCACCGGCCGCGGAAGGCGTACCGTACGTGAAATAGTCGAACGTCGATGAAGAGGATTGACCATGAGTTCTGCACGTGATGAGCCCGATCCCGGCTGGTGCGACGAACCGGCGCGAGTGAGTCCCGAGGACCTGTGCGAGGATGTCTGGGCGCTGCTGCGGGAACAGGCCGTCGCGGCCCTCGACCACGCTTACGTCCCGTACTCCTCGTACCCCGTGGGGGCGGCCGCTCTCGTCGACGACGGACGGATCGTGCGCGGCTGCAACATCGAGAACGCCTCCTACGGGGTGACCCTGTGCGCGGAATGCACTCTCGTCTCCGAGCTGATGATGACCGGGGGCGGTCGCCTCGTCGCCTTCGACTGCATCGACGGCAACGGCCGCACGCTCTCACCGTGCGGGCGCTGCCGGCAGCTGCTCGTCGAGCATGCCGCACCCGACCTGGTCCTCAACATGCCGTCGGGACGGGTGCCCATGACCGACGTCCTGCCCGAAGCCTTCGGACCCGAGCAGCTGCGCGACCACGCGGAGTCCCGGGCCACCGCTCGGACGGCCACTGACAACCCCGCCGCCGAGGCGGCTGACAACCCCGCCGCCGACGCGACCGCGACCACCGCCGCCGAGGCGACCCCCGGGAGGGACTGAGAAGTGAGCGTGGAGGCCTTCGACGCCGTCGACGTCATCGCGGCCAAACGCGACGGGCAGCGCCTGAGCGCCGCGCAGATCGCGTGGGTCATCGACGCCTACACCCGCGGCGTCGTCGCCGACGAGCAGATGGCGGCGCTGGCGATGGCGATCTTCCTCAACGACATGGAACCGGCGGAGATCGCGGACTGGACGCAGGCGATGATCGCCTCGGGGGAGCGGATGGACTTCTCCTCGCTCTCGCGCCCCACCTCCGACAAGCACTCGACCGGAGGAGTCGGCGACAAGATCACCCTGCCGCTGGCCCCCGTGGTCGCGGTCTTCGACGTCGCCGTCCCCCAGCTGTCGGGTCGAGGGCTCGGCCATACGGGCGGGACCCTGGACAAGCTCGAATCGATCCCGGGCTGGCGCGCGGACCTGGACAATGCCGGGATCCTCGCCCAGCTCGAGGACGTGGGCGCCGTCGTCTGCGCCGCCGGGTCCGGACTGGCCCCGGCGGACAGGAAGCTCTACGCCCTGCGGGACACGACCGCGACGGTCGACTGCATCCCGCTCATCGCCTCGTCGATCATGTCGAAGAAGATCGCCGAGGGCACGGGCGGCCTCGTCCTCGACGTCAAGGTCGGGTCCGGGGCGTTCATGAAGGACATCGAGGCGGCCAGGAGACTGGCCCGGACCATGGTCGATCTGGGGGCCCGAGCGGGAGTGCGGACATCGGCGCTGCTCACGGACATGTCGACCCCCTTGGGCCTGACCGTGGGCAACGCCCTCGAAGTCCGCGAATCCCTCGAGGTCCTCGCCGGCGGCGGACCCGCCGACGTCGTCGAGCTCACGGTGGCTCTCGCCGAGGAGATGCTGCGGCTGGCCGGCCGCGGCGGCGTCGACGTCCGCGCGGCCCTGGCCGACGGGCGGGCGATGGACGTGTGGCGGAGGATGATCCGCGCCCAGGGAGGCGACCCCGATGCGCCCCTGCCGCGGGCCGAGCACACCGAGGTCGTCCCCGCGCCCGAGACCGGCGTCCTCTCCCGGCTCGACGCCCGGGCGATCGGTGTCGCCTCCTGGCGGCTGGGCGCCGGGCGGGCGCGGAAGGAGGACCCCGTGCAGGCCGTCGCCGGCATCGAGCTCCACGCCAAACCGGGAGACGCCGTCACCGCCGGTCAGCCCCTGCTCACCCTGCACACCGGAACCCCCGAACGGTTCGCCAGGGCCCTCGAGGCCCTCGACGGCGCCGTCACCGTCGAGCCGGCGGACTCGACCGCCGCCGCAGCGGCCCGCTCGGTCGTGCTCGAGACGATCGCCTGAGGCAGGCACAGCCCCGCACTTCGTTCACCACACCCAAGGAGAAACCCGATGACCAGCCGTTCCGACGTCGCCGCGATGATCGACCACACCCTGCTCAAGCCCGAAGCCACCCGTGCGGACGTCGATGCCCTCGTCGTCGAGGCGAAGGAGCTCGGGGTGCTCGCCGTCTGCGTGTCCCCGTCGATGCTGCCGATCACCGATCCGGGCGAGCTCGTCGTCGCCACCGTCGTCGGCTTTCCCAGCGGTCAGGTCAAGCCGGAGATCAAGGCCGCCGAGGCGAAGCGCGCCGTCGCCGACGGCGCCGCCGAGGTGGACATGGTCATCAACATCGGCCAGGCGCTCTCCGGTGACTACGAGGCGGTCGAAGCCGACATCCGGGGAGTCGTCGAGGCCAGCGGGGACGCACTCGTCAAGGTCATCATCGAATCCGCGGCCCTGACCGACGAGAGGATCGTCGAGGTGTGCCGTCGCGCCGAGGCGGCCGGGGCCGGCTTCGTCAAGACCTCGACCGGCTTCCACCCCTCCGGCGGGGCCAGTGCCCACGCGGTCTCGCTCATGCGTGAGACGGTGGGCGACCGCCTCGGAGTCAAGGCCTCCGGGGGCATCCGCACCGCAGCGGCCGCCGAGGAGATGATCACCGCCGGCGCCTCGCGGCTGGGACTGTCCGGGTCGGCCGCGATCCTCGCGGAACTCACCGTCTGAACTCCGCGGCGTCCCCACCGGCTCAGAGCCCGAAGAGGGCCCTGAGCTCG
Source organism: Brevibacterium sanguinis (assembly GCF_003315415.1). Classification (GTDB taxonomy): domain Bacteria; phylum Actinomycetota; class Actinomycetes; order Actinomycetales; family Brevibacteriaceae; genus Brevibacterium; species Brevibacterium celere_A. The sequence goes on from NZ_QNSB01000001.1 coordinate 179,057, forward strand.
TCGCTGATCGCTGACAGGCGCTCCCGCGCGGTGTTCGCCTCGTCCGCGCCGACGACGACCTCGAGATAGCACTTGAGCTTCGGCTCCGTGCCCGAGGGGCGGACGATGACCCGCGAATCCTCGGCGGTGAGCAGGACCATGCCGTCGGTCGGGGGCAGGTGCTCGTGTCCGAGCGACAGATCGCGGACCTCGACGACCGGCGACCCGGCCAGGGAGGTGGGCGGATCGTCCCGCAGGCGCGTCATCGCCGCCGCGATGAGAGAGACGTCATCGAGGCGGAAGCTCAGCGGTGCCGTCGCGAACCAGCCGTCGCGGCTGCGGATCCGCGTGAGCTCCGCGTCGATCGTCGTGCCCTCGGACTTCAGCCGCGAGGCGAGGGCGGCGAACATGATCGCCGCCGAGATCCCGTCCTTGTCGCGCACGGCGCCGGGGTCCACGCAGTACCCGAGCGCCTCCTCGTAGCCGAAGACCAGCCCGGGCACGCGGGAGATCCACTTGAAGCCGGTCAGCGTCGTGGTCGCGGCGAACCCGTGGCTGCGGGCGACGGCGGCGAGTCCCCGCGAGGACACGATGGAGTTCGCGAAGACCAGGGAGCCGTCGGGCCCGCGGGAGGCGGAGAGCCGGTTCGCGATGTCCTCGCCGAGGAGGAGCCCCACCTCGTCGCCGGCCAGCTGGCGGTAGCCGGCCGGAGCCGAGGCGTCGGGGATCGCGGCGGAGAACCGGTCCGCGTCGGGGTCGTTGGCGATGATGAGCTCTGCTCCGACCTCCCGGGCCAGCTCGCAGGCCTCGTCGAGCGCTCCCGCCTCCTCCGGGTTGGGGAACGCCACGGTCGGGAAGTCGGGGTCGGGCCGCCTCTGGGAGGCCACCGGGTGCACGGAGGCGAAGCCGGCTCGCTGCAGGGCCGCCTCGGTGACGTCGGCTCCGACGCCGTGCAGGGACGTGACCACGATGCTCAGCTCGGCGGTCGCGCGCACGCCGAGGTCGTCGAGCCGACGCAGATAGGTCTCGACTATCGAGTCGTCGAGGAGCTCCCACCCGGACTCGGCGCGCGGCACCGAGGCGACGGATTCGACGGCGGCGATCTCCTCGGCGATGAGGGCATCGGCGGGGCTGACGATCTGCGCCCCGGCCCCGCACGCGGCCGCGGCGGGATCGGGCTCGATGGCGAGCAGCGGACGTTCGCCGAGGTAGACCTTGTAGCCGTTGTCCTGGGGAGGATTGTGGCTGGCGGTGACCATGACGCCGGCGTCGGCGTAGAGGTGGGTGAGGGCGAAGGCGAGCAGCGGGGTGGGCAGCCGCTCCGGCAGCTGGATGGCCGTGCCCCCGGCGGCGGTGACGACCGCGGCCGTGTCGCGGGCGAACTCGGCGGACTTGTGGCGGGCGTCGCAGCCGATGACGACGCGGAAGCCGGGGTCCGCGGTGCGGAGCAGGAACCGGGAGAGCCCGGCGGCGGCGCGGATGACGACCGCGCGGTTCATCCGGTTGGGGCCTGCCCCGATCCGCCCGCGCAGTCCCGCGGTGCCGAAGACGAGGGGGCCGGCGAACCGGTCCTCGAGGTCGGCGATCGCCGCCCCATGTCCGGCCTCCGCCGCGGCCAGCGCCCCCTCGAGCTCCTCGACCGTGTCCGGGTCGGGATCGTCGGCGATCCAGTCGCGCACGCTGCCGGCGTCGAAGCCGCCGCTGAAGCGATCTGCTGCTCGGGTCATGTCCGTCCTTGTCGGTCGTGGTGGTCGCTGCTGCGGGAGGGAGCCTGTGCTCTCAGAGCCTCGCGACGATGTCGGCCAGCAGCTGCGAGATGCGCGGTCCGGCCGCGACTCCGGCCTCGATCACCTCGGCGTGGGAGAGCGGGGTCTCCTGGATGCCCGCGGCGAGGTTCGTCACGAGCGAGATCCCCATGAGCTCCATGCCCGCCTGCCGCGCGGCGATCGCCTCCAGGGTCGTCGACATGCCGACGAGGTCGGCGCCGAGGATCCCGGCCATGCGCACCTCGGCGGGCGTCTCGTAGTGCGGGCCGGTGAACTGGGCGTAGACGCCCTCGTCGAGGGTGGGGTCGATCTCCTTGGCGATCGCCCTCATCCGGGGGGAGTAGAGATCGGTGAGGTCGACGAAGTTCGCGCCCTCGATGGGGGAGGTGCCGGTGAGGTTGATGTGGTCGGAGATGAGCACCGGGGTTCCGGGCGCCCAGTTGCGGTTGAGTCCGCCGCAGCCGTTGGTGAGCACGAGGCTCGAGCAGCCGGCTGCGGCGGCGGTGCGGACCCCGTGGGCGACCGCTCGCACGCCCCTGCCCTCGTAGTAGTGGGTGCGCGAGCCGAGGACGAGAGCATGCCTGCCGGTCGCCGTGATGCGGACGGTGCGCAGGGTCCCGCCGTGCCCGGCGACGGCGGGGGCGTGGAAGCCGGGGACCTCGGCCGCGGGGATCTCGCTGATCGTCTCGCCGAGGAGGTCGGCGGCCCCGCCCCACCCCGAGCCGAGGACGAGCGCGATGTCGTGGTGCGCGATTCCTGCGGCCGCGTTGATGGTCGTCGCGGCGGCTTCGGCGGCGGCGGTAGGATCGTTCAAGTCAGTCATCTGCACAGATTATCAATGTCCCCGTCCCTCAAGGAGCGCACTCGATGCCGATCAGACCTCTGACCGATGGCGACGATCTGCGGTTGGGCGAGGTGTTCCCCGATGCGGACACCCCGGCCGCCCACATGGCACGGTCCCTGTTCCGTCCGTCCTCGGATTCCCCGCTGCTGCGCTCCGTCATCGCCGAGGTGGTTCCGGGGGTTCCCGTCGGCGCCGCGGCGATCGCCGAATCGCCGATCCACCCCTGCCGCGCGTGGGTCCACGTCGAGGTCGCGGCCGAGGAGCGGGGCCATGGTCTGGGGCGGGAGCTCTTCGAGGCCGTGTGCGCCGAGACGGTGGGCTCCGCCCTGGAGGGTCTCGACCTGCGGGCCCGGGTGCAGGCCGGCAGCCCCGGCGAGGACTTCGCCCAGGCCCTGGGCTTCACCCCGCTGTCGACGACGCGGGTGATCCGGGTCCCCGCCGGTGCGCTGCCGCCGACCGGCGGGGGACGGGCCGAGGACCTCGAGATCGTCTCGACCGGGTCGGTCAGGCTGACGAAGGCGTTCCTCGCCTGGTACACGGCGGTCAGCAGGGACGACGCCGTCGCACCACTGACCGTGGGCCAGGTCAATACCGCCTTCCTCTCCGAGGCCGCCGGCGCCCATGGGGCGGCGCTGCTCGGCGGGGACGACGGTCTGCGGGCCTTCGCCGTCTCCTACGCCCGTGAAGCCGGAGCCCAGGCTCCGACGGATGTCGTCGCGCCCGTCGACGAGAAGCATGGTCCGGGGACGGAGGAGGAGGCGCCGACCGAGCTCATCCTCGCCTCGATGCACGAGACCGGCGAGGATGCGACCGATGAGGCGAGCGAGGCGTTCACGGCGGCGCTGTCCGATGCCGAGCTCCTGCTCGCCCGGCTCTCCGTCGACGCCGACGTCGTCATCGAGGTGACCAGCGGGATGCCCGTGATCTCGGCACTTGCCGATCGACTGCTCGAGGCCGGGACGGCGCGCGAGCTCTACCGCTACGAGACGCTCTCCGGACCGCCGGCCGACATCGACTGAGCGGGACTCCGGGCGGCCCCGGGTCCGGGTGCGAACGTGCGCACCGCGGTCGCGCCGCCGGCGGTGACGAACCACCCCACTCCGGGCCGACCGTCAAGGGGTGGGAGTCGGGTCAGGCCGAGGCTGCTCAGATCCTGCCTGCCTGCCGCCCCGAGGATGAGCATCGGACCCAGCTCGGCGGCCTTCGCCACTGGTGATCCATAGCCGAGCGGGAAGCGCAGCGGCAGGGTGAGGACATGGCTGGCGCCGTCGAGCAGATCGATGCCCTCTGCGGACGTGGCGCGGTGGACGTCATCGTGGCATCTCAGTGTCGAACCCGCCGGCGGCGAGGCGCTCGAGGCGGGTGCGCGATCGCCGCACATCCCGGTCAGCAGGCCCACGACCGCCGACTTCCCGCTGCCGGGCGATCCGCGGACCGTGAGCACGGGACCGTCGCGCACCGGGTCCCAGGTGACGAGCCCGCCGAAGGGGTCGCGACCCAGCGGAAAGCAGACGGGAGCCGACTGCTCCGACGTCGCCTGCTCCGACGTCGACACCCTGCCGTGGGCGGTCGAGTCGAGGCGGGGTATGGCCTCGAATCCCACCCAGCGGGGGTGCAGAGGCTTCCGTCCAGCCGGCGGACCGGAGTAGGGGAGCACCTGCACGTCGGCGCCGTCCGGGCCTGTCACCTCGGCGCCGGGACCGACGAGCACCGCACGGTGCCGCGGCCACTCTCCGAGGAATCGCTGGCGGGAGAGTCCGACGCTCATTCCGTCCGAGCCCGCCGGAGGAGGGAAGATCAGCTGGGTGGCGAACCCTCCGGTCGAGGCGAGCGACTGCCGGCACCCGCCGAGGAGGAACGACAGCCCGAGCCCGGAGGCATGTCTGAGCAGCTGCTCGGCTTCTGCAGCTGTCCGGTGATCGAGCGAGTCGACGAGTTCTCTCCACGTGCCGCAGACGACGAGCGTGGGAGTCGGGCAGGGCTGCCTGAGATGGTCGAGGATCGCCCGCAGTCGCCATCCGCCGTCGATGCCGCACCGGATCTCCGCCCAGTCGAGGACGTCCGCGCTGCGACCGAGGGCGACGATCCGGTGCGTCGCCGAGGCGCTCGCCGCCGCTCGGGCCAGAGCCTCGGCGACGACGTGCGCGTCGGCTCCGAGGGCGAGGAGGGAACCGTCCACGGCAGGGTCGTACGACCACGGGAACTGGCGTTGGCGGCTGGGCACGTCGACGATGCCGGTGACCATCGGCGCTCCGCGATGCTCCTGCTGCTCCCAGCCGTCGACTCGGGGAAGCGGGGGAAGCACGATCCGCCTCCGCGGTGCCGCCGTGCCCGGATCGGCCTCGAGCAGTCGGGCAGCACGGACGATGTTCTCGATCCGGACACCTCTCGTCGGGCCGGGGCCGTCCACGGCCACCAGCGGACTCCACGGCCGCAGCCGGGGGCGAAGAACCTCCTCGGCGATGCCGGGTGCGGCTGTCGGCGTCGCCACTCGGAACCGAGTGATCGAGGCACCCGAATCGAGGCAGGCCGCCCCCGGGACGGCAGGGGGAAGACGTGCCGCGTCGGTGACCCCGAGCACGTCGAAGGAATCCGCGTCGTCACGCACGCGCAGGCACAGCCGGATGTTGATGTTGGCCTTCATGTGCCCGGTGACGACTCCGAGTGGCCGCTGCGTGGCGAGGATGAGATGCACTCCCAACGACCGGCCGAGGGCCGTGAGATGCTCGAGCAGGTCCGCGGCCTGCGGATGAGCGGCCATGAGGGCGTGGAACTCGTCGATGACCACGACCAGCCGCGGGGGCGGCTCGTCGAGATCGCGGACATCGGCGCGTCCGTGGACGGCGAGCAGCCGCTCGCGGCGGGTGATCTCGGCCCGCACGGAGACGAGGGCGCGGAACGCCGCCGCCGAGTCGAAGTCGTCGAGGACGCAGTCGGTGTGCGGAAGGGGTGCGAGCGGGGCGAACGTCGCCCCTCCCTTGAAGTCGATGAGCACGAAGGCCAGACGCTGAGGCGGATGGTCGAGCGCCAACGCCAGCAGCCAGGTCTGGAGGAGGATCGACTTGCCGCTTCCCGTGGTGCCGGCGACGAGCGCGTGCGGACCGTCGGCGAACAGATCGACGCCGACAGCGCCCGAGGCACCGCGGCCGATCAGCGCCGGTGCCGGATCTTCGCGCGTCCATCGCGCTCCGATCGCCTCGGCTCGATCGTCGTAGACATCTCCGAGTCCGTGGCGGGGAAACGGGTCCGCGTCGTCGACAGACCGGTCCTGGCGTTCGAGAGTGAGGAACCGTCCCGGAGGCATGAGAGTCCCGATGAGCGCACTCCCCGGCACCGGGCCCACGGCCAGTGTCGAGGAGCGGACGCGGACATGGGCGAGACCTCCGAGGACGAGCGAGACGGAAGCTCCCGCAGTCGGGGGTGTCAGCCGCAGTGTCGACTCACCGCCGGCCCCTGCGGTGTCGAGGCTGATCGTCGCCGCGGTCGGCTGCCGTGCGTCCGGCGGAGAGTGGGAAGCTGGAGCGGGCGAGGAGAACCCCGGGCAGAACCGGGTGCCCTGGAGCTCCGGCAGGGACGCGAGTTCGGGGGAGAGGATCCATGACCGGTTCCGGTCCGACATCCAGGCCAGCGCCATGCGTCGCAGCTGCTCGTGGTCGCCGGTGACCGTGACGGCCGTGGTCAGCGGATCGATCCGGACGGGAACGTCGTCGATGACGAACCGTCCGCCGACATGGGTGACGTCCTCGCACAGTTCGGCGGCGACCGAGACGGCACTGATCACGGAGCCGAACCCGAGGCACAGGCCCGTTCCCGTCCACAGTTCGTCCAGGTGAACGGCGATGACCGCGTCGAGCCGGTCCAGTGCGTCGGCCCTCGCTGAGCGGGTGTCGGCCTCGAACCGCTCCATGTCCCGGTTGAAGAGGCGCTTCTCCATCGCATGGGCGACGTACCCCGACAGCGGTGCCGATGCGCTGAAGAGCAGGAACCACCACATCCCCGTCGCCAGGGCGAGGACGATCCCGATGGCGATCGGGATGAGGAACGCCCACCACTGCGGCGGCCGCACCGGGCGCGGTTCCTCGACGGCCGCGGGCGCGACCTCCTGTGCCGCGGCTCCGGAGGAGCCGCGCGCGGCGGAGGGATCGGGGAGCAGGATCGTCGAGCCCGCCGAGGCGAACGGCCGCCGACCGGCAGGGTCCAGCACCCACCGGGTGGCCCGGCGGGACAGGCACGGATCGAGGATGCACACGCTCCCGGGGACGGGTGCCCGGCTGAGCAGCGGGAGGTCCGGGTCGATGTCGATCGAGAAGCCCGAGTCGGGACCGGCCACGACGGCGACCGTCGTCGTCCCGGTGGTTCGTCCGAGTGCGCGGGCCCCGAGCACGGTCACCGGATTGAGGGAGCGCCATTGCTCCCAGGTGGTCTCGGCGAGACCGTCGCCGGTGACGGTCGCGGAAGGGGGAAGGCGGTTGCCGCACACGAGGTCGGCGGCGGTGATCATGGGACCGAAGACGGCTCGGAGGACATCGAGGACCGGTTGGGAGCCGGCGGCATCGAGCAGCCGGGTGCGGACAGTGGCGTTCGCGTCGATGACGTGGACGATGCCGACAGTTCCCATGAGATCGAGAATGAGGTGGCCGCCGCGGTGCGGCAACTCCGGTCGCGGCCCCTGTGGACGGCAGCCGGGCGTCCACAGGCCGATCACTCCGCGGTGCGGCGCTCCTCCACAGGGAACCGAGCGGCAGTGCGGTTCAGGAGATCCGCAGCGAGCCGCGAGCGAACGCGGTGGCTCGGAGTTCGATGAGCCGCGGGACGAAGGGCGACAGCAGCGGAGGGGAGTAGTCGGCGCGCAGGTGGATCGCCACGGAGTGATCGCCGTCGGCATCGGCGCTGAGCCGGACGTCTCGGAGGTCGGTGGGGGTCGGCACCTGGGCGAGGTACACGCCTGCGGCACGTTCGGCCGCTTCAGGGGTGAAGAGGAGTCCCGGATCGCTGCCGGGCGCGGGTTCGAAGGAATCCGAGGCCGCCAGCGCTGCCGAGTCGGCGAGGCTCTGGAGCTGCCTCCTCGCCATGTGCAGATCGGTCAGGGCCGCGATGAGGAAGGTGAGCAGGAGGGCGATGACGACGAAGCCGATCGCCAATGGGGTGATCGAGCCGTCGTCGGATCGCGGGTCCGTCGAACGTCGAGGCATGTCGGCCGCCGCAGGCGTCGGAGGGCTCATCTCAGCGGTCCCCGGTCGTGGCGACGACGTCGCTGTGAGCGGCACGCACGGTGATGTGCGGGGAGTTCTCCGATCCGAAGAGGAGCGGGAACCCGGGCAGGGCGACCTTCGTCTCCACGCGAGCGGTGACGAGTGAGCCGGCTTGTCCACAGGGACCCGAGCACGAGTAACTGATGTCGATCGAGGCATCCGAGAGGCCGAAGTCCTCGAAGTGCATCGTGGCCATATCGTGCGCGCGCGCCGGGGAGGGTTCGGCATCGCGGGCTGCGATGCGTGCCGCGGAGATCGCCGCCGAGGTGGTCGCATAGCTCGCGGCCTGGAGTGCGGACAGCGCGAGCATGAGGTAGATGACGGGAACGAGCAGGACGACCGAGGCGAAGATGAACTCGATGACGGCCGTCCCGGAGTCCGTGGGCAGCGACTGTTCGTCTGGCAGCTGGTCCGGCCGATCGTCGTCAGTCACGGTCGACATCCTCGGCGATCGCGCGGCCGCGAAGGTCCCACACCTCGGCGGGCCCCCAGAGGCCGATGACGGGAAGCGGAGTCCGCACCCGGACCTCGACGATCTCGACGGGCCCCGACTCATCCGTGGTGACGGTGACCGACCGGGCGTAGCGTTCTCCCAGGGACACGGTGATGAGTTCTGCCGTCAGGCGGTGCCCGTCGTCCTCCGTCTGGTCGGCAAGGCTCGCCTGGCGGGCTCCGGCGATGGCGGAGTCGATGACGGTGTTGCGGACGTGGATGACGAGGCCGATCTGCAGCGCACCGGCGAGGATGAGGGTGAGAAGCGCGGCCACGAGAGCGAACTCGGCGACCGCCGAGCCCGAATCGGAGCGCTGGAGAGCCGGAGCGGTCTCACTCACCCGGCGCCTCGCACCTTATCCATCGCGTCCTGGAACATCGTGGAGAACGCCTCGCCCGCCAGCGCCCACAGGGCGACGACGAGGCCAGCGGTCATGAGCGTGATGAGGACCCACCCCGGCACATCTCCACGGTCCGGTCGGTCGACAGATCCGCGGGTCCGGTCGCGGTCGGGTCCGCCACCGCGATCGGATCGGACGCTGCGACCGGATCGGTCGGCGCAGCCGGATCGGGCCCGGCCGACCGAACCGCCCGCACTGCTGCGCGATCCGGTCACCGCGCCGCCTGCGGCCAGGCCGATGAGGACGGCGGTCAGTCTGATCATGAGGTGGTGGAACATGGGTTCTCCTATCGGTGGGACGGTTCGCGCGAGGGCTCGGGAGCCGGGGTCGCTCAGGGACTGAGGTCGAGGACGGTGAGGGAGGGGAAGACGGCGAAGATGACGGTGACCGGCAGCACGAAGAGGACGACCGGGACGAGCATCCCGATCTCCTTCTTCCCGGACAGCTCGAGGAGGCGACGGCGCGACTGCTCCCTGACATCGGCGGCCTGGGCGCGCAGGACCTCCGCGAGCGGGGTGCCCCTCGTCATCGACACGGCGAGGCCATCGACGAACTGGACGATCTCGGGAATGGCGATGCGGGTGGCCATGGCGTCGAGGGCTTCGACCAGCGGCGTGCCCGTGCGGGTGGCCGTCAGCGCCGATCTCAGCTCGTCGACGAGGTCGCCCGAACAGGTGCGGCAGACGCGTTCGAGCGCCTCGACGATGCCCTCGCCCGCGGTGATGGACAGTGCCAGGAGCTCGGCGACCGTGGGGAACTCGGCGAGGATCCGCGACTCGTGGCGGGCGATGGCGGCACTGAGCCGCCAGTCGTTGACGACGTGACCGGCGACTCCGCCGCTGACGACGAGGACGATCGTGACCAGGGGCGAGAAGCCGCGGGAGGCGGACACCGCTGCGGCCAGACACCCTGCCCCGATCATGCCGGCGAGGATGCTCAGGGTCTGATTCACCCGGAACCGTTCGAGGGAGGCTCGGCCGCCGAGGCGGCAGATCCGCGCATTCAGAGTCGCGTCGGTCGTGATCCGGGAGGTCACCCACAGGGCCGTTCCGAGCGCGGCCGACCTGAGGAGACCCTTGAGCCCCTCCTTCCGTGGGGTGGGCGGGGCGTAGATGTCGATGAGCGACTCCTGGTCACGCAGGTAGGGGGCGATCCGCGCCGACAGCGGCGGGCGGCGCAGCGGCGGCAGTGCGAACACGAACACGCAGACCGCCAGGGCGTTGAAGCCGCCGAGCAGGAGGACGACGAGCGGGTCGGTGAGCGCGGTCATGGCATGCCGCCGTCGATCGAGAACCGCCTCGACGAGGGCGCGCTCAGTGACGACCCCTCGATGACCCGTGGTTCCTGGGGCAGCCGGCCGATCCTCTTCATCGCCTGGTAGGCGAGCAGGGAGACGACGAATCCGGCACCCAGCAGGATCAGCCCCGTCTGCGAGTTGTAGGCCGCGGCAGTCTCCGGTCGTGTCGACAGGAACGCCAGCACCACCCAGGGTGCCGCGACGGCGAGGCGTGCGCCGTTGACCGTCCACTGCTGCCGGGCGGAGAGCTCATTGCGGGTCCGGGCGTCGTCGCGGACGAACTGGGCGAGGGCGCGCAGCATCGTGCCGAGATCGCTGCCGCCGACCTGGCGCGTCACACTCAGGGCGACGACGATCCGGTCGGCCACCGGATCGGCGCTGACCTGCCGGAACCTCTCCAGAGCGATGGCGAAGGACCCGCTCGCCCGGTACTCCTCGGCGAACACCTCGAAGAGCGGACGCAGCGGCTCCGGACCGCGATGCGCAAGCGAACCGAGGGCTTCGGGCAGGGACAGTCCGGCTCTGATGCCGGAGTGGAGATGGTCCAGGGTCTCGGGCCACAGTTCCCGACGCATCACCTGACGGCTGCGGGCACGGTGCTGGAGCAGGCGGTAGGGCAACCACGAGGCGAAGAGACCGAAGCACAGCGCGATCGACCACGAGCCGGTGAGCACCGAGGAGACCACGCCGACCACGACGAGGACCCCGACCGACAGCAGCAGAAGGTGCAACGGGCGCAGGCGGGGGAAGCCGGCGCCGGTGAGCATGTCGTCGAGTTCGCGCAGCCACCTGGCGCGAGTCCGTGCGACGGGTCTCCGCTTCCAGCACGACATCCAGATGAGGAACAGTCCCGCCCCGAGGCACGCTCCGATGACCACGCTGTGCTGCGAGTAGCTCATGCGCTCTCCAGGATGGAGAAGAGGTCCCGGCCGATGGCGGAGAACCGCTCGCCGAGGTGGCCGAAGCCCTGCCCGCGGACGAGTGCTCCCTGCGGGGAGTGGAAGATCGTGTCGAGCTCGACGACGTCGCCCTCGACTCCGCCGGGAACCGCGCAGATCTCACTGACCCGGCGGACGCCGTGCGCATCGCGTCTCAGGTGGACGACGAGGTCGATGCTCACCGCCACGGTGGGCACGACGAATGCGGAGGAGATGTTCGCCCCGGCGAGCAGAGGCAGGGTGCAGATCTTCGTGATCGCCGCCCGAGCCGAATTGGCATGGATCGTTCCCATCCCGGGCAACCCGCTGTTGAGCGCGATGAGGAGATCGAGGCTCTCGGACTCGCGGACCTCCCCGACGATGATGCGGGTCGGGCGCATGCGCAGCGCCTCTTTGACGAGCGCTCGCAGGGTCACCTCGCCGGTGCCCTCGAGTGAGGGCTGGCGGCACTGCATCGGCACCCAGTCCCTGCTGGGCAGGTTGAGCTCGAAGACCTCTTCGCAGCTGATGATGCGCTCGCGGGCGGGAATCGACCCGGCCAGGGCGTTGAGCATCGTCGTCTTTCCCGCCTGGGTCGCTCCCGAGACGAGGATGTTCGCGCCGGCGGCGACAGCCGCGTCGAGGAACTCGGCGGCGCCGGCGGTCAGCGAACCCTGGGCGACGAGTCCGGCGAGGTTCCGCGGACGGGCGATGAACTTCCGGATATTCACGGCCGGAGAGCTGCGGGTGATGTCGGGCAGCACCACGTGCAGCCGCGAGCCGTCGGGCAGCATGGCGTCGACGAACGGCTGAGAGAGATCGACGCGGCGACCCGACGTGCGCAGCATCCTCTCGATGAGGTCGTCGAGCTCGCCGTGAGTGAGCTTCGTCGTCGTCAGCTGGTGGACGCCGTCGACGGCGATGAAGACCTCGTTCGGCGAGTTCACCCAGATCTCCTCGATCCGCGGATCGTCGAAGTAGTCCTGGAGTGCGCCGAAGCCGGAGAGCTGGTTGTCGATCGTGCGGAACGTCGCCTCTCTGTCCTCGAGAGGCGGGAGGCTCGTCACGAGGCTGCGCTCGTCGTATTCGGAGATGACGGTCCGGATGACCTCGCGCGAGCGCTCGATGTCGACGCGCGGGTCGACATCGAGGTCTCTGATCCTCTTGTGGACCTCGCTCTTGATGACCTCGGTGGCTTCCACTCTGAACCCCTGGGTGCGCTGCGGCGAGTCTGAGAATTCCTGACAATCTATCTGTAGTGGGAATGAGAATCCAGAGAGTTTGCAAATCTGTGGATAACTCGACGGACCGGTATCTGCGCTCCCGATCCCAGGCGTCGTTCGGCCCGTCATTCCGACGCTCCCGCGCGACAGCAGGGTTGCTGGCAAGAATCCTGTCCGAATGATCAGGCGTTGCCGACCCCGGGGAAAGAGACGGGGAATTCGCCGGTTTGCAGTGACGGCGAAATCGGTATACCTTTTCCTCACCGCCTCGACGGAATGGGAATCGAGGCCCTTCCGACCGCGCCACCGGCGAGATGAAATCAGAGTCTCTTGCCGGTGGCGCCATCACGTCAGGGTCGACACCGCCGACCCGCCGGTGATCCGGGATCCGGCCTCGGCGGGCTTCCCGCAGGGCAGGGGGCGCGGTACTGTGACTGAGTTCGCCCGTCCGACCTGTCCCGAGGAGCCCAGCGATGACCACGCCCGCATTCTCCGACCGCGTGCATACGACGTGGCTGGATCCCTTCTCCCATCTCCGCCCAGTGGTCAGCGGCGAATCGCTCGTCGTCGCCGTCGATCCGCAGCACGGCGAGGGCAGGCGCTGCCGTCTGCTCCAGCTGGTCTCGGGAGATCTCTTCGTCACGCTCAGCGAGGAGCTCGCCGAGGAGCTCGCGCCGACGCTCGGTGAGCAGATGAGCGCGACCGAGTTCCTCGATGCCCTCGGCGCGGTGGGCGTCGATGCCGACGACGCCGACGTGGAGGAGGTCTTCTACCTCAGCGCCGACGAGGAGGACCGGATCCTCACCGAGGCGGGTGCCGCGTCCGACGCCCGCGAATCCGACGAGTCCGACGCCGAGGCGGGTGCCGCGTCCGACGCCCGCGAATCCGACGAGTCCGACGCCGAGGCGGATGCCGCGACCGACCCACGCGAATCCGACGAGTCCGACGCCGGTGCCGACGGGTCCGACCCTGGTGCCGCCGTGACGATCCGTCCGCTGACCGCGGAGGACGCCGAGGCGTTCGCGGCGTTCCAGTCGGCCAACAGCGCCGACGACCTCGACGAGGCCTTCGTCGAGCTCGACCATTGGGAGGTCGTGGGGGCCTTCGCGGACGACGGCGAACTCGTCGCCGTTGCCACCGCCTATCCTTGGCGAGCCCATCCCGTCGCCGACATCGGCGTCCTCACCTCCCCGGATCACCGCGGGCGCAAACTCGGCTCCGCCGTCGTCAGCGACCTCTCCAGGCGCGTCCTCGAGCGCGGATTCTCCCCCCAGTACCGATGCGAACGCGGCAATGACGCCTCCCGGGCGACGGCCGCCTCGGCGGGATTCGTCCATTTCGCCACCCTGAGCGTCGTGCGGTAGGGGACCGGGCAGGAGAGCCTGACGATGCGGTCCGCCCTCGGGAATGCACTAGGATTGCACCATTATGGCCATTGATTACTCCGCTGAAATCGCCAACCTCCGTGCCACCTACAAATCGATCCTCGACGTGTCCGACCTGGACAATCTGCGCTCCGAGGTCGCCGAGCTCACGGAGGAAGCATCCGCACCGTCGTTCTGGGACGACCCGGATTCGGCGCAGAAGGTCTCGGCCAAGCTCTCGCACAAGCAGGGCACCCTGGAGAAGCTCGAGAAGTTCGGCGAACGCATCGACGACGCCGAACTCCTCATCGAGATGTCCGAGGACGAAGCCGACGCCGACTCCCTGGCCGAGGCCGAGCGCGACATCGCCAAGCTCAAGGCGCAGCTCGCCGAGCTCGAGATCTCGACCCTTCTCTCGGGCGAGTACGACGAACGTGCCGCGGTCGTCACCGTGCGCTCCGGTGCCGGCGGCGACGACGCCACCGACTGGGCGCAGATGCTCACCCGCATGTACATCCGCTGGGCCGAGCGCCGCGGCTACAACGTGCAGGAGCTCGACACCTCCTACGCCGAGGGCGCCGGCGTGAAGTCGGCGACGATCCAGATCAACGCCCCCTACGCCTACGGCACCCTGTCGGTGGAAGCCGGCACCCACCGCCTCGTGCGCATCAGCCCCTTCGACAACCAGGGCCGGCGCCAAACCTCGTTCGCCGCCGTCGAGGTCGTCCCGCTCATCGAGAAGACCGACCACATCGAGATCGACGAGAACGACCTGCGCATCGACGTCTACCGCTCTTCGGGGCCGGGCGGCCAGTCGGTGAACACGACGGACTCGGCCGTGCGCATCACCCACGTGCCCACCGGGGTCGTCGTGAGCATGCAGAACGAGAAGTCGCAGATCCAGAACCGCGAGGCCGCGATGCGCGTGCTCCAGTCGCGACTGCTCGAACTCAAGCGGCGGGAGGAGGCCGCGCAGAAGAAGGAGCTCGCCGGCGACATCAAGGCGAGCTGGGGCGACCAGATGCGCTCCTACGTCACCCACCCGTACCAGATGGTCAAGGACCTGCGCACCGGCTACGAGGTCAACAACCCCCAGGCCGTCTTCGACGGCGACCTCGACGGACTCATCGAGGCGGGCATCCGCTGGCGCAAGCAGCAGGAGAACGCCGAGGACTGACCTCGGCCGCGTTCACCTCGTCGTGGACAGGGCATCTGTGAACTTCCTCAGTTGCCCGATACACGCCCAGCCGCCTCCCGGACCATCACGGAACTGTTACGTACAGTGGAAGCGGCCGGCAATCCACGACATGATTGAAGACACTCTTGATCAAATTCGACTCAGTTTCGAAGTCCTACGACGCACGCACCCGCAAGGCCCTCGACGACATCTCGTTCGAGGCGCAGCGAGGGGAGTTCGTGTTCCTGGTGGGAGCCTCGGGCTCGGGTAAGTCCACGGTCATCCGGCTCATCCTCCGTGAAGAGGTGCCGACCTCCGGGCGCATCCACATCGCGGGGAAGTCGGTCGTGAGGATGCCCAGCTGGAAGGTGCCCTACCTCCGGCGGGGGATCGGCACGGTGTTCCAGGACTTCCGCCTGCTGCCGAACAAGACCGTGTTCGCCAACGTCGCCTTCGCCCTCCAGGTCATCGGCAAGTCACGGGCCGCGATGTCGACCCTCGTGCCCGACGTGCTCGAGACGGTGGGACTGGCCGGCAAGGAGAAGCGCTTCCCGCACGAGCTCTCCGGGGGTGAGCAGCAGCGGGTCGCGATCGCCCGGGCCGTGGTCAACAAGCCCGGCATCCTGCTCGCCGACGAACCCACCGGCAACCTCGACCCGACCACGAGTGCCGACATCATGGCGGTGCTCGAGAAGATCAACCGCAACGGCACGACGGTGCTCATGGCCACTCACGATGGGGACATCGTCAACCGTATGCGCAAGCGCGTCATCGAACTCTCGGACGGGCACATCGTCCGCGACGTCGAGCAGGGCACCTACGGAGTCGCGTCATGAGGGCCGGGTTCATCCTCTCCGAGGTGTGGTCGGGACTGCGGAAGAACTTCTCCATGGTCCTCTCGGTCATCCTCGTCACCTTCGTCTCCCTCCTCTTCGTCGGCGCCGCGATCCTCCTGCAGATGCAGGTCGGGCAGATGAAGGACTACTGGTACGACCGCGTCCAGGTCTCGATCTTCCTCTGCCCGCCCGACTCCGAGGCCCCGACCTGCGTCGACGGTGAGGTCACGGCCGACCAGAAGGCCGAGATCGAGTCCTCTCTCGAGGGCTCGGACCTCGCGCCCTACGTCGAGAAGATCTACTTCGAGGACAAGGCCGAGGCCCATCAGCACTTCCAGGAGCAGTTCGCGGGCACGAGTCTCGAGGGCACGGTGCCCGAGGAGGACATGAATGAGTCCTTCCGGGTCAAGCTCAAGGATGCGGAGAAGTACGAGATCATCAAGGAGTACTTCTCCTCGACCCCTGGCGTGGAGGAGGTCGTCGACCAGAACCAGCTCCTCGACCGCCTCTTCGGGGTGCTCAACGCGGCGACCGTCGTCGCCGTCGCGATCGCCGGCATCATGCTGCTCTCGGCGATGCTGCTCATCGCCACGACGATCCGGCTCTCGGCGTTCTCCAGGCGGCGGGAGACCGGCATCATGCGCCTCGTCGGCGCCTCGAACACTTTCATCCAGCTTCCGTTCCTCCTCGAGGGAGTCATCGCCGCGGCCATCGGAGCGACCCTGTCCGCGGGCGCCCTGGGCCTGCTCGTCCACTTCGGCGTCTCCGGCTGGCTGCAGAATCAGGCCACCGGCTTCAACCTCGTGTCCGGGGTCGACGTCCTCCTCGTGGCGCCGATCCTCATCGCCATCGGCGTGATCATGGCGGGCGCGTCCTCCCTCATCACCCTGAACAAGTACACGAAGGTCTGACATGAAACGGCGACTTCCCTTGGCCATCACGGCAGCCCTCCTCGCACTCGTCCTGCCGGTCGCCTCGGCGACGGCGGATCCGCGAGACGACAAGAGCCGCGTCGACGAACGCGTCAAGGAGCTCCAACAGGAGTTCGAGGGACTCGACGAGGAGCTCGCGCGGGTCATCGCCGAGCGCGACGAGGCGCAGGAGGCGCTGCCCGACGCCGAGGCGGCGGCGCAGGAGGCCGAGGACGCCCTGGCCGAGGCCATCCAGAAGGATGAGGAGATGGCGGCACGCCTCTCCTCGGCCGAGGGCGCGCAGAAGGATCTCCAGACCTCCATCAAGGAGGGCACGGAGGAGATCGAGGAGCACAAGACGTCCGCGGCGCGGATCGGGCGGCAGGCGTACCAGAACTCCGGGATCACCTCGGACATGGCGATGCTGCTCCAGATGGCCGAGGGGACGAGTGCCGACGGCGGGATCGGCCGCGTCGACTCCGCGGTGCGCTCCCAGCAGCGCACGATCGAGAACCTGTCCGAGCAGCGGGCCCTCAATGAGAACAACGAGGAGCGGCTCTCCGCGGTGACCGAGGAGATCTCCGACCTCAAGGACGAAGCCGCCGAGGCGGTCCTGGCCAAGGAGGCCGCGCAGAAGGACGCCCAGAAGAAGGCCGATGACCTCAACGACCTGATCTCCGCGAAGGACAAGGCCGAGCAGACGATCGAGGACAACAAGGCCGCGACCGAGGAGCAGCTGCGCAAGGAGCAGGAGGAGCAGGACCGGTTGGCGGAGAAGGTCCGGGAGTGGGAGAAGGAGCAGGAGAAGAAGGGCAACTTCGTCTTCGGCGACGGGGTGCTCGCCAACCCCGCGAGCGGCTACCCGACGACCTCGCCATTCGGCTACCGCATCCACCCGATCACCAAGCGGAAGAAGCTGCACACCGGTGCGGACTTCGGGGTCCCCTGCGGCACTCCCATCCACGCCGCCGGTGACGGCATCGTCGTGTCCTCGGGGTGGAACGGGGGCTACGGCAATCGTGTCGTCATCTCGCACGGGAAGATCAAGGGCAAGTCGATCGCCTCGACGTACAACCACAACACGAAGGTCAAGGTCCGGGACGGGCAGAAGGTGAAGAAGGGGCAGACGATCGCGATCTCCGGCACGACCGGTGCCTCGACCGGCTGCCACCTGCACTTCGAGATCATGAAGAGCGGCACCTACGTCAACCCGATGCCCTACATCTCGTGAGGCTGACTCGGGCGTCCGAATCCCGGGCGGCCACCACGGACCCAACGCTTCCCTCCCGGGAGAATCTGGGCTAAGCTGTTGGGTCTGCTTGCTCTCACCTGCGAGTGAGCGCTCAGGGGCTGCTCTGCGGCAGTCCCGGCAGATACCATCCGGATCGGAACCGAAGAGGAGAGGAGGTCGGAATGCCGAAGGAGACCGGTAAGAAGGTCATCGCCAGGAATCGGAAGGCGCGCCACGACTATCACATCGAAGACACGTGGGAGGCCGGCCTCGTCCTCACGGGCACCGAGGTCAAGTCGCTGCGCGAGGGCCGGGCGTCGCTGACGGACGGGTTCGCGCTCATCTTCCAGAACGAGGCATGGCTCGAGGGTGTCTACATCCCCGAGTACCTGCAGGGGACCTGGACGAACCATGCGGCACGGCGGCGGCGCAAGCTGCTCCTGCACCGAGACGAGATCCTCAGGATCTCGCAGAAGGTCAAGGAGTCGGGCCGCACCCTCATTCCGCTCGAGCTCTACTTCGACGGTTCGCGTGTCAAGGTGGAGATCGCCCTGGCCCGCGGCAAGCGCGAATGGGACAAGCGGCAGTCGCTGCGCGAGGCACAGGACAAGCGCGAGGCTGAGCGGGCGATGAAGTCGAAGCAGTACCGCTGAGCGCAAGGTGACTTGTGTTTCGCCGGGAATAGACTCGGCGTGTGCACGGTTGTACCCGGTGTCGCCCCTCTCGGACGAGCGGGTGGGCAGGTCGTCGACACGACGATGAGCTCGTCGGTTCCCGGGAATGCGGTTGGCTTCATCGGTGTTGTATGAGTATGCTGGTGAACCTGTCCGGCACGATCGCCGCTTCGCGGAGGTCGCGACGGACGGGATTGGCAAATGAATATGGGGATGATCGGTTTCGACGTTGGACAATGCGTCGGGGGAAGCGGGTCGAGCATGTAGAGTCATCTCGTAAACGTCCTCTGCAAAACAATAGGTGCTAAATCTAACAACCGCACCGATTTCGCCCTCGCTGCCTGATAGAGCGCGAGCTGCGAATCCGTCAGCCTAGAGTTGCCTCTGCTCTAGATCCTGGCGTCGCTTAAGGGGCCACTGCTTCAGATGTTCGTTGAGGGCATCTGAGGGACTTTAACTCAACTCCGTTCGTTGGTCTACGTGTTCGTGCGATGGCCAGAACCTAAGAAACTGCTTCACGAACTGCACCCGGAGAAGACCTGATAATTTGCCGACGGACGCGGGTTCGATTCCCGCCATCTCCACAGAAGACAAGGCCCGGCAGCTCACCCAGTTGAGCTGCCGGGCCTTGTCGTGTCCGCAGAATGAGGCCAGGGCTGTGCGGCCCTACCCATTCACGCGGATGATCTCCTCCTGATAGGGCGCGACGACCGAACCCGAGATCCTCAGATCGAGGAGCAGGAACCTCCGGTCGTCGAGTGGCGTGGCCTTCCATTCCTCGAGGATGTCGAGGTCGGCCAGCGAGCGGACAGCGACACCGTGCCCGCCGGCCGCGGTGGCCAGGGCGGCGAAGTCGATCTCATCGATGAGCATCGGTGACTTCTCGAGGCCCTTGAGCCCGTAGAGATTGACCTCCGCGCCGTACGCCGCATCGTTGAACACGACCGCGATTCCGCGTCCCTTCGCCGACCTGATCGCCGTATCGAGGTCCGACAGGGCCATGACGCCACCACCGTCCCCGGTGGTGAGGACGATCGTCGAGTCGGGGTTCGCTCGTGCGGCCCCTGCAACGCTGGGCCAACCCAGCCCGATCGACTGGAAGGCCGTGCCGACCATCGCGATGCGATCGGGCGCGCTCGGCTCCCAGAACATGTTCGCCCAGGCGATGAAATGACCGCCGTCGGAGACGACGACCCGATCATCGGGCAGCAGATCACCCAGCCGTGCCGCCGCCGCGCGTGGATCGAGACGCCCATCGGAGGCGTATTCCGTGCCGACGTCGTACTTGCGGTCCTGAGTGGTGTCGACGGACTCCCGCCAGGTGCTCGGTTCGGCGCCGGCCGCTTGCACCCGGGCCGCGAGCTCGGCGGCCGCGAGCTTGGCATCGGCTCGGATGAATCCGCTGACGCGGGCGTTGGTGGCGCGGTCGTCGGTGTCGATCTGCCAGACTGAGGTCGCGGGGTTGAAGAGCTCGCCGAATCGCATCGTGAACTGGTTGAGCGAGGCCCCGACGACGACGGCGACATCCGCCTGTCGGACGCGGTCCATGGCGGCGGGAGCTCCGAACCCTCCGGCGACGCCGAGGTCGTAGCGGGAATCGGGGAAGATGTTGCGCCCCAGCGCGGTCGTCACGGTCAGTGCGCCGGTCGCGGCGGCCAGCGCGCCGAGCTCCTCACTCGCGTCGGCCAGCCATGCTCCCCGTCCGGCGAGCAGAAGGGGGCGCTGCGCCTCGGCAAGCCGTGCCGCGAGACGGTCGAGGGACGCCCGCGCGTATTCGCCGCTCAGGGCCAGGGGAGTGGGTCGGCCCGGTCCGGGAACCTCGGGGATCGCTCCGATGTCGAGCGTCGCGACATCGTAGGGGATCGCAAGGACGACGGGGACCCGATAGGTCAGGGCATGTTCGATCGCGGTCACAGTGGCCGCAGCCGCGTCGACCCGGCCGACCGTGTAGGTGCGCACACCGACGGCGGCTGCCATCGCGATCTGATCGACGTCCCACGGTCGGGGCCCCGAGGTCGGCTCGTCACCGACGACGAGGACCAGCGGGACCTTCGCCTGGGCCGACTCGGCGAGCGCAGTGAGGGTGTTCGTGAACCCGGCGCCGTAGGTCGTGGTCGCTGCGGCGATCCGTCCCGAGGTGCGGAAGTGGGCGTCCGCCGCGACGACCGCGCCGGCCTCGTGCCTGACGGCGGTGAAGGTCGCCGAGGTGCGCGTGAGCAGGGCGTCGAGGAAGTAGGCGTTCCCGTTGCCCATGAGTCCGAAGACTTCGTCGATGTGGCGGGCGAGCGTCTGTGCGACGTGAGCAGAGGTGTGCGGCATGGTGGGACCTTTCGGGGTGCGAGTGAGACATGGAGAGTCAGTCATCCATATATGTCTCGCACGCGAGATCCGCGGCTTCGTGCTCCTTTTTCGAGCACCGGCTGATGGGCCCCAACCGGTTCGAACCGCACCGGCCTGACGGCAACACGATACAGGGTCGAGCCCAGTTGGGCGAGACGACACATCTGTCCAGGTGAGCGCAGTATTGGCCTCAAAGGTCACCAATTGGTCATCAAAACCGTAACGAAAACGTAATGCCGGATTGGTCAAACCGGCGTCCGGAGGGCCTTAACCTGAATATGTACTAAACATATAGTGGCGTCTCAATCGAGCAAGTGTCCCTGCCGGCTGCCGGCATGTGTCCCGGTTGATGTCGCATGAGGGCCTGCACCCTGCTGTCGGATGGACCGACAGCGGCCGGGCTTGTTCAACGCCTGTCTAGGAGACAACCATGGTGAAATCCGCCCGTTCCCGCAAATTCAAGGCCGTCCTCGCGGGCGGTATCGTGCTCGGCATCGGCGCCGCAGTCACTCTCGCCGCGTGGACCGACAACGAATGGGCTGAAGGAACCTTCGGTGCGGGAACATTCAACGTCCAGGGCAGCACCGATGGGACGACCTTCGCCGACCACGAGAGCTCCGATGGAGCAGCTCAGCTGACCTTCGACCTCGATGGCGGCGACCAGCTGTCTCCCGGTGACAGCGTGGCCGCGCCCTTCGTCCTCCGGCTGGATGAGACGACGACCTACGACGCGTCCGTGGCCCTGACCAGTGCCGCTGGCGGCGGTGACAATCCTGGTGCGCTGACGTACGGGATCGTGCAGGTCGCCAACGCCGCTGCCTGCACCGACACCGCAACCGGAACGCAGATCGTCCCGGCCGGCACCGCATTGAACTCGACGGCGGGCGCCGCGGACTTCGCTCTCGCGGCAGGCGCCACCGGTCAGCCCGGCGCCCCCGTGACCCTGTGCTTCACAGTCACTGCCGGTGACACGCTGACCGAGGGGCAGAACACGACAGCTCAGTGGCAATTCACCGCGACGTCCGCACAATAGCCGCCAGGAGCTGCATGCATTCGCGTGAAACCTCGTTCCGTCGTCTGAGGCTGCGTCGGATCAAAGCCGTCCTCGCCGGCGGTCTGGTCTTCGGCATCGGATCGGCCGCGACGATGGCAGCCTGGACCGACACCGAGTCGGCCACAGGGTCTTTCACTGCCGGTCGATTCGCGATCGAGCTCTCCGTCGACAAGAGCTGGAGCAACTCGCGGGAGATGACCTTCAACGCCGGAGGAATGTTCCCCGGGAAGGTCGTCCATGCTCCCGTCTTCGTTCGCACCAGCGCCGACACCACGATGAAGGGACGGATCTCGGTCGCCGGAGGGGGCGTGTCGGGGACTCCGAACGCGCTCGCCCAGTCACTGTCATACAAAGCTGTGACGAAGTCCTTCGCCACGGCGGCGGAAGCCATGGCCGCCGCCTGCGATGACTCGGCGTTCACCTCCGGCGCGGATTATGTGTTCGGCTCCGCATCGAGCAGCCGACCCCTGCAGACAGGGGCCACCGGCTCGACGCAGCAGTCACTCCAGGCAGCGGCCGGTTCCGTCCAGCTCTACTGCTTCAGGGTGGAGCTCGCCTCGAGCGCGCCGAACTCCGCACAAGGCCAGTCCGCGACGCATACGTGGACCTTCACCGCCGAATCCACAGCGTCCTGACCATGTCGTCCAGACCCACGTCCGGTGGACGCAGCAAGGGCCCGATCGACTGGCTCGGCGGCGTGCTGCTCAACCTCCTCGCTGTCCTCGGGGTCGTGTGCATCGTCCTCGTCATCCTCGGAATCGTGTCCAACGTGTCGATCATGATGTTCCGGACGGGTTCGATGAGCCCGACGATCACCGCCGGTTCCATCGCTTTCGTCAGAGAGATTCCCGCGGAGGAGATGGCGGTCGGTGACGTCGTCACCGTCGATCGCGGGCCGGATGTGCTCCCGGTGACCCATCGGGTGATCTCTATTCTCGACACCGACGAGCAGACCGGAGCAGTCACCTTCGAGATGCGCGGCGACGCCAATGAGGCGAAGGACCCGGAACCCTATGTCGCGGAGTCGGTGCGCAGGGTCATGTTCTCCGTTCCAGGGCTGGCTCCCATCATCCAGGAGTTCCGCAATCCTTATGTGCTTGGTGGTATCACGGTCGGAGCGTCGCTGCTGGTCGTGTGGGCGTTCTGGCCGCGCCGCGACGATGAGGACGATGAAGTTTCCGACGGCGAGGAACCCGTGGAGGGCGGGCACACCGAA
This sequence comes from Brevibacterium sanguinis, assembly GCF_003315415.1. GTDB lineage: Bacteria > Actinomycetota > Actinomycetes > Actinomycetales > Brevibacteriaceae > Brevibacterium > Brevibacterium celere_A. The sequence goes on from NZ_QNSB01000001.1 coordinate 202,031, forward strand.
CGAGTTGACGACTTCGCAACGAACACGGACCGCTCGCCTTCGCGGTCGCCGGGGTCTCGATCACCCAGGCATGCACTGGTCCTTCCGGTCGTGGCGGTCTTCCTCGCCGCAGGCGGTGGACCAACAGGCGCAACCCTGGACCGTGCCCCTGACCTCGTGGCTTCGGAACAAACCTCTCCGGCGCGTCCCGGGCAAACAGAGGCCCATGGTCAGTTCCTCCATCTTCGAGCTGTCGGCGACGAGACCGAGATGCTCTCTCTTTCGCCGGGATCCTCAGCGAACTGGAACGTCGATGTCTGGGCCGATGCTCCGGAACCCGGGCAGGTGTCTGTTGAGATCGGTTCGGGAGACACGGCGACGCCGCTGTCCGAAGAACTGATCGTCGACGTCCGAGTGTGTGCTCATCTGGCTGCCTTGGACGACTGCCCTGGTGGCGCGGACAGGATCGTCAATGGGGTACCGCTGGACGAATTGGGCGCCGCGCCGGACCACGACCGATTCCTCCTGACCATGTCCGGCGACGAGCAGCGGCGCATCCAGGTCACCGTCTCACTTCGCCCGAATGCCGATGCTCGCGCGGTCGCAGGACAGACCAGCGACGTGCGTGTGACTGCGCACGGTCAGGGAGAAGAGGTCTCCCTCGGTCCCGGCGACCCGGGACCAAGCGAACCAGGCCCTTCGGGCGAGCTTCCATGGACAGGCATTGAGGGATGGCAATGGCTGCTGCTCGCGGGAATCGTGCTCCTCGGTGCCGGTTTGACCGCCGTGATTCGAACGCGCAGGAGTTCACGATGATCTCAGCGGCGCTGTCGCTGAGCTGTATCAGGTGAGGTTGCGGCAGTTTCCGCCGATTCCGGCCAGCAATCCAGCATTGGTCGCGACGGAGGCATGGTCCGATCGCCAACCACTGTCATGGTCGACGGAGAACGCGATCTCGAGTTCGCTGCCGAGTCCGAGCAGTCCACCGAGCAGGTTGGTGGGCACGTCCGTACTGTAGGTGTTGTTGCCGGTGGAGGTGGTGTTGGCACTCAGACTGAATCCGGTCAACGGGGCCAGAACCGAGCCAAGGCCACTGGTCGATGCCTCGACGGTGACGTCGTCGAGTTGATAGCCGGCGGGCAATTGCCAATAGATCCTGACCCGAGCACCGAGGCCGAGCACACCCGGGAGGAATTCGCAGCTGCGAGTCAGGGCCGGTGCCGGGACCGTCGCGCCCGAGAATGAGCCCGAGGCTGCTTCTTTGCCGGTCCACGAAGCCGCGGTTCCGTGAACATGGGTCGGAAGTGCAATCCCGGCGAGGAGAACGCCGGTGGCACACGCCGTCGAGAGAAGCACGCGCGCTGTCCGTCGTGTGGTTCGGGTCGTCATGGCATGTGAGCCGTTCTCTGCGAGTCGTCGAGGGTTCATGTCCCATCCTACTGTGACGGTGCGAGAACAGAGCCGGTCTCACCGGTTCAGGCGCTCCCTCCACGCCGCCATCACCTCGGCGTCGGTCGGTTTCGAGGCGAACGACCCGATGAGGTAGCCGATGAGCGAGGCGATGAGGCCGAGGTAGATCGCCTCGTTGGCGTAGATCCCGGCCACGATCATCACGACCACGGTCGTCACCGCCCCCATGATCATCCCGGCCATGACTCCGACGATCGTGCCGCGCCGGAAGATCAGGCCGCCGAGGATCGGGATGAACAGTCCGGCCACCAACAGGTTGTAGGCCACTGTCAGGGCCTCGACCACGCTCGGCATGATGAGAGCGAGCACGAGGGTGACGACACCCAGGCCGATGAGGTAGATGCGGGAGTCGCGGATCTCGTCGCCGGTCTCACGGACCAGGGACTGTGCGAGCGCCGACTTCGCCCCCGAGACCTCGACGCGCTGCGTCGCTCCGCCTGCCGGCACCGCCGCACCGTCGGCTCCGCCGGTCGGCGCCTCGGACCCCTCGGCCTCCTTCTTCACGAGCAGCGGTTCGACGATGTCCTGCCGACACACGGTCGACGCCGCCATGAGCGAGCCCGATGCCGTCGACATCATCGCCGCGAGTGCGGCGGCGAGGACGAAGCCGGCGAACACCGGTGACATCGAGGCATCGACGACGGCGACGAACACATCGTCGGCGACCTCGATCCCGGGAACGATCTTGGCCGCAGCCATGCCGACGAGCGCTCCCGCCACGGCATAGAACAGGCAGTACACTCCGGCGGAGAACCCGCCCCACCGGGCGACTCCGGGACTGCGTGCGGTGAAGACGCGCTGCCAGATGTCCTGGCCGATGAGCAGGCCGAGGGTGTAGATGAGGATGTAGCCGAGGATCGCCTGCCAGCCGATTCCCGTCACGCTCGCCTGCTCCGGGGTGATGGAGGAGAAGAGCTCACCGATGCCGCCGGCCTTGCTGAGGACGATGGGAAGCATGATGAGGAAGATGCCGATGGTCTGGATGAAGAACTGGACGAAGTCGGTCAGGGTGATCGACCACATGCCGCCGAGCATCGAGTAGAGGATGACGACTCCGCCACCGATGATCACCGACCAGAACTTGTTGAGATCGAACAGCGCGTGGAACACCGTCGCGTAGGCCACCGTCGACGTCGTCGAGATCATCAGCCCGTACGCGGTCATGATCGCTCCCGAGACCAATCGGGACCCGTGCCCGTAGCGCAGTTCGAGCATCTGCGAGACCGTGTAGATCTCCAGCCGCTGGATGCGCGGCGCGAACAGCAGGGACAGGGCGATGATGCCCAGCCCGATGCTGAACACGAGCCACATCCCCGACAGCCCCGAGGTGTACCCGAGACCGACGCCGCCGATCGTCGACGCCCCGCCGAGGACGACCGCCGACATCGTGCCGGTGTAGAGGAGAGGTCCCAGGCGGCGGCCGGCGACGAGGAAGTCGTCCTGGTCCTTCGCCTTGAACCGTCCCCAGATTCCGAATCCCACCATCGCGGCGAGATAGATGATGACTACCAATGAGTCCACAATGACCCTTTCCGATTGGGCATCCTCGACGGTCTCTGCACGCCGTCCGAGGTCTGCCTCGTGCTCAGTTCAGTGCTTCAGGCCCCGACCATGACGTGGATGACGGTGGGAACGGAGCGTCCCAGCGCCTCGGCGACCGCACCGGGCAGACGCTGCGCCAGCTCCGCCTCTCCGATCCGCACGCCGACCCCGCCCATCGACTCCCCGAGAGCTGCGAAATCCGGCCGGTCGAGCCTGACCGCGAACGGTTCGATGTCCCGGTCGACCATCTGCGCCTCGATCTCGGCGTACCCGCCGTTGTCGACGATGACGAAGGGGATCCCCAGTCCGAGTTCCGTGGCGGTCATGATCTCCTGGATGGAGAACATCGCCGCCCCGTCGCCGAGGACGCACACGACGGGCCGGGAGGCCGCGGCGACCTTCGCCCCGATGGCCGCGGGGATCCCGTAGCCCAAGGTGGCGAAGCCCGGCATGTAGAGCAGCTGATCGGGTGTCCGTGCGTCGAGCGCGTGGACGGTTCCGTCGTAGGTGACCTGGGACGAGTCGCCGGCGATGACGACGTCGTCGCCGGCCCCCTGCGTGACGAGGCGGGTGACCCGCGAGCCGATCGACTCGAAGTCGAAGTCTTGCCTCCAGGCGTCGCGGATGGCGGAGGTCCGCGCGGCCCCGTCCTCCCGCACCGAGGCGGATTCGGGTTCGTCCGCCGAGGCGGGGGCGGAGTCAGATTCTCCCGCCGAGGCGGCCGGCCCGCCGGTCGTCCGCAGCGCCGCCATCAGCGCGGCGAGGAACTCGGAGACATCGGCGCATGCGAGGATGTCACCGCCGAGGTTCTTGCCCAGCTGGTCGGGGTCGATGTCGCAGCGGATCACCGTCTGGGCCGAGCCCGCGGTGCGCACGCCGACGGCACTCTGGTCGCCGATGAGCCCGCCCCACAGGTCGGAGTCGGCGAGTTCGGACCCGAGCACGATGAGCACGTCGGCGGCCGCCGACTCGGCCTGGACGCTGGGGAAGCGGACATTCGCGCCCAGCGACAGGGGATGGTCCTCCGGCAGGATCCCCTTCCCGTTCGCGGTGGTCGCGACGGGAGAGTCGAGGAGCTCCGCGAAATCCCGGACCTCGGCGCCTGCCGCCCGCGCTCCGCCGCCGGCCACGATGAGCGGACGTCTCGCCTCGCGCACCGCGGCCGCCGCCTGCGCGATGACCCGGTCATCGAGGCCCGGCCGCCTGCGCGGAAGCGGAATGGGAACGCTGCCGTTCCACGCGCCCTCGAGGACGTTGAGGGGGACCTCGATGTGGACGGGACCCGGGCGTGACGACGCGAAGAGGGCGAACGCCTCGGCGACGGCCTGCGCGGCTCCCTCCGCGGTCCGCGTGCGCTGGGAGGACACGAGCAGATGCGTCAGTGCCCCCGAGGAGTCCTTCGTCTCGTGGAGCATGCCGATGTCCGCCCGTTCGAGCCCGGTGGGCACTCCGGGGGAGAGGATGAGCATCGGCCGCGACTCCGCGTACGCCGTCGCGGCGGCCGTGATCACGTTGGTCAGCCCCGGCCCCGAGGTCGTGATGACGACCCCGGGCCGGCCCGAGAGCAGGTGGTAGCCGTCGGCGCCGTACCCGGCCCCCTGCTCGTGGCGAGGGGTGATCGCGCGGATGCCGAACTCCGGCAGATGCCGGTAGAACTCGAGGTTGTGGGTGCCGGGGATCCCGAAGATCGTGTCGACCCCATGAGCGGCGAGCGTGGCGACGACGGCTCGGCCTCCGTTGCGGAACGGCTCGGTCATCCTCAGACTCCCAGCGCTTCGCCGCTGGGCCCCGAGGGACCGGTGGCACCGTTGGCCGCGGCGGCCCACAGGGACAGGATCTCGTAGCCGCAGTGGGCGGCGGCGATCCCGGTGATCTCGGCATGGTCGTAGGCGGGAGCGACCTCGACGATCTCCGCGCCGACGACGTTGAGCCCCTGCAGCCCGCGGATCGAGTTGAGCAGCTCGCGGCTCGTCATGCCTCCGGCCTCCGGGGTCCCGGTGCCGGGTGCGGCCGCCGGATCGAGGACGTCGATGTCGATCGACAGGTAGACCGGAGCATCGCCGAGGCGCTTGCGGATCCGCCCGACGACCTCCTGGATGCCGGAGAACTGATACTCGTCGCTGCGGATGATCTGGAAGCCGAGCACCGCGTCGTCCTCGAGGTCCTTCTTCCCGTAGAGAGGTCCGCGGATGCCGACGTGCATGCACGACGAGAGGTCGAGCAGGCCCTCCTCGCTCGCCCGGCGGAAGGGGGTGCCGTGGGTGTACGGGGCGCCGAAGTAGGTGTCCCACGTGTCGAGGTGAGCGTCGAAGTGGAGGACCGCGATCTTGCCGTGGGTCTTGTGCAGCGACCGCAGGTTCGGCAGGGCCAGGGTGTGGTCGCCGCCGAGGGTGAGCAGCTTCGCTCCGTCGGCGCGCAGCTCGTCGGCCGTCGCCTCGACCGTGGTCACGGCCTCGGTGATGTCGAAGGGATTGACGCCGAGGTCGCCGCAGTCGGCGACCTGCTGCCAGGAGAACGGGTGGACGTTCGTCGCCTGGTTGTAGGGGCGCAGCAGCTTCGAGGACTGGCGGATGTGCGCCGGGCCGAAACGGGCGCCGGGCCGGTAGCTGACCCCGGCGTCGAAGGGGACGCCGATGATCTTGACGTCGATCTTCTCGCCCGGGCGAGCGGCCTCGACCTCGTCGAGGCGGGGCAGCAGACCGAAGGTCGGCGGGCCCGCGAAGCGAGGAGTCTGACTGTAATCGGCAGGGCCGAGAGGCTGAGACGACATTGACTCTCCTTGGATCGGTGTGCACCCGCCGAGCGGTTCGGCGGGCGGTGCGTCGAGTGGTCGGCATCAGCCTAGGACGTGTAGGCCCGGTCACAGATAGCCGAAGCGGACAGTTCGTCGCATCAACTGTCCAGAATGGATAGACTGATGGCCATGGTGACCCTGGGACAGCTGTGGGGGCGGCGGGAGCTGGCCCTCGACATCGTCGTCGACCCACCCGGGGCCCGCAGCCTCGAGATCACGATCGTCCATTCCTCGGAGCTGCCCCGCGTCGACGAATGGCTGGCAGGCGGTGAGGTCCTGTTGACGATCGGGGTCAGCCAGGACCTCTCCGCCGCGACGGTCGCCGACTACGTCGCACGGCTGGCGGGAATCGGAGTGCGGGCGCTGGGCATCGGTCTCGGTTCGGAGCTGCCCCTGCAGACGATCCCCGCCGCCCTCCGGGACGCCGCTCGGGCGTCGGGTCTCGCTCTGTTCGGGGTGCCCGAGCCGGTGCCGTTCGTCGCCGTCGTCGACGCCTTCACCCGTCTGCGGGAGGAGGAGTCCAATCGCGAGCTCACTGCGGCGAGCAACGCCGGTCGACGGTTCGCCACCGCGCTCGCCTCCCGCGGTCCGGCGGCGCTGATCGCCGAACTCGGCGAGGTCCTGCACGCCGCCGTCAGCTTCGTCTCGCCGACGGGACGAGGACTGAGCGGGCCCGATGCCGAGCTGCCCGTCCGGCGACAGCTCATCGGCGAATCACTGCGCGGATCCCTCGCGCCCCGTCTGCTGCCCACCGTGGACGGCTTCGTCGAGGCCGTGCCCGTCGGCGACGACGCGGTGCGGGGATGGATCCTCAGCCCCGCCGAGGCGAGCGGCAGTCCCCGGATCCGCTCCCTGCTCCTGTCGACCGCCGCGGCGCTGCTCGGGCTCGAGAGCTGGGCGGACCCGCCTCGGCGCGAGGCGATGCGGCTCTTCTCCGAGCCGCTGGGCGCCGAGGAGGCTCGCCGGGAGTGGGTCGGGCTCACGGGCCTCGCCCCGGTCTCCCGCGTCGGCTTCGCCGTCTACGGCGACGTCCGCGGTGAGTCGACCGGGCAGCTCATGGCCGATCTCTCACCCGGAGTCGTTCTCACCCGCGCCGGCTCGACGCTCGCGGTCGTCCATGCCGGCGCCGACCTCGGCGAGGACGACGCCCCCGACCTCCTCGACCGTGTCGCCGAGATCACCGGCGTGCCGACGCTCTATCGGAGGACGATCCCGCTCAGTCGCGTCCACCACACCTGGACGGTGTGGCGCGGCCGCACGGACGCGGGGGGCTCCGACCTGCGCCGTCTGCTGTCGGCGATCGATGAGGCGGCGGCGAACGAGTTCGTCGACCGGGTGCTCGGCCCGATGCTCGCATCGACCGAGGGCCGCGGTCTCCTCGAGACCCTGCGCGCCGTCGTCGCCGCAGGCGGCGCCCGTGACGCGGTCGCCGCCGCGCTCGGGGTCCACCGGCACACGGTCCGGGCGCGCATCGGGCGGATCGAGAGGCTGCTCGGCCGGGACCTGTCCCGCGCCGAGACGATGCAGGAGGTGGGCATCGCCCTGGAACTCGCGGGGCTGTGACCCGGTTCTAGCCGAAGTGCTCGGCGCGGAACGCCGCGGCGATGTCGAGGACCCGGTCGAGTCCCGGCTGCTCGCCGATGCTGATCCGCACCCCGTGCTCGAGGTTGCGCACCGCCACGGACTGCTCGACGCAGGCGTCCTCGAAGGCCGCCGACAGCTCACCGAGGGGCAGCCACACGAAGTTCCCCTGCGCCTGGGGCACCTCCCAACCCTGGGCGCGCAGGGCCTGGGCGAAGTCGTCGCGGGTGGCGGCGATGAGCGCCGCCCTCTCGAGCACCTCGTCCCAGTGCTCGAGCGAGGTCAGTGCCGCCGCCTGGCTCAGCGCGGTGACGCCGAAGGGGATGACGGCCTTGAGCAGACCGGAGATGATCGGTTCCCGGGCGACGGCGTAGCCCACTCGCAGTCCCGCCAGCCCGTGGGCCTTGGAGAAGGTCCGGAGCAGGACGACATTGGGGTGGTCGGCCCAGATGTCGAGGCCGCGGGCGGCACCCTCGGCGGTGACGAACTCCCAGTACGCCTCATCGAGGGCGACGAGCACGTCGTCGGGCACCTCGGCGAGGAAGTCCCTGAGCTCGCGGTCGTCGAGCGCGGGTCCGGTCGGATTGTTGGGGGAGCAGAGGAAGATCAGCCTCGTCCTGTCCGTGATCGCCGCGGCCATCGCGTCGAGGTCGTGGCTGCCGTCGGGCCGGTTGGGCACCTCGATCCTTCCCGCACCGGCGAGCCCGGTGGTCTGCGGATACATCTCGAACGAGGGCCACGGGTAGATCGCCTCGGTGGACGCATCGGAGGTGATCTGGGTGAGTGCGACGAGCAGTTCGCTGGCACCTGCGGTGACGATGAGCTCGTCGATGCCGACGCCGAGGCGGGCGGCCAGTCCGCGGCGCAGCGCGAGTGCCGAATCGTCCGGGTACTGGGCGGGATTCACGGCATGGGCGGCCATCGTCTCGAGCACGGCGGGCAGAGGCGCGAGGTGGTTCTCGTTCGACGACAGCTTGTACGGCCGCAGCCCCTCGACCGTCTTCGGCGGATTGCCGGGGATGTAGGGCGGAAAGGTCTCCAGCGCCGCTCGTAGCCGCGGGTGAGTCGCCCGCGGAGTCTCGGTGCGGTCGGCAGAGGGCTCGGCGCGGTCGGCAGATTTTCGGGAGGTTGTCCGATCGGAGGAGGATGAGGAGGGAGAGATCATCCATTCATGATGGCACAGGGCTCACCACGGCTTGTCGGGGGTCGACCTTCCTCCCTGACCGCCGTCACCCTGCTGCTGCTGTTCGCGCTCGGACTGCTCCGAGCGGCGTTCGAGCTCCTCGCGCTTCTTCTCCTCCTCCGACTTCTCCCCTCCGCCGCCGGAGTCGGGCTTCTGCTCGCCGTCGTCGGATCCGCCCTGGTCGTCGTTCTCGTCGCCGTCGCTTCCGGACTGATCCCCGCTCGAGGAGCCGTCGGACTGTTCGGCGTTCTTCTTCTCCTCGACGCGTTCCTTGGCCTCCGAGCTCTTCTGCTGCTCCTCGCTCTTGTCGGGGCGACACTCCTGCGGGGCGTCATCGAGGGTGCGCAGAGCCTGCTCGTAGAGCTCGTCGGCCTTCGTCCTGTCCTCGGCGGCGATGTCGTCGGCGAGCTTCTCGTAGACATAGGAGAGGTTGACGCGCACCGCGCACTCGTCCCTCGTCGGCGCGATCTCGAGAGCCGCCTCCAGGTCGGTCCGGGCCGGGTCGAAGTCGCCGACGGCCGCGCGGGCGGTGCCGCGGTTGAAGTAGCCGATGTGGCGTTCGAACGGACTCAGGGCGAGGAACACGGTCGAGGCCTTCTGCGCCCCGGGGAAGTCGTTGGACTCGTACCGCACCTGAGAGGCCGCGCCGTAGTACACGGTGACCGCGAGGTAGGTGAAGACGAGGAGCAGGAAGCTGCCGACGATGAGGTTGACCCGGGTGAGGGTGCGCAGCCCCGTCCACGACCCGAGGAGTCTGGACGCGCGCAGTCTCATGATCGACCTCCCCGTGCACCGGGCCACGATCCTCCGCCGGACCCCGCAGGACTGCCGGGCCCCGGACCGCCGCGACGCCCCGCAGGACCGACTCGCCCCGCAGGACCGCCGCGTCTCTGAGGGCCGACCCTCCCCGGCTGCAGGCTGCGCAGTCGGTTGAGCTCCCTGACCCCGATGACCATCTCGACGACGAGCCAGCCGAAGACGAGGATGAGCGGGACCCAGAAGTACTCGTCGACCGTGACCCTGTCGTCCTTCTTCACCAGCGTCTGCTCGTACTTCGGGGCGGTGTAGGCGGCCGCCATGTCGGTGCCGCCGTCACGGTGGTGGTAGTCGACGCCGAGGTCCTCGGCGATCGTCCTGAGATTGGACTCATCGATGGTCGAGATGCCCGGATTGCCCTGGCTGTCGCGGATGTACTCATCGGGGGGCCCGGCCTCCTGGTCGGGATTCGGGACGGACCCGAACGCGCGCGGCTCCTTCATCTTCCCGCCCTGCGCGGTGCCGTAGCCGAACACGGCCCCGTCGTCGATGCGGGAGGAGAAGGACGCCCAGGAGTCGGGTTCGGCCGCGACGGTCTGCTCGCCGTCGCCGAAGTAGAACACGACGGTCTTGTTGTCGGGACGGTCCTCCCGGTTCGATTTCATCCGCTTGTCGAGCTCGGCTCCGGCCTCCGTGATCGACGAACCGTTGGAGTTGAGTGAGAGCTCGGGGCTGAGCACGTCGACGGCGGAGGCGAACGCCGCGTGGTCGGTCGTCAGCGGCATCGCCGTCGACGCGGTCGAGGCGAAGGTGATGATCGACAGGCGGGTGCCGGGGAACTGCTCGGCAAGGGCGAGCATGTCCTTCTTCACCCCTTCCAGACGCGTCCTGTCCCCGTCGTAGTCCTCGGCGGCCATCGATGTCGTCGTGTCGACGAGGAAGTAGACGTCGGCGGCGGTCTCGTACTCCTCGGTCGTCGACTGCACGGGAATGCCGGGCCGGGCCAGCGCCACGCCGAGGACGAGGACGACGCCCATCCGGGCGAACCAGCGCCAGCGAGGCCCATCACCGCGGACGCAGGGGATGATGCACAGGGTGAGCAGGGCGACGACGAGGAACCCGAGCCCGAACCAGGTGAAGAGGGGATCGACGATCATGATCTCACCCTCCAGGCAAGGACGAAGACGGCCGCCAGGGCGAAGACCGCGATGGTCAGGGGAGCGGCGGGCATGTCATGGACGATGGTGTACGAGCGTCCGGGAGTGCGCTGGGCCTCCTGGCTCTGGATCTCGGAGACGATGGAGTCGATCGTCGACGCCGACCCCATGTCGAACTGCTTGCCGCCGGTGCGATCGGAGACGGACCTGAGCTCCTTGGTCTGGGTCGTCGTGAGGATGCTCGGCGGGGAGAGGCTGTAGACGCGGATGTCCGCGTCCACCGCGATGTCCGTCGCCTCGTCGAGGTCGAACAGCGGCTGGCCGGCGAGCATGTTGTCGGTCGCGAACACGATCGACCGGGAGCGCTTCTCGTCCTGCCGGTCGAAGTTGTCGATGCAGGAGACGAGGCCGTCGCCGATGAGGGAGGAGCCGTCGATGTTCGGCGGCGCCGTCGACCACGAGTAGTCGGTGCCCTCGGTGCCCCAGGAGCGGAAGCCCTCCTCGGCGTCCTTGAGGTAGTTCTTCACCATGTCGTAGTCGTCGGTGAGCGGGAACGCGGAGACCGCGGTGGAGTTGAACACGGTCATCCCGATGCGCTCGCCGTCGAAGCGCTCGACGAGCTCCTGATAGGCCAGGAGGAGGTCGGCATCGTAGCCGAGCATCGAACCGGAGACGTCGAGGCAGAGCATGACGTCGCGCAGCTTCCTCTCCGGGTTGACGGTCTCGATCCAGGCCGGCCGGGCGATCCCGGCCAGGGCCGAGATCCCGGTGACGGCGATGACCGCGATGAACGCCGAGGTGGTGAGCAGTCGGGTGCGCATCGCCCGCCGGAAGCTCGGCAGCGTGGTCATCCGGGAACTGTGGGCCACCGGCAGGGAGGACTCCCGGGGGCCGGGGCGGCGGAGGACGAAAACCGTGACGGCGGCGAGGACGAGGAGGATGGCGGCCAGCCACCAGAACATCAGGACCATCGGCTCACCAGCTTCCTCGCCTCGGCGATCTGCGGCCGCAGATCCTCGGCCTCGTCCTCGGCGAACTCCGCCCGGTAGAGGCTCGAGAGGGAGGCGGCGAGGTCGTCGAGGCCGGCCACGGCGGCGTCGCGGTACGTCAGGTGCTCGGCCTTGACGCCCCAGGCGTCGCCGGCGAACTCGCGGACGATCTTCGCCAGCTCCCGGGCCGAGGTGCGGACGTCGGCGTCGCCGCGCTCGAGCGTGGCCTCCACCTCGGCGATGCGACTCATGTAGGTGCTGCGCACGGGGATGGGGATCCGCGGGCGCGCCTTCGTCCGGGAACCCGCGGCGGCGCGCAGGAGCGGGGCGAAGAGGTTGACGAATGCCGCGAGCAGGACCGCGGCGGCGGCGACGTACCACCAGACCGAGATCTGCAGGGGCCCGATGAGCTCAGCGGGGCCCACGACGATGCCTCAGCAGAAGTGTGTGGAGGCTGCCCAGGGCCTGATCGGGGTGGGCGACCTCGGTGTGGGCGATGCCGAGCTTGGCGAGCAGGTCGATGCGGGCCTGCCTTCGCTCGGCCTCGGCGGCGAGGTACTCCGCGCGCACCCTCGGGTTCGCCATCACCGAGGTGGGCAGGCCGACCCCGGGACGGGAGACGTCGAAGGGCGCCGAGGCGGGTGCGAGACCGGCGAGGTCCGCGTCGGTGACCGTGATCCACAGGACCTCGTGCTGGGCGCGCAGACGGCGGATCGTCGCCTCCTCGTCGGGACCGAGCGGAGCCTGATCGGAGATGACGACGATGAGCATCCGGTGGTTGATGTGGGCGGTGATCCACTGCAGCTGCTCGTTGATCGCGCCGTCGGCCCCACTGCCCTGCTCGGCGAGGATCTGCTGGAGGAGGTTCTCCAGGTGGGTCTCGCTGCCCTTGCGCGGTGACGCGGTCGTGCCCTCGGCGCTGCCGTGGATGAGCATGACGTCGTCGCCGTGGCGCACGGCGAGGTACCCGGTCATCCCGGCGAGGAGGATCGCCAGCTGTCGCTTGTCCGCCCCGGCAGCGGTCACCGCGTCGAAGTTCCGGGACGTGTCGACGACGAGAGCGAGGATGTGGCGTCGGTGGGCGACGTAGCGCTTGACGAGCGGTTCGGAGTGCCGGGCGGTGGCCTTCCAGTCGATGTCGCGGATCTCGTCGCCGGGGATGTAGTCGCGCAGGTCGTCGAAGTCGAGGCTGTGCCCGTGGAACACCGAGGAGTAGTCGCCGTCGAGGAGGCGACGCGTGCGCCGGTGGGCGTGGATGGTCATCCGCGCCTTGATCCGATTGAGCAGAGCAGTCATGACGAGGTCCCGATCACGGCGTGGGCACGGCCATGAGCAGGGCGTCGACGACCTGGGCGCTCGAGATGTTTTCCGCGGCGGCCTCGAAGTTGAGCTGGATGCGGTGGGCGAGCACCCGGTGGGCGAGGTCCTTGATGTCCTCGGGGATGACGTAGTTGCGTCCGCGGATCATCGCCAGGGCGCGTCCGGCGTTCGTGAAGGCGATCGAGGCGCGCGGGCTCGCTCCGTACTCGATGTAGGGGGCGAGGCGGCCGAGGTACTTGCCGGTGTTGCGGGTGCCGTGGACGAGCTCGACGAGGTAGCGGCTGATCGCGGGATCGATGTAGATGGTCTGGGCGTAGCGCTGCATCGTCACGACGTCCTCGAGGTCGCACGCGGGCGCGGGCACGGCGTCGCGGTCGAAGACGCCGTTGTCGAGCCGGTTGAGGATCTCGAGCTCCTCGTGCGGGCTGGGGTGGGTGAGGAGGTCCTTGATCATGAACCGGTCGAGCTGGGCCTCGGGCAGCTGGTAGGTGCCCTCCTGCTCGATCGGGTTCTGGGTCGCCATGACGAGGAAGGGCCGGGGCAGGTCGAAGCGGCGCCCGCCGATCGTCGTCTGCCTCTCCTGCATCGCCTCGAGCATCGCGCTCTGCGTCTTCGCCGAGGACCGGTTGATCTCGTCGAGGAGGACGATGTTGGCGTGGACGGGGCCCAGCACCGTGTTGAACGACCCCTCGCGGGCATTGTAGATCTGCGAGCCGATGATGTCGGCGGGCAGGAGGTCGGGGGTGCACTGGATCCGGGAGAACTTCCCGTCGACGGCATTGGCCAGGGCGGCCGCGGCGGTCGTCTTCGCCAGACCGGGCACGCTCTCGAGGAGCAGGTGGCCATTGGAGAGGAGGCCGATGAGCAGGCTCTCGCGCAGGCGCTGCTGGCCGACGACGAAGCGATCGAGATAGGACTCCAGTCCGGACAGGATCGACTGCGCGTGGGCAATCTCTTGAGTGTTGGCAGGCGCCGATGCCGTCATGGTGCGGACCTCTCGAATCGCGGGTCTGACTGTCCTCCCCAGCATATTGGCCGACCCTGACACAACACTGGACGATCTCGTGTCAGTACCGACACATAGGGTGGTCGCAGACCACCCGCCGCAGCCGGCCCAGCGGCCGACCCCAGCGTCCGCGACACGCCGAGGCGGGTGATCACAGCGGTGCGCACAGGAAGGAATTTTCGGCTGTGGACAGCGGTGGACAACGGAGGTGGGAAACAGGGCCGGACGGGAGTCGGAGCGGCGACTTCCCAGTGTCCTCGCAGGTGAAGTAATCACATCGATGTTGTTCACAGCCTGTGGACGATTGTGGACGCTCGGGACACAGGCTGTGGACGAGTCAAATGACACTGGTGTAACACTGGATATAGGGGTAGAGTCGTACCCGAACACAACATCTAGTGGTCACGGCCGGTCGGGATCCGCGTGATTCCGGTCATCGGCGGCATCGGCCGGCGTGGCAGCACCACGGACAGCAGAACAGAAACGAGGAGTCGTCATGATCACCGTGTACACCAAGCCAGCTTGCGTCCAGTGCAACGCCACCTATCGCGCGCTCGATGCCAAGGGCCTGAAGTACAAATCGGTCGATCTCAGCGTCGACGAGAACGCTCTCGACGTCGTCAAGGCGATGGGCTACATGCAGGCGCCCGTCGTCGTCACCGACAACGACCACTGGTCGGGATTCCGCCCGGACAAGATCGCGGCCCTGGCCGGGGAACAGGCGACGGTCTCCGTCGTGGCCTGAGATGCTCCTTGTCTACTATTCCAGTAGCTCTGAGTACACCCACCGCTTCGTCGGCAAGCTCAGGCATCCCTCCCTGCGGCTGCCGCTGCTGACGAGGCACGAGATGCCGAGGATCGATGAGCCGTTCGTCCTCGTCACTCCCACCTACGGGGCCGGCCCCAATCGCGGGGCCGTCCCCAAGCAGGTGGTCAAATTCCTCAACATCGAAGCCAATCGCCGGCACCTCGTCGGTGTCATCGGCGCCGGAAACACCAACTTCGGCGAAGAATACTGCCGCGCGGCCCGCAAGGTCGCCGCGAAATGCCAAGTACCCGTGCTTTATCGTGTGGAACTCCTCGGGACTCCCGACGACGTTGAAGCAGTCAACCAAGGATTGGACAAACTGTGCGCGAGCTCGCTGAAGACCGCAATGTAGAAGACATCATCCGCGAGGAGACGGACCTCGACTACCATGCGCTCAACGCCATGCTGAATCTCTATGATTCCCATGGGCGGATCCAGTTCGAGCGCGATCGGCAGGCGGCCCGGCAGTACTTCCTCCAGCACGTCAACACCAACACCGTCTTCTTCCACGACCTCAAGGAGAAGCTCGACTACCTCGTCGAGAAGGACTACTACGAGCCCGAGGTCCTCGACCAGTACTCGTTCGACTTCATCGAGAGCCTGTCCAAGCGCGCCTACGCGCACAAGTTCCGGTTCCAGACCTTCCTCGGCGCCTTCAAGTTCTACACCTCCTACACGCTGAAGACCTTCGACGGCAAGCGCTACCTCGAGCGCTTCGAGGACCGAGTGGTCATGGTCGCGCTGTTCCTCGCCCGCGGTGATGAGGCCCTGGCGACGCAGCTCGTCGACGAGATCATCTCCGGGCGGTTCCAGCCCGCGACCCCGACCTTCCTCAATGCCGGGAAGAAGCAGCGCGGAGAGCTCGTCTCCTGCTTCCTGCTGCGCATCGAGGACAACATGGAGTCGATCGGCCGCTCGATCAACTCCGCCCTGCAGCTGTCCAAGCGCGGAGGCGGTGTCGCCTTCTGCCTGACGAACATCCGCGAGGCCGGGGCCCCGATCAAGAAGATCGAGAACCAGTCCTCCGGAGTCATCCCGGTGATGAAGCTGCTCGAGGACTCCTTCTCCTACGCCAATCAGCTCGGCGCGCGACAGGGCGCCGGCGCCGTCTACATCCACGCCCACCACCCCGACATCTACCGCTTCCTCGACACGAAGCGGGAGAACGCGGATGAGAAGATCCGGATCAAGACCCTGTCCCTGGGCGTCGTCATCCCGGACATCACGTTCGAGCTCGCCAAGCGCAACGAGGACATGTACCTCTTCAGCCCCTACGACGTCGAACGCGTCTACGGGGTGCCGTTCTCCGACATCAACGTCACGGAGAAGTACGAGGAGATGGTCGACAATGCCTCCATCCGGAAGCAGAAGATCAACGCCCGCGAGTTTTTCCAGACCCTGGCCGAGATCCAGTTCGAGTCCGGCTACCCCTACATCATGTTCGAGGACACGGTGAACCGGGCGAACCCGATCGACGGCAAGATCATCATGTCCAACCTGTGCTCGGAGATCCTCCAGGTCTCCGAGCCGAGCGAGTACGACGCCGACCTCGGCTACGAGGTCGTCGGCAAGGACATCTCCTGCAACCTCGGTTCACTCAACATCGCGCTGACGATGGACTCCGAGGACTTCGGGAGGACCGTCGAGACCGCGATCCGCGGTCTGACCGCCGTCGCGGAGACCTCGGACATCCAGTCCGTGCCGTCGATCGCCCGCGGCAACGACATGTCCCACGCGATCGGCCTCGGGCAGATGAACCTTCACGGCTACCTCGCCCGGGAGCGCATCCACTACGGCTCCGAGGAGGGCCTCGACTTCACGAACATGTACTTCTACACCATCGCCTACCACTGCGTGCGGGCGTCGATGGAGATCGCGAAGGAGCGCGGCACGACCTTCGCCGGCTTCGAGAAGTCGAAGTACGCGACGGGGGAGTACTTCGACAAGTACACCGACGAGGCGTGGGTGCCGCGCACGGAGCGGGTGGCGCAGCTGTTCGCCGAGGCGGGAGTGCACATCCCCACCCAGGAGGACTGGCGCGAGCTCAAGTCCGCCGTGGCCGTGCACGGGATCTACAACCAGAACCTGCAGGCGGTGCCGCCGACCGGGTCGATCTCCTACATCAACAACTCGACCTCCTCGATCCACCCGGTGGCCTCGAAGATCGAGATCCGCAAGGAGGGCAAGATCGGGCGCGTGTACTACCCGGCTCCCTTCATGGACAACGACAACCTCGAGTACTACCAGGACGCCTACGAGATCGGCTACGAGAAGATCATCGACACGTACGCCGAGGCGACGAAGCACGTCGACCAGGGCTTGTCCCTGACCCTGTTCTTCATGGACACGGCGACGACGCGCGACATCAACAAGGCGCAGATCTACGCCTGGCGCAAGGGCATCAAGACCATCTACTACATTCGGCTGCGGCAGCTGGCGCTGCAGGGCACCGAGGTGGACGGCTGCGTGTCCTGCATGCTGTGAGGCAGGTCGCGGGCCGGTTCCCACCGGCCCGCGAGTAGCGTCCGGGGTGACCACGGGCGAAATGAGAGTGTCGAAGAGGACGGCCGGTGCGGCCGCCGACAGCAAGCGGGGAAGAGGAATCAAGCGTGGAGAACCTGACTTTGGCATCGCATGTCGATGCCATCAACTGGAATCGGGTCATCGATCCCGTCGACGACGATGTCTGGGATCGGCTGACGGGCAACTTCTGGCTGCCGGAGAAGGTGCCGCTGAGCAACGACGTGCCGTCGTGGGCAACGCTGACGGAGGAGGAGAAGACGCTGACGATGCGCGTCTTCACGGGACTGACGCTGCTCGACACCATCCAGGGCACCGTCGGGGCGATCTCGCTCATCCCCGATGCGGTGACACCGCACGAGGAGGCCGTGCTCACGAACATCGCGTTCATGGAGAGCGTGCACGCGAAGTCCTACTCCTCGATCTTCTCGACCCTGTGCTCGACGAAGGAGATCGACGAGGCGTTCCGATGGTCGCGGGAGAACCGGTTCCTCCAGTCGAAGGCCGACATCATCCTCAACTACTACCGGGGCGATGATCCGCTCAAGCGCAAGGTGGCCTCGACCCTGCTCGAGTCGTTCCTCTTCTACTCCGGCTTCTACCTGCCGATGTACTGGTCGTCGCATGCGAAGCTGACGAACACCGCCGACCTCATCCGCCTGATCATCCGTGATGAGGCCGTCCACGGCTACTACATCGGCTACAAGTACCAGAAGGGTCTGGAGTCGCAGTCCGAGGAGCGCCGCGCCGAGCTCAAGGACTACACGATGAACCTCACCTTCGAGCTCTACGAGAACGAGGTCGCCTACACCCACGACCTCTACGACTCCGTGGGGCTGGCCGAGGACTGCAAGAAGTTCCTCCACTACAACGCCAACAAGGCGCTGATGAATCTCGGCTACGAGGCGCTGTTCCCCAAGGAGATGACCGACGTCAATCCGGCGATCCTCGCGGCCCTGTCGCCGAACAGCGATGAGAACCATGACTTCTTCTCGGGTTCGGGTTCGTCCTACGTCATCGGCAAGGCCGAGAACACCCAGGACGAGGACTGGGACTTCTGAGACCCCAGGTGAGCGGCCTGCCTGAGCCATCTGACTCGGGTGGGCCGCTCTTCTGCACTCAGCCCTCCGGCACCCCGGTTCCTCCTTCGAGCGTGTTCGGTGCCCGCTGCGATTCCACACCTCCGTGATTTCTCAACGCCAACCATACGCGCTACTGCGGATCACACTTTCGTAAAGTTCTCGGAACCCCTGGTTCGTGGGGTCGAACGTGCAGTCACGATGCTGACACGTAAGCTCTGTGGTCGCTCTCCGCAGCATTACCAGTATTGAGGTAGTAGTCGCCGGGCTTGGCG
Organism: Brevibacterium sanguinis; assembly: GCF_003315415.1. Classification (GTDB taxonomy): domain Bacteria; phylum Actinomycetota; class Actinomycetes; order Actinomycetales; family Brevibacteriaceae; genus Brevibacterium; species Brevibacterium celere_A. Next base: position 220,490 of record NZ_QNSB01000001.1, read on the forward strand.
ACTATCACCCAGCCTATTATTGGCTCGAAGTGGATCTCCACAGTAGGTCGAAATCCAACAGTGCTTCCGGTTGGACTAGGGTTGATATATGCAGAAGTGGATATGGATTGGAGCAGCGGCTGCAATCGTTGCTTTCATAGGGATAGTGTACCTTGCGAACGATAGCTTGAGCGTTCGAATCGGAGCTTGGGCGCAGTTTATAGCTACGCTGGGCAGTGTATTCGCCGCCTTTCTGGCGTTTCGCACGGCGGATGCGAATCGCAAGCAGGCGAACGAGGCCAATCAAGCGATGGCTGAAGCGACGCGACCCCAGCTATCCTTGACCGTCACCCCGAACACATATGGACCACCCCAGGACAATTCTGTGACCGGCTTGCATTTGACCATAGCAAATCAGTCAAAGTTCAACGTGGATGACTGCCGTGTCTATTGGGAAATGGCAGGCGGCTCGATTAGCAGGAAAGAGATCGGCCCGATAATTGCAGACGGGGACCCCTCCAGCCGAGGGTTTGGTGATTCCGTTGCCTACGCAAGTGGCCTCATGTCATACGCAACGGTCACTCTGGGGCTGCACGAGATGTTCAAGCCGAGCACGATTCGGGTCATCTTCTACTACTCAAGTACGTTCAGTAACGGTGAGTGGATGGAAACTCACTACTGGACGACCCGAGATGCAATCGAAGATCCCCGTTCCTCGAATTGGAAATTGGTCCATACATACGACCCGCCGAAGTGGATACCGAGATCTCTGATGAGCAAGCAGTGGAATTAGGGCACCCGTCCGGCGCATGTTCGCTGCCCTCGCTGCGCGCCGGAAAGGGAGTGAGTGAGCACAATGACCGGCGCACGTGAGATGTTCGAGGGCCACTCGACCTTTAGGGCCACATGCATGTCCTGGAAGTTCGAGGCCCTGTCGAAGAGGTAGGGTGAACCGGAATCCGAGAAGGTGACTAGGCGCATGTTGCGGTGAAGGTGACATGCACGAACGTTGATTTCTCGAGCCTGCCATGCCCGTTGACAACTCTCTTCTCGCTTCGGGCACGAGAGAAACTCGGGCAAGTTTGGGCATTATCGCCAGCGAGTCCGAAGAGGAGGCTGACAATCTGGGCGTAGTAGTCGTCCAAGAGCAGTGGGAAATGAGCCATGCTTTCAAATACCAATGACACCAATGGGGCGGCCCAGCAGGTCGACAACGGCGGGGTATGTCCAACAGGCAATCGGTCGCCTCGGACACACCCCGCTGAGGTGCTGATCAGACCAGGGTCGTCACCACATCGACCGGACGAACCAGGGTGTCGCGAATCGGTGACCGCTGGGTGACGACCTCGACGAGCTCCTCGAGTTCGGCCCGGGTGGAACCGGGGGCATCGAGGGTGACATCGACGCGAATCTGGCTGGCTCCGGGTGCCTCCTCTGGGGCGACACCGAGGAAGGATGCCAGATCGAAGTCGGCTTCGAGATGCAGTTCGTAGGACTTCAGCTCGATGCCTTTGGAGGCGGCGTTTGCCGCAAGGGTAACCGTATAGCAGCCGGCCAGCGCCTGGAGGATGTATTCGGCCGGTGATGCGGCCGTGTCCGTACCCAGCAGCGCCGTCGGTTCGTCGCTTGACATCGTGAACTTGCCGTCGCGTTCCGCATCGGACTGCCCGGCCTGGGTCAGTGCGCCGGTGCGCGCGTCGACGCGGAACCCGCCCTTCCACGTGCCGTTCACGGCGAAGGTCACTTCGCCGAGGGTGCGGTTCTCCCGTACTGCGTTGATAGTGCCGTGCAGGTCGTCGAGGTTGACACCGTTCTGGATGGTGGTTGTCTCGGTCATCTGTTTCTCCTTATCTGATTGTCTCCGTGCTTGGTGGGAGACATGGTTGCTGGGTATGTGAAGTGGTGGCGCTTCTCGGGGGTGCCGGTTCAGAATCCGTCTTTGACCTTGACGACTGCGCGGCCAATGTGGGTTCCCGCTGAAATCGCCTCGAGGACGGTGGCGATGTCCTTGATCTCGATGGTGTGCGTGGCTTGGTCGAGTCTGCTGGGCATGAGGTCCGTCTCGATCCGCTTCCACACCTCGCGCCGGCGTTCGATGGGCATCATCACCGAATCGATCCCCTGGAGTCGAACGCCGCGCAGAATGAAGGGCAAGACTGTCGTCGACAGGTCAACGCCGCCGGCGTTCCCACTGGCGGCGACGACGCCGCCATAGGCCATGGTGGGCAGCACCGTCGCCAGAGTCCTGCCCCCTACGGTGTCGACTGCCGCGCTCCAGGTCGACTTCCCCAGTGGCCGGATCCGCTCATCCGGATCGCCTGTCACCCTGCCGACCACCTCGGTCGCTCCCATGCTCCGCAGCAGATCCGCGGTGGAGTCCTTGCCCGTCGATGCCACGACTTCGAAGCCTAGCCGCGAGAGCATGTCCACGGCGCAGATGCCCACTCCGCCGCTGGCCCCGGTGACGAGGACGGGACCGTCCTGCGGGCGGATTCCGGCCTCCTCGATGGTCATGACACTCATTGCCGCTGTGAACCCGGCGGTGCCGATGGCCATCGCCTGCTGCGGAGAAAGGCTGTTCAGGGGGATGACCCATTCGGCCGGCACCCTGGCCAGCTCGGCGAATCCGCCGTCCTGTCCGGTCCCGATCCGGTAGCCGTGTGCCAGCACCGGCGTCCCGACGGGGACCTCAGCTGCAGACGATTCTCTTACGGTTCCCGCCAGATCGATGCCGGGAACCAGCGGATACTGCCGGACGACCTTGCTGCCGGGGTCAAAGGCCAGCATGTCCTTGTAGTTCGCGGAGGAGCAGTCGACCTCGATCGTCACATCACCGTCGGGCAGCCCTGCGATCGGCAGATCGGTGAAAGTATAGATCCCAGCTCCTGCTTTCGAATCGGCGACGAGTGCTCGATAGGTGCCGGAGTGTTCCGTCGCGTGCGGAGCAGAGTCAGCGGTTGACAAAGCTGGCCTCCCTTTTCTCAATGAATGCGGCCATTCCCTCTTTTTGATCCTCGGTTGCGAAGGTCGACTGGACCAATCGGCGCTCGAGGCGCAGACCCTCAGACAACGTGGATTCGTAGGCGAAGTTGACGGCCTCTTTGGCCATTCGGCTGGCGATGAGTGAACGTGCGGCAATGTCCTCGACGAACGAGTCGATCTCCGCGTCGAAATCGTCCTCCGGAACGACACGGGCGACGAGACCGCAGTCCTTCGCCTCGGCCGCTGACATCATCCGTCCGGTGAGGATCATGTCCATGGCCTGCGCCTTCCCGATGGCTCGGGTCAGACGCTGAGTTCCACCCATGCCCGGAATGATGCCGAGTCTGATCTCCGGTTGACCGAACTTGGCGGTGTCTGTGGCAATGATGAGGTCGCACATCATCGCCAGTTCACAGCCTCCGCCGAGGGCATAGCCGGAGACGGCGGCGACGATCGGGGTGCGCACTCGCGTCAATGAGTCCCACCCAGCGAAGAGATCCATCCGATGGGCATCGGCGAACGACAGATCCGCCATCTCCTTGATGTCCGCGCCGGCTGCGAAGGCCTTGGCCGATCCGCGGATGATGATCACGGAGACAGCGTCATCGGTATCCATCTCGTGGGCGGCATGGCAGACTTCGGCCATCATCTCCCGGTTGAGCGCATTGAGAGCTTCGGGACGATTCAGGGTGATGTGTCCGGCTGCGCCGCGTATCTCTGTGGCGATCGTGGTGAATTCCATGGTGTCCTTTCGGCGGTACGGGAGCTCGTCTCAGTCCTCGACAGTGCTGAATCTCTTGTCGCGCCACGCCAACGCCGACCCCAGGCCCTCGGTAGCGACGAGGCGGGTGAACTCCTCGCGCTCCTCCGTGTGGGCCGAATTGAGGACGGCGGCGATGTCGAGATTCGATTCGACTGCCTCGCGCAGCCCCATCGCCTCGGAGGCGCGTTTGAGCGAACGCTTCGTGTATTGGAGGATCTTCAGCGGGGTGAGGGCGATCTTGTGGGCCATCGCATCCACGGTGTCCATCAGCTCGTCGCCGGCGACGACGCGGTTGATGATTCCGATTTCGAGTGCGGTCTGCGCATCGATCGTGTCACCGGTGTAGAGCAGCTCGTTCGTCTTCTTCTGCCCGATGAGGAAGGGCATGAGCAGAGTGACCGGCCCGGATCCGAATCTGATCTCCGGTTCGCCGAACTTCGCATCCTCGGCAGCGATGAGAATGTCACACGCCATGGCCAGTTCACAGCCGCCGGCGAGGCAGAATCCGGTGACCGCGCCGATGACCGGCTTCGACAGTCCCCAGACCTGCATGGTCAGCCCGACGTTGTTCGACAGTCCGGCATGCCACTGCTCTGCCGTCGAAACACCGAGTTCGACCTCTTCGGAGATGTCGTATCCGACGCTGAAGGCCTTGTCGATGCCGCGCAGCACGACGACACTGACGGAGTCATCCTTGTCGACCCGGGTGAGCTCGGCGGAGAGCTGGCCCATCACGGTGGTCGACAGGGCGTTGAGCTTATCGGGCCTGTGGATCGTCAGCCACGCGATTCTGTCGGAATCCTCGCGGACGATGTAGTTCTCAGACAAGGGTCACACCTTTCTTTGTGGTCGTCTCTGCCATTTGGCGCAGAGCACGCTTGTTGATCTTTCCGACGGTGGTCGTCGGCAGGGCGTCGACCACCTCGATCTGGTCCGGCAGCCACCATCGGGGGAACTTCTCTGCCAGGTGAGTGGATAGCATGCGGTAAAGCCCATCGGTGGAGGACGCGGGGTCGGCCAGCACGACATAGGCCCGTGGTCGTTGGATCCAACGCGGGTCGCTGACGGGCACGACTGCCGCCGCTGCGACTGCTGGGTGAGCGCAGAGGCGTTGTTCGATCTCGGCCGAGGCGATCCATTCGCCACCGGACTTGATGAGGTCCTTTTCCCGATCGCGCAGAGTGAGAGTGCCCTCCTCGCTGATCGTGGCGATGTCTCCGGTGGTGAACCAGCCCTCGGGGTCGGCATCCCCGATGACGAACGGTCCGCGGATCTGCAGCCGCCCCGGTACCGTCGAATCCTCGTCCTGACCGGAGGCGTCTTCGAGCCTGAGTTCGACCAGAGGGATGGGCTTGCCGGCATGTTCAGCAGGTTGATCGCGTTCATAGGTGCTGCACGACATCGTCTCGGTCATGCCCCACGCCGTTGCCACACTGACGCCGAGGTGGGTCTTGAGACTGTTCCAGACCGATTCCGGCAGGGCATCCCCACCGGTGAGGACTTCGCGTAGCCGCGAAGGACGGGGTGCGTCGCCATTGGCGATCGCTGCACAGACACCGAACCAGACGGATGGCACGGCCGCAGCCACCGTGACGCTCTCGGCATCCATCAGCCGCGCCATTCGTGCCGGTTTGACGTCGGATCCAGCCAACACGAGTGAGGCACCGGTGAGTGCGCAGGTCAGCGGCAGACCCCAGCCATTGACATGGAAGAAAGGGGCCAGGGGGAGCATTCGGTCGGTGCTCGAGAGTCCGGTGGCGTCCACACTGGCCTCGCTCAGACAGTGGAGGAGTGCCGCGCGGTGAGAGACGGGATACGACTTCGGTGCACCGGTCGTTCCACTGGTGTGGAACAAGAAGGCGGTCTGGTCTTCGCTGCTCACCCATGACGGTCGGGGCACAGGCGGTTCGTCGACGAGCAGATCGTCATAGAGGATCGAATCGCTGACGAATGAGGCCGAGGATGGGCCGATATGCACGACGGTGGCGCCTGCATCGTGAGCGGCGGTGACCGCGGCGCGCACGTCCTCTCCGACAGAGGCGTGGTCGAGGATTCCATCGCTGAACACCACTGCCTTGGGCCGCGGGTCTGTCGCCATTTGAGGCATGGTTGTCGAGCCGAGGCGGAGATTGACGCTGTTGAGCACTCCTCCTGCGAGGGGGACGGCCAGGAGCAGTTCGAAGTGCTCCCGATCGTTCCATCCGAACACGGTGACGACATCCCCGGTGCTCAGGCCGATCTTCTCACGAAGAGCGTGGGCGATAGCCTCGATTCTGTACGCACTCTCGGCGAATGTGCGCCGTTCGATGGTTTCGTCTGCGTTGACGGTCACCACCTGTGACTCGGGATGGACGTTGTGCATCCTCCACAGAAGGTGATCGATTGTCAGCTGGATGGTCATCGTTCCTCGTTCTCGGTGATAGCGGTGGTGCGGCGGACTCTGCGGTAAGCCGGCGAGGGCATGGCGGCGGTAGGGCCTCGGGTCTCAGGTCGGAGTCTCGGTTCGGAGGCGGGCCGGTTTCCGGGCGATGGTGGTGTCATCGTCGATGTCGCGCCGACTGGTCTCTTTGGTGAGATAGGCACAGGACGCAGTGATGGCGCTGAGGATAAGGAAGTAGACGATGATCAGCCAGGGCGAACCTCCGCCCGCTGCCAGCAATGCCGTCGCGATGAGGGGCGAGAACCCGCCACCGAAGACGGATCCGATCGAGTAGCTGATCGACGCGCCGCTGTAGCGCACGCCGGTGCTGAACAACTCCGAGAAGTAGGCGGCCTGAGGACCGTACATCGCATCGTGGAAGAAGTTGACGCCGATGAGCATCGCGATGACGATGAGGGCCGGATTCCCGGTGTCGGCGAGCAAGAAGAACGGGGCCATGAACAGTCCGCCACCGATTGCACCGAACATGTAGATCCTGCGGCGCCCGATCCTGTCGGAGAGGATCGCCCACAGCGGTGTCGAGACGATGCCGACCGCTGAGGAGATCATCACCGCCACCAGGGTGACATTGCTGTCGGAGCCGAGGGACCGGGCAACGTAGGAGATGGCGAACACTGTGTAGAGATAGTAGACGGCGTTCTGCGACACTCGCATTCCGGTGGCCAGCCAGACATTGCGCTGCTCGTGGCGATAGACATCGGCGATGGGATTCTTCGAGACTTCGTTCTGTTCCTTCATCTCCTGGAATTTGGGAGGATCCTGCAGTGCCATACGGATGACGAAGCCCACCACTATGAGGATTGCACTGGACAGAAAGGGAAGGCGCCATCCCCAGTCCAGGAACCCGCTGGTACCGATGAGTGCGCGGGTGAGGGCGAAGGCACCGGTGGCCATCAACATTCCCACGGGCACGCCGATCTGCGTAAAGCTGCCATAGAAGCCGCGCTTGTTGCTCGGCGCGTGTTCGACCGACATCAGGGCCGCGCCTCCCCATTCGGCGCCAGCGCCGAATCCCTGGAGGATTCGTAGGAGCAGAAGGAGCGCCGGTGCCCAGTATCCGATTTGTGCGAATGTCGGCAGTGCACCGATCAGCGTGGTCCCGATCCCCATGATGAGCAGCGATGCGACAAGCATGGCCTTGCGTCCGACGCGGTCACCCACGTGTCCGGCGACGAAGCCGCCCAGCGGTCGGGCCAGAAAGCCGACGGCGAAGGTGCCGAAAGAGGCCATCAGCCCGATCAGGGGATCGACATCGGGAAAGAAGAGCGGACCGAAGACCACGGCCGCGGCCGTGCCGTAGAGAAAGTAGTCGTACCACTCGATCGATGTGCCGACGAGGCTCCCAATGGCGGAGCGAGTGGCCATGGGGCGCGTTTTCGACGCTGCTGTGTTCTGGGCGATCATGGTAATGGCAAACTCCTGTGGCTAATCATCGTCATCGATTTTGGCCGAACCCCGGCAGTAGTGGGGCGTCTATTTGGTAATTCATGGCCTTCTGGGGGATCTGCTTATCTCGCGCTAAGTCAGATCGCGGCAACGAACGAATTATGTGATGTCAGTATTGGTCTGAAACGTTGACCGGGGCAATAACCAATAGAACACAGAGCTGTGCAGAACTGCACACGAGTTTGCGTGGGAACAGTTGCCGGGACAAGTCCTAGCCGCTTCGGCAGTACACGAAACAGTGAGTGGCGTGGACCCAACGGAGGCGGGCCACAGGCAGAGCGCCTGCGGAGGAGGGAAGTGATGGGGGATTCAGTTGGTGCCGGCGATGGCGGGAGAGCTCAGTGGAATCGATCGGACCAGAGCGACGACCTCTCGTACCCTGCGCAGTCGCTGGAGCCCACGGGGTACGACGATCCAATACCGACGCTTCACCGACACCTGATCTGGCAGCACCGGAATCAGGCTGTCATCGTTGTCGCCGATATAGCTGGGAAGCGGCGAGATCCCGAGACCTGCGGCTGTCGCCTTCCAATGTCCCGTGATGTTGTTGATCTGTATCCGTGCAGTGTGATCGGGAAGGATCTCGCTCATGATTCGCAGCGGATTGATATCGAGAGCTTCGTCGACGTAGAAGATCAAGGTGTGTTTGCGAAGGTCATCAACCGTCTGCACGGATGGATGCGAATCGAAGTAGTCTCGCGAGGCATAGAGCCTGAGAGTGTAGTCGAGCAGCGGTTGGGACCACACCGCGTGCTGCGAAGGCTCGACCAGCACGACAGCGACATCGAACTCCCGCTCGGTGAACGAACCTCGCTGGCTGACCGTCATGATCTCGATCGTGAGTTCGGGGAACTTCCTGCGCAGCGGCCCGAGGGCCGGAGCGAGAAGGAACGCGCCGAAGCCATCCGGAGCGACGATCCGCACCGACCCCGACAATGCGGCACCGGAATCAGTGGCCACAGTGGTTGCCGCGGACAGGGCATCTTCGACTGTTTCGGCGTGAACCATTAGACGTTCGCCGACCTCGGTCAGCGCCCAGCCCTGGCTGCGTCGATCGAACAGGCGCTGCCCCAACTGTTCTTCGAGCCGAGTGATCCGCCGACCGACGGTTGTGTGGTTCACACCCAAGGCATGCGCGGCGAGGGTGAGGCGGCGTTGTCGTGCGACCTGCAGGAAGTAGCTGAGATCATCGGCGGAGATCATGGGAGCATCACCGGGTAATGGAGGCATGACGTCGTTGACATGCTGACAGTGTGCACAGATGCACCTAAATGTGGCAAATTGTCGATTGCGAACGGCCGGACGTCGGATGAGAATCGACCCATGAAAACATCGTTGTCACGCATGTGCTTTCCGGAAGAGGATTCGAGTGTGTCCTTTATCGAATCCGGAGTGGGGAGAATATTCCTCAATCGGCCGACAGCGTTGAATTCCCTGAACGAGGAAATGGTCCGAGAGATTCATGACGATCTCGAGCGATGGCGTACCGCCGACCTCAGGGCGATCATCATCGCATCGTCCCGACCGAAGACCTTCTGCGCGGGTGGAGATGTGAAGGAGATCCGCCGGCTCTCGCTCAGCGGTGAGGCTGAGGCGATCGACGCGTTCTTTCGACAGGAATACCGTTTGAATGCCGCCATCGCGAATCATCCGACACCGATCATCTCGCTCATCGATGGAGTGTGCATGGGCGGGGGCATGGGAATATCGATGCATGGCCGTTTCCGGGTCGTCACCGACGCGGTGAAGCTGGCGATGCCGGAGACCGCCATCGGATTCTTCCCGGACGTAGGTGCGAGCTTCTTCCTCCCTCGGCTTCCGGGTGCCATCGGCCGGTATCTGGGGCTGACGGGAGTCACGATCGACCATCGGGACGCCCTGTACAGCGGACTTGCCACCCATCGCCTGTCCGCGGGGCAGTTCGCCGAACTGCCTGCACTCATCGCACAGAACCCCGACACGCCGCTGACGTCGGTCCTGGGTCGACTCGGCAGCGCCGACTCCGACGACAACGGCGGCACCGTCGACATCGGGGAATTGGAAACCCACCGCCACGAGATCGACCGCTGCTTCGGTGCTCCGAGCTTGGACGAGATCATTTCTCGCCTGCACGCGGAAGGCAGCGCCTGGGCCCAGCGGGTGCTCTCGGTCCTCGCCGGTCGCTCGCCGCAGAGCCTGCGCGTGACCGATGCTCTTCTGCGCTGGGGAGCCGAGCACACGCTCGAAGACTGCTTGGCTGTCGAGCTCCGACTGGCCCGAGAGATGGCGGCGACGAGCGACTTCATCGAAGGAGTCCGGTCCGTGCTCGTCGACAAGGACGGAATCGCCGCCTGGCAGGAGCCGGCCGAGGAAGCCGACCGTCTTGTCGGATTGATCGCTGACGGCGCACATGCACACTGGTCCGCAGCCCATGAGACGGTCGTGGCACCCTGACCGCAGCAGAGTCGAGACGGGGTCACTGTCACGCGCTCCCGAACGAGGCTCCATCCGACACCACCCCACCGAACAATTGCGCATACAACCCGGCACCATCGACCGCGACGGTGCAGCCGACCATCCAGGAGACATGATGAAGACACAGGATCAGGCCGCTGCCAACGACGACGGGCTCACGCGCGCATTCGTCCTCGAAGGGCCCAATGAACCGCTCCGGGAGGAGTTTCTCGTCCTCAGCGAACCCCGCGAGGAGGAAGTGCTCATAGAGGTGGCGGCATGCGGTGTCTGCCACACCGACCTGCACGTGATGAAGGATGAGGTTCGGTTCCCGACGCCGGCGGTGCTGGGACACGAGGTCTCCGGGATCGTCCGCTCGATCGGTCCGAATGTCGTGGATGTCCAACCGGGCGATCGAGTCGTGTGCAGCTTCATCATGCCCTGCGGCGCGTGTCGCCACTGTGCCGACGGATTGGAGGACATCTGCGTGAACTTCTTCGAGTTCAATCGGCTCAATGGGAAGCTCTATGACGGCACAACTCGGATCCACCGCCAGAACGGGGACCCGGTGTCGATGTACTCCATGGGCGGGCACGCCACTCACTGTGTGGTCCCCTCACGTGCGGTGTTTCCGCTCCCCGACGAGGTGCCCCTGGGTGAGGCGGCGCTGCTCGGCTGCAGCTTGTTCACGGCCTACGGCGCCGTCAGATCGATCGCCGAGGTGACCGAGGGGGAGACAGTCGCCGTCGTCGCGGCGGGCGGGATTGGTTTGAGCATCATCCACCTGGCGCGCGCGTTCGGGGCGGAGCGAGTGATCGCCATCGACATCGATGACGAGAAGCTGGCATTGGCCGCCGAGTTCGGGGCGACGGATGTCGTCAACTCGGCCGACAGGGATCCGGTTGACGCGGTGAAATCCCTGTGCGGGCGGGGAGTCGACGTGGCGTTCGAGGCACTGGGATCGCAGCCGACCGTCAAGCTCGCCGTCAGCCTTCTCGACGATGGTGGACGAGCCGTATTGGCAGGAATCGCTCCCGTCGGCCACACGATGGATATCGACATCACCCAGGTAGTCAGACGAAAGCTGCGCATCCTCGGTTCATTCGGCGCCTCGGCGTCCGGGGCGATGCCCGCTGTCATCGAACTCGCCGCTCGCGGTCACATCGACTTGCAGAAGCTCATCACCCAGCGTTTCGGCTTCGATGAGATCCCACTCGCCTACGAACTGCTCGATAGACGTCAGATCCGCGGTCGCGGTCTGGTGGAGATCAACCCGACCATGTCGTGAAGCCAACTCCTGGCATGAGGCGTGTCGGCGCCGTCAGGTGAATCAGCGATCCGAATCGTGGTTTGTGCCGGTGTGGAGCGGATGGACGAACATGGCGATATAGGCCACGCAGGTCGTGGCGCCCGGATTCCTATAGGCGTGATCACAGTCGGCGGCGAAATGGATCGCATCTCCGGCCTCAAGCCGATACGGCTCGCCATCGACGTCGATTTCCAGGCTGCCCTCTTCGACGGCTACGTACTCGGCCCATCCGGGCTGGTGGGGTGAGAACACGCCGGCATCGACGAAGGCATTCATCTCGAGTCGCCCCATCTCGAATTCGACGCCCTCGATGACCGGCGAGGTGATCCGACGATGATAGCCGGGCTCGGACAAGAGATCCATCCGGTCAGCGATGATCTTCTGCTCGTTCCTACGGAGGATGGAGACCCTGCTGTGCGTCTCCCTGGTCATCAGCCGGGAGACGCTGACCCCCAGGGCATTGGCTATCCGATCGAGCACAAGAACCGTCGGTGCCCTGTCTCCGCGCTCGATCGCCGAGAGCATGCTGCGACTTGTATCACTGGCCTCGGAGAGCTCGACAAGGGTGAGCTGCTGCCGGTTGCGTTCGTTGCGGACTCGACGCCCGATCTCTTTGAGCGAAACCCGAGTCGGCGAGATCCCGGACTGTTCCCTGGTCATGGCACCACAGTACTCGGGGCAACGCCTCTGCCCCGAGTACGTGCGGTGTCGTGTTCGACGGCACGATAGGATGACCCGACGGATGTCTGTTCGTCAGCGGATCATGATCGTCTTCTTGTTCATGAATTCCTCGATGCCCAGAGGTCCGAGCTCACGGCCGATTCCGGAGCGTTTCACTCCTCCGAAGGGGAGCTCGGCACGTGATCCTCCTGGGGCATTGATGTAGACCATCCCCGCCTCGAGCTGTTCAGCCACCCGCTCCGCACGCTTCCGGTCGACACTGTAGACGCTGGCACCGAGGCCGAACTTCGTATCGTTGGCCAATGAGATGGCCTCGTCCTCGTCTCGGACTCGGAAAACGACGGCAGCGGGTCCGAAGATCTCGTCATCGTAGGCATGCATTCCTGGCTTCACTCCTGTCAGCAGGGCCGGGCTGACATAGGCGCCGGGTCCGTCGAGCTGAGTGCCTCCACAGTGGAGGGTGGCGCCCTTCTCGACGGCGTCGTTCACCTGCGCGACGAATTCCTCTGCCGCGGCCCGTGAGGACAGGGGCGGCAGGAGCGTCTTCGGATCGCTGGGGTCTCCCGGGCCGTAGCGTTCCAGTCGTGCTGCGAACTCCGCGACGAACTCATCGTAGATCTCATCCATGACGATCATCCGCTTCGGCGCGTTGCAGGCTTGCCCGTTGTTGCCCATGCGGGAGGCGACGGCGATCTCGGCCGTCTCAGCAATGTCCTCGGTGTCGAGAACGATGAACGGATCAGACCCGCCCAATTCGAGGACGGCCTTCTTCAGGTTGCGCCCGGCGAGCTCGGCGACAGCCAGGCCGGCCTTCTCGCTGCCGGTCAGGGATACCCCGCACACCCGGTCGTCGGCGAGGATGTCGGGGATCTGGCTGGACGAGGCGTAGACATTGATGAAGGCATCCGAGGGCACTCCCGAGCTGACGATGATCTCCTCGATGGCCGCCGCCGCCCGCGGGCAGTTGCTGGCATGTTTGAGGAGGATCGTGTTGCCCAGCACGAGGTTCGGCGCGGCCAGACGGGCGACCTGGTAATAGGGGAAGTTCCACGGCATGATTCCCAGAATCACACCGATGGGTTCCTTTCGGACGTAGGCGGTGGCACCGTCGATCGCGATCGTGTCATCGGCGAGGAGCTCCGGTGCTGCAGAAGCGTAGTAGTCGAATATCTCTGCGACGAGCTGGAGCTCCCCGCGGCTCTCGTCGATGCGCTTGCCCATCTCTTGCGTGATGATCAGGGCGAGTTCATCAGTGCGTTCGCGGATCGCCGTCGCAACGGCTCGGATCGCACTGATCCGCCGATCGAGCGGTACCCGACGCCAGTGCGTGTATGCCCGATGAGAACGCTCGATCGCGGCACTGACCTCGGCGTCGGTCGCGGTCGGGTACTCATCGAGCAATTCATCAGTGGCGGGATTGATCGTCTGATACATGGGACCTCATTCGCAATGTGCAGACTCGTGGTGTCCGAGTCGGGGTGGGATGTTCAGCATTCTTCTTCACGCCCCGCTCCCGTGACAATGCCGATTCCTGCGCATTTCCGCGCACGATTGCACACCTGCAGGCGGGAGGGCGAATTGCGGCGCAGCTTGACGGTGGACCATTGACATTGCCTCTGAGAGCGTTCAAGATGAGTGGAATTCGACCACTATAGTGGAAGACCCTCTTCAGATCTGAGCACTTTCGCACAATCGCACGGCGACCCAATGAAGGGAAAGACGCCTCATGAAGAAACCCCCGCTCTCACATGACGCCACATACACCTCGAAGCGCTCGGGAAGCTACAAGCGCATTCTCACAACCCCGGCACTCATCCTGTTCGGTCTGGCCTATATGGTTCCCCTGACGGTCTTCACCACCATCGGCTATGTCAGCGAGCTGAGCCACGGGCATGTTGCGACCGCCTATGTGGTCACTCTCTCGGCGATGCTCTTCACCGCGCTCAGCTATGCGGCGATGGTGAGGACACAGCCGAGCTCCGGTTCCGCATACGCCTACGTTCGATCGAGCTTCGGAGCGAGAACCGGTTTCGTCGTCGGATGGACCCTGATGCTCGACTACATCCTGCTGCCGATGATCTGCTACCTGTTCTTCGGCATCTACATGCATGAGTACCTTCCGACCGTTCCGACTGCCGTCTGGATCATCGGTTCTGTGGTCGTCGTGACCGGACTCAACATCCTCGGAATCAGACTGGTCTCACGAATGAACCTGATCCTCGTGGGCGTGCAGATCATCTTCATCATCGTCTTCGCCAGTGCCTCGATTCGCACCATGAATGGTCAAGAGATCCCATCTCCGATCAGCCCGTTCCTCAACGGTGACATGCCCTTTGCCGGCATCATGGCAGGGGCGGCCATGCTGTGCCTGTCCTTCCTCGGCTTCGATGCGGTCTCGACACTGTCCGAGGAGGCCAAGAACCCGCGCCGCAGCATTCCGAAGGCGATCGTCCTGTGCACTCTCATCGGCGGTGGAATGTTCATCGTCATCGCCTACATCGCACAGATGGTCTTCCCCAGCTTTCGCTTCGCCAATGTGGATGCTGCCTCGCTCGAGATCATGCAACATGCCGGCGGCCAGTGGCTGTCCGCGCTCTTCACCGCCTGCTACTGTGCCGGACTTTTCGCCTGCGCCATGGCCTCCCAGGCCAGCGTGTCCCGCATCATCTACGCGATGGGGCGCGACGGGGCGCTGCCACGGAACTTCTTCGGAACTCTGGGCGCCCGCTTCGGCACACCGGTCAACGCGACGCTGGTCTCCGGTCTGTTCGGACTCACCGCACTCTTCATCGATGGCGACCTGGCGACCTCCGTCATCAGCTTCGGTGCTCTGACCGCGTTCAGCTTCGTCAATCTCTCTGTCATCAAACACCACATCGTCGACCGCCGGATGCACTCATTCGCGGACTGGCTGCGCTTCGGGCTTCTGCCCGCAATCGGCGTGGTCCTCACCCTCTGGCTGTGGACACAGCTGTCAGCTCATACCTTCGCCATCGGATTCTGCTGGGTTGTCGTCGGAGTCATCTGGCTGGCCGTGCTCACCCGGATGTTCCGCAAGCCGATGCCGGAGATCCGGCTCACCGACGCTGAGGAATCAGAAGTCGACACCGAGGACGCCGAATCCGTCTCCGCGCCAACCACCCAACACCAGTCCTGATCGCACCATCGTCACACAAGGAGATGAATCACGATGACGACAACACTGCCCGGCACCACTGCACCTACGGCCGACGATCAGTCGAACAGCGTCGCCGCACGCCAGCCTTCGGCATTGCAGGAACAGGCGCAGAAGCACCTGATCATGCACTTCACAGGGGCCGAGGCCTACGACTCCAAACCGCCGGCCATCATGTCTCGCGGCGAGGGCTGCTGGATCGAAGACGAGACTGGTCGACGCTACTTTGACGCTTTGGCGGGACTGTTCTGCGTCCAGGTCGGCTACAGCCACGGCGGAGAGATCGGCGAGGCGGTGAAGTCCCAGATGTCGGCTCTGCCCTACTACACGAACTGGGGTGCCGCACATCCGCCAGCCGTGCAGCTGGCGACGAAGCTCGCCGAACTGGCACCGGAGGGGCTCGAGAGAGTCTTCTTCACCTCGGGCGGAGGTGAGAGCAACGAATCCGCAGTCAAGTTGATTCGCCAATACCACCAAGCACGAGGCGAGAGCAGCCGCACCAAGTTCATCGCCCGTCGCGTGGCCTATCACGGGACCTCGTATGCGGCGCTGTCGATCAATGGCATGACGGCCTTCCGGAAGCCCTTCGAACCGCTCATGCACGGTGTGCGCCACGTGTCGAACACCAAGCGGTATATGCGACCGGTCGGTGAGACCGACGAACAGATGACCAAGCAGCTGATCGACGAGATCGAGTCGCTCATTCTCCAGGAGGGCGCCGACACCGTTGCCGGCATCTTCGTCGAACCCCTGCAGAACGCCGGCGGATCACTCGTACCGCCGCAGGGCTATTGCGAGGAACTGCGCCGAATCAGCGACAAGTACGGGGTGCTTCTCGTCGCCGACGAGGTGATCAGCGGATTCGGCCGCCTCGGCGAATGGTTCGCCTCGACCCGTTTCGGTCTGCGCCCGGACATCATCACCTTCGCCAAGGGCATCGCCTCCGGGCATGTGCCTCTGGGCGGAATGATCGCCACCAACGACGTCGTTGACACCGTGCTCAACGGCCCGGCGAAGATGTACATGCACGGTCTCACCTACGGCGGCAGCCCGAGCGCCTGTGCAGCGGCGCTGGCGAACATCTCGATCATGGAGCGTGAGGGCGTGCTTGCGAACGTCCGAGCGAATGAGAGCCACTTCCGGGAAAGGCTGCAGACATTGTCTGACGTCGAGTTCGTTGGAGACGTGCGCGGCGCTGGGTTCCACTACTCGATCGAACTGGTGACGGATAAGGCAGACGGTACCTGGTCGGGCACGATCAGTGCAGATGATTTCGTGAACGGTCATCTCAGCCCTGCGCTGAACGCCGCCGGAATCCTCTGCCGAGTGGCAGTTGACCATGGTGGAACCCCATTGGTCCAGTTCTCTCCACCGCTGATCATGACTCGGGAGGAGGTCGATTGGCTGGTCGAACGAGTGCGAGAAGTGTTCACTGATCTGGTTCCCCTTCTTCACTCCTGACACCGCTGAACGTCACCGGCGCTTGCGGACGCTTCGTTCAGAGGGGAAGCGTCCGCAAGTGCTATTCTGACGAATGCATCTCGACAGAACTCTTCGCTATTCATTCAACCTGCATGGAGTCCTTCTGACTGATTGGATGAGGGACGTCGGACGAAGCAGCAGCTTCGCGGGCGAATAGTCTCGGATGCCTCCACGCCAATTCACTGATTCGGGAGCTGGAACGTCCAACCGCTATCGAACTGGCGCAGGAATTTCGAGCGACCATGCCCCGCCTCGTTGCCATCGTCAAGGGAACCGCTACGTCTTCGGAGTGTTACCTCGCAGCCGGGAACGTTCCATTTCAGGAGTATTCAGCTTCCAGCGCACCCGTCGGGAACCGCACCATCACATCAATTTATCCACTCGCATCATCACATCGACAATCAGGAGAGAACATGTCCACACCGCGACGCGCGCTCGTCGTCATCGACGCTCAGCAGGAGTACTTCGAGGGTCTGCTGCAGGTCCAGTATCCCGATCGTGAGGACTCCAGCGCCCGGATCGTCCAGGCGATGGATGAGGCCGACCAAGCGGATGTCCCTGTGGTCCTGGTCCAGCATCAGGCGCCCGCCGGGTCCCCTGTCTTCGCGCCTGAGTCGGCGACCTATCCACTCCGTCCCGAGATCGAGGAGCGCGCGGCGGGTGCTTCCTTGCACGTCTCGAAAACCTTCGGGTCCGTCTTCGTGGGCACTGGCCTCGAGGAGTGGCTGCGAGAGCGTGAGATCGACACGGTCACTCTCGTCGGCTATATGACGAACAATTGCGTGCTCGCCTCCGCGGCCGGGGCCGAACCCCTCGGCATCAGCGTCGAGGTGCTTTCGGATGCGACCGGTGCGATCGACCTCGTCAATGAGGCGGGCTCGGCTTCTGCGCGGCAGGTGCATGAGACAATCATGGCGCTGCTCAATTCCAACTGGGCCTCGGTGGCCACCACGCAGACGTGGACCGAAGCGGTGCGCGCCCAGGCAGCGTTGCCTGGCGACAACCTCATCGAATCGGCGGCGCGGGGGCGTGCTCAGGCCTGAGCGCACTCGGACACGAGCATCGGAGGGAACGCTCCCGCCGATGCTCGTGCCCGGCCAGTGCGTCCGGTGATGCGCCTCAACCGTTCCAGCCGATGAACTCGGTGCGCTTCTCGTTCTCGTCGAACATCCACCCTGCCCTCTTGTAGTGCTTGAGCACGATACTCCGATTGCTCACTTCCAGTCGCCCTGCGGCCGCGATCCGATGTTCGACTGCGGACGCATCTTCAAGCCTGCGCAGCCAGATGCCGACACGCAGATTGCTCGGTCCTCCCGTGCTGGCCGAGCACAGCCGGGTTCCAGGCATATCGGAGATCTTCCGGACGGCGCTGTCAAGGTCGTGCGGGTCGGCGGCGATCTGGAGCATCAGGGTGTGTGACCATCCGCTTGAGGCAGGAGCCATCTCCACTCGCTGGGTGATGATCGAGTTCCGCGTCAGTCCGAGGATGAATCGTCGAGCGTGGGCTGTGGAGCATCCCAGGACCTGTGAGACCTGTGCGGCCGGTACTCGCGGGTCCTTCTCCAATTCCCCGAGTACCGCGAGGAATCGGGGATCGTCCAGGGAGACTCGAAGCGGACGAGGCGACTTGGTGCTGGGAATCCGCTCCCCAGCCAATGCCCCGATCGTCCACGCATCTCCTTCGCGGAACGTCTGAGTGAGGATGTTCGCTCGGATCTGCTGCACTCCCTCGGCTCCGCCGATGACATCGTTGATGATGCCGCGAAGTTCGTCGAGGGAGGCCGCATTTGCAGTGAGGTTGACGTTGAAGTGTCCGGTGACTTGCGTGAGAGTCATGATCCTCGGTTGTCTGGAGAGCTTTCGGCACAGCTGTTCGATACGGCGATTGACGCACGCCACTTCTATTTCGGCGAGAATCCGATCCGAGCCGGGCCCAGGATAGGTGGACGTCCAAATCGCACCAGTGTCCACGAGCCTGTGCCAGCGGCGCTTGGCCGCAGTGGGGGAGAGGCCGACACGGGAGCCGATCTGTGACCAGGGTGCGCGGAGATCGTGCTGCAAGGCGTCGAAGAGAGCGAAGTCCGTTTCGGACAGCAGGGCCGATCCCGGCATGGCCGGAATGTCCGTATTGATCATTTTTCGCCAATCAGAGTTGAAATCTGTGAGTTCTGGGTGATCGTATGTATCGATTTTTATGATTGTCAAGGAATGACCATCCGAGCGCAGTGCCCGTCCATGAGCCGCGCCGACACCAGGAGCAGAGAATGACAGTGACCAGCATCGTGTCCGAACTGAAAGAGGGCTTTCTCGCCGACCGCATCGGGCAACTGAGTGATGTCGCAGCAGACCTCCACGCGAATCCGGAGCTGCGCATGATGGAGCACCGAGCGTCGGCGCGTTTGGCCGACGAGCTCGAAGAGGCCGGTTTCGCTGTGGAGCGCGGATATGCTGGTCTTGACACGGCCTTCGTCGGCCGGTGGAGCACTCCGGATGCGGATGAGACGGCACCGAACATCGCGATCTACTGCGAATACGATGCTCTCCCGGGAATCGGACACGGGTGCGGCCACAACATCATTGCGGCTTGTGGTCTGGGCGCGGCGCTGCTGGTCAAAGATCTCCTCAGTGACAGGCCGGGGACCCCGGCGCGGCTCACGGTGGTCGGCAGCCCGGGAGAGGAGGGATCGGCAGGTAAGGTGCCGATGATCGAAGCGGGAGTGCTTGACGAAGTCGATCTGGCAATGATGATCCATCCGGGTATCACCAACAACAGCGATATCGTCACCCTGGCATGCGCGGAATTCGAGATCACCTTCACCGGGAGGGCCAGTCATGCCGCTTCTGAGCCGGAGGAGGGAGTGAACGCCCTGGATGCGAGCACGCTCTCACTCAACGCCATTGGATTGCTGCGCCAGCAGCTGCCCGACGACATCCGGATCCACAGCATCATCACCGACGGCGGCCAGGCACCCAATGTCATCCCTGAATCGTCGTCGATCCTGTGCTTGGTGCGGGGCAAGGACAATGAGCAGCTGCTGGACAACGTCATTCCGCGAGTGAAGCGATGCTTCGAAGGTGCGGCGCTCGCCACCGGAACGACAGTGGAGATCACTCAGGACATTCCGGCCTATCTGGCCATGGAACCGAGCCCTGGTCTGGCGGAGCTTGCCACCGAAGCCTTCATCGCCTGTGGCCGGGAGATGAACCTCACTCCCATCGGTGCGGGATCAACCGATATGGGCAATGTCTCCCAGGTTGTTCCCTCAATCCATCCGATCATCGCACTGGATGAGGGGCTCGTCCCGCATACACGTGAGTTCGCCGCAGCCTCGGGCAGCGCCGAGGCAGTCCCGGTCATCGCCGACGGTGCCGTGATCATGGCTGCCACCACCCTGCACGTCCTGCAAAACCCGAGCCTGGTCGCCGACTTCGCCGCGGAGTTCGAGTGCCGCTGAGGACTCAGGCTGATAGATGTCCTTCCACGGAGTCGGTGGTGCAGTCCTGGAGTCGCACCGCCGGTGCTCTTTGTGGCAACACCGCCCGTCACCCGTCCTCCGACGGCTCGATCAACGAGTCAGTCGGCCCGGGGCGGTCAGCCGCCTGCCGTCGGCCACGTGTCTGAACCATCGATAGTGCACCTCAGGAGTCGCGGTGTCGAGGTCCGGTGCTCCACGTCCCTGCCGCAGGTCGGCACCGGTGACGGTGCGGACCTCGACGGAGAACCGGGCCAGGCCGGTGCGATTGGGGACGCTGCGGTGCATCTGTGAGGCGGAGAAGCACAGCAGGTCGCCGGGTTCGATGACGATCGGCAGCTCTGCTGAGTCGCTGATCGCCTCCGCGGGTTCGGGGATGAGCGGGACCAGCTGCTGTCTGGCGGCGACGGGTCTCCAGTCGGCACTGGTGTTGGCCACCGGCCGCTGCCACAGAGCGGGAGCGAAGCTGATCGTCCGCTCGTGCGTGATGGGGAAGATCGGGGTCCACCAGTTGGTCTGGGCCGCGATGTTCGATCCCCAGGTGTCGCGATGCCATCCCGTGCCTCGCTGGTCGTGCGCCGCACCGGGCGGGAGCATCCGCAGACTGACCCTGTCCCACCAGGTGTCGGCAAGGTTGACCCCGGCGCCCTCGAGGGCAGCCAGAGCGGCTTCGCGGACTCCCGCATCGGTGCGCACCGCCTCGCGGAGTCCCGTGATGATCGCGTCGAGCGCCTCCTGCTCGAGCGCAGCATGGGCGGTTTCGGGATCGATCCCGTCGAACCGCTCAAGGATGAGGTCGGCGATCCGGTCTCGGAACGTCTCGAGACCGGGAGGACGGGAGAAGATCAGCAGGGCGCCGCCGAAGATCAGCTCGCCTCGGCGCCGGTCATCGATCGGGTCGTGGACGATGTGGACGGTCGACATGGTCTGTTCCTCTCCTCCCGCCCATTGTGCCTCCCCGTCCCACGCGAGTGCCAGAGGACCGCGGATGCCGGCGGACCACCCGAGTGCCAGAGGACCGCGGATGCCGGCGGACCGCGCGAGTGCCGGCGGACCGGGCCAGGACGCGCCGAATTCCGCGCCGGTGCCCGGTTCGTCGACCTCGCGGCGCGAAGACGCTGGAGCTCCTCGGTCCCGCGGCCTACGCTGGTGGTGAGAGAGGGGAGACCATGGAGGACTCACATGCCCCCGAGACGGAGGGCCTGCGATTCCGGCCCGCCACCCGGGACGTCTTCGACGACGTGGTCGAGATGCTCGGACCCAAGCGCCGCCCCGACGCGCAGGCCTGCTGGTGCCTGACGTATCGCCTCGGCACGCGGGAGGCGGCGACGCTCGACGCGCACGACCGACGGGAGCGGGTCTTCGACCTGTGCGGACGCACTCCCGCCCCCGGCGTCCTCGCCTATGCCGGCGCCGAGGTGGTCGGCTGGGCCGGCGTCGCCCCGCGGTCGGAGGTCGCCGACCTCCGCGACGAGACCGTCTTCCCGCGGATCGACGACATCGAGCCATGGTCGATCTTCTGCCTGCGCACCAGGGCCGGACACCGGCGCCAGGGTATCGGCCGGCAGCTCATCGATGGGGCCGTCGAATTCGCCCGAGCTCATGGCGGCGAGGTCATCGAGGCCTACCCGCTCGACACTGCCGAGAAGGTAGACGCCATCCACACCTATCCCGGACTGCGGTCGATGTTCGAGGAGGCCGGGTTCGACAAGGTCGCGGACACCCGTTCACGAGTGGGAGGGGTGCCGCGGATCGTCATGCGACGGTGGCCGGGGTGAGTCTCGCCGCCGCCTTGACATGCGTCGCGGTCCGGCTACGATCGCACATACCCTGAGTCGTCGCTCCGGTGCCCGGAACGACGGACGGCTCTCAGGCGTGTTCGACCCCGAATGAGGAGGAGATCATGGACCCACGTCATGTCCCAGTGGACGTTCCCGACGGCGACAGGATCGAGCAGTCTCTGGAGGTCGATCCGGAGGACGATTCGCTCTACCCCGATGATGTCGCCGCGGGACGGGGCGCGGGGACGCTCGAAGCCGATCCCGGTGACGTCCTCGAGCAGTCATTGGAAGTCGATCTCGACGACGAAGACGACCAGGTCGTCTGAACGGCACGCGCAGACGACGACGCCCGGCATTCCTCAGGTGGTGACCTGGAGGAATGCCGGGCGTCTGTCAGTCGATGGTCATGGTCCAGCGCTGCATGAGACCCAGCGGCGCGGAACCGACCGATTGCCCGATGCGCATCAGGCGGGTGGCATCAAGCGGCCAGGGGAGTCGTCTCCCGCAGCGACGAGCCCGTGAACAGCACAGTGCGGCCGGTCGCGTCACAGATCGTGACCTGTCCGGAGTCCTCGCGGCTGATCCTGGGATCGATGAGGCCGGCATGCTCGACGGCACGCTGCACCCATTGTGGGAACTGAGTCATCGGTTCCCTCCTTTCCTTCATTCTTCGGTGAATGGCGTGCATCGACGCACGCGATTCCTGTCGTGATTGAGTCGGTGGCCATCCGACGGAGTCGGCGGCTGACCGACTGGTTCGCCGTGGGGTGGGTCGTCCGACACGGCGGGGGATATGCCTTGACGAAGAGACACGAGTCCGTGGCCGATCATGTGCAAAGACGAACATCCGCTGAAGATCTCAACCGAGAGACGAATCGTCTGTCGGGACGATCTGCGTGTTCCATGGGGCCGGACGCCTTCGAAGGCAAGACATCAGCTTAGCGGACGCCGGAAGATCACGTCAAATCGGGACCACTGACGCGCCTTCCGGTGCTCGAGACCCCGACCGACTGCGGTCAGGGCGCCGTGGTCGTCCTGCGCACCCGATGCCAGATCAGTGCCGTGGCGGCCAGCAGCACCAGCCCGAGCACGAGGAGGCCCAGCGGCAGGTACTGCTGCGGCGTGATCACCGTCGTCAGCGCCGAGTTCTCGCCGACGTCGGCGGTGCCCTCGTCACCCGCCGAGGCGGCGTCGGCGGCGGCCCCGGCACCGCTGTGCTCGCCCTGGGCCTGACCGGTCGTGGTCTCGGTCGGTGACGGACTCGCGAGAGGACCGAGCGCCACGGTGTCGACGACCTCCGGGTCCGTCTGCGCGAAGTCCCATTCGAGCAGGTCGACGGCGGCCTGGCGCGAGCTGTTCTCGGCGCCGAGGAGTGCCGAGACCACGCGCTTCCCGTCGCGTTCGGCCACGGCGACGTAGGCTCCCTTGGCCGTCGTCGTGTAGCCGTTCTTCAGCCCGAGCCCACCGTCGACCTGACCGACGATCTTCGTGTGGTTCTGGATCTCGTAGCCCTTGAACGTCTCCTTCGTGTCCGGGTTCCGGCCGCCGGGGAAGGCGTAGGTCTCGGTGCCGATGACGTCCATGAGGTAGTCGTTCTCGCACACCGCCCAGGCGAGCTTCATCATGTCGGCGACCGTCGTGTACTGCTCCTCGTCGTCGAGGCCCGAGGTGTTGGTCGCCTGGGTGTCGTCCATGCCCAGTTCGGCGGCCTTCGCGTTCATCAGCGCGACGGCCTTCTCCTGGCCGCCGGCCGCCCGCCCGAGGGCGTTCGCGGCATCATTGGCGCTCGACATGAGCATCGCGTGGAAGAGGTCGTCGACGGTGTAGTCGTTCGTCTGCATGATCCCGACCTTGGTGCCGTCGATCGCCATGTCCTCGAATTCGGCGCGCACCTTCTGCTCGGGATCGTCGAGGACGTCGACGAGGGCGAGTGCGGTGAGCAGCTTGATCGTCGAAGCGGGTGCATGCCTCCGCTCGAGCTCCCGGCCGGCATGGACCTCGCCCGTGTCGAGGTCACCGACGGCCCACGACACCGCGACGGGCTCGGGCGCCTTCGCTCCGTCGCCGAGGTCGGCAGGAGACTGGTAGATCGTCTCCGGCTTCGGTGTCGCCGCGTCCGCCGGGGCGCCGGTGGGGGAGAGGAGCGCCTGGGCGAGGACGAGCAGCACGACGAGGGCGCAGCCGAGGGCCCACTGGGCGATTGGGAGGGTACGACGCATGCGGGCCAGTTTACGGTGCGCGCGGGCAGGGGATTTCCAGGTTCCGATCACCTTTCCCCGCACGAATCGGGTCCATCAGTGACGAGCGCGGCGCAGAGTGACCAGTTCCACGCGCGGGGACCGGGAACACGGAAGCGGCCGCGCACCTGTCGGTGCACGGCCGCTTCCGCGGTTGTCGGTCAGGATCCGCGTCAGAACCCCGGTCTCGCGCCAGAACTCCTGCTCAGGTCAGAACGCGCGCTGGAGGACCGCCTGCTTCACCTCGGCGATGGCCTTGGTGACCTCGATGCCGCGCGGGCACGCCTCGGTGCAGTTGAAGGTGGTGCGGCAGCGCCACACGCCCTCCTTGTCGTTGAGGATCTCCAGGCGCATGTCCCCGCCGTCGTCGCGCGAATCGAAGATGAAGCGGTGCGCGTTGACGATCGCGGCGGGACCGAAGTACTGCCCGTCGGTCCAGAACACGGGGCACGACGAGGTGCACGAGGCGCAGAGGATGCACTTGGTCGTGTCGTCGAAGACCTCGCGCTGCTCCGGCGACTGCAGGCGCTCCCGCGTGGGCTCGTGGCCGGAGGTGATGAGGAACGGCATGATCTCGCGGTACGACTGGAAGAAGGGCTCCATGTCGACGATGAGGTCCTTCTCCAGCGGCAGGCCCTTGATCGCCTCGACCGTGATCGGCTTGCTCGTGTCGAGGTCCTTGAGCAGGGTCTTGCACGCCAGCCGGTTGCGACCGTTGATCCGCATCGCGTCCGAGCCGCACACGCCGTGGGCGCAGGAGCGGCGGAACGACAGGGAGCCGTCGATGTCCCACTTGATCTTGTGCAGGGCGTCGAGCACACGGTCCGTACCGTACATGGTGACCTGGTAGTCCTCCCAGTGCGGCTCCTCGTCGGCCTCGGGGTTGAACCGAGCGATCCGGATCGTGCAGTCGAAGGACGGGATCTCGCCCTCGCCCCCGGCGAGGTGGTCGGGCAGATCGACCTTCGACGCCGGTTCCGGTGTGTTCGTGTCGGTGCTCATCAGTACTTACGCTCCATCGGCTGGTAACGGGTGACGACCACGGGCTTCGTCTCCAGACGCATGCCGCGGATTCCGTCGGTCTCGGCGTTCGGATCGAGGTAGGTCATCGTGTGGTGCATGAAGTTCTCGTCGTCACGGTCCGGGAAGTCCTCCCGGAAGTGCCCGCCGCGCGATTCCTTGCGGTGGATGGCGGCGACGGCGATGACTTCGGCGAGCTCGAGGAGGAAGCCCAGCTCCACGGCTTCGAGCAGATCGAGGTTGTAGCGCCTGCCCCGGTCCTGGATGCCGATGTTGGCGTAGCGCTCGCGCAGCTTCGCGATCTCGTCGAGGGCCTCGCGCAGGGTCTCGTCGGTGCGGAACACCTGGACGTTGGCGTCCATGATCTCCTGCAGGTCCCGGCGGATTGCGCCGATGCGCTCGGTGCCGTCCGAGGCCCGCATCTTCTCGATCATCGCGACGGTCTCGGCCTCCGGGTTCTCCGGCAGGTCGACCATCTCGGCGCCGAGCGCGTACTCGGCGGCGGCGATGCCCGCCCGCTTGCCGAAGACGTTGATGTCGAGCAGCGAGTTGGTGCCCAGACGGTTCGAACCGTGGACGGACACGCAGGCGCACTCGCCGGCGGCGTAGAGACCCGGGATGACCGTGTCGTTGTCGGCGAGCACCTCGGAGGCGACGTTCGTCGGGATTCCGCCCATCACGTAGTGCGCGGTCGGGAACACCGGCACCGGCTCCGTGTAGGGCTCGACGCCGAGGTAGGTGCGGGCGAACTCGGTGATGTCGGGCAGCTTCGCATCGATGTGCGCCGGCTCGAGGTGGGTGAGGTCGAGGAGGACGTAGTCCTTGTTGGGACCGCAGCCGCGGCCCTCGCGGACCTCGTTGGCCATCGACCGGGCGACGATGTCACGCGGGGCGAGGTCCTTGATCGTCGGGGCGTAGCGCTCCATGAAGCGCTCACCCTCGGAGTTGCGCAGGATCGCGCCCTCGCCGCGGGCCGCCTCGGACAGGAGGATGCCGAGACCGGCCAGGCCGGTGGGATGGAACTGGAAGAACTCCATGTCCTCGAGCGGGATGCCCCGGTTGTAGGTCACGGCCATCCCGTCGCCGGTCAGCGTGTGGGCGTTCGAGGTCGTCTTGAAGACCTTGCCCACGCCGCCGGTCGCGAAGACGACCGACTTCGCCTGGAAGACGTGGATCTCGCCGGTGGCGAGCTCGTAGGCGACGACGCCGGCGGGCCGGCGGACTCCGTCGACCTCGGTCATCACGAGGTCGAGGACGTAGAACTCGTTGTAGAACTCCACCCCGTGCTTGACGCAGTTCTGGTAGAGGGTCTGGAGGATCATGTGACCGGTACGGTCGGCGGCGTAGCAGGAGCGGCGCACGGGCGCCTTGCCGTGGTCGCGGGTGTGACCGCCGAAGCGGCGCTGGTCGATGCGGCCCTCGGGGGTGCGGTTGAACGGCAGCCCCATCTTCTCCAGATCGAGGACGGCGTCGATGGCCTCCTTCGCCATCACCTCGGCGGCATCCTGGTCGACGAGGTAGTCACCGCCCTTGACGGTGTCGAAGGTGTGCCACTCCCAGTTGTCCTCCTCCACGTTCGCCAGGGCGGCGCACATGCCGCCCTGGGCGGCACCGGTGTGGGACCGGGTGGGGTAGAGCTTCGTGAGGACGGCGGTCCTGGCGCGCTGCCCGGATTCGATCGCCGCGCGCATGCCTGCGCCGCCGGCACCGACGATGACGACGTCGTACTGATGTACCTGCATGTTTCTCCTTTTAGCCGGCCTGGCAGAACGACGCCAAGAGCTTGGGATCAGCGTTGGCCGGGCAGGGATCGAAAGTGAATATGACGAGCGTGCCGAGCACGATGATGACGGTCGCGGCGATGTAGAGGATCACCTGCAGGCTCATCCTGGTCGCCGGCTTCTCGGCATAGTCGATGATGACGGTGCGCAGTCCGTTGGTGCCGTGCAGCATGGCCAGCCACAGCATGAGCAGGTCCCAGATCTGCCAGAACGGGCTGGCCCACTTGCCGGCGACGAATCCGAAGTCGATCTGCTTGACGCCCTCACCCGACCACAGGTTGACGAAGAGGTGGCCGAAGATGAGGACGACGAGGATGATGCCGGAGACGCGCATGAACAGCCATGCGAACATCTCGAACTTCGACCGCGTGGACTTGTGCCGCGAGTAGCCGGTGCGCGGGGCCGGGATGGATGTCGTGCTCATGTCAGCCTCCGAAGGTGTGCATCAGCTGGCGGGGAACGAACGCGGCCATGACGATGAGCCACAGCACCATGACTCCCCAGAACAGCTTCTTCTGGTTTCTCGTGCCGCCCTTGGAGAAGTCGACGAGAATGACGCGCAGGCCGTTGAACGCATGGAAGGCGATCGCGGCGACGAGCGCGATCTCACCGATGGCCATGAAGGGGGTCTTGTAGGTTCCGATCACGGCGTTGTAGGCCTCGGGCGAGACGCGGACGAGGGCAGTATCGAGCACGTGGACCAACAGGAAGAAGAAGATGCCGACGCCGGTGACGCGATGCGCGACCCAGGACCACATTCCTTCGTTTCCTCGGTACAGAGTGCCCGTAGACGCTTTGGCCACGGAGCATCCTCCATCTTGGATTAATCGACTGTGTACATCCAAAAACTACGCTCAACGCCGCCTGCTTGCCAGTCGGAGCCCCGCCCGGCGTGGAGGATCACACTCTACTTCCTGGAAGTTCCCTCAAAACCGGTGACCGGCGTCGTGTCCGTTTTCAATTACCGCATGGTGATGTTCTCTAAATGAGGGTGGGGTTCTCCCCACCCCGACACGGCGGAGGGCATCGGAGGGACAGTGCCCGACCTTTGAGACACTGAGGGGGTGAACAGTCACTTCCACGCAATCATCCCCGCCGGCGGTTCCGGAACCCGGCTCTGGCCGCTCTCGCGCAAAGCGACCCCGAAGTTCCTCCACGACGTGCTCGGCACCGGCAGGAGCCTGCTCCAGTCGACGTGGGACCGCGTCGCTCCCATCGTCGGCGACGACAGGGTGTGGGTGGTGACGGGGGAGAGCCACCGCGACCAGGTCGCCGAGCAGCTGCCGGGTCTGTCCGCGGAGAAGATCCTCGCCGAGCCCTCGCCCAAGGATTCGGCCGCGGCCATCGGACTGGCGACGATGCTCATCGCCCGTGAGGACCCCGAGGCGATCGTCGGGTCGTTCTCCGCCGACCACTCGATCACCAACGTCGACGAGTTCCGAGCCGTCATCGACCAGGCGTGCGCGGCCGCCGCCACCGGCGACATCGTCACGGTCGGGATCATGCCCAGCCATCCCGCCACCGCCTACGGCTACATCGAGACCGGTGCCCTGCTCGGACTCCCCGGGGCGCCGAGCGCCCGCCGCGCGAGGGCATTCGCCGAGAAGCCGGAGGCGAGCACCGCCCGCCGCTACGTCGACTCCGGGCGCTACCGGTGGAATGCGGGCATGTTCATCGCGCAGGCCACGGCGCTGCTCGAGATCCTCGAGCACGAGGACCCGACCCTGCACTCCGGGCTGAGCGCGATCGCCGAGGCGTGGGGGACGGCCCGGCAGCAGACCGTGCTCGCCGAGGTGTGGCCGGGCCTGGAGAAGCGGGCCATCGACTACGTCGTCGCCGAACCCGCCGCTGCCGCCGGCCGGGTGATCGTCATCCCCGGAGACTTCGGCTGGGACGACGTCGGCGACTTCGACTCCGTGGCCCGGCTGCGCCAGCCGGTGCCCGGCGAGCCGCGCGGAGTGATCTCGATCGGCGGGTCCTGCGACATCGTCGAGGTCGACGCGTCGGGGGTCGTGTTCTCCGAGCAGCCCCGCACCGTCGCGATCGTCGGCCTCGAGGACCTCGTCGTCGTCGACACCGAGGACGTCCTCCTCATCACCTCCCGCTCGCACGCCCAGGACGTGAAGAAGGCGGTGTCCGCCGCCGGGGAGCGGGGGCTCGAGGACCTGCTCTGAACAGGCCCGGGGCGGCCCGGGACTGCGCCTGTATGTCGAAATTGGTCGCGGAATGCACTCCGATGACGTTGAATGTCTAGCATGGCAGTCAATGTTCCTCGACCCCGCAGCGCTCCCGCAGGGAGATGCACTCCCTGAAGGACCCGACGTGATCAGCTCCCGCATCGCTGACATCGAGGCGGAACTCATCGAGTTCCGCCGCGATATCCATGCCCACCCCGAGCTGTCGTTCCAGGAGTTCGCGACCACCGACAAGATCGTCGCCCGGCTCGAGGCGGCCGGTCTGACCCCGCAGCGGCTCGAGGGCACGGGCCTCGTCTGCGAGGTCGGGTCCGGGCCGTTGGCCCTTGCGCTGCGCGCGGACATCGACGCCCTCCCCGTCGACGACCTCATCGACGAGGAGTTCAGGTCGACGGTGCCCGGGGTCGCCCACGCCTGCGGCCACGACGTCCACCTGACGGCGCTGATGGGCGCCGGCATCGCCCTGCAGCGCATCCACACCTCCACCCCCGGCGGCCTCGGCGCCAGGGTGCGCCTGATCTTCCAGCCGGCGGAGGAGGTCACCCCCGGCGGAGCCCTGCGCGTCATCGCCCAGGGCGTCCTCGACGATGTCCCCGAGGTCTACGCCCTCCACTGCGACCCCAACGTCGACGTCGGGAAGGTGGGGTCGCGCATCGGCGCGATCACCGCCGCCGGCGACACCCTCATCATCCGGCTCAGCGGCCATGGCGGGCACACCTCCCGCCCGCACCTCACCGAGGATCTCGTCTACGCCCTGGCCAAGCTCGCCACCGACCTGCCGTCGACGCTCGGCCGCCTCATCGACCCGCGGCACGCGATCTCCCTCGTGTGGGGAGAGATCGGCTCCGGCCATGCCGCCAACGTCGTCCCCAGTGAGGGGATCCTCCGGGGCACCCTGCGCTGCCTCGACGTGGCCGGCTGGAATCAGGTCGCCGAGGTGCTGCCCGGGCTCGTCGAGAGGATCGCCGGTCCTTACGGGGTCGAGGTCGACCTCGAGCATCGGCGCGGAGTGCCCCCGGTCGTCAACACGGAGGAGCAGGTCACCCTCATCGAATCTGCCGTGCGCGGCGAGCTCGGGGAGAACGCGGTGCAGCTGACCCCGCAGTCCATGGGCGGGGAGGACTTCGCGTGGTACCTCACCCACTGCCCGGGTGCTCTCGTGCGGGTCGGCACCCGGACCCCCGGCGGAACGACCTACGACATCCACCAGGGCGACCTCCTCGTCGACGAGTCGAGCGTGGGGGTGGCGGCGCGGATCTACGCCGCGACGGCGCTCAAGGCGATCGACGCCAGGCGCTGATCGCCGCTCGACGCCGAGGTGGGCGTGTGCTCGGTCTGGTCGTGGGTGTGCTCGGCGTCGCGGCGGGCGTGTGCTCGGGCCGGGTCCGGCGTGGACCCCGGACTCAGGCTGAGCCGATACCCTTGAGACCATGAGAGCGAAGGGCCTGAACGCGACACTGATCGCCGCACTCGCAGCCTTCGGCCTCCTCGCCTCGACCGGCTGTTCCGTGACGACACCGGAACCCGTCGAGGAGCCCACGCCCGGATGCCTGATCTCGGCCCCGGCCGGATTCGACGACCACTCGGCCGGCGCCCTGACCCTGGCCGAGACCCAACGGGCGCGCGCGGCAGGCATCTTCTCGTCCACCTCGAGCCAGCGGGTCAGCGATGGATCGACCACCTCGGCGGCACTGGAGCGGATGAGCGATCAGGGCTGCGCGCTGACGATGGTCATCGGCCCGGGGGGATCCGACGAACTGCGCCACCATGCCGAGGACCAGCCCGAGGATCTCTTCCTCGGGATCGCCAGCGGGCGCGACGACTATCCCGACAACGTGCTGAGCATGGACTTCGACCTCATACCGGCGGCCTTCATCGCCGGGTACACGGCGGCCACGGCCAGCGAGACCGGCGAGGTCGCCGCCCTCGTCTCCCAGGGGTTCCCGCAGGCGGAGGACCTCCTTGACGCCTTCGACGCGGGAGTCGAGCTGCACAACAGGGAACAGGAGGACGAGGACGCCGAGGACGTCGCCTCCTACCGGGAGTCGCGGATCGCCGGTCGGACCGTGCCCGACACCGAGCGCGGCGGCCGTGAGTTCTTCGACACGGCCGTCGACACAGATGTCGACGTCGTCGTCCCCTTCGGTTCCGCGGCATCGGTGGGCGTGGTCACCTCTGCCACCGAGGCGCACACCGAGGCGAGCACCGCCGGACTCGACTCCGAGGAGGAGCCCATCCTGCCGAAGGTCATCTGGTACGGCACCTCCGGGGAGTTCAGCGATGCGGTCATCGCGACGATCACTCCCAACGTCCGCCGGGGTCTGCGCGCGATGTTCCCGCAATGGCCGCAGAGCCGCAATCCCGACGAGGTGGCCGAACCCGTCGACACGCAGCCGGTGGACATCGGCGGTTTCCTCGTCGCCGAACGCCACTACGAGGGCACGATCTCGAACGGAGGGGTGGGGATCACGGCCGAGGACGGCTTCCTCTCCCGGGTCTCCGACGCCGGTCGCAACATCGCCGATCTGCGCGAGCGGATCAAGAGCGGCGCCATCGACCCGCAGGAGTCCTAGGAGTCGCGGCCTCGCGGAGGCGGGGGCGCTGATCCGATAGGCTGGCGGGGTGTTGAATAATCCCGCCGGAGTCGCAGCAGACGACCCCATCCTGCAGTTGCCCAAGGTCTCCCTCCACGATCACCTCGACGGCGGTCTGCGACCTGCCACGATGATCGAACTCGCCGATGCGATCGGCCACGAGCTTCCCGCCACCGAGCCCGAGGCGCTCGGGAAGTGGTTCAGCGATTCGGCGAACTCCGGTGACCTCGTCCGCTACCTCGAGACGTTCTCCCACACGGTGGCCCTCATGCAGAACCGCGAGGGACTCGTGCGCGTGGCGAGGGAATGGGTGCTCGACCAGGTCGCCGACGGCGTCTTCTACGCCGAGGCGCGGTGGGCGCCCGAGCAGCACCTCGAGGGCGGACTCGAACTCGACGAGGTCGTCGACGCGGTCCAGGAAGGACTCGAGGCCGGGGTCGCCGAGGCCTCGGCGGCGGGGAAGTACATCCGGGTCGGCCAGCTCATCACGGCGATGCGGCAGGCGGACAATTCGCTCGCGATCGCCGAGCTCGCGATCCGGCACCGGGAGAAGGGCGCGGACTCCGGGGTCGTCGGCTTCGACATCGCCGGACCCGAGAACGGCTTCCCGCCCTCGGCGCACCTCTCGGCCTTCAACGCCCTCCACCAGGCCTTCGTCCCCGTGACCATCCACGCCGGCGAGGCCGCCGGCCGGGACTCCATCCACGAGGCCGTGACCATCTGCCATGCCCAGCGCATCGGCCACGGCGCACGGATCGTCGAGGACATGGACATCGTCGACGGCCAGGGACAGCTGGGCCGGCTCGCCGCCTGGGTCCTCGACCAGCAGATCCCGCTCGAGCTGTGCCCGAGCTCCAACCTCCAGACCGACATCGGCGGCACGATCGCCGACCATCCGATCACGGGTCTCAAGGACCTCGGCTTCGCGGTCACCATCAATCCCGACAACCGGCTGATGTCGGGGACCTCGGTCAGCCGCGAGATGCGTCTGCTCGTCGACGAGGCGGGCTGGACCCAGACCGACCTCGAATGGGCGACCGTCAACGCCGTCACCGCCGCCTTCCTGCCACTGGACGTGCGCGAACGGATGCTCGACGAGATCCTCATCCCCGGTTTCGCCCGGGTCACCGTGTGATCCAGGTGCATGAGATGAGTGCGAGAAGTGCGAACGGGGAGCCGAGTCGGGGCGGGGGCGCGGGCGGCGCAGACGTGCGCGCACCCCGGGCGATGCTCCTCGTCGTCGTCGTCCTCGGCCTCCAGGCGGCCGGATTGGTGGCGGCCGCGGCGACCTTCGTCGTCACCGCCTTCACTGCCGGAGGCCTCGCCGGTTCGCTGCTCGGTCTGGCGGTGATGTTCCTCATCTTCGCCGCGGGCATCGCCGCAGCCGCCCGGGGCTCCTGGCGGCTGCACCGGTGGGCCCGCCCGGCGGCGATCGCATTCGAGCTCCTCGTCATCCTCTTCGGGATCAACGTCCTCGGCGGAGCCCCCTGGTTGGGGATCGCCGCGATCGCCTCGGCCGTGGCTGTGATCATCGGCTACTTCCTGCCGCCCGTCGTCGCCGCCTACAACCGGGCGCTCGCGGACTAGACCGGCCGAGGCCCCTGCTCAGCCGAGGTGCTCGGCGCAGGCCTCGGTGAGGAAGTCCCCCGCGACACCGCCGTCCTGATTGAGGCTGATGGCCGTCATCTGAATGCCCCACCAGACCTTCGGTGAACCGCCCCAGGCCTGCCGGAACTCCTCCCGCTTGCTCGGGTCGGCGGCGAGGTCGTCGGCGGCCAGCGAGATCCTCTCCTGGGCGTCCTCGGCGGTGCAGCGGGTCTCGTCATCGGGGCTCTGCGGTTCGAGCTCCGGGATGTCCTCGGAGTCGACTGTCGTCAGCCGGTAGGCCGAACCGCCGACCTCCTCGACCTCGAACGTGCCGTGGACGAGCAGGAACGGCGCCTGCTCGCGATCGACGTTCTGCGCATCGACGGTCACGCTCACGCTGTCCGGGGTGTCGGCGGTGACGGTGACCTCGCCCGATTCGGGCAGATCGGGGTTGCCGGCATGGATCCACACCTTGAGGTACGCCTCCGACTTCCCGGCCGCCTCGGCGAGGCCCTTCCACAGGGGATCGACGTCCTTCCCGCCTCCCGGGGAGGAGTCGACGATCGACACCTTTGGGGCGCTGGCCGGGGTCTCGATCGGCGTGATCTCCTCGGGGCTCAGCGATGGCCGGGGTGCGGGTCGGGTGTCTCCCGAGGTGGGGACGCAGGCGGTGGTCGTGGCCAGCACTGCGGCAGCGGACAGGAGGGCAAGTGAGCGAATGCGCATGGTTCCTCGAAGAAGTGGTCGTGGCGGTGCTTGTCCACCAGCCTAGGGTGCGGCGAGGCCAGAGCCCGTGCGGACGCGCTGGGCAGGCTGTGATTGGTCGGCTGCCGCGCTGGATCGACGGCCCGCTGGGTGCGGCGAGGCACGAAAGGGAGGCTCTGGAACGGACCGCCCCGTGCGGCGAGGCATCCACGAGTCCGGAGACGACGGCCACAACGCTGCGAGGCGCCGGGGGAGCGGGCTCAGTCGGCGTCGGCGTCGAATCCTGTCGAGAGCACTCGCAGGAGGGAGGCGAGTTTGCGCTGCTGGGCGGGAGTGAGATCGCCGAGGATCTCCTGCTCGCGTTCGAGCAGCTCGGCGAGCGCATTGTCGACCGTGACGCGCCCGGACTCCGTCAGGCGCACGAGCACGCCTCGGCGGTCGTCCGGGTCGGGCAGACGTTCGACCCAGCCGGCGGCGACGAGCCGGTCGATGCGGTTCGTCATCGTCCCGCTCGTCACCAGCGTCTCCTGGAGCAGACTGGAGGGGGAGAGCTGGTAGGGCTCACCCGAGCGACGCAGGGCCGAGAGCACGTCGAAGGCCCAGACCTCGATGCCGTAGTCGGTGAAGCTCGCCCTCCGGGCCAGATCCAGCTGCCGGGAGAGCCTGGTCACCCGGGACAGGATCTCCATCGGCGAGACATCGAGATCCGGGCGCTCGTGGCGCCACGCCGCAACGATCCGATCGACCTCATCCATGATCCGATTTTACGTCCACATCAAGAATCTTGACCACAAAGATACTTCTTCACGAGAGATTGGCAACTCTCATGGCCTGCAGGTTTGGAGACACGGGTGCGGATGGGAATAAAGTGGGGACTGGTTGTTGCATCCGTCAACGCAGCTGCGGGGCCAGAAGGGTCCGCAGAAGAAACGAAGGAAGACACGTGGATCTTTTCGAGTATCAAGCACGTGACCTGTTCGAGAAGCACGGAGTGCCCGTGCTCAAGGCCAAGGTCGCCACGACACCAGAAGAAGCGAAGAAGGCAGCCGAAGAGCTCGGCGGCGGCACCGTCGTCGTCAAGTCCCAGGTGAAGATCGGCGGCCGTGGCAAGGCCGGCGGTGTCAAGGTCGCGAAGAACCCCGACGAGGCCCAGGCCCGTGCGGAAGAGATCCTCGGCCTCGACATCAAGGGCCACATCACGGAGAAGGTGATGATCGCCGAAGGTGCGGACATCGCCGAAGAGTACTACTTCTCGGTCCTCCTCGACCGCTCCAACCGCACCTACCTCGCCATGTGCTCGAAGGAAGGCGGAATGGACATCGAGCAGCTGGCCGAAGAGCGCCCCGAGGCGCTCGGCAAGGTCCCGGTCAGCGCGATCGACGGCATCGATGCCGCCAAGGCCGAGGAGATCGCCGCCGCCGCCGGCTTCGATGCCGAGACCGCCGCCAAGATCGCCCCCGTGCTGACCACGCTGTGGACCGTCTTCGAGAAGGAAGACGCCACCCTTGTCGAGGTCAACCCGCTCGTCAAGACCGGTGCCGGTGAGATCATCGCCCTCGACGGCAAGGTCTCCCTCGACGACAACGCCGACTTCCGTCAGCCCGAGCACGCCGACCTCGTCGACATCAGTGCCGAGGATCCGCTCGAGCTCAAGGCCAAGAAGCTCGACCTCAACTACGTCAAGCTCGACGGCCAGGTCGGGATCATCGGCAACGGCGCGGGTCTCGTCATGTCGACCCTCGACGTCGTCGCCTATGCCGGGGAGAACCACGGCGGAGTCAAGCCCGCCAACTTCCTCGACATCGGAGGCGGCGCGTCCGCCGAGGTGATGGCCAACGGCCTCGATGTCATCCTCGGCGACGAACAGGTCGAAAGCGTCTTCGTCAACGTCTTCGGCGGCATCACCGCGTGCGACGCGGTCGCCAACGGCATCGTCAAGGCGCTCGAGATCCTCGGTGACTCGGCCACGAAGCCCCTCGTCGTCCGCCTCGACGGCAACAACGTCGACGAAGGCCGCAAGATCCTGGCAGATGCCAACCACCCCCTCGTCACCCTGACCGACACCATGGACGGTGGAGCCGACAAGGCCGCCGAACTGGCTGCTGCCAAGTAAGGAAAGGTCTTTACACCCATGTCTATCTTCCTGAATTCCGATTCGAAGATCATCGTCCAGGGCATCACCGGTGGCGAGGGCACCAAGCACACCGCGCGGATGCTCGCGGCGGGATCGAACGTCGTCGGCGGCGTCAACGCTCGCAAGGCGGGCACCACCGTGAAGCACGCTGACAAGGACGGCAACGAGCTCGAACTCCCCGTGTTCGCCTCCGTCTCCGAGGCGATGGAGGCCACCGGGGCCGACGTCTCGGTGGCATTCGTGCCCCCGGCCTTCTCCAAGGACGCCGCGATCGAGGCCATCGATGCGAAGATCGGTCTCCTCGTCATCATCACCGAGGGCATTCCCGTTCAGGACTCGGCCGAGGTCTGGGCCCGTGCTCAGGCGGCCGGCAATGCGACCCGCATCATCGGCCCGAACTGCCCCGGCATCATCTCCCCGGAGCAGTCCCTGGCCGGCATCATCCCGGCGAACATCACGAAGAAGGGCAAGCTCGGCCTCGTCTCGAAGTCGGGCACCCTGACCTACCAGATGATGTACGAGCTGCGTGACCTCGGCTTCTCCACCGCGATCGGCATCGGCGGTGACCCGGTCATCGGCACCACCCACATCGACGCCCTCGAGGCCTTCGAGAAGGACCCCGAGACGGAGGCGATCGTCATGATCGGCGAGATCGGCGGCGACGCCGAGGAGCGGGCCGCGGCCTACATCAAGGAGAACGTGACGAAGCCTGTCGTCGGCTACGTCGCCGGCTTCACCGCTCCCGAGGGCAAGACCATGGGCCATGCCGGCGCCATCGTCTCCGGCTCCTCGGGCACCGCGCAGGCGAAGAAGGAGGCCCTCGAAGCCGCCGGCGTCAAGGTCGGCAAGACCCCGACCGAGACCGCCCAGCTCATGCGCGAGCTCCTCGCCTGAGATCTGCAGCCGTGCCGGCATGCGCCGGCGCCAGGACTGCCGCCGGATCCCGTGGGACCTGCGCCTGATCGAATCGCTTCGACGGCCCCGAGCACTTCCGCTCGGGGCCGTCGTCGTACCGCAACGGCGGCACTGCTCAACCGGCCCGGATCGCCAACTGGATCTCGGTGAGCAGGCGATCGCGCGGATCGCTGAGGTCGAGGCCCGTGAGTTTCTGTGCTCGCCCGAGTCGATACCTCAACGAGTTCGGGTGCACGGACAGCGAACGTGCCGCCTCCCGCAGTCCGCCGCCCGCGACGAGGAACGCGCGCAGGCTGTCGACGAACGCGGAACCATGGTCCCTGTCGTGGGCGGCGAGGAGGTCGAGGCGGGGATCCCGCAGCTGGGCGTGCGCGGCAATCAGATCGAGAGTCTCCCTCAACAGCACGGATGTGCGAGATTCCGACAGGGTCGAGACCCGCCGGGAGGTGTCGTCGACGGCATCGAGGACCCGGTCGACCTCGTGCCGTGCCGCGCGAACCCTGCTGATCCCGGGTACGGGGGCGGCCAGGGCGGCGTGCAGGCGACCGCCGTCGAGAGCAGGGCGGGATTCGAGTCGGACGAGCATCTGCTCGAGCCAATCGGTGATGACACCGGAGGGCCCCGGTGCTGGGAGCAGGACGTACGCGCGGGAGTCGAGCAGAGCAGTGACCGCGCCGGCGGCGTAGGCTCTGACATGGAGTTCGAGAAGCGAGAACACCGCGCCCAGGGCATCGTCGTCGGCGGATGCGATTCCGATGAGAGCCAGATCGGACTCGACGGGAATCGCGAAGTAGCCAGCGGCGATCTCACTGCCGACCTCACTGTGGGCGGAAAAGAGCCCGCGGATCATCCTGCCCTCGGTCGTGTGCACGACGGTGCTGCGCTGGAGCATCCCCGCGGCGCTCGCCGCTGCGCCGAGGACGACCTCCTCGGCTCCGGACGGGAACTCCTCGGCGCCCTCCTGCACCCAGATCGACCCCAGCAGCATGCCGGTGGGGCTGTGGATTCCGGCGACGAGGCGCCGCTTCATCCCCAGGGGATCGGCAGCCGGTACGTCGATCACCTGATCGGGGACGCGCAGGGAGGACATCACCCCCGTCTCCCTGAGCCAGGCCATCGAGTCCGGAGGAGCCTCCCGGCCGAGGATCGCGCGGGTGCGCAGTTCGTCGGCGCCCTTGCCCGACGACGAGTACGCGAGCACCCTCTGGTGCTCGGCATCCTCGATCGTGACCAGCCCACCCGTTCCCTCGGCGATCACCTCGGCCAGGTCGAAGAGGTCGGTCGCCGAGGCGGAGCTCGCCTCCGCGCGCCCGCTCTCGCGTTCGAGCCGGTTCTGCAGCTGGGAGAACACGATCTCCCAGCGGGCGCGCGCATCGATGACGATGAGGAGGACTCGCCGGGCCTCGCACTGGTCCCGCAGGGCAGCGGTGACGGAGGCCGGCTTGATCACGAGTCCGGCTGGTGCTCGGGACCGCAGTGACAGAGCCGTGAGCCAGCAGCCGATGGATTCGGGAGAGGCTCCCGCGACGAGGACGAGGTCGGTGGCCCCGACCGGAGATCGCTCCGTGAGCTCGTCGGCACCGAGGATGGTCACGGAATCGATGAGAACGTCGTCGGCCCATTCGGGCGGCGGCAGGTGCTCCGGCACCCGCGTCGATTCCAGACATGTCAGCACCTCGGTGAGTCCCAACGACATGCGACACCCCCATCCCTTCATTCGATCGTACCAATATTCGCGCTGAGTTTTGGATTGATGTGCGAAGTGTCCGGGGGTGGGGAGTGATCGAATAAGGGGAGTCCACCCATTTCAACGAGGAGATGACATGAACGAGAAGTCCGCACGCAGTGGTCAGCCGACGACGTCGGGATGCCGGCGATGAGCGGGGGCGAACGGCTGTCGAAGGGCAAGGTCTTCGCGCTCGGGCTCCTGCTCTTCGCGATGTTCCTCGGCGCGGGGAACACGATCTTCGCGCCGATGGTCGGCCAGGGGGCGGGCGAGGACATGTGGCTGCCCATGTCGGGCTTCCTCATCACCGGTGTCGGGCTCGTGCTCCTGGCGATCATCGCGCTGTCGATGTGCGGCGGGGACGTCGAGGTCCTCGCCTCCCGGGTCTCGTCGAAGTTCTCCGCGGTCTTCTGCCTCCTGCTCTTCCTCGCACTCGGCCCGCTCTACGTCATCCCGCGGACCACCTCGGTGGTCTACGAGATCACGGTCAAGCCGAGCCTGAGCGCGGACCTGGCCGCCGGGCCCTGGGCCCTGCTCGTCTTCTCGCTCGTCTTCACCGTCCTCAGCGTGTGGCTGTCGCTGAATCCGAGCAAACTCGTCGACCGGATCGGCAAGGCGATCACCCCGGTGTTCACCATCCTGCTCGCCATCATCGTCATCCGGTCCCTGATCGCACCGATGGGTGACCCGCAGCCGGCGGTCGCCCCCTACACGGAGCATCCGTTCTTCCTCGGCTTCACCGACGGCTACGGGACCATGGACGCCCTGGCCGCCCTCGTCTTCGCGGCGGTCTTCATCCAGTCGATCCGAGGCCTCGGAGTGACGTCGAAGCGGGGCATCGCCATGACCTTCCTCAAGGCCGGCCTCATCACCGTGGTCGGACTCGCCCTGCTGCACATCAGCCTGGCGTGGATCGGTGCCTCGAGCGTCGAGGCGATCGGGCGTCCCGACAACGGCGGAGAGCTCCTGGCCGAGGCCTCGCGGCAGCTCCTCGGCTATCCGGGAGTGCTGATGATCGGCGGCGTCATCCTGCTCACGGGGCTGACGACGAACGTCGCCTGCATCACCTGCGTGGCCGACTACTTGGCCAAGAAGTTCCCGAAGCTCGGCTACCGCGGGTGGATGCTCCTCGTCGCAGGGGTGGGCTTCGTCTTCGCGAACTTCGGTCTGACTCTGGTGCTCTCCACGGCCCTGCCCGTCCTCTACCTCCTCTACCCGGTGGGAATGACGCTCATCGTGCTCGCGCTGTGCGACAGGCTCTTCGGCGGATACCGCGCGGTCTACGTCGGAGCGATCGTCGGCGCCACCGCGATCGCGATCATCGACGCGCTCAAGGCGGCGGGCGTCGCCGTCGACCAGCTGGACTCCTGGTTCTCCTTCATTCCCTTCTTCTCAGCAGGCGCGGGGTGGGTCGTGCCCGCCGTCCTCGGCGGCCTCATCGGCTTCATCGTCGCCACCACGGGCAGGCACCCCCACCCGGACCGCGCATCGGAACTCACGGAAGCGAGATCATGACACGAACCTCAGCAATCGTCCTCGGAGGCGGCGCCATCGGCCTGGCCAGCGCCTACCATCTGCGCAGGGACGGGTGGGACGTCACCCTCGTCGACGCCCACGCCCCCGGTGACAAGGCCTCGGGCCACAACGCGGGCTGGGTCATCCCAAGCATGTCGGTGCCGGTGACCGCGCCCGGAGTCATCCCCCAGGCGCTGAAGTGGATGAGCCGTCGGGACGGTCCCGTCTACGTCTCGCCGAGCTGGCGACCCGAGTTCCTCGGGTTCATGGCGAGGATGGCGGCGTCGTGCACCGAGCGGCGCTATGTCGAGGGATCGAAGACGCTGGCCGCGATGAGCGCGACCGCACTGTCGAGCATCGACGACCTGCGCGCCGAGGGCGTCGAGTTCGAGATGCACGACGATCCGCTGACCATGCTCTTCACGGACCAGGAGAAGCTGCACCATCGCATCGAGGAACTTCGCCTCATCGAGTCCGAACTGACCGGGTTCTCCTGGCGGGAGATGGATCCGGGGGAGCTGGGCGCACTTGCACCCGCCGTCACCTCCGATGTCGTCGCCGCCATCGAGTCGAAGGGCGATCGGTCTCTGGACCCCCGGTCGTTCGTGCTCGGCCTCGCCGAGGCGTGCGCCCGGGAGGGCGTCGACCTCAGGTACGGGAACACGGCCGCCCTGGTCCCCGCCGATGCCGGTCGGGCGCGCGTCGTCGTGGGCCGCGAGGTGCTCGAGGCCGACAAGGTCGTCGTCGCCGCCGGCGCCTGGACGAACGAGGTCCTCAGGCCGCTGGGCGAGAAGGTCGCCGTGCAGGCCGGGAAGGGCTACGGCTACGATCTGCCGCGCACCGCGGACGCGCCGACGGGTCCGATCTACCTCGCCGAGGGGAAGGTGGCCATCACCCCTCTCGAGAGCATGGTCAGGGTGTCGGGGACGATGGGATTCGGCGGACTCGACGAATCCATCGACACCGTCCGTGCCGGAGGGATGATCAGTTCACTGCACAGGTACTTCGCGAACTGGCCTGCCGAGCAGTCGGTGCCGAGCCCCTGGACGGGACTGCGTCCCATGACACCCGACGGCGTGCCCGTCATCGGCGCACTGCCCGCCCACCCTCACGTCATCGTCGCCTCCGGCCATGTCATGCTCGGCATCAGCCTCGCCTCGGTGACGGGACGGCTCGTCACCGACCTGGCGGGCGGACGCGCCGCCGGCGACCTCTTCGACCGGCTCTCCCCGCAGCGTTTCTGACCACCCACCTCCGAGACAAGGACTCGCCACATGACCGTTCCCGTCCACTCCGCTCCTCTGCCGTTCGTCACCGCCGACGAGGTCCGGCGGCGGATCTCCGTCGACACCGCGCGTGAGCTCATCGCCGCCCAGCTGAGGGCGGGATTCGACCCCGCCGATGACCCGCACCGCATCCCGATCGATGCCGGAAGCGGCCACCTGCTCCTCATGCCCTCGGTGCTCGGTCAGTGGGTGGGCGTGAAGATCGCCTCCGTCGCCCCGGGCAATCCCGACCGGGGACTGCCGAGGATCCAGGCCACCTACATGCTCATGGACGCCGACACGCTGACGCCGCGGCTGCTCGTCGACGGCTCCGCGCTCACCGAGCTGCGCACGCCGGCCACCTCCGCCGTCGCCTGCGACCGGCTGGCCGCCGAGGACGCGAGGACGCTCGTCGTCTTCGGCACCGGCCCGCAGGCGATCGAGCATGTCGTCGCACTCGACGCGATCCGCGACCTCGCTGAGATCCGGATCATCGGCCGCAGTCGCGGGCGGCTCACCTCGGCGCTCGAGATACTCTCGGCTCGCGGGATCACCGCGGAAGAAGGGCGCGTCGAGGACGTTCCCGACGCGGACATCGTCGTGTGCGCCACCTCGGCGAGCCGGCCCCTCTTCGACGCCTCGCTCGTCAGCGTCGGCACCTGCGTCATCGCGATGGGCTCCCATGAGCCCGACCTCCGAGAGCTGCCGGGCGCACTGCTGTCCGGTGCTCAGGTCGTCGTCGAAGACCGGGCGGCGGCGATGCGCGAAGCCGGAGACATCGTGCTCGCCGTCGACGAGGGCCACCTGAGCGTCGAGGACCTCGTCCCGCTCGCCGACCTCGTCCGGGGGCGGGCCGCCCGGGACCCGCAGCGCGTGAATGTCTTCAAGGGCACCGGGATGTCGTGGCAGGACCTCGCGGTCGCCTCGGGGCTGATGACGCACTCCTGAGCGTCCTCCCACCGCGGGCGGTGAGGCGACCGCCCCGGGTGGCAGAGACTCCGCACCGTGGGCCGACTACCCTGGGAGGCAGAGACCAGCACAGCCCGAGGAGGAGCCCATCCCGTGACCCCGATCAGCACCGACCCCCAGGACCACCCCCGCAACTTCGGCTCCGACAACTGGGCCGGCGCCCACCGGCAGGTCATCGACGCGATCGTCGCCGCCAACGTCGGGCACACGCCCGGCTACGGCGGCGATCCCTGGACGGCGCGCTTCGAGGAGGTCGTGCGGGAGCACTTCGGGCCCGACGCCCGGGCGTTCCCGGTGTTCAACGGCACCGGCGCCAATGTGCTCGGACTCCAGGCGGCGCTTCCGCGGTGGGCCGCCGTGATCACCGCGGCCAGCGCCCACATCAACTACGACGAGACCGGTGCCCCGGAGAAGGTCGGCGGGCTGAAGATCATCGGCGCACCGACCGCGGACGGGAAGCTCGATCGGGAGTCGATCGAGGCCGCGATCCTCGGCCGCGGCAGCGAGCACAACGCCCAGCCCCTGGCCGTGTCGCTGTCCCAGTCGACGGAATGGGGCACGACCTACCGCCCAGAGGAGATCAGGGAGATCGCCGAGACCGCGCACCGGCTCGGGATGATCCTCCACGTCGACGGCTCCCGGTTGGGCAATGCCGCGGCGTTCCTCGGCACCGATCTCGCCGCGCTGACGACCGAGGCAGGCGTCGACATCCTCAGCCTCGGCGGGACGAAGAACGGACTGCTGGGCGCCGAGGCGGTCGTCGTCCTCGACCCGGACATCGGGGAGGGGATGAGGTTCCTGCGGAAGATGAACCTGCAGCTGTCGTCGAAGATGCGCTTCCTCTCCGCGCAGCTCAACGCCCTGTACGAGGGGGACCTGTGGCGGACCTCGGCGGAGCACGCGAATGCGATGGCGCGACGACTCGGAGACGGTCTCGCCGAGGCGATCGCCGCGGGCCGTGCCCCCGGGGTCGCGCTCGTCCAGGAGATCGAGTCGAACGTCGTCTTCGCCCACCTGCCGCCCGAGGTGGCGGCGCGGGCGCGGGAGAGCTTCGCCTTCGCGCCATGGCCCCTGGGTGAGAACATCGCGCGCTTCATGTGCGCCTTCGACACCACCGAGGAGGATGTCGACGCGCTCGTCGCCGTGATCGCGGGGGAGTGAGGCGGCGATGACCGTCGTCGCCGCCGGAGCCGCATTGCCGACCATTGTGCGCAGCAGCCGTCCCGCCCAGTGTCGGCACTACAGGCGAATCCGGCGTCTTGGTATGGTGAAGCAGCCCACAATCCGTTCGGGCACTTTCCGACGCCACCGAGGCGTCCATCGGATTCAAGGATGAATACATGCAGAAAGCCTTCACGCCCGCGCTCCTCGTTCTCCTGGTGGTGATCACAGGATTCGCCGCCTGGGCTCTCAACTCCGGTCCCACCTCGGCGGCCGCCGAAGAGGAATCATCCGACTGCGATGTCGAGAAGTACGAGATGGGCCTCAAATGGCAGCAGCAGAGCGCCGAGGCGCGCGCCCTGCAGGCACAGACCTACGATGTCGCCACGGAGCAGCTCGACGAAGCCGTCGCCGATGTCGGCGAGGGTGAGAACCCGGCCATCATCACCGACCTCGATGAGACGGTGATCGACAATTCGGAGCTCCTGGCTCGGGACCTCGCCGAATGCCACGATTACAGCACGTGGGACACCTGGGGAGACTGGGAGCGCCATGGTGAGCCGACGCTGATTCCCGGGGCACTGGAGTTCTTCGAGCACGCCGACGAGCTCGGAGTCGACATCTTCTACATCTCCGACCGCACCGACGAGAACAAGGCCGCGACCCTGGAGACTCTCAAGGCGCTCAGACTGCCGCAGGTCACCGAGGAGAGCGTAAAGCTTCTCGGCCCTCCGAAGGAGGAGCGTCGGGCGGCCGTTGAAGCCGATCACACCGTGCTCATGCAGCTCGGCGACACTCTCCACGATTTCGACAGCGC
Organism: Brevibacterium sanguinis; assembly: GCF_003315415.1. Lineage (GTDB taxonomy): Bacteria > Actinomycetota > Actinomycetes > Actinomycetales > Brevibacteriaceae > Brevibacterium > Brevibacterium celere_A. The sequence continues at coordinate 265,055 of NZ_QNSB01000001.1, forward strand.
CTTCGCCGACGCGCCGCTGAAGAAGCAGAGGCAGCTGGTCGAGAAGAACCGGGAAAAGTTCGGCAGCGAGTGGATCATCCTGCCCAATCCGACCTACGGCGACTGGAGCGAAGCCGACCTCAAGGAGTGGGACGAGCCGCTCGTCACCGACTGACGTGCGGGCGCGCTGTCCTACTGCTTCGTCGCCTTGACGGAGACGACGGGCACCTCGGCCTCGAGGATGATCCGCTGGGCCGTCGACCCCATGATGAGCTTGCCGACAGGGGAGCGGCGGCGGGAGCCGATGACGATCATGCGGGTGTCCGCGGTCGCCTCGGCGAGGGCGAGCAGCTCTTCGACCGGGTCGTTGCCACGCAGGAACTGGAGGATCTCGTGGGAGATCCCGGAGGACTTGAGCGTCTGCGTGAGCTCCTCCATGTCCGAGTTCGTCGCCACTCCCCTCTCGTCAGGAGTCTCCCCGATGCCGGCGTTGAGGACGATGAGGGTGTCATCGAACGCCCTGGCCTGCTCGATGCCGAAATCGACTGCCGCTCTGCCTTCGGGGGACGGGGAATAGCCGACGAGAATTGTCATGATCTCTCCTGTGCGTCAGTGGGCGAACTCCACTCAATTAGTAGCACACCTGCGCCCCGCGCACGGGCGAGCCCGTCGCACTAGACTGTGCGGATGCCCGCCACTCTGCTCGCCCCCGATTCCGCCGCCGCCGACCACGTCCGAGACCTGCTCGCAGCGCGTCTCGGCTCCACCGCGATCCCGGGCATCGCACCGGCACGGTTCCTTGCCGAGTACGTGCTCGGTCGCCGAGACGGCGAGCTCGACATCTCCGGTCGCCCGGCCGACGGGCAGTTCATCCCCGAGGCGCTCGCCGCCCTCCCGCGGGACATCGTCCTCGTCGACGACCCGCAGGGCGTGCAGGCCCGAGTCCTCGCCGGACTCGCGACCCTGCACACGTACAACGACAGGATCGACGAGGCCCGGACCGTGGCCCAGGCGGCGCCCGAGGCCGAGGTCATCGACGACCTGGCCGGCCTGAAGGCTCCGCGGTCGAGCGGGGAGACGTGGGCCGTCGTCAATGCGCCGAAGGCGGTGAGCGCTCTCGCCGAGGTGCTCGCCCGTCTCCAGCCCCATGTGTCGGTCCTCGTCGTCATCGGCCGCAGCGACGCGATGAGCCGCGCCGTCAACAAGGAGCTGGCCCGCGGGTTCGCCCGGGTCGACGTCTCACCCGGAGCCGGCAAGCACCGCCTGATCATCGGCAGCAGACCGCTGTCCTCACCGAGCCTGGCCGAGTTACCCGCCCACGGCGTCATCGACCATCCGTCGGTCGGACCGCTGCAGGTGCGGGCGCACGGCGCCTGCTTCTCGGGAGTGAAGAACGACGAAGGGTCGGCGCTCCTCCTCGACGTCCTGGCCGCGGAGGCGAACGCAGTGGCCGTGGGCGGCGCGGATCCTCACCCGACCGCTGGTTTGCGGAGGCGCTCGGTTCTCGACCTCGGCTGCGGCAACGGGTGGCTGCTCACCGCGGCGATGCGCGTGACACAGGCGGCGTCCGGGCTCGGAGTCGACGTCTCCAGGGCGGCGGTCGCCTCGGCGAGGGCAACCGCCGAGGCGAATGGGACCGACGTCGACTTCCGCCTCATCGATGCGGCCGCCGACCCCGCGGAGGCCGACGCGGTGATCGACGGCGTGTTCGATCTCATCCTGCTCAACCCGCCCTTCCACCACGGCACGGCGATCGAATCCGACACCGCGGCGGCGATGATGCGCGCGGCCGCCCGGTATCTGGCTCCCGGCGGGGAGGTGCTCACGGTGTTCAATTCGCATCTGCGCTACCGCGAGCGCCTCGAGAGGCTCATCGGACCCAGCAGGCAGGCGGAACGGAACGCGAAGTTCACCGTCATCGCGAGCCGGACGGCCGATTGAGGCCAGCCCGACGCGGTCGGCCCGACCGCCCGGGAGAGGGCGGTCGGGCCGACGGTCGAGGAGGGCCGATCGAGCTCAGCCGGCGGACTGACGGAGTTCGACGGTCCGGGCAGCGGGCCGCTGACCCCGCCACGTGTCGATCTGGTCCCAGATGACGACGATCCACACGGCGACGACCGCGACGATCTGCGTGACGTCGACGCCTGAGGGCGACATGAGCTCGGGATGGAACACGGTCTGGGTGAGGAGGGCGATGGTGAGGAAGACACCCATGACCACGTCGATGACGCTGCCGGCGATCATGAGCGCTCGCGGTGTCGACCCGCGGAGGGCCCTGATCGCCTCGACGGCGGCCATGAGCCCGAGCAGGGTCCAGTAGCTGACGATCCACCCGGATCCGAGGCCGGGGTTGACGAACGATCCCCCATCGTTGAGATGGCCCGCGTAGAACAGGGTCGTGGGGAGGAACGGCACGATGGCGAGCAGGACGATCATGACGAGGCCCAGGAGGGCCTCGGCGCGGGTCCGGGCGATGTCCGGATCGGTCGCGCGCAGATCGTCGACGCTCCAGCTCTCGCCTGGCGCGCGGGGAGACCTCGTCTCGGGTCCGGGTCCGCGCTCGCCCAGGGCGAGGAGGATCGTGACGGCCGCGAAGCACAGGAGCAGGGCGAGGACGGTCTTGCCGATGACCGCACCGATGAGCGATCCGATCTGGACCTCCGGCGTGGTCAGCGAGTGGGCGACGACGTTGATGAGGAGGGCGGCGACGCCGGTGATCGGCAGGATCGTGCGCATGCACCAGAGGAAGACGGGATAGGACGCGGGTCCGATGAGGAACTGCGGGGAGTTCGAGTACCGCCCGGCGAGCACGGCGGGATCGCCGAGTTCCTCGAGGACCTCGCGTTCGACCCTCTCGAGCCGTTCCTTCGGGGGATCCTCCTCGCCGAGGCGAGCGTCGATCATGTCATCGATCGTCGCCCTGATCTCCTCGGCGATGTCGTCGCGGCTGCCCTCGGGGAGTCTGCGGACGACGGTGGCGATGTAGAGGTCGGTTCGCGCGGTCATCGTGTGCCTTCTTTCCACAGTGTCGTGATGCTGGAGTTGAGCGCCAGCCAATGTGAGTGCAGACGGTCCGCGACTTCGGCGCCCTTGTCGGTCACGGTGTAGTACTTGCGCGGTCTGGTCTGCTCCGTGTTCCACTCGGCGGTGAGCAGCCCCTGCTTCTCGAGGCGGCGCAGGAGCGGGTAGAGCGTGTTCGCCTCGGTCGGGATGCCGGCCTCGGTGAGGGTGCTCAGCAGCGAGTACCCGTACTGCGGGCTCCGGCAGGCGACGAGGCTGGCGAAGACGACGGTGCCGCGCCGTAGCTCCTGTTCGTGCGTCGCGAGTGTCGGATCCTCATCCGCCGGCGGGGCGACGGTCGATGGGAAGTGGGCCGGGTTCCCGGCTGGGTCGCAGCTGTGGGCGTCGCCGCTCTCCGTCGTGTCATCCTTCATGTCGGACACTATAGTGTGTGATACACACTATGGCAAGAGACGGTATATCGTGAGTGGACGCCGAACGCCATCGGGCGCCCGGAGCGCTCAGGCTCTCCGGGCGCCCGATCGATTCGCGGATCGCCGTCGTGCCGGGCTATTCCTTGAGGTCGAGGGTCGGCGTGGGCCGGCGGAATCCCCGCGTGACGACGGCGAGGTAGGCGATGCCGACGGCCAGCCAGACGAGGCCGATGACCAGTGTGCGCGCCGACAGACTCGTCCACAGCCAGACAGTGAGTCCGAATCCGATCCCCGGGAGCACGACGTAGCTGAGGATCGCCGCTGTTCCCCGCCGGCCGCCGTCGATGACGAAGTGCTTGATCACCGAGAGGTTGACCGCCGAGAACGCGACGAGCGCCCCGAAGCTGATCATCTCGGAGAGGAAAGTGAGGTCGACGACGACGGCGAGCAGGGAGACGACCCCGACCGCGAGGGTGGCGTTGACCGGGGTGTCGAACCGCTGCGAGAGCCGGCCGAAGAACCCGCGGGGCAGGACGCCGTCGCGTCCCATCGCGTAGAGGATGCGCGCGACCGATGCCTGGGAAGTCAGCGCCGACCCGCAGGCGCCCGCGACATAGGCGGCGGTGAAGAAGACCGTGAGGAACTGCCCGCCCGCCGCCGCCATGACGTCGAGGGCGGCGGAGTCCACCTCGGCGAAGTCGTTCGAGGGGAACACGATCTGCGAGAGGTAGGACAGGGCGATGTAGATGAGTCCGCCGGTGATCGTGGCGATGACGATCGCGCGGGGCACCGACTTCTCGGAGTCCTTGGCCTCCTCCGACAGTGTCGAGATCGCGTCGAATCCCAGGAACGACAGGCAGAGCACCGCGGCGCCGGCCATCACCGGGGCGAAGCCGTCCGCGGTCCCGTCTCCCGTGAAGGGGGCGGCGAGGTCGACGTCGCCCATCCCGGTCAGCGTCGCGATGCTCAGGGCGGCGAAAGTGACGATGAAGATCGCCTGGGCCGCGATGATGACGAAGTTCGCGCGGGCCACCGAGACGATTCCGATGATGTTGAGGACCGTGACGAGGACGATGGCCGTGACGATGAAGACCCAAGCGGGGATCATCGGGAAGGCTGCTTCGAGGTAGATGCCGAGGACCAGGTAGTTGATCATCGGCAGGAACAGGTAGTCGAGGAGCAGCGCCCAACCGGCGACGAAGCCGATGGAGGCGCCGAACGTCTTCTGCGTGTAGGTGTAGGCCGAGCCGGCGAAGGGAAGCTCGTGCGCCATCCGAGCATAGGAGCGGGCCGTGAAGACCATGGCGACGAGGGTCACGACGTAGGCGAGGGGGACTCGGCCCCCGGAGATCTGCGTGACGATCCCGTAGGTCGTGAACACCGTCAGCGGCACCATGTAGACGAGGCCGAAGAGCACGAGTGAGGGTACGCCGAGGGCGCGGCGGAGGCTGCCCTCGGAGGCGGTGGGGGTCGGGGCTGCGGACATCATCGTCCTTTCCTTGTGTGTGGACGGTCCCTATGAGTGGACGGCGACGCCGCCCAAGTAGGTGGTGCGGATTCTCAGGTCTGCCAGCGCCCAGCCGTGGGACTTCGACGGGTCGGCGTCGAGGTGGACGAGGTCGGCTCTCGCGCCGGGTCGGATGCGGCCCCAGGGGGCGGGCGTGAGATCGGCGAACGCCTGGTGGGCCACGGTCGCCGTGTAGGCGTCGAGGGCCCGGGCGGTGTCGACGATCTCCTCCGGAGTCCATCCGCCGTCGGGATCGCCGTCCTCGGTCTGCCGGCTCGTCGCAACGGCGAGCCCTTCGAGCGGGGTGCCCGAGGAGCACGGCCAGTCGGAGCCGAAGGCGAGCAGTCCGCCGTCGTCGAGGATGGTCCGCATCCGGTACTGCTGCCGTGCGCGTTCCTCGCCGAGGCGCGGCACCGTGAGCACGGTCATGAGGCCGTCGAGCTGTGCCCACAGCGGCTGCATGTTCGCGATGACCCCGAGGCGTGTGAAGCGTTCAAGGTCGGTCGCCTCGACGAGTTGAGCATGGGCGATGACCGGCCTGCGATCGCGGGGGCCGTTGGCCTCGATGGCCTGCTCGATCGCGTCGAGAGCCTGCCGCACCGCGGCGTCGCCGATCGCGTGGATGTGGATCTGGAAGCCCGCCGCGTCGACGGCGCGCACCGCCTCGGCGATGATCTCCTCGACGCTCTCGCACCCGCGGACCTCAGGGCCCTCCGCTTCGAGACCCCCGAAGATCGGGTGCGCATGGCCGTCGCCGAACGACGGCATGAGGAAGCCGCCCTCGAGATCGACATGATCGACATCGGTCTCTGCCGGCAGGCGTTTCGCCACGTCATCGGCGCCCACCGCCGCGATGACCCCGTCGACGACGAGCAAAGCGTCGGACGGCCGTCGATCCGCGCCCAGCCAGATCGTGCCGTTGTCGAAGAGCGTTGCCACGTATTCCCTCCCGCATCATTGCGTACGAACACTGTTCGTTTCAAAGCCTGAGAGTACGATACTCTCTTGATTCACCCAAGGGAAGAGAAGGACGGCGGCTCATGCGGCTCAATCGTCAGCGCCTGGTCCAGGCGGCCCTCGACCTCGTCGACGAGGAGGGGGCCGAGGCCCTGTCCATGCGCACTCTCGCCGCCCGCGTCGATCGTCAGGTGTCCTCGCTGTACAACCATGTCTCCGGACGCGGTGAGCTCATCGAGCTCTTGCGCGCCCGGATCGTCGAGGACATCGACGTCTCGCCGTTCCTGCCGGGCAGCGATCAGCCCTGGGACGAGGCCCTGCAGGCCTGGGCGCGGTCCTACCTGCGGTCGTTCGCAGCCCATCCCAACCTCATCCGGCTGCTCGCGACGACGTCGATCCGGGACCTGTCGACGTATCGGATGTACGACGTCGTCGTCGCCGGACTCGTCAGGGGAGGCTGGGCGGAGGACGAGGTCGTCGCCCTCATGCGGATGGTCGAGGCGTTCGTCCTCGGTGCCGCTCTCGACATCGTCGCCCCCGCCGATCTGCTCGACCAGGAGTCGGTCGATCCGACCTTCGGCTCGATCCGTGCGGCACTCGATCCGCGCCACTCAGATCGTTTCGGGGCGGAGGCGGCGTTCGACCTCGGACTCTCGTCCCTCATCGACGGGCTCAGGCTCCGATTGGACTCCGCCTCCGGTTGAGGCGCGGATTCGCACTCAGACCTGCATTTCCGAGCCGACGACGATCGTGCGATCCGCTGGAAGATGGAAGGCTTCGATGCGATCGGTCTGGTTTCGTTCGAGGGAGAGGAAGAGAGCCTGTCGCCAATTGCGCAGACGTGGCGCATGCGCGGGAACGAGGGCGAGCACCGAGAGGAGATAGATCGCCGCGTCCAAGTCGAACTCGAGCTCTGGAAGTCTGCCGAGCGCCAAGGCGAGGTTGCCGGGAAGGTCGGGGCGATCGGCGTATCCGACGGTGATCGTCACTCGTGCGATGCCGGCCAGCTTCGCGCTCAGGCCCTCGACGTCAATGCGGTCCTCGGCCCGCACGTGAGGCACGTTCGCGTGATGGAGCCGAACGATGACGACATGCTCATGGAGGACGTGGAAGCTCCGCACGCATTGCACCATGGCCAACGGGGTGGTGTCGGGGCTGTGGTGGGGGAAGATCGCGACTCCGGGCCTGCGTCTGGGCGGCGCGCTCCGGATCGAGTCGAGGAACTCATCGAGCGCCCCTTCCGCCGCGCGCCGTTGCGCCCTCACTCGCTGATCACCGGCGCGCCACGTCGTCATCACGACGAAGACGCCGGCCGCAACGAGCAGCGGAAGCCAGCCGCCGACGACGAGCTTGGTGAGATTGGCGGCGAAGAGCAGAAGTTCGGCCGCCCCGATGATCGCCGCGTAGGCGACCACCGCCCAGGGGCGCCACCGCCACACAGTGGCCGCGAAGATGAGGAAGACGGCGGACTCGAGGGCGAGTGTGCCGGTGACGGCGAGCCCATAGGCAGAGGCCAGCCGGGCCGACGAGGAGAAGACGACCACCAGTGCCATCACGCCCGCACACAGGATCCAGTTGATGGCAGGGAGGTAGATCTGTCCCTCTTCCGATTGCGATGTGTGACTGACGCGCAGACGCGGGAGTAGGCCGAGGCGCATTGCCTGACGGGTGACGGCGAAGGCCCCGGAGATCACCGCCTGCGAGGCGATGATGGTGGCCACGGTGGCGAAGATGATGAGCGGGACGTGGAATGCGGGCGGAGCGAGGTGGAAGAACGGATCGCCTGCCGTGCCCGGTGCCGTGATGACACCGGCGCCCTGCCCGAGGTACACGATCACCAGGGCAGGCATCGCGATGAAGAGCCACGCGCGGCGAACGGCGGAAGCGCCGAAGTGACCCATGTCGGCGTAGAGCGCCTCCGCGCCGGTGACCGTCAGCACCACGGCGCCGAGCAGGACGAACGAGGCGAACGGCAGTCGGATCATGAGCTCGAGTGCCCAGTGCGGTGACAGGCTGAGGAGGACCTGAGGGTGCTCGATGATCGCCGGGATGCCGAGCAGGGCCAACGTGAGGAACCAGGCCAGCATGATCGGGCCGAACGCGCGACTGACCCGGCCGGTGCCGAAGGGCTGGATGAGGAAGAGGGCTGCGAGCACGGCAGCGGAGACAGGCACCACGAGATGGCCGAGGGCGGGAGAGACCACGGACATCCCCTCGATCGCGCTCATCACGGAGATCGCAGGTGTGATGATGGAGTCGCCGTAGAAGAGTGCGGCGCCGAGCATGCCGAGGATCGTGATGAAGGCGAGCAGCCGACGGTCGGAGATCCGGCGGCGGAGCAGGGCGACCAGGGCGAGGATGCCGCCCTGCCCTCCGTTGTCGGCGCGTGTGACCACGACGACGTACTTGATCGTCACGATCAGCGTGAGAGTCCAGACCACCAAGGAGATCACGCCGTACACGTTCTCGAGCGACACGGTGACCGCGTTGTGCTCCATGCTCAACGCCGTTCGCATCGCGTAGAGGGGACTGGTACCGATGTCGCCGAAGACGACGCCGAGACTGCCGACGGTCGACATCCACGCCCCTGACCGGTGGCGAGGGTGAGTCGAAGAATCACGGACCACTCGGGTTCCGGACGATCTGGGTGACCTTGAGTCCATGGGACCAGTGTGCGCGCTGCGGGCCGAATTGAGTGGAGAAGTTATCCGGAGGTGCACAAGGGTTCCGGGCGAACCGCGGAGGCCGGTGAGGCAGCGAACCGCGGCGTCTGATCCGGAAGCAACCTTGGTTGACACCGGGCCGTAAGCAATATAAGTTGACACCATGAATGCGACCCAGATCACCGACATCGCCGCGGACACGAGCGACCCGCGAGCGGGCCTGCGCGCCATCGCCTCGCTGCGCGCCCTCATCGAACGCCTCGAGCTCGCCCAGGTGGAGGCGGGGCTGCGGGCGGGGATGAGCTGGCAGAACATCGCCGAGGTGCTCGGCGTCTCGCGCCAGGCCGTGCACAAGAAGTACGCGAAGAGGATCGATCCGACCATTCCCGTTCCGAGGAGACAGCGATGAGCAGATTCACGGATGCGGCGGCCACGTCGCACACACTGTCGGTCACGGCGATGGAGGAGGCCTCCCGGCTCGGGCAGCGCACCGCTGACATCGACCACCTGTTCCTCGCGCTCGTCGTCAGCGAACAGATCGCCGGGCAGGTGCTGCGCAGCTTCGGGATCACGCTCGATGCGGCAAGGCGGGCGGTGGCAGCTCAGCATTCCGAGCAGCTGGCGTCATTGGGGATCAGCGCCGAGGTGCGCGAGGAGGGGCGGATCGTCTTCCATGAGACGGACGGCTACGAATGGGGCCCGCGTCCCCTGGAGATCATCAGACGGGCGGGTCAGGGTGGCAGGCGCGGCGATGCCGCCGCCGTCCTGCGGGATCTCGTGGTCGAGCCGAGCGGCATGATCGAAGCCGTGCTCGACCGCCTCGGCGTCGCACCGGCAGCCGTGATCCGGCGCCTCGACGAGGCTGAACGCTCGTCCTCGGCCTCGACGCGGTACGCATTCGAGCCGGGCACCCTGTCCGCTGTCTCCGAGAGCTTCGCTCCGGCGGATGTCGACCAGGTGTGGAGCCTGCTCAGCGACGTCTCGCGGCTGCCGGAGTGGGAGCCGAACATCGGACGTGTCGAGGGCGGCGGCTCGCAGTTGCGCGTAGGCCAGACCCGGGAGGGGCGATCGCGCACGGAGCGTCCGGACGGCAAGGAGTCGAGAGTCGCCTCGAAGTACCGGGCCCAGCGGATCGAGCTCGTGGCCAGGGAGGATCGGCACCTCGTCGAGTGGAGATTCACCTACCCCGAGGCACCGAAGTCGAATGCGCGACGCATCAGGATCGAGCTCGAGCCTGCGGCAGGTGGGACGACTCTGCGCATTCTGCTGGCCTGGGAGCGCACATCCGGCTCGAGCCGGCCGGTGCGCCGGTGGATTCTGCGACCATTCCACCGCTTCGTGCTCTGGCTGCAGCTCTCCCAGATCTCCGGGGGAATCAGCCGAGCGTTCCGCTGATGCCTCGCACTAGTGCGACATCGTAGAGGACAATATGTCCGGGCCGGTACTTCCGTGCTGACCCGGACATCGATCTCGTCGAGCTGCCGGGGAACCGGTTGTACGACGACACCCCGGCATTTGGGCCACAGTGCCGTTCCGGTGGCCGCAGCAGTGCCTGTCGACAGACGCGGTTCGAGGTGCGCTGCTCGAGCGCACGTACTCAGCTGTTCGGCGTCGGCGCCTCGTGCAGATCGGCGCGACGCACGACTCGCAGCTCCTCGAAGTCGTGGTCTTCGCGCAGGGTCTTCACGATGCTGACACCGAGGAGTGCCACGATGATGGCGAAGGGCAGGGCCGAGAGCATTGCCGCTTGCTGCAGGGCGGCGAGCCCACCGGCGAAGAACAGCACGATCGCGGTCGTCCCGGTCAGTCCGCCCCAGACGGTGAGCACCCAGCGGCTCGGCTCGAGTGTGCCACGAGAGGTGAGCATGCTGAGCACGAAGGTGTTCGCGTCGGCACCCGAGACGAAGTAGAGCACCACGAGAACGATCGCGATGACCGACGTGAGGCTGACCAGGGGCAGATGATCCAGGGTTTCGAAGAATGCCGAGTTGATGTTCTCCGCTGTGGCCTGTCCGATCTCTCCACCGGTGTTCATGTCGATGTTGATCGCGGTTCCGCCCATGACGGTGAACCAGGCGAAGAAGACGAGGCTCGGCACGCCCATGACACCGAGGACGAACTGGCGAACAGTGCGGCCACGGGAGATTTTGGCCAGGAACACTCCGACGAAGGCACCCCAGCTCAGCCACCAGGCCATCATGAAGTAGGTCCAGTACTGGTACCACTCGACGTCTCCGGAGAGCAGCGGAGTGAGGAGGCTCGTCGTGAAGAAATCGTTGATGTAGAGGCCGGTCGACCGGAAGAAGAGGTTTCCGATGAAGGCCGTCGGACCCATCACCAGGACGAACAGTCCGAGGAATATCGACAGGACGGCAGTCGTCTGGCTGAGGATCTTGATCCCGCGGTTCACCCCGGTGAGTGCCGAGAGGGTGAACACCACGGTGATGCCGAGGATGATGATGATCTGCACGAAGAGCTCGTTCGGAATGCCGAAGACGCGGTTGAGTCCCTCGGAGATCTGAGACGCGCCCAGGCCCAGGGAGGTCGTGGTGCCGAACAAGGTCGCGACAACTGCCATGATGTCGACGACCTGACCGACCCAGCCGTCCATCACCTTCCCGAAGAGCGGCCGCAGCATCGGCGAGATCAGACCGGTGTTTCCGCGCTTGTGGGTCGAATAGGCGATCGCGAGTCCGAACACGCCGAAGACCGCCCACGCGTGCGGTCCCCAGTCGAAGTAGGAGAACTGGAGTGCCCGCACCGCCGCCTGGGTGGTGCCGGGCTCAGCCAGCCCATGGGGCGGGGCCGCGAAATGGGAGATCGGCTCGGCCACGCCGTAGCTGATGAGCCCGATCCCCATGACAGCGGAGAGGATCATGGCCAGCCACGCCCAGGTGCTGTACTCCGGCCGATCGTCCTCGGCGCCCAGGCGGATCCTGCCGAACCGGCTGAAGCCGAGATACACGAGGAGGCCGATGCACCCGAGGGTGACGACGAGGTACGACCAGCCCAGGCTTCCGGAGACCCAGTTCATGGCGGAGGTCATCGTGGCGGCCATCGACTCCGGAGCGATCGCACCCCAAGCGGTGAAGGCGATGACGCCGAGGACCGAGATCCAGAAGACCCTGCCGGGTCGATGCCGCAGGGCGTAGGCGCGCGCCATCGCCGGTGATGGACCGGAGTCAGGAACCAATCCCGTTCCGGGCAGGTCCGGGCGGCTGTGTGCACTGGCATCCTCGAGCGAGGCATTGCCCTCGGACGTCCGTCTGGGTTGATCGTTCACGGCGATCTCCACTTCATTGTGAATCGGGTTGGGGTTCGTGATGTCGGGGTTCGCGGTTTCAGTCGAGAGGCCGAAGGTCTTCGCTGTCGAAGAACTTTCCGGCCTTGTAGATCATCGGCTCGTCCTCGGACGCTTCCGCGCTGCAGACCCGACCGATGAACACCGTGTGCGTGAGCGCCTGGAAGCGTTCCTTGATCTCGACTTCGATCGAGGCGGCAGAGCCGTCGATGAGGGGCGAACCGTGCTGTCCCGAGTGCCAGTCGAGATCCGCGAACTTGTCGGCAGCCTTCGACGCGAACGTGCCGATGGTTCCCCGCTGGTTCCTGCTCATGATGTTGATCCCCATGTGCGTCGAACGGAACAGTGCGGGGTAGGTCGACGAGGTCTTCTGCACGCAGACGAGGACCAGGGGAGGATCGAGCGAGACAGAGTTGTACGAGTTGACCGCGAGACCGCGGGGCCGCCCGTCCTCATCGAGGGTGGTCACCACTGTGACGCCGGTGATGAACTGACGATTGAAGGCCTTGAGTGCCTCGGTGGACGGGGTGCCGGAGAGGTCGTCGGTGAGCACCTCGCCCTCGTACGTTTCGAAGGCCGACGACAGGGACTTGAGGCCGAGGTCGGCGAGGAGCGCGGACGCATCCCACGTGACCTCTTCCCGGCAGATGAGGGGTCCATCGAATGTGATCAGGTTGGAACCGTGGGTCGTCACCGACTGACCGGTCGGCGGCACGTCGTTGAGCGGCTGGGTGAACGTGCCGGTCGAATGCCAGTAGATCGACCCCTGATCGCCCTCGATGAGGATGCGGTCGATCGTCGTGGTCAGGTCCGGGAAGGCTGCCCGGATCTCGCTGATCTCGTTCTTCGCCGCCGAGATGTCCATCTGTCGACCCGAGTTGGAGGAGACGCGGGCGTAGTCGTCGGTGACCAGAGCGTCGAGGGCGTCGGTCTCGCCGAGGTCCCACGCCTGCTGCCAAGCGTCGACGATGGTCTTCTTGATGTGGTCCTGTGGGCTGATTCGCGATTTCTGTTGCATACCAGAGAGCATAGAAGCGTGTTCTGGGATACGTCAAGAGGTGCAGATGATCCCGGAAAATCAAGCGTTGAGAGAATCTGTTGACAGATCTTGATGCATGCAAGTAATCTTCTTGTATGCAAGAAAACTCTCGAATCGCGGGGAAAACCGGCGAGTCGTTCCTTGACCAGGTCCGGGCCCGCATCCTCAGCGACGGCTATGCGCCAGGGGACATGATCCCCGAAACCGCGCTCGCCGAATCCTTCGGCGTCAGCCGAACTCCGATCCGCGAGGTGTTCAAGCAGCTGCAGCTGGAGGGGTTGGTCGAGATCCGGCCCCGAGTCGGCACCTTCGTCCGTCAGCCCACCCGCCGTGAGATCATCGAGCTCTTCCAGCTCAAGGAGTCCCTCGAAGGCCTCGCCGCAGGACTCATGGCCAGACGGGGGGACATCCCCGAACTCGGCGACCTCGCGACGAATGTCGAAGACTCGATCTCCGCGGCGAAACTGGGCGACACCGAAGGCTATGCCGTGCTGGTCCACGAGTTCCATTGGACGCTCATGCGGGGCGCGGACAACGACAAGCTCTCCGAAGCCTACGAACGGCTCATGCATCAGCTGGCCTACCACCGCATCGTCGTCCAGGCGGTCAGTCGGCCGGGACGCCTCGTCCGCTCGGCTCAGGAGCACGAGGCGGTGTTCACTGCGATCCGGGAGAAGGACTGGTTCGGGGCAGAGGCAGCCATGCGTGAGCACGTCAACGCCTCGAGCAGGGCCGCACTGTCCACCCGACCCGCCACCGAGTCCTCGGAGAAGTGATCAGATGACCACAGCAGCAGGAACACAGTCCACCGACCACGAGCTGAATCAGCGGCCGAGCAGCTTCGAAGAGCTTGCCCGTCGCCTCGGCGTTCGCACCGTCACGGTGCATGTCGACGAGATCCTCAGCGAGTCCGGCGAATCGCTGGACCGTCCGCTGAGACAGGCAGCCGCAGTGGCGGTCCTCGCCAATCCCTGGCAGGGCACCGGCCCCGACCACGACCTGAGCCCCGCGGCCGTCGAGATCGCCCCGGTTCTCGCCAAGGTGCTCACCGATCGACTGCTCGCCGCATTGGGCCCCGCCGGCGAGATCGAGGCATTCGGGAAGGCCGCCCTGGTCGGCACGAACGGGGAGCTCGAGCACGCGGGAGCGCTCATCCACACGCCGTACTTCGGCAACATCATGAGGGAGATGCTCGAAGGGTCGTCCGTTCTCTGCTTCGCAGACGGCCGGACCGGCCCCTCTGCAACCGTCCGGGTGCCCATGTGGCACAAGACCCACGCGACCTCCCGAGATCACTATCAGAGCCTCGAAGTCCACACCCCCGACGCTCCGCGCGCCGATGAGATCTGCGTGATCGCAGCGGCATCGACCGGACCGCGGCCGTTCCCCCGAATCGGAGACCGGTCGACGGACGGGACAGTCACCACGGAAATCCTGAAAGGACTCATCAAATGAACGTTCGCAAGATCACGACAGTCGTCGAAGAAGTGCTCCGCGAAGGCGGCAGGGACACGGATCCCGTCATCACCGTGGCCGCAGTGGCCGCCGTGATCGAGAATCCCTGGCACGGACAGGACTTCGTCGAGGACCTCGGGCCCGGCATCGACGCGACAGCGAGCGACGTCGGAGCACTCCTGGCCCCGCGCGTGATGGAAGCGCTCGGCGGAAGCCTGGAGGCCTATGGCAAGGCGGCCATCGTCGGCGTCGACGGCGAGATCGAACACGGGTCGGCACTCATCCACACACTGAAATTCGGCAATCATTTCCGCGATGCCGCCTCGGCGAGCACCCTGCTCCCGGCGGTGGAGAAGCGCGGGCCGGCAGGAGTGGTCTTCGACATCCCGCTCAAGCACTACACCGATGCCACCATTCGCTCGCATCACCAGACCTTCGAATGGCGCATCTCCGATGCGCCGCACGCCGACGAGATCGTCATCGCCCTGGCCGGAGCCACGGGAGGCCGGCCACAGCAGCGCCTGGCGCCGCTGTCAGCCGACCAGTAAGGCAGCGGCCGACGATGACTGCACAGGAGCAACTGTCGCCGGCGGTCGTGCTGCTGCACGGGGTGGGTCTGGACCGCACGGTGTGGGCACGGGTGGAGGCGCTGCTCGACAGGGAGGTCGTCGCGCTCGATCTGCCGGGGCACGGCCGGCAGCCCCGGCTGACACGGACGACCTCATTGACTGAGATGGCCGAGGATGTGATCGCGCGCCTTCCGGCCGGACCCGTGCACCTCGTGGGCTTCTCGCTCGGGTCGTTGATCGCTCAGCAAATCGCCGCCGACCTGCCCGGCCGAGTGCGCAGCCTCGGTTGCGTGAGTTCGGTGTGCGCTCGCACCGAGGCGGAGACCGCAGCGGTGCGCTCCCGTCTCGAGAAGGCCCGGGCGAACTTCGGCGAGAGCATGGAAATCGCACTCGACCGCTGGTTTCCCGACGACGACGAGGGCAGGACGCAGGGCAGGCGTGCAGCCGAATCCGCGGCGGCTCTCCGGGACGAGACGCGTCCGGTCCTCCTCGCCAACGACATCGACTCCTATCTCTTCGCCTATGCCGTCTTCGCCCAGGGCGACCGGGAGATCGAACCACGGTTGAGGGAGATAGCGGTGCCGACTCTGGCGATCACGGGAGAGCTCGACCCGGGGTCGACTCCGGAGATGAGCCGACGCCTCGGCGAGCGGATCCCTCAGTCACGAGTCGTGATCGTCGATGGAGCGAGGCACATGCTCCCCGTGACCCACCCCGAAACTCTGACCCACCACCTCGACAACCTCTTCGACGAGGCAGAAAGGCGTCAATCATGACCGATCGGCTCGATCACTTCATCGCCGGGGACCACTCCCCGCCCGCGAACGGCGAATACCTGACCAGCACCAACCCGGCCACACTCGAAACCCTCTACGAGTTCGCGCGGGGCAGCGCGGACGACGTCGCCAAAGCCGTCGACTCCGCACGCCGGACATTCGAGACTCGGGAATGGCGGCGCACCACACCCACCCAGCGCGGGCACCTGCTGCGCCGACTCGGTGATCTCATCGGAGAGAACGCCGATGAACTCGCCACCCTCGAGAGCCAGGACAACGGCAAACTGCTGCGGGAGATGAAGGGCCAGCTGCAGGGACTGCCCGAGTACCTCTACTATTACGGCGGTCTGGCCGACAAGGTGCAGGGATCCCAGATCCCGACCAATTCCCCCGAGGTCATCAACTTCACGCAGCGCGAACCGCTCGGCGTCGTCGGGGCGATCACCCCGTGGAACTCCCCGCTGACTCTGACGATGTCGAAGCTGGCCCCTGCTCTGGCCGCAGGGAACACCCTGGTCATCAAGCCCAGCGAGTACACATCGCGAACAGTGCTGCGGGTCGCCGAACTCGCCTACGAAGCCGGCTTCCCCGCCGGTGCTGTCAACGTGGTGACAGGGCTCGGCGCCGAGGCGGGTCAGTCTCTGGTCGATTCGCCTCAGATCGCGAAGATCTCCTTCACCGGCTCCACTCGCACAGGGGCGGCCATCGCTCGCGCGGTCGCCCCGAGGTTCATCGGATGCACCCTCGAACTTGGAGGGAAGAGCCCGAACATCGTGTTCGAGGATGCCGACGTGTCGAATGCCGCGATGGGCGTGATCGCCGGGATCTTCGCGGCAGCAGGACAGACTTGCATCGCGGGAAGCCGTGTGTTCGCGCACCGGCGCATCTATGACGAGCTGCTCGAGAAGGTCACCGAACGAGCGTCGACGATCGTCATCGGCGACCCCATGGCCCCGGAGACCGAACTCGGGCCACTGGCCTTCGCCAATCAGCTCGACAAAGTGGAGTCCTACGTCCACCTCGGCGTGGACGAGGGCGGGCGGCTCGCCTACGGAGGACGCCGCCCCGATGTGGGCCTGCCGGGGTACTTCTTCGAGCCCACGGTCCTCACCGACACCCACAACGAGATGCGGATCTGTCAGGAGGAAATCTTCGGGCCCGTCGCGGCGATCATGCCCTTCGACACCGAGGACGAGGTGCTGCGCTTGGCCAATGACACGGAGTACGGTCTGGCCGCAGGAGTCTGGACGTCGAACCTGCAGCGTGCGATGCGGATGTCGCAGCGCTTGGAGGCCGGAACGATCTGGACCAACATGTACCGGGCGATGTCCCCGATGTCGCCGCGCCAGGGGTTCAAGAACTCCGGAGTCGGCATCGAGCACGGCTTCGAGTCAATGCACGAGTACACGAGGCTGAAGAGCCTGTGGATCAACACGGACGAAGGGCCGCTCGCCGATCCCTTCGTGCTGGGGAGGTGAGGGCGCGATGCCGCTGATCGACATCTCCATCGCCCAGGGGCGAAGCCCCGTACAGCTGCGGGCACTCATGGCAGGAGTGCATCGAGTGGCCGAGGAAACGACCGGAGCCGCTGCGGAGAACATCACGGTGATCGTCCGCGAAGTGGAGAAGGAACTCTGGGCGAGAACCGACACGACCATCGCCGAACGCGAAAGCACCAACTGAGGAAACTCACGACGGAGGGAGCACTATGCGCTTTTCACTTTTCATCCATATGGAACGCTGGGACGACTCGATCAGCCACGAGCAGCATTGGCAGAACCTGGTCGAGCTGGTTCAGCTCGCCGAAGCCGGAGGGTTCTCAACGGTGTGGATCGGTGAGCATCATTCCATGGAGTACACCGTTTCGCCCAGCCCGATGCCGCAGCTGGCGTACCTTGCGGCGAAGACCTCGACGATCCGACTCGGGTCCGGGACGATCATCGCTCCGTTCTGGCACCCCGTGCGCGCGGCAGGAGAGATCGCACTCCTCGACGTCCTCAGCGGCGGTCGCGCCGAGGTGGGCATCGCCCGCGGGGCATACCAGTTCGAATTCGATCGGCTGATGGGCGGAATGCCTGCCGCGGACGGCGGCGAGTATCTTCGTGAGCTGGTTCCCGCGGTGCAGAAGCTGCTGCAGGGCGACTACGAGCATGAGGGCAAGCACTGGCAGTTCCCCGTCTCGACCGCAGTGCCGAAGCCGATTCAGGCTCCGACTCCACCGATCTGGCTGGCCGCGCGGAGCCCGGAGACGCACGATTTCGCTGTCGCCAACGGCTGCAACGTCCAGGTGACTCCGCTGATGAAGGACGACCGCGAGGTCGAGGACCTGATGAACAAGTTCACGACTGCGGTCGACGCGCATCCGGAAGTGGAGAAGCGTCCGGAGATCATGGTGCTGCGTCACACCTATCTCCATTCCCCGGACGACCCCGAGGGGTGGAAGGTCGGAGCCGCTGGGATCAACAGGTTCTACCGCACCTTCTCATCCTGGGCGTTCGGGAAGAAGGCTCCGGTCAACGGCTTCCTCGACCCGACTCCGGAGGAGAAGTTCGCCGACCGCCCCGAGTTCGAGCTCGAATCGCTGCACAGGAACGCCATGATCGGCACCCCTGCCGAGGTCACCGCACGGATCAGAAGCTACGAGCAGATGGGCTACGACGAATACAGCTTCTGGTCGGACAACTCGCTGAGCTTCGAGGAGAAGAAGGCGTCCCTGCAGCTGTTCATCGACGAAGTGGTGCCGAACTTCCGCTGAGGCGAGATGCTGACCGGGCATGCTCGTCTCAGCGCCGCACCGGGACGAGAGTGACGTCGCTGAGGACGCCGGAATCCGCGGTCGCAGTCATGAACGTGCAGACCGGTTGGCGACGCCGGTCGGTGGGAGAGCCGGGATTGAGCAACCGCATGCCGTTCGGAGTCGTCGTGTCCCAGGGGATGTGGCTGTGACCGAACACGAGCACGTCGACGTCGTCGAACCGGGCGTCCATGCGCTTCTCACGTCCCTGAGCAGCACCGGTCTCATGGATGACGGCGAACCGGATCCCCTCGATCTCCACCTGGGCGACCTCGGGCAGCCGGGCTCGCAGTTCGGGCCCGTCGTTGTTGCCGTGGACGCCGATCAGGCGGTGGGAGCGGGTCTCGAGCGCATCGAGAGTCGCCTCGTCGACCCAGTCGCCGGCGTGGATGACGACGTCCGCCGCCGCGATCGCTGAACAGACGGGGTCGGGCAATGCCTTCGCCCGCTTCGGCAGGTGAGTGTCGGCGAGGATCACGAGAGAGGTCGGCATGTGGCCATTCAACCCGATCGGGACGGCTCGGCGGGCATCCGACCGGGCGGTCGGCTTCGGCAGGCAGGACCCAGGGGAGGGGAGTCACGGTCCGACCCCAACAGTCACGCCGACACAGTGATCGCGGCCGAAGAATGCACAGGAGCTGCAGAAGTGGCGGACATCTGCACTTCTCAGCAGCGCCAGCCGCACCGGCTGTGAGGTGCCGCGACATCGTAGGAACGATGTCGCGGCACATCACATTCGTACGCGAGGGGGGACTTGAACCCCCACGTCCGCAGACACTGGAACCTAAATCCAGCGCGTCTACCAATTCCGCCACTCGCGCGTGTGCCCCTCACCGCCTGCCGCCCTCGAAGTGAGATCGGGCAGTCGCGGTGAGCGCCGCACTCCAGGGTAGCAGGATGCGCGAGCGACGCGGAATGCTCGAGCCGAGCGCTCAGGCGGCGTCGATGCCGAGCGCCTTGCGCAGACGTCCGACATGGCCGGTGGCCTTGACGTTGTACTGCGCGAGTTCGACCGTGCCCTCGGCATCGACGACGACAGTCGAGCGGATGACGCCCTGGACGACCTTGCCGTAGTTCTTCTTCTCCCCGAAGGCACCCCACTCGTCCATCATGGCCTTGTCCGGATCCGAGAGCAGGTCGAAGGTCAGCCCCTCCTTCTCGGCGAACGTCTTCAGCTTCTCCGGCTGATCGGGGGAGACGCCGAGGACGACGAGTCCGGCCGCACTCAGCGCCGACAGGGAGTCCCGGAAGTCGCAGGCCTCTGTCGTGCAGCCGGGAGTCATCGCCGCCGGGTAGAAGTAGACGACGACCCGCTGCCCGCGGTAGTCGCTGAGGCTCACGGACTTCCCGTCCTGGTTGACCAGCGTGAAATCGGGTGCGGTGTCGCCGACGGCAAGTCGTGGCATTGCTTCTCCTTCGTCAGGGTCGAGTCTCGATCGTGAACGGAGACCCATGAGCGGTCGCCGCGTCACCCCACCACTCTAATCGTCGGCGCGGACCCGAGCCTGCAGAATCAGTCGATCCGCGCGATCGTCTCACCCACGGATACCATGTCGCCGATCGACGCGACCTGGTGGAGGATCCCGGACCTGTGGGCCGGGATCCTCGTCTCCATCTTCATCGCCGACAGCACCGCGATGTCGTCGCCCTCGCTCACCTCGGCACCATCGGAGACGAGGTAGTCGACGAGGTTGCCGGGCACCGGCGCTGCCACCGCGGTGGGATCGGATCCCGTGCCATCTCCGGCGTCACCGGTGTCCGCGTTCTCCGTTCCGGCGTCGCGGCTCCCGACTCCGGCGCCGAGGTGGGCGATGAGGTCCGCAGGCAGCCCGAGAGTCGCCCGCCTGCCGTCGAGGTCGACCGTGAAGCGCCGCAGGCTCGCCTCGGCGACCGGCGCAGGTCTGGACTGGGCGGTGAATCGCGGCATCAGCTCCGACTCGATCCACTGGGTGTGGATGCCGAGGTCCGCCGAGGCGAACGCCGGGTCGGTGAGGATCTCGAGTGTGCACGGCAGCACCGTCGCCGGCCCGCTGACCTGGAGCTCCCTCGCCGCGGTCAGGGTGCGGGCGATGGCCGTCGCCCGATCGGGACCGTGGACGATGAGCTTGGCGAACAGCGAGTCGAAGGCCGCCTGCACGGTGTCTCCGGAGCGGACTCCCGCGTCCCAGCGCACCCCGGGACCGCCCGGCACGGTCAGCGCCTCGATCCGGCCCGGTGTGGGGAGGAAACCGCGGCCGGGGTCCTCGGCGTTGATGCGCAGCTCGATCGCGTGTCCCCGGGGCTCGGGGGTCGCTGCCAACCCCAGTTCCCCGTCGAAGGCGATGCGGAACTGCTCCGCGACGAGGTCGACGCCGGACACCGCCTCGGTGACAGGATGCTCGACCTGCAGGCGGGTGTTGACCTCGAGGAACGTCATCGTCCCATCGGCGGCGAGAAGGAACTCGACGGTCCCCGCGCCCCGGTAGTCGACCGCGGCGCAGATGTCCTCGGCCGCCCGGTGGAGGCGCTCGCGCTGGTCGTGACCGAGGTTCGGGGCGGGAGCCTCCTCGATGAGCTTCTGGTTGCGCCGCTGCGCGGAGCAGTCGCGATCGCCGACGGCCACGGTCCGCCCGTGACCGTCGCCGAGGATCTGCACCTCGACATGGCGGGGCCGCTCGAGGTACTTCTCGACGAAGCACTCGGGGCGGCCGAACGCCTCGAGGGCCTCCCTGGTCGCGGAGTCGAAGGCCTCGGCCGCCTCGGCGAGATCGCGCACGATCTTCATCCCGCGCCCGCCGCCGCCATGGGCGGCCTTGATGATGATCGGCAGTCCGTGTGCCGCGGCGAACTCCTCGACCTCGGCGGCGCCGGCCAGTGGCCGGTCGATCCCCGGCGCCAGGGGAGCGCCGACCTTCTCGGCGATCCGGCGGGCGGTGACCTTGTCGCCGAGGGCCCGGATCGTCGTCGCGGTGGGCCCGATCCAGATGAGACCGGCGTCCTTGACGGCGGCGGCGAACTCGGCGTTCTCCGACAGGAACCCGTAGCCGGGGTGCACGGCATCGGCGTCGGAGGCCCGGGCCGCGGCGAGCAGGGCGTCGATGCTCAGGTAGGTGTCGGCGGCGCTCGTGCCCGGAAGCGCGTGGGCCTCGTCGGCGAGCTGGGTGTGCATCGCCTCGATGTCCTGATCGGCGTAGACGGCGATCGATGTGTGGCCGGTCTGGGCGCAGGCTCGGATGATGCGAACGGCGATCTCGCCGCGATTGGCGATGAGGATTCTCGGCATGGTTCAGCTTTCGTCGGACATGTCGGCGGAGTCGGGCTCAGGGTCGGGGGAGTGGGACGCGTCAGGATCGGGGGAGTCGGGGCCGAGGACGAATCGCACCCTGGCGCCCGGGGGCAGCTGGGCGGCGAGATCGGTGTCGTCGACGCCGGCGATGATCGGGTACCCGCCGGTGAGCGGGTGGTCGGGACCGAAGAGGACGGGCTGTCCGTTGGGAGGCACCTGGAGCGCCCCGGTCACCGCGCCCTCGCTGGGCAGCTCACCGTCGCGGCTGCGCTCGAGCGGCACGTCTCCCTGCAGACGCAGGCCGACCCGGTCGGACTCGCTCGTCACCGTCCAGGTCTGCTCGAGCAGGGTCGAGATCCCCGCCGAGGTGAACCAGTCGTCACGCGGACCGAGGGTGACCTCGAGCTCGATCGTCCTCCCGGGTGCCGGGAGCTGAGCATGATGGGCGCGGGCGGGCCCCGGAGCGACGAGGTGCCGCGCCGTCGCGGGCTCGGCGATCGGCAGGGTGTCGCCCGCCTGCAGCGGGTCGGGTCCGAGGTGGGCGAGGGTGTCGCTCGAGCGGCTCTCGAGCGCCGACTCGACGGCGAGGCCGCCGCGAAACGCCACGTAGCGGCGCACGCCGGCGCTCGGAGTCCCGAGGTGGAGTTCGTCGCCGGACTCGGTGGCGAAGGGCTCGCCCGGGCGGTGGTGGAACACGGTGCCGTCGGCTGAGGTGAGGGTGATGGGCCCGGGTGCGCCGGTGACCGCGGCGACCGAGGCGCCCGTAAGGCGCAGGGTCACCGCGCCGCCGTAGCTTTCGAGTCCGGCCGCGTCGGGATCGTTGCCGACCAGGCGGTTGGCGGTGATGAGCGCTCCGCGGTCGGCGGCACCGGCCTGGGAGACTCCCATCGCGGCGAAGCCCGGGCGTCCCAGGTCTTCGACGAGGAGCTGCAGGCCCGGCTCGACGACCTCGACGGTGAAACCGCTGCCCGCCATCTCGTCGGAGCGCGCGGACTCGACGGACGCATCCGCGCCGCCGTCCGCCGACACCGCTGCCGAATCCCCGGAATCTCGAGTCTCCGCGGACCCCGCGCCCGTCGTTGTGATCGTCTCCCCGACGTCCCGGAAGGTCACGATCGTTCCCGGCACGAACAGGGCCGGGGGATCGCGGTCGAGGTCCCAGAGCACCGCGTCGGTGTGTCCGATGAGCTGCCATCCTCCCGGTGAGCTGCGCGGATACACGCCCGTGAATTCCCCGGCCAGGGCCACGGCCCCGACGGGAACGCGCGTGCGCGGCGACGGGCGGCGCGGCACGGAGAAGAGGGGATCGTCACCGGCGAGGTACCCGAACCCGGGGGCGAAACCGGCGAACGCCACCCGCCACGTCGCGGCCTGATGGCGGCGCACCACCTCGGCGGGGGAGACGTCGAGGAGGTCGGCCACCTCGGCGAGGTCCTCCCCGTCATAGGAGACGTCGATCCTGACCTCACGATGGTGCCGGCTGGCATCGGTCCCGTACTCGAGGGAGCCGATGGCCTCGCGCAGGCGCCTCGCCGAGGTGCGCCGCGGGTCGAAGCGGATGAGCACTGTGCGGGCGGCGGGGATGAGCTCGTCGACACCGGGCGGGGTGGACGCCTCGAGCGCGGCGTGCAGTCGCATCGTCTCGGCGAGGTCGTCGCATTCGACGAGGAGGTCGCGGCGGGAGGCGGGGCGGAACCTGGTCACTGACGGTACTTCGCTTCCGGGGCGTCGGTGATGAACATGCGTCCGGGGGAGTGGGTGATCGCGAACGGGATCCCCGACTTCTCAATCGCGGCCTGCGGAGTGACGCCGCAGGCCCAGAACACGGGCACGTCGCCGTCGTGGATGTCGGGGGCGTCCCCGAAGTCCGGGGAGCCGAGGTCGGTGATGCCGATCTGCTCGGGGGCGCCGATGTGGACGGGACCGCCGTGGACGGCGGGGTACCTGTCGGTCACCCGCACCGCCTGGGCGACCTGATGGGCGGGGACGGGGCGCAGGGAGACGACGAGGTCCCCGGAGATCCTCCCGGCGTCCGCGCACGGCAGATCGGTGAGGTACATCGGCACATTGCGTCCGGCGTCCTGGTGGCGGATCGGGATTCCCGCCCGCCGCAGACCCGATTCGAACGTGAAGCTGCAGCCGATGAGAAACGAGACGAGGTCCTCCCGCCACACATCCGTGGCGTCGGTGACCTCCTCGACGAGCTGACCGTCCTCCCACAACCGGTAGCCCGGGATGTCGGTGCGGATGTCGCTGCCCTCGGCGAGCGCGGATTCCCAGTCTCCGGCTTCGATGACGTCGAGGACGGGGCAGGGCTTGGGGTTGCGCTGGGCGAACAGGAGCATGTCGTACGCCCACTCCTCGGGCACGGCGATGAGGTTGGCCTGCACGACCCCCGGTGCCATGCCGGACGTCGGTCCGGTGAATCCGGCGCGGATGCGCTCGCGGGCCTGCCCGCCCACGATCGCGGCCGTGACGAAGTCGTCGGTGCTCACGCCGGGCTCCCGGACACGGTGCCGTCGGAGCTGCCGCCGGGCGCGCTCTCGGCGAAGGGGCTTCCGACGGCCGGGCTCCCGGCGAAGGGCGCGATCGTCACTCCTGCCTCCTCGAGACGGCTGCGGGCGGCGCGCGCCATGGCGATCGAGCCCTCGCTGTCCCCGTGGAAGCAGATCGACTGGGCCTCGACCGTGACGACGGAGCCGTCGACGGCGGTGATCCGGCCGGTCTCGACGAGGCGCAGCACGCGCTCGGCGACGGCATCGGGGTCATGGAGGACCGCGCCCTCCTCCGTGCGGGAGACGAGTGAGCCGTCGGGGTTGTAGGCCCGGTCGGCGAAGGCCTCGGCGGCGACGGCGAGGCCGGCCGCCTCGGCGACGCGGTTGGACACGCTGCCGGCGAGACCGAGGAAGACGAGGCCGGGATCGATGGCCTTGATCGCGTCGACGACGACTTTCGCCTGCGCCTCGTCATGGACGATGCGGTTGTAGAGACCGCCGTGGGGTTTGACGTAGGCGACCTCTCCGCCCACAGCCGTGGTCAGCCCGATCAGCGCCCCGATCTGGTATTCGACCTGAGCCTGGAGGGTGGCGGCGGGAACGTCCATGGGGCGGCGTCCGAAGCCCTCGTAGTCGTCGTAGCCGGGGTGAGCGCCGATGACGACGCCGGAGCGGGTGGCGGCGGCCACGGTGGCGCGGATGCCCTCGGGATTGCCGGCATGGAACCCGCACGAGACGTTCGCACTGGTGACCAGCCCGAGCATGGCCTCGTCGTCACTGACGACGCGGTCGGGAACGTTCTCTCCGAGGTCCGAGTTGAGATCGATGGTTGTCATGAATGTCCTCCGATTCCGATCATGGCGAAGATGGGTCCGATCGACTGCACGCCCATGTACCACGTGAGCAATGTCGCCAGGGTACCGATGATGAGCAGCCACGTGGGATAGGCGTCCGTATTGAGGAGCCGGGGCCTGAACCATCCGATGTACATGAAGACGGTGAGGCCGATGGGCAGGATGAGCCCGTTGAAGCCGCCGACGAACACGAGCAGGGTCGCGGGCGTCGTGCCGAGCAGGAGGTAGGCGACGAGTGAGACGACGATGAAGGCGACCGTGGCGATCTGCAGCGGCCATCCGCCGGCGAGTCGCTGCGAGAACGAGGAGAGGAACGTCGCCGAGGTGTAGGCCGCCCCGATCACCGAGCTCAGCGCCGCCGCCCAGAAGATCGCGCCGAAGATCCGCATCCCCGCCTCTCCGAGGACGGCGGCGAAAGCCTGACCTGCGGGATTGGCGGACTGACCGGCCAGATCGAGGGTGATGCCGGAGGCCACGACACCGAGGATCGCGAGGAACAGGATGTAGCGCATGAGCCCGGTGACGAGGATGCCCGTGAGCGCCGAGCGCATGACGCTGGGGGGCGGCCGCGGGACCGACGTTGCCGGAGTCGAGGTAGCGGTGGGCGCCCGAGTACGTGATGTAGCCGCCCACGGTCCCGCCGACGATCGTCGTGATCGTCGCGAAGTCGATGGTGTCGGGGACGACGGTCTGGCGCAGGGCCTCGCCGACGGGCGGCTGGGAGACGATGGCGACGATCGTGGTGAGGACGATCATCCCGACGCCGAGGATCATGACGACGATGTCGACGACCTTCCCGGCGCGCTTGAAGAGGAAGATCGCGATCGCGAGCACACCGGTGACGAGTCCGCCGAGCTTCGGATCGAGCCCGAGGAGGGCGTTGAGCCCCAGGCCGCCACCGGCGATGTTGCCGATGTTGAAGGCGAGGCCGCCGACGACGATGAGCACGGCGAGGAGGATCCCCGAGCCGGGGACCGCGGACGAGGCGAGCGCCTGCGCCCTCTTGCCCGAGGAGGTGACCATCCGCCAGATGTTGAGCTGGATGGCGATGTCGATGAGGATCGAGACGAGGATCGCGAAGGCGAACGCCGCACCGAGCTGTGCCGTGAAGGTCGCCGTCTGCGTGATGAAGCCGGGACCGATCGCCGAGGTGGCCATGAGGAAGATGGCCCCGACGATCGCGCTGCGGCTGACCTTCTCGGTCAGAGTCGCCGGGTTGGACTGGTCCATGGGAACTCCAATGATCCGGATGTGGTCACCGCGCTGTGGGGATCCTCGCGACGAGCGGACTGTCATCCAGGCTACGCGCGATGACCCGGCGCGGCCAGACCATGGCGACCGGCTCGACCCTGGTACTCCGCCACGCTCGGCGGCGACCAGGCCTCGAGCACCTCTGCGGGCAGTGAGCAGACCTCGACTCCGAGCGGATGGCAGTGCTCGAGCTGCTCCTCCGTGCTCGCGGCGTCCGGGCCCCACATGTGGACCGAGAGATCGCCGCCCGGGCAGGTCGACAGGGCGCACAGGAGGTCCACCTCGGCGAAGAACTCGAAGGAGTCCCCGGGCCGGGCCGGGCACGAGTCCATGAAGTACTCGCGCCTGTCGTTGAGTCCGGCGAACTGGAAGACGTTGAGGACATCGTGGACGTCGAGCTCGGTGAGCCCGTGGGGGAGGATCGCCCGAGTGAGGTTCGAGTGGCAGTGGTAGTCGAAGTCATAGCCGGCGAGCATGCGGTTGACGTACGGGTCGCAGCGGGTGCCGAGAAGGTCATGGATCACCTCGGCGTCCGGATGGTCGGCCAGCGAGTCCGCGACGACGGTGGCGAGGGGGCGGAGGTAGGGCAGGGTCGACCAGAAGCGGTCGTAGGTCGTCATCGATGCCCGCTGCAGCTGCCGGGTCCGCGCGGCCCAGAACCTCTCGCGCGGATTGTGGAGGTTCCACATGTTGAGGTCGCCGACCTGCGGGCCCTCCACCGAGAGGATCCGCACGAGGGACCCGGCCGGCACCTCCCACGCGCGGGCGGACCGGAGGGGGATCTCGAAGCTCTCAACCACGGTCCGCTCAGCGGCGGCGATGCGATCGTAGAGGGATGTGTCCGGGTCGAGGGGGCCTCCCGGCAGGGACTGGTAGGCGGCGGGCTGCGTGTAGCTGCGGGGTCCGGTGGGCTCGGCGGTCATCGTCGTGCTCCGATCTGTCGACGGGGTGGTCACGGTGGACGGGCGGTCACTGGTTCGGGACAGGTGGTCGGTCGGTCGACGCGTAGGCGCGGAGGAACGCGCCGACACCCTGGTCGATGATCCGGTCGAGGTCGCCGGGGGAGACGGGGGAGACTGCGCCGGTGAACATGGCCCGGTTGACGGGGATCCACAGCAGCAGTCCGACGAAGTGCTCGGCGGCGAGATCGGGATCGTCGATCGTCAATTGCCCGCCGGCGGAGAGCTCGGCGAAGCGCTGGGACAAGGTGGCGAGGACGCGTTCGAAGCCGTTCTCGTACCACGAGGCGCCGAGCTCGGGGAAGCGCTCGGCCGTCGCGATGACGACCCGGCGCAGGCGGAGGGTGTCGGGGTCGAGGACGGCCTCGGCGAATCGACGGGCGAGCGCGCGCAGCGCGGCAGGCAGGTCCTCGGGATCGCGGAGCCTCTCGGCGACGTGGTCGACGAGGTGGTCGATCTGCGCCGTCGTCTCGAGGATGATCCGGGAGAAGAGCTCGTCCTTGTTCGCGAAGTGCTTGTACACCGTCTGCTTGGACACTCGTGCCGCCGAGGCGACGTCGTCCATGCTCGTGCCCGCGTACCCGCGCTGGAGGAACAGCTCGGTCGCCGCGTCCTGGATCGCAATCCGGTTCCCGATCGATCGTGCACTCGACAGAGCCACTGCCATCCCTTCCCGCACCCGCCCATTCACGGGCCGCCCTCGATCGCCGCTCGACACTGGACTGCCCAGTACCGAGGGGTTAGAGTAACACGAGACGGGTACTATACGGTCCAGTTCTCACGGAGCGGGTGCGGGGGAAGCGGACCGAGAGGGGACTGGACCATCATGCGCAATCCGGAGATCGACGCCTTCGCCAAGGCGAGGCTGAGCCCAGAGCATCGCGAGCACCTCGAGCGCATCAGGAAGCTCATGGCCGACCACGCGCCGGAGGCCGACGAGGTCATCAGCAGCGGATCGCCGGCCTGGCGCGGCGCGAAGATCCTCGCCATCATCAGCCCGAGCAAGACGCACCTGACCTTCGCCTTCGAGCGCGGTGCGTCATTCACCGATCGCCACGGACTCCTGCAGGGGGAGGGGAAGCGGACCCGGCACGTGAAGATCAGGACGTGGACTCCCGAGCTCGACGAGGCGCTGCCCGACTACATCGCGCAGGCGGTCGATGCCGACGGATGAGGGCCGGGGCTGAATGAATGCGAAGAACCGCCGATCGGATCATCCGATCGGCGGTTCTGGTTCGCTGTGCGCCCCCCGGGACTTGAACCCGGAACCCACTGATTAAGAGTCAGTTGCTCTGCCAATTGAGCTAGAGGCGCGTTCCTCGCTGCCCAGTTCCCTGCGCAACGAGAATTAATACTACTCAGGTCGATCCGCGTCTGGCAAACCGAATCCGGCCCGCCGGGGATTTTGTGACCAAGGTCGCACGTCGTTCCAGGTCAGCCCGTCTGCAAGACGATCACGAGCTCACAGATACATGCCCGCGCTCGACTGCTCGGCGGGCTCGGCGATGGCGTGGACGTCGCGCTCTCTCAGCAGCACGTAGGCCTGTCCCTCGAGCTCCACCTCGGCGAGGTCCTCCGGGTCGTAGAGGACGGTGTCGCCGAGGTTCGCCTGCCGCACATGGGGTCCCGCGGCGACGACCCTGCCCCACACGAGGCGCTTGCCCATCGCGGCGGTCGCCGGGATGACGATGCCGGCCGAGGACTTGCGCTCACCCGCCTCCGGACCGGGATCGAGGAGGATCCGATCGTGGAGCATCCGGATGGGAAGTGCGGCATCAGCCACGCGAGTTCCTTCCGCCCAACCCGACGATCAGTGCGGCGACGCCGAGGACTGTGCCGGCGGCCAGGGCGATCGTCTCGGTCTTGGGCTGTCCGTCCTCGGTGACGACGGTCGACTTCGCCCGATCGACCGCGCGGGAGACGAGGACCTTCGGGTGGATGCGGCCGACCAGTTCGTCGATGTTCTCGGCGATGCGCTCTTCGCGCAGGCGGATCGACTCCGCGAGTTGGGCAGGGGTTGCGTTGTCCACGGTCACATCTGAGGTGTAGACGTTGTCAGTCATCGGATCGTCGCCTCCGGGTCGAATGCTCTCTCGCACGTGGCAGGGAGCCACAGTGCCTCGGCGTCAAGCTTAGCCGTTGGATTCTCCGGCTGTCAGATATCGCGGCTGGTGGGACGAAATGTCGTGTTCGGCGGCGGTCGGCTGAACCGGCCGTGTTCAGTTCTGGCGGCCGCGGCGCCCGACGAGGAAGAGGATGAACCCGACGGCGGCCATGCCGAACGCGGCGAGGACGAAGACCGGCCACGAGCTGACGATCGTCGAGACGATCGATTCGCCGAACGATGTCGACGGAGACGTGTTGGCCCGCGGTGCGGGCTGATCGCCGCCGGTGATGAGGTCGGTGTCATCGGTCGGCATCGTCGCGTCGGGATTCACGGGGACCGGGTCGGAGTAGTCGGGGGGAGGTGAGGAGTCTCCGCCCGCCGGGACCCAGTCGCCGCCGACGTCGCTGGGGATCGCGCTGCGCGGATCGGCGGCGCCGTTCCCCGTCGCGGGATCGGGGACCGCGCGGCCCCCGTCATCGGCGCGGTCCGAGCCGGCCGGGTCGCTGCCGCCCGCATCGGTTCCCTCCGCGTCCTCGGTGCCGTTCTCGGATCCGTCCTCGGAACCTCGTTCCGCCGCCGAGGAGGAGTCGGCGGTGCCGGCCTCCGCTTCCTTCGGGTCCTGCGCGCCCTCGGCCTGGCCGTCCACGGTCGTGGTCCCGCCCGAGGCGTCGTCGGACGACGATGCGCTGTCCGCGGAGCTCGTCCCATCCGCCGTGGTCGTGCCGTCGGTGTTCGCGGCGTCGGAGGAGCCGGATGATGTCGAGGTCCCGGTGTCGGAGGTGGATCCGGAATCGCTCGATCCGGAGTCGGAGGTCGAGCTGTTCGAATCGTTCGATCCGCCCGAGGTGGATGCAGATCCGTCGTCGGCATTGGAGTCCGAGGTGGAATCGGAGCCGGATTCCGATCCCTCGTACGGGCGTCCGCTGACGGTGATGTTCTCGCCGTCAGAGGTGAAGTTCCATTCGGGATCGGACGTGAAGCCCTCGAACTTCATCGGCGTCGACCTGTTCGCGGCATCGACGACATAACCGGACGAGTCGAGGGAATAGGACGTGGGCGCGGCGGCTGAGGTATCCACCGAATGCCCGCTGTCGTCGGTCTCGGCCGAGGAGTGGTTCTGTGCAGGCACGCTCACCCGCTGTTTCGGCGGGCCTTCGAAGACCTGGTTGACCCAACTCTTCGGGACATCGGTCAACCGGAGCGTCTTGTCGTCGTCGTTCCACTCGGCCCGCAGCGGCGCATCGGTGGGCTCAGGTTGGCAGTCCCGGTCGATCGTGACATCGCAATCCGGATTCGCGCCCGGATCGGAGGCCTCGGCATCGCTCGTTCCCGCCTCGGCGGAGCCGCCGGAATCCGAGGACGATGTCGATGTGCCGGAGTCGGTCGAGGACCCGGCCGATGTGCGCGGATCCGAGGACTCGCCCTCCGCACCGGACCCCGATGACGCATCACTGCCGGCGGTCGCATCGGCCGATGCCTCGATGGGAGTGCGAAGCCCCGTCTCGTCGAGAACGGCGTGGGCGGGAGCTGTCGTGCCTGTCAGGGCGAGGACCAGGAAGGCAAGGGCGGTGCCGAGTGCGGCCGCGGAGCGGCTGAACTCACGGGTCGTTGGCACGGTATTCCTTCGCTGGGGACTCCGGTCGTCGAGCTGTCGGGGGGGCACTGACACAGAAGCTCGCGGCCACCATCATAGTGGCATCGAAGGAGGCGAGAAAGTCAAGCCCTACTCGCCGGGCGCGTTGGTCTTCTTCTCGTATGCGCGGATCGTCGAGTCCGGACCATCGACGATCGCACTGCTTCCCGCGTCGGTCAGCGCGAGCAGCCGGGCGTAGGTGCGGTAGGCGTTGTTGCCCGCGAGCAGGCACGAGGCATCGGTGCCGATGGTGCACGGGACGATGGTCCCCCGGGGCTCCGACAGGTGGATGTCCTTGCGGGAGGTGTCCATGAGCAGCAGCCCGGACCTCATGTCGAACAGGTATGGACCGATGTAGGCGCGCTCACCGCCCTGGCCCCGGACCCACGACATCTCACCGACCATGTCGGTCGTCGTCGTCACCGTCGAGAGGATGGCGCCGTCCTCGAGCGAGTGGACGACGAGCTGGATCCGGTGCCCGCTGTTCGTCGACGCGCCCTGCTCGCCCCAGAGCGTGATGACCTTTCCGTGACCCGCGGAGATCCACTTGATGATCTGGAGATCGTCGGCCGGCACTTCGAGGCTGATGTCGCGCTCGTCGCCGGTCCTGATGTTCGTCGCGCGGACCGGTCCGTCGTAGTCGGCGCTGAAGAGCTCGTCGTTCTCGACGGCCATCGGGGTCATTCCGGTCTCCGGCACCGGGATGTCGATGAGTCCGTCGGTGCCGAAGGTCGAGAGCCAGTTGCCCGACTTCACCAGCACGCTGGTGCCCGCCGAGGAGATGCGGGCATTGTCCGGGAGCCGATAGTTGGTCGGGGTGCTCTCCCCGTCGAACAGCGCCTCGGCCGAATTGCCGACCTGCCACAGCAGGGCCGGTCTGCCGTCGATGAGCGTGTCGACGGCGAAGGTCGGGGGTTGGCTCACCCGACCCGAGTAGCGGACGTCGCCCGTCTCCGGGTCGAGGACCTCGAGCTTCTCGTCGTCGACGACGAGGACGCCGCGATCCGATGCCGTCACCGAAGCGGATCCGGGCACCTTCGCCTCCCACTTCGGAGTCGATTCGAAGCTGGGAACGACGTCGTCGGTGTCGGTCACGGTGATGTCGGAGCCCGGGTTGATCTGCTCGTCGGTGCTGATCGACTGCGGTGCCTCCGCCGACTGGCTGGGCACGATGTTGGGGATGACGAAGGCGCCGATCATGAGGATGGCCAGTCCGATGAGCACCAGACCCGGCACCGTGATCTTCTTCAGCCGCAGCGGTCGGCGGCTCCTCTCGGTCCTCTTCTGCCGGCGTGAGCGCTGGGGCGCGGGGGCGGTGACCGCGACGGGTCCGGAGAACGGCGTGCCCTGCGGGTAGTCCTCGCCGCCGGATCCCGCCTCGGCGGAATCGGCAGTCACAAGACTCTGCGGTCCGGAGCGGGGAGCGGGGTCGACCCGCGCCGAGGTGGACGTGTCCTCAGGGACGTCGGCGCGGTCCGTCGCGGGTCGGGTGCGGGTCTGCGTGACGGTCCGTGAGGCCGGCGCCGCGGCGGAGTCGCTCGCCTCGGCGGTGGCGCGATCGGGGGTGGGGGAGTCGGCGGGCGCGGGGGCGACCCGTCCGGTCTCGTCGACGAGGACCTCGACGGTCCTGCCGGCTTCGTCAATGGTCACGGGGACGGGAGTCGCGGTCTCGCGGGCGTAGTCGCCCAGATAGGACAGTGCCTGACCGGTGTCGGAATAGCGACTCGTCGCCCCGTTGAGGGACAGATAGGTGAACCCGTCGGTGGAGACGGAGATCAGCGCACGAGCCATGTACTGGATTCCTTGAACGGTTCTCGACGAAGATGACGGCTCAATACTAGTGAACCCGACAGTGGCCTCCTACCGATTCGCCGAAACCGTTATACACCGCGACTGAATCGTTGCATCGGAGGAGATCTTCGTCTCATTCCGCTCGGCGGACGTTCTGCGTTTGCCCGGTCGCCACCCGGTGGCTATGATGTATCTTGCTGTCTGCGCCTGAGGCGCAGGGCATGTGGTGGGTATAGCTCAGCTGGTAGAGCGCCGCGTTGTGGTCGCGGATGTCGCGGGTTCAAGTCCCGTTACTCACCCCGAATGGGAAGCCCCGAGAGCCGTGCGAAATCACAGCTCTCGGGGCTTCCGGCTTAAGTCGATGCCCTGTTGCCGCAGCTGGTCGCCGCCCGCGGATTCGAGGACGCCGAGGACATCGCCAAAGTCATGCACTACCGTCTCGCCCGCTGCCTCACACCCATACGAGCCGCTGCGCGCAAGCGGTCGATCGTGGCGGGACTCATCATCAGCAGTTCCCGCCGCACCGCCGTGGTGTAGCGGCCTTCACCGACGGTCAACTCGCCATGGGCTTCGAGGAGGTCAAGCAAGATCCGCATCGACACGGCCAGGTACTTGCCACACTGGCCACCGGAGATCGCCCACACACGTTGGAGGATCTTCATCGCATCGTAGGAGTACTTCCGAGCCCGGGGCTTACGGTCCCGGTGCGCGACTTGCCTGCCCGGTCCTGGCGGATGCTTCGCGGCTTGGGTCAATCGCCGTCGAGCATTGTCGCGACTCCACCCGGTCACGGCCACGACCTCGTCGAGCACAGCGCCTTTGGTCTTCTTCGCCGCTTTCTTGTACACCTTGGCGTACTTCGTGGTGATCTCTGCTCGTGTCGCCATCGACAGTTCACTCCCCATAGCTTCCGAGGGTCCACCATTTCGCGGGCGAATATAAGTGATGCAGCGAGGGTGGCTCGCGGGCTGTTTGGTTGAGTCTGACCGGAACGCTTGTCTCCGTCAGCTCGTTTGAGTACAGTTGTACTAGCAAAGTGGAGCGAAATGAGGAAGTGCCATGGTTCTGGCCGCGATCCTGATCTGTGAGATCGCGTTCTGGGTGGCTGTACTCGCTGGGCTCGCGGCACGGTATCTCCTGCGTCGTCCCCGGCTCGGTGCGGGGCTGCTGATCCTTGCCCCCGTCATCGACCTGATCCTGCTTGCGCTGGTCGCCGTGGATCTGGTCGGTGGCGGGACTGCATCGTGGCAGCACGGCCTGGCTGCGATCTATGTCGGCATCTCGATCGCCTACGGCAAGCGCATGGTCGCTTGGGCGGATACTCGATTCCAGCATCGATTCGCCGGTGGTCCCGCCCCTGAGCAGCTCACGGGCGCACGCTACACGGCCAAATGCTGGCGCGACGTGCTCCTCACCGGTCTGGCAGCTGTCATCGCCGCCGCGATTCTCGGCGGGATCATACTCCTTGTCGACGATGCGGAGCGCACCTTCGCCCTCGCGGAGTACTTCGGCGTACTCGGCATCATTTTCGTCATCGACTTCATCTGGGCGCTCGGCTATACCATCTGGCCCAAGAAGCCCGTCGACGCCGCACAGAGCAACTCGTCCGGCTGAGTGCAATGCCGAAGAAGATCGATGTCGACGCACGCACCGCCGAGATCGCGGCGGCGGCTCTACGGGTCCTCCAGCGTGATGGTCTTGCGGGCCTGTCAGTGCGCGGTGTCGCGGCAGAGGCGGGAATCGCCGCTGCCTCCCTGCGGCGGGCATTCCCCACTCAGCACCGGCTTCGAGAGTACTGCTTCGAGCTCATCGAGGAGCGCGTCACGGCCCGGGTCGCCTCTCTCGACCTCACCGGCCGCGCACTGGCCGACGCATTGCTCGCACAACTGCTGCCCTTGGATGAGGAGCGGCGCATGGAACTGCTCGCGCAAGTGCAGCTCGGGGTCCTTTCACTGACGGACAGGGATCTTCGCCCGGCTGCGTCCAGGCTCAATGCAGCGGTCCACCGAGCATGCCGCGTCGCGATCGACATCCTTGCAGACGCGGGCCAGTTCGACAGCAGCCGCGATCCTGAGTATGAAGCGCAGAGGCTGCGCGCGGTGCTCGACGGAATCGCCATGCAAGGTCTATGGGCCGGCGACCTGAATGGTTCGCGGCGAATGCTCGGTCTGCTCGGCCGTCACCTCGATGAACTCACCAGGCCAGAACTCTCTCGCGGAAGCAATGACTGATCCGAGGGAAGGAAATGGGTGCCGATGATGTCGATACGCACCGCCGCGTCGATACTGGTCCTGTCGCTCCTGGTGTTGCCCGGGTGCGGTTCGTCGGGTCCGGAGACCATCGACGAGTTCATCGACGAGACAGCACCGAGCGGTTCTCGGGGTGTGGTCGCCGTCGCTGACGGCGAGAGCCTTGTGCACTGCGACGGATGGGGGACTCCCGATGGGAACCTCGGGACCGCGCTCGACTGTGACACTGTCGTCGACGTGATGTCGATGACGAAGCAGTTCACTGCTGCTGCGATACTCAAGCTGCAGATGCTCGGAATGCTCGAAGTCAGCGACTCGATCGGGGATTACCTGGGCCCAGTGCCCGACGACAAGCATGCGATCACCATTGAGCACCTGCTCACCCACACTTCAGGCTTCGTCGATCAGCTCGGCCACGACTACGATCCGATGGTCCGCGACGAGCTTGTCTCCGCTGCAATGGCGTCGACGCTGGGGGCTGAGCCCGGCAGCGTCTATGCCTACTCGAATCTGGGATACAGCCTCCTCGCCGCGATCGTCGAGATCGCTTCGGGGACCGATTTCGAGGACTTCCTCAGATGGCATCTATTCATGCCCGCGGGAATGTCGTCGACAGGGTACCGGCTGCCGGACTGGGACAAGCTCGAGGTTGCCGTCGAATACGATCGGCACGGGCGCTCCCAGGGCACCCCGCTCGACCATGAGTGGGCCGACGACGGACCATGGTGGAACCTGCGGGGAAACGGTGGGCTCCTATCCACCGCTGAGGACATGTATCGGTGGCACCTGGCGCTGCGCGGCGATGGCATTCTCGGTCCGACGGCAAAATCCGCGCTGTTCAAGCCGCGCGTCCGAGAGGAACCGCACGAGACCCACTATGGCTTCGGATGGGTCATCACCGACTTTGACGGGCGACCGTCAGCCTGGCATAACGGAGGCAACACTCGGTCGTACGGTGAACTGCTACGTACGATTGACGGTGAGGCGATGGTCTTCTGGGTCGCGACTCAGGCTGTCAGCGACGAGGGGCAATGGGACATGGGGGAACTCGGCGCAGGCCTGACCGACGGCATCCTGTCGAGGCTGCCGTGATCCGGTCGGGCGAGCCCGACTCCCCGCCGGGCCCGCCTGTTGTTGCCGGTGCTTTCGCTTCACCGCGATCCCGTCACGAAGGGACCCCATGAACCTCGACCTCACCGTCGTCGGCAGCATCAATGCCGACATCACCGCACTCGTCGATCGTCTGCCCACCGCCGGTGAGACCGTCGGCGGCGGGAGGCTCGTCCACAGCGCCGGTGGCAAGGGGGCGAACCAGGCGGCCGCGGCCGCCCGCCTCGGCGCGCGCACCCGGATGATCGGGGCTGTCGGATCCGACGCGACCGGTCGCGAGATGACCGGAGCGCTCGCGGCCGCGGGGGTCGACATCAGCTGCGTCGAGGTCGTCGACGACGAGACGGGAACCGCCCTCATCATGGTCGATGCCCAGGGCGAGAACCTCATCGCCGTGTGCGAGGGGGCGAACGCCCGGGTGGGCATCGACGGCATCGAGTTCGGGGAGCACGAGACCGTGCTCACCCAGCTCGAGATCTCCCTCGACCTCGTCGCCGAACTCGCGCGGAAGGTCCGCGGGTACTTCGTCGTCAACGCCGCGCCCGCGCTCACCCTCCCCGCCGAGGTGGTCGACCGGGCCGACCTCGTCATCGTCAACGAGACCGAGTACGAGCTGCTCGACCAGCTGCGGAGTGCGCGCCGCGTCGCGGTCACCTACGGCGCCTCGGGGTCGGCGCTGTTCGACCACGGTGAGCGGGTGGCGTTCGCCCCGGCCCTGCCGACGACACCGGTGAGCACCGTCGGTGCCGGCGACGCGTTCTGCGCGGCGCTGACGATCGGCCTGCGCTCCGGGCTGGCTCCCTCCCACGCCCTGCGGGCGGCCAATGCCGTCGGAGCCGCCGCCGTTCGCGACCCCGCGGCCCAGCCGTCGTTCGAGCCCCTCGACGCCTACCTCTGATCTCGGGCGACGCCTGCGCCGAGACGCTCGGCAGGTCGATTCAGTCGATCCGGCCGATGGGCTCGCGCTTCTCGGCCTGGAACTGGTCCTCGGCGCGGCCGCGGGCCCAGTAGGCCGAGATCGACAGCGACTCCCGCGGCACCTCGTGGTCCTTGAGGACCCGGCGCACGGCCTTCATCGTCTCGCGCTCGCCATGGGCGAACACCTGCGGCATGCCCTGCGGCCAGTCGAGGGAGCCCAGGGCCCTGAGCAGCTCGGCGTCGTCGTCGACCCACCGGACGGTGAGGCCGGCGGGAACGGCCGGGAGGACGCGGTCCTCCTCGTGCTCGACGGCGGCGATGAGGACGCCCTCGGCGCCTGCGGGCATCGCCTCGAGCGCCGATGACACGGCCGGGATCGCGGTGTGGTCGGCGATGAGCAGATGCCAGGCGGCGTCCGGTGCGGGAGTGTACTTGCCCCCGGCCCCGCTCATCGTCAGCACGTCGCCCGGACGGGCCGAACGCGCCCAGGGACCGGCGATCCCCTCGTCGCCGTGGACGACGAAGTCGATCGTCACGGTCCTCGCCTCTTCGTCGACGCCGCGCAGGGTGTAGGTGCGGTTGCGCGGCAGCTTCTCGGGCGCCGTCTCCCGCAGGTGCGCGAGGTCATAGGGCGGGACGAGTCCGTGGGCGGGATCGGCGAAGAGGATCTTCACGTACTTGTCGGTGTGCTCGTTGAGCGTCAGCGCGGAGAACCCCTCGCCGCCGGCCGTGATGCGGATGAGGTTCGGGGTGATCTCGTCGACCGCGGTGACGGTGAGGACGGCCTGAGGGCGAGGTGGTCGCACGGGTGCAGGGGAGGAGGTCACAGAAGGCCTTTCGACGGTCGATCCTCGCGGGGAGGGAGAGCCAGGGGCTGGACTGAGGTGCACCTTACCAAACGGATCAGCGGATCGGGGCTGCGACCGCGTTCCTGATCCGCTTGAGCCCCTTGAGGTGCCGGAGGGAGTCGATGCGCTCGAGGCCCGGCAGCGGCGAGTCCGGGCCCGCGCAGGCGAGCAGGTTCTCGGGGTCCATGAGCATGACGCGCACCCCATCGCCCTCCATCCGGGCCAGTGCCTCGGTGAAGAGCCTGCGGGCGACATCGTTGATCGAGTACACGCGGCGGAGGTCGAGGATGAACACGGTCGTCGATGATTCCGGCGCATCCATCGTCCGCAGGACGTTCTCGGCGCCGCTCCACTGGATCAGCCCCTGGAGGCTGCAGATGCGCACCATCTCCCCGTCCTCGTCGACGAACCGGCGATCGCGGCGGATGATCGACCGCGCCGGTTCGGGAGCCTCCATGATGTGCAGGCCCATGTCGTCCGAGAGGGTGCGGAAGATCCTCGTTCCGCGCACGCTCGACCCGTGCCCGTCGAGTCGGGGCGAGTACGCGGCGATGCCGACCTGGCCGGGCAGGACCCCGAAGACACCGCCGGAGACGCCGCTCTTCGCGGGCACGCCGACCTCGGTCATCCAGTCGCCGGCGACGTCGTACATCCCGCACGTCATCATCACCCCGAGCACCTGCCGGTTGACCCGTGGGGACAGGACCCGGTGGCCGGTGCGCGGGTTGATCCCGCCTCCGGCCAGGGTCGCGGCCATGAGGGCGAGATCGGCGACGGTGACGAGGATCGAGCACTGGTCGATGTAGCCGTTGACCGCTTCGTCGGGATCGTCGGCGACGATGTCGTAGGAGCGGAGCATGTTGGCGATCGCCACGTTGCGGTAGGCGCCGGCGCGTTCGCTCTCGGCCACCGACGCGTCGATGCGCAGGTCGCGGCCGGCGAACTCCGAGAGCCCGGCGCGGACGATCTCGGCGCGCTCGGCCGCCGAGGCGCCGCGCGGGCCCAGCAGGGCGTGGACCGCGATGGCGCCGGCGTTGATCATCGGGTTGAGCGGTTTGCCGGAGGCCTTGTCGAGCGAGAGTTCGTTGAAGGCCTCACCCGTGGGTTCGACCCCGACGGTGTCGAGGACCGCCGGGAGCCCGAGCCGTTCGAGCGCCATCCCGTAGACGAACGGCTTCGACATCGACTGGATGGAGAACGCGAACTCCGAATCCCCGGACGTGTACTCGACCCCGTCGAGGGTGGAGATAGCGATCGCGAGCTTCTCCGGATCCGCCGAGGCGAGCGCCGGGATGTAGTCGGCGTTGGCCCCCGACCGGTCGGGCCGGTGCTTGTCGAGGATCTCGTCGAGGTAGTCGGGGATGGGTGAGCGCATGGGCCCAGTCTAGGGGCGGCGGTGCCGCTCGCCCCGGACCGGATCCACGCGCGTGGTCAGCGCGAGCGAGGTTCGTCGGGGTCGCCTCGGCGGTCGCGGTCGACGTCCCCGAGGCGATCGCCGGAGGAGCGCGGGTCGGTGCCTCGGGCTCCGGGTCCGTCGGTGCCGACCGCGCGGTCGGCGGCGTCGCGGGCCTTGGCGATCCGATCGGTGTGCTTGCCCTTCGTCAGGGAATCGGCTGCCGAGGCGGCCTTGTCGAGGATCGAATCGCTGAACTTCTCGGCCTTCTCGGAGTTGAGCTTCTCCCGGACCTTCGGGTCGTTGGCGAGCTTCCTGGCCTTGTTGAGGTACTTGTCGAATGACATGGCGGGCCCTTCGTCGGTGCTGGCTGAGACACCGGTGATTCTACGGAGCGAACCTGTGTCGGTGCTGGTGGGAGCGTGGCAATCAGCCGAGCGAGGAGTCGAGGCGTAGGACGGTGTTGAGGAGGACCGAGATGCCGGGGAGGATGTCGGTGAGTTCGGTGAACTCCTCCGGGCAGTGGCTGCGACCGTCGTGGGACGGAACGAAGATCATACCGGCCTGCGTCTTGGCGGCGATGATCCCCGCATCATGACCGGCTCCGGAGAACATCGTCGCCCGGGAGTACCCGAGTTCGTCGGTCACTTCAGCGATCGTCGCGGTGATCGGCTCGTGCAGGGGAACGGGGGCGTCGTCGGTCGTCCACTCCATCTCCACGTGCACGCCGCGTCGCGATGCCTCCTGCGCGGCCGCCGCGGTGAGCCGGCGCTCGGCCTCCTGCAGCCAGGACCCGTCGGGTCCGCGGAACTCGCCCTCGACGGCGGCGCGCGCGGTGACGACGTTGACGGCTTCGGGGGTGAAGGCGATCTGGCCTGACGTGCCGCGGGTGTTCGCGCCCGACTCAGCGATCGCCTCGACCGCGAGGACCGTGCCCGCGGCCGCGCATCCGGCGTCCGCCCGGGCGTCCATCGGGGTGGTTCCCGCATGGTCCTGCCTGCCGGTGAATAGGGCGCGGAAGTGATTGATGCCGGTGATCGTCTCCACGACGCCGATCTGACGGTCCATCCGTTCGAGCTCTGGACCCTGCTCGATGTGGAGTTCGAGGTACGCGCTGACCGTGGAGAAGTCGTACTGCGCGCGGAGGAACTCCTCGGGGTCGATGTCGGACTCGGGCAGCGCCTGAGCCAGGGTCCGCCCGTGGATGTCGGTGGCGGCGAGTGTCGAGCGGTCGACGAGGCCGGTCATCGCCCGCGATCCGACGCAGAAGAAGCCGAAGTCATTGGGTTCCTCGTTGAAGAACACGACGACGACGAGGTCGTGGTCGAGGCGGATGTCGTTCTCCCGCAGCAGGCGGACGACCTCGATGGCGCCGAGGACTCCCGTGATGCCGTCGTAGCGACCGCCGCCGTCGACGGTGTCGGTGTGCGAGCCGAGCATGATCTGTCTGCCGCCGAGGCGACCGGGCAGCACGCCGATGACGTTCCCGGCGCCGTCGATGCGGGTGGTCAGTCCGGCCTGCTCCATGAGCGAGCGTGCGTACTGACGACCGGCGACGTCGACCTCGCTCAGCGCGCGGCGGGTCCACCCCGGCCGGTCGCTGTCGACGAGGGTGGCCAGTTCGGTGAGGTCGGAGTGGAAGCGATCGGCCTCCGGGGTGATCGTGTTCATCGTCGAACCTT
Source organism: Brevibacterium sanguinis (assembly GCF_003315415.1). Classification (GTDB taxonomy): domain Bacteria; phylum Actinomycetota; class Actinomycetes; order Actinomycetales; family Brevibacteriaceae; genus Brevibacterium; species Brevibacterium celere_A. The sequence goes on from NZ_QNSB01000001.1 coordinate 306,084, forward strand.
TCGCGGTAGAGGGGGCGGACGTCGGTGCCGGAACGATGGCCGGTGTCGTTGCGGGTCGTCGGTCTCGGCGCGGCGATCAGTGCGGCTTCAGGAGCTGAGACCACCGCTGAGTCGGGAGTGGAACCGCTCGGTGTGCTCGTTCATGCCGATGAGCTCGACCGACTTCCCGTATTGATCGTACTTCGTCACGATCGCGTCGAGGGCCGCCACCGTCGAGGCGTCCCAGACGTGCGATCCGCTCATGTCGATGATCACCCGATCCGGGTCGTGCGAGTACTCGAACTGGGTGGTCAGATCATTGCTCGAGGCGAAGAACAGTTCCCCGGCCACGGTGTAGCCCACGCTCGCCCCGTCCTCGGCGAGCCTGCGCTCGACGGTGACGAAGTGGGCGACCCGGCGGACGAAGAGGACGCTGGCGACGAACACGCCGATGACGACGCCGATGGCGAGATTGTGGGTCGCGACGACCACGGCGACGGTGGCGAGCATGACGAAGGTCTCGCTCTTGGGCATCATCCGCAGCGTCGACGGTGAGATCGAATGCCAGTCGAAGGTGCCGACGGAGACCATGATCATCACGGCGACGAGGGCGGCCATCGGGATGGCGCCGACGAGGTCGCCGAGGACCACGACGAGGATGAGCAGGAAGGCGCCGGCGAGGAACGTTGAGATCCGGGTGCGGGCGCCGGAGGCCTTGACGTTGATCATCGTCTGACCGATCATCGCGCAGCCGCCCATCCCGCCGAGGAGTCCCGAGGCCACGTTGGCCACACCCTGGCCCCAGCTCTCCCGGGTCTTGTCCGAACGGGTGTCGGTGACCTCGTCGACGAGCTTCGCCGTCATCAGTGACTCCATCAGGCCGACGAGGGCCATCGCCAGAGAGTAGGGGGCGATGGTTCGCAGCGTCTCCCAGGTCAGCGGGACCTGGGGGATGAACAGCTCGGGCAGGCTGCGGGGCAGTTCACCCTGGTCGGCGACGGTGGGGACGGTGATCGCGAAGACCACGACGGCGACCGTGACGATGAGGATGGCGACCAGGGGCGCCGGAACGACCTTCGTGATCCTGGGCATGAGGACCATGACGACGAGTCCGGCCGCGACCAGCGGGTAGACCATCCAGGGCACGCCGATGAGCTGCGGCAGCTGGGCGGAGAAGATGAGGATCGCCAGCGAGTTGACGAACCCGACCATGACGCTGCGGGGGATGAAGCGCATGAGCTTCGCGACGCCGCAGACGGCGAGGAGGATCTGGAGCACTCCCGCCAGCATCACGGTGGCGATGAAGTGGTCGAGCCCGTGGTTCCTGGCCACCGGGGCGATGACGAGGGCCACGGCACCCGTGGCGGCCGTGATCATCGCCGGTCGGCCCCCGACGACGGCGATCGTCACCGCCATGACGAAGGAGGAGAACAGGCCGAGCTTGGGATCGACGCCGGCGATGATCGAGAACGAGATCGCCTCGGGGATGAGGGCGAGGGCGACGACGAGGCCGGCGAGGATCTCACGGGTGAGGAGGCGGGGGTTCCGCAGCGCGGTGAGCACGGTCGGTTCGGGGCGGGCCCTGTCGTCGATGGGCGGTGCGGACATCGGTCTTCCTCGCGGTGGATGGGGCGGAACGAGGCTCCACTCTACTGCCCCGACCGCCCGGCCCGGAGCGTGCGATCCCCTCAGCCCAGGCTGACTCCGGAGCCGTGGAGGTTGATCCGCAGCCCGTCGTCCTCGACGGCGATGTCGGTGAGCTCGAGGCCCGCGGGCAGGAAGCCGAGGTCGATCGTGATGTCGGAGATCGCCGAGGTGAGGAAACCGGGCAGGGCGTCGAGGTCGATCTCGGTGGTGCCCAGCCGGATCGTCGTGGCCGTGACCGTGACCTCCCGCGCCTGCGGCTGCGGGTCGATGCCGACGAGCAGCGGCTGGCCCAGCAGCGAGCTCTCGAGGTGGAGTCTCCCGTCGACGACGGTGAAGCTCGTTCCCTGCGGCAGGGACGCATGCTCGGCGGCGAGCGACTCGATCGTCGACAGCGGGATGAGCGCATCGGCCTTGAGGGTCCCGATCGGCCGGGAGGTGTCGACGGGAACGTCATAGAGGCGGGCGTCGACGTCGGCGAACTCCACGCCCTCGTAGTGCGCCCGGGCGGCATGGACATGGACGGCGTCGAGGCGGCCCGCCGTCAACTGGGTGAGGACGGGGAACCCCTCGACCGAGACATCCGCCTGGCCGTAGGGCTCGAGCCCCTCGGCGATCCTCCGCTCGGTCACGGTGTCGACGATCCGGTCGGCCGCGATCGCGCCGACGACGAGGGTGAGCACGACGATGACCGCGGACACGATGAGCTTCCTCCGGCGAGAACCGCGGCGCTCGGTCGACGGATCCGGGTAGCTCAAGGTGTCTGCGGTGCTCATGGCCCCATTCTCGCAGGTGCCCGGAGGGCGCGCAGGAGCCGCGATCATTCGCGCACATGCCCGCGGACCCTATCCGTCCGGTGCTCTCCGTGAGTAGATTGAGATCATGGTCTCCCAGCGCACGCTCACGATCAGGACCCTTTCGGCCCGTCTCAACTCCTTCCATTCCCTCGCCTACTTCTCCGACGCCGTGGCCGAGGCATGCGCCCGGGCGGGTGTCGAGTCGAGGGCGGCCGCGAACATCGCCTCCCGCTCGGCGCCGCTGGGCCCCGTCGGCGCCGGGGTGGTCAGCGCGGCCTTCTGCAACTACTCGCCTGCGTACATCGCCTCCATCGTTCCCGCGGTGTGGGAGTCCGCGAGCCCGGAGGCCTTGATCGGGGCCCGGTTCGTCGGAGTCTCGGAGCACCTGCGCTCCCTGTTCGGCGACCGCGACGACATCGCGCTCCTCACGGAGGCCGCGGGAGAGCTCTCGGCGGCCCTGGGGGAGGTCGTCGCGGGCATGGACTTCTCGGGTCGACCGCTCGCCGCCGCCACCGCCGAGGCGCTCGCCGGGCACGACCCCGGCACCGCCTTCGAGCGGCTGTGGGACCTGGCGACGGTGGCCCGGGAGTACCGCGGCGACGGTCATGTGGCGTCCCTCGTCGTCGCCGGGATTCCCGGCATCGAGGCGCTGCTGCTCGACGTCGCGACGGGCGCCTCGTTCCGGCCCCGGGCCGCTCAGCGCACGCGTGGGCACACCGACGAGGAATGGCACTCGGCTCAGGACAGGCTGGAGGCCGCCGGTCTCATCACGGTCGGCACCGACGATCGCGGTCATGGTCTGCCGACAATCACCGAGGCGGGGAAGGAGCTGAGGGAGCAGGTAGAGGAGCTGACCGACGCGACCGTGAGACAGGCATGGGAGGGGCTCGACGACGAGCAGATCGAGAGCCTGCTCCAGCCGAGCCGGGCCCTGATCAAGGTGCTCGGGCAGTCGGGGGTCTTCCCGGCCGGCGTCTTCTCCCCGCGGAGATCCGGCTGAGCAGGATCCCGTCTGAGGCGGTGGTCGGCTGAGTCGGTGTCCCGCCGTCGGAGTCCGCGCCGGTGACGCCCGGACCGAGGTCAGCGCTGGAAGGAGGCGACCACCTCGGCGGCGATGGACTTCGCCTGCTCCGAGGTCGGACCGTCGGCGGAGAACACCGCCCGGCGGTAGTACCTGAGTTCGACGATCGAATCGAGGATGTCGCCGAGGGCACGGTGGCCGCCGAGCTTCTCCGGCGCCTGGAAGTAGGCGCGGGGGAACCACTGCCTGCTCAGCTCCTTGATCGAGGAGACGTCGATGATGCGGTAGTGGAGGTGATCGACGAGCTCGGGCATCTGCTTGCTGAGGAAGACCTTGTCGGTGCCGACGGAGTTGCCGGCCAGGGGAGCCTTGCGCGGTTCGGGCACATGCTTCCTGATGTAGTCGAGGACCGTCGCCTGCGCCTCCTCGACCGAGGTTCCCGAGTCGAGCTCGGTGATGAGTCCGGAGCTCGTGTGCATCTCGGTGACGAACTCGCTCATCTGCTCGAGCGCCTCGGCAGAGGGCCTGATGACGATGTCGACGCCGTCGTCGACGGGATTGAGCTCGAAGTCGGTGACGATCGCCGCCACTTCGAGGAGTTCGTCGGCGGTCTCGTCGAGGCCGGTCATCTCACAGTCGATCCATACGATTCTGTCGTTGCTCACCCGTCCACCTTAAGCCAGGAGCCCGAACCGCCGACACCTGGGCCGCTCCCGCCCCGGCACGCAGGCCGCGGTGGACCCGACGACCCGGGCCGCTCCCACCCCGGCGCTCCCACCCCGGCGCTCCGGGCCCGACACCGACCTGCCGGCACCCGCCGGCAGGCGACCGTCGGACAAGCTGAACGGTTGCACAAAGGCGCGGGGGAGGCAGGTGGCCTAAACTTGGGGTGTTCGAAGCGAGAGCTTGGGACGCCGTGACGTGTCGTTGAGTAGAAGGGTGCGCAGGTGCGCTACACGCTTGCTGTGATTCTCATGGTGGTGGGCGTCGTCGTCGGAGGCCTCGGAATTCTGCAGAAGACCCTGTGGGCCCCGGAGGAGACGATCACCGCCACGGCACAGATCGACGCGGGGGCTCCGGCCGTCGTCGTCGACCCGGGGATGCTTAACCTCTACCAGACCCCGGCCACCCTCACCGCCGAAGGCAGCGGCGAGCTGACGATCGCCCATGCCCCGGCCGAGAACGTCGACGCATGGGTGGGCGAATCCGCCTCGGCGCGGGTCACCGGACTGGCGCCCGAAGGCGGACTGACCGTCAAGGCGCAGGACGGCGAGCCCTCGGTCCCCGATCCGCGCGGGGCGGACCTGTGGGACGCCGAGGTCACCGGCACGGACCGGGTCAGCCTCGAATGGACCGGGGAGGCGAACCGGACCGGATTCCTCATCTCCGGCACCGGGGAGCCCGGCCAGGTGGAGACCGTCACCCTCTCCTGGCCCAACCAGGCCGAGACGCCATGGGCACTTCCCCTCATGATCATCGGCGGCGCACTGCTCATCGGAGGACTCGTCATGCTCTTCATCGGCCGGAACACGGCGAAGAAGGAGGCGAACCGCCGCAAGGCGCGACAGGAGCGCCGCCGCAAGCTCGCCGAGTACGGCTCCGCCTTCGTCATCGTCCCGGTCCTGGCGCTCAGCGCCTGCGGGCCCGAGGAGCTGCCGAAGCCGGAGCCCTCGGCGGCACCGTCGTCGCCGATGGCCGGCGTCAGCGACGCCCAGGTCCAGCGCATCCTCGACGCCGTCGCCGAGACCGTGAGCGCCGCCGACGCCGAGACCGACAAGGGGGCACTCGAGTCCCGGGTCACCGGTCCCGCGCTCAAGCAGCGCCAAGCCGCCTACGACGTGAAGAAGAAGGTCGAGAAGCACGAGCTTCCGCCCGCGATCGCCGCCGACGAGATCGTCCTCAACCACACCGCGGCCACCGACACCTGGCCGCGCATCACGAGCGTCGTCGCCTCCGGAGGGGACAGCACTCAGCTGCTCGTCTTCTCCCAGGAGTCCCCGCGCGAGAACTACAAGCTGTGGTCGCAGACCCGCCTGGTCCCCGGCACCGAACTGCCCGAACTCCCCGACGCCCGCCAGGGCGCGCAGCTGCTGGGCCCCGATGCCGAGGGGTTCGCGAAGACCCCTGAGCAGGCCGTGGCGGACTACGCCAAGGCGCTGGGCGGGGGAGCGGACTCCGCCGAGGCGAAGACCTTCGAGGCCGACGACTTCGCCAAGTCCATCTGGGACAACCAGAAGGAGCAGAAGGAGAGCGCCGAGCGCGGCAAGGCCAAGGTCGACTACAAGTACACGCCGGGCAAGGAGATCGTCGCCCAGTCGACCGCCGGCGACTCGGCGGTGGTCACGGGCGTGATCGAGGCGGAGTCGACGATCACCCCTGAGTCGCAGGACGGCCGCACCGGCACCCTCACCCTCCAGACCCCGCAGAAGGAGCTCGTCGGGGAGGACTCGACCTCGAAGGCGGTGACGACCACGACCTACCAGGTCCTCACGTTCCTCGTGCCCAAGGACGGCAAGGTCCGGCTCATCGGCGGACTCGAGACCCTGCAGGGGGCGAAGCTCAAGTGAGCGGAATCCCGGCCGGGCCGAGGCGCCGTCCGCCCGCCGACGTTCTAAGCTGGAGTCAGTTCTCAGTCTGAGTCCGACCGGGATGCGCCCCAGGCGGTCCCCGACAGGCTCTTCGCCAACGCAGCAAAGGAGACCACGTGACAACGGACCCCTCGCAGGCCGCATCGCACTCGCAGTCCGGCCAGCAGAATCAGGGACTCGACCTGTCCGCCGTCCGGAGCAGGAACCTGCCGCAGGAGCCCGCCGGCCGGGCCGCCCAGGATCCGAACGCGGTGGTTCTGCCGTCCCTCGTCTTCGACGTCGACGAAGCCGGCTTCAACGACGTCGTCGCGATCTCCGACCGGGTTCCCGTCGTCATCGACCTGTGGGCGGAATGGTGCGGTCCGTGCAAGCAGCTCTCGCCGATCATCGAACGCGTCGTCACATCGTTCGGCGGAAAGCTGGTCCTGGCCAAGGTCGACGTCGACGCGAACCCGCGCCTCCAGCAGGCCTTCGGTGTGCAGTCGATCCCCACGGTCGTCGCGATCGTCAAGGGCCAGCCGGTTCCCCTCTTCCAGGGCGCGCTTCCCGAGCCCCAGGTCAAGGCCTACTTCGACGAACTGCTGCGCCTGGCCGCCGAGAACGGCGTCAGCGGACAGGCCGTCGTCGACGGGGCCGAACCCGAACCGCAGGGACCTGCCCACCCGGAGGCCGAGGCGGCACTGGCCGCCGGTGACTTCGCCACCGCCGAGCAGCTGTTCACGGCCGTCCTCGCCGAGTCCCCGGCCGACGCCGAGGCGAAACTCGGCCTCGCCAAGGCCGGCCTCGGGCGGCGGCTCGCCGGGGCGGACCCGGCGCAGCTGATCAGCGCGGCGGACGCCGACCCGAAGAACGCCGAGGCGGCGATGGCGGCCGCCGACGCCGAGATCGTCGGCGGTGACCCCGAGCGCGCGTTCACCCGGCTCATCGCGCTCATCCGCACGAGTGCGGGGGACGAGAAGGAAGCCCTGCGCCTGCGGGTCCTCGAGCTCTTCGAGGTCCTCGGCGCGGACGACCCGGCGGTGACGAAGGCGCGCACGGCACTGATGAGGGCGTTGTTCTGATCCAGGTCATCCGTCTCAGCACAGCCGTACTGTTCGCGGTCGCCTCGGTGGTCCTCGCGGTACTGGTCGGGTCAGCGCTGTCCGTCGTCGGCACCGACGAGGTCTCCGAGACGCCGCCGTTCACCGTCTCCGAGGGGGCCCACGCCATCGTGCTCGACGAGGCGATCGTCCCCTATTCGGGGACCGATGCGACGCTCGAGGCCACTGCCGCGAACGGTCAGGAGCTGTTCATCGGCACGGCCAGCGGCGTCGACGTCGACAGCTACCTCGACGGGGTGGCGCAGGTCCAGATCAGCGACGTGCGCTTCCCCGACGAGGCCGTACACCGATCCATCCCCGGCGAGCCGGCACCCGAGGCGCCGGTCGCGGAGCAGGACTGGTGGACGAGCAAGGACACCGGCAACTCGGTGGCGAAGACCTTCAACCTCGACGCCGACCCCGAAGTGCTCGTCATCGCCCCGGCCGACCCCGAGCAGAGCCTCGAGGGCACGACGGTGACGATGAAGATGCGCGTCGAAGGCGTCTTCGGGTGGTCGCTCATCGGCATCGCCGTCGCGATCATCCTCTTCGGCGCCGCGCTCTACTTCGGGCTGCGCTGGTGGAACGGACGCATCCGGCCCAAGAAGAAGGACATGAACAGCAGCGACGACCACGCCCGGCAGCCCGACCCCGCGCGCAGCGCGCCTCCCGGGCAGCGAGCGGCCAAGAGGACGCGGACCATGCGCATCGGCACGACGGCGGTGCTCGCCTCCGGGCTGGCGCTGAGCGGGTGCGGAGTGCTCCCGATCGCGCAGCCGGCCGACCCGCACATCACCCCCTACGAGCGCACGGCCGTGCGCCCCGGGGAGGCGGGCAAGTACATGACCGAGTACACCGAGTCCCTCGACCAGATCCTCGCCGACGGCGGCACCGGGCTCGAACGGATCCAGGGGGCTCCGCTCATCGACCGGACCCGGGCGCAGATCCAGATCGCCAAGAAGGCGAAGCAGAAGCTCGCCGCCCCCAATTTCACCGAGGTGGTGGCCGGCGGGCCGAGCTTCGAGGAGTACCCGATGTGGTTCTACGCCTTCGGCACCACCGATGGCGACGAGAAGATGACCCAGATCCAGCTCGTCACCCGGGAATCGGCGGCGGCACGGCCGATCGTCAGGGCGGCCTCCTACATCCCCGCGGAGCAGGCGCCGACGCTGCTGGCCAACGGCCGCGGTGCCGTCGAGACCGCCCCGAAGGACTTCACCGACTCGCTGGCGCCCTCGGCCGACACGATCGCGAAGTACCTCGTCGACGGCAAGGCCGACAAGAGCCTCGGCGGACTCGAGGAGGGAGGCTTCACCTCGTTCCGCGACTACCTCGGGGAGCTGCGCGGGAAGGAGTCGGGCTTCGACCAGGTCGACGCCAAGTGCTCTCCGTACACCGACCTCGACTTCGCCTCGATGACGCTGAAGACGGAGGCCGGGGCCATCGGCATGGGCGAGGTCCGCTGCACCCTGACGATCAAGGTGCCGCAGGACTTCTCGCTCGACCTCGGGGACACGATCGAGGCGGTGAAGACGAACGACAAGGACGGTGACACCGTCGAGGTGGACACCGCCCACCCCTACGTGCTCGTCGAATCGGCCGACGCCCTGACCGCGATGTCGGTCGACTGGGACATCATCTCCTCGCGAGTGGTCTGAGCCCGTCGCGATGGCCGGATCGTTTCAGGCCGTGCCCGTCGCGATGGCCTTGCCGCGCACCGCGCGGCCGACCCGGTGCAGCCACCACAGTCCGATGAGCGGCAGCACGAGGGGAATGAACCCGTAGCCGATGCCGAACGTCGACCACACCGAGGGCTTCGCGAAGTCCTCCGGGTGGGTGAAGCTGAGGATGCCGACCCCGATGACGCCGACGAACTCGACGATGCACGAGGCGATCGCGATCCGGTGGGTCATACGACTGCCGATGACGAGGCAGACGGTCGCGACGATGTAGATGACGGCGGCGACGAGCGAGAGCGAATAGGCCACGGGTGCGACGTCGAACTCGCGGATGACCTGGTAGCCGGCCCGAGCCGTGGCTGAGAGCGCGAAGATCCCATAGACCGCGGTGAGCGCCCGCCCCGGCCCCGTGTGCATCGCCGAATAGGGGGAGCGCGGGTTCCGCGTCGACGGGGAGCGGGGGTTCAGTGCCAAATCTGGTCCATCCTCTCGATCATGACGACGACCGTCAGTCCTGCCGCGGCAAGGACTCCCGGCCCCCACCGGCTCAGCTCCGCGAACGCCCAGAAGCCGGCCAGGGCCATGACGAGGATCGCCGTGATGACGTAGCCGAAGTAGAGGAGCGGATCGACGTCGTGCGTCGACGAGAAGCTGACGATCGACAGGATCAGCTGGACGATGAGGAGGAGCAGCAGCAGCGCGGAGGCGCCGAGGAGCATCTTCCCCGCAGGGCGGTTGCGGATGGTGTCCACGATCGACCACACGGTGAGCACGGCGGTGACGGCATAGAGCACGATGGTGAATACGGTGAACACCCGGATCAGTGTAGTCACCGTCGGCGGTTCGGTCGCAATCGTGTGCGACTGGTGCGCTGCAGCGGCGGATGCGCTACTCTTCTCCAGGGCCTCGAACGTCTGCCTGTCCAGGCGGAATCCGCCGCGGCCGACATCGGCAACAGACAGTCAAAGGGGATCAGCAATGGCCACGCAGCGAAGCGACGTGTCAGAGGGCGCAGTGAGGCAGTCGAACACGAAGACCCTGTTGGGCACGGGTGTGGGCAACGCGCTCGAATGGTTCGACTGGAACATCTACGCGAGCTTCGCGGTGTACTTCTCGACCCAGCTGTTCAACTCCGAGGACCCGCAGTCGGCCTTCCTCGAGACGATGGCCGTGTTCGCCGTCGGCTTCGTCGCGCGCCCCTTCGGCGGCTTCGTCTTCGGGTGGATCGGAGATCGGATCGGTCGGAAGCACTCACTCACCCTCTCCGTCCTCGCCGCCTCCGCCGGCTCTCTCATCATCGCGATCTGCCCCACCTACGACCAGATCGGATGGGTCGCCTCGGCGCTTCTCGTCCTCGCCCGCCTGCTCCAGGGCCTGGCCCACGGCGGCGAGCTGCCGGCCGCGCAGACCTATCTGGCCGAGCAGGCACCCCGCGAGAAGCGCGGTCTCTACGCGAGTTCGATCTACGTCACGGGAACGATCGGCCTCCTCGTCGGTCTGGGCCTTGGGCTCGTCCTCAATGCCGTTCTCACGTCCGAGCAGATGGACAGCTTCGGCTGGAGGATCCCCTTCGCCGTCGGCGCGCTGCTCGGACTGTTCGCGCTGTGGATCCGATCGTCGATGGAGGAGTCCGAGGTCTTCGAGCTGCACCAGGTCGAGGTCGCGAAGACGCAGCAGGTGAAGCGGAACGTGTTCGTCGAAGTCGCGCAGAACTGGAGGACCGGGCTCACCGTCATCGGAATGACGATGGGCCTGACCGTCGCCTATTACATCTGGTCGGTGACGATGGCCTCACTGGCACAGACGACCTGGGGATACTCCTCGAACGACGCCTTCACCGCCTCCCTCATCGGGAACTTCGTCCTCATCGTCGTCCTGCCGTTCTGGGGCGCGCTGTCGGACCGGATCGGTCGGAAGCCGTGCATGCTCATCGCGACGATCGGCTCCGCGGTCCTGTTCATCCCTCTCATGCTCCTTGTCGCCGGCGGTCAGCTGTGGCAGCTCGTCTTCGCGATCAGCATCCAGCTGTTCCTGCTCGCGGGTACCCTCTCGCACGCCCCGGCCACCTACGCCGAGATGTTCCCGACCTCGCAGCGCACCGCCGGATTCGGCATCCCCTATGCGATCGCGATCGCCGCTTTCGGCGGCACCGCAGGATACGTCCTCACCTGGATCGGGGATCCGATGAAGTTCGCGATCTACGCGATCGTCCTCCTCGTCCTCACTGCCGCGACGATCGCCTTCGTCCTGCCCGAGAGCAGGGGCAAGGACCTCACCCAAGCCTGAGGCGCTCCGCCGCCCGCCGGGTGAGATCCGGCACTGAATCTGGCCGGGCGGAGGCCCGGGGCCTAAGATCGGATGAGTGCCCCTCTACTTCGACCATGCCGCGACCTCGCCGATGCCGCAGGCGGTGCTGGAGACCTTCACCACCGAGCTGCGCAGGCGGGGCAATCCCTCATCCCTGCACTCCGGCGGCCAGTCGGCGCGGATGCGGATCGAGACCGCGCGCGAAGAGCTCGCGGCGGCATTGGGGGCGACCACCTCGGCGGAGGTGATCTTCACCTCGGGCGGAACCGAGGCCGACAATCTCGCCCTCAAGGGCCTCTACCTCGCCCGCAACGGCGGGACCTTCGCCGCGCCCGGTCGCCCGCGCGTGCTCACCTCGACGATCGAGCACCACGCGGTCCTCGACACCGTCGAATGGCTGGCGACCCAGGGCGCCGAGGTCGCCTGGCTCGAGGTCGACGAGGACGGGCGGATCGACCTCGACGCCGCCCGCGCCGAGCTCCGCAGGGCCCCGGAGCGGACCGCGGTCATGTCCGTGATGGCCGCGAACAACGAGATCGGGACGATCCAGCCCATCCGCGAGCTCAGTGCCGCCGCCGCCGAGGCGGGGGTGCCCTTCCACGTCGACGCCGTGCAGGCGCTCGGGCAGGTTCCCATCGACTTCGCCGGACTCGGCGCGACCGCGGTATCCGTGAGCGCCCACAAGGTCGGCGGGCCCGTGGGCATCGGCGCGCTGCTGCTCGACCGCGGCGCCAAGCCCGTCCCCGTCCTCCACGGCGGGGGACAGGAGCGCGGAGTCCGCTCCGGCACCCTCGACGTCGCCGGCGCCGTCGCGTTCGCCGCGGCCGTGCGTCTGGCCACCGAGGACGGCGACGCCCGCGCCGGCAGGCTCGGCGCGCTGCGCGATCGCCTCATCGCCGGCATCGAGGCGGCGATTCCCGACGCCCGCCTCTCCGGCCCGCGAGGGTCCGGCAGGCTGCCGGGCAACGTCCACTTCACCTTCCCCGGGTGCGAGGGCGACACCCTCCTGTTCGGACTCGACGTCAGGGGGTTCGCCACCTCGACGGGATCGGCGTGCCAGGCCGGGGTGTCGCGTCCCTCGCACGTCCTGCTCGCCTGCGGCCGGGACGAGGACACGGCGCGGTCCACCCAGAGATTCACCCTGGGGCCGACGACGACCGAAGCGGACGTCGACGCCCTGATCGCCGCACTGCCCCCCGTCGTCGACCAAGCCCGGCAAGCCGGGATGGTCTCCGCCACCCCGCGATGGATGCAAGGAGCGTCATGAAGATCCTCGTCGCCATGTCCGGCGGAGTCGACTCCGCCGTCGCCGCCGCCCGCGCCGTCGACGCCGGCCATGAGGTCGTCGGCGTCCACCTCGCCCTGTCCCGCATGCCCGGCACGCTGCGCACCGGCTCGCGCGGCTGCTGCACGATCGAGGACTCCCGCGACGCCCACCGGGTGGCGGGCATGCTCGACATCCCCTTCTACGTCTGGGACTTCTCCGAGCGGTTCAAGGAGGACATCGTCGATGACTTCATCGCCGAGTACGCCGCCGGTCGCACCCCCAACCCGTGCATGCGCTGCAATGAGCGGATCAAGTTCGCCGCCCTCCTCGACCGCGCGCTGGCGCTCGGCTTCGATGCGATCGCCACCGGCCACTACGCCGAGGTGGTCCGCGACGACCAGGGCAACCCGGAGCTGCATCGCGGGGAGGACCTCGCCAAGGACCAGTCGTACGTCCTCGGCGTGCTCACCGGCGACCAGCTCGAGCACTGCTATTTCCCGATCGGGGCGACCGCGTCGAAGGCGGAAGTCCGCGCCGAGGCGGCCGAGCGGGGATTCCCGGTCGCGAACAAGCCCGACTCCTATGACATCTGTTTCATCCCCGACGGGGACACGAAGGCGTGGCTGTCCGACAAGATCCCGATGCGCCCGGGGCTCATCAAGGACTCCGACGGCGAGGTCCTCGGCAGCCACGACGGGGCGATGACGTTCACGATCGGCCAGCGCAAGGGCCTGGGCATCGAGAAGCCGGCGGCCGACGGACGGCCCCGCTACGTCACCGACCTCGACCCCGCGACGAACACCGTCACCGTCGGCTCCCGGTCCGATCTCGCGGTGCACCATCTCACGGGGATCCGCACCTCGTGGTGCGGTCAGGCCCCGTCCGACATGGGGACCACGCCCGCGACCGGCATCGACTGCGAGGTCCAGGTGCGCGCCCACGGTGATCCCGTGCCGGCACGGGCCTGGCTCGGCGACTTCGTCACCGAGCTCCCCGCGCATGAGGCGAACCCCGCTGTCGACGAGGTGACCGTGCCGGCCGCCCGACCCGCGGGCCAGCTCATGCACGTCGACGTCGCCGAGGCGCTGTCGGGCATCGCGCCGGGTCAGACGATGGTCATCTACCGCGGCACCCGGGTCCTCGGCCAGGCGACGATCGACGTCACCGCCAAGGACCCCCTCGGCGTCTGAGGCTCAGCTGCTCGTCGACCAGACCTGCTGCGATCCCTGGGCACCACGGCGGCTGCGGTGACGACCGCGGGTCTCCGCGCTCGTGCCCCGGCCCTGTCCACCCTGGCGGCTGCCTCCGGCACTCGCGCCCCGGGACTGTCCGCCCTGACGGCTGCCTCCGGCGCTCGCCCCACGGGATTGTCCGCCCTGACGGCTGGCTCCCGCGTGAGCGGCCGAGTCGCGGTTCGCCTCGGCGCTGCGGGCGCTGCCGCCGCCGCGTCCTCCGCGTCGGCGCGAGCTCCTGCCGCCCGGTGCCCGCTGCCCCGACGACCGCTCGGCTGTCGGGCGTGAGCTCGATCGGGGGCTCTCCTTGGGCTGCGGGGCGACGAAGGGGGCGATGTCGCCGACGAGCTCGGACACCGCGGCGGACTCGGCGGTGACCTTCTGCGGGGTCGCCTTGATGGCGGCCCGGCGCAGCAGTGCCAGCGTGTCCTTGCGCTGCTCCGGGACCATGATCGTCACGACATCGCCGGAGCTGCCGGCGCGGGCCGTGCGACCGGACCGGTGCAGGTAGGCCTTGTGTTCGGTCGGCGGGTCGACGTGGACGACGAGTTCGACGGAATCGACGTGCACCCCGCGGGCGGCGACGTCCGTGGCGACGAGCACGCGGACATCGCCGGCGCTGAACGCCGCGAGGTTGCGGTCCCGTGCCCCCTGGGACAGGTTGCCGTGCAGGTCGGCCGCCGGAATGCCCTGGGCGGTGAGCTGCCGGGCGAACCGCTTCGCCCGGTGCTTCGTGCGGGTGAAGAGGATGCGCCGTCCGGTGCCCGAGGCCAGCCGGTGGACGAGCTCGTTCTTGTCGTCCTCGGACACCTCGAACACGCTGTGCGTCATATCGGAGACGTGCGAGGTGGGGTCGTCGACGGAGTGGAGCACCTCGTCGTGGAGGAACCGGCGCACCAGCTTGCTCACGTCATTGTCCAGGGTGGCGGAGAAGAACATCCGCTGTCCGGTCTCGGGCGTCTTCGCGAGGATGCGGGTGACGCCGGGCAGGAAGCCGAGGTCGGCCATGTGATCGGCCTCGTCGAGGACCGTGACCTCGATGCGATCGAGGGAGACCAGCCCCTGCTGGAGCAGGTCCTCGAGTCGTCCCGGGCAGGCGACGACGATGTCGACGCCGGCGTTGAGGGCGGTCTCCTGGCGCTTCTGGTTGACTCCGCCGAAGATCGTCGTCGTGCGCATCCCGCAGGCCTGGGCCAGGGGATCGAGCACGTTCGTGATCTGCGTGGCGAGTTCACGCGTGGGTGCGAGGATGAGTCCGCGCGGCAGGCGGGGCCGGCGCGGGCCGGTCTGGGAGGCGGCCAGGCGGGCCACCATGGGGATCGCGAAGGCGAGGGTCTTGCCCGAGCCCGTCTTCCCCCTGCCGAGCACGTCCCGTCCCGAGAGGGTGTCCGGGAGCGTGTCCTGCTGGATGGGGAACGCCATGGTCTTGCCGTCCGCGCGAAGGCGATCGGCGATCGTGGCGGGAACGCCCAGATCGGTGAAGGTCACCGGCGTGTCACCGGCGGGGGTCGAGACGGCCTCAGCCGTGGTCGCCGCCGTCCGGCTCGGGCGCCTGCCCGAGGTGCGGGCGGCGGAGCTGGCAGCGGAGGAGGGGGAATGCGTGGAGGTGATGGGATGGCCCTTCGACGTGCCGGACGACGTGCCGACGTGTGATGACGGGTCTGTCGTGACCGGACAGGATGTGGGAGCGCCGATTGACGCTCTCGAACGCCGAGAGAAGATGGCTTCGTGGAATGTGCGCCGGGAGATCCTCCCAGCCGCATCAGACGAGGTGTCCTGACGACGCAGGGAACCCGAGATCGGGTTCGCAGTGCCTCCAGTCTACATCTCCTCGGCGGTCAATGCCCATTCCATCGGATCCGCCGACGTCATCGCGATACTGTTGGGAGCATGAAGGAGTTCCTCCAGGAGGTCGTGAGAGCGCCTTACGGAACCTGGACCTCACCGTTGAGCGCCGCCGAGGTGCATGCCGGGTCCGCGCCGATCTTCGACGCCCGGTTCCGCGGCGAGCACATCTACTACTCGACCAAGGTGCCCGACGAGAACTCCCGCACCGGCCTCGTCCGCACCTGGCTCTCCCACCCGCAGGACCGGGAGCAGATCCTGCCCGCGGACTTCAACATCCGCTCCTCGGTCCACGAGTACGGGGGAGCGGCCTGGGCCCTCGACCCGACCAGCGAGATCGTCTACTTCGTCAACGCCGCCGACCAGAGGATCTGGCAGTTCGTGCCCGGGCGGGCGCCGCACCCCCTGACGCCCGACACCTCCGGCCGGATCCGGTACGGGGACCTGACGATGACCCGATGGGGGCTGCTGTGCGTGCGCGAGGACAACCGCAGCACCCGCAAGGAACGCGCGATCGTGCTGCTGACAAGGCATGGGACGACGAACGTGCTCTCGCGTCACGCCCACTTCATGGCCTGGCCGCGGCTCTCACCCGACGGGGCGACGCTCGCCTTCATCGGGTGGGAGCACCCGGACATGCCCTGGGACTCGACGACGCTGTGGCTCATCGACGTGCGCACCCCGCAGATCCCCGTCCGCGCCGTCCTGCCCGGCCGGGACGTCTCCCTGCTCCAGCCCGAGTTCACCTCCGACTCGACTCTCGTGCTCAGCTCCGACCACTGCGGACACTGGGCCCTCTACGCCCTCGACATCGGCCCTCGTGAGGCGAGCGGTCCCCGCGGCGTGCGGCCGGCCGGCCCCCGCCACCCCGGGGCGAGCGGCGGGCACCGGACGCTGCGGATCTCCGATCTGCGGCCCGTCCTCGACACGGGAGCCGAGATCGGCGGGCCGCTGTGGCAGCTCGGGGCGCGCTGGCACCTGTGCGCCGAGGGCGAGATCTGGGCGCACTCCCAGGCCGACACGGCGCGGATCGTCCGGGCGTCCACCTCGACGGAGACCCAGCCGCACTCCCAGGTGACGGCGGTGACGACGATCGGACGGACCTTCGGCAGCATCGAACTCCACGACATCTCCGCCACCCACGTCCTCGCCTCGGCGAAGTCGAGCGACTCGGTCGGTGCGCTCTACGCGATCGACCGGGCGAGCGGGGAATTCACCGAGATCGCGGCCGAACGGCACGACGCCCACCGGGAGTACTTCTCCCACCCGTACACGCGAGAGCTCGGCGGTGTTCCCGTCGTCATCCACCCGCCCCACAACCCGCGGTTCTCCGCCGACCCCGACGAGCTGCCTCCCTGCCTCGTCGTCGTCCACGGCGGACCCACCGGGCAGGCGACCGCGGACATGTCGGCCCGCAGCAGCTACTTCACCTCCCGCGGGATCGGCGTCATGGAGGTCAACTACGGCGGCTCCACCGGCTACGGCCGGGCCTGGCGCAACCGTCTGCGCGGACAGTGGGGGATCGTCGACGTCGACGACACGGTCGCCGCCGTCCGCGGACTCATCGCCGAAGGGCTCGCCGACCCGCGCCGGATCGCGATCAGCGGGGCCTCCGCCGGGGGATGGACGGCGCTGTGCGCGCTCGCCTCCTCCGACGTCTTCGCCTGCGGAACCTCCTACTTCGGAGTCACCGACCTCATGCGGTTCGTCGTCGACACCCACGACTTCGAACGCCACTACATCGACGGGCTCGTCGGGCCCTGGCCTCAGGCCCACCACGAGTACATGACGCGCTCGCCGATCCGCAGGGTGCGCAGCATCGACGCCCCCGTGGCGATCATGCAGGGCGATCGCGACCCCATCGTCCCGCCCTCCCAGGCCGAGGAGTTCGTGGGCATGCTCGAACTCATGGGTGTGGAGTACATTTACCGGTTGTACAAGGGCGAATCCCACGGTTTCGTCCGCGCCGAGACCATCATCGATTCCCTGGAAAGCGAGTTCGGATTCTATGTCGACGTCTTCGGGATCCCCCGGCCCGACCACCGGCCCTGAGCACACGGTCCCCGGTCCTGAGCGCACGGTCCCCGCCGCGGCGTCGACGACGGGAATCTGGATCCCCCAGTCCGGTCCCGGCACCGCAGCGGTGGGACCGCGCGGCGCCGACTCGCCGCGTCCGGCGCTCGAGGCCGCTCGGACCGGCGTCGACGTCCTCGGCGAGCACCAGCCGCCCCTGCCCCTCGTCGCCCACCGGTCGGCCGAGCGGTGGGGCGCCGACGCGGTCGGCCGCGGGCTCGGGCTGCTGCGCGACCTCCACGTCGACCGCACCTCCTTCGGGTGGCGGCTGACGAGCACGGGAGGCCGGGACGAGCGGCTCGAGGCCTCCGCCCTCGGCGAGGCCCTCGACGCCCTCGCCGAGTCCGCGGCCGGCTTCACCGGCGAGGTCCAGGTGTCCCTGCCGGGACCGTGGACGCTCGTCACGGCGCTGAGCCTGACCTCCGGGGCTCCCGTCCTCGGCGACCACGGCGCCCGCCGCGACGTCGTCCAGGCCTACGCGTTCGGCATCGCCGACCTCGCCGAGAGGATCGCGGACACCGGGATGCGCCCGGTCGTCCGCCTCGTCGAGTCCCGCCTGACCCCCGTCCTCACGGGCACCTGGCCCACCGCCTCCGGACTGCGCACCCTGCCCGCGATCGCCGAGACCCAGGTCTACGCCGCCCTCCGCTCGACCCTGTCCCACCTGCCTCCGGTCCTCCTCAGCCTCCCCGACCTCGACCCCCTGCGGCTGCGGGGCAAGGAGATCCCCGCCGCCGAGGTGGTCCGCGCGATCGGCGCCGCGTCCGTGTCAGTGCCGTGGGCGACACTGAGAGCGTCCGGCTGGGAGCAGCTGGCCACCCTCGCCGAGGCGGGCGTCGGCATCTGGGTGCACCTGCCGGTGGCTGCCGGGTCGAGTCCCGGGGAGGTCACTCGGTGGCGCGCCCGGCTCGTCGAGCCGTGGACGCGGATCGGCATGGGGGCGCGCACCCTGCGCGAGTTCGGCGTGCTCGCCGGGGAGGAGCTGCCGCTGAGCCACCCGCCGTTCCTGCCCGTTGCCGGATCCGCGCCGGACCGCCCCGGCGTGGTCTCGGGCGCGGGCGCGGCCTCAGGTGCGGGGACGGGCGCGGGCATCAGCCGAGGACATATGATGATTGCCGCCGGACTTCGACGCGCGCTGGAGGAGATCGAATGACCACGACACGCAAGGACGCTGCCTCCGGGGCCGACACCGCCGGGACTCCCCAGGGCTCGGCTGACCCTGCCGGGACTCCTGACGCGGCGGGGGCTCCGGACGCCTCCGACGTCGACCTCTCCGATGCCTCGGCGCGCGCCCAGTACCACGCCGCCCTCGTCGAGACGATCGAGGAGCACCGGGCCGCCTACTATCAGCACGACCAGCCGCTCGTCGCCGACGCCGAGTACGACGAGCTCGTCCGCCGCCTGCAGGCCCTCGAGGAGGAGTTCCCCGAACTCGTCAGCGACACCTCGCCGACCCAGACCGTCGGCGGAGCGGTCGACACCTCGACCTTCGACCCGGTCACCCACCTCGGCCGGATGTACAGCCTCGACAACGTCTTCGACTTCGACGAGCTCCGCGCCTGGTATGAGCGGGTGCGCTCGGCCACCTCGGCGCGGTCGAAGTTCCTCTGCGAGCTCAAGATCGACGGGCTCGCGGTCAACCTCCTCTACCGCCGCGGCGAACTCGTCCGCGCCGCCACCCGCGGCGACGGCCGGGTGGGGGAGGATATCACGGCGAACGTGCGGACGATCTCCGACATCCCGCACCACCTCGACACCGAGTACCCGCCCGCTGAGGTCGAGATCCGCGGCGAGGTGTTCTTCCCCGTCGAGAAGTTCGCGGAGCTCAATGCCTCCCTCGTCGCCGAGGGCAAGGCGCCCTTTGCGAACCCCCGCAACTCGGCCGCGGGGTCGCTGCGGCAGAAGGATCCGGCGGTCACGGCCCGGCGGCCGCTGCACATGCTCGTCCACGGGATCGCGGTGTGGACCCCGGCCGACGACTCCCACCCCGAACCCGAGCGCCAGTCCGAGGTCTACGAGCAGTTCCGGACCTGGGGGCTGCCGATCAGCGAGCACTCGAAGGTCCTCGAGACCCTCGAGGAGATCGAGGAGTTCATCACCCACTACGGCGAACACCGCCACGACGTCGTCCATGAGATCGACGGCATCGTCATCAAGGTCGACGACTTCGCCCTCCAGGAGACGCTCGGCTACACCTCCCGGGCGCCGAGGTGGGCGACGGCCTTCAAGTACCCTCCCGAGGAGGTGACGACGAAGCTCCTCGACATCCAGGTGCAGGTGGGGCGGACCGGCCGGGTGACCCCCTTCGCCGTCATGGAACCGGTCACGGTCGCCGGCTCCACCGTCGAGCGCGCGACCCTGCACAACGGCTACGAGGTCAGGCGCAAGGGCGTGCTCATCGGCGACACCGTGACCCTGCGCAAGGCCGGCGACGTCATCCCCGAGGTGCTCGGCCCCGTCGTCGCCGCCCGCGACGGCAGCGAACGCGAGTTCGTCATGCCCACCCACTGCCCCTCGTGCGGGACCGAGCTGGGGGAGCAGAAGGCCGGCGACAAGGACCTGCGCTGCCCGAACGCCCGCTCGTGCCCGGCCCAGCTGGCCAACCGGATCTTCTACCTCGCCTCCCGCGCGGCGTTCGACATCGAGGCCCTCGGCGAGGAGGCGGCCCTGGCCCTGACCGCCCCGGCCGAACCCGAGTCGCCGCCGCTGACCTCCGAGGCGTTCCTCTTCGACCTCAGGCCCGAGGACCTCGCCGACGTCCAGATCTGGAGGAACAGGAAGGTCAAAGGCGTCGAGACCGGCGAGCGGGAGCTCGTTCCCTACTTCTACACGCGGGGCACGGCGAAGAAGCCCAGCGGTCCCACGGCGAACACGACGAAGCTCTTCGAGGAGCTGGAGAAGGCCAAGGACCAGGACCTGTGGCGGGTCCTCGTCGCCCTGTCGATCCGCCATGTCGGGCCCACCGCCGCCCGGACCCTGGCCGCGCACTTCAGGTCCCTCGAGGCGATCCGGGAGGCGAGCCTCGAGGAGCTCTCCGCCGTCGACGGGATCGGTGCGACGATCGCCTCGAGCATCCACGACTGGTTCGAGATCGACTGGCACCGCGAGATCGTCGACCGGTGGAGGGCCGCAGGCGTGCGCATGGAGGACGAGGAGCAGGAAGTCGCGCCGCAGACGCTCGAGGGGCTGACCATCGTCGCCACGGGATCCCTGAACTCGTTCACCCGGGACGGGATCAAGGAGGCGATCGTCGCCGCCGGCGGCAAGGCCTCGAGCTCGGTGTCGAAGAAGACCGACTACGTCGTCGCCGGGGAGAACGCGGGATCGAAGCTCGACAAGGCCGAGTCGCTCGGGGTGCCGGTGCTCGACGAGGACGCCTTCCGCCGGCTCCTCGAGACGGGCAGCGTCGACTGACCGGGAGGACCGATCCCGTGAGGATCGGGCACGGGATTCCTCGACGGGACCTGCGGTGACCGGTCACGGAGCCTCTCGCGCCCGTTTTCGCTGTGAATGAGCCGCAGATCCGCCGATTGGATCGGGTTCGTTACGGTTTGATGTCGATTTCGTTACCGAACACCAAGGTGGGACTCAGGTGGGATTGAGGCTGGGACCAGATTCGCCTGCCAGAGTGAAGGCATGAACGCGATTCCCCGAGTCCTCGCCGGCACAGCCGTCGTCCTCGCAGCAGTACTCACGACAGCACCCCTGACCGCTGGAATCGCCGATTTCGTCCTCAACCCCGGAGGGTCGCCGGACAAGCGACCCGGTGCTCAGGCCGTCGCCGGTGAGCACGACGACGAGGACGCCGGCACGACCGACGCTCCCGTCGCTGACGCCGCGTTCGCCCTGCGCCGGACCGAGGCCGCCCGCTCGACCGCCCTGCGGACCACCGGGAAGGGCCCGCGGACGACCGAACCGCTCGAGGGCAGGACCCTCATCCCGGCCCGCGAGGCGACCCGGGCCACTCCCTCCGCCGTCACGGCCGAAGCCCATGAGGTGGTCTCGGCCGAAGCCCGCATCGCCGCGCTCGCCGCGGACCTCAGGGCCGGGGTCGAAGCCGGGGAGATGAGCGAGGAGGATGCCGCCCGAGTGCTCGACGACCTCGCCGGCTACATCCGCGGGGAGCGGACGTGGCCCGAACGCGACATCGCCTGAGCCGACCTATCATGGCCCCATGACCACGGTGCCGCACAGCTCCCATTGGGGTGCGTTCGACGTGGAGGTCTCCGGCGACCGGATCGCCCGACTCATCCCCGCCGCCTCCGACTCGGATCCGAATCCGCTCATCCACGACCTCGGCGAGGCCGTCGAGTCCCCGGTCCGCGTGAGACGACCGGCCGTGCGGCGATCCTGGCTCGAGGCCGTGCGGTCCTCGACCGGCACAGGCGTGACGCCGGACGGCTCGCGGAACGGGGCCCCGCTCGACGCCCGCCGCCGGGAGGACCGGGGCAGGGAGCCCTTCGTCGAGGTCGACTGGGACGAGGCGCTCGACCTCGTCGCCGGAGAGCTCGCCCGGGTCCGCGACCGGCACGGGAATGCGGCGATCTTCGGCGGCTCATACGGGTGGTCGAGCGCGGGCCGGTTCCATCACGCGAGGACCCAGCTCCACCGCTTCCTCAACGCCTTCGGCGGCCACACCTCGCAGGTCGGCAACTACAGCTACGGCGCGGCCGCCTTCGTCCTGCCCCATGTGCTCGGCTCCGCCGATTTCGCGAACGGCCGGCTGACCAGCTGGGACGTCATCGCCGAGCACACCGAGCTGTGGGTGATGTTCGGCGGGCTCGCGATGAAGAACACCCGCATCGAATCGGGCGGCATCTCCGACCACACGATCGGCGGATGGCTGCGGAGGATCCGGGCGAACGGCTGCGAGGTCGTCTCGATCTCCCCGATCCGGGATGACGCGCCCGACGTCGTCGACCCGAGCTGGCTGCCGGTGCGGCCGACCACGGACACGGCTCTCATGCTCGGACTCGCTCACACGCTACTCGTCGAGGGCCTCCACGACGCGACGTTCCTCGCCACCCACTGCGTCGGCTGGGAGCGCATGGCCGATCATCTGCTTGCCGCCCCGGCCAAGGACGCCGAGTGGGCGAGCGCGATCACGGGGATCCCGGCGGAGTCGATCCGCGACCTCGCCCGCCGGATGGCACGGCACCGGACGATGATCTCCGTGACCTGGTCGCTGCAGCGCGCCGACCACGGCGAGCAGCCCTATTGGGCGGCGATCCTGCTTGCGGCCATGCTCGGACAGATCGGCCTGCCCGGCGGCGGATTCGGCTTCGGCTACGGGGCCACGGGGACGATGGGCAGCTGGAAGTACCCGTTCCCCGCCCCGAGGCTTCCGACCGGGCCGAACCCCGTCACCGCGCCGATCCCGGCCGCGCGGATCGCCGACATGCTGCTTGATCCCGGCGGGGAGTACGACTTCAACGGCAGCCGCTGCCGATACCCCGACACCCGGGTCGTCTACTGGGCGGGAGGGAACCCGTTCCACCATCATCAGGACCTCAACCGCCTCCGCCGGGGATGGGCCGGGCCGGAGGCCATCGTCGTCCACGAGCCGTTCTGGACGGCGACGGCCCGTCACGCCGACATCGTCCTGCCGGCCACGACGACCCTCGAGCGCAACGACATCGGCGCCGCATCCGGGGACCCGCGCATCATCGCGATGCACCAGGCGATCTCCCCGCGTCACGGTGCGCGCTCCGACTACGACATCTTCTCCGACCTCGCCGCCCGACTCGGCATCGCCGAGGAGTACACGCAGGGCCGGTCGGAGATGGAGTGGATCGAGCACCTCTACGCGACGACTCGATCGGCCGCGGCCGAGCACGGGATCGCCCTGCCCGACTTCGCCCGTTTCTGGTCCGACGGGGGCGTCGACATCGACCCCGGCAGCACGGTTCTCCTCGAGGACTTCCGGGCCGACCCCGAGGCCCATCCGCTCGCCACGCCCTCGGGCAGGATCGAACTGTTCTCCGAGACCGTCGCCTCCTTCGGCTATGACGACTGTCCCGGACACCCCGTCTGGATCGAGCCCGCGGAATGGCTGGGCGCAGCGGCGGCGACACCGGGATCCCTCCACCTCGTGTCCAACCAGCCGGGACAGCGCCTGCACAGCCAGCTCGACATGGCCGGGACCAGCCGGACGAGCAAGGTCTCCGGCCGCGAACCCTGCCGGCTCAACCCCGCCGACGCCGCCGAACGCGGGATCGCCGACGGCCAGATCGTGCGCGTGTTCAACGAGCGCGGCTCCTGCCTGGCCGGGGTGCGCCTGAGCGAGGACATCAGCCGCGGCGTCATCCAGCTCTCCGCCGGAGCATGGTACCAGTCCGACGGGGGAGCGGCCGGGGCCCTGGAGATCCACGGCAACCCCAATGTGCTCACCCGCGACCGGGGCACCTCCCGCCTCACCCAGGGGCCGGCGGCGCTGACGGCCCTCGTCGAGGTCGAACCCTACGACGCCGAGGCGCCGGCGGTGACGGTGACCGACTCGCCCCCGCCCCTCGTCGCCGACTGAGCCATCCCGCCTCGGCGGCGCGCGGCCCCGCCGCCCCACCTCGGCGCGGTCATCGCGTCCGCCGCGCCACCTCGGCGAAGCTCACATCTGCCGCCGCCGGGCGGGCAGGGCGAAGAGACTAGACTTGTCGGGAGCAATCAGAACGATGAAAGGCAGGGAATGACGGAGTCCTCCACAATCACCCCCGAGCAAGTGCAGCATCTGGCTTCGCTGTCTCGGATCGCCATGGGCGAGGACGAGCTGACAGCGCTCGCCGGCGATCTGACCACCATCCTGGGAAACGTCGCCAGGGTCAACGAAGCGGTCGGTGACGACGTGCCCGCGACCAGTCATCCGATCCCGCTGTCGAACGTGCTGCGTCCCGATGTCGTCGGCCCGACCCTGACGAGTGAGCAGGCGCTCGCCTCGGCGCCGGCCGCGCAGGACGACAAGTTCGTCGTCCCGCAGATCCTCGGGGAGGAATGATGAGCGAACTGATCACGAAGAGCGCACTCGAACTCGCCGAGGGACTCCGGTCCGGCGAGTTCTCCTCCGTCGAGGTCACCCAGGCCCATCTCGACCGCATCCATGCCACCGAGGACGACTTCGGCTCCTTCATCACCGTCACCGACGAGCTGGCGCTGGAGACGGCGAAGTCCGTCGACGCCCGGCGCGGCAGCGGTGAGGACCTCCACCCGCTGGCCGGTGTCCCCGTGGCGCTCAAGGACCTCGTCGTCACCGCAGGCGTGCGCACCACCGCCGGGTCGAAGATGCTCGAGAACTGGGTCCCGCCCTACGAGTCGACCGTCCACCTCAGGGTGCAGGACGCCGGACTGCCCGTGCTCGGCAAGACCAACCTCGACGAATTCGCGATGGGCTCGACGACCGAGCACTCCGCGTTCGGCACCACCCGCAACCCCTGGAACCTCGAGCGCGTGCCGGGCGGCTCCTCCGGCGGCGCCGCCGCCGCGCTCGCCGGATTCCAGGCGCCCCTGTCCGTGGGCACCGACACCGGCGGCTCCGTCCGCCAGCCGGCCGCCTTCACCGGCACCGTCGGCGTCAAGCCGACCTACGGGTCGATCTCGCGCTACGGCATCATCGCGATGGCCTCGAGCCTCGATCAGGTCGGCCCGATGGGCCGCGACGTCGCCGACGCCGCCGCCCTCCACGAGCTCCTGGCCGGTCACGACCCGCTCGACTCGACCTCGCTGCCCGACGAGGTGCCCGGATTCGTCGCCGCCGCCCGCCGCGGTGACCTGGGGGGCAAGAAGCTCGGCGTCATCAGGCAGCTGCGCGGTGAGGGCTACCAGGACGGCGTCATCGACTCGTTCACGGCCGCGCTCGACATCGCCGCCGCGGCCGGTGCCGAGATCGTCGAGGTCGACTGCCCGTCGATCTCCTACGCCCTCGACGCCTATTACCTCATCATGCCCTCCGAGGTGTCCTCGAACCTCGCCCGCTACGACGGCATGCGCTACGGACTGCGGGTCGAGCCCAGCGACGGACCGGTGACCGCGGAGACCGTCATGGCCGCCACCCGCGCGGCCGGATTCGGCGCGGAGGTCAAGCGCCGCATCATCCTCGGCACCTATGCCCTGTCGGCCGGGTACTACGACGCCTACTACGGCTCGGCGCAGAAGGTCCGGACCCTCGTGCAGCGGGACTTCGCCCGGGCCTTCGAGGAGGTCGACGTGCTTGTCTCGCCGACGGCCCCGACCACGGCGCTGCGCTTCGGCGCCGAGTCCGACTCCGACCCGATGGCCCTCTACCTCGGCGACGTGACGACCCTGCCGGCGAACCTCGCCGGGATCCCCGGGCTGTCGCTGCCGTCGGGACTGGCCGACGGACTGCCCGTCGGCCTGCAGATCCTCGCCCCGGCCCGCCAGGACATCGCCCTCTACGAGGTGGCCGGACCTCTCGAGGCCGCACTCGCCGCGTCCGGTGGGCGCGTGCTCGACACTCTCGCGGAAGGACTGACCGCTCAGTGAAATACGAAGACGCGATCAAGAAGTACGATCCGGTCATCGGCATCGAGGTCCACGTCGAGCTCGGCACCGAGACGAAGATGTTCGACGCGGCCCCGAACTCCTTCGGCGGCGGACCGAACTCCAACATCACCCCCACCTCGCTGGGCCTGCCGGGGTCGCTGCCCGTCGTCAACGAGAAGGCCGTCGAGTACGCGATCAAGATCGGCCTGGCGCTCGGCTGCGACATCGCCGAATCCTGCCGGTTCGCCCGCAAGAACTACTTCTACCCGGATGTTCCCAAGGACTTCCAGACCAGCCAGTCGGATGAGCCGATCGCCGCCGACGGCGAGGTCGAGGTCGAACTCGAGGACGGGACGACGGTGACCATCCCCGTCGAGCGCGCCCACATGGAGGAGGACGCCGGCAAGAACACCCACGTCGGCGGGGCGACGGGCCGCATCCACGGGGCCGTGCACTCCCTCGTCGACTACAACCGCGCCGGCGTGCCGCTCGTCGAGATCGTCACCCACCCCATCACTGGCACGGGGGAGAGGGCCGCCGAGGTGGCCGCCGCCTATGTCCGCACCCTGCGCGACATCTTCCGCGCCCTCGGCGTCTCCGAGGCGAGGATGGAGCAGGGCAACGTCCGCGCCGACGTCAATGTGTCCCTGCGCGAGAGCCCCGAGGCACCGCTGGGCACCCGCACCGAGACGAAGAACGTCAACTCGTTCCGCTCGATCGAGCGCGCGGTCCGCTTCGAGATCGCCCGCCAGGCGAGCGTCCTCGAGTCCGGGCGGAAAGTCGTCCAGGAGACCCGGCACTGGCACGAGGACACGGGGGAGACCACCTCGGGTCGCGTGAAGTCCGACGCCGACGACTACCGCTACTTCCCGGAGCCGGACCTCGTCCCGCTCGTGCCCAGCCGCGAGTGGATCGAGGAGCTGCGGGCGAGCCTGCCCGAGCTGCCCGCGCAGAAGCGCCGCCGGCTCCACGCCGAGTGGGGATTCTCCGACCTCGAGATGCGCGACGTCGTCAACGCCGGCCTGCTCGACGCCATCGAGGACACGGTGGGCGAAGGGGCGACGCCGGCCGCCGCCCGGAAGTGGTGGACCGGTGAGGTCGCCCGCATGGCCAAGCAGCGTGAGGTCCACCCCACCGAGCTCGTCACCCCCGCGCAGGTGGCCGCGCTCGCGCAGCTCATCGCCGACGGCAAGCTCAACGACAAGCTCGCCAAGGAGGTCCTGGCCGGGGTCGCCGCCGGAGAGGGCGAGCCCGCCGAGGTGATGAGCGCCCGCGGACTCGAGATCGTCGAGGACACGGGTGCCCTCGAGGCCGCCGTCGCCGAGGCGATCGCGGCCAACCCCGATGTCGTCGAGAAGATCAGGGGCGGGAAGATGCAGGCCGTCGGCGCCCTGATGGGCCCGATCATGAAGGCCACGCGCGGTCAGGCCGACGCCGGGAAGGCCAGGGAGCTCATCCTCGCCCAGATCAACGGCTGAGACCGCGCCCGCCCGCGGCAGGCGTTCCCGCCTCGGCCGGGGAGCTCGCCCGCGGCGGGGGAGCCCCTGCCCTGCGGAAGTCTCAGGATTGATCCAGCCGCACCCCTTAGACTCGGACGTCAAAGACGTCGGGTGAGGGGTGCGGCTGTCCGCATTCCCCGGGAAGTCGATCAGCGCGCTGAGCATGCTCGGGTTCGTGCGGGAGGTGGAAGTGGTGTCACGGTCGTGGAAGTCCCTGTGGAAGAGCGAGTGCGGGACGATCGTCCCGGTCTACCGTGTGCTCGTTCCCGAGAGCGTCAACGAGGAGATCCTGCGGGCGTGGACCTCGCGCGGCTATCGCTGCGCGGCAGGTGCGCCGAGCCCCATCATGCTCACCGGCGGGATGCGCCGGAACTTCTTCCGCTCGAGCATCCTGTTCAAGGGCGGGACCGCCACCGGCTCGGCGGTCACCGCCGGTCTCGCCGCCCCCGCGGGACTCGCCTGGATCTCCGGTTTCGGCGAAGCGGCCCTGACCCTGGGTGCGGCGGGAGGCGCGAGCGCCGTGGGGACCGGGATCGTCGCCGCGGTCCTCGGCCCCAGGTACTTCCGGGATCCGAAGCGGCTCAGCCGGAGGAACCGGAGGAAGGCCGCCGAGGCGCAGTGGATCACCCCCGCCACCCTCGGTTTCGTCCCCGGCCGGAAGGACGGCCGGGACACGGATGAGCAGCGGCTCTTCCACCTCGCCGTGACGATCGCGAGGAAGATCGTGCGGACCAGGGCATGGACCCACCCCATCCTCGCCGACCACGTCTCCCGGGTCGATCTCGACCACGCGGTCGCCTCGGTCGGCGTGCGCCTGGCCGAGCTGGTCAAGCTCCGGGAGGAGATCGAGAGCATCAGGGACGAGCGCACCTCGGCGACGGTCGAGGCCTACCTGTCGAAGCTCGCCATCGCCTTCACCTCGATGGCGAACCGGGTGGTGTCGATGCACGGGTACTACGAACGGCTCGTCGCCCTCGACCGGCAGCTCATGCTCCTCCACAACTCGGAGCGCTCCCGCGAACTCGGCGACCGCGTGCTCGACGTCCTGTCCCGGACCGCCGCGGACGACTCCGCCGACTGGCAGTTCCGCGAGCTGCGAATCGACGCGGAGTCGCACTCGGAGGTCATCTCGGGTCTCGTCGCCGAACTCGACGAGACGGCGGACACCTTCGACGACTTCGACACCCGACTCGCGGCGGCGGAGGAATCCATGCGCGCGCTCGACACCGCGCCCCGCCGCGGCAGGGAAGCCGGCGCTCCCGACTGACCCCCGCCTCGGCGCGGGGCGGCCGACAGACCGACGGCCACCTCGGCGAGGCGGGGGTCAGTGACCGAAGGGGTCGGGATCGACTCCGGGCATCCAGGACTTCCCCGGCACGTCATAGCCGTTGGCGGCCTGCGCCTGCTTCCACTTCTTCGACCACCGCTTGTCGAGGCGATCGACGTACAGGGTGCCCTGCAGGTGGTCGAATTCGTGCTGCATGATCCGGGCGAACCATCCCTCGGTCGACAGCGACACGGTCCTGCCCTGTTCATCGACTCCGGTGATCGTCACCCGCTCGGCGCGCTTGAGCGGGAAGTCGAGGCTGGGCACCGAGAGGCAGCCTTCGGACTCGTCGACGGGGTCGGGCCGCGTCTCGGGCACCTTCGAGGCGACGAGGACCGGGTTGATGAAGACGCCGCGCCGGCGCACCCCCTGGTCGTCGTCGGCGTCGTAGACGAAGATCTGCCTGCCCACACCGATCTGCGGTGCGGCGAGGCCGACTCCGTTGCTCGCCTCGAGGGTCTCGTACATGTCGGCAACCAGGGTGGCGAGCCCCTCGTCGAAGGCGGTGACCTTCTCGGCGCGACGGTGGAGGACAGGCTCGCCGTAGATGACGATGGGATGGATGGCCATGGGGAACATCGTATCCGTTCCCTCCGGTCGGGCCGGAAATTGCTCAGCTGTTCGCAGGGCTCGACCGGCATCAGTGCGCGGTGCCGCGACGAACCGCCCTATCCGGTCGGGAGTATGACGAAAGTTTCGCTGACAGTGAACGCGGATTGTTGAGCAGTCATCCTCGGAACAGGGTGGACCCGGCCGTGGTTAAGATGAGCAGGAACCGGAGATGAGAACAGCAGCTGAAGCCATCGGCTGATTCGTCGGTGGCGACACCGTCACTGCTCTCGGTCCGCTCGAATGTTCGCCCCTGTGAAAGGACATGACTTGACCATCTACAACAACGTCTCCGAACTCGTCGGCCGGACGCCGCTCATCCGCCTCAACAAGGCCAGCGAGCGCTCCGGTGCCGAGATCGTCGCGAAGCTCGAGTCGTACAACCCGGCCAACTCGGTCAAGGACCGGATCGGCGTCGCGATGATCGACGCCGCCGAGCAGTCCGGTGAGCTCAAGGAGGGCGGCACCATCGTCGAGGCGACCTCCGGCAACACCGGAATCGCCCTGGCCATGGTCGGAACGTCGCGCGGGTACAAGGTCGTGCTGACCATGCCCGAGTCGATGTCGAAGGAACGTCGGGCGCTGCTGCGCGCATTCGGCGCCGAGCTCATCCTCACCGACAAGTCCCTGGGCATGAAGGGCGCTGTCGCGAAGGCCGAAGAGATCGCCGCCGAGGGGGCCGTGCTCGTCCGCCAGTTCGAGAACCAGGCGAACGCCGCCATCCACCGCGCGACGACCGGTCCCGAGATCCTCGCCGACACCGACGGTGAGATCGACATCTTCGTCTCCGGGATCGGCACCGGCGGCACGATCACCGGCGCCGGCGGCGCCCTGCGCGAGGCCAAGCCCGACATCAGGATCGTCGCTGTCGAGCCGGCCGCCTCGCCGATCCTCTCCGGAGGAGACCCCGCACCGCACATGATCCAGGGCCTGGGAGCGAACTTCGTGCCCAAGGTCCTCGACACCGACATCTACGACGAGGTCGTCACCGTCGACAACGACGATGCCTTCTCCCGTGCCCGTG
This sequence comes from Brevibacterium sanguinis, assembly GCF_003315415.1. Classification (GTDB taxonomy): domain Bacteria; phylum Actinomycetota; class Actinomycetes; order Actinomycetales; family Brevibacteriaceae; genus Brevibacterium; species Brevibacterium celere_A. The sequence continues at coordinate 336,544 of NZ_QNSB01000001.1, forward strand.
AACTCGCCCGGGAGGAAGGACTGCTCGTCGGCATCTCCTCGGGCGCCGCGGTCGTCGCCGCCGAGCGGGTCGCTTCCCGCGAGGAGAACGCGGGCAAGCGAATCGTCGTCGTCCTGCCGGACTTCGGCGAGCGCTACCTCTCCACCCCGCTGTTCGCGGAGTACATGGACTGAGCGGACCGATCGAGACGATGAAGGCGATGTGGACAGCGGCGGCCGCGGCAGTGGGGGCGGCCGCCTACGGACTGACCAGGCCGGCGGTCCGGGCGACGCTGCGCGAGGACCTTGAGACCGTCCGGCGCCGTGACCCGGCGGCCACGAACGACCTCGTCTCGATCATCTCGTATCCCGGACTCCACGCGATCTGGGCCCACCGCGGACTCCACCGGATGTGGCAGAACGACGCCACGAAGGTGCCCGCGCGGCTGCTGTCCCAGGCGGTTCGCACCCTGACCGGGGTGGAGATCCACCCCGGGGCGCGGATCGGCCGGCGCTTCTTCATCGACCACGCGAACGGCGTGGTCATCGGTGAGACCGCGGAGATCGGCGACGACGTCATGCTCTACCACCAGGTGACCCTCGGCGGCACCTCGATGGCGCAGACCAAGCGCCATCCGACGATCGGCAACAACGTCCTCGTCGGCTCCGGGGCCAAGATCCTCGGTCCAGTCGTCGTCGGGGACAACTCGTCGGTCGGGGCCAACGCCGTGGTCGTCAAGGACGTGCCCGCCGATTCGAGCGCCGTAGGGATCCCGGCCACTGTGCGGCCGAAGAGGGAGCTGCGGAAGGCGGCACGATCCGCGGCACCGACCGGTGCCGTCCCCGGTCGCGCGGCGGATCCGGGCCGCCATCCCGACTTCGAACTCGTCGATCCCGCGATCTGGATCTGATCGGGGTCACCGAGCCCGGGGACCGATGGCCTCGCCGGAGGGCGGGTCGAAGCGGAAGATCAACTGATCTCCCGCTCCGGCCCGCCTTTCCGCATTCACCCGTGGGCCTGCCCCATGGCGCCTCGGCGCCCCGGTCGCCCACTCGGGAATACTCCCGCCGCCTCGTCTGTTAAACTTTCAACTAATTACTTCAAAACTGAAGTTTAGGACGCAGGTCGCACCACGCGAACGTCGGGACGGTCCGGAAGGCCGGAGCACCTCGGCGGCGAACAGGAGGAAAGAGCATGGAATTCGGCATCTTCACCATCGGAGACGTCACCACCGACCCCACGGATGGCACCACCGTCTCCGAGCATCAGCGGATCAGGAACACGATCGAGATCGCGAAGAAGGCCGAGGAGGTCGGGCTCGACGTCTTCGCGACGGGTCAGCATCACAATCCGCCGTTCGTCGCACCTGCCAATCCGCCGGTGCTGCTGGCGAACATCGCCGCACAGACGACCAGCCTGAGGCTGTCGACCGCGACGACCCTCATCACGACGACCGATCCCGTGCGCATCGCCGAGGACTACTCCTACGCCCAGCACCTGTCCGACGGTCGGCTCAGCCTGATGATGGGACGCGGCAACACCGGCCCGGTCTACCCCTGGTTCGGCAAGGACATCAGGTCGGGCATCCCGCTGGCGGTCGAGAACTACAACCTCCTCCACCGTCTCTGGAGGGAGAAGAACCTCGACTGGGAGGGCCGCTTCCGGACTCCGCTGAACGGCTTCACCGTCACCCCCTGGCCGCTCGACGACGTCCCGCCGTTCGTCTGGCACGGATCGATCCGCAGCCCGGAGATCGCCGAGCAGGCCGCCTACTACGGCGACGGGTTCTTCCACAACAACATCTTCTGGCCCACCTCGCACACCGCCCGGATGGTCCAGCTCTACCGCCAGCGCTTCGAGTACTACGGTCACGGGGCGGCGCACCAGGCGATCGTCGGGCTCGGCGGTCACGTGTTCATGCGGAAGAACTCCCAGGACGCGGTCCGCGAGTTCAGGCCGTACTTCGACAATGCGCCCGTCTACGGGCACGGCCCCAGTCTCGAGGACTTCTCCACCCAGACCCCGCTGACCGTCGGGTCGCCGCAGCAGGTCATCGAAAGGACCCTCGGCTTCCGGGAATGGGCCGGCGACTACCAGCGACAGCTGTTCCTCATCGACCATGCCGGGCTGCCGCAGAAGACGGTGCTCGAACAGCTCGACCTCCTCGGCGAGGAGGTCATCCCGGTGCTCCGGAAGGAGTTCGCGAAGAACCGTCCCGCCGACGTTCCGGACGCACCCACGCATGAATCCCTCGTCGCCCGTCATCGTGCCGGCCTCGACCCGATCCCCGGCGGCGGCGAAGGGTCGCGCGCCCATGCCGACCGCCTCGAGCGCGAAGCGGAGTCCATGGAGACAGGAGGGAGCAGGAAATGAGGATCCTCAGTGTGGCGACATCCCTGAGCGAGGACTCGAGCACCCTGAGGCTCGCCGAGCGGATCCTCTCGGCGGCCGTCGCGGCCGGGGAGGAGCACGGGCTCACGATCGAGACGGACAGCATCAACGTCCGCACCCTGACCACCTCGCTCACCGACATGACCCTGACCGGGTTCCGCTCCGAAGCGCTCGAGGAGGCCTTCGCCAAGGTCGCCGAGGCGGATGCGATCGTCACCGTCACCCCGGTGTACAAGGTCGCTCCGGTGGGCCTGCACACACTGTTCTGGCAGCTCATCGACGAGCGGGCGCTCGCGGGCACGCCGGTGCTCATCGGATCGACAGGAGGGACGCCGAGGCATTCGCAGGCGGCGGAGACCATGCTGCGGCCCGTGCTCGCCTACCTCAAGGGCCTCGTGGTCCCGACCTCGGTGTTCGCCGCGACCGATGACTGGGGCAGCGTCGAGGGCGGGCGGAGCCTCGGCGGTCGGATCCGACAGGCGGCCGACGAGCTCGTCTCGCTGGCGGCGTCGGTGACGGGCGCAACGGGCACGACCACGTCGACGACCTCGGTGGGGACGTCCGCGACCACGCCACCGCGCACCGTCGACGCGTTCGACCCGGAGCTCATCACGCCGTTCGCCGAGCTGCTCGAGGGGCGGGCATGAGGACGGATGCGCGGCGAATCCGCCGATCGACCGGCGTGGAGGCTCGTTCCGCGGAGGGGAGCCCGCAGCCGGTCAGGTTCGGTCGTGACGCCGAGGCGCTGGCCCAGCAGAGCTGGAGGCTCTACATCGAGACGAGTCAGCGCCTCAGCCAGGTCCTCGAGGCCGGTCTCAGGGAGGAGTCGGGGCTGGTGCTCGGCGACTACAACGTGCTCCTCCTGCTGTGGGAGGCGCCGCGCCGCACCCTGACGATGAGCGCGCTCGCCAGGCGACTCGTGTTCTCGCCCTCGCGGCTCAACTACCGCATCAGGCTCCTCGAAGAGGCCGGCCTCGTGAGGAAGACCGGGTGTCCCGACGACAGGCGGGCGCACAACGTCACCCTCACCGCGCAGGGCGAGGAGACCTTCGTCGAGGCGGCGCGCCGGCAGCGCCGCCACGTCGACGAGCTCTTCCTCGATCATGTGCGAGCCGAGGAGCTCACCGTCCTCCACACGGTGTTCCGGCGGATCGCCGAGGCGCTGCCCGACTGACCCCGTCCCGGGCGTCAGGTGGGGCCCCGTCCCGGGCGTCAGGTGGGACGGGGTCCGCGCCGCCGGATCGGCACGTTCCCGGTGGTGTCGCGGCGTCATCGGCGTGGAGGCGCGGCTCACACTCGTGCCAGAATGAGGGCATGTCGATCAAGACCATCGCCTTCCCGAACTCCGAACTCCGCAATCGTGTCATCGCCCGGATCCCCGCCCACCAGCGGGCCAACGTCGACCTCGTCGTCTACTCGGCCGAGGAGAAGTCGGCGAAGGTCAGCCGCGACGACATCGACGTCCTCATCCTCCCGTACCTCGACTCCGCGCCGACGATCGCCCTGCTCGACGATCTGCCCAATCTTCGCCTCGTCGTCACCCAGACGACCGGCTACGATCCCGTCGCCCACCTGCCGGAGCGCGGCATCGCGGTGGCCACCGCCTCGGGCGTCCACACCGGCGGCACCGCCGAGCTCGCCGTGGCGCTGACGCTGGCGAGCCTGCGCGGCATCGACGACGCCGTCCGCCACCAGGTCGCCCGCATCTGGGATCACCGTCGTCACCGCTCCCTGCAGGACCGCCGCGTGATGATCATCGGCGTCGGGGAGATCGGGGCCGCGATCGCCGATCGCTTCGCCCCGTTCGACGTCAAGCTCACCCGCGTCGCCACGACCGCCCGCGAGGACGACAGGGGACCGGTCCACGGCGTCGACGAGCTGCCCCGGCTCCTTCCCCACACCGAGGTGGTCGTCCTCATCACCCCGCTCACGGACTCCACCCACCACCTCGTCGACAGGGAGTTCCTCTCCCTCCTGCCCGACAACGCGCTCATCGTCAACGTCGCCCGCGGAAAGGTCATCGACACGGACGCGCTCGTCGCCGAGCTCTCCACCGGTCGCCTCCATGCGGCCCTCGACGTCGTCGACCCGGAGCCGCTGCCGGTCGACCACCCGCTGTGGGGAACCCCCAACACCCTCATCACCCCACACGTCGGCGGTGACACCTCGGCGTTCGAACCGCGCGTCGTCCAGGTCCTCGCCGAACAGGTGCGGCGGATCAACGACGGGGAGAAGCCCCTCAACCTCGTCCGCATCGACTGACGGGCATCGTTCCCCACCGTCCCACCGGCGGCCTGCCGACCCAGGGACCCGCCGGCCGGGCCGGCGGGCAGGGCCCTGCGCACACCGTCGCCCGAGGGCCGGACCGACCGGGGTCGGGCCCGCGCTGACGACCGACGGCACAGGTTCCACCATGCGAGAACTTCGCCGATCCGCCCGCACCTCAGGCGTAGAGTGCCGTCATGAGCATTCATCCTGACTCCACCACTGTCGACATCAAACCACGGTCCCGCGATGTCACCGACGGCCTCGAATCCACCGCCTCGCGCGGCATGCTGCGCGCCGTCGGGATGGGCGACGACGACTGGGAGAAGCCCCAGATCGCCATCGCGACCTCGTGGAACGAGATCACGCCCTGCAACCTCTCGCTCCAGCGCCTCGGCGGCGCCGCGAAGGAGGGCGTCCACGCTGCCGGCGGCTACCCGCTCGAGTTCGGCACCATCTCCGTCTCGGACGGCATCTCGATGGGCCACGAGGGCATGCACTACTCACTCGTCTCCCGCGAGGTCATCACCGACTCCGTCGAGACCGTGATGAGCGCCGAGCGACTCGACGGCTCCGTCCTCATGGCCGGCTGCGACAAGTCGATCCCCGGCATGCTCATGGCCGCCGCGCGGCTCGGCCTCTCGAGCGTCTTCCTCTACAACGGCTCGATCATGCCCGGCACCGCGAAGCTCTCCGACGGCACGGAGAGGGAAGTCACCCTCATCGACGCCTTCGAGGCCGTGGGCGCCTGCCGTGCCGGGACCATCACCCGCGAGGACGTCGACGCCATCGAGCGCGCGGTGTGCCCGGGCGAAGGCGCGTGCGGAGGAATGTACACGGCGAACACGATGGCCTCGGCCGCCGAGGCGATGGGCATGTCCCTGCCGGGCTCCGCAGCCCCGCCGGCCATCCACCGCAATCGCACGATCTTCGCCCGGCAGTCGGGCGAGGCGATCGTCAACCTGCTCCGCCAGGGCATCACGACCCGCGACATCATCACCCGTGAGTCGCTGCTCAACGCTGTCGCCGTGACGATGGCCTTCGGCGGTTCGACGAACGCCGTGCTCCACCTGCTCGCGATCGCCTACGAGGCCGGCGTCGACCTGACCCTCGACGACTTCAACCGCGTCGGCGATAAGGTCCCGCATCTCGGCAACGTCAAGCCCTTCGGCGAGTACGTCATGAACGACGTCTTCAAGATCGGCGGCGTGCCCGTCGTCATGAAGGCGCTCCTCGACAACGGACTGCTCAACGGCGACTGCCTGACCGTCACCGGCAAGACCGTCGCGGAGAACCTCGAGAAGATCAATCCGCCGGACCCCGACGGCAAGATCCTCCGTGCGCTGGACAACCCGATCCACGCGACCGGCGGGCTCACCGTGCTCAAGGGCTCGCTCGCCCCGGAAGGCGCCGTGGTCAAGTCGGCAGGATTCGACGCCGACGTCTTCGAGGGCACCGCGCGCGTCTTCAACCAGGAACAGCCGGCCATGGACGCGGTGCTGAACGGTGAGCTGAAGAAGGGCGACGTCGTCATCATCCGCTACGAGGGCCCGAAGGGCGGACCGGGAATGCGCGAGATGCTCGCGATCACCGGTGCGATCAAGGGCGCCGGGATCGGCAAGGACGTCCTGCTCATCACCGACGGGCGCTTCTCCGGCGGATCGACGGGACTGTGCATCGGCCACGTGGCACCCGAGGCCGTCGACGGCGGACCGATCGCCTTCGTCGAGGACGGGGACAGGATCACCGTCGACATCGCCGCCCGATCGATCGAGCTCCACGTCGACGAGGCGGTGCTCGCCGAACGGCGCAAGAACTGGACGATCCCGGACAACCACCGGCTCACCGGCGTGCTCGGCAAGTACGCCAAGCTCGTCCGCTCTGCCTCGACGGGAGCCGTCTGCTTCTGATCTGAGTGGGCCGGCCCCGGGACGCCGGGACCGGAGACGACAGCGCCGAGGGGGTGCGGAATCATCCGCACCGCCTCGGCGCCTGTGCGTCCTGGGGGCGTGGGCCTCAGTTGACGTCGGCGGGGTCGGCCGAGACGCGGCCGTTGCTCTCCAGGGAGTCGATCGCGGTCATCTCGTCGTCGGCGAGCTCGAAGTCGAAGACGGAGAAGTTCTCCTCCATGCGGCTGCGGTTGTTCGACTTGGGGAACACGATGTGGCCCTTCTGCAGGTGCCAGCGGATGATCGTCTGCGCCCAGGACTTCCCGTGGGCGGCGGCGATCTCGCCGATGACCGTCGAGGCGTAGTCGACCTGGCCCTGGCCGAGGGGACCCCACGCTTCGATCCTGATGTCGTGCTCGGTCAGCAGCGGTCGCGTCTGCACCTGCTGGAACTGCGGGTGGCACTCGATCTGATCGACCGTCGGGATGATGCCCGTCTCGAGGATCGCCGGCAGGTAGCGGTGGTCGAAGTTCGAGACGCCGATCGAGGTGACCAGCCCCTGCTCCTGATAGGCCGGGAACGCCTCCCAGGTCTCGACGGAGCTGTCGTTGGCCGGGGCCGGCCAGTGGATGAGGTAGAGGTCGACGTGGTCGAGACCGAGCTTCTCGAGGCTCTCGCCCAGCGCGCGCTTCGACTCCTCGGCGCCATGCCGGTCGTTCCACAGCTTCGTCGTGACGAAGAGCTCATCGCGGGCGATGCCCGAGTTCGCGATCGCCCGACCCACACCTTCCTCATTGCCGTAGACGGCTGCGGTGTCGATGTGGCGGTAGCCGACCTCGAGCGCGTCGGTGACGATGCGCTCGGTCTCGGCGGGATCGACCTTGAAGACACCGAAGCCGAGCTGGGGGATCGTGGTGCCGTCGTTGAGGGGGAGAGAGGGAACCGTCATGGTGCCGCCTTTCGTCACGGGTGAGGGAATGGATGCGGCCGCAGTGAAGGGCCGGTCTCGAGCCTATACCGTCGGGCCGAGGGTCTCTCGCCCGGTCGCCGAGCTCAATCGGTGATGACGGCGTGGACGTCTCCCGACAGGGCCCGGCCGCCGAGCTCCTCGAGCTCGAGGACGACGGCGACCCCGATGACGTCCGCGCCGAGCTCGCCCACGAGCGCCCGGGCGGCCTGGAGCGTCCCGCCCGTGGCGAGGATGTCGTCGACGAGGAGCACCCGGTCGCCTCGGCGCAGGACGTCGGGCCCCTCGATCGTCGCGGTTCCGTATTCCAGGGAGTACGACACCGAGGCGGCCGGTCGAGGCAGCTTGCCCGCCTTCCGGACGGGAAGGATGCCCGCACCGGTGAGGGCGGAGACGTATCCGGCGAGGAGGAAGCCGCGCGCCTCCAGCCCGGCGACGACGTCGAAGCGGCCGCGGAAGGGCGCGATGAGAGCCTCGGTCACGGTGCGCATGGCCTGCCCGTCGGCGAGCAGGGGCGAGATGTCCCGGAACTGGACTCCCGGCTGCGGGTGGTCGGGGATGCGGGCGATGAGAGCCGCGGCGCGGGCGAGTTCAGGAGTCACGCGTCCACGATACTCTCCGACCGATTGACCGTATCGCTGAATGATCGAATGGCCGAATGGCTGCGGTCTCGGGTTCGCTCGGTCTCGTCAGGTCGCCTGCCCGAGCGGCCGGGCGGCTGAAATATTCGCCGTCGGCAGGTATCGTCCGAGTACAGGCACTCGACGCGGGAGGCAGACATGGAATCGGCACGCAGGCGCACCTCGTTGGCCGACGCGTTCTCCCGCGTCCCCCGCGAGCGGTTCCTGCCCGAGGACCAGCGCGAGCTCGCCGACGTCAACGTTCCGCTGCCGATCGGCCAGGGCCAGACGAATTCTCAGCCGAGCACCGTGGTCGACATGCTCGAGCTGCTCGACGCGCAGCCGGGGAATCGGGTGCTCGATCTCGGATCCGGATCCGGGTGGACGACGGCGCTGCTCGCCGTCCTGGTCGGTGCCGAGGGCCAGGTGATCGGGGTGGAGCGGCAGCACGATCTCGTGGCGATCTCCCGGGAGGTGCTCGCCGGCTTCGACTTCGCCAATCTCCGGATCGTCGAGGCGACCCCCGGGACCTTCGGACTGCCTGCCGAGGCGCCATTCGATCGGATCCTCGTCTCCGCCGAGACGGACTCCCTGCCCACGACCCTGATCGAGCAGCTCGACCGGCGAGGCGTCATGGTCATCCCGGTGGCGGGCACGATGCTGCGGGTGGAGAGGATCGGGCCGGGCGCCGAGGACGTGTCGGTCACGCGGCACGGCCGCTACAGCTTCGTGCCGCTGATCGAGGACTGAGACTGCTCAGACGAGCGAGTCGCGCCAGGCCCGGTGGAGTCGGGAGAAGCGGCCCGTGCCGGCGATGAGCTCCCCGGGGGCGCCGTCCTCGATGATCCGCCCGGATTCCATGACGAGAACCCGGTCGGCGATCTCGACGGTCGAGAGCCGGTGGGCGATGATGATCGCGGTGCGGCCCTCGAGGACGGTGGCCAGGGCGGTCTGGACGAGACGCTCCGACGGGATGTCGAGGTGCGCGGTCGCCTCGTCGAGGACGACGACGTCGGGATCGGCGAGGAACACGCGGGCGAACGACACGAGCTGACGCTGTCCCGAGCTCAGCCGACCGCCGCGCTTCCTCACGTCCGTCTCATAGCCCTCCGGCAGTCGGCGCACGTAGGGATCGAGTCCCACCGCGCGGGCCGCGGCGACGACCTGCTCGTCGTCGGCCTCCGGGTCGCCGATCCGGATGTTGTCGGCGATCGTGCCTGAGAAGAGGAACGACTCCTGGGTGACCATGACGACGCTCGAGCGCAGCTCGGCATCGGCGATGTAACGCAGGTCCACCCCGTCGAGGCGGATGCAGCCGGCACTCGGGTCGTAGAACCGGGTGACGAGCTTGACCAGCGTCGACTTCCCGGCGCCGGTGGCCCCGACGAGGGCGACGATCTCACCCGCCCCGATCGTCAGATCGAGACGGGGGAGCACCTCGGCGCCGTCCTCGTAGCCGAACCGCACCCCCGAGAACTCGATGCTGCGCCCCATCGCCGCAGACGGGTTCCTCGCCACGTCGTCCTGCGCGGAGGTGGCCGGCGGCAGCGGCGTCGGGCGCTGCGGTTCGACGACCTCGGGAGCGGTGTCGAGGACGGCGGCGATCTTCTCCAGCGCCGCCGAGGCGGACTGGTAGAGGTTGAAGGACTGGACCAGCTCGTCGAGGGGACCGTAGAACCGGCGCAGATAGAGGATGAACGCCGCGAGCACCCCCACCTGGGTCCACCCCTCGATGACGAGCCACGCGCCGATGACGATGATCGCCGTCTGGGTGAGGTTGCCGACCAGTCGGGTCGAGCCGGCGAACCACGCCACGCCCTGGAGCGCATCGGTGTTGGCCCGCCGATACGTCGCATCGTGCTCGCGCAGGGTGCTGCGCCGATCGGGCTGACGCCGGTAGGCCTGCACCGCCCGGATCCCGCCCATCGTCTCGACGAAGTGGACGATGACCTTCGCGATCGACGTCCGGGTCCGGCGGTAGGCGCTGCGCTGGGAGGTGTGGGCGGCCCGCGTGATGAAGAACAGCGGGACGAACCCGGCGAAGACGACGAGCGCCAGGGGCACGTCGAGCACGATGAGCGTGACGGCGATGAACAGCATCTGCAGCACGGCCAGCGCCGACTCGAAGAGGGCGTAGGAGAGGAACTGCTGCACGGACTCCATGTCGGAGGTCTGGCGCGAGACCAGCCGCCCCGAGCTCGACTTCTCGTGGAAGGCGAGGTCGAGGCGCTGGACGTGGGCGAAGACACGGGCGCGGAGGGTGAAGAGGATCCGCTGTGCGGTGATGCCGACCAAGCGGGTCGACACGAAGGCGAGGACCGCCGAGGCGACGGTGGAGGCGACGAACAGCGCGACCGCGCGGATGAGCGGACCGGGATCGCCGTCGACGGCGCGCGGGATGCCGGTGTCGAGCGCCTCGGCGATGAAGATCGGGCCGACGACGAGGAGAAGGGCGGTGAGGACGACGATGACGAGAAGGAACTGAGCCATCGCGAGATGGGGTCGGACGAGGGAGCGCAGCAGGGCGCGGGCCCTCCTCGCGGCATCGGGCGGCAGCTGCTCGGTGTCGTCGGCGGTCGGGACGCTCATTGCCCGCCTCCCGACTGCGCCGAGGCGCTCGCCCCGCCACCGTGAACCGCCGAGGCGCTCGCCCCCATCAGCTCCCGGTAGAGGGCCGAGGATTCGAGCAGCTCCTCGTGGGTTCCCAGCGCCGCGATCCGGCCCTCGTCGAGGACCGCGACCCGGTCGGCCAGCGCCGCCGTCGAGGGCCGGTGCGCGATGACCAGCGTCGTCGAGTCGGGCAGGATCGTCCGCAGCGCTCGCTGCACCCGATCCTCGGTGTCGACGTCGACCGCGGACAGCGGGTCGTCGAGGACGAGGATCCTGGGCCTGCCGATGATCGCCCGGGCCAGAGCCAGGCGCTGGCGCTGACCGCCGGACAGCGACAGTCCCTGTTCGCCGACCTCGGTGTCGAGTCCGTCGGGCAGGGCCCCGACGAAGTCCGCGGCGGCGACGATCTCCAGGGCGCTCCAGATCTCGTCGTCGCCGACGCCGGGTGATCCCATCCCGACGTTCTCGGCCACCGAGGCGGAGAACAGGATCGGGTCCTCGAAGGCCACGGACACGAGGAGGCGCAGCTCGTTGACCGCCATGTCGCGGATGTCGACGCCGTCGATGCGCACCGCCCCGGACGTGACGTCCTGGAGCCGCGGGACGAGTGAGGCCACCGTCGTCTTGCCCGAACCGGTGGCGCCGACGAGAGCCACGGTCTGTCCGGGCTCGATGCGCAGATCCAGACCACTGAGAGTGAGCCGGTCGGTGTCGGCGAAATGGAAGCCGACGTCGTCGAAGACGAGCTCACCGCGATACCGTCCGACGTCGGGGTCGTCGGCGATGCCGCCGTCGGCATCGGTGATCTCATGCCGGATGTCGATGACCTCCCAGTACCGGGCGGCGGCGGTCAGCGACATCAGGGCATCGGCGAGGAGGAAGCCGAGCATCTCGATCGGCATCCGCAGCACCATGGAGATCGTCACCGCCGCGACGACGGTGCCGACCGTCGTCCAGCCCTCGACGACACCCCACGTGCCGACGCCGACGATCGCCGCCTGCGCCAGGGTCGGCAGGAGCAGCAGGACGCTCCAGAACCACGAGTCGAGCTTCGCCTTGCGCACCTCGAGGGTCCGCAGCCTCGACGAGAGCACTGAGAACCGGTCCGCGGCCCAGGGGGAGCGACCGAACGAGCGGAGGATGCGGATGCCTTGGATGGACTCCTCGACGGCGGTGGTGATCTCGCCGACGGTGTCCTGCGAGCGGCGGGAGGCATCGCGGTACCTCTTCTCGAAGATCGAGACCGAGACGATCGTGGGCACCGCCATGGCGAGCATGATGAGCCCGAAGACCGGCTGCAGGGCGATGAGCATGAGGGTGCCGACGACGATGACGATCGGCGTGACCATGAGGAAGGGGATGCCGAACGCGAAGAACCGGCGCAGCTGGGAGAGGTCGTTGACGGCGCGGGAGAGCAGCTGGCCCGACTCCCAGGAATCGTGGACGGCCACCGAGGTGTACTAGAGCCGGTCGAAGAGGCGGGAGCGCCAGCGGACCTCCCACTCGGCGACGACGGGGGCGACGATCATGCGCCGCGCCCACAGGACCACCGCCTCGCCGATGCCGATCCCGAGCACGCCGACGACCGGCCACCACAGGGCGGAGAGATCGCCGTGCGCGATGGGACCGTCGATGATGTGGCCGGTGAGCAGGGGGACGAGGAGCTGGATGCCGTTGGCGACGAGGGTGAGGACGAGGACGAGGATGTACACCCCGATGCGCGCACGCACATCGGGCCAGAAACGGAGGAGGGGATGCACAGATGACCACACTAGTCCCGTGGTGTGAGGGAGTCCACAGATGCCGCGCCCCGGGAGTTCCCCGAGCCGCGGCACCGTGAGCCGTCTCACTCCGCAATCATCCTTCGTACCAGGATCTGAGACGTTCCATCGCATCGTTTGACACCCCGAGCGGCTGGACTGTTCTATTGAGGCATGACTCACCTTCTCGTCGTCGTCATTAGCCAGCGCGCGGATCACCCGTAGCCTGTCAGTACGACACGTTCCGCGCGCCCCTACCGACATCGGAGGGGCTTTTTTCATGCGGACGCGAGTGGGAACACTAGGAAGGACAGAAACGATGGCAGCCACGCCCTCGGCCCAGAAGGCGGCAACCGGCAGTGCCTCCGGCACGACGCCGGTGACCGCCACCCCGTCAAGCATCCGACGCAGCAACTCGACCCCGGAGGTCCTCACCGGCGCGCAGGCGATCGTCCGCAGCCTCGAGCGACTCGGGGTCGACACCGTCTTCGGCCTTCCCGGAGGCACGATCCTTCCGACCTACGACCCGCTCTTCGAGACCGACAAGATCCGCCACATCCTCGTCCGCCACGAGCAGGGCGCCGGCCATGCGGCCGAGGGCTACGCGGCCGCCTCGGGGAAGCTCGGCGTGTGCATCGCGACCTCGGGTCCGGGGGCGACGAACCTCATCACGGCCCTGGCCGACGCCCACATGGACTCGGTCCCGGTCCTGGCGATCACCGGCCAGCAGAGCTCCAAGCTGCTCGGCACGGACGCGTTCCAGGAGGCCGACATCGTGGGGATGACGATGCCGGTGACCAAGCACAGCTTCCTCATCACGAAGCCGGAGGACATCCCCACGGCCCTGCTCAACGCCCACCACATCGCGACGACGGGCCGGCCCGGCCCGGTCCTCGTCGACATCACGAAGGACGCGCAGACCGGCACGGCTCCCTTCGTCTGGCCCGAGGAGCCGCAGCTGCTCGGATACCGTCCCATCCTCAAACCGCATGCGAAGCAGATCCGCGAGGCCGCCCGTCTCATCTCCGAGTCCCAGCGGCCCGTGTTCTACATCGGCGGCGGAGTCATCCGCTCGGAGGCGGAGAAGGAGCTGCTCAGGCTCGCCGAGGCGACCCGGATCCCCGTGGCCACGACGCTGATGGCCCGCGGCGCCTTCCCCGACTCCCATGACCTCCACGTGGGCATGCCCGGGATGCACGGCACGGTGCCGGCCGTCACCGCCTTCCAGAAGTCCGACCTGCTCATCGCCATCGGCGCCCGCTTCGACGATCGCGTCACCGGCCAGCTCGAGTCCTTCGCGCCGAATGCCAAGGTCATCCACGCCGACATCGACCCGGCGGAGATCGGGAAGAACCGCGACGTCGACGTCGCGATCGTCGGCGACGCCCGCGAGGTGCTCGCCGAGATGCTCAGCGAGTTCAAGGAGAGGTTCCCCAAGGCCCTCGAGCGTGAGCGCGAGCCGTGGTGGAGGCTGATCAACCGGCTGAAGACGACCTACCCGCTCGGCTACACCTCCCATGAGGCGCTCTGCGACCCGCAGTACGTCATCTCCCGGATCTCGGCGCTCACCGGACCCGAGGCCGTCTACGCCGCGGGCGTCGGCCAGCATCAGATGTGGGCCGCCCAGTTCGTCGAGTTCGAGCGCCCCCGCTCCTGGCTCAACTCCGGGGGACTGGGCACGATGGGGTACTCGGTGCCGGCGGCCATGGGCGCCAAGGTCGCCGAACCGGAGCGTGTCGTGTGGGCGATCGACGGCGACGGCTGCTTCCAGATGACGAACCAGGAGCTGGCCACCTGCGCGCTCAACAACATCCCGATCAAGGTCGCGATCATCAACAACTCGTCGCTGGGCATGGTGCGGCAGTGGCAGACGCTGTTCTACGACGGCCGCTACTCCAACACCGACCTCAACACCGGCCACGAGACGATCCGGATCCCCGATTTCGTCAAGCTCGCCGAGGCGTACGGCTGCCTGGCCCTGCGCGTCGACGCGAACGAGGACGTCGATGCCGCGATCCAGACGGCACTGGAGACGAACGACCGGCCGGTCGTCATCGACTTCAGCGTCCCGCCGGACGCCATGGTCTGGCCCATGGTCGCGGCCGGGGTGTCGAACGACGAGATCCAGTACGCGCGCGGAATCCGCCCCGTATTCGACGACGAGGGCGACGAGCAGGCCGAAGCCCAGATCGCCGAGGCAAGCGATGCCCGGGGCATCGCGCAGATCGAAGGAGGCCTGGAATGAACAGCCGGCACACACTCTCAGTCCTGGTCGAGAACAAGCCGGGTGTGCTCACCCGGTTCACCGGCCTCATCGCCCGCCGCGGCTTCAACATCCACAGCCTCGCGGTGGGCGTGACCGAGCACGAGGAGCTGTCCCGGATCACCGTCGTCGTCGACGTCGGCGATGTGCCGCTCGAGCAGGTGACCAAGCAGCTCAACAAGCTCGTCAACGTCATCAAGATCGTCGAGCTCGAGCCCTCCTCCTCGGTGCGTCGGGCCCACGTCATCTACAAGGTCAAGGCGAACGCCGCGACCCGTCCCCAGGTCGCGGCCGCCGTCGAGATGTTCCGGGCGAGCATCGTCGACGTCTCGACCGACTCCGTGTGCGTCGAGGCGACCGGGGAGCTCGGCAAGGTCGAGGCCCTGCGTGAGGTCCTCGAGCCCTTCGGGATCAAGGAGATCGTGCAGTCGGGGACCGTCGCGATCGGCCGCGGGCCGAAGTCGATCACCGATCGCGCCCTGCGCGGCTGAGGCGCGCCGGGTTCCGGATGATGGAACGCCGGTCGTCTCAGCAAATGAACTGCAGTACCGAAGTGTGAAACAATGGGGTCGTACCCCGAATTCTCAAAGGAGCAAGAACAATGGCAGAACGCTACTACGATGACAATGCCGACCTGTCGGTCATCCAGGGCAAGAAGGTCGCTGTCATCGGTTACGGCAGCCAGGGCCATGCGCACGCGCTGAGCCTGCGCGATTCCGGCGTCGAGGTCCGCGTCGGCCTCAAGGAGGGCTCGGCCAGCCGTGACAAGGCCTCCGCCGAGGGCCTCGAGGTCGGCACCCCCGCCGAGGTGGCCGCCTGGGCCGATCTCATCACCATCGCCGCACCCGACCAGGTGCAGGCCGAGATCTTCAACTCCGAGGTCAAGGATCAGCTGGCTCCGGGCAAGACCCTCCTCTTCATCCACGGCTTCAACATCCGCTTCGGCTACATCGAGGCTCCCGAGGGCGTCGACGTCGTCATGGTCGCCCCCAAGGGCCCCGGCCACGTCGTCCGCCGCGAGTACGTCGACGGCCGCGGAGTTCCCGTCCTCGTCGCCGTCGAGGTCGACGCGACCGGCCACGCCTGGGACACCGTGCTCGCCTACGCCAAGGCGATCGGCGGACTGCGCGCCGGCGGCATCAAGACCACCTTCACCGAGGAGACCGAGACCGACCTCTTCGGTGAGCAGACCGTCCTCTGCGGCGGCGTCTCCAAGCTCGTCCAGTACGGCTTCGAGACCCTGACCGAGGCCGGCTACCAGCCGGAGATCGCCTACTTCGAGGTCCTGCACGAGCTCAAGCTCATCGTCGACCTCATGGTCGAGGGCGGAATCGCCAAGCAGCGCTGGTCGATCTCGGACACCGCCGAGTACGGCGACTACGTCTCCGGTCCCCGGGTCATCACCCCCGAGGTGAAGAAGAACATGGAGGGCGTCCTCGCCGACATCCAGAACGGCGTCTTCGCCGAGCGCTTCATGAACGACCAGAAGAACGGCGGCACCGAGTTCAAGGAGCTGCGCGCCAAGGAGGAGCAGCACCCGATCGAGTCGACCGGCCGTGAGCTGCGCAAGATGTTCGCCTGGCTCAAGGACACCGACGACGACTACACCGAGGGCACCGCCGCTCGCTGAGCCGCTCATCGGGCGGAACGTGAGCCGATCACGACGTTCGCTGCCCAGCCGGTGAGCCCGTCAGCATTCAGCTGACGGCGTCGCTCACTGCTCGTCGACATGGCCGGCGGGGACCGAGAGGTCTCCGCCGGCCATTCGTCGTCCCCACCTCTCGAGAGTGCAGCGTTGAGCCGACAGTGCAGTGATCCGCCGAGGGTTCACCTCGCGAGGTCAACCCTCGCCGGATCACTGCACGCTCGATGGGAACGGCGGTCGGGAACGCGGCGAACTCGTCCCGGGCACCTGCCGTCGCCTGTGATGTGCACTACTGTGGAAGCCGTGACGAACTACAGATTCGAGACGTTCAGGCCCGCATTCGACGAGGCGACTGGTGACCCCGACGCGCGCACGGCCGCGTACTTCGCGGCGACGAGCGTCGGGTTCCACGACTCCCGATCGACCGCGGAGGGGCTCAGGTCACGGGTCCGCAGAGCCGTCGACGACGATCGGGTCCTCACGGCGGTCTACGCCGAGCGGGAGTTCGACCACGCCATCGACGAGCAGGTGCCGGTCGCGACGTTCGCGTGGTTCGAGAAGCTCGTCAACGTCGGCGGCGGCCGCCTGGTCCCCGGTCATCTCATCACCTGGGTGACGGTGCGACCCACCCATCGCCGCCGCGGCCTCCTGCGCTCCCTGATGACGAGCGACCTCGCCGAGGCGAAGGCAGAGGGATATCCCTTCGCCGCGCTGACGGCGACAGAGGGAGGGATCTACTCCCGCTTCGGCTTCGGGGTCTCGTCGTGGTCGCACTCGATCGAGGTCGACACCTCGCCCGGCTTCCAGATGCTGCGCGAACCCGACCGGCGCGTCGAGATGTGCGACCCGGGCGTGCTCCGGGAGCTCGCCCCGGCCATCTACGACCGCTTCATGCGCACCTCTCCGGGTGCGATGGAACGCCAGCAGACCTACATCGAGCGGGCCACGGGGGCGCTGGACCCCGCGACGGGGGAGGCCGACCGCGGAGTCCGGGCCGCCCTGCACTTCGATGCCCACGGCGAGCCCGACGGGTACGTGTCCTACAAGTTCGCGGGCTGGTCGACGACGCCGCCGACGATCGAGCTCATCGACTTCGTCGCCGTCACCGATGGCGCCTACGCCTCACTGTGGTCGTTCCTCGCCGCCATCGACCTCTCCAGCCGGGTCACCTTCAAGGAGTCCTCGGAGGACTCGCCGCTGCCGTGGCTGCTCACCGACTCCCGCCGGGTCAAGACGGTGGGCACGGAGGACAACATCTGGCTGCGGATCCTCGACGTCCGGGCGGCCCTCGAGGCGCGCCCCTGGTACGTCCCGGGCACGCTCGTCATCGACATCGACGACCCGCTCGAGCTGACCGGCGGTCGCTTCCGGATCACCTCCGACGGTGAGAACGCCCGCGTCGAGACCGCCTCGGCGTCGACCCCGGCCGACCTGGGGATGGGGATCGCCGAGCTCGGCTCGCTCTACTTCGGCGGGGCCGACCCGGTCATCCTCGCCCGCGCCGGACGCATCGACGAGAACGTCCCCGGCGCCGCGGTGCAGGCGAGCGCGATGTTCAGCCTCGAGCGGCTCCCGTACTCGCCCAACGGCTTCTGAGCCGCACCTGCGACTCGGCGGCCACCCCTGCGGCTCGGCCCGTCAGGCCCCGATGTCTCGACCCGCATTCCCATGATCCGAGACCTCGTGAAGCCCGACACGAAGTCTCATAAGATGGGACACGTCCCAGACGCAACAGGAGGAATCTGTGCCCAAGCCCATCGTGCTCATCGCCGAAAACCTGTCACCGGCCACCCTTGAGGCTCTCGGGGGAGACTTCGAGATCCGCCACACCGATGGTGCTGACCGCTCCCGGCTCCTCGAGTCCATCGCCGACGCCGACGCCATCCTCGTCCGGTCCGCGACCCAGGTCGACGCCGAGGCGATCGCCGCGGCGAAGAACCTCAAGGTCATCGCCCGCGCCGGAGTCGGCCTCGACAACGTCGACGTCCCGGCCGCCACCTCGGCGGGGGTCATGGTCGTCAACGCGCCGACGTCGAACATCATCTCGGCCGCCGAACTGACGATGGCGCACATCCTCGCCTCCGCCCGCTACCTCGGCGCGGGGAACACCTCGCTCAAGGCCGGGGAGTGGAACCGGTCGAAGTACACCGGCGTCGAGCTCTACGAGAAGACGCTGGGCATCGTCGGACTGGGACGCATCGGCGGGCTCGTCGCCGAGCGCGCGAAGGCGTTCGGGATGCGCCTGGTCGGCTACGACCCCTACATCAGCCAGGCCCGGGCCGCCCAGATGGGCGTCGAGATCCTCGATCTGCCCGGACTGCTCGCGGTGTCCGACTTCGTCACGGTCCACATGCCCAAGACCCCCGAGACGATCGGGATGATCAGCACCGAGGAGTTCCAGGTCGCGAAGCCCGGTGCGCGATTCGTCAACGTCGCCCGCGGCGGGATCATCGACGAGGAGGCCCTCGCCGAGGCGATCGCCTCGGGTCACGTCGGCGGTGCCGGCATCGACGTGTGGAGCGTCGAGCCGCCCGAGCACTCGGCGCTCATGGACCTCGACTCCGTCAACGTCACACCGCACCTGGGAGCCTCCACCGCCGAGGCGCAGGAGAAGGCGGGCGTCGCCGTCGCCAAGTCCGTGCGCAAGGCCCTGGCCGGCGAGCTGGTCCCCGATGCCGTCAACGTCGCGGGCGGAGCCATCCACGAGGACGTCCGCCCCGGCATCCCGCTGGCCGAGCGGCTGGGCCGGGTCGTCAACGCCCTCGCGCCGTCCTCGCTGACCCACTTCGAGGTCGAGGTCAACGGTGAGATCGCGGACAAGGACGTCTCCGTCCTCAAGCTCTCCGCCCTCAAAGGACTGTTCAAGGACGTCGTCTCCGACCAGGTGTCCTACGTCAACGCCCCGCTGCTGGCCGAGGAGCGGGGGATCGGCGTCGAACTGACGACCGATCCCTACTGCGAGTCGTTCCGCAACGTCACCCGGCTGACCGCGACCACCGCCGACGGGCAGCGGATCTCGGTGGCGGGAACGGTGACCGGGCCCAAGCTCGTCCAGAAGCTCACCGAGGTGGGGGACTTCGAACTCGAGATCGAGCTCACCGACCACCTCCTCATCTTCCGCTACGAGGACCGCCCGGGCGTCATCGGCCAGCTGGGCCTGGCGCTGGGCGCCAACGACGTCAACATCGCGGGCATGCAGGTCTCGCGGTCGTCGAGCGGCAGCGAGGCGCTGTCGGTCATGGCGGTCGACTCGGCGGTGTCCGACGAAGTGCTCAGGGCCGTGGCCGGGGCGATCAACGCCTCGTCATTCAGCGCGGTGTCGCTGAGCGAGGACTGATTCCGCGCACGGACATCGACATCAGCCGGAGGCGGGGTTCGCTCGGAACCTCGCCTCCAGCCACGTCCACAGCTCGTCGGCGAGGATCGCCGCGGAGATCCCGATGAGCGCCCCGGCGATCGTGTCGGAGAGCCAGTGCACCTGCAGCGCGGTGCGCGACCACATCATCCCGAGGATCCACAGGACTGCCGGGACGATCGACCAGTGGATGCGCGGCCGGGGCGGCGCCGAGGCCGGCACGCGCCATCTCGCGGCGATGAAGACGAGAGCGACGGCCAGCGCCGTGGCTCCTGTCGAGTGGCCCGAGGGGTACGAGTATCCCGTCGAGTCGTAGAGCTGCTCGAGGGGTCGGACCCTGAGGAACAGGAGCTTGAACGCCTCGGAGGCGGCCACCGCGAGGAGCATCGTCGTCACGAGGGCGCCGGCGGCACGGAATCGTCGCCGCAGGACGAAGAAGGCGGCGAGCAGCCCGGTGCAGATGACGGCTCCGCTGCCTCCCCCCACCTCGGCGAGGAGGACCGCCAGGAGATGGGCGGGCGTGTCCGGTTCGAGGCCGACGAAGTCCAACCAGGCCTGGTCGACCGGCGTCGGCCCGGCCCGGCTGCTCCGCAGCCACAGCCCGAACGCGATGACCATGAGGAGGGCCGGAATCGTCGACCAGACGATCCACCGCGCCCGGCGCGAGGCGGGAGGCTCGGCCCCCGGCATGCTCAGGCGTTCCAGAGACCGTAGGTGTCGGCGAGCGAGGCGATCTTCTTGGCGCGGGTGAGACGCGGCAGGTAGGAGCCGTCGGTGATCTCGGAGCCGCCCTCGGCGGCTTCGAGCATCTGCCGGGCCCAGGCGCGTTCGTCCTCGCTCGGCGACATCGCGTCGTTGAGGGTGTTGACCTGGTCGAGGTTGAGGACCAGCTTCCCGGTCATGCCCATCATGTGGGTGACATCGGCGTCCCGGCGCACCTGCTCGTCGCTCGCGTCCGCGGCCGAGGGGCCGTCGATGGCTCCGGGCAGCCCGCCCATCCGCGACGCGATCGTCAGCCGGGAGCGGGCGTAGGCCAGTGCCATCGGGTCGTCGGAGAAGCCGGTGTCCTTGCGGAAGTCGTTGGTGCCGAAGGCGAGGCGGAAAGTGCCGGGCGCCTCGGCGATCTTCGTCGCGTTCTCCACGCCGCGGGCGGATTCGAGGAGGGCGATGACCGGGAGGCCGGCCTTCGCTCGCATCGCCGTGTAGGAGACCTGCTCGGGCCGTTCGGTCTCGGGCAGCATGACGCCGCGCAGTCCCGGCAGCATGGCGATCGACTTGAGGTCGTCGTCCCAGAACTCGGACTCCATCTTGTTGATGCGCACCCACGCCGACATTCCCGAGTCGAGTGCGCGCACGACGTTGTCGCGGGCGGCGAGCTTGTTCTCTTCGGCGACCGACGCCTCGAGGTCGAAGATGACGGAGTCCGATTCCGAGGCCTGGGCCGGCGCGAACAGCTCCTCCTTGGCAGCGTTGACCAGCAGCCACGAGCGGGAGAGCTTGGCGGGCAGGGAGGCGGCTCGCTGATTGCGGATCGTGTCTGGCAATGGTCTGCTTTCCTCGGACGGACTCGAACGGCGATGCGCGGCAGATGCTCGCGCCGCACCCATCATTGTAGTGAGCCGCCACCCGGGCCGCGAACCGTCGGATGTGCCCGCGGACCTCGCTCCGCACCTCGCCACCACCCGTCCGTATGTCGGGACGACGAAGTTGCATGCTGAGATGGGGTCTACCCTGTGATCCATGAAGTTCTCAATTGCGGTCATGCCCGGTGATGGAATCGGCACGGAAGTCGTCCCCGAAGGTCTCAAGGTCCTCAAGCGCGCCATCGAGGTCTCCGGCGAACCCGTCGAGCTCGCGCTCACCGACTACGAGGTCGGGGCCAAGCGCTGGCACGAGACCGGGGAGACGCTGACCGACGAGGAGCTCGAGTCCCTGCGCGACCACGATGCGATCTTCTTCGGCGCCTGCGGCGACCCGAGTGTGCCCTCGGGAGTCCTCGAGCGCGGAGTCATCCTCAAGATGCGCTTCGGCCTCGGCCACGCCGTCAACCTCCGCCCCTCGAAGCTGTACTCCGGGGTGAGCAGCCCCCTGGCGAACCCGGGCGAGATCGACTTCGTCGTGGTCCGCGAGGGCACCGAGGGCTCCTACACCGGGATGGGCGGGACGGTGCGCACCGACACTCCCCAGGAGGTCGCCACCGAGGTCTCCGTCAACACCTGGTACGGAGTCGAGCGCGCCGTCCGCAGCGCCTTCGAGCGGGCCCAGGCCCGGAGGAAGAAGCTCACCTACGTCCACAAGCACAACGTCATGGTCCACGCCGGACATCTGTGGCGCCGGGTGGTCGAGAAGGTCGGGTCCGAGTTCCCCGAGGTGACCGTCAACTACGAGCACACCGATGCCTGCACGATCTACATGGTCACCGACCCCGTCCGCTACGACGTCATCGTCACCGACAACCTCTTCGGCGACATCCTCACCGACCTCGCCGCGGCCGTGACCGGCGGCATCGGCCTGGCGGCGTCGGGCAACCTCAACGTCGAGGGCACGGCGCCGAGCCTGTTCGAGCCGATCCACGGTTCGGCTCCCGACATCGCGGGCAAGCAGATCGCCGACCCCACGGCATCCATCCTCTCGGGCGCGCTCATGGCCGCCCACCTCGGTCTGGATGTCGTCGCGAAGTCCATCGAGACCGCCGTCGAGGCGGACCTCGCCGAGCGCGGAGACGCCAAGCGCTCGACCGCCGAGGTGGGCGACGCGATCGCCGCCCGCCTGGGCTGAGCGGCCAGGGTTGGGCCAGGACCCCGGTGCGATGGGCACCGGGGCCATCGACTACCCTGACAGTGTCACTCATCACACATGGGAAAGAGTTCTGATGTCACAGTTTGCCGTTCTCAGGAACATCCAGCCGCAGCCCGAGCTGGTGCGCGAGAACATCAAGAAGGCCCCCGGCTTCGGACAGTACTTCACCGACCACATGGCACACGTGCGGTACACGATCGAGGAGGGATGGCAGGCGCACCAGGTCAAGCCCTACGCGCCCCTGCAGCTCGATCCCGCGGCAGCGGTCTTCCACTACGCGCAGGAGATCTTCGAGGGGCTCAAGGCCTACCGGCACGCAGACGGCTCGATCTGGACCTTCCGCCCCGAGCGCAACGCCGCGCGGATCAACCGCTCCGCCGCGCGACTGGCCCTGCCGCAGCTGCCCGAGGAGGACTTCATCGGCTCGCTCAAGGCGCTGGTCGAGGTCGATCAGCAGTGGGTGCCCACCCCTGAGTCCGTGGCCGACGAATCGAGCCTCTACCTGCGCCCGTTCATGATCGCCTCGGAGCGGTTCCTCGGCGTGCGGGCCAGCCACGAGGTCGACTACTACGTCATCTCGTGCCCCGTCGGCCCCTACTTCTCCGGAGGCATCAAGCCGGTCTCGATCTGGCTCTCGGAGACGCTCAAGCGCGCCGGCCAGGGCGGCACCGGATTCGCCAAGTGCGGCGGCAACTACGCGGCGTCGCTGGTCGCGCAGAACGAAGCGGCCGCCAAGGGCTGCCAGCAGGTCCTCTTCACCGATGCGAAGGAGGGCAGGTACGTCGACGAGCTCGGCGGCATGAACCTCATGCTCGTGACCAAGGACGGGCAGCTCATCACCCCGCAGCTCTCCGACTCGATCCTCGACGGCGTGACCCGCCGGTCGCTGCTCGACCTCGCCCCCTCGCTCGGCCTCGATCCGGTCGAGCGCGACATCTCCATCGAGGAATGGCGTGAGGGTGCGGCCAGCGGAGACATCGTCGAGGCCTTCGCGTGCGGCACCGCCGCCGTCATCACGCCGATCGGCCGGATCGTCGCCGACGGCTTCACGATCGACCACGGCGAGGAGCCGGGGGAGAAGACGATGGAGCTGCGCACGACGCTGCTCGACATCCAGTACGGCCGTGCGGAGGACACGAACGACTGGCTGGTCCGTCTCGCCTGATCCGGACGGATGCGTCGGCGCATGGACGCCGCGGTCCACGATTTGCGCAGATCTGCGTTAAATGATGTAGTCTGGGTTCGTGACTACGACGACCGCGCCGTCCACGCCGACCGCCTCCGAAGTGCTTGCCGAACTGCCATGGCGATGGAACACGCAGGGTGCCATCTTCCTCATCGGCGGACTCGGCTTCATGTTCGACGCCTGGGACGTCGCCCTCAACGGGTTCCTCATCCCCCTCCTCAGCGACCACTGGAACCTGTCGCTCGGGCAGGCGGCCTGGATCGCCACTGCCAACCTCATCGGAATGGCGCTGGGCGCCTTCATCTGGGGCGGCATCGCCGATGTCATCGGACGGAAGAAGGCGTTCACCCTCACCCTGCTCGTGTTCTCGATCTTCACGGTCGCCGGAGCCCTCTCGCCCGATTTCGCCTGGTTCATCGTCTTCCGCTTCCTCGCCGGATTCGGCCTCGGCGGCTGCATCCCTGTCGACTACGCCCTCGTCGGGGAATTCACGCCGAGGCGGCACCGCGGTCGCGTCCTCACCGCGATGGACGGCTGGTGGCCGATCGGGGCGTCGCTGTGCGCCTTCGTCTCCGCCTGGCTGCTCGGCCTCGGCGATTGGCGGCTGATCATGCTCGTCATGATCGTGCCGGCACTGCTCACCGTGGCCGTGCGCTTCGGGATCCCCGAATCACCGCTCTACCTCGCCTCCGTGGGCAGGTACGAGGAGGCCGACGCGGTCATCGCCAAGCTCGTCGCCCGCACCGGCGCCGAGGTGGACACCTGGACCCATGATGCGCCGGCTCAGCGGACCGCGGGACGGTCGAGCGCCTCGGTGAATGCCCGTCTGCGGGCCGCGAGCGGACAGCTCGTCGATCTGTGGAGGCACTCGGCGAGGACCACCCTCGTGGCGTGGGCACTGTTCGTGTCCGTGCTCCTCGTCTACTATGCGGCCCTGACCTGGCTGCCGGGGATCCTCAGGAAGCAGGGCATGGGCGAGCAGGCCGCATTCCTCGTCACGGGGTCGATGACGGCTGTCGGCATCCTCGGCGTCGTCATCTCCGCCCTCGTCGTCGAGCGCTTCGGCCGCAAGTGGGTCCTCGGAGTCTCGGCGCTCCTCTCGGCTGTGCTGCTCGTCAGGGTGGCTGTGTCCATCGAAGCCTCCGGGGCGGATCTGAGCTGGACCGCGAGGGCGAGCATCATCGGCTTCGGCCTGGTCGTCCAGATCGCGATCCCCACCCTCTACACCTACGTCTCCGAGCTCTACCCCACGAGGCTGCGGGGATCGGGATTCGGCTGGGCCTCGGCGGCGTCGAGGGTCGCCACCGGCATCGCCCCGATCGTCTTCGGAGCGTTCATGTGGCCGGTGCTCGGCCTCACGCTGACGTTCGTCCTCACGGGGCTGGTCGTCATCGTCGCGGTCGCCCTCATGGCGCGGCTCACTCGCGAAACCGCAGGTGAGAAGCTGTCCTGACACCTGGGTAGTCGCTCATCGCGCTCGGGCGGATGTCGTGTCAGGACCGATGTCTAGTGTGG
The DNA here is from genome assembly GCF_003315415.1 of Brevibacterium sanguinis. GTDB lineage: Bacteria > Actinomycetota > Actinomycetes > Actinomycetales > Brevibacteriaceae > Brevibacterium > Brevibacterium celere_A. The sequence continues at coordinate 361,788 of NZ_QNSB01000001.1, forward strand.
TGTCCATGGAACAGAGGACGGCCTCTCCCGCAGTCTCCGCGATCACGCGGTGGCGGGAGGAGCTGTCCACTCTGCCTCCGGCCCTCAGCGAGGAGGAGGCCATCGACCGGATCACCGCTCTGGAGGAGCTGTCCGCGGCGTGTGCCGCGGCCCAGGCCCGGGAGACGCTGACGCTCGACATGAGGCGGCGCAATCGGGAGGCCGAAGAAGGCGTGCCGAGCGCGAAGCAGGGAGCGGGAGTCGGTGCCGAGATCGGACTGGCGCGGAAGGTGTCGCGGGCGCGGGGGAGCGCACTGCTCAGCTTCTCCCGATCCCTGCTCATGGACCTCCCTCGCACCTATGCGGCACTGGAATCGGGAGCGATCTCCGAGGAGAAGGCCCGTGCCGTCGTCAGGGAGGTCGAATGGCTGCCGCGGGAGAAACGGCGGCAGGTCGACGAGCGCATGGCCGATCGCCTCGGGGAGGTCGGGGTGCGACGGCTCGGCAGCGAGGTCAGGGCGCTCGCGCAGCAGGCCGACCAGGCCGCCGCCGTCGCGCATCTCGACCGGTGCACGGCGGAGCGCGCCGTCTCGGTGCGCCCCGCCCCGGGGAACATGGCATATCTGACGGCCCTGCTGCCGCTGCAGCAGGCGGTCGCGGTGTACGCGAACCTCGCGAAGTCCGCACAGTCCCAGGTCGGAACGGGTGCCGCCGGTGGACGCACCCGCAATCAGGTGATGGCCGACCTCCTCGTCGAACGGATCAGCGGACAGGAGTCGGCGGCGGCGATCCCGATGGAGATCCACCTCGTGATGGACAGCGACACCCTCCTGTCCGAGGGGGACGTGCCGGCATGGCTGCCGGGATTCGGCCCGATTCCGGCCGAATCCGCGCGGGCCGCCGTGGTCGAGAACCCCGCCACGGTCTTCCTCCGGCGCCTCTACACCCGTCCTAGGGACGGGCAGCTGGTCGGAATGGATTCCCAGCGCCGGGAGTTCACCGGCCTGCTGCGGCGGATGATCGTCATCCGTGATGGCGTGTGCCGCACCCCGTGGTGCGACGCTCCCGTCAGACATGTCGACCATGCGCTGTCCGTCGCCTCGGGCGGCGCCACCAGCTGGGAGAACGCTTCGGCACTCTGTGCCGCGTGCAACTACGCCAAGGAGCGGCCGGGATGGCGGCACGAGCCGGGTCCCGAGGGTCTGACGGTGCGGACGCCGACCGGTCATCGATACACGGTGCGGAACTCGCCGCTGCTCATCGCGATGCCGCGCGACGGGACAGAGCACGGCAGGGCGTCTCCCGGCGGGGCCGGGACGGGCGCCTCGCCGGCCGGAACTGGGATGAGCACAACGGAGCCGAGCGGGGCTGAGTCAAGCGTGACGGCACCGGGCGGGGCTGAGTCAAGCGCGGCGGCGCCGAGCGGGGTTGAGTCAAGTGTGACGGCACCCCGTGAGGCGAAGCCGAACCGCCGCTTGAAGGGGAAGGGTCCGCCGGGTCGACCTCTGAGGCACGGCGACAGTCGTGCGAGCGTCATCGAGAACCGCCTGCGCTCCGAGCTGCGGGAGCATGGTGCCACCGCCTGATGCCCTCGATGCCTGCCGACGTCCGGCGGCCTCGCCAGGAGCAGCCGATCGACAGGGGCAGGAAGCTTGTCGTCACATGACGCCGACGGCTCCCACGACTGCCCGTGTCGTTAGGATTGCCCTATGAGTGACCGTTCCGCCGGCGCTGAGCTGGGAGTCCCCGCCGCTCCGCTCCGAGTGGAGCTGGTCTGGGGGATCCCGGGCGCGTTCGGCCAGCAGTGGATTCCCGCGACCGCGGACGCCGCACCGCACCTCCAACCGACGCCGCAGGAGGTCGAAGCCGTCTATGCGGCGGCGTCGGCGGAGCCACCCCTCAGCGAGGACCAGAGGTTCGCCACCTGGTTCGCGAGCATCTACGATGCGGCCGTGAAGGCCGGCCGGGTCCTCACCGCCTTCTCCCGCCACGACGACCGGCTGGCCTCCTTCGCCTACGGTCACTTCTGGACCTGGGCCGAGCAGACCAATCCGTGGGCGGCCGAACTGCGGCTGCGGCTCGGCGAGGCGGCGCAGACGATCGAATGGACCTACACCCTCAGCCTGCTCGCCCGCGACCCGAGCCTGCGCGAGAGCGGAGTCGGGCGAAGGACCCTCGAGGCCTGGCTGAGCGGAATCGCCGGTTTCGGGTGCTGGCTGCAGACCGATGACATCGACAGCCCCGCCAGGCGCCTCTACGACAGCGTCGGCTTCGTCGCCATCGGCCACGGACCCGAGGCGCCCAACGGAGAGCCGGGCCTCGTGATGTACCGTCCGCCGAGCTGAGCGGCCGTCACTAGACTGGCGGCATGCGCAAGGAATCGCCAGTGGACACCTCAGACGACACATCCCCGACCTCCGCCGCTTCGGAGACCACGACGACCGGTCAGCGAGCCCCGGAGCCCCACGACGAGCATCTCTGGCTCGAGGACATCGACGGTGATGAGCCGCTCGACTGGGTCGCGGGGCAGAACGCGAAGACGATCGCCCGATTCCAGGACGAGGACTTCGACGCGACGGCCCGGGACATCCGCTCCGCGCTCGACTCCGACGACCGGATCCCGATGGTCGTCAAGCGCGGGGACCACTACTACAACTTCTGGCGCGACCGCGCCCATCCCAAAGGACTGTGGAGGCGCACGACCTGGGACAGCTACCTCACCGACTCACCCGACTGGGAGGTGCTGCTCGACCTCGACGCCCTCGCCGAGGCGGAGTCGACGCCCTGGGTGTGGGCGGGTGCCGCGGTGCGCCGCTCCGACCATTCCCGAGCCCTCATCTCGCTGTCGCCCGACGGCGGGGACGCTCACCGGGTCCGCGAGTTCGACCTCGCGACGCAGGACTTCGTCGACGGCGGCTTCGATCTGCCGGCGGCCAAGACCCGATTCGCCTGGCTCGACGACGACACGATCATCGTCGCCACCGACACCGGCGCCGACTCGCTGACCACCTCGTCGTATCCGCGGCAGGCCCGCGTGCTGCGACGCGGGCAGGACCTCGCCGAGTCGCCCGTGGTCGCCGAGGTGCCCCGCGACCATGTCGCCGTCTTCGTCGGCAGCGACGTCGCCTCGGCCCACGGCCGGGACCGCGCCGTCGTCGTCGACGCCCACGACTTCTTCAACTCCCGACTGAGCTTCGTCGACCTCGACGAACTCCGGGGCACCGACGGCGCGATCACGGCGGACGCCTCGGCGTGGGAGGCCGCCTGGACCCGGATCGACGTTCCCACCGACGTCGAGGTCGGGATCGAGAGGGACTTCGTCCTCTTCCGCCCGCAGACCGACTGGACCGACGCCGGCGTCCCGGCGGGAGGCCTGGCGGTCGCGGACATCGCCGAGGTGAGGGCCGGAGATCTGCGACCGCGGGTGATCTTCACCCCCGACGAGCGCACGTCGCTGCAGTCCTTCACCTGGACCCGGGACTTCCTCGTCCTCGGACTGCTCGCAGACGTGCAGTCCGAACTCCGGATCCTCGATCCGGGCGATGGGTTCTCCGCGACCCCGATGCCCGGAGTGCCGGCCAACCACATGGTGGGAGTCGGCGCCGTGGACGCCGACGACGACGCGACCGCCAACGACTGCTGGCTCATCACGACCGGGTTCCTCACCCCATCGACGCTGTCATACGTGAGCCTGGAAGGCGACGCCGAGGCCTCGAGGCACACCTCGGTCATCAAGACGGCACCCGCGCTGTTCCCGGCCGACGGGTTCACTGTCGAGCAGCACTTCGCCACGAGCGCCGACGGGACGCGGATCCCCTACTTCCAGATCTCCGCCGCCGACCTCGTGCTCGACGGCGACAACCCGACCCTCCTCGACGGCTACGGCGGCTTCGAGGTCAGCCGCACGCCCGCCTATTCGCCGATCGTCGGCATCGGATGGCTGAGCAGGAGGACGACGGCCGGACGCCACGGCGTCTACGTCCTCGCCAACATCCGCGGCGGCGGGGAGTACGGTCCCGCCTGGCACACCTCGGCGATGCGGGAGAACCGGATGCGCGCCTACGAGGACTTCGCGGCTGTCGCCCGCGACCTCACCGCGCGCGGGGTCGCCCGACCCGAGAGGCTCGCCTGCGCGGGAGGCTCCAACGGCGGGCTGCTCGTGGGGAACATGCTCACCCAGTACCCCGAGCTCTTCGCAGCGGTCTCCTGCGGCGTGCCCCTGCTCGACATGCGCCGCTACACGAAGCTCAGCGCCGGCTACTCGTGGAAGGCCGAGTACGGCGACCCCGATGACCCGGCCGACTGGGAGTTCATCCGCGGGTTCTCGCCCTACCACCTCCTCGAGGACGACAGACGGTATCCGCCGGTGCTGTTCTGGACCGCGACCTCCGACGACCGGGTGGGGCCGGTGCAGGCGAGGAAGATGGCGGCCCGGATGCAGGCGATGGGCATCCCGGACGTGTGGTTCTTCGAGGACACGGAAGGCGGGCACTCGGCGGCCTCGGACAATCGGCAGGCCGCATTCACCCGGGCGCTGAGCTACCGGTTCCTGTGGAACGCACTGACGGGCGAGTGAACCGGTGAGCCGGTGCGGACCGGCGAATGAGCCGGACCGGGGACCAGACCGGGCCGGGGGTGAGCAGGATCATGGCGGCGTGACTGCGCCGAGGCGTAGCGTAGGCACCATGACGAACGAATCTCCCCAGCGCTTCCACGCCGAGTACAAGGTCATCGGCGGCAAGCTCGTCGTCGCCGATGTCGAGACCGACGGGAGGACCATCACCGGCGTGAAGATCTCCGGTGACTTCTTCCTCGAACCCGAAGAGGCGTACTTCGACCTCGCCCCGGCGCTCGTCGGCGCCCCGGTCTCCGCGGACAATGCGGCGCTGCGCGCCCGCGTCGACGAGGCACTGGCCGGCCACGGACCGGCGCTGGCGATGCACGGGTTCTCCTCCGCCGACATCGCCACGGTCGTGCGGCGCGCCCTCGGCTCGGCGGCGAACTTCACCGACTTCGAGTGGCAGCTCATCCGTCCGATGGTGCTGCCGACGGAGATGAACGTCGCCCTCGACGAGGTGCTGCTCACCGAGGTCGCCGAAGGCCGGCGCCGGCCGACCCTGAGGTTCTGGGAGTGGGAGGACACCGCCACCGTCATCGGTGCGTTCCAGTCCTTCGTCAACGAGCTGCGGCCCGAGGGCATCGAGAAGCACGGCGTCAAGGTCGTGCGCCGAATCTCCGGTGGCGGTGCGATGTTCATGGAGGGCGGCAACTGCATCACCTACTCGATGTTCGTGCCCCCGGCGCTCGTCGCCGGCCTCGACTATGAGGAGTCCTACGTCTTCCTCGACCAGTGGGTGCTCGCGGCGCTGAGCAGCCTCGGCGTCGAGGCGTTCTACAAGCCCATCAACGACATCTCCTCGACGGGAGGCAAGATCGGGGGAGCGGCGCAGAAGCGCCTGGGGGACGGCACCCTGCTCCACCATGCGACGATGAGCTACGACATCGACGCCGACAAGATGGTCGAGGTACTGCGGATCGGCGAGGCGAAGATCTCCGACAAGGGCGTGGCCAGCGCCAAGAAACGCGTCGACCCACTGCGCAGCCAGACCGGTGAGGCGCGGGAGGCCATCATCGACGTCATGGCCCAGACGTTCACGTCCCGCTACGGCGCGCACGAGGACACCTACACCGAGGCGGAACTGGAGCAGGCGCGCACGCTCGTGGCCGAGAAGTTCGGCACCGAGAAGTGGACCCACCGGGTGCCGTGAGTGAACATCTGACCTGGTCAGCAGGGCAGTCGCGGGGAACATCTCGGAGCGGCGGCGACACTCTGTAGGATTGGGACTCGAACGTCGCCGGACCCATTCCACTGCCGTCAGGAGAGCCATGCGCCAGGTCGAACCATCCGTAGAACTGCTCGCCAAGCCCAGCATCGACTGGGATGCGATGAGGGCCTACCTCGACGAGGTGGGCGGAACGTCGTGGGCAGACCGGGTGGAGAGCGCGGAGTCCCCGGACGCCGAGGACCTGCTCGAGTTCTCCGGACGCATGTGCTATCGCTCGTGGGAGCCGGGCCTCAATCCGAACGTCTCCCGCGTGCGCACGGATTCGGCGCAGTACCTCGGCAACGTCATCTCCTCCCAGCACGGCTCCGTGCTCGAGCACGCGAACTTCACCTTCGTCCTCCACAACGTCTCCCGCGTCCTCACCCATGAGCTCATCCGGCACCGAGCCGGCTCCGCTTTCTCCCAGGAGTCCCTGCGCTATGTGCGCCTCGCCGACATCCCGTTCTGGTTCCCGGAATGGGCGCGTGAGGACCCGGAGCTGATGGAGCGCAGCCTCAAGGTCCTCGACACCCTCGAGGAGCACCAGCAGTGGATGGCCGAGCACTTCGGCCTCGACGAGGAGGGCACGAACTTCGCCCACAAGAAGCACATGACCTCGTTCATGCGCCGTTTCGCCCCCGAGGGACTGGCGACGGGCATCGTCTACACCGCGAACCTGCGGTCCCTGCGCCACGTCATCGAGATGCGCACGGCCAAGGGCGCCGAGGAGGAGATCCGACTCGTCTTCAACAGGATCGGCGAGGTCATGCGCGAGGAGGCTCCCGCGATCTTCGCCGACTACGAGGTCGTCGACGGCGAATGGATCCCGGGCACGAGGAAGGCCTGACCACCGAACAGGGCACGACCACGAGGAGGGCACGACATGGCTGACATCTTCGACGCAGAACTCGATCCCGGCAAGCTCGACGTCATCGCCGGCTGGCTGCCGAGGCAGGACTGGGCGAGCGGCGTCGACCTCGAGACGGCTCCCCTCGAGCCGGTCACGGCCTACCGCTTCGACGATCCCGCCGGCGAGGTGGGCGTCGAGGTCCACCTCGTGCGCACCGGGGACCGCGTCTTCCAGGTGCCCCTGACCTACCGCGGCGAACCCTTCGACTCCGCCGAGGATGCCTTCATGTCCGAGATGAACCACTCGGTCCTCGGGCGCCGGTGGGTCTACGACGGCCTCGCCGACCCGGTCTTCATCGACCAGCTCGTCCGCACGATCTCCGAATCGGGGAGGTCGGCCAAGCAGTACCTCGTCGACGAATCCGGGACGAAGATCGACGAGATCACCGAGGTGGCCGTCGCCGTCGGCACCGGCCCCGTCGTGGGCGCGACCTCGTTCGCCGTCGAACGCGAACTCGACGTCGACTCGCCCGCCCAACCCGACCCCGGGCTGCTGCTCGGGACCTGGCCGGGCCAGGACGATCCGGTCCTGCTGGCGAGACTGGTCTGAGCCGATTCTGGTCTGAGCATCGCCGGGCGCAGTCCCGTCGACGGGATCGAGCCTCAGAGTTCGATGATCGTCATGCCCGTCTGTCGGTTCTCGCCGAGGGCTCGCAGCGCCTCGGGGGCGTCCTCGAGTCCGATGACGTTCGTCACGAGATCCTGCGGTCGCAGGCTGCCCTGAACCACCAGCTCCAGCATCTCGGGATACTCCGCCGCCGCCATCCCATGTGAGCCGAGGAGACTGAGCTCGAGGGCGATCACCCGGGGCATGTCGAACACCGGCGGGGCAGCCAGCAGGCCGATCTGCACATGCCGGCCGAGAGGGGCCAATGAGGCGATCGCCGCCCGGATCGTGTCCTCGCGCCCGAGGGCGTCGACGGTCACGGCCACGCCTCCGGATGACCGCTCGACCACCTCGGCGGCAAGGTCCTGCCACTCGAGACCCTCGGCGTTGATCGTGTGGGCGGCGCCGTGGTCCCGGGCACGCTTGAGGGCGGCGTCGTTGACGTCGACGGCGATGATCTCGGCCCCGATGGCACGTGCGATCATGATCGTCGACAGTCCGACGCCGCCGCAGCCGAACACGGCGACGCTCTCACCGGGAGTGAGCTCCGCGCGGACTCTGAGCCCGTGGAAGGCGGTGGCGAAGCGGCAGCCGAGTCCCACGAGGTTCGCCGCGGGCAGGTCCTCGGGCACGGCGACGAGGTTGGCGTCGGCACTGTGGATGACCACCTGCTCCGCCCACGATCCGAAGTGGGTGAACCCGGGCTGCGTCTGCTCGGGGCACACCTGCGCATTGCCGCTGCGGCACCAGCGGCACGATCCGCAGCCGCAGACGAACGGGACGGTGACTCGTTGACCGACGGAGAACGTCGTCACCCCGGGGCCCACCGAGTCGATCCAGCCGACGAGTTCGTGGCCGGGCACATGGGGCAGGCTCACCGTCGAGTCATGACCGAGCCAGGCGTGGTGGTCGCTGCGGCAGACGCCGGTGGCTTCGACGCGGATGACCACCCCGTCCTCCGGAGCGGTCGGCGGATCGATGTCCTTGAGTCGGGGTAGTGTCGAGAACTCCTCGATGACGACGGCACGCATAGGGACATCCTAGGCGTGCGCCGAAGTCGGAGACCACCGGGAGCCGGGGGAGTGACGGCCGCTACGCGGGGTCGACTCCGACGGTCGCCAACGCCTCGAGCAGGCGCCCGCGCAGCGCCTGGGCACGGGCCGAGAAGGCCTTCTGCCGCTCCATGTACTCGGCCTTGCCGGCCGCCGTCTCGATCGCGACGACGCCGTAGCCCCAGGACCTCAGGTCATAGGGGGATGCCTCCATGTCGAGGATCCTGATGTCCAGCGCCAGGTCGAAGCAGTCGATGACGAGGTCGGAGGGGGCGATGGGTCCGATCTTCATCGCCCACTTGTAGAGGTCCATGCCCGCATGGAGGCAGCCCGGCTGCTCATTGGCGACCATGCCGGCGCGGGTGGGCTGCAAGGTGTTGAGCGGGCGCGCGGGTTCGGTGAAGAACCGGAACGCATCATGGTGCGAGCACTGGATCCGGTGCCCCTCGACGACGGCATCGGTCTCGGCCGGACTCAGCCGCAGCGGCACCTGGCTGTGCCGGCGCTGCTCCTCGGTGAGCCGATAGACCATCGCCCATTCGTGGATGCCGAAGCAGCCGAAGTTCGCCTCCCTGCTCAGGGTCGACCGCAGGAGTGAGGCGATGAACCGCGCCCCGTCACCGCGGTCGGCGCGCCAGGACTCGACATCCACCTCGGCGACGGTCCGGGACTCATCGATCGAGTACCAGCGGCGGTCGAAGCACTCGACGTCGTCGGCCGACTCCAGTTCGAGCCGAACCCCGGGCCCGGGATTCCACTTCGCCAGCTGACCGACCTTGAACGGGTAGTAGGTGAACAGGAAGTCCTCGACCGGGTGCTTCTCCCCGCGCAGCCTCCGCGCCAGGTGGGCGTCGGTGCGCTCGGCGACGCCCGCGGCGTGCGCGTCGCGCAGGGCACGCCACGCGGGGGCCGAGAGCCTGGTGCAGCTGAGGGTGGAGGTCACCGGTCCATTCTCCCAGATCGCTTCGTGCCCCGTTGTGCGGGCGCATTCAGCGGATCCTCGGGCCAGGGGTGCTTGGGGTAGCGGCCGCGGTTCTCGGCGCGCACGTGCGGGTAGGCGTTCTCCCAGAACGAGGCGAGGTCGCTGGTCACCGCCAACGGCCGGCGGGCGGGGGAGAGCAGATGGAGGACGACGGGGACCCGGCCCTCGCACACGCTCGGCGCGGTCGTCCACCCGAAGCACTCCTGGAGCTTGACGGCGAGCACGGGCCCTGGAACCGCCGAGGCGACTCGGTCGTCACTGTCGCCGCCGTCGCGCCGTTCGCCGCCGTCGCGTCGTTCGCCGATCTCGTCGGGATCCGGGTAGTCGAGGCGGATCCGTGACCCGCTCGGGACGGGGATCGTCTCCGGCACCAGCTCGTCGAGCCGTGGGGCCGCGGGCCATGGCAGCAGGGCCCGCAGCGCGGAGACGAGGTCGACCGATCCCGGGTCCGCGCCGCTCGCGATCCGATCGAGGACCGCCGGGGCCCAGTCGGTCAGTGTCCGCGACAGGTGCGACCAGCGGACATCCGGCCAGGGATCGCCGTACACCGCACGGAGGAAGCCGATCCGCCGCCGCAGCCCTTCGAAGTCCGGGCTCGGGCGCAGCAGTGCGCGCGCCCCGAGCTCGCGCACCGACTCCGCGATCGCCCTGCGCGCGAGTTCGGTGCTCGCACGGACCGGGGTGGCGGAGAGTTCGATGGCGCCGAGGCGGTGACGGCGCACCGCACGCACACGTCCTTGCTCGACGGTGGCGTCCTCGGTCGTCGTCAGCAGCCCGGCGGCGGCGAGTTCGGCGGTGTCCTGATCGATCGGTGCCGCGGCGCGGATCACCGCGCGCTCACCGGCGAGGCCGACCTCCGAGACCGCCAGCCAGTCACTCGACGCGAGCGAGGAGTTGCGGGGCAGACTCGCGGCCGTGCCCGAAGCGAGCAGGTATTCCGCGTCCGAGGCGCTGCGCCGTCTCGCGATCAGCTGCGGGAAGGAGAGGGCGACGATGAGACCGAGATCGTCCCCGGACAGAGAGGGCGCGCCTCCACCGCCCCCGGAATCTGCCGAGGCGGCGCCTCTCGGCACAGCGGGAGTCGCCGTCGATGCGACAGCCTCGGTGGCCAACCGTGCGAACCGCGCCACCTCCTGACGGAAGCGGGGGTCGCCCGTCCGGCGGCCTGATTCGCCTCCGGAACGGCTGCTTCCCGAACCGCTGCCCGCGCCGCGCAGCTCTCTGAGCTTCGCGACCAGGTCGGCGCCGGGGGCGCGCAGGTCCGACTCGATCGTGGCGACCGCCTCGGCGGCCTGGGCTGCCGAGAGCATCGCGGCCCCGTCGAGCAGCCCGCGTGCCGACCAGGGGGAGGCGGGAATCCGCGCGATCCGTCGACCGAGATCGGTGACACGGTACCTGGCGGTCGCGGTGTCGGACGATGCGCCGTCGCCGCGGGCGATGTCCGCCCGGTCTCCGATCGGTTCGAGGGCACCCAGCGCCACGAGGTTGTCCTCGGCCAGCTTCCGCGGGCCGGTCGGCAGCGGATCCGGGAGCAGACTGGCATCGCCGCCCCAGACCGCGAGGTCGAGGACCGCCGAGGTGAGATCCGAGGTGAGCACCTCGGGCGGGGAGTGCTCGGGCAGCGACGCCCAGTCCGCCTCGGACAGGCAGCGATAGACCACCCCAGGTCCCAGGCGGGCGGCACGACCGGCTCTCTGCGTGCCGGAGGCCTTTGATTCACGGGTCGTGACCAGGCCGGACATTCCGCGCCTGGTGTCGAGGCGCGGGCCGCGGGCCAGACCGGAGTCGACGACGATCCGGACTCCCGGCACCGTCAGCGCGGACTCGGCGACGGATGTCGAGACGATCACCCGCCGGACTCCGTCACCCGGGTGCGGGCGCAGGAGCGCGTCCTGCTCCCGCGCCGGGGTCCGCCCCGTCAGGGTATGGACCTCGATGCGGGCAGCGCGGCAGTGGGACCTTCCGCCGTCCGCCGTGCCGGGTCGCGGATCCTCCAGTGGCAGTCGGGCGGAGATCCGTGCGGCGGTCTCCTCGACCTCCCGCAGTCCCGGTGCGAAGACGAGCACATCGCCGTCCCGGTGCTCGGCGAGAGCCGTGAGGGTCGTCCGGGCCACGTGGTCGAGGAAGTCCCTCGTCACCCCGCGCGCGTCGAGCGGTCTCTGCGGCGACGGCTCCCACCGGACCTCGAGCGGATGGATCGCCGCCTCGACCCTAAGATGCGCAGCACCGAGGCGTGCGGCCCAGTCGCGGGCGTCGAACGTCGCCGACATCACCACGAGACCGAGGTCGTCGCGCAGGTCGATGAGCTCCCGGCACATCGCGAACGCGAGGTCGGTGTCGAGGTGGCGCTCGTGCACCTCGTCGAGGACGACCGCCGCGACGCCGTCGAGCTCGGGATCGCCGAGCAGCCGGCGCACGAGCACACCGGTGGTGACGAATTCGATGAGCGTGCGCGCCGAGGTCATCGACTCGCCCCGGACGGTGAAGCCGATGTCCTCGCCGAGGCGGGTCCCCGTCAGCTGCGCGAGTCGCCTCGCCGCGGCGCGGGCGGCCATCCGGCGCGGCTGGGTGACGATGATGCGGCCCGACCGTCCGGGGGAGCCGGCACGAGCCCCACCTGCTGTGATGAGCTCGGCGATGAGCGGCGGCACCAGGGTCGTCTTGCCGGTGCCGGGCGGAGCCTCGACGACGAGGCGGGGGACCGGTCCGAGGCCGGTCCGTGCGGCCTCGTCGATGAGCGCGGCCGCCGGCAGCCCTGCGGCGATGCTCCTCAGATCGAAGTGGTGCATGTTCCCCAGTGTCCCAGGCCAGGGCTCAGACCCCTGCCTCCTGTCGAGACGCGCGGGCCAGCCGGACGACGAGGTCGTCGGGAATCGGCTTGCGCGGGGAGAAGGTGATGCCGGTCTTGGTGGCCTTGAGGCCGGCGGCCGCGATCTCCTCGGCGAGGGCGGCGATGGCACCCGGGTGGAAGTACAGTCCGCACTGCCTGCTGAACGCCGCGTAGCCGGCGACGATCGTGCCCTCGATCCTGAAGCCGGGCATGTCGTAGGCGATGATCTCGTCCGCATCGGTCAGGGTGCGGGCGAGGACGATGCGCAGCCGGTGCAGCTCCGGCCGGAACGCCTCGGGAGCCGCGGCGATGTAGGCGTCGTGATCGGCTGCGGTCATGGTGGTCCCTCACTTCTCGTGGCCGGTCGGATCGTCGATCCCTCTCCCATGGTAGACGCGGAGGTCCGGCGGGACCGGCGAGTCGGCGGTGACTAGACTGGCCCCATGCGAATTGCCAGATTTGTGCACCAGGACGAACCCAAGTACGGAGTGGTCGAAGGCGAAGTCCCCGACATCGTTGATGGTCGGTGGGACACCTCGGGGCTCAGCCTCGCCGTCCTCGACTCGGACCCCTTCTTCTCTCCCGCCCAGTCGACGGGGGAGCGGCTGAAGTTCGACGACGTCCGCCTGCTCAGCCCGATCCTGCCGCGGTCCAAGGTCATCGGAGTGGGCCGCAACTTCGCCGATCACGCCGCCGAGCTCGGCAACGAGGTTCCCGTCAGCCCGCTGACGTTCTTCAAGCCCAACACCTCGGTGATCGGCCCCGGTGACCCGATCCGGCTGCCCGCGATCAGCGAGCGCGTCTCCTACGAGGCGGAGCTGGCCGTCATCATCGGGCGCGTGTCGAAGGGCGTCAAGGCCGAGAACGCGTATGACCATGTGCTCGGCTACACGGCGGGCAACGACGTGACCATGCGCGACATCCAGAAATCGGACAAGCAGTGGTCGCGGGCGAAGGGCTTCGACACCTCGTGCCCCCTCGGTCCGTGGATCGAGACGGAGCTCGAGGTCGACCACCTCGCCATCCGCTCGTGGGTCGACGGCGAGCTCAAACAGGACGGGAACACCGAGGACTTCATCTTCGACATCCCGACCCTCATCGAGCACCTGTCCGAGACCATCACCCTGCTGCCCGGTGACGTCATCCTCACCGGCACTCCCGCCGGTGTCGGCCGGATCGTCGCCGGCAACCGCGTCGACATCGCCATCGACGGCCTCGGTGTGCTCTCCAACCCCGTCATGGACGCCTGAGCCGGCGTCCGCACCACCCACCACTGATCCAGAAGGACAACTGTGAGCGTCAAAGTTCGTTTCTGCCCATCGCCCACCGGCACCCCGCACGTCGGCATGGTCCGCACCGCCCTGTTCAACTGGGCGTACGCGAAGCACACCGGCGGGACCTTCGTCTTCCGCATCGAGGACACCGACGCCGCCCGCGACTCCGAGGAGAGCTTCTCCCAGGTCGTCGAGGCGATGAAGTGGCTCGGCCTCGACTGGGACGAGGGCATCGAGGTGGGCGGGCCCGACGGACCCTACCGCCAGTCCCAGCGCGGCGACATCTACGCCGAGGTGATCGAGAAGCTCAAAGCCGGTGGGCACATCTACGAGTCGTACTCGAGCAACGAGGAGGTCGAGGCCCGGCACAGGGCCGCCGGCCGCGACCCCAAGCTCGGCTACGACGGGTACGACCGGGACCTCACGCCCGAGCAGATCGCCGCGTTCCGGGCCGAGGGACGCGAACCCGTGTGGCGGGTGCGGATGCCCGACGAGGACATCACGTTCACCGACCTCGTGCGCGGGGAGATCACCTTCCGCGCCGGCACGATCCCCGACTTCGTCGTCGTCCGTGCCAACGGTCAGCCGCTCTACACGCTGGTCAACCCCGTCGACGACGCGCTCATGGGCATCACCCATGTGCTGCGCGGCGAGGACCTGCTCTCCTCGACCCCGCGCCAGATCGTCCTCTACGAAGCGCTCAAGTCGATCGGCATCGCCGCGGCGACCCCCGAGTTCGGCCACCTGCCCTACGTCATGGGCGAGGGCAACAAGAAGCTGTCGAAGCGCGACCCCGAATCGAACCTGTTCCTCCACCGCGACAACGGGTTCATCCCCGAAGGATTCATCAATTACCTCGCCCTCCTCGGCTGGTCGATCGGACCCGACCGCGATGTGTTCTCCGTCGACGAGTTCGTCTCCGCCTTCGACATCCACGACGTGCTGCCCAACCCGGCCCGCTTCGACGTCAAGAAGGCCACGGCCATCAACGCCGACCACATCCGACTCCTCGATCCGACCGACTTCCGGGACCGTCTCGTGCCCCACCTCCAGGCCGCCGAGGTGCTTCCCGCAGAGCCGAGCGCCGAGCAGCTGACGATCCTCGACCAGGCCGCACCGCTCGTCCAGACCCGGATGAATCTGCTCGGGGAAGCCCCCGACCTCCTCGGATTCCTCTTCACCCCGGATGCCGAGCTCGTCATCGCCGAGGACGGGCTGAAGACGCTCAAGGACTCCGCCCCCGAGGTCCTCGATGCGTCTCTCGGCGTCCTCGAGGGACTCGAGGACTGGACGACCGAGAAGCTCCAGGAGGTCCTGCAGGCGAAGCTCGTCGACGAGATGGGGATCAAGCCGCGTCTGGCGTATGGCCCGCTGCGGGTGGCCGTCTCCGGCCGCCGGGTCTCGCCGCCGCTGTTCGAGTCGATGGAGATCCTCGGCAGGGAGTCGTCCCTGCACCGGCTGCGGGCGTTGAGGGATCGCCTGTGATCGCAGTCGATCGGTGGCAGCGCGGCGGCCTCCACTTCCGCGACGTCAGCCTCGACGTCCCGTTCGACCACTTCGGCGCCGGCGGGGAGGGGACGCTGACCGTGTTCGCCCGGATCATGGCCACCGAGGCGGAGAGCACGAAGCCCCTTCTCGTCTTCCTCCAGGGCGGACCGGGCTTCGAAGCCCCGCGCCCCACCACCCCGGTGAGTGCGAGCACCTGGCAGGCACGGGCGCTTGAGGACTTCCAAGTCGTGCTGCTCGACCAGCGGGGCACCGGCAGGTCGAGCCCGATCGGCTCCGTCGACGGCGCGATCACGGGACTTCTCGACCCCACGGCCGACCCGTCCGCGGTCGCCGATCAGCTCAGCCGCTACAGGGCCGACTCCATCGTCGAGGACGCGGAACTCCTGCGCGCCGAACTCGGCATCGAGAAGTGGTCGCTGCTGGGGCAGTCCTTCGGCGGATTCACGGCACTGCGCTATGTCTCCGCCCACTCGGAGTCGCTCGACGAGGTGTACTTCACCGGCGGGCTGCCCGCCCTCGGCGTCGATCCCGCCACCGTGTACGCGACCACCTGGGAGGGCATGAAGCGGAAGTCGGAGCAGCACTACCGCGCGTTCCCCGGCGACCGGGAGAGGATGGCCCGGCTGATCGACCTCGCCGAGTCCGAAGGCGGAATCGCCCTTCCCGGCGGCGCACGAGCGACGACCGAACGGCTGCGGCTGCTCGGGCACCACCTCGGCGCCTCCGACGGATCCGAGAAGCTCCACCACCTGCTCGACCTCGACCCCGCCTCGGCGGCCTTCCGGCACGACCTCGCGGCCGGCCTGCCCTTCTCCGGCCGCAATCCGCTCTACGCGGTCATCCACGAGTCCTGCTGGGCCGATGGCACGACCACCGAGTGGGCGGCCAGACGGGCGATGCCCGCCGACGTCCGCGCGGACCCGACCCTCCTGGCCGGCGAGCACGCGGGCCCGGAGTCGTTCGTCGAAGATCCGGAGCTCGCTCCCTTCGCGGACGTCGCCGAGGCGATCGCCCGGCGGCAGTGGCCGGCGCTCTACGATGTGGCCGCCCTCGAGGCCTCGCCGGTGCGCGGGGCGGCGGCCGTGTACTTCGAGGACGCCTACGTGCCGGTCGAGCATTCGCTGGCGACGGCGGAGCACCTCGGCGGGGTGAGGGCCTGGGTGACGAACGAGTACGAGCACAACGGGCTGCGCGCCGACGGGTACAGGGTGCTCGACCGGCTCATCGGGCTGGCCCGCGGCTGAGACCCGTGGGCGGGAGATCGCCCGCGGCCGAGGCCCAGATAGGGAGGCCGCCCGCGGTGGGCCGGGGTGACGGGCGCAGAGCCGGACCGAGAAGCCGTGGTGAGGCCCCCAACCGGGCAGTGTCGGAGGTCACATTGAAAACCGGCTTCTCGATTTGTCTCCCGGCGAAGGCGTTGTGTAGAGTTATATCTCGTTGCTGACGAGCGAATCCGCGAGGAAGAGCTTGTAACGCATTGGGGTATGGTGTAATTGGCAGCACGAGTGATTCTGGTTCACTTAGTCTAGGTTCAAGTCCTGGTACCCCAGCGGACAGCTTCGGAAGTTCGCTTCCGGGATTGTCTTCGGCCCCCGTCGTCTAGTGGCCTAGGACGCCGCCCTCTCAAGGCGGTAACGGCAGTTCGAATCTGCTCGGGGGTACGGTTGAGCCCCGCATCGTTGAATCGGTGCGGGGCTCACTCTAATTCACGACCCGATTGCTCTGGCAGTTCCCCTTCTTCGGGCATTTCCGCAGTGCGAGAACGGCACGGTCCTCTGCGAGAAGCTCGGTCCACTGCGATCGGCACCTGTCTCTTCACACAATGGCACGGTCCTCTCTGCAGGGCACTGTTCGCAAACAGTGCCCTGCAGAGAAGACCGTGCTGTGTTTCGAGGGAGGCGGCTCAGCGACTCACCGGCCGACCGAGTCGGCGATCCTCCTCGTGTGCTGCGCGGTCCTGACCGAGGAGACGACGAGCTCGAGGACGAGGCGGACGAAGATCACCCACAGCAGCGGAACGATCCAGCCGAGGAGGATGGCGAGGATCAGCGGCCAGGGATTGAATCCGGGCGCGTCGGTGTAGAAGTCGCCGGAATAGAAGGTCGTCGCGGCACTCGCGGCGAGTCCGACCATGATCGAACTGAGGATCGTGCCGATCCACGACAGGACGGCGATGACGATCGTGATGATGTAGATGATCCCCGCCCAGCGCACGGCGATGAAGTCATCGAAGCGGAAGTCGAACAGGGACTTGAAGAAGCCGGGGCGCTTGCCCTGACCGGGGTTCGCACCCTGTCCGCCGTATGGGTTCTGGCCCTGCTGGGCGACATATGGTCCGGGAGTGTCCGCGGCGTACGGGTGCGACGGGTACTGACCGGACTGGTACTGGGCCGCGTTCGCCGCCGAGTACGGATCCGATTGGTGCTGCCCCTGGGGCTGACCCGGCTGGTACTGGCCCGGCTGGGGGTGGACAGACTGGTGCTGCCCCTGGGCCTGGCTGGACTGACCGCTCGCCGAACCGTAGAGATCATCGCCGAGGTGGCTCGACGAGTTCGATTCGGACTGGCTGGGCCGAGGGTCGCCGGCCTGCGAACCGCGGGATCGGTCTGCTGTGCCGTTCGGATCCTGGGGAGTGGACATGGAATCCTCCTTCGATCGAGGTGAGTCCGGACACCTGCAACCTATCAGGAGGCCCTGTCGTGTCAACGGAGTCTGCGCACCTCTGCCGTACCCCGACCCGGCCGGCCTGGGCCCGGGCGACCCGGGCCTGGGCGTTCCGGCGTCCCTCGAAGCTCGGCCCCGATCCGACCACCCACGGACCAGGCGTCCAGGCCCGACTACCCCCGGACCAGCGCCTCGGTCAGCGTCCGGGCGGCCTCGACGACGGACTTCGCGTGGAGCCGGCCGGGCTGGCGGGTGAGACGGTCGACGGGGCCGGAGATCGACACGGCGGCGACGACCCGATTGCTCGGACCGCGGACGGGAGCCGAGACGGAGGCGACTCCGCGCTCGCGCTCGGCGATCGACTGCGCCCAGCCCCGGCGCCTGACGCCGGAGAGCATCGTCGCGGAGAACCGGGCTCCGCGCAGTCCGGTGTGGAGTCGGTCGGGCTCCTCCCAGGCCAGGAGCACCTGGGCGGCGGATCCGGCGCGCATGCTCAGGGTCGCCCCGATCGGCACGGAGTCGCGCAGTCCCACGGGGCGCTCGGCCGCCGCGACGCACAGGCGCAGGTCGCCCTGGCGGCGGAAGAGCTGCGCGGACTCACCGGTCTGATCGCGCAGCTGGGCCAGCACGGGGCCGGCCGCGGCGAGCAGCCGGTCCTCACCGGCGGCCGAGGACAGCTCGGCCAGCCGCGGGCCGAGCACGAAGCGCCCCTGGAGGTCGCGGCCGACGATGCGGTGGAATTCGAGGGCAACGGCGAGGCGATGCGCGGTGGGGCGAGCCAGTCCGGTCAATGAGACGAGCTCTGCGAGAGAGGCGGGTCCGGCCTCGAGGGCGGAGAGAACCATTGCGGCCTTGTCGATGACCCCGACGCCGCTACCATTGCTTGTCATAGACACCATTGTGCGCGTCTCAGTGGGCGAGATGCAAGTTCGCATTGCGATACGGGCGAGTAGATTCCTCTTACGGCCACCACGGGTGTGCCGGAAAATGTTGCTGAGGGCCGAACAACGGCGCTCGAGGAAGGACAGCAGGTGCGGGAAACGTCTGCACCGGCGGGAGGAATCATGTCACGCACTTTGGCCGAGAAGGTCTGGGCCGATCACGTCGTCTCTCAGGGCGAGGACGGTGCGCCGGATCTCATCTACATCGATCTCCACCTCGTCCACGAGGTGACGAGCCCGCAGGCCTTCGACGGACTCCGTCACGCCGGGCGCCCCGTGCGCCGCCCCGACCTGACGATCGCCACCGAGGACCACAACACCCCGACCTGGGACATCGACAAGCCGATCGCCGAACCGACCTCGCGCACGCAGATCGACACCCTGCGGAAGAACGCGGAGGAGTTCGGCATCCGCCTGCACAGCCTCGGCGACGCCGAGCAGGGGATCGTCCACGTCGTCGGCCCGCAGCTGGGCCTGACCCAGCCCGGCACGACCGTGGTCTGCGGCGACTCCCACACCTCGACCCACGGCGCCTTCGGGGCGCTGGCCTTCGGCATCGGCACCTCCGAGGTAGAGCACGTGCTCGCCACCCAGACGCTCAGCCTCAAGCCCTTCAAGACGATGTCGATCACCGTCGACGGCGAACTGCCCGAGGGCTCGAGCGCGAAGGACATCATCCTCGCCATCATCGCGAAGATCGGCACCGGCGGCGGACAGGGCTATGTCCTCGAATACCGCGGCTCGGCCATCCGCGCGCTGTCGATGGAGGCGCGGATGACGATCTGCAACATGTCGATCGAGGCCGGTGCGCGCGCCGGCATGGTCGCCCCCGACGAGACCACCTTCGAGTACGTCAAGGGCCGCCCCCACGCCCCCCAGGGCGAGGACTGGGACGCCGCCGTCGAGTACTGGAAGACCCTCTACACCGACGAGGACGCGGTCTTCGACGCCGAGGTGGTGCTCAAGGCCGAGGACATCGAGCCGTTCGTGACCTGGGGGACCAACCCCGGCCAAGGCCTGCCGCTGTCGGCCTCCGTGCCCGACCCCGACGACTTCGCCGACGAGAACGACAAGGTCGCCGCCCGCAACGCCCTGGCCTACATGGGACTGACCCCGGGCACCCCGCTGCGCGAGATCGCCGTCGACACCGTGTTCCTCGGCTCGTGCACGAACTCGCGGATCGAGGACCTCCGGGCCGCCGCCGAGGTGGTCCGGGGCCGGAAGAAGGCCGAGGGTGTGCGCTTCATGGTCGTCCCCGGCTCCGCCAAGGTCCGCCTGCAGGCCGAGGCCGAGGGCCTCGACCGGATCTTCAAGGACTTCGGCGGGGAATGGCGCTTCGCCGGCTGCTCGATGTGCCTGGGCATGAATCCGGACCAGCTGGCCGAGGGGGAGCGCTGCGCCTCGACCTCCAACCGCAACTTCGAGGGCCGCCAGGGCAAGGGCGGGCGGACCCACCTCGTGTCCCCACTGGTGGCCGCGGCCACCGCCGTCAGGGGGACGCTGTCCTCCCCGGCCGACGTCGCCGACGTGCCGCGCGACGCCGAGCCCGTGAAGTGGGACCCCAGCCAGGGGCTGACCCTGACCACGTCGAACGCCTGAGCCACGCCCGAGGAGACCTGACAACCATGGAAGCTTTCACCACTCACACCGGCATCGGCGTGCCCCTGCGCCGCTCGAACGTCGACACCGACCAGATCATCCCCGCGAAGTTCCTCAAGCGGGTCACCCGCACCGGGTTCGAGGACGCGCTGTTCTACCGCTGGCGCACCGCCGAGGACTTCGTCCTCAACGATCCGGACTTCGCGGCCGGCTCCGTGCTCGTGGCCGGTCCGGACTTCGGCACGGGCTCGTCGCGTGAGCATGCCGTCTGGGCGCTCAAGGACTACGGCTTCAGGGTCGTGCTGTCGTCGCGCTTCGGCGACATCTTCCGCGGCAACGCCGGCAAGGAGGGACTGCTCGCCGCCCAGCTCAAGCAGGACGACATCGAGCTCATCTGGAAGATCCTCGAGAACCATCCCGGGACGTCGATCACGGTCGATCTGGGTGAGAAAACCGTCACGTGCGACACGGTCACCGTGTCGTTCCAGATCGACGACTACACGCGCTGGCGCCTGCTCGAGGGCTACGACGACATCAGCCTGACCCTGGCGAAAGAGGAGCTCATCGCCGATTTCGAGGCGAAGCGGCCGGGCTTCAAGCCCCGCACCCTGCCCGCCCGGACCTGATCCGGGGACCCCGGTGAGGAGGGCTCGGCGCTGAGGAGGGCGCAGCGGCACCTGCGCTAGTCTTGGACGAGTTCGCAATCGTCGGCGGCGACCAGGTCGTCGCAGACGTCCGCGCTCGTCAGCGGTGAGTGCGCTGTCCAAGAGTGACGCAGGGAGAGATATGCTCGAAGTTCGCGGCGGGAACCCGCTCGGTGGAACCGTCCAGGTCCGCGGTGCCAAGAACCTGGTGCCCAAGGCCATGGTCGCCTCCCTCCTGGGAGACACCCCCTCGGTGCTGCGCGGGGTGCCGAAGATCAGGGACGTGGAGATCGTCACCGGCCTGCTCGAACTTCACGGAGTGCGCGTCACGCCCGGACCCGACGGCGATCAGCCCGACGGTGAGCTCCACCTCGACCCCTACGACGTCGCCCAGGGATCGATCGTCGACATCGACGCCCACGCCGGTTCCTCGCGGATCCCGATCCTCTTCTGCGGTCCGCTGCTCCACCGGCTCGGCCAGGCCTTCATCCCCGACCTCGGCGGATGCCACATCGGCGACCGTCCGATCAACTTCCACCTCGACGTGCTGCGGAAGTTCGGCGCCGAGGTGGACAAGACCCCGGGCGGCATCATGCTCAAGGCCGAGAGCCGGCTGCAGGGCACGAAGGTCAAGCTGCCCTTCCCGTCCGTGGGCGCCACCGAGCAGGTCCTCCTCACCGCCGTCCGCGCCGACGGGGTGACCGAGCTGCGCAACGCGGCCATCGAACCCGAGATCATGGACCTCATCGCCCTGCTCCAGAAGATGGGCGCGATCATCACCGTCGACACCGACCGCGTCGTGCGCATCGAAGGCGTCGAGAGCCTCGGCGGATTCGTCCACCGGGCGCTGCCCGACCGCAACGAGACCGCCTCCTGGGCGTGCGCGGCGCTGGCCACCGGCGGCGACATCGTCGTCGAGGGCGCCTCGCAGCCCGAGCTCATCACCTTCCTCAACGTCTTCCGCAAGATCGGCGGCGAGTTCGACGTCTCGGAGACCGGCATCCGCTTCCGCCATCCCGGCGGGCGGCTCTCGTCCTTCGCCCTGGAGACCGACGTCCACCCGGGCTTCATGACCGACTGGCAGCAGCCCCTCGTCGTCGCGATGACCCAGGCCGAAGGGCTGTCGATCATCCACGAGACCGTCTACGAGAACCGCTTCGGGTTCACCGACGCGCTCGTCGAGATGGGGGCGAAGATCCAGCTCTACCGCGAATGCCTCGGCGGCACCCCCTGCCGATTCGGGCGGCGCAACTACAAGCACTCGGCCGTGGTCTCCGGCCCCACCGAGTTGCACGGCGCCCGCATCGACGTCCCCGACCTCCGCGGCGGCTTCAGCCACCTCATCGCCGCACTGGCCGCTCGCGGGACCTCCGAGGTGCACGGGATCGAGCTCATCAACCGCGGATACGAGAACTTCCTCGACAAGCTCCTGGCCCTGGGGGCCGAGGTCGCGGCATGAGCGGCGACGCACTCGTCTCCTTCGACCCGGCCGCGGTGCGCTCCCAGCGCCGCGTCGCCTTCGCCGTCGCGACGACCGCCTACGGCGCCTTCCGGCTGACGTCGAAGATCAGGGTGGAGAACCCGGAGAACCTGCCGCAGCGCACCGGCGCGATCGTCGCGGCGTACCACTCCAACCACCTCGACCCGATCCTCGTCGGGCTCGCCGTGTGGCGCAACGGGCGGCTGCCGCACTTCCTCGCGAAGTCGAGCCTGTTCAGCGGTGCGCTCGGCGCGGTGCTCAAAGGACTCGGGCAGATCCCGGTGCTGCGCGCCTCGGCGCAGGCGGGGGACTCGCTCGAGTACGCCAAGGAGGCCCTGCGGCGCGGGGAGGTCGTCGTCATCTACCCCGAGGGAACGCTGACGAAGGACGAGGAGTTCTGGCCCCAGCACTTCAAGACCGGCACCGCCCGGCTCGCCCTCGAGACCGCCGCCCCGATCATCCCCGTCGCCCACTGGGGCCTCGAGGAGGTCAAACCGCGGGGACGGATGGTGCCGCGGCCCAGGCCGTTGCGCCACACCTCGGTGGTCCGGTTCGGCGAGCCGATCGAGTACCACGACCTGTGGCAGTCCCGTGAGGACAACCGGTCGAAGACGATCCTCACCCGCCGACTGACGAACACGATCGCGGCCATGGTCGCCGACCTCTCCGGCCGCCCGCTCCCACAGAGATTCATGACCGAGGAGGTAGGCGAGTGAGCATGCCGAGGACCGCAGTGCTGGGTGCGGGATCATGGGGCACGACGTACGCCGCCGTCATCGCCGATGCCGGGTTCCCGGTCACCCTCTGGGCCCGGCGCGACGACGTCGCCGAGGAGATCAACACGTCCCGCACCAACTCCCGCTACCTGGGGCGGCGTCGACTGCCGGAGCTGCTCACCGCCACCAGCGACGACATCGCCGCCGTCACCGACGCCGAGGTGATCATCCTCGCCGTTCCCGCCCAGACCCTGCGCGCGAACCTCGGCCGGTGGAAGCCGCACCTGCGTCCCGGCGTCCGCCTCGTCAGCCTGATGAAGGGCATCGAGGTCGAGACCGGCAGGCGCATGTCCGAGCTCATCGCCGAGGTCGCGGAGGTCGACTCCTCGCGGATCGCCGTCGTCTCCGGACCCAACCTCGCCCGCGAGATCGCCGACCGCCAGCCCACGGCCACCGTCGTCGCCTCGGAGAGCATCGAGACCGCCGAGGTGGTCGCCGAGCTGTCCGCGAACTCCTACTTCCGTCCCTACACGAACACCGACGTCGTCGGCGTCGAGATGGGCGGGGCCGTGAAGAACGTCATCGCCCTGGCCGTGGGGATCGCCGACGGGCAGAGCCTCGGCGACAACTCGAAGGCCTCGATCATCACCCGCGGACTCGCCGAGACCTCACGGCTGGCCGTGGCGATGGGCGCCGAGGCGCACACGCTCTCAGGGCTCGCCGGGCTCGGCGACCTCGTCGCCACCTGCGCCTCGCCGCTGTCGCGCAATCGCACCTTCGGCCGTCACCTCGGCGAGGGGATGAGCCTCGAGGACGTCATCGCGCACACCTCGCAGACGGCGGAAGGCGTGAAGTCGGCCCCCGCCGTCCTCGCACTGGGGAGGAAGCACGGCGTCGACCTGCCGATCACCGAATCCGTCTGCGCCGTCCTCGCCGGTCGGCTCAGGGTTGACGAACTCGCGGCTTTGCTGTTGTCTCGGAAGCGTAAGCACGAAGGACCCACCGCCTGAAGGAGACACCCATGAGCGCCAACTCACCGTTCTTCAACCTCCCGGAACTTCCCACCTTCACCCTCACGAGCACCGACGTCTCCGACGGTGAGGTCCTGCCGGCGGCGCAGCTCTCGGGCATCATGGGAGTCCCCGGCGGTGAGGACAGGTCGCCGCAGCTGTCCTGGTCCGGCTTCCCCGCGGAGACCCAGGCCTTCGCGGTGACCTGCTACGATCCGGATGCTCCCACGGGATCGGGATTCTGGCACTGGGTCGTCACCGACCTCGACGCCTCCACCACGTCGCTGCCCACGGACGCGGGCAACCCCGCGGCCGACCTGCTCCCCGCGGGCACCGTGACCCTGCGCAACGACGCCGGAGAACCGCGCTTCATCGGCGCCGCTCCGCCTGCCGGACACGGACCGCACCGCTACTTCTTCATCGTCACCGCCCTGTCCGAGAAGCTCGGCCTCGACGAGTCCGCCTCTCCCGCCTACGCCGGATTCACCATGTTCTTCAAGGGCATCGGGCGGGCGTGGCTGGAGTGCACCTACGAGGCCTCCTGAGCTAGAGTTTTCGAGTCCGCGCACTCGAGCCCGGACCCGCAGTCGACCAAGGACAGATATGCCAGACACCGATCCCCGGCCACTCGTCGCAGTTCTCTTCGGGGGACGATCCAGCGAACACTCCGTCAGCTGCGTCACCGCCGCCGGCGTGATCGGTGCGATCGACGAGAGCGCCTACCGGGTGCTGCCCATCGGGATCACGAGGACCGGAGTCTGGCGCATCGTCGACGACTGGGCGGACATGCGCTTCGACCCGGCGAACATGCCCGAGGTGACCGAGAACGGCACCGAGGTGATCCCGCACGTCTCGGCCACCGGAGCCCCGCTGCTCCAGCGCGACGGATCCGGGACCGTGACCGAGCTCGATCCCGTCGACGTGTTCTTCCCGCTGCTGCACGGGCAGTTCGGTGAGGACGGGACGATCCAGGGCCTGTTCGAGCTCAGCGGCACCGCGTTCGTCGGCTCCGGCGTGTTCGCCTCGGCGGCGAGCATGGACAAGCACTACACGAAATCGCTCCTGGCCCAGGCCGGCGTCCCCACCTGCCCGTGGGAGCTCGTCACCGCGGCGATGTGGGACGCGAACCGCGGCGACGCCGAGGAGCGGGTCGCGGGCCTGGGGTTCCCCGTCTTCGTCAAGCCCGCCCGGGCCGGCTCGTCGATGGGGGTCAGCCGGGTCGAGTCGGCCGCCGGCCTCGAGGCGGCGCTGCGGTCCGCGTTCGAGCACGACACGAAGGTCATCGTCGAACCCCAGGTGATCGGCCGGGAGATCGAATGCGCCGTGCTCGGGTCGCTCCACGACGCCGAGGTGCGCACCTCGCTGCCGGGGGAGATCGAGGTTTCCGGCGATCACGACTTCTACGACTTCGAGGCGAAGTACCTCGACCTCGCCGACGCCGAGCTGACATGCCCCGCCCGCATCGACGAGGCGACGACCGCACGCATCCGCGAGCTCTCCGCCCAGGTGTTCCAGCTCTTCGACTGCACGGGGCTGTCCCGGGTCGACACCTTCGTCACCGGGGAAGGCGAGGTGCTCATCAACGAGATCAACACCCTGCCCGGGTTCACCCCCACCTCGGCGTACCCCTTCATGTGGGCCCACTCGGGCCTCGACTACCCGCAGCTGATCAGCGAGCTCATCGCCATCGCCCAGCGCGACCACGCCCGCGGGCGCTGAGGCCGCGGGCAGGGCTCAGCCCTCGAGGTCCTCGGCACCGACGCATCTCGCCTCGGCGGGCATCCGCTCGAGCGCGGGGGACACGGAGGCGAGCACATCGGCACCCGGTCCGGCCTTGCGGTTGACGAGCACCTCGACGGCGGGGGTGCGGCCGTAGCTGGTGAACTGCCAGGTGTCGCCGTCCTCGGAGGGGCGCGAGATCCAGTCGACGTCGCCCACGCTCACGCAGGGATCGGTCGTCGGCCCGGGAGGCGTGACGCCGCAGCGCAGGACCGCGACGCTCGGATCCCCCCACGCCTTCGTCGCCTGCGAGGAGGTCTTGCGCTCCTTCTCCCCGGAGACCTCGTCGGGCAGACTGAGCATGATGTCCGCGCACAGCGGGTTCTGCGCATCCGGGGCCGGCTCGACGATGACCGTCGGCGCGCAGCCGGCGAGACCGGCGACCCCCGCGAGGATTCCCGCCATCAGCGCCCGGCGGCTCCCGGGACGCGCCGATCGGCTCCGGTTCGGGGAGGGCGCAGGGACACGGCGTGAAGTCATGGTTCTACCGTATCTCCCGGATAACCTTGGACCATGACCCGACTGTCCGAACTTGGCGAATCACACGTCCTCTCCCGCATCCTCGGCCACAACCGCGACGGGGCGCACGTGATCGTCGGACCGGGGGACGATGCGGCGGTCACCGCGCTGAGCGGGAACCTCGTGTCGACGGCCGACATGCTCGTCGAGAACGAGGACTTCACCCGCGACTGGCTCGACTGGCACCGGCTGGGCATCAAGGCGGCCGCCCAGAACCTCGCCGACGTCTGCGCGATGGGAGCCGTGCCCCACGGACTGCTCGTCTCCCTGGCCGTGCCGGATGACACGGACATCGCGGATCTCGAGGCCCTGTTCACCGGCATCCTCGCCGAGGCCTCCCGTGCCGGGTCCGAACTCGGCTGCGAGGTGCCGATCGTCGGGGGCGACCTGTCCTCGTCCGGGCTCATCGTCGTCGCGATCACCGCCCTGGGGACGGTCGGGCCCGGCGCGGCGCTCACCCGGTCCGGCGCCCGGCCGGGGGACGCGATCCATCTCGCGGGAACCGTCGGCCGCGCGGCCGCCGGGCTCGATCTGCTCTTCGCCCGGGACGAGCTCAGGGAACGCGCACTGAGCGAGATCACCGCGCCGGACCCCGCCTCGACCGTGCGCTCGCGGCTCACCGACACCGGTGAGCCGGAACTGGCCCGACTCATCGCCGCACAGCTGGCCGCGCAGCCCGACTATGCCGCGGTCCCGCGGATGGCAGGGCGCGCCTCGGCGATGATCGATGTCTCCGACGGACTGAGCACCGATCTGCGTCGCATCGCCGACGCCTCCGGGGTTCATGCGGCGCTCGAGAGCGCAGCCCTGGACGAACTCGTCGACGACCTCATGCCGGCAGTCCGGTTCCTCTTCGGCGACGGCACGGATGCCGAGGATCGCGCGGCACCCGGATCCGCGGCGGCACGGAGGGAATTCGCCCTCGAGTGGGTGCTCAACGGGGGAGAGGACCACGGGTTCGTGGCGACCGCCGCGCCGGACCTGCCGCCTCCGGTAGGCTGGCGGAGAATCGGAGAGGTGACGGCCGGCAGCGGACTCAGCCTCGACGGCGACGACCTGCCGACGAGCGGTTTCAGCCATTTCGGGAAGTGACATGAACGGATCGAATCTTGCGATCGGGCTCAACGGCCGCCTGGCCGCCCGCTGGGCCCGACGCGCCGTCGACCGTCTGCGCAAGGAGCGCGCGGAGATCGACGAGCTCAACGTCTTCCCCGTCCCCGACGGCGACACCGGGACGAACATGTACCACACGCTGCGCAGCGCCTACCTCGCCGTCGAGGAGCTCACCGGACCGGTCACCCTGCCCGAGGTCGTCTCCGCGGTCGCGACCGGTGCGAGCCGCGGGGCCCGTGGCAACTCCGGCCTCATCCTCTCCGTGGCCCTGCGGGGGGTCGCCGACGCCCTCGAGGGCGTGACCGTCGCCGATTCCGAGTCGATGGCCGAGGCCCTCGAACTCGCCTCGATCCGCGCCCGCCGGGCCGTGGCCCGACCGGTCGACGGCACGATGCTCACCGTCCTCGACGCCATGGCCGAGGAAGCGCGCGAGATGGCCGACTCCGGGGCCGACCTCGTCGCCCTCGTCTCCGCGGTCCGGCAGCGCTCGCGCAGCGCCCTGCGCGAGACCACCTCCCAGCTCGGGGTGCTCAGCGAAGCCGACGTCGTCGATGCGGGCTCGACCGGCATCGTCGAGCTCTTCGACCTCCTCTACGCGACGGTCACCGGCCGCACCCCGCAGGACTCGATGCTCTCCGAGGTCGCGAAGAGCCCGCGCATCATCCACCCGGCCCGAGCCGACGAACTCGAGATCGTCGCGATCCTCGCCGACGACTGCCCACCCACCCTCGGGGCGACGCTCGACGCGGCAGGCGGCACGTCGATCGTCGTCGACGGGCCGAAGGTCCATGTCCACGTCGAGGACGAGACACGGGCGGCCGCGGTCCTCGACCTCCTCGGCGAGACCGGGATCGCCCGCCTGGACATGGAGGACCTGCGCCTGCACGAGGAGGACGGGGAGACCCGCCTCGTCGCCGTGGTCGCCGGCACCGGGCTCCTCATGCACTGCGCCCTCAACGGAGCCACCGCCCTGGCCCCGGGCCCGGGGGAGCCCGCCGAGGCGGTGGCCGAGATCGTCGCCGCCGAGGACCGGGACGTCATCGTCGTCCCGAGCTCGACGACGAGGCTGAAGACGCTGAGCGGGGTGCGCGGGGCCCGCGTCGTGCGCTCCCGCAACGTCGCCACCCTGCTCTCGGCGCTCGCCGTCTACGATCCCTTCGCCCCGAGCGACGAGATCTTCGCCGACATGACCGAGGCCGCGAGCTCGACGAGGGTCGGCACGATCGTCTCCGCCGAGCAGCTGGCGACGAACCCGCCGACCGGGGCGCTGCCCCTCATCGACGCGCAGATGCTCGAGACCGGGGCGCATCCGTCCGACGAGCATCCCTCCCACCAGCCCGCGCAGTTCTACCGCGTCCTCATCGACGGCAGACCGAAGTCGCAGAGCACCGAACTGACCTCGCTGGTCGAGAAGCTCGCCGAGCGGCTCCTCGGCGCCGGCGGCGAACTCCTCACCGTCGTCACCGGCACGACGTGCCCGGCCGACGTGCTCACTCATCTGCGCCGGTGGCTGGGCAAATCGCATCCCCACGTGCGACTGCAGGAGATCGACGCCCGGGACGCCTCGACGCTGCTCATCATGGGAGTCGAATGAGCGCGCGACTCGAGGACTACTTCACCAGGCGCGACCTCGGCTTCCTCCGCAAGCGCGGGATCGACACCGTGGGCGACCTCTTCCGCTTCTTCCCCAGGCGGTTCCTCGTCCCTGGGGAGAAGACCCCGTTCGGCGGACTGCCGATCGGCGAGACCGCGATCGTCCAGGCCGAGGTGCTCTCCGTCGACACCCGGCTGCTCGAACGCAGGACGGGCCAGAAGAGCAAGCGCCCGCCGAGCCTGACCACGGTGCTCATCAACGACGGAACGCAGTCGATGAAGATCGCGTTCTTCAACCAGCAGTGGCTGCAGCAGCAGCTGGCGCCGGGACTCGTCGTCGTCTTCGCCGGCACCGTCGAGGAGTTCCGCGGGCAGCTGACCCTGAAGTCTCCGGTGTGGCTCAACCGCGACGAGCACGACGAGACCTGGACCCCGGAGGACCTCGACTCGCCGTTCCCCGTCTACCCCCGGGTCAAGGGCATCGCCCAGTCCCGGCTGTGGAAGGCGATCAAGGTGCTCCTCGACGTCGCCGATCCGGTCGAGTTCGAGGACCCGCTGCCGACCGGGATGCGCGAGCAGCTCGACCTCCCGGACCTGCGGACGGCGTTGAACGACATGCACCGGCCCCGGACGCAGGCGGCCATGGAACGGGCCCGGGAACGCTGGAAGTGGGAGGAGGCGCTCGCCCTCCAGACCGAGCTCGTCTCCCGCCGCGCCGACTACGAGCAGCTCTCGGCCACGCCCCTGCTCGACCTCGGTGCCAGGAGCAGGCGCTTCGACGCCGACCTGCCGTTCGCGCTCACCGCCTCCCAGATCCGGGTCGGTGAGGAGATCGCCCACGACCTCGCGCGCAGCACCGCGATGCACCGGCTGCTCCACGGCGATGTGGGATCGGGCAAGACGGTCGTGGCGCTGCGAGCCATGCTCATCGCCGTCGATTCGGGAGCCCAGGCGGCGATGCTCGCCCCCACCGAGGTGCTCGCCACCCAGCATTTCCGCTCGATCGAGAGGCTCCTCGGCGACCAGATGGCGCTGAGCCCGCTGCTCGCCGACGACGACCAGGTCCGGGTGGCCCTGATGACGGGGTCGATGCCGGCCAGGGAGCGTCGGCAGCTGGCCCTCGACCTGGCGGCGGGACAGATCGACATCGTCGTCGGCACCCACGCGCTGATGTCGGAGACGACGATGTTCGCCCAGCTCGGGCTCATCGTCGTCGACGAGCAGCACCGGTTCGGCGTCGAGCAGCGCGAGGCCCTGCGGTCGAAGGCGGGACTGACGGTGCCCCACACCCTCGTCATGTCCGCGACGCCCATCCCGCGCACCGTCGCGATGACCGTGTTCGCCGACCTCGACGTGTCCACCCTCGAGGAGATGCCGGCCGGGCCCAAGGACATCACCACCCATGCCGTGTCCCTGGCCGATCATCCGGCGTGGCTCTCGCGGATCCACCAGCTCCTCGCCGACACCGTCCGCCGAGGCGAGGGAGGGTTCGTCGTGGCGCCGCGGATCGAGAACACCGAGGTCGAGGACCCGGAGACGGGGCGGATCGAGGAGTTCATCGGCGTCGAGGAGATCCAGGAGCGGATGCGCCGCGCTCCCGAGCTGACGGGACTGTCGATCGGGCTCATGCACGGGAGGATGCCGATGGTCGACAAGGACCGGGTGATGGACGACTTCCTCTCCGGGGAGATCGACGTGCTCGTCGCCACGACCGTCATCGAGGTGGGCATCGACGTGCCGCGAGCGACGATGATGATCATCCACGAGGCCGACCGGTTCGGCGTCGCCCAGCTCCACCAGCTGCGGGGCAGGGTCGGTCGCGACGGGCGAGCCGCGACCTGCTTCCTGCTCACCAACCGGCCCGAGGTCGAACCGGGCTTCGACCGCATCCGGGCCGTGGCCGGCACTCTCGACGGCTTCGCCCTGGCCGAATACGATCTCGACAGCAGGGGAGAGGGCGACGTCCTCGGCGCCTCCCAATGGGGAGGATCGTCTCTGCGCCACCTGTCGGTGCTCCGCGACGCCGCGGTCATCGAACGGGCGCGGGCCTTCGCGGAGAAGATCGTCGCCGTCGACCCCGACCTGTCGGCCCTGCCGGGACTGCGCACCCTGATCAGACGGGTGCTTCCGGCGGAGTCGGCGCACTTCATCGAGGCGAGCTGAGGAGGCGGCCATGAGGATCATCGCAGGAGCGCACAAGGGCTGCCGGCTCGTCACCCCCGGCGGGGCGAACACCCGCCCCACCTCCGACCGGGTGAAGGAGTCGCTGTTCTCGATGCTCGACGGGTACGGCGTCGTCGCCGCCGCCAACGTCCTCGACCTCTTCGCGGGCTCGGGCGGGCTCGGGCTCGAGGCGATGTCGCGCGGTGCCGCCGAGGCCGACTTCGTCGACTCGGCCGCGGCGTCCGCCCGCGCGATCGGCGCGAACGCGCAGAAGATGGGCGTCGGTCACTCCGTGCGGATCCACACGGTCGACGTCATCACGTTCCTCGCCGGACTCCGGGGGAGGGGAGCAGAGGACGAGCGGGTGTTCGACCTCGTCTTCATGGACCCGCCCTACCCGCTCGGCGAGGATGCGGTGACGCAGACACTGGGGCTCGTCAGCGGGCTGCTCGACGAGGAGTCCATCGTCGTCCTCGAACGCTCGACGCGGTCCCCGGAGCCGACGATGCCCTCCGGTCTCGAGATCTTCCGCACGAAGGCCTTCGGGGAGACCACCATCCACTTCGTCCAGCTCGTCGCACCCGGGGACTGAGCAGAACCGGTCGGACAGCGGCGAGGAGCTGACGCCTACTGCACGCTGGAGAGGAACGTCCGGGTCCTCTCGTGGCGGGGTGAGGAGAAGATCTGGCTCGGCGGTCCCTCCTCGAGCACCTGACCGCCGTCGAACATCATCACCCGGTCGGAGACCTCGCGGGCGAACTGCATCTCGTGGGTGACGAGCAGCATCGTGATGTCCGTGGTCTCGGCGATCCTCCGCAGCACCGCGAGAACATCGCCGACGAGCTCCGGGTCCAGCGCCGAGGTGACCTCGTCGAGGAGGAGGATCTCCGGGCTCATCGCCAGCGCGCGGGCGATCGCCACCCGCTGCTGCTGACCGCCGGAGAGCCGGGAGGGGTGCTCGTCGGCCTTCTCTCCCAGACCGACCTTGTCGAGCAGCTCCCGGGCGTCCCTCACGGCTTCGTCCTTCGACTTCTTCAGCACGTGGATGGGCGCCTCGATGATGTTCTCGAGCACCGTCATGTTGGGGAAGAGGTTGAACTGCTGGAAGACCATGCCGATGCGCGTGGTGATGGCCCGCGTGGTCTTCGACGGCAGCTCGACCCGCTTGCCGTTCCTCTCGGTGTGGGTCAGGGGCCTGCCGTCGATGAAGATGTAGCCGTCGGTGAGCTCCTCCAGGGTCATGATCAGGCGCAGGATCGTCGTCTTCCCCGAACCGCTCGGTCCGATGAGCGTGACGCGCTCGCCGGGACTGATCGTGAAGTTGAGGTTCTTGAGCACGGTGGTGGCTCCGAACCGCTTCTCGACGTCCGTGAACTCGATCGCCGGAGTGTTCTCAGTAGGTGGCAAGGCGCCGCTCCAATCTCTGGATGAGCAGTGATGTCGGGTAACTGGCGGCCAGGAAGATGAGACCGGCCAGGGTGAAGGCCTCCGTGTACGCGAACTTCGCGGCCCCGAACTGCTGGGCGGTGGTGACGAGCTCGACGACGGAGATCGCGAAGAGGAACGGGGTGTCCTTGAACATCGCCACCGCGTAGTTGCCCAGCGACGGGATGGTCGCCCGCAGGGCCTGCGGGAGGATCACCGCGGTGAACGTCCGCACGGGTGGCAGGGACAGGGCGATCGCCGCTTCCCGCTGCCCCGGCGGCACCGCGTCGATGCCGGCCCGGTAGCTCTCCGACATGTAGGTGGCGTAGTGGACGCCGATGACGATGATGCCGATGACCAGGGCAGGCACGTCGACGAGACCCGGAATGCCCGCGAACAGGTAGTAGATGAAGAGGAGCTGGACGACCAGGGGAGTGTTGCGGATGAACGCCTGGAGCAGGCGGACGATCCAGTTGACCGACCGGGGCAGTCCGCGGATCGCGACGGCGATGACGAGCCCGAGGATCGCGGCGATGATCGTGCCCACGACGGTGGCGATGAGGGTGTTGCCGAAGCCGCGCAGCAGCAGCGGCAGGGCCTCGGCGGCGAAGTCCCAGTTCCAGATCATGCCCGAACCTCCCCGCGCGCGAGCCGGCGGGCCCGCCGGCGCTCGGTCCGGGAGTTCGGGCGCTTGCGACCCAGGCGGGCGGTGGCCCGGCGCTCGAGGAGGTTCATCAGCTCCTGCAGCAGCCAGGCGATGACGAAGTAGATGACCAGCCCCGCGGTGTAGGAGAAGATCGTGTCGTTCGTCGACATGCGCAGCTGATTGATCTTGTCGGTGAGGTCCTGCAGGGTGATGAAGGAGACGACCGCCGTGCCCTTGAGGAGCTGGATGAGCAGCGTCGCCAGTGACGGGATCATCAGCGCCCAGGCCTGCGGGAAGATGACGCGGACCATCCGTCGGGCCGGCGAGAGGCTGAGCGCGATCGAGGCCTCCCACTGGCCGCGGTCGACGGTGACGATCGAGGAGCGGACCACCTCGGCGGAGTAGGCGCCGTAGTTGAGCGCCAGCGCCCCGATGCCGCACGACATCGGGTCGAGTTCGACGCCGAGCAGCGGGAGGACGTAGAAGAGCCAGAACAGCTGGACGAGCAGAGAGGTGCCGCGGAAGAATTCGACGACGATCCGCGCGGGGATCCGCAGCCAGCCGTGCGATGAGGTCATCAGCAGTCCGAGGACGAGCGCGATGACCATCGCCCCGAGCGCTCCGGCGATCGTGAGGATGAGCGTGACCTGGATTCCCTCCCACAGCTGCGGGAGGAAGTCCAGGAGTGATGTGAAGTTGCCGGTCATGGCGGACGGGCCCTCAGCGCCGGGCTATGACTGCGCTCCGGGCAGGTCTCCCGCGCACAGCTGCTCGGTGGTGATCGAACCGTCGGGTCGCTCCTCGGCGGTGAAGCCGTAGTCGCCGACGATGCTCAGGTACTCCTCCTCGCTGGACACGATCTTGTCGAGCTCGGCGTTCCAGGCGTCCTTGAGCTCGGTGTCCGCGGTGCGGAAGACCGTGGCGCCGGCGCCGACCTGCGGGACCCCGTCGATCTCCTGGACGAACGACTCGGTCACCTCGACGTCGGCCTCGGGGTTGTTCTTCGCCATCCAGTTGAGCGAGATGCCGGTCAGCGCGAAGGCGTCGGCGCGACCGGTGGTCACGGCGTCCATGCCGTCCTGCGGGGTGCCGACCTGCATGGCCTCGATGCCCAGGGACTTCGCGTAGTCGGATTCGATGGCGCCGGTCATCGTCGCGAGCGTCGCGCCCTTCGCCTTGACGTCGTCGAGGGTCTTCAGCCCCTCCGGGTTGCCCTTCTTCGTCATCAGGGCGGTCGTGTACATGAACTCCGGATTGCCGAAGGCAGCCTGCTCGCAGCGCTCGGGAAGGATCGACATCCCGGCGGAGATGACGTCGAAGCGCTCGGCGTTGAGCCCGGGGATCAGCGAACCGAACTCCGTGTTGACCCCGTCGACCTCCTCGACGCCGAGGCGCTTGAAGATCTCCTTCGCGAGCGCGACGGACGCCCCCGTGAGCTCTCCGCCCTCTTCGAAGCTGTAGGGTGCCTCACCGGCGAAGCCGACGGTGACCGTCCCGTCGTCGATGGCCTGCTGGAGCGTGCTCTTCTCGGAGTCGCTGCCGCCGCAGGCACCCAGGGTGAGGGTGAGTGCGAGGGCCGAGGTCGCTGCGGCAATCCTCTTCGTGGCGTTCATTGCTTTCCCTTTCGGTTGGGCAGAGGCACTGATGAGTGACGTACCTCACTCCATCTTCGAAGCACCACACGCCCTGCAAGCGGCATTGTCCGCCATCGTTATGCAATCGTGTCCGTCGATCGACCGTCTCCGCCGCGGGATACGATGGGGCCATGAAGGTCGTCTGCCCCGGATCCTATGACCCGATCACGATGGGTCACCTCGATATCATCGCCCGCAGCGCGCGGATGTTCGCCGAGGTGGTCGTCGCCGTCGTCCACAACCCGGCGAAGTCCGGCCGCTTCGATCCCGAGCGGCGCGCGGATCTCATCGGGGCGAGCCTGGCCGCCGACGAGCGCACCCGGGAGGCCGGCAACATCTCCATCGACCTCGTCCCCGGCGGCCTCCTCGTCGACTACTGCACTTCGATCGGCGCCCCCGCCGTCGTCAAGGGCCTGCGGTCGGGCACCGACTTCGCCTACGAGCTGCCCATGGCGCTGATGAACAAGCACCTGTCCGACCTCGAGACGATCTTCGTCCCCGGCAGCCCCGAGTTCGAGCACGTCTCCTCCTCCCTCATCAAGGAGGTCCATGACGGGGGCGGGGACATCCGCGGACTCGTCCCCGATCCCGTCATGACCGCCCTCGGCGCCGCAGGCGCCCGGTAGGCGATGAGCGCAGCGCCACCGTCCTCCCGCTTCTGGTTCGCCGGACTCGTCAGCCACACCGTCCTCGCACATGCCACCTACAACGGCGTGCGGGTCCTCATCTCCTATCGCACCCTCGAGCTGGGCGGCTCCGGCGTCGTCCTCGGTCTCATGACCGCCTGTTACTCACTCGTCCCGCTGCTCACCGCGCTCTTCGTCGGCCGCCTCGTCGACCGCGGCTACGCGACGGCGGTGCTGTGGACGGGCACAGTGCTCTCGATCGTCCCCGTCGCGCTCGCGGCGATCGCCCCCAACCTCGGCGTGCTCCTCATCGCGACGATGAGCCTGGGCTTCGGGCAGCTGCTGACGACGGTCGCCTCGCAGGCGCTCATCCCGCAGAGCTTCCCCGC
Source organism: Brevibacterium sanguinis (assembly GCF_003315415.1). Classification (GTDB taxonomy): domain Bacteria; phylum Actinomycetota; class Actinomycetes; order Actinomycetales; family Brevibacteriaceae; genus Brevibacterium; species Brevibacterium celere_A. The sequence goes on from NZ_QNSB01000001.1 coordinate 397,696, forward strand.
CTCGCGGCTGACGGCGAAGTTCGGCCATCTCACCCTCGGGGTCTCGATCGGGCAGACGATCGGCCTGCCGATCGCCGGTCTCGTCGCCGACGCCACGGCCGGCGCCCCGCAGATCTCGACGGCGCTGTGGTTCATGACCGCCCTGTCCTCCCTGACCCTGCTCGCCACCGTCGTCGTCATGCTGCGCGGGCGGACCCCGCACGTCTCCCGCGCCGAGGCGGCCAGGAGCGTCCGCACGCCCTGGTCGCTGCTGTCGATGCGGGGGATGAAGCCGGCGATCTTCGCGTCGATGACGACCCTGGCCGCGGTCGACCTGATGACCGCCTACCTCCCGCTCATCGGCGAGCAGAACGGACTGTCGGTGACGACGGTGACGTGGCTGCTCACCCTGCGCACCCTCGCCTCCGTCCTCTCCCGCCTGGTCATCGGGGTCCTCACCCGCCGGTGGCACTTGCTCTCCCTGCTGTGGACCGCCTCGGCGGCGTCCGGGGCCTGCGTCATCCTCATCCCGGTGCTCACGGCTCCGTGGGCGCTGGCGATCCTCCTGCTCCTCGCGGGATTCTGCTTCGGCCTGACCCAGCCGCTGACGATGTCGTGGGTCTCGACGCTCGCCGACCCGGCCAACCGGGCGGCGGTGCTCTCGATCCGGCTCGCCGGCAATCGGCTCAGCCAGGTGGCGATCCCCTCGGCGGCCTCGCTGCTCACGGTCGTCGCCGGGGCGGGGATCGTCTTCACGATCTCCGGGGCGCTGCTCCTGCTCGCCGGGGGAGTGACCTGGCGGATGCGGCACGAGAGATGGTGAGCGGTCCGTGACGAGGAGCACACCGCGGGGAGCCCGGCGGCAGTTGGTAAAGGCCCGGCTTCATGACTAGAATGGTGAGTCGCGTGTGAACGTAGGAGCAGCTTCCTGTTTCACGGAAGGAGGGCGAGCATGAAGAAGCGATCGGAGTTCGTTTACGATCTCAGGTCCATGGGATTGCTCGGTCGACCCGGTGAATGGGAGAGGGTGAATGCCACTCTGCCGGCTCCTGCGGACCTGAAGATCGAAGTGATCGGGGTCGCCGAGGGTTCGCCTCTGACGCTCGAGCTGATGTTCGAGAGCGTGTCGGAGGGGATCTACGTGTCGGGCAGCGTCTCGACCGTGGCCCGGGGCGAGGACGTGCGGACTCTCGACGAGATCGAGCTGCCCATAGATGTCGACATCAACGAGATGTACGTCTATGAGCAGGCCGATGGCGATGAGGAGTCCTATGTCATCGACCGTGATCAGCTCGACCTCGAGCCCGCGATCAGAGATGCTGTGGTGATGGCTCTTCCGTTCAGTCCGGTTGCGGACGACAGCGAGGAGTTCAGCTTCACCCTGGGTGAAGACCTGGAGGTCGAAGCCGGCGAGAGCGAATCGCCGTTCGCAGCACTGAAGGACCTATTGGATGAGAAGAAAGAGAGCTAGACGTGGCTGTTCCCAAGCGTAAGATGTCGCGCAGCAACACCCGCCACCGTCGTTCGCAGTGGAAGGCGCAGGCGCCCAACCTCGTCAAGACTGTGGAGAACGGTCGCGTTGTGTACTCGCGCCCTCACCAGGCCAAAGTCGTCGAAGACTCAGCAGGCACCCCGCTGTACCTCGAGTACAAGGGACGCAAGGTCGCTGACGTCTGAGCTGTGGAGACTGATACCACAGCAGCCTTGATGGAGAGTCTCGGGATCGACATCGATCCCGAGACTCTTCGTCTTGCCCTGACCCACCGCTCCTTCGCCTTCGAGGCCGGCGGGATCCCCACGAACGAGCGCCTCGAGTTCCTCGGCGACTCCGTGCTCGGACTCGTCGCCACCGAATCGCTCTACTACGACAACCCCGACCTGGCCGAAGGGGCGCTGGCGAAGATGCGCTCGGCCGTGGTCAACACCCGCGCGCTGGCCGCGATCGCCCGGGCCCACGGCATCGGCCGGCACATCCTGCTCGGCAGGGGCGAGGAGCTCACGGGAGGCCGGAACAAGGACTCGATCCTCGCCGACACCGTCGAGGCCCTCATCGGCGCGACCTACGTCTCCTCGGGGCGCGAGGCGGCCTTCGCCTTCGTCCACCGGCTCATCGACGACATGCTCGTCGACGCCGTCAACCTCGGCGCCGGGATGGACTACAAGACGACTCTGCAGGAGGCCGCGGCCGACCTCGGGCTGGGCGCCGTGAGCTACGAGATCACCTCGTCGGGTCCCGACCATGCCATGGTCTTCACCGCGACCGCCCTGCTCGGCGGGAACGGCTGGGGCAGCGGCGACGGCACGTCGAAGAAGGCCGCCGAGGCGGCAGCCGCGGAGGTCGCGGTCAAGGCGATCCGCACGATCTACCCCGACTACAAGCGCTGAGCGCGTGACCGAGACTCTCCCTGGCACCACGCCGAGGACGGCGTGCCCGCGAGGATCCGGCGATGCCTGAGCTGCCCGAGGTCGAGAGCGTCCGTCGCGGCGTCCATGAGTGGACCGCCGGCGCGACGATCACCCGCGCCGAGGTGCTCGACCCGCGGATCCTCGGCACCACCTCCCAGCGGCGGGTGTCTCCCGACGCCGTCGCCGACTTCGTCGATGCCGTCACCGGTCGGAGCATCCGTGCGGCCGAGAGGCGCGGGAAGTTCATGTGGCTGACCCTCGGCGAGGACCGGCTCAGCCTCATCGTCCACCTCGGGATGAGCGGTCAGCTGCGCGTCCACGCCGCCGCCGATCCCCGGCACCGGCACACCCGGGCCGTGTTCGCCCTCGAGCGGGCGGGCGAGACCTACGAGATGCGGTTCGTCGATCAGCGGATCTTCGGTCACCTCGGCGTCGCACCCCTGACCTGGTCGCAGGGTCGGCTCGTGCCCGCCTCGGCCTCCCACATCGCCGCCGACCCCCTCGAGGAGGCCTTCGACGCCGAGGCGGCCGTCTCCCTGCTGTCGACGAAGCGGACCGCGCTCAAGGCCGCGCTGCTCGACCAGGGCCTCGTCAGCGGGATCGGCAACATCTACGCCGACGAGGCGCTGTTCCGCGCGCGGGTCCATCCCCTCGCGATCCCGGCACGGACGAGGAGATCACGGCTCGTCGCGGTGCTCGAGTCCGCGGCGAGCGTGATGAGCGATGCCTTGCTCGTCGGCGGAACGAGCTTCGACTCCCTCTATGTCAACGTCAACGGCGAGTCCGGCTACTTCGACCGTGCGCTGCTCGCCTACGGTCGCGAGGGTCAGGAGTGCGTGCGGTGTGGCACCCCGATCCGGCGTCTCGTCATCGGCGGTCGCTCCTCCCACTTCTGCCCGAAGTGCCAGAAGGCCCCGACCGCCCCGAAGCCGCTGAGGCCGGTGCCCGGGCGCTGACCGATCGCGTCTTGCCAGCCGGCGAGCCGCGGTAGTGGGTAGGATCAGGTCATGACCGCCACCTGGAATGCCATCCATGCCGAGCGCGCACGACTGGCGACCCTGCTCGACGATCTCACCGCCGAGCAGTGGAGGGCACGCTCCCTCTGCGCCGAGTGGACGGTCGAAGACGTCGTCGCCCATCTCAGCGCGGCCGCGAGCACGACGACCCTGCGCTGGCTGGTGAGCATCGCGGGAGCCGGTTTCAATGCCGACCGGCACAATGCCCGGGCCCTGAGCCGCCACCTCGGCGACGATCCCGCGGCGACGCTGGCCGAGTACCGCCGCACGATCCCCCTGACGATCGCGCCGACGAAGGACCTGGCCGCATTCCTGGGAGAGGTCATCGTCCACGGTCAGGACATCGCTCAGCCTCTCGGGATCGCATTGGTTCCCAACCGGACCGCGCTGAGCGAGGTCGCCGAGTTCTACGCCGCCAGGGACTTCGCGGTCAACAGCAGAACCCTCGTCAAGGGGCTGCGCCTCGAGGCCGACGACGCCGACTTCGCCACCGGCGAGGGCCCGCTCGTGCGCGGAGGCCTCCTCGCCCTGGTCATGGCCATGGCAGGCCGCGACGTGTCGCTGGACTGCCTCGAGGGCGACGGTGTCGAGGAGCTGAAGCGGCGCCTGGGAGGATCGCTCGCGGCCTGAGCCGAACGCCGAACGGCGGCCTCCCAGCGGCAGGTGAGTGCCGGTGACAGACCGCCGTGGCGAATCGGAGCCGGCGTCAGAGCGGGTCGTCGGCGGTGCTCCGGGACCGTGTCGCAGCGGATTCGGTCGTGGCTCCCGGGCCTGTCGCCGAATCCGACCCCTCGGCCCGCTTGAGATCCTCCTCCGACACCACCGACATCTCCTGGGTGGACAGACCGAACACCTCGCCGTCGTACTCGTCGACCGCCGTGGCGACGGTCTCGTCGAGCAGATGGGTGGCGAGCTCCCGCTTGATGATGAGCGGATCACGACGCAGGTCCTTCCACAGCGCCACGCAGAGCAGGAGCATGACGAGGACGAACGGCAGCGCGGAGACGATCGTGATGTTCTTCAGACCGTTGAGCGCAGCCGCCGGGTCCTCGCCTCCGGCCAGGAGCATCACCGCCGCAACCGCACCGGTGGCCACACCCCAGAAGATCACCGTCTTCTTCCGCGGTTCGATCGCCCCGTTCTCACTCAGCCCGCCCATGACGATCGACGCCGAGTCGGCACCGGTGACGAAGAAGATCCCGATGAGGACGACGGTGACGACCATGAGGATGACCCCGATGATCCCCGGCAGGGGCAGAGCACGCAGCAGGTCGAAGAGGATGAGGTCGAAGTTGATGTCCGGCACCCCGTCGACGACGTTCGCCAGGGCCTCCACGGTGCCCTCACCGCGTTCGGCCCGCTCCTGCAGGCCGATGGCGCCACCGCCGAAGATCGCGAACCAGATGAGCGAGATGACGGACGGGACGATGAGCACACCGGTGACGAACTGGCGGATGGTGCGGCCCCGCGAGATGCGGGCGATGAACAGGCCGACGAAGGGCGACCAGGAGATCCACCACGCCCAGTAGAAGACGGTCCAGCTCGAGAGCCAGTCGGAGACGGTCTGTCCGCCGTCCGCGGCGGTGCGGGAGGCCATCTCCGGAAGATCCGAGATGAAGGCGCCGACGGCGGACGGGACGACGTTGAGGATGAAGAGCGTCGGCCCGCCGATGAAGACGATGATGGCGAGGATGACGGCGAGCACCATGTTGATGTTCGACAGCCACTGGATGCCCTTCTCGACACCGGACACCGCCGAGGCGACGAAGGCCGCGGTGAGGATCGCGATGATGATGACGAGGACCGGGGAGGTGACATCGCTGAGGAATCCGGCCGATTCGATGCCGCCGCCGATCTGGATCGCGCCGAGGCCCAGCGAGCATGCGGAGCCGAAGAGGGTGGCGAGGATCGCGAGGATGTTGATGAGCTTCCCGCCGGCGCCGTGGACGGCGCGTTCGCCGAAGAGCGGGGTGAACATCGAGGAGAAGAGCTGCGAGCGGCCGAGGCGGAAGGTGCCGTAGGCGACCCCGAGTCCGACGATCGCGTACATCGCCCACGGGAAGAGGGTCCAGTGGAACAGCGTCGTTCCCATGGCGACGTCCAGGGCCTCGGGGCTGGAGCCCTCGACGGTGCCCGGCGGCGGGGACATGTAGAAGTAGAGCGGCTCGCCGACACCGTAGAACACGAGCCCGATGCCCATACCGGTGGCGAACATCATCGCGATCCACGAGGAGGTCTTGAATTCGGGGACCTCGTCGTCCTTGCCCAGGGGGATCCGCCCGAACTTGCTCACCGCGACGACGATGACGAAGATCGTGAAGATCGTGGCGGCGATGACGAAGAGCCAGCCGAAGTTGTCCATCACGCCGGTCAGGGCGGCGGTCGCGACGCTGCCGAGTCCGCTGGGGGAGATGAAGCCCCATGCCACGAAGGCGATGGCGAGCACAGCGGCGGTTCCGAAGACGACCGGATCGAGTCCCTTCGGCTTGAAGGGCCGCAGCTTCGTGGTCGGATTCTTGAGGAACTCGATGAGCTCTCGAGTCTTGTCCTGTTCTCTATTCATGGGGTGTGGTCCGAGCCGGCAGCGGCCAAGGATGATGTCCGGGCTCGGCGCTCCTTCCAGCGACTCGACTCCCTTGGCCAGTAATCAAAGGTAACCCAGCTCACGGTGCTTTCGCCCAATTTGGCGATACTTCTCACCTTCCGGACCCGCAGGTTTGCGCACGATCATCGTCACAAAATCAGTGGGATGCGGGCCTGGTTCCCCGTGGACGGAGGGCGGAGCACAGGGCCGTCGGCCCGGATCCGTGGGGTGTTCGCGTCGGATGCGACGAAGGCCCCGTCGCGAACGACGGGGCCTTGAGATGCTCCCCCGGCTGGGCTCGAACCAGCGACCCTTCGATTAACAGTCGAATGCTCTGCCAACTGAGCTACGGAGGACCGGCGCTGCTGCCAGCGCACGAGTCCCCATCGTATCAAACGATCATGGTCGCGTCGTCCTCGCCGCATGCCGTGACGATCCGCCGCCGACCTCATCGGCTCCGCCTCCTCAGGGACAGCGAGCCCAGGGTGAGGAGGAGCACGACGAATCCGCCGAGCACCGCGTCGTCGACCGCCACCGCACGCAGATCGGGAGCGGCGGCGGTCACCTCGGTGAGGGCGTCGAAGGCATACGTCATCGGCATCAGGTGAGCGAGGATCTCGAGCGCCCGCGGCAGCTGATCGGTGGGCAGGAAGAGCCCGGCGAGCAGGATCTGCGGGAAGACGAAGGCGGGCATGAACTGAACCGCCTGGAACTCGGTGGCGGCGAAGGCGCTCGCGAAGAGCCCGAATGCCGTGCCGAGGATGCCGTTGAGCATCGTGGTGGCGACGAAGACGACGAGATGGTCGCCGGGGTCGAATCCGCAGACGAGGACCGCCCAGCTCACGCAGATGATCGACTGGACCAGGGCGAGCAGACCGAAGGCGAGGGCATAGCCGAGGATGAAGTCGGCCTTGGACAGGGGCATCGTCAGCAGGCGCTCGAGAGTGCCCGAGCGTCGTTCGCGCAGGGTCGCGATCGAGGTGACGAGAAACATCGTGACGAACGGGAACATGGCGATCAGCTGTCCCGCGATCCGGTCGAAGACCGGCGTCTCGGTGAATATCCAGGCGACGAGCCCGATGAGCAGGGCGGGAACGATGAGGAGCAGGGCCAGCGTCCGCCGGTCGTGGACGACCTGGGCGAGCACCCGTCGGGAGGTCGCGATCGTGCGGTTCATGACCGACCTCCCCGGGCGCAGCTGATGAATGCCTCCTCGATCGAGTCCGTCCCGGTCTCCTCGATGAGACCGGTGGGTGTGCCGTGGGCGAGGAGCCGGCCGGCCGAGAGCAGCAGCAGGTCGTCGCAGCGGGTGGCCTCATCCATGACATGGCTGGACACGAGGAGCGTGGTACCCGAGGAGGCGAGCCGGTGGAACAGATCCCACAGGGAGGCCCGCAGGATCGGGTCGAGCCCGACCGTCGGTTCGTCGAGCACGAGCACCTCCGGTCCCCCGAGGAGGGCCGCGGCCAGGGACACCCGTGAGCGCTGTCCCCCAGAGAGATCGCCGACCGGTCGGTTCGCGACGTCGGTGAGATCGGTCGCCTCGATGACGGACTCGATGTCCCCGGTCCCGAGGACCGCCGCGAAGTACCTGAGGTTCTGCCGGACGCTGAGGTCGTCGTAGACGCTCGCGGACTGGGTGACATAGGCCAGGCGCGTGCGCAGCCGCTTGTCGCCGGCGGCGAGTCCGAGCACCGTGACGCTGCCGCTGGTGATCCTCTGCGTCCCGACGATCGAGCGCATCAGGGTGGTCTTGCCCGAGCCCGAGGGCCCGAGCAGCCCGGTGATGGCTCCCCGCTCGACGCTCAGGCTGAGTCCGTCGAGGACCGTGGTGCGCCCGCGGACCACGACGAGATCGGCGATGCCGATGGCGGGCGACTGATTATTCATCATGTGATGAATAATCCTCCCGGACGGATGCGATGTCAATGGTCGGCGGCTCCGTCTCCTCGCCGGCCACCGACTGCGGATCCCCATCGGCCCGAGCGGATCCTTGTCCGTCCGGCCGCGGTCCCAAAGCAGACGCGAATGCCGAGTCGAGCATCGGACCGAACGTCGCGGCCACCTCGGCGGCGCTCATGGCGGTGAGGCCGTGAGGCCGCACGAGGTAGCGGTCGACGAGGATGCCGACCATGAATGCGTGGAACCGGACGAACAGCGCGTCCCTGCGAGCCGTGTCGAGGTCGAGCCCTTCGACGATGAGTGCGAAGAGCCGATCGCGGACGAACTCCTCCATCATCGAGGACACACCCGAGTCGTCGAGGATCGATCGCACGATCGCCGTCAGCCGTGCCGAGACCTCCGGTCGATCCCAGATGGGCACGACGACCCTGAGCAGCTCCGTCCCGAAGGACTCGACCTCGGCGGGATCGGGCAGCGAGGCGCGCAGGATCTCGACCGGATTGACCGGCAGAGCCAGCGAAGCGAGGAACAGGTCCTCCTTGTTCCTGAAGTAGTGATGGACGAGCGCCGGATCCACTCCCGCCGAGCGCGCGATCTGACGCAGCGAGGTGCGGGCGAAACCGCCGGAGGCGAACTCCTTCGCCGCGGCCGCCACGATCGCCTCCCGGCGGTCGGTGGGGGAATCCGCGCGGGGCCGACCTGGCCGTCGTCGAGGTGCTTGACTCATTCCCCTATCGTGCCGCATCCCCGCACCGGGCCGATATGCTGGACGGACGATGCATCTGAAAAGCCTGACCCTGAGAGGATTCAAGTCCTTCGCCTCGGCCACGACCCTCAAGTTCGAGCCGGGCATCACGTGCGTCGTCGGACCCAACGGCTCCGGCAAGTCCAATGTCGTCGACGCCCTGTCGTGGGTGATGGGGGAGCAGGGGGCGAAGAACCTGCGCGGCGGGAAGATGGACGACGTCATCTTCGCCGGCACCTCCAAACGCCAGGCGCTCGGGCGCGCCGAGGTGACGCTGACGATCGACAACACCGACGGCGCCATCCCCGTCGACTACACCGAGGTGACGATCTCCCGCACGCTCTTCCGCAGCGGGGGCAGCGAGTACGCGGTCAACGGCGCCCCGGCCCGCCTCCTCGACATCCAGGAGCTCCTCAACGACTCGGGCCTCGGCAAGGAGATGCACGTCATCGTCGGGCAGGGGCGCCTCGACGCGATCCTCCACGCCGACCCCCTCGAACGCCGCAGCTTCATCGAGGAGGCGGCGGGCGTGCTCAAGCACCGGCGCCGGAAGGACAAGGCGGTGCGCAAGCTCACCGGCCTGCAGACGAATCTCGACCGCCTCGGCGATCTGCGCACCGAGCTCAACCGCCAGCTGGGCCCCCTCGGGCGGCAGGCGCAGGCCGCGCAGAAGGCCGCGACCGTCCAGGCGAAGCTCCGCGATGCCACCGCCCGTCTGCTCGCCGACGACGCCGTGCGGCTCCAGGCCTCCCTGTTCGCCGCGACGAACGGTGACGACGACCAGCGCGAGCGCATCGCCGAGCTCGACCGCCGGCGGGCCGAGGCCGAGGCCCGCCGCGGTGAGATCGAGACCCGACTGGGCGCGGTCGAGGCCGAGCTCGAGGCGCTGCGGACCGCGGAGTCGCGCACCCAGACCCATGTCGTGCGGGCGCAGGGGATCGCCCAGCGCGCCGAGGACAAACGCTCCCACCTCCTCTCCGAGGTCGCGGGCCTCTCGACCCGGTCGGCGAAGTCCCCCGACGAGCTCCGCCGACAGGCCGAGGGGCTGCGGACGGAGCTGACGACCGCCGAGCAGGAGGTCGACGCCGCGGCGACGGCGCTCGCCGCCGCGCAGCAGCGCAAGGAGGACCTGGCAGCGGAGCTCGCCCGCGCCGAGGCCGAGGTGAAGGCCGCGCAGCTCGCCGTCACCGAGGCGGTGCGGAACCGTTCGTCGCTCGAGTCGAAGCGCACCCATGCCCGGGAGCGGGCCGCCGACCTCACCGCCCGGATCGAGGCCAACCGCGCCGAGATCGACTCCATGGGCACCCGGATCGCCGAGCGCGAACGGCAGCTGGCCGACGCCGAGGCCGCCGTGGTCGGGGTCGAGGAGGGCGAGAGCCGCCTCGACGAGGAGTACGAACGGGCCAAGGCGGCGCAGACCGACATCGAGGACGGCCTCGGACGACTCCGGGAGGAGCGGGCCGACGCCGTCTCCCGCCTCGCCTCGGCGCGGGCCCGGGCCGAGGCACTGGCTCTCGGCACCGCTCTCGAAGCCGACCTCGAGGAGATCGTCAACGCGAACCTGCCGGGAGTCGGGACCGCGGTGACCGAGCGGCTGAGCGTGGCCCAGGGGTTCGAGATGGCGGTGGCCGCGGCGCTGTCGAACACGGTCAGCGGCGTCCTCGTCGACTCCCGGCACGCCGCCCTCGAGGTGCTCGACCACCTCGGCGAGGACACGAACGTCACCCTGACTATCCCCTCGGGGGTCACGGCGGCCGGCACGAACGGCGCAAGCGCGAACGGCGCCGGTGTCGGCGGGGCGAGCGCGGACGGTGCAATCGCGAACGGCGACGGTGGGCACGGCGGCGATGGAAACGGTGGGGATGGAAACGTGATCGCTGCGCCCGTGCGCCGGCTCGGCGAGCTCGTCGACAGCGACATCCCCGAGCTCGATGCCCTGCTCAAGACGGCGCTCGCCTCGGTCGTGTGCACCGAGGACGCGCAGCAGGCCCTGACGGTCATCGACGAGCGCCCCGACCTCACCGTCGTCACCGTCACCGGGGAGGTCATCACCCCGACCCGGGTCAGCCGCGCCCGCACCGCGACGGGCACGCGACTGGCCTCCCGGACCGCTCTCGAGGAGACCCGGGCCGCCGGCGCCGAGCTCGAGGAGACCATCGCCGGCCTCGACGCCGAACTCGAGCGCCTCGAACCCGCTCTGGCCCGGGCGCAGGAGCGCACGACGGGCGCACTCGAGGCCCTGCACGCCTCCGACGCCGCGATCATGGCCGCCGCCGAGGAGGTCTCCCGAATCACCGGAGACCTCGAGACGGCCCGCACCCGGCTCGACCGTGCCCGCGAGAACGAGGCCGAGCTGCTCAGCCGCCTCGAGGCCGCCACCCGTGAGGCGCAGGCCGCCGAGGACGCGCTCGCCGGAACCGGAGAGGTCGACGAGGTCGTCGACACCACCGTCCGCGATGACCTCAGCCGGCAGGTCTCCCAGACCTCCGAGGACGTCATCGAGACCCGCATCGCGCACAAGGCCGCGACCGATCGGGCCCGGTTCCTGTCCGACCGCGTCGAATCGCTGCTGCGCTCGGCCGCGGCGGAGGAGGCGGCACGGGAGCAGGCGCAGAGGACGATCGCGAGGAAGAAGCACGCCGCCGCCTCGGCGCAGGCGATCTCCGAGGTCGCCGCGGCCGCCGCGCGCACCGCCGAGGCCACGGTCGGCGAACTCGGCGCCGACGTCGCCGTCCTCGTCGACGAACGCTCGGGCCTCAGGGGGGAGAGGGACCGCCTCGGCGAGGAGCTGAGCTCCACTGTCGCGGAGCTCGGGCGGCTGCGGGACGCCGCGCAGGAGGCCGAACTCGCCCGCGAGCGGCACCGCCTCCGCCTCGAGGAGGTCGAGCACCGCGCCGAGGAGGAGACCGGGCTCGGGCTCGACCGCCTCATCGAGCTCTACGGTCCCGACACCTCGGTGCCCGGGTTCGACGAGGGCGAGGAGGAGCGGCCCTTCGTCCGAGCCGAGGTCGAGAAGAGGCAGAAGCAGGCCGCGGCCGCGCTCAAGCGCATCGGCACCGTCAACCCGCTGGCCCTCGAGGAGTACGAGGCGCTCAAGGAGCGGCACCAGTTCCTCGAGAAGCAGATCGCCGACATCGAGGCCTCGAGGAGGGACCTGATGAAGCTCGTCGAGGAGGTCGACCGTCACGTCGAACGCGTCTTCGCCGAGGCGTACGCCGACACCGCCCGCGAGTTCGAGGACATCTTCTCCCGCCTGTTCCCCGGCGGTGAGGGCTCGCTGAGCCTCACCGACCCCGAGGACATGCTCACCACCGGCGTCGACGTCCATGCCCGGCCGGCGGGGAAGAAGGTCAAGCGCCTGTCCCTGCTCTCGGGCGGGGAGCGCTCCCTCGTGGCCGTCGCGATGCTCGTCGCGATCTTCAAGGCCCGGCCCAGCCCCTTCTACGTCATGGACGAGGTCGAGGCGGCGCTCGACGACCTCAACCTCTCCCGGCTGCTCACCGTGTTCACGGAGCTGCAGGACTCCTCCCAGCTCATCGTCATCACCCACCAGAAGCGGACGATGGAGATCGCCGATGCCCTCTACGGGGTGACGATGCACGGCGACGGCGTCTCCAAGGTGATCTCCCAGAGGATCCCGCGCACCGCCGACGAGTGAGTCACGATCGGGTACCGCGACGGTCACGCATATGGACTACGGGCGTCATCGACTGCCCAGGGGAGTCACAGCGAATTCCCCAGAAGCCACGCACCGGCCGCGCGCGAACCGGTTCGGGCAGGCCTATAGACTGATGCCTTGGGAAATGTTGTCTGCAGAAGTGTTGTCGGTATGAGGAGCGAGACGTCCATGTCCTTGACGACGGCGCGGCGAGGTGGTTCGAGGGCATGAATGCTGTACTGGTCGTCATCCTCGGACTCGCCGTCTCCTTCGCCCTCGCACTCATCGTCGTGCTCCTCGTCGCCCTTCCCGGGCTGCGGGCCGAAGGCCGCCTCCGCTACTCCTCCGACGTCCAGCGCTTCCGGCTGCCCCGCGAATGGACCGGCTACGACGACGAGGTCCACGAGTTCTTCGGCCACGACGACGGCACCTCGCACCTGGCCACCCGCGAACAGGCGGCGGTCACCGCGATCCGCGACCACTCCTATGTGCTCCGCCCCCAGCCGCGCCGGCACGCCGCCCCCTCGCTGCTGACGTTCCGCCCCCGCACCCGCCACTGGAAGATCCCGGAGTCGGGAACCGGATGGAGGACCACCGCGGAGCTGCTCTTCGGCTCCCGCGGCGCCTGACCGCGCCCGGACGCCCCGAGAGCGTGTGCTCCGCGGGCCCGCTCCGCCCCTGCCGATCCCCCGTCGGGTAGATTCGAGGGTCGGAGCAACTGAGAGTCGAAGGAGGACGGACGTCCATGGATCAGCCGATCGTGATGCTCATCGTCATAGGCATCGTATTCATCCTCGTGGTCGGGGTCGGCATCGGCCTGCGCGTCAACGCCAGGCAGAAGGACCTGCGGCGGAGGCGGGGAATCGACGCCGATGTCACCGGCGAGACCGCGACGATCGAAGAGACTCCCGAGGCGGTCGTCGAGGAGAGGGCCGCCGTCTCGGGCACCGAGGTTCCCACCGAACCCTCGAGCCGCCTCGTCAGACTGCGCGAGCGCCTGGCGAAGTCGAACTCGGGACTCGGTCGGGGCCTGCTCAACCTGCTCTCCCGCGACAACCTCGACGAATCCGCCTGGGAGGAGATCGAGGACACGCTCATCCTCGCCGACGTCGGGGTCGAGCCGACCACCGAGCTCGTCGACACCCTGCGGGAGCGGGTCAAGGTGCTCGGCACCCGGGATCCCGAGGTCGTCCGGCAGCTGCTGCGGGACGAGCTCGTCGCACTCGTCGACCCGACCATGGACCGCAGTCTCGCGACGTCGCGCACCGCCGATGAGCCGGCCGTCATGCTCGTCGTCGGCGTCAACGGCGCCGGCAAGACGACCACGGTGGGCAAGATCGCGCGCGTGCTCGTGGCCGAGGGCCAGTCCGTCCTCCTCGGCGCCGCCGACACCTTCCGCGCCGCCGCGGCCGAACAGCTCGCGACCTGGGGCAGCCGGGTCGGCGTCGAGACGGTGCGCAGTCACGAGGGGGCCGATCCCGCATCCGTCGCGTACTCCGCCGTCGAACGCGGCAAGGCCGAGGGCACCGACGTCGTCCTCATCGACACCGCGGGCCGGCTGCAGAACAAGGTCGGGCTCATGGACGAGCTCGGCAAGGTCAAGCGGGTGGCCACCCGCCCCCTCGGCGAGGGCCACGACATCGACGAGGTGCTCCTCGTCCTCGACGCCACGACCGGCCAGAACGGAATGCAGCAGGCGAAGGTCTTCGCCGAGGCGGTCGACATCACCGGGATCGTGCTGACCAAGCTCGACGGCACCGCCAAGGGCGGGATCGTCGTCGCCGTCCAGCGCGCGCTCGGCGTGCCCGTCAAGCTCATCGGGCTCGGCGAGGGCGCGGACGACCTCGCGCCATTCACCGCGGAGGGCTTCGTCGACGCGCTCCTCGAGTGAGCTTCACATTCTCGAAACATCTCCGACTCACCGCTGTGACATGCGTCATGGACACTGTCAGTGGTCGGTCCCGACAGGGGACCGCACGAACACGTGGAGTCGGACATGGAACTCGATGCAGCGAATGTGTGGATGATGGTCGCCGCCGGCCTCGTCCTCCTCATGACGCCGGGAGTGGCGTTCTTCTACGGCGGGATGACGCGGATCACCTCGAGCATCAACATGATGATGATGGTGTTCTCGGCGATGGCCGTCGCCGGTCTCGTCTGGGTGCTCTACGGCTACGGACTGAGCTCGGGGGACTCGATCGCGGGGGTGTTCGGCAGCCCCGCCGCCCAGATCGGCCTCGCCGAGGCGGTGGCCGAGTCACCGGAGACGCTCATCGCGATCGGCTACTCGGCGACCTTCGCGATGATCGCGATCTCCCTCATCGCCGGGGCTGTCGCCGACCGCGCCCGGTTCTCCACCTGGCTCGTCTTCTCCGCCCTGTGGGTGACCATCGTCTACTGCCCGCTCGCGTTCATGGTCTGGGGCGGCGGGCTCCTCGGTGAGGGCGGGGCGATCGCCGAGCTGCTCGGACCGGCGATCGACTTCGCCGGCGGCACCGTCGTCCACATCAACGCCGGCGTCTCCGCGCTCGTCCTCGTCGTCGTCATGGGACGTCGAGCCCGCTTCTCGACCCCGCACCGGCCGCACAACATCCCCGTCACCGTGATCGGCACCGCGCTGCTGTGGTTCGGCTGGTTCGGCTTCAACGGGGGAGCCGCGGCAAACGTCGAGCAGGCCGGCCTGATCTGGATCAACACCCTCGTCGCTCCCGCAGCGGGCATGCTCACCTGGATCGTCGTCGAATGGATGCGCGCCCACCGGCCGAGCAGCATCGGGTGCGTGTCCGGGGCGATCGCCGGTCTCGTCGCCATCACCCCCGCCTGCGCCGACGTCGAGCCCGTGGCCGCGATCGCCATCGGGATCGCCGCCGGCGCCGGAGCCGTCCTCGCCGTCGCGGTGAAGAACCGCCTGCGCTACGACGACGCCCTCGACGTCGTCGGCGTCCACCTCGTCGCCGGCGTCATCGGCACCGTGCTCATCGGGGTGTTCGCGGTTCCCTCGGACTCCTCCGCCGGCGGTCTGCTCCACGGCGGCGGGGCCGGACTGCTCGTCTCCCAGATCGTCGCGACTCTCGTCGCCCTCGTCTACGCCGGTGCTCTCACCTGGGTCATCGCCGTCGTCCTGCGGGCGACGATGGGACTGCGGATCGACCACCGGCAGGAGATGCGCGGCATCGACGCCTTCGAGCACGCCGAGCAGGCGTACTCGTTCGAGACGACGGGCACGGCCCGCTCGCCGCGCTGAGGGACGGAGGCGGGGGAGCGGCCGTGTGAGGCGCCCGCTCCCTCGCCGACCACCTCGGCGCACGCTCCCGAGGAGCCGGTGGTTCTGTGCACATTCACGGGTGAGGGGTTTCTGTCGCGGGTGGGGAGCTTGCTAGTCTAGAGAGTCGACCAATCATCGTGAAGAAGGCTTGCAGGTGTTCAATACTCTTTCCGACAGGCTCACCGCGACATTCAAGAATCTGCGGGGCAAGGGACGGCTGTCCGAGGCCGACGTGGATGCGACCATCCGCGAGATCCGCAGGGCCCTGCTCGACGCGGACGTGGCGCTGCCCGTCGTCCGCGCCTTCACCGGCCGGATCCGTGAGAGGGCGCTGTCCGAGGAGGTCTCCGGAGCGCTCAACCCCGGCCAGCAGGTCGTCAAGATCGTCAACGACGAGCTCGTCGGCATCCTCGGGGGGCAGACCCGTCGCCTGACCTTCGCCAAGCGGCCGCCGACGGTCATCATGCTCGCCGGCCTCCAGGGTGCGGGCAAGACGACGCTGGCGGGCAAGCTCGCCCATTGGCTGAAGTCCGAGGGGCACCGGCCGATGCTCGTCGCCGCCGACCTCCAGCGCCCGAACGCGGTCAACCAGCTGCAGATCGTCGGTGAGCGGGCCGGAGCCTTCGTCTACGCGCCCGAGGAGGGCAACGGCGTCGGCGATCCGGTCCAGGTCGCCAAGGACTCGATCGACGTCGCGAAGTCGAAGCTCCACGACGTCGTCATCGTCGACACCGCGGGCCGTCTCGGCATCGACGAGGAGCTCATGCAGCAGGCCTCGGACATCCGCGCCGCCGTCGATCCGGACGAGGTCCTGTTCGTCATCGACGCGATGATCGGCCAGGACGCGGTCAAGACCGCCGAGGCGTTCCTCGCCGGCGTCGACTTCACCGGCGTCGTCCTGTCGAAGCTCGACGGCGATTCGCGCGGCGGTGCCGCGCTGTCCGTCGCCGAGGTGACCGGCAAGCCGATCATGTTCGCCTCGACCGGCGAGTCGATGAAGGACTTCGAGCAGTTCCATCCCGACCGGATGGCCGACCGCATCCTCGACATGGGCGACATCCTCACCCTCATCGAGCAGGCGGAGCGGACCTTCGACGAGAAGGAGACGGAGAAGCTCAAGAAGAAGGTCGAAGCCGGCGAGGACTTCGACCTCAACGACTTCCTCACCCAGATGTCGAGCCTGAAGAAGATGGGCTCGATGAAGAAGATGCTGTCGATGATGCCGGGCATGAGCCAGTACAAGGACGCCATCGAGGCTTTCGACGACCGTGAGGTCGATCGGGTCGAGGCCATTGTGAGATCGATGACACCGGCCGAGCGCAGCAACCCGAAGATCCTCAACGGCTCCCGCCGGGCGCGCATCGCCAAGGGTGCGGGGACCACGGTCACCGCCGTCAACCAGCTCATGGAGCGGTTCACCCAGGCGCAGAAGATGATGCGCGGGCTCGGCAAGGGCGCAGGCATGCCGGGCATGCCCGGGATGCCCGCCATGCCGGGAGGGATGCCCGGTGGCACGGCGAACCGGAAGAAGAAGGCGACCGGGAAGAAGAAGGCCCGCAAGGGCGGCCAGTCGGGCAACCCGGCCAAGCGCGCGCAGCAGGCGCAGGAGAAGAGGACCGGGAAGACCAAGGATCCGGTCGGCTCCGCCTTCGGCGGCGTCGATCTCGGCTCCGACGAGGACTTCGACCTCGGCAACCTGCCGAAGGGATTCGGCGGGATGTTCTCAGGTGGCAGGAAATAGGGCTTTCTGGCACAATTGACTCTTGTACTTTTGCTCTCGGCGCGGGCCCTCTCTTCCGGGCCGGGGTGATAGTCCAGGACACGGATTCCCGCAGAACAACCCCACGCTCTGTGGAACCTCTGTGCAACAAAGAAGACAAAAGGAGACACCACTAAAGTGGCAGTCAAGATTCGCCTGACCCGCATGGGCAAGATCCGTGCACCGTTCTACCGTGTCGTCGTCGCCGATTCGCGCACTCGTCGCGACGGCAAGGCCATCGAACAGATCGGCATCTACCACCCGACCCGTGAGCCCTCGGTCATCGAGATCGATTCCGAGCGCGCACAGCACTGGCTCTCCGTCGGCGCTCAGCCCACCGATCAGGTCCGCAACCTGCTCAAGCTGACCGGCGACTGGCAGAAGTTCACCGGTGAGGGCGAGGCGGTGAACACTGTCAAGCCGCAGGTGGAGAAGACCCCGTACGTCGCTCCCTCCGCCGAATCGGTGATCCGCGAGGCGATCACCCGCAAGGGCAAGGCCGAGGACTCGGCCGAGGAGCCTGCTGAGGAAAGCGCTGAAGCCTGAGATGTTGGCTGAATCGCTCGAACACCTGGTCCGCGGCATCGTCGACAATCCCGACGATGTGGCGGTGCGATCCCGGTCGTCCCACCGGGGGACCACGCTTGAGGTTCGAGTTCATCCGGACGATCTCGGGCGCGTGATCGGTCGCGCGGGCAGAACCGCGAAGGCCCTGCGCACCGTGATCAACTCACTTGCCGGACGCGAGTCGGTGCGAGTGGACCTCATCGAGGCGTGATCGTCTGAGAGCGTGAGGGGGCGTGGCACAGGCCACGCCCCCTCAAGCGCATTCACGCGGCGGTTCGCGCGGCGTCGCCTCGGACCGAGACGCACCGCCGGCCCCGGCTAGACTGTGCTCGGCTCGGCTCGGCTCGGCGCCGGAGCACGACTTTGGACAACGGCCGCCCACCGGCGGCAGAGAACGTGAAGGAGCAGTATGGACACGGTGTTCGCCCGCTTGGGGAAACCGCACGGCATCAGAGGGGAATTCACCGTCGAGGTGCGCACCGACCGTCCCGACGAACGGCTCGTGCCGGGTCGGACCTACTCCACCGATCCCGACATCGGCTCGCTGACCCTGAAGACGGCGCGGTGGCACCGGGACCGGCTGCTGCTCAGCTTCGAGGAGATCACCGACCGCACCCGCGCCGAGGAGGTCCGCAACACCCTGATCCTCGGCGAGGCCGCCGAGGAGGACGAGGACGATGCGTGGTACCTCGACGATCTCGTCGACCTCGACGTCTACGAGGGCGAGACCAAGGTCGGCACGATCACCGACGTCACCAACGGCGTGGCACAGGATCTCCTCCACATGGAGCACGTCGACGGGCACGAGGTGCTCATCCCGTTCGTCACGGCCATCGTCCCCGAGGTCGACCTCGAGGCCGGCCGGATCGTCGTCACCCCTCCGGCCGGACTGTTCGACGCCGAATGAGCCCTGCCATGAGAATCGACGTCGTCTCGATCTTCCCCGAGTACCTCGAGGGCCTGCGGCTCTCGCTCATCGGCAAGGCGATCGACCAGGGCCTGCTCGAACTCGGCGTCCACGATCTGCGCGCATTCACCGTCGACCGCCACCGCACCGTCGACGACACCCCCTACGGGGGCGGTGCCGGAATGGTCATGAAAGCCGAACCCTGGGCGCTGGCACTCGAGCGCATCCTCGACGCGGCCGCGGCCCCGGGATCCCTGGCACCGCGCGACCGCCTCGGCGAGGCCGACGAGGCCGCTCCTGCCGACGAAGCCGCTGCTGCCGACGCGGAGACCGCCGACGCGGTGACCGCCGCGGGGAAGCCCGTGCTCATCGTGCCCAGCCCCGCGGGGCCCGTCTTCGACCAACGCACCGCCGAGGAGCTGGCGCACGCCGATCATCTCGTCTTCGCCTGCGGACGCTACGAGGGCATCGACCAGCGCGTCCTCGACTGGGCGCAGGAGCGCTTCGAGTGCCGGCCGATGAGCATCGGCGACTACGTCCTCAATGGGGGAGAGGTCGCGTCGATGGTGATGATCGAAGCCGTCACCCGACTCATCCCGGGTGTCATCGGCAACCCCGAGTCGCTGGCGGAGGAGAGCCACGAGGACGGGCTCCTCGAATACCCCATCTACACGAAGCCCGCGAGCTGGCGCGGCCACGAGGTGCCCGAGGTGCTGCTCAGCGGCAACCACCAGGCGATCGCCCGCTGGCGGAGGGATCGGCGCCTCGAGCGCACCGCCGAGGTGCGACCCGACCTGCTCGCACGCCTCGACGACCTCGACCGCGGCGACCGTGAGGCGCTCGACCGGTTTGAGTCCCGAGGCGAAACCATGACAGAATAGATCGTCGCGTTTGTTGGCGCCCACCTGCTTCAGGGGGATGGGCGCCCAGCACAGATCGCCGGGATCCTCCCGGCGCATCGGGGAGCAGTCCCGGCAGACGATCCACACACCGGTTCGACCGGTCTGACATGCGTGTCGACGTCCTGAAGCGGAAGACACAGGAGAACAACCATGCAGAAGCTCGATGTTGTCGATGCAGCCTCGCTGAAGTCCGACATTCCCGCGTTCCGCGCCGGTGACACCCTCAACGTCCACGTTCGCGTGGTCGAGGGCAGCCGTTCGCGTATCCAGGTCTTCAAGGGAATCGTCATCCGCCGCCAGGGCGACGGAATCCGCGAGACGTTCACCGTTCGCAAGATCAGCTTCGGCGTCGGAGTCGAGCGCACCCTCCCGGTGCACTCGCCCATCGTCGAGAAGATCGAGGTCCTCAGCCGCGGTGACGTCCGCCGTGCGAAGCTGTACTACCTGCGCAACCTCCGCGGCAAGGCCGCTCGCATCCGCGAAAAGGCCTGATACTTGCCCGGCACTGCGCCGAACGATCACGAGAACGCGACCTTCGGGTCGCGTTTTCGCATCTCGCCGAGGTGGACCAAGGCGATCGCCGTCCTCGCCGTCGTCATCGTGGTCCTCGGCGGATCGGTGCGCGGCTTCGTCTTCCAGCGATTCACCATCCCCAGTGAGTCGATGGCGCCGACCCTCGACGTCGGCGACGAGATCTCCGTGTGGCGACCCGACGCCCTGCGCGGGACGATCGACCGCGGGGACGTCGTCGTCTTCGACGGTCGCGGCTCCTTCGTCGACGCAGCCCTCCCGACGCCCCTGCAGAAGATGGGCTCCTGGGTGGGCCTCGGCGACCGCGACGTCTACTACGTCAAGAGGGTCATCGCCCTCGGCGGGGACACCCTCGAGTGCTGCGACGCCCAGGGCCGTCTCCTCCTCGACGGCGAACCCCTCGACGAGGACTACGCCGCCGCGCCCGCCTCGAGCGTCGAGTTCGCGGTCGAGGTTCCCGCCGGGACGATGTGGGTGATGGGCGACAACCGCGCCGACTCCGCCGACTCGAGGGCACTGCTGGGGAGGCCCGGCGGTGGCTTCATCCCGCTCGACCGGGTCGTCGGCCCCGTCATCGGCCACGGTTCGTCCATCGACTGAGCAGGCGATGGCAGCCGCCGGTGTCAACCCGCCCTGCTGCCCACTCACGCTGGGAGTCCGCGCCGACGTCGGCTGATACGCTCAATCCAGTCCTGCCGCGTGTGGCCTGGTCGAAGAAAGCGAACGAATGTCATCCGAATCAGCAGCCTCCCCATCACCCTCGCGGAGGCTCGTCCGCGGGCTCCTCGAGACCCTCGCCATCATCGTCGTCGCGGTTCTCATCTCGACGGCGCTGCGCGCATGGGTGATGCGTTCGTTCTACATCCCGTCGGGATCCATGGAGCAGACCCTGCAGGTCGACGATCGGGTGCTCGTCAACCAGCTCGCCCCCCGCTTCGACCCGCCCGACCGCGGAGACATCATCGTCTTCGACGACCCCGCCGACTGGCTCTCCGACGACCAGGTCTCCTCATATCGTCCCAACCCGGTGCTCGAGTTCCTCGGGCTGGCGCCCTCGGACGCCGGCCAGCAGCTGATCAAGCGCGTCATCGGCCGCGGCGGGGACACCGTCGAGTGCTGCGACGCGCAGGGCCGGCTGCTCGTCAACGGCGAACCGATCACCGAGACCTACCTGGAGGCGGGGATGGCGCCCTCGCAGATGGAGTTCTCCGTCACCGTCCCCGACGGCCACTACTGGGTGATGGGCGACAACCGGAGCAACTCCGCCGACTCGCGCTTCCACCAGGACACCGAGCCCTTCGTGCCGGCCGAGAACGTCGTCGGCACCGTGTTCCTCATCAACTGGCCCCTGAGCCACTTCACCTGGATGAGCAGCCCCGAGGAAGTCTTCGCACAGGTCCCCGAACCGGAAGGGATCACCGGCAGCTGATGACCGCGGAGAGGACGACCACGACGAGGAGAACGACCCGGCGGGCGGCTGCTGCGGCGACCGCTGCTCCGGGAGCGCCACGGCGGGCGACCTCGAGGCGGCGGACGGCTCTCGGTCTGACCGACCTCGGCGTCGAGGCCGCTCTGCGCTCCGAGGGCTTCGACGTCGTCATCGGCGTCGACGAGGTCGGGCGCGGGGCCCTGGCCGGACCGGTCAGCGTCGGAGCCGCCCTCTTCGACCTCGGCGAACTCCTCGACGGCGAGGTTCCCGCCGGCATCCACGACTCCAAGCAGCTCACCGCCGCGGCACGACGGACCGCCACCGAGAGGGTCACGGGATGGGCACGGGCCACCGCCGTCGCCTCGGCGTCACCGACCGAGATCGACGTGCTCGGCATGACCATGGCACTCAACCTGGCCGGACGGCGCGCCCTCGCCGAGGTGCTCGCCGCGGTGCCCGAGACCGCGCGTCGCATCATCCTCCTCGACGGCAAGCACGACTGGCTCTCGGTTCCACTCACGCTCGACTGTCTGGGGATATTCGGACCCTGCGCCGACCTCCACATCCCCGCCGTGCGCACGATCATCAAGGGCGATGGCCGGGTCCCGGTCATCGCGGCGGCGAGCATCGTGGCCAAGGTCACCCGCGATGAGGAGATGATCGGCCTCGCCGCGGCGCACCCGCAGTATGGTTGGGAGTCGAACGTCGGATACGGAACGCTCCACCATCGACAGGGGATCGCCGAGTTCGGTGCGAGCATCCACCATCGGAAGAGCTTCCGACTGAACACGAACGAGGACATGTTGGCATGAGCACAGATGATCTGGACGACTACGAGGCACAGCTGGAGCTCCAGCTCTACAAGGAGTACAGGGACGTCGTCGGCCTGTTCGCCTACGTCGTCGAGACGGAGCGGCGCTTCTACCTGGCCAACCACGTCGACCTCAAGGCCCACGCCGACTCCGGCGACGTGTACTTCGAGCTCACCCTGCGTGATGCCTGGGTCTGGGACAGCTATCGCTCGGCGCGATTCATCAAGACCGTGCATGTGCTCACCTTCAAGGACGTCAACATCGAGGAGATCGCCAAGAGCGACCTCGAACCGCCCACCTCGATCGGGCGGTAGCCGAGACCGACTCGGGCTCGGGAGGCTGTGGAGGATCTGACGACTCGGGGGTGATCGGGCTGTGGACGGCCGGCGCCGATCCACAGCCCCGTCCTCCGCTCTGGCCCGCCGGTGAGGTTCGTGATGGGCTGGGCCGCATGGGACGCTCAGACGTGAATGCGAGCCGCGGGGACCGGCAGCTGGCACTGGGGCGGCTGGGTGAGGACCTCGCCGTCGCCTACCTCGAGGATCGGGGGATGACGATCGTCGAACGCAACTTCCGGTGCCCGCGCGGGGAGCTCGACATCATCGCCCGCGACGGGGACACCCTCGTCGTCGTCGAGGTCAAGACCCGCCGGACCCTCGCGCTGGGCTCACCGCTCGAAGCGATCACCGTCGCGAAGCTGAGACGGATCAGGCTGCTCACCGCCCTCTGGCTGAGCCGGCAATCCGAGTTCTTCTCAAGCGTCCGCATCGACGGCCTCGGCATCGTCACCCAGCCGCGGCCGCAGTATTTCTACGCGCCGGCCCTGCAGGATGCATCGTGAGCACGGAGGCCGCGATCAACGTCATCGGCCGGGCCTCGGCGGTGGCGCTGTGGGGGCTCGCGGGCAGGATCGTGTCCATCGAGGCATGCGTGAGCGCCGGCCTCCCCGGTATCGACATCGTCGGTCTGCCCGACGCCTCGGTGAGCGAATCGCGCAAGCGGCTGCGAGCGGCGCTCGCCTACCTCGGGGTTCCCGTCGCCACCCAGCATCTGACCATCAACCTCACCCCGGGCACGGTGCCCAAGATCGGGACGGGTTTCGACCTCGGGATCGCCGTGGCCGTCCTCAAGGCCAGGGGCGTCATCGGCCGCGCGGATACCGAATCGGTCATCCACTGCGGCGAACTCGGCCTCGACGGTCGGATCCGGCCCGTCACCGGGGTGCTGCCCAGCCTGCACAGCGGACTGCAGGCCGGGTTCGAGCGTTTCGTCGTGCCCGTCGGCAACTGCCACGAAGCCGCTCTGCTCGCCGGAGCACAGGTCAGGGCCATCGCCTCACTGGCCGAGCTCGTCAACGTCTACGGCGGGGATCTCACCGTTCCACCGCTGCCGCCGGTCGTCGAGTCGGTGTCGGTGCCCTCGCGAGCGCCCGAACGACACGACCTCGCCGAGGTCCAGGGCCAGGACGAAGCCCGGTTCGGCCTCGAGGTCGCCGCCGCAGGCGGGCACAACCTCCTCATGCGCGGGACGCCCGGTGCGGGCAAGACACTCCTGGCCCAATGCCTGCCGGGCATCCTGCCGCCCCTCGACGACGCACAGGCGGTCGAGGTCGCGGCGGTGAAGTCCCTGCGCGGAGAGCTCGAGCCCGGCGAAGGGCTCGACCACCGACCACCGTTCGAGGCCCCGCACCACCGCAGCACCGCCTCGGCGATGGTGGGCGGACGCAAGCCGGGATCGATCGGCATCCTCAGCCGCGCCCATCGCGGTGTCCTGTTCCTCGACGAAGCGCCCGAGTTCTCCCGCGACGTCCTCGAAGCGCTGCGCCAGCCCCTGGAGTCCCGGCAGGTCCAGATCCACCGGGCCTGGGGATCGATGGTGCTCCCCGCCGACTTCCAACTGGTGATGGCGGCCAACCCCTGCCCGTGCGGAGCCGGGATGGAGGGCGCGGAGACCAGCTGCCAGTGCACGCCCATGGACAAGCGCCGGTACCGCAACCGGCTGTCGGGGCCTCTCCTCGACCGGGTGGACCTGCAGCTCGAGCTGTTCCCCGTCTCTCCCGCCGACGTCCGCCTCGGCGGGAACCGGGAGTCGGGCGCGACCGTCGCCGAGAGGGTGATGGCCGCGCGCGGGAGGCAGGCCCACCGGTACGCCGAGTGCGAGTGGTCGCTCAACGCCAGGGCACCCGGGCCGTGGCTGCGCGAGCACTTCGGGCTCCGGCCACACGCCCTGCAGGACCTCGATCGTGCGCTGGACACCGGCAGGATCACGATGCGCGGCTACGACCGTGTGCTGCGCGTGGCCACGACCCTGGCCGACCTCGAGGGCGCGGAGGCACCGACGGCCGACAGGATCAGAACCGCGCTCGCGCTGAGGACGCAGGACTCCTGAGCGGTGGGGAGCGGGACGGATGAGGACTGAAGCGATGGATGAGGCAGAGCAGGGACGGGACAGGCCCGATGGCGCGGGCATCGTGGGCGACGACGGCAGGGACGGCGACAGCAGGGGCGATCATGGCGTCGGCAGGGACAGCGACGTCAGTGATGGCGTCGGCAGGGACGGTCACGACGACGAGCGCCGCGCGGCGGTCGCGGCTCTGCTGCGGATCGGAGAGCCCGGAGACGGGCTGCTCCGGGCGCTCGTCGGTGAACTCGGCCCGCAGGCGGTGCTCGGCATCGTCGCCGCGGTCGCCGCCCGAGAGGCCTCGGCCGGGGAGGCGGCGGCAGGAATCTCAGCGACCGCGGGCGAGGTTCCCGGAGGAGGCCAGCTCGCCGACGCCCTGGCCCGGTGGGCGATGCGTGCCGGGGACGCCGACGGCACCCGTGACCTCGAGGCCATGCACCTGCTGTCCGGCCGCCTCGTCATCCCCGATGACCCCGAGTGGCCGACCGCCGTCTCGGACCTCGGCCCGGCGGCACCGTTGGGCCTGTGGGTGCGGGGCGAGGCCGACCTGCGGACCGCACTGCATCGGGCCGTGGCCATCGTCGGCGCCCGGGCTGCGAGCGGCTATGGCACGAAGTGCGCATCCGACCTCGCGTGGGACCTCGCGGCTCGTGGGATCACCGTCGTCTCCGGAGGCGCCTTCGGCATCGACGCCGCAGCCCATCGGGCGGCGATCGCTCGCGAGCACGTGACCGTCGCGTTCATGGCCGGAGGCGTCGATCGGTTCTACCCGGCGGCCAACACGGAGATGTTCCGCCAGATGCTCCACGGGGGAGCGATCGTCTCCGAGACGGCACCGGGAATGACGCCGATGAGGCATCGCTTCCTGCTGCGGAATCGGCTCATCGCCGCCTCGGCCGCCGCGACCGTCATCGTCGAGGCGGGATGGCGCTCGGGCGCCCTCAACACCGCCCGGCACGCACTCGAACTCTCCCGGGTCGTCGCCGCGTTCCCCGGGTCGGTGTACTCGGCGTCGTCGACCGGCTGCCACCGGCTGCTCCGGCTGCACGAGGCGGAGCTCGTGACCAACTGCGACGACGTCATGGAGCTCATCGACGCGGACGGGCAGCCGGGGCTGTTCGACGGTCCCTCCGTTCCCGACGGCCGCGCTGTTCCCGACGGGCCGGTCGACGCCCTGGCCGAGCGGGAGAGGATCTGCCTGAATGCGCTGTCGACGACACGACCCCTCGACCCCGGCACCGTGGCGAGCAGAGCCGGGCTGACGATCGCGGAGACCCTGGCGGCGCTCGCCGCACTCGAACTCGGCGGGCTGAGCGCCCGCCGCGATTCGGGGTGGGTGAAGCTGCGGCGGCAGAAGCGTTGAGGTCGGAGTCAGGGTCTCCAGGCCGCGTGGGTCCCTGCCGCTCGTCGGCGTACCCTGGAGGGGTGACGGAATCGCAGAGCATCGCCGAGGCGCTGGCCGGATACACGGGACACCTGCGCTCCCGCGCCGTCTCACCGCACACGGCGAAGGCGTACCTCTCCGATGTCAGGGACTTCCTCGGGCACGCCGGAGGACCACGGCCCGCGGACCTGCGGCTTGAGGACATCGACCTCACCCTCCTGCGCTCATGGCTCATCGCCCTCGACGACGCGGGTGCGGCGACGTCGACGGTGGCACGGAAGATCGCCGCTGTGAAGTCGTTCTTCGCCTACTGCGTGAGCAGCCGGGGGCTCTCGGCGAACCCTGCGGCCCGGCTGCGCACCCCGAAGCGGGAATCCCGGCTGCCCACCGTGCTCAAACCCCAGCAGGCCGCCGATCTCATCGCGGCCGTGCCCACGACCGAGAAGCCCGCCCCCGAGCCTCGCGGCGACCAGGGGAGCTCATCCCGGGCATCCGACCGCGGAGCCTCCGAGCTCGCCACGACCGACGACGGCACTCCCGACGCCTCCGCCGTGGACAGATCCGGCTCGCAGGATCCTGACCCGACCCACCCGGCCGACCCGATCGAACTCGCGAGATCGGCCAGGGACGCGGCGATCCTCGAACTGCTCTACGCCACGGCGGTGCGCGTCTCCGAACTGTGCGGACTGGACCGCCGAGACGTCGATCACGCGAGGTCGATGATCACGGTGCTCGGCAAGGGGAACAAGGAGCGAAGGGTGCCGTTCGGGGAACCGGCTCGCCGGGCCCTCGAGAGATGGCTCGGCATGCGCTCGCTGCTGGAGAACGAGCGCAGTGCCGACGCACTGTTCCTCGGCCTGCGAGGAGGGCGGATCGGCGCTCGTCAGGTGCGAGAGCTCGTCCACCGATACGGAGCGGCCCATCCGGACTCACCGGACATCGGTCCGCACGGGCTCAGGCATTCGGCAGCGACCCACATGCTCGATCGAGGAGCCGATCTGCGCCAGATCCAGGAGCTGCTGGGCCACTCCACCATGAGCAGCACGCAGATCTACACCCATGTGTCGATGCAGCGACTCCACGACACGTACCGGCAGGCGCACCCCCGGGCATAGCTGCGCAGCCCGGGACCGACCCAGGGACGACCCTCGGACACAGGACCCGGACCTCAGCACCGGCCGTTCAGTCCTCGGTCTGGAGGAACCCTTCCAGGGCCTGCCGCAGGGGAGTGTCCCCGTCGGAGATGTCGAGCGAGAGCCCAGCGGTCCGGGGCTCCTCGAGAACCATCCGGATGAACTCCGCCACGGTGGCCCGGGCCGTCGTGACACCGCGGGATGAGCCGACTCCGACCTCTCCGGTTCCCGTCGCCGGTTCGTCCGTCAGCCGACCGGGCTTGACGATCGTGTAGGCGAGACCCGAGGAGATGAGCGCCTCATCGGCCTCCCTCTTGGCCTCCCAGTAGGCGGCGAAGACCGGGTCCGTGCCCTCGGGGACAGGGTCGGTGACGCCGATGAAGGAGATCTGGACGAACCTGCGGATCCCGATCTCGAGGCAGGCGTCGATCGACTTGAGCGAGCCGCCCAGATCGATGCCGCGCTTCGCCTCGATCGTCGACCCCGGGCCCGCGCCCGCAGCGAACACGAGCGCATCGGCTCCCGCGATCGCCGCGGCGAGCTCGGCGGCATCGGCGGTCTCGACATCGCAGACACGGGCCTGCGCGCCCAGAGCTTCGATCTCCTCGACCTGTTCGGGTCGACGGATGATCGACGTCACCTCGTGGCCGGCCGTGAGGAGCAGTTCGGTGGCTTTGAGGGCGATCTGTCCGTGCCCTCCGACAATGGCGATATGCATGGTCACAGTTCTATCGCACGAGTGTCCTCATTTCCTGAACTCCCAGTGCCAAGCCTCTGGGAGGGATCCGTTCTGCCGGGCCCAGCCCGGATGGATCCACCCGAATGTCGGGCCGTTCTCGCGCATCCACCGATGCTCGGCGGTGCCGAAGGAGTTGATGCCGCCGCCGAGATCGACGGCCAGGGCCCAGCCATGGTTGGACCGGCCCGGGGTGGCGGCCATCCGTCCCTTGCGCCGTTTGAGGATGACCTGCGTGTCGTAGTCCCGATAGGAGTCCGTGACCGAGATCGGCGTGCCGAAGCGGGTCTCGTAGGCATGGGAGAGACGATCGAACGCCTCCTGCGCGTCGCAGCGGAGCATGTGGCCGGGCGCCGTCTTCAGGGGACACATCGCCGAAGCGGGGATCCGCCCGTTCCGGTGCCCGCCCCAGGCGCCGGCTCCCGAACTCGAGGAGCCCTCGGCGGGCTCGTCCGAGGGCTTGCGCGCCAGCGGCAGCAGCAGAGAGCTCTCCTGACCGAAGAACCGGGCGGGGTCGACGTACCGGCGGTCGCTGTCGGTCGGCCACACCCCGATGTGGAGGCACGAGTCGCTGCAATGGGCACCGGCGGCGACCTCTCCGATCGTCTCGCCGGCGGCGAACCTCTCGCCCTTGTCCAGAGTCGAGGTCGCGGGCTGGAACGAGACGACGAACCCCGATTCCGTCTCGATGCTCACCGTCGCCGCTCCGGCCACCGCCCCGCGGAAGCGCAGTGTCCCCGCCGTCGGAGCCCGCAGGGGCTCGCCGACCACGGCGAGGACATCGATGCCACGGTGGCCGGCGAGCCAGGTCTCCGCGGGCGGGTCGAAGGCCTCGACGATCTCCATCGCGGGGACCAGCGAGACCCACGCCGGCTCGTCCCTCGGCGCGGCGACGGCACGATCCCCCGGGACCGGGAGGACCGCCCCGGCGACGATCGTCGCGAAGAGCAGCAGCAACGCGGCGAAGGCCGCGGCGCGGAAGCGATGACGATGGGCTCGCACGGGGGAGTCGATGGGCTGCATGGACCCATCGAAGTCCACGGGGCGGCTCGACGTCACGGCTCCGGAATAGCCCTGTGGAACGAGGTTCAGCGTCCACAGGCGATCCGAGGACGAGTCGCCCGGCGATCCACAGGGCGAAGCACCCGAGTCGCCGACGCGGCATTGAGCCGAGACTCGACCGCCGGACCTGCCGACACGAGGGAAGGGGAGAGGGGAGGAGATCCCGATTCCTCGGGATTCTCCACGGGGCCAGGGCCGGCCGGCCATCGGTGGAGCGAGGCCGCCCCCGACCCCGGTCGGAGCATCCACAGTGCTGCGCGCACGAGTCATCCCCTGGGACAGCGGAGCACGACCCCACGAACGTCGACCCGACGGGCCGGGGACCCCAATCCGACGGGCGGAGGCCTGGACCCGACGGCCGGGGACCCCGGGATCGGCCGCAGGAAGCGACGGTGTGCGACTCCGCCCGAGGGACTCGACACCTGCGGCACGACCGAGGGGCTGGGGGACCTGCGGCGATTGGAAAACAATTGGTCGGGAGGGATACACTGGGCTCAGCAGAAGCGTGTCTTCTGACTACGCGTATCCGAACTCTTCTCCACCCCGAGGTGCAGGCGGTCCGTTGCTGACGGCCTGTGGGGTGCGCGGACCGGATGCCAGGAATCAACCGAAACCGTCACCGTCGTCGGCCGCGTGCGAACGCTGTCGATTCACTGTGACTCAGTGCGCCGTCCAGGCGCAAGAGAAAGGAGCGTCGGCATGGCCGTCGTCACCATCCGCCAGCTGCTCGACAGCGGCGTCCACTTCGGACACCAGACCCGCCGTTGGAACCCGAAGATGAAGCGCTTCATCTTCACCGAGCGCAACGGCATCTACATCATCGACCTGCAGAAGTCGCTGGGCTACATCGACACCGCGTACGAGTTCGTCAAGGAGACCGTGTCCCACGGGGGCTCGATCCTCTTCGTCGGCACCAAGAAGCAGGCTCAGGAATCGATCGCCGAGCAGGCCAAGCGCGTCGGCCAGCCCTTCGTCAACCAGCGTTGGCTCGGCGGCATGCTCACCAACTTCCAGACCATCTCGCTGCGTCTGGCTCGCCTCAAGGAGCTCGAGGAGATCGACTTCGACGACGTCGCAGGCTCGTCGCACACGAAGAAGGAACTCCTCATCCTCCGTCGCGAGAAGGACAAGCTGGAGAAGACCCTCGGCGGCATCCGCGACATGCAGCGGACCCCGTCGGCCGTGTGGATCGTCGACACCAAGAAGGAGCACCTCGCCGTCGACGAGGCGAAGAAGCTGGGCATCCCGGTCATCGCGATCCTCGACACCAACTGCGATCCCGATGACGTCACCTACCCGATCCCGGGCAACGACGACGCCATCCGTTCGGTGTCCCTGCTCACCCGCGTGATCGCCGACGCCGTGGCCGAGGGCCTCATCGCCCGCCACTCCTCGGACGAGGGCGGCGAGAAGAACGTCTCCGCCGTCGAGCCGATGCCCGAGTGGGAGCGTGAACTGCTCGAGGGCAGCGCACCCGCCGGTGAAGAGGGCCCCGCGGGCGAAGCGGCAGAGGCTGCCGAGGCAGCGCCCGCCGACGAGGCGACGCAGGAGCCCGCAGCGGCCGGTGCCGACTCCACCGAGTCCGCACAGTCCTGATTTCCTTCAACTCCACCACCAATAGGAGAAAGCATGGCAAACTACACTGCCGCTGACATCAAGGCATTGCGCGAGAAGACCGGCGCCGGAATGATGGACGTCAAGAAGGCCCTCGACGAGGCCGACGGCGACCAGGCGAAGGCCGTCGAGATCCTCCGCGTCAAGGGTCTCAAGGGCGCCACCAAGCGTGAGGGACGCTCCACCACCGACGGCCTCGTGGCCACCCACGTCGACGGTGGAGTCGGAACGATGATCGAGCTCAACTCCGAGACCGACTTCGTCGCCAAGTCCGACCGCTTCATCGCCCTCGCCGATGAGGTCCTCAACCTGGCAGTGGCCAACAAGGCCGATTCCGCCGAGGCTCTCCTCGAGTCCGAGGTCGACGGCAAGCCCGTCTCCCAGTTCGTCACCGAGAGCGGCGCCGCCCTGGGCGAGAAGGTCGCCCTGCGCCGGGTCGGACGCATCGAGGGTGGCAAGGTCGAGTCGTACCTGCACCGCACGAACAAGGACCTGCCGCCGCAGGTCGGCGTCCTGCTCGCCTACGAGGGTGACGACTCCGCCGTCGCCCACGACGTGGCCGTGCACATCGCCGCGATGAGCCCGAAGTACTTCTCGCGTGACGATGTCCCCGCCGACCTCGTCGAGAACGAGCGTCGCATCGCCGAGGACACTGCGAAGAACGAAGGCAAGCCCGAGAAGGCTCTGCCGAAGATCATCGAGGGCCGCGTCAACGGCTTCTTCAAGGAGAACTGCCTGCTCGACCAGGGATTCGCCAAGGATCCCAAGCAGTCCGTGGGCAAGGTCCTCGAAGCTGCCGGAGTCAAGGCGACCGGCTTCCTGCGCTTCCGCGTCGGAGCCTGAACCACGACCGATTCCTCCGCCGATGCTCACCATGCGTGGGCATCGGCGGAGGTCCGGAAAGAGCCTGAGAGTGATCTCATAAGCGCCTGACGGGGTCGGACCATGGGGTCCGGCCCCGTTTTCGCTAAACTGTCAACGACCATCGTGCCCGCACGGAAGAAGGACTCAATGACAACAAGCCCGGTTCACGAATCGTCCCACGCCAGCAGACCGGTGCGCAACCACCGTCGCCGTGTGCTCCTCAAGCTGTCCGGCGAGGTGTTCGGAGGCGGGAAGATCGGCGTGGATCCCGATGTCGTCGCGGCCGTGGCCAGAGAAGTCGCTCCCACCGTCGACGAGGTTGAGGTCAGCATCGTCGTCGGAGGCGGCAACTTCTTCCGTGGAGCCGAGCTCTCGCAGCGGGGCATGGATCGCACCCGCGCCGACTACATGGGCATGCTCGGCACGGTGATGAACTGCCTGGCGCTGCAGGACTTCCTCGAGCAGCTGGGCGTCGACACGCGCGTCCAGACCGCGATCCCCATGTCCCAGGTCGCCGAGTCCTACATCCCCCGGCGGGCCATGCGCCACATGGAGAAGAACCGGGTCGTCATCTTCGGCGCCGGTGCCGGGCTGCCCTACTTCTCCACCGACACCGTCGCCGCCCAGCGTGCCCTCGAGATCCATGCCGACGAGGTGCTCATCGCCAAGAACGGCGTCGACGGCGTCTACACCGCGGATCCCAAGATCGATCCGGAGGCGAAGAAGATCAACGAGATCACCTACGAGGAGGCCCTGATCTCCGGCCTCAAGGTCGTCGACGCGACCGCGTTCTCCCTGTGCATGGACAACAAGCTGCCGATGCACGTCTTCGGCATGGAGGGCGAGGGGAACCTGCGCAAGGCCATCGCCGGCGAGAAGATCGGCACCGTCGTCAAGTAGGCCGGCCCCGAGGCGGCCCGATTCCACCGAAGCTCCGGGCCGTGGGCACCTCGTCCCACGTCCTCCGCCATCCGCGCCGCCCCGCTGTCGGCGCCGCCGGACGAGTCCGCCGCGACACGACAGCCCGGACCATGTCCCGAGGCAGTCATGCCTGCCCGGGAGGGTCCCGCGGTGCGTGCAGTGCGGCAAATGTGACCCAAGACCCATAGAATGAATCCAAAGTTCCCATCGACGGAAAGAGTGAGTCGTGATTGAAGAAACGCTGGCCGAGGCCAGGGAGAAGATGGACAAGGCCGTGGAGTTCACCCAGGAGGACTTCGGGTCGATCCGCACCGGCCGGGCCAATCCCGCGCTGTTCGCGAACATCGAGATCGAGTACTACGGCGCCCCGACTCCTCTGCAGCAGCTGGCCTCGTTCCAGACCCCTGAGGCCCGGACGATCCTCGTCACTCCCTATGACCGCGGAGCCCTCGGCGACATCGAGACCGCCCTGCGCAACTCGGACATCGGTGCGAACCCCGCCAACGACGGAAACGTCATCCGCGTCGTGCTCCCGGAACTCACCGAGGAGAGGCGCAAGGAGTACGTGAAGATCGTCAAGAGCAAGGCCGAGGACGGCAAGGTCTCCATCCGCAACATCCGCCGGCACTCGAAGGACACCCTCGAGCGCATCAAGAAGGACGGCGAGGCCGGCGAGGACGAGGTCACTCGCGCCATCGCCGAGCTCGACGAACTGACGAAGAGCAAGGTGGAGAGCATCGACAGACTGCTCGCCAAGAAGGAAGCCGAGCTGCTCGAGGTCTGATGATCGCGTTGACCGGGCCCGACAGTCCCTCTTCCGGTCCGGCTCCCGCTGGGGAGCCGGACGGGTCGTCGTTGCCGGAGGCCGGGCCGCAGCAGCCCGGCCTCCGGCACGTCGGCCGGGATCCCGAGGACGACCACCGGGCCTCCGACACCCCCGGATCCGCCGACGCCCCGACCTCGGGACCGACCGACGTGGTCTACCCCCGACGCCGCGACCTGCGCGCCTCGGGGAAGGAGTACGTCCCCGACGACCCGAACTCGGGCCCCGTGCCCGAGACCGCGGAGGACGCCGAGGCGGAGGCGCCGCAGAAGGACTACGGCAAGGCCGGGCGCAACCTGCCCGCGGCGATCGGCATCGGCCTCCTCCTCGGTGGAGCGGTGCTCGCCTCGCTCATCATCTTCCCGACCTCGTTCCTCTTCATCATCCTCGTCGCGATCGTCGCGGCCATGTGGGAGCTGGGCAACGCGCTGTCCCGGTCCGGTTCGCTCGTCTCCCGCGTGCCCACCGTCGTCGCAGCCGCATGCATGGTCGTGGCGACCTACTTCGGCGGACGCGAGGCCCTGTGGGTGACCTTCGTCGCCGGGGCGGGTGCGGTCATGCTGTTCACGATGGTCGAACGTCGCAAGAACGCGGTCAAGGACGTCTCCCTGTCCCTGTTCGCGCTCACCTATGTCGGCCTCATGGCCTGCTTCGTCGTCTTCCTCCTCACCGAGCCCGACGGCAACCTCTACGTCATCCTGTTCCTCGCCAGCGTCGTCGCCTCCGACACCGGCGGCTACATCTTCGGCGTCGTCTGGGGCAAGCACCCCATCGCGCCGAGCATCTCGCCGAAGAAGTCATGGGAGGGCTACCTCGGCTCGGTCGTCTTCACCACCGCCGTCGCGGTGATCCTCGCGCTCACCGTCTTCGGCGCCCCGTTCTGGACCGGATTCGTCATCGGCGTGATCATCCCCGCCTTCGCCACCCTCGGCGACTTCAGCGAGTCGATGATCAAGCGCGACCTCGACCTCAAGGACATGGGCACTCTGCTTCCCGGCCACGGAGGGGTCATGGACCGCCTCGATTCGATCCTGCCCACCGCCCCCGTGGCACTCGTCCTCTTCTCGGTGCTGCCCGGATACCTCTAGACGCCGAGGTGGCCTCGCGCACAGAGCGTCGACGCCGCCTTCGTGAGACAATGGACGGGTGAGTTCACCAGCAGGCAGCAGGCAAGTCAGACCCGTCGTCGAACATGCGGACGGGACGACCTCGACGACCCCGATGCGTGACGGCCGTCCGCTCCTCAACTTCAAGTCGCCGCGGGTCAGTCAGCCGCAGCAGCACCTGGCGGACATGTCGATGGACGAACGCATCACCGCGGTCAGGGAGATGGGCCTGCCCGCGTTCCGCGCGAAGCAGCTCTCGACCCACTACTTCACGCACTACCAGACCGACGTCGAGTCGATGACGGACCTGCCGAAGGACCTGCGCGAACCCCTGGGCGAGCGCTTCTTCCCGCACCTGCTCACCGAGGTGCGCCGGCTGACGACCGAGAACGGCGACACGATCAAGTTCCTCTGGCGCCTGTTCGACGGAGCGCTCGTCGAATCCGTGCTCATGCGCTACCGCAACCGCGTCACCCTCTGCGTCTCCAGCCAGTGCGGCTGCGGGATGAACTGCCCGTTCTGCGCCACCGGGCAGCAGGGACTGACCCGCAACATGTCGACGGCCGAGATCGTCGAGCAGGTCATCCGCGCCAACCAGGTCATCGCGGCCGGCGAGCTGGCGCCGGCCGGCTCGGCGATCAGCGACGAGGTGGCGCTCGGCGCCGAAGCCGACGAAGAGCAGGGCGAAGCACCCGAGGGCGCCTGGTCGAGCACCTCGGCGAGCGGTCCCGAACGCGTGAGCAACATCGTCTTCATGGGCATGGGCGAACCACTGGCCAACTACAAGCGGGTGATGAACGCGGTCCGCCGCTTCGTCGAGCCGGCGCCCTCGGGACTGGGCATGTCCGCCCGCCGCATCACCGTCTCCACGGTCGGCCTCGTCCCCGGCATCAACAAGCTCGCCGCCGAGGACATCCCGGTCACCTTCGCGCTCAGCCTCCACGCGCCCGACGACGAGCTGCGCGATGAGATGATCCCGGTCAACACCCGATGGAAGGCGGACGAGGCGATCGACGCCGCCTACAACTACTACACGGTGACCGGCCGCCGCGTGAGCATCGAGTACGCGCTCATCAAGGACATGAACGACCATGCCTGGCGCGCCGATCTGCTCGCGAAGAAGCTCAACGCCCGCGGCCGCGGCTGGGTGCACGTCAACCCGATCCCGCTCAACCCCACCCCCGGGTCGGTGTGGACGGCGTCGGAGCCGGAGGTCGCGAACGAGTTCGTGCGCCGTCTCGTCGACGCCGGCATCCCGACGACCATCCGCGACACCCGCGGCTCGGACATCGACGGCGCCTGCGGCCAGCTCGCCGCGGCGGACTGAGACCACCGGCGGCGGCCGGGACGCGCGGGGCGCTCCTGCGCCGCCCGCGGTGCGCACAAATCCCGGGCCCCCTGATTATCATGGTGGAAACGACACTGACGGCGATTCGCTCTTGGAGGAATAATGGCGGACACCACTTTCCCGCGAATGTCCGGGTGGAAGAACGGCTACGACCCGAAGCAGGTCGACAGCTTCTTCAAGCGCGCACGCGAATCCTTCGAGAGGGACACCCCGCAGCCCGGTGACCTCGACTCCCGCGCCGTGAGGACGGTCGGCTTCGACCTCGTCCGCAAGGGCTACCACGTCGCCGTCGTCGACGCCGCCCTCGACCGGCTCGAGGACGCGTTCGCGAAGCAGGCCCGTGACCGGCTCATCGCGCAGTCCGGTCAGGACGCGTGGGTCCAGGAGCTCACCCGCGTCGCCGCCTCCCTGCGCAAGCGCCTCGTGCGCGAGCACGGTCAGCGCTTCGACAATCCCGCACCGGGAGTCATCGGCTACGACATCGCCCAGGTCGACGAGATGTGCGACAAGGTCAACGCCTACTTCACCCAGGGCGTGGCGATGAGCGTCGACCAGGTCCGCCGGGTCCTGTTCAAGACCGCCAAGGGGAACAAGGCCTACGACGAGGACCAGGTCGACGCCTTCATCGACCGTGTCGTGGAAGTGATGGCCTCCGTTGACTGACCT
This sequence comes from Brevibacterium sanguinis, assembly GCF_003315415.1. Lineage (GTDB taxonomy): Bacteria > Actinomycetota > Actinomycetes > Actinomycetales > Brevibacteriaceae > Brevibacterium > Brevibacterium celere_A. The sequence continues at coordinate 434,215 of NZ_QNSB01000001.1, forward strand.
CCACTACTTCTCCAAGCCCACGGAGACCTCGCCCGGAACCTTCAATCCGGTGTTCGAGATCCTCGACCATCCGGTGGCGACGGGAGACGCCGATGCCGTCGTCATCACCGGACCCGCCCCCGAGAAGCCCGTGCTCGACGGCCGCGAGGTCTCCGACCCGCGCCTCGTCAGGGCGCTGTCGACACCGGTGGAGATCACCCGCGCCGAGGCGCTCGACCGCAGCGCGAAGCTCGGCGGGGTCCTGCGCGCCCTCGGCATCGCCGCCGACGCCGCGGACGACACCAGTGACGACGGCCCGAGCTCCGAGGATTCAGTTCGCACGCAGGACCCGGCCGAGGAGCACGCCACCGGCGACGCCCGGCTGCTCATCGACGAGGGCGTGTCGCCCATCGCGCGGGCGCTGAGCGTCCTCGCCGCCGTCCGGGTCGGACTGCTCGTCGACGTGCGCTCGCCGCACACTCGCGGCACCGGCACCGATGCCGTCGTCACCACGCCGGCCGGCCCCGCCGCCGCGGAAGTCGTGTCCGAAGCGGGACTGATCGACGCCGAACCCCTCGAGGCGGGTCCCATCGTGCTCATCCACCCGATCGACGCGGCACCGGTCGACCCGGGACGCGCCTCGGTGAAGGTCGTGCGGTCGCGCTTCGAAGGCGTCGGGATCACCATCGCGGGGGAGACGGCGAACCTCGATCAGGCGATGCGCGACTCCCGGGTCGAATCCGCCCAGGTCAGACCCCTCTCGCCGGAGACGCCGGTCATCCTCGACGACTCCGGAGCCGTCGACGCCCGCTCGAGTCTCGACTGGCTGCGCCGCGAGATCCTCACTGACTGACCGAGGTCCCCACCGATCGACCGGGACCGGCGTCCGTCGGTGGGGCGTGGCGTCGCCGCCTCGCCCCACCGACGGACGACGTGGGGAACCGGACGCTCAGTTCGCGAACGCGTTGATGCCTGTCAGCGCCCGGCCGAGGGTGAGCTGGTGGACCTCATGGGTGCCCTCATAGGTGAGCACCGTCTCGAGGTTGACCGCGTGCCGCAGCGGCGGGTACTCGCTGGTGATCCCCGACCCGCCGAACAGCGCCCGCAGGTCGCGGCAGACGTTCATCGCGGTGTCGACATTGACCATCTTGCCCAGGCTGATCTGCTCGGGACGCACGCCGGCAGGGGAGTCCTTGAGCCTGCCCAGATGCGCCGCGAGCAGCGTGATCTGCGAGTACTGGCCGAACGCCTTGGCCAGCTTCTGCTGAGTGATCTGGAACGACGAGATCGGACGCTGGAACTGGATCCGGGTGCCCGTGTACTCGAGCGCCGAGAGCAGAGCATCGCGTGCGGCACCGGTGACGCCGAAGACGATCCCGAACCGGGCCTCCGACAGGCAGCTGAGCGGACCCTTGAGCCCCTTCGCCTTCGGCAGCATCGCGTCCTCGGGCAGCCGGACGTCGTCGAGGACGATCTCGCCGGTGATCGAGGCGCGCAGGGAGATCTTGCGCCGGACCTCCGGGGTCTGCACGCCCTCGGCGTCGCTGGGGACGACGAACCCGCGGATGACCGGCCGGCCCTTGTCGTCGTGCTCCTCGGTCTTCGCCCACACGACCATGACATCGGAGACCGGTGAGTTCGTGATCCACATCTTCGCACCGTTGAGGATCCAGTCGCTGCCGTCGCGGCGGGCGGTGGTTGTCATCCCCGAGGGATCGGAGCCGACATCGGGTTCGGTGAGTCCGAAGCAGCCGATCGCCTTGCCGGAGGCCATGCGCGGCAGCCATTCCTCCTTCTGCGCCTCGGAACCGAAGTGGTGGATGGCGAACATCGCGAGCGACCCCTGGACGGACACGAGCGAGCGCAGCCCGGAGTCGATGGCCTCGAGCTCGCGGCAGGCCAGGCCGTACTGGGTCGCCGTCGACCCGCCGCAGCCGTAGCCGTCGAGGTGCATGCCGAGCAGGCCGAGCTCACCCAGACCCTCCGCGAGCTCCCTGGCCGGGATCGTCCCGGCGAGGTAGTGGTCCCCGATGTCCTCACGGACGTTCTCATCGAGCCACTTCCGCACGATCGACGCGAACTCGAGGTCCTCCTTGTCGAAGACCGAGTCCAGCCCGAGGATGTCGTCGGGGCTCAGCGTTGCACTCATAGAAACCTCTTTCGGCGTTGAATGGTGTCTGCGCTCACGCTCGGATCCGGCCGCTGACCGAGGCATTTCCCAGAGAACTTTGGCATCATCGGTAGGCGTGAGCAAACGTAGAATCATTGTAGTCGGCTCGACCGGCTCGGTCGGCACTCAGGCCCTCGACGTGCTGGAGCACAACGCCACGGATTTCGAGGTCGTCGGGCTGGCCGCGGGCTCACAGATCGACCTGCTGCTCAGCCAGGCCCTCGACTTCTCCGTTCCCGTCATCGGACTGACCAGCCCTCCCGCCGGGGGAGAGGACCAGATCCGTCGTCGTCTCGATGAGCTGGCCGCCGCACGCGGAACGCGCAGCCCGGTGCGCGAGATCCACCTCGGACCCGATTCCGCCGAGGCGGTCGCCGGCGCCGCCGCGGATCTCGTCCTCAACGCGGTCACCGGGGCGGCCGGTCTCGGCGCCACCCTGGCCGCGCTCGAGGCGGGCACGGATGTGGCGCTGGCGAACAAGGAATCGCTGATCATCGGCGGCTCGATCGTCCTCGACGCGGCAGCCCGGACGGGCGCCCGCCTCATCCCCGTCGACAGCGAGCACTCGGCGATCGCGCAGGCGCTGCGCTCGGGCACCGCCGACGAGGTCCACAAGCTCATCATCACCGCCTCCGGGGGGCCGTTCCGCGGCATGACCCGCGACGCCCTGCGCATGGTCACCCCGGCCCAGGCGTTCAAGCATCCGACGTGGACGATGGGCGATGTCATCACCATCAACTCGGCCACCCTGGTCAACAAGGGCCTCGAGGTCATCGAGGCGCACCTGCTCTTCGGCATCGACTTCGACCGGATCGAGGTCGTCGTCCACCCGCAGAGCCAGATCCACTCGATGGTCGAGTTCATCGACGGGTCGACCATCGCCCAGATCTCCCCGCCGGACATGCGCCTGCCCATCGCCTACGCCCTGGGAACCGGCGAGAACGGGGAGACCCGCCGGCTGCGGTCGGGGGCAGAGGGCAGCAATTGGATGCAGCCGATGCACTGGTCGTTCGAACCCGTCAACCACATCGCCTTCCCGGCGCTCACCCTCGCCGTCGACGCCGGTCGCCGAGGCGCGAGCTACCCGGCCGTGTTCAACGCCGCCAACGAGGTGCTCGTCGACGCGTTCGTCGGCGGCCGCATTCCCTTCACCGCGATCGACGAGGGCATCGACCAGGCGATGCGAGAGCATGAGCCCGCCGACGAGCACACGGTGGAGACCGTGCTGGCCGCCGACGCCTGGGCACGGGAGTTCACCCGCGACCGGCTGACCGCACGGACTGAGCCCGTCGGCAGGACCTGATGGTCACCCTCCTCTACATCGTCGGGATCATCCTGTTCCTCATCGGGATCTCGATCTCGATCGCCCTCCACGAGCTCGGCCACCTGACACCGGCGAAGAGGTTCGGCGTCAAGGTCACCCATTACATGGTCGGCTTCGGCCCGACCCTGTTCTCCTTCCGCCGAGGTGAGACCGAGTACGGGATCAAAGCGCTGCCCTTGGGCGGGTTCATCGCCATGCCCGGCATGTACCCGCCGATCGAGGCGACCTCACGTCGCGTCGGCGACGAGCCGTCGAGCACGCCCGTCGCGGGCGAGGGCCCGCCCCACCTTGGCGAGGGCACACCTGTCCCGGGGGAGGACGCAGTCCGCCTCGGCGCGGGGGACGGGACGCCTCCCACGGCCGAGCCGCGGCGGCGCCGGGCGAAACGGGCCCGCCTGTTCGAGGCGACGATGGCCGACGCCCGCGACTACTCGAACCAGGAGATCGCCCCCGGTGAGGAGCACCGGACCTTCTACGCGCTGAGCGTGCCCAAGCGTCTCGTCGTCATGTTCTCGGGGCCGTTCGTCAATCTCGTCCTCGGGATCCTCATCATGGCGATCTCGCTCCTCGGCATCGGAGTGATGACCCCGACGACGACGGTCGCCACGGTCGTCGAATGCGCCGTCGACGCGAGCGAGGCCCAGACCCGACCCGCCGATGAGCGCAGCACCTGTCAGCCGGGCGACGAACTCACCCCGGCCTGGGAGGCGGGGATCGAGCCCGGCGACCGGATCACCGCCGTAGCCGGAGTGACGACCGAGGACTGGGACGAGCTGTCGACCGTGATCAAGGAGCAGGCCGGCAAGCGGGTCGAGGTGGAGTACATCCGCGACGGTCGCAGCGAGACCGCCAGCGTGCCGATCATCGCCCACGAACGGCAGCGCTCCGACGAGCGCGGCAGGCCGCTGACGAACCCCGACGGCACGCCCCAGACCGTGACCGAGGGCTTCCTCGGCATCGGACCCGTCCAGGAACGGCAGCCACTGCCCCTCGACGAGTTCCCGGGCGCCGTCTGGGAGCAGGTGAGCGGAGTCTTCCACGCGATCATCACCCTGCCGGTCAAGCTCGTCGACATCGCCGAGGTGGCCACCGGGGCGAAGGAGCGCGACGCCGAGGGCCTCGTCGGCATGGTCGGCGTCGGTCGAGTGGCCGGCGAGATCGTGTCGACGGACCAGCTCGAGATCGTCGACAAGACCCAGCTGGGGCTCGGCATGCTCGGTTCGCTCAACATCTTCCTCTTCGCATTCAACATGATCCCGCTGCTGCCGCTCGACGGCGGCCACATCGCCGTCGCCCTCTACGAGGGGGCCAGGAGACGGATCAACCGGCTGCGCGGCCGCGGATCGGTCGGTCCGTTCGACACGGCCAAGCTCCTTCCGCTGACCTACGTCGTCATCGGTCTGATGCTGTGCATGACGGCGCTCCTCGTCTACGTCGACCTCGTCAAGCCGATCACCCTCGACGCGATCTTCCGCTCCGCCGGGTGACCGGCGCGCCCGGGGCGGGGCATCCGGGCAGAGCACGGGCGTCGGAAGAGGGCGCCACGCGCAGTCCCGTCGACCCCCGGCGACCGTCCGCCGAGCGTGAGGCATCGCACCGTCGGCGGTCAGGTCCGCCCAGGGTTGTGGTCCTACAATGAGGGAGGACTCGAACAGCCAGGCTGGCCCCCAGCCGAAACGAAGGGATTGTGTTCGTGACATCGGTCAACCTCGGAATGCCTGCGCCGCCTCCGCCCGTTCTCTCGCCTCGGCGGAAGACCCGGCAGATCAGGGTCGGCAAGGTGGGCGTCGGTTCCGACCATCCCGTCAGCGTCCAATCGATGACGACGACTCCGACGACCGACATCAATGCCACCCTGCAGCAGATCGCCGAGCTCACCGCCTCGGGCTGCGACATCGTGCGCGTGGCCTGCCCGTCGGCCGATGATGCCGCCGCGCTGCCCGCGATCGCGGCGAAGTCCCAGATCCCCGTCATCGCCGACATCCACTTCCAGCCGAAGTACGTCTTCGCCGCGATCGACGCGGGATGCGCGGCCGTCCGCGTCAACCCCGGCAACATCAGGAAGTTCGACGACCAGGTCAAGGAGATCGCGAAGGCCGCGAAGGACGCCGGGACCTCGATCCGCATCGGCGTCAACGCCGGCTCGCTGGACAAGCGGATCATGGAGAGGTTCGGCAAGGCCACTCCCGAGGCCCTCGTCGAGTCCGCGGTATGGGAGGCCTCGCTGTTCGAGGAGCACGACTTCCACGACTTCAAGATCTCGGTCAAGCACCACGATCCCGTGATCATGGTCCGCGCCTACGAGCTCCTCGCCGAACGCGGCGACTGGCCGCTCCACCTCGGCGTCACCGAGGCGGGGCCCGCGTTCCAGGGCACGATCAAGTCCGCCACCGCCTTCGGCGCGCTGCTCTCGCAGGGGATCGGAGACACGATCCGCGTCTCCCTCTCGGCGCCTCCCGTCGAGGAGGTCAAGGTCGGCAACCAGATCCTCGAGAGCCTCAACCTGCGCCCGCGCAAGCTCGAGATCGTCTCCTGCCCGTCCTGCGGCCGGGCCCAGGTCGACGTCTACACGCTCGCGGAGAAGGTGACCTCGGGGCTCGAGGGCATGGAGGTCCCGCTGCGCGTGGCCGTCATGGGCTGCGTCGTCAACGGTCCCGGGGAGGCCCGCGAGGCGGACTTGGGCGTGGCCAGCGGAAACGGCAAGGGACAGATCTTCGTCAAGGGCGAGGTCATCAAGACGGTCCCGGAGTCGCAGATCGTCGAGACCCTCATCGAAGAGGCCATGCGCATCGCCGAGGAGTCGGACGTGCCGTCCGGGCCCCCGGAAGTCGTCGTCGGTTGAGAGCTTTCATCGCTTCGCAGTGAGGGTGGGTCAGTGCTGAGAGTCGCTCGACTGGGCCATCAACACACGCGCTGGCTGCAGGGCCTGCTGGCGCTCAAACCCTGCGAGAACGTCTACCTCCTGGCCCTGCTCGACATCTCCGGCACGGCTCAGCTGAGCTCGCCGGCCGGTTCCCTGCTCGGCGTCTTCGACGGCGACCGGCCGATCGCCGCCTACTGGGTGGGCGGGAACATCATCCCCGTCGCCGCCACCCCCGAGACCAATGAGGCGATCGCGGCCAAGCTCAACGCCGACGGACGGTACTCGTGCTCCCTCATCGGCGATCGCCGGATCATCCTCGATCTCCACAGCCGGCTCGCCTGGGGCCGCCCGCGGGGAGTGCGGGAGCGTCAGCCGCTGCTGGCGATCAGCTCACCGCCCCAGGTCACTCCCGACGACGAGGTGCGACTCGTCACCCTCGACGACCTCCCGATGGTGTTCGCCGCGAGCGTCGACATGTTCACCAACGAAGTCGGGTTCTCACCGATCGAAGGCGGCGAATCGAGCTATCTCGCCCGGGTGCGCAGCCTGATCCGGGGCGACAACTGCTACGCCCGCATCTCCGCCATCCTTCCGCAGGGCGGGCGGGTGCCGAGGTGGCCGGCCCGGGACCAGGACCGGCAGGTCCTGTTCAAGGCCGACATCGGCATCCGGGCTCCGCGCATCGTCCAGGTCCAGGGCGTGTGGGTGCACCCCGAGGTGCGCAACCTCGGTCTCGGGGCCGCCGGCATGGCCGCGGTCGTCGCCGCGACGCAGGCGGCCGGCCACCCCACGGTGAGCCTCTACGCCAACGACTACAACGAGGCCGCCCTGCGGATGTACGACAGGGTCGGCTTCGAGCAGGTCGGCACCTTCGCGACCGTCATGTACTGAAGTGCGGGTCAGGAGCGCCGAGGAGGCTTCGCCATGTCCCCGAGGAACCTCTCCATCTCGCGCCGATCCTTCTTCGTCGGCCGTCCCGTCCCCTTGTCGCGGCGGGGGACGAACCCGCGCAGCGCCGGATCCGGGGCGGGAGTGAGATCCTCGTAGCACTGGACGGCGATCGAGGCCTGCGGCCGGGTGGGCACGAATCCCGTGATCCTGCGGATGTGCTCGGCACCTGCCTTGCGGACCCTGACCTCCTGGCCGATCGAGACCTTCTGCGAGGCCTTGACCCTCTGCCCGTCGAGCTGGACGTGCCCGCCCCGGCACGCCTGGGTCGCCAGGTTCCTCGTCTTGAACATCCGCGTCGTCCACAGCCACACGTCGATGCGCTGGTGAGTCGTCGCGGAGCGGTCAATCTCCATCGCCGACCCCCGAATCCACCTTCTCGCGCATGGCTCCGGGATGCGGATGGTCGTGGACGCCGGCCCACACGGTGCCGGGCACCGCGACGATCGGGGTGTCCTGCTGCAGGGTGAACTCCGCCCGCCTCCGGAACGTCTGCGCCGGCCGGCCCCGGCCCTGGGTGAGGGCGCGACCGGTCGCCTCGAGAAGCGGCAGCATCGTGCGGCGGAACGTGTCGGCCTGCAGCTCGGTGCCGGCGACGATCTCGTGGAGGGTGCGCAGCCGGCGCAGGGAGAACTCGGAGCCGAGCAGCCCGAAGGGATCGGGGCTGCGCTCATGGAGCGACCGCAGCCGGTGCACGGCGACGCGGACGATCTCCTGGTGCTCGGCGCTGAGCTCGGCGACCGCGTCGACCGGGACCATCGTCCGCCACGCCGTCGCGAAGTCCTCCGCGCCGATGCCCGCACCGTCCTCGACCTCGGGGTCGAGGCCGACATCGGCGGCGGCCAGGACGTCGAGATGGGCCACCGAGATGACCCACCCGCGATCGTCGCGGTCGGGCTGGTCGAACACGTGGAGCTGGACGGGGGAGCGGTCGATGAGCCGGGCCTTCTCGCGCAGGCAGCGGGCGACCGCCTCGGCGAGGCGCTCCTGCGGACGGAGGATCGACCCGGGCAGCTGCCACCGGCCGTCCTCGGAGCGGATGAGGAGAACATGCAGCCCGCTCACGGGGACGGGGCACAGGACCGCAGTGTCGACGGCCACGGAAGGGCGCGGGAACTGCGTGAGAGAAGTCGATTCAGGCATGCTCTTCACATCGGATCGGATCATGGTGGACGTCCACCCAGTCTAATTCTCCTCGCGACCGTGGCGAATTGCCGCTGGTGTGCTCGGGCCTATAGTGTTCGATCCGAGTCCTGACAATCAAGGAGAATCACCCATGGCGCTGCGCATGTCGTCCCTGTTCGTGCGAACCCAGAAGGAAGACCCGGTCGGTGCCGAGGTCGCCAGCCATCGGCTGCTCCACCGCGCGGGGTACATCCGCAGGTCGGCGCCGGGAATCTACACGTGGCTGCCGCTCGGCCTCAAGGTGCTGTCGAAGATCGAGGCGATCGTCCGCGACGAGATGGCGCGCGCCGGATCGCAGGAGGTCCACTTCCCGAGCCTGCTGCCCGCCGACCCCTACAAGGCGTCGGGCCGCTGGGAGGCCTACGGCTCGGACATCTTCACTCTCACCGACCGCAAGGACAACGACTACCTGCTGGCGCCCACGCACGAAGAGGTCTTCACCCTCCTCGTCAAGGACCTCTACTCCTCGTACAAGGACCTGCCGCTGTCGATCTACCAGATCCAGACGAAGTACCGTGACGAGGCCCGGCCGCGCGCCGGTCTGCTGCGCGGCCGCGAATTCATCATGAAGGACGCCTACTCCTTCGACATCGACGACGCCGGGCTCGACGCCTCCTACGAGGCGATGCGGGTGGCCTACCTGCGCACCTTCGCCCGGCTCGGCCTGCCCTGCCTGCCCATCAAGGCGACCCCGGGCGCGATGGGCGGGGCCGGCACCGAGGAGTTCATCTACCCCTCCGAGGTCGGCGAGGACACCTTCGTCCGCTCGCCCGGCGGGTACGCCGCGAACGTCGAGGCCGTCACCTCGATCGTGCCCGATCCGATTCCCTTCGACGACGCCCCCGCGGCCCACGTCGAGGACACCCCCGACACCCCGACGATCGAGACGCTCGTCGCCGCGGCCAACGCGAATCACCCGCGTCCGGACCGCGAATGGACGGCGGCCGACACCCTGAAGAACGTCGTCTGCGCCGTCACCCACCCCGACGGCACCCGCGAGATCGTCGTCATCGGCCTGCCGGGCGATCGGGAGGTCGACCTCGACCGTGCCGCCGGCACCGGGGCGCTCGGCATCGGCGAGGTCGAGATCGAGCCCGCCACCGAGGCGGACCTCGCGGCACACCCCGAACTCGTCAAGGGCTACATCGGCCCCGGCCTGAGCCCCGAGACCCAGGTGCTCGGCCTCGAGGGCACCTCCGGGCTCCGCTTCCTCCTCGACCCCCGCGTCGTCGACGGCACCCGGTGGATCACCGGGGCGAACGAGCCCGGCAAGCACGTCTTCGACCTCGTCGCCGGCCGGGACTTCGTCGCCGACGGCACGATCGAGGCCGCTCAGGTGATGGTCGGCGATCCCGCCCCCGACGGCTCCGGCCCGCTCGAGCTCGCCCGCGGGGTCGAGATCGGGCAGATCTTCAAGCTCGGCCGCCGCTACGCCGAGGCGCTCGACCTCAAGGTCCTCGACGCCAACGGCAAGGCGACGACCGTGACCATGGGCTCCTACGGCATCGGCGTCACCCGGATCATGGCCTGCATCGCCGAGGAGTACCACGACGGCGACAGCCTCGTCTGGCCCCAGCACCTGGCACCGGCCGACGTCCACATCATCGCCGCCGGCAAGGGCTCCGACATCGGCGAGGCCGCCGAGGCGCTCACCGCGGATCTCGAGGCCGCGGGCGTCACCGTCCTCCTCGACGACCGGGTCAAGGTCTCGCCCGGGTTCAAGTTCGCCGACGCCGAGCTCATCGGCATCCCCACCGTCATCGTCGTCGGCCGCGGGCTCGCCGACGGGACCGTGGAGCTGCGCAACCGGCTCACCGGTGAGCAGCAGGAGATCGCCGTCGCCGAGGTGGTCGCCACGACCGTCGAGCGGGTGCGCGCCGCGTACGCCAGGGCCGACGCGGCCGGCGACGCCGCCGTCTCCGGGACTGCCCCCGCCCCCGCGGACCTCGCCGCCGTCTGATCGGTGGAGGCGCTCACCGGCGGCATCGATGTCACGCTGACGATGCTCCTGCTGCTCTTCGCGGCAGGCGCACTCGCCGGCTGGGTCGACGCCGTCGTCGGCGGCGGGGGACTCATCCAGCTGCCCGCCCTCCTCCTCGTGCCCGGGATGACCCCGGTGCAGGCGGTCGCGACGAACAAGGTCGGGTCGATCGCGGGGACCACCGCCTCGGCGGTGACCTATCTGCGCAAGGTCGCTCCCGACCGCTCGGCGACGATCCCGGCCGCGGCCACGGCGTTCTTCGGGGCGGTGCTCGGCGCGAAGCTCGCGACCGTGGTGCCGAGCGAGCTCTTCACCCCGATCATCCTCGCGGCGCTGGTCGCGGTCGGCGCCTTCACGATCCTCAATCCGAGCCTCGGCACCGATGTCAGCCTCCGCTTCGGCGAGCAGTCGAAGCGCCACCATGGGCTGTCGTGGCTGATCGGCTTCGCCATCGGGGTCTATGACGGGGTGCTCGGCCCGGGGACCGGGTCCTTCCTCGTCATCGCCTTCGTGACGATCATCGGATTCTCGTTCCTCCAGGCCTCGGCGACGGCGAAGGTGATCAACTGGGCGACGAACTTCGGCGCGCTCGTCTACTTCGTCCCCGACGGCCAGGTGGTGTGGCTGCTCGGCCTCGTCGTCGCGGCCGGGAACGTCCTCGGCGGGATCTTCGGGGCCCGGACCGCGCTGAAGCGGGGATCGGGCTTCGTCCGCATCGTCTTCGTCGTCGTGGTCTCGGCGATGATCATCCGGCTCGGCGCCGACGTCGTCACCGGCCTGATCCGCTGAGCCCCGCGAGCCACCCGCTCCTCAACCTGCCGGAGGCGCGGCACCCCCGCGCGAGGGCGCAGGGCCGCGGTCGGGTGATGAGGGGAGACGGCAGCCGACGGACGGGCGGAGTGCTCAGCCGATGGACTTCAGGGCGTGGGCGTTGACTCCGGCGACGTCCGCGCCGGAGAGCGCCCGGGCCACCCACAGCGACCTGGCGGCGTCCCCGAACGACTGCGCCGAGCCCTTGCGGGCCGCCGCGAGGTACCAGAACATGTTCGTCACCTCTCTGGCCACGGCCGCCCCGATCCCGTACTGCGGGTCGATCCCCGCGCACAGCGCGAGATCCGTCGCGAAACCGCGCAGCCACGCGGCCTGGGCCTGCGGGTGCTCGGACGGGATCTCGGAGAGCCGGTTCCACAGGATCGGGGCGATCGTGTAGGCGGTGGGCCCGGCCAGGGGCTGCGGGTCGATCGCCTTCCACGTCGCGACTCCGGCGGCGTCCGGGTTGCCGGCGAGGATGTTGTAGTAGTGGAGGTCGGCGTGGATGAGCCAGTTCTCGTCGGAGGAGGCGAGCACATTCATCCAGTTCCGCGCGAACGACAGCAGCAGGGAGTCGCCCGGGCCGGACTCCGCCCACCCGGTCAGCAGCGCGGCGTTCGCATCGAAGGTCGACAGCCAGCCGGCGGCGACGTCCTGGACCCGCATGAAGTCGGAGTCCGCCGGTACCTGCAGCGACTTCTGCAGCGCGCCCCACACGGGAGGGACGTCGGACAGGGGCAGCACCGAGAGGTTGTCCTTCGTCCGCAGCCGCTCCTGGAGGGTGACCCGGAAGCTGCGATCGTCCCTGATCACGCGCACGGCTCCGTGCCCGTTCCAGATCTTCAGCGCCCGCAGCGCCTGGGCATGGGCGGCGGTGTGCGCCGAGGTGGGGGCCGCGAACCGGAGCACGCCCTGATAGCTCTCCTGGGTGAGGACCGGGATGACGAGGCTCTCGCATCCGGCCCAGGGGGCGCCGGGCACGTCGTCGAAGCGCAGCTTCCAGCGGTCCATGAGCTCGGTGGCCATGAAGTCGAGAGCCGCGACCCATGCGTCGGTGCGGTACTCGCCGATGATGTCGCGAGTGGAGTTGTAGAGAACCGGCGGGACCTTCACGAGCCCGCCTCGGCGGCGCTGTCGGCATAGGTGAAGCGCAGGGCCTGAGCGGCTCCGAAGACGCTGCGCGCCCGCGCGGACTCCCAGAGCCTGCCGGCGGCGAGCGGATCGACGCGCAGCCACGGCAGCAGCGCGGCGGCGACCCCGTCCTCGAGTCCGAGGGCGAGCTCGCGGGCACTGCCCTCGTCGGTCGGCACCGGGTCGAGGGCCCACGACGGGGAGTCCGGAGCGGGATCCGCGTCGGCCGCGGCCAGCATCTCGAGCATCTGCCCGGCCAGCGACCCCAGCGTCTCCAGGCGGGCGAGGGCGGCACCGCGCTCGGGAGCCGCCTCGGCGAACTTCACCGCGAGCCGCTCGTAGCCGTAGGACGCGGCCCGGGCCGCGTCGAGGATCGCGGCGCAGTCCTCGGGGTCGGCGGGACCCGCTTCCGCGGATCCGGGCCCTGCGGAGTCCGGTCCCGCGGTGTCGGTCTCCGCGGACCCGGGTGAGGCGGCCGCGTCGGACATTGCCTCCTCGATCCTCGACATGAGCAGGTCCTCGGCAGTGCCGATGAGCTCGGGATCGTCCGCTCCCGCGGTCAGCGCGAACCCGGTCGCCGTGTCGACGAGGACGGGGATGAGACCCGAATCGAGGCCGGCCACCGCGTCGAACACGGCCGTCGAGACCACCTCGGCGGCCTCCCGATAGGTGCGCTGCGGCTCTGCGCTCGGGGACGCGGTCGCCAGTTCGGTCGGGGGCGCCCAGGCGGGGCCGACCGCGGTCCGGAGACTCTCGAGGTCGGCGGTCGCTGATTCGGGGTCGTCGGGACCCGGGGCGGTGTGCTCGAGGATCCGGGCGATGCGATTGCGCAGCTCGTCGCTGGAGTCGAGGTCGGGGACGTCGGGTGCGGTGTCCCACCGCAGCCCGCAGGCCGAGAGCGGTCCCAGACTCGCCGCGGCCAAACCGGTGAGGAGAACGGTCCGGCGACTCACGGGAAAACGCATACGGCAATCGTAACGGATGCCTGACGGCGGCCCTCGATCTCCTCTAGGGTGGTGGGGAAGGCAATGAGCAGGGAGGACACATGGACGAAGACGTGGCACGGATCACCGAGCTGCTCCGGGAGCCCCTCGAGGCCTCGGGGTTCCATCTCGAGTCGGTCAAGGCGGTGGCCGCCGGTCAGCGGCGCGCGCTGACCGTCATCGTCGATCTCGACGAATCGAGCACGGAGCCGATGTCGATGGACAAGATCGCGGAGTCCTCGCAGATCGTCGGCGACACCCTCGACGAGGTCGAGATCTTCCGGGACAAGCCGTACCAGCTCGAGGTGACGAGCCCGGGGGCGACCCGGAAGCTCGAATGCCCGCGCCACTTCAAGCGGGTCATCGGGCGCAGGCTCGAGGTGGAGACGAAGAAGGACTCCTTCCGCCTCGACCTCGACGAGGTGGGGGAGTCGGCGATCGCCGGGCGCGACCCGGGCACCGGCGAGCGGCGCTCGGTCGACCTCGCCGACATCGTCAGGGCACAGGTCGAGCTGAAGTTCCGCTGACCCCGCTGCCGGTGCCGCGGGCGGTGCCGACCCCATGGGCGGTGCCGATCGGGTGCCGGGAGGCTCGTCGTGAGTGCGATAGACTGTTGCGCCTGCGTCAATGGAGACGGAACCATAAGTGAAGACCGACAATTCAATGCTCGAGGGAGCCGGAGAGGGTTTAGGCCATGGATATCGACCTCAGTGTGCTGCGCATGATCGAGCGAGAGCGTGAGATTCCGCTCGAGACTCTGATCGAACTCATCGAACAAGCACTGTTCCTCGCCTACCAGAAGACCGAGGGCGCCTGGCCGGATGCTCGCGCCGAACTCGACAAGACGACCGGAGAGGTGAAGATCTGGGCGGTCGAGTTCGACAACGACGACAACCCCATCGGTGAGTTCGACGATACCCCGACGGGATTCGGCCGCATCGCCGCCCAGACCGCCCGGCAGGTCATCCACCAGCGCCTGCGCGACGTCGAGGACGAGACGCTGCTCGGCAGCTTCAAGGGCCGGGAGGGCGAGATCGTCTCCGGCACGGTCCAGCAGGGACGCGACCCGCAGATGGTCCAGGTCGACCTCGGCGACGTCGAGGCCGTGCTCCCGCCGCACGAGCAGGTCCCCGGTGAGGAGTACCGACACGGGAGGCGGCTGCGCGTCTACATCGCCGACGTCCACAAGGGGCCCAGGGGCACCTCGGTGACGGTGTCGCGGACCCACCCGAACCTCGTGCGCCGCCTCTTCGCTCTCGAGGCCCCGGAGATCGCCGACGGCACCGTCGAGATCGTGTCCCTGGCCAGGGAGGCCGGGCACCGGACGAAGCTCGCCGTGCGGGCGACCAAGCCCGGCGTCAACGCGAAGGGCGCATGCATCGGCGAGCTCGGCTCGAGGGTGCGCTCGGTGATGAACGAGCTCGGTCAGGAGAAGATCGACATCGTCGACTACAGCGACGACCCCGCGAAGTTCATCGGCCACGCCCTGTCCCCGGCGAAGACGCTCAAGGTCGACATCCTCGACGCCGCGGCCCAGGAGTCCCGAGCGGTCGTGCCCCGCGACCAGCTCTCCCTGGCCATCGGCAAGGAGGGCCAGAACGCGCGGCTCGCGGCCAAGCTCACCGGCTGGAAGATCGACATCGTCCCCGCCGACTGACAACCGCGGTGCGCGCGGCGGACGCACTTCCGCCTCAACAGCCTCCGCGCGGAGAGTGCGCCACCCCACAGGATCGTCGAGGGGGCACGGCAGACGCGGGAAGGGAAGTGCTGTAGAATTGACTACTGTGATTGCAGGCGGTGCACCCCAGAGGACGTGCATCGCGTGCAGGAACAGGGCCGATCGGACAGAGCTCATGCGCTTCGTGCATCGGCCCGACGAGCATCCCGCGATCGTCCAGGACGTGTCTGCGACACTGCCCGGACGGGGAGCGTGGGTGCATCCCGATGCCGCGTGCCTGGAGAAGGCACTGGCGTCACGGGCCTTCGCCCGAGCCTTTCGGACGAAGGTCACGCCCTCGGATCTGCCGAGGATCGACATCGAACCCACAGAGAACGGGTGACTGAGAATGGATGACAAGTTGTGAGTGTCGTGCGATGACACCCTCACCGACATTCGAAAGAGCAGCGGAATGAGAACTGCTCTTCATTGATGAGGTTCTTTCCTGACCGGGAAAGAACCCGGACAGGAGAACTGTGGCAAAGCCCCGTGTCCATGAGCTCGCCAAAGAGCTCGGCACAACCAGCAAGATCGTCCTCGAGAAGCTCCAGGACATGGGCGAATTCGTTCGCTCCGCCTCCTCGACTCTCGAAGCACCCGTCGTCCGACGGGTGAGGGAGGCCTTCGCCGATTCGGCGAACTCGTCCGGCCAGAAGGCCGGCGCCAAGACCGCCAAACCAGCCGCGCCGGGCAAGCCCGGAGCCCCGAAACCGGGTGCGAAGGCACCGGCGAAGCCGGGAGCCGCGAAGCCCGCTGCCGCGAAGTCGCAGGGCTCGGCGGCGACCAAGCCCGCCCCGGCCAAGCCCGCGGCCGAGAAGCCCGCTGCCGGCAAGCCGGGCGCCCCGCGTCCCGCCGCACCGGGCAGGCCGGCACCTGCCGAGTCCGCGCCCGCGGCCGAGCAGACCCAGCAGACCGCGCGTGCCTCCGAGCAGGCCGAGTCGTCCTCCCAGCAGGCCGAACGCAGGCCCGCGGCGCGACCGGGCGCACCGAAGCCCGGAGCCGCCAAGCCGGCCGCCGGCGCACCCAAGCCGGGTGCCGCGAAGCCTGCCGGCGGAGCGAAGCCGGGAGCCCGTCAGCCCGCCCGTCCCGGGAACAACCCGTTCGCGCCCTCTCAGGGGATGCCGAAGCCGGGCGGTCGTCCCGGTGGTCCCAAGCCCGGTGCCCGTCAGGGCGGCGCAGGCGGACCCGGCGCACGTCCGGGCAACAACCCGTTCGCCCCATCCCAGGGGATGCCGAAGCCGGGCCAGAAGCCTCCACGTCCGGCCGGCGACGACGCGGCGGCAGCTGGACCGCGTCCGGGACCCCGTCCCGGCGCTCCGCGCCCCAACCCGTCGATGATGAAGAACTCCGCCCTCAACAAGCCCGCTCCGGGCCGGGGTCGGGGTGGCGGCCGTGGGAACGCTCCCGCGGGCGGTGCCGGTGCTCCCGGCGCGGCCCCCGGCGCACCTGCCGGTCGTCGTTCTCCGGGCGGCGGCCCGGGTGGTCCGGCTCGCGGTTCCGGCCGCGGTCGCGGCAGCACCCAGGGTGCGTTCGGCCGCGGCGGCGGTCCGCGTCAGAAGGGACGCAAGTCCAAGCGGGCCAAGCGCGCCGAGCTCGAGCAGATGCAGGCGCCGTCGATCGGCGGCGTCCAGGTCCCACGCGGCGACGGCAGCACCCCGCTGCGCCTGCGCCGCGGCTCGTCCCTCGCCGACTTCGCCGAGAAGATCAACACGGACCCGACG
This sequence comes from Brevibacterium sanguinis, assembly GCF_003315415.1. Classification (GTDB taxonomy): domain Bacteria; phylum Actinomycetota; class Actinomycetes; order Actinomycetales; family Brevibacteriaceae; genus Brevibacterium; species Brevibacterium celere_A. Next base: position 451,027 of record NZ_QNSB01000001.1, read on the forward strand.
AACCTCGTCACCGTGCTCTTCCACCTCGGCGAGATGGCGACCATCACGCAGTCCCTCGACGAGGGCACCTTCGAGGTGCTCGGTGAGGAGCTCGGCTACAAGGTCGAGATCGTCTCGCCCGAGGACGAGGACCGCGAGCTGCTCGAGACCTTCGACATCGACCTCGACGCGGAAGCCGCCGGAGAGGACGACGAGGACCTCGTCGCCCGCCCACCGGTCGTCACCGTCATGGGTCACGTCGACCATGGAAAGACCAAGCTGCTCGACGCGATCCGGTCGGCGAACGTCGTCGCCCGCGAGGCCGGCGGAATCACCCAGCACATCGGCGCCTACCAGGTGGGCGTCGAGCACGAGGGCGAAGAGCGACGCATCACGTTCCTCGACACCCCGGGCCACGAGGCGTTCACCGCCATGCGTGCCCGTGGTGCGAAGTCGACGGACCTCGCGATCCTCGTGGTCGCCGCCGACGACGGTGTGATGCCGCAGACGATCGAGGCGCTCAACCACGCGCAGGCCGCAGATGTGCCGATCGTCGTCGCCGTCAACAAGATCGACAAGGAGGGCGCGAACCCTGCCAAGGTCATGCAGCAGCTGACCGAGTACAACCTCGTGGCGGAGGAATACGGTGGCGACACCATGTTCGTCCCGATCTCCGCGCTCAAGCGCGAGGGCATCGAGGAGCTGCTCGAGTCCGTGCTGCTCACGACCGACGCCGCGCTCGACCTCCGGGCCAACCCGAACAAGGCCGCTCGCGGCATCGCGATCGAGGCGAAGCTCGACAAGGGCCGCGGCGCCGTCGCGACCGTGCTCGTCGAGTCGGGCACGCTGCGCCAGGGCGACGCCATCGTCTGCGGCACCGCCTTCGGCCGAGTCCGGGCGATGTTCGACGAGAACGGCAACAGCGTGTCCGAGGCGGGACCCTCGCGTCCCGTCCAGGTGCTCGGTCTCTCGAGCGTCCCGCGGGCAGGTGACACGTTCATCTCCACCGACGACGACCGCACCGCTCGGCAGATCGCCGAGAAGCGCGACGCCATCGAGCGCAACGCCGCTCAGGCCCGCGGCCGCAAGCGGATCAGCCTCGAGGACTTCACCAAGGCGCTGGCCGAGGGCAAGGTCGACATGCTCAACCTCATCCTCAAGGGCGACGTGTCCGGTGCCGTCGAGGCGCTCGAGGACTCGCTGCTCAAGATCGATGTGGGCGACGAGGTCGACCTGCGCATCATCCACCGCGGCGTCGGTGCGATCACGGAGAACGACATCAACCTGGCGACGGTCGACAACGCGATCGTCATCGGCTTCAACGTCCGGCCGGAGGCGAAGGCTCGCGACCTGGCCGAACGCGAAGGCGTCGATGTCCGTTACTACTCCGTGATCTACCAGGCGATCGAGGACATCGAGAACTCGCTCAAGGGCATGCTCAAGCCCGAGTTCGAGGAGGCCCAGACCGGCACCGCCGAGATCCGCGAGGTCTTCCGGTCCTCGAAGTTCGGCAACATCGCCGGCTCGATCGTCCGCTCCGGCACGATCACGAGGAACTCGGCGGCCCGCGTCACTCGCGACGGCGTGGTCATCGGGGACAACCTCAAGATCGAGTCCCTGCGTCGCTTCAAGGACGACGCCACCGAGGTCCGCGAGGGCTACGAGTGCGGTATCGGACTCGGCAGCTTCAACGACCTGCGGGTCGGCGACATCATCGAGACCTTCGAGATGCGCGAGAAGCCCCGCGACTGATCGCAAGCCCGATCGACGAGACTGCGGCCGGTGCACCTGCACCGGCCGCAGTCGGTTCCACACCGGGGCGGCGGCCGGCGTCACCGGCGCCTCTCCCTCGGGTGCGGAGCCGTTCCACCGGCCCGGCACCACCACCAGCGGCGGCTCATGCCGCCGGCATCACAGCACAAGCAGAGGACACACCATGGCAGACCCCACTCGGGCACGGAAGATCGCTGACCAGATCAAGGTCATCGTCGCCTCGACGATCGAGCGCAAGCTCAAGGACCCGCGCCTCGGATTCGTCACCGTCACCGACGTGCGCGTCACCGGCGACCTCCAGCACGCGACGATCTTCTACACCGTCTACGGAGACGGCCAGGAGCTGGAATCGACCGGGAAGGCACTGGAGTCGGCGAAGGGCTTCATCCGCTCGGAGGTCGGCAAGGGCCTGACCATCAGGCTCACCCCGAGCATCGAGTTCATCGCCGATGCCGTTCCGGAGGCCGCCGCCCACCTCGACGACCTCCTGGCGAAGGCGGCCGCCGAGGACGCGCGGATCGCCGAGCTGAAGAAGGACGCCAGGCCCGCCGGCGACGAGGACCCGTACCGCAAGAGCGACGACGAGGCCTGAGCGACGGCCGCGTCCGACCCCGGTGAGGAGCGTCACCTCGGAGAGGCGATGCTCTCACCAGGGCGGTTCCCGCGCGCTCCATCTCGGGAGAGAAAATTTCTCGTAACAGTTTTGTTATCTTTCTCCGGTGGTCTAGACTTTTCAAGGTAACGATATGATCACGAGTCTGTTAAGGGATTTCTGCATTGGGTAAGCACTCCTCACCGAAGCCCGGCTTCGCAAAGCAACTGATCCGGGATCTCGCACCCGCTTCCAAGCGCTCCGGCGGAAAGCACTCCGCTGAAACCCCCTCGACGGCGACCTCCGTGCTGGCCACGGTCAAGCAGCGTCCCGTCGTCGCCGCGATCGCCGTCCCGGCCGCCGCCACCGCCGCCGTCGTCGGGTCGACCGTCGTCATGGGACCCCCCGACACCGGCAACGTCACGACCGAGGCCGCCTCGGCGACCCAGGAGCAGCAGCAGGCCCCGTCGGCCGTCAGCCAGGAGCAGCTCGACGCCGAGCGCCAGAAGGCCGGCGAGGAGTACCTCGAAGACGTCAAGAACGATCCGAAGTACAAGAACAAGACCGAGAAGACGACGCTCAAGGTCAAGACCCCGAAGCCCGCGACGACCGCCGAGTCGGCGAAGAAGGACTCCGGGTCGAAGGGCTCCTCGTCCGAGGCCGCCGCCGGCGGCGACACCCCGTCCGGCGTGTCGAACGAGCCGTGCAGCGTCTCGTCCTCGATCGAGTCGGGACTGCTGCCCAACGCCGTCAACGGCTACCGCGCCGTGTGCGCGAAGTTCCCCGAGGTCAAGTCCTACGGCGGACGTCGTCAGGGTTCGGGCACCTCGGACCACTACACCGGCGAGGCCGTCGACATCATGATCAGCGGCTCCACCGGCGACCGCATCGCCGACTACCTCATCAAGAACCAGAAGGCGCTCAACGTCAAGTACGTCATCTGGGAGCAGCGCATCTGGCACCCGGGCCAGGGCTGGAAGGGCATGTCCGACCGCGGTTCGGCCACCGCCAACCACTTCGATCACGTCCACGTCTCGTTCAACTGATCGCCGGGACCACTTGAGCGACTCGTCCCCGCAGGGCGTCCTCGTCTGCGACAAGCCCCAGGGCATCACGTCCCACGGCGTCGTCTCCCGGATCCGGCGCTGGTTCGGCACCCGCAAGGTCGGCCACGCCGGCACCCTCGACCCCATGGCCACGGGTGTGCTCGTGCTCGGGCTCGGCCGCGGGACGAAGCTGCTCGGCTACATCACCGGCGCCCCGAAGACCTATCTCGCGACCATCCGGCTCGGCTCCGGCACGCCCACCGACGACGCCGACTCCGCCCCCGATGTCGTCGCCGACCCCGTTGCCCTCGCCGCAGTCACGCGTGAGGACATCGCGTCCGGCATCGCCTCGCTGACCGGGGTCATCGAGCAGGTGCCCAGCGCCGTGTCCGCGATCAAGGTCGACGGCGTCCGCTCGTACGCGCGTGTGCGCAAGGGCGAGGCGGTCGAGCTCAGGGCCCGGGAGGTCGAGGTCTCGCGCTTCGACGCCCACGACGTGCGCGTCGGGGACGGGTTCATCGACATCGACGTCGAGGTCGACTGCTCCTCGGGCACGTACATCCGGGCACTCGCCCGCGACCTCGGCGCCCGCCTCGGCGTCCATGGTCATCTCACCGCGCTGCGCCGCACCCGCGTCGGCGCCTTCGGCATCGACGACGCCGTCGTCATCCCCGCCGACCTCGACGTCCCCGTGCCCCGGCTCATCACCCTCGCCGAGGCGGCCCGCAGCCTGTTCCCGAGCGTCGACGTCGACGCCGGACAGGCCAAGGCCCTCATGCAGGGCAGGACCGTGGGCGTCGAGGCACCCGCCGCGGGGGAGTTCGCCGTGCTCTCCGAGGGCGAGCTCATCTCCATCGCCGAGGCGCGCACGGGCGGGATCAAGTCCCTGACCGCCTTCGCCCCGCACCTCGCCTGAGGCTCTCGCGCGACCGCGGGCACCGGGGTTCGCTCGAGCGTTCGCGCTGAGATACCCTGAGTCGGTGCACGGAAGGAGCAAGCGTCGAGTGGAGATCTATCACGGCCTCAATGAGGTCCCGGGCGATACTGTCGCGACCGTTGTCACCTTGGGCAACTTCGACGGCGTCCACCGCGGGCATCAGACCGTGCTGCGGGCCGTGGCCGCGCTGGCGCAGGAGAACTCCCTGCGCTCGGTGGCGATGACCTTCGACCCCCATCCGCGCACCATCCATGTCGCGGACGAACCCACTCTCCTCATCACGACGACCGAGCAGAAGGCCCGGCTCATCGCCGAGACGGGCATCGACGCCCTCTTCGTCCAGCACTACGACCTCGGCTTCGCCGCCCAGTCGCCGGAGGAGTTCGTCCGCCGCTACTTCGTCGACGGGCTGCGCGCGCAGATCGTCGTCGTCGGCGAGGACGTGAGGTTCGGCCGCGACAACGAGGGATCGCTCGAGACCCTGCGCCGCCTCGGCGAGAAGCACGGTTTCACCACCGTCACGGTCGAGGAGGTCGGGCGCGGAGGTCGCTACTCGTCCTCGCGGATCCGGGAGCAGATCACCACCGGTGCCGTCGCCGAGGCGGCCGACCAGCTCGGGCGCGCCCACTTCGTGTCCGGGACCGTCGTCCACGGCGACGCCCGCGGCCGGGACCTCGGCTTCCCGACCGCCAACCTCAGCCCGCACCCGGCAGGCCTCGTTCCCGGCGACGGCGTCTACGCGGGACTGGCGACCTTCGACGAGGACGAGGGGCCGTACCCCGCGGCGATCTCGGTGGGCACGAACCCGACGTTCGACGGCGACGCCCGCCGCGTCGAGGCCTACGTGCTCGACAAGGAGTTCGGCTCGTTCGACGTCTACGGCCGGCACATGACGCTCGAGTTCGTCGCGCGGATCAGGGGACAGGTGACCTTCACCGGAATGGACGATCTCATCGTGCAGATGCACGAGGACATCGCCGATGTGCGCGAGGTCCTCCACACCTGATAAACTGGCGGCTGCCGTTTTCACCGGCCGCGGTTCGACAGGGCTGGGACAGTCAGGTTCCGGCGCCGCGCAACGACACGAAGGAGAATCCATGGCTCTCGACACTGCCACGAAGCAGGAGATCATCAAGGAATACGGAACTCATGAGGGCGACACCGGTTCTCCCGAGGTCCAGGTTGCCCTGCTCACCCGTCGGATCGTCGATCTCACCGAGCACTTCAAGGAGCACAAGCACGACCACCACTCGCGTCGTGGTCTGCTGCTGCTCGTCGGCCAGCGCCGTCGTCTGCTCAAGTACCTCGCGAAGGTCGACATCGAGCGCTACCGCTCGCTGATCAAGCGCCTCGGCCTGCGTCGCTGATCATCTGCGGGAGCACCGCCTCGGCGGTCCCCGCAGATCGCGACGCGCGACCAGGAGCCGCGATGTGCGGCCCCGGGTCGCGACCCGGTCCGGAACTCGAAGCGCCCCACAGGCTGTGGGGCGCTTCGTGCATTCACGGGGCACGCGGCCACGGGGGACTGGTGACTGCGCGGCTCACGGTAGTTGAAACGGCGCGATGCACCGACTCCGGATCGAGAACCCGCCCGGAAACGATCCGAAGGCAGCCTATTGCGCGGTTTCAACCACTTCTCGGGGATCCGAGAGGGGAATGTGCTGCGCTCATGCGCGGGCGGCGGGTGGGCGGTGTCTCACCTGTCGCGCAGGGCATCTGCGGTAGACTGGGGACCGGACAGCCATGCCATGGACGTTTCGGTCCTCGGTAGTGGCCTCCGGAGGATTCCTTCCGTGGGCCCCGATCGATGACCGGCTTGGATCCATGGGGTTGTCCAGGTCACTGTCCACCGGCGTGACGCGGACCGAACCCTTCACGGGTGCCCGGACGCCGGTCACGAACTAGGAGAATACGTGGGAATCAACCCAGAATCCGCCGTCGCGCATATCGACAATGGTCGCTTCGGCTCTCATACCATCCGCTTCGAGACGGGCCGACTGGCCCAGCAGGCCGCCGGCTCCGCTCTGGCCTACCTCGACGACGAGACTATGCTGCTCTCGGCGACCACCGTCGGCAAGAACCCCCGCGAGGGCTTCGACTTCTTCCCCCTGACCGTCGACGTCGAGGAGCGCATGTACGCCGCGGGCCGCATCCCCGGCTCGTTCTTCCGCCGCGAGGGCCGTCCGACCACCGACGCGATCCTCACCTGCCGCCTCATCGACCGTCCGCTGCGCCCGTCCTTCACCAAGGGCATCCGCAACGAGGTCCAGGTCGTCGTCACCGTCATGTCGATCCACCCCGATCACATCTACGACGCGCTCGCCATCAACGCCGCCTCGATGTCGACCCAGCTCTCGGGTCTGCCGTTCTCCGGCCCCATCGGCGGTGTCCGCATCGCCCTCATCGACGGCCAGTGGGTCGCCTTCCCCAACTTCTCGCAGATGCCCGACGCCGTCTTCGACATGGTCGTCGCCGGCCGGGTCGTCGGTGACGACGTCGCGATCATGATGGTCGAGGCCGAGGCCACCGAGAACGCGATCGACAAGATCAAGACCGGATCGTCCGCTCCCACCGAGGAGATCGTCGCCGAGGGCCTCGAGGCCGCGAAGCCGTTCATCCGCGAACTCTGCCGCGCCCAGTCCGAGCTCGCCGAGTCGGCCGCGAAGCCCGTCACCGAGATCCCCGTCTTCCGCGACTACGAGGACGACGTCTACGAGGCCGTGCGCGAGCTGGCCGAGGAGAAGCAGACGAAGAACTTCCAGATCGCCGACAAGCAGGAGCGCGAAGCCGCGGGCGAGGCCCTGCTGGCGGAGCTCTTCGAGGCCCTCGGCGAGCGCTTCGCCGGGCGGGAGAAGGAGATCGCCTCGGCGCTCAACGCCCTGACCAAGCAGGTCGTGCGCAAGCGCATCCTCACCGAGCAGGTTCGCATCGACGGTCGTGGGCTCAAGGACATCCGCCCGCTCTCCGCCGAGGTGAACGTCATCCCGCGCGTGCACGGCTCGGCCCTGTTCGAGCGCGGAGAGACCCAGATCCTCGGTGTCACCACGCTCAACATGCTCAAGCTCGAGCAGCAGATCGACTCGCTGTCGCCGGTGACGAGCAAGCGCTACATCCACCACTACAACTTCCCGCCCTACTCGACCGGTGAGACCGGCCGTGTCGGCAGCCCGAAGCGCCGCGAGATCGGCCACGGTGCGCTGGCCGAACGCGCCCTCGTCCCGGTCCTGCCCTCGCGCGAGGACTTCCCCTACGCGATCCGTGAGGTCTCCGAGGCACTCGGCTCCAACGGGTCGACCTCGATGGGCTCGGTGTGCGCCTCGACGCTGGCCATGCTCTCGGCCGGTGTGCCGCTGCGCGCCCCGGTCGCCGGCATCGCGATGGGCCTCGTCTCCGACGTCATCGAGACCGAGCAGGGCGAGCAGACCGCGTACGCGGCGCTGACCGACATCCTCGGCGCGGAGGACGCGTTCGGTGACATGGACTTCAAGGTCGCCGGAACCCGTGACTTCGTCACCGCGATCCAGCTCGACACCAAGCTCGACGGCATCCCCGCCTCGGTGCTCGCCGCCGCGCTCAAGCAGGCCCGCGAGGCCCGCATGGTCATCCTCGACGTCATCGAGGACGCCATCGACGCCCCGGCGGAGATGGCGCCGACGGCACCGCGCATCATCTCGGTGAATATCCCCGTCGACAAGATCGGTGAGGTCATCGGGCCCAAGGGCAAGATGATCAACCAGATCCAGGAGGACACGGGCGCCGACATCAGCATCGAGGACGACGGCACCGTCCTCATCGGCGCCACCGACGGTCAGGCCGCCGAGGCCGCACGCTCGATGATCAACGCGATCGCCAACCCGCAGGTCCCCGAGGTCGGCGAGCGCTACCTCGGCACGGTCGTGAAGACGATGAGCTTCGGCGCCTTCATCTCCCTGACCCCGGGCAAGGACGGTCTGCTCCACATCTCCGAGCTGCGCAAGCTCAACGACGGCAAGCGCGTCGAGGACGTCGAGGACGTCGTCGGTGTGGGCCAGAAGGTCCAGGTCGAGATCACGAAGATCGACGATCGCGGCAAGCTGTCGCTGGCTCCCGTCACCGAGGGTGACGACGAAGGGTCGGAGAACTGATCTCCGCACATTCGCACATCGGGGAGGGCAGCCGCATCGCGCGGTCTGTCCTCCCCGGTGGTTTGACGGTCACCAGCGAGCACATGCCGGGCCTGGCCTCCGAGACGATCGGGATCTGGGTCGCGGCCGGTTCCCGTGACGAGTCCGCGGAGACCGCCGGGTCCACCCACTTCCTCGAGCACATGCTCTTCAAAGGCACGACGTCGAGGGACGCGAAGTCCATCGCCGCCGCCTTCGACCGCACCGGCGGGGACTCCAACGCCATCACGGCCAAGGAGCTCACCTGCTACTACTCGCGGTGCCTCGTCACCGATCTGCCCTCGATCACGGCTCTGCTCATCGACATGGTCTCGAACTCGCTCCTCGACGAGGCCGAGTTCGAGCGCGAGCGCGGCGTCATCATCGAGGAGCTCGCGATGTCCGCCGACGACCCGGGTGACGTCCTCTTCGACGACTTCGACGCGCTCGTCTTCGGCGACCATCCGCTCGCCCGGCCGGTCGGAGCGACGAAGGACCAGATCCTTCTCCTCGAGCATCGGACGCTGCTCGATCACTACTCGTCGACGTACGTCCCGCCCCGTCTGGTGGTCGCCGCCGCCGGCGGCGCCGCCCACGACGAGGTCGTGCGCATGGTCGAGGAGGCGATGGCTGGAGCCTGGAACGATCGCGCCGGGGACGCCGCCCTCGCCGAGGCGGTCCCCGGCCCGTCCCTCGGAGCGCCGGACGCCCGGCTGATCCGCGAGGTGCCCACCTTCCACTCGGGGCGCTCGCACACCATCAGGGACACCGAGCAGCTCGGGATCCTGCTCGGCACCGAGGGCCTCGAGGAGGGGCATCCGGACCGGTTCGTCTACTCGGTCCTGCTCACCCTCCTCGGTGGCGGGATGTCCTCACGACTCTTCCAGAGCGTACGCGAGGAGCGCGGGCTCGCCTACGCCGTCAACTGCGTGGCCAGCCAGTTCACCGACTTCGGGACCTTCGGCGTCTACGCCGGCTGCGCCCCGGAGAACGGCCAGGCCGTCGTCGATCTGGTCCTCGAGCAGTGGGAGCGGCTCGCGCAGACACCGCCGAGCCGGAACGAGCTCGACGAGATCGTGTCCCAGCTGTCCGGGTCGATGGTGCTCGGGCTCGAGTCCTCGGCGACCCGGATGAACCGGCTCGCGCGCTCGGAGATCTTCGGGATCCCCCTCGAGGCCCCTGCCGATCTCATCGAGCGCATCAGATCCGTCAGCGCCGAGCAGGTGAGCACCATGGCCGGCGAGCTGCTCGCCGGGCCGAAGGCGATCGCGCTCGTCGGCCCGCCCACGAGCGTCGACCTGCCCTGACGGCTGCGGCCGCGCCTACAGCCGTCCCGAGGCGAGCACGCGGTGGAGGAACTGCTGCGTCCTCTCCTCCCTCGGATCGGTGAAGATCTGCTCGGGGATCCCGCGCTCGAGGATCTGCCCCTGGTGGAGGAAGCAGACCTGGGAGGCGACCTCCTTGGCGAACCCCATCTCATGGGTGGCGAGCAGCATCGTCATGCCCTCGGCCGCGAGCGCGCGGACGATCTCGAGCACATCCCCGACGAGCTCGGGGTCGAGCGCGGCGGTGATCTCGTCGAGGAGGAGCGCCTGCGGCTTCATCGCCATCGCGCGGACGATCGCGACACGCTGCTGCTGACCTCCCGAGAGGCTGTCCGGATGGGCCGTCGCCTTCGCCTCCATGCCCACCCGCCTGAGCAGGTCGATGGCCTCCGCCTCGGCGGCATCCTTGGCCACCCCGCCGACGAGCATGGGCGCCAGCGTGATGTTCTCGAGCACGCTCATGTGCGGGAACAGGTTGTAGGACTGGAAGACCATGCCGACGTTGCGGCGCAGCCGGTTGACGTCGACCCCGGCCCCGGTGATCGGATCGCCGTCGAGGACGATCTCCCCGGAGTCGATCGGCTCGAGGGCGTTGATGCACTTGAGCAGGGTCGACTTCCCGGAACCCGAGGCGCCGATGAGGCACACGACCTCGTGGGCCTCGACGTCGATGCTGATCCCGCGGAGGACGGGGGTGGACCCGTAGGACTTGTGGACGTCGTCGATCTCGAGGAACGGCATCAGAGGGCACCTGCTTTCATCTTGGCCGCGTCCCTGGCCATGAGCCTGTCGACGAACCGGGCCTGGGGGATGGTGGCGATGATGAAGACCACCGCGACGACGAGGACGGGGGAGAGGTTGAACACCGAGGAGGAGATGAGGCGCGCCTGCATGAACGAGTCGACGACGCCCATGATGCTGATGAGAGCCGTGTCCTTCTGCAGCCCGATGAAGTCGTTGAGCAGCGGCGGGACCATCCTCCGCGTCGCCTGCGGGACGATGACCTTCCGCAGCGTCTGGCCGTAGGACAGGCCGAGCGAGCGGGCGGCCGACCACTGCGAGGGGTGGATCGACTCGAGACCGGCGCGGTACACCTCGGCGACATAGCCGGTGTAGGTCAGGGCCAGGGCGATGATCGCGAGCATCGTCGGGCTCAGCTCGCTGACGATCGGGACCTTGGCGATGGTCAGCCCGAATCCGACGAGGTAGAGGACGATGATCGAGGGCACGGCGCGGAAGACATCGACGTAGATCGTCGCCAGCCACCGCAGCGGCCGGCCCGGGCGACCGGGCAGCATCCGCATGATCGCCACTCCGAGGCCGGCGACGAGGACGATGATCTCGGCCCCGACGGCGACCTGGACGTTGATCCAGAAGCCCTCGGCGACCTTCGACCAGGACTGGGCGATGAAGTCGGCGCGGAGGAAGGTCTTCGTCACCGCGGCGTCATTGGTCGTGACGAAGGTGAGCAGGGCTCCGACGATGAGGAACCCGGCCGAGAAGCCCAGCGAGGTGAGCGCGTCGTCGCGCCCGCTCGCGGCGCTCGCGCGCGCCCCGCGCAGGTCCGAGGCCGCCAGGGCCCGGGCGCGTCGGGCTCCCTGGCCCACCGACCTGGCCCACGGCAGCAGCGGATACGCCATCGTCAGGCCGATGAGCCCGATGATGATCGGCATCATCGCGGTCTTCTCGCGGTTGATGAGGTAGACCTGGTGGAGCCCCGTCCAGAACACTGCGGCGGTGAGCGCCCAGACGACGATCGCGAGGATGCTCAGGCCGACGATGCGCCGCGGCGGCGTCGGGGTGCCGGCTTTCGCCATGCGAGTCGAGAGTGACATCGGCGGACTCAGAACTCGGGGATGGTGTTGGGGTCGGTGCCGAACGCCTCGGCGAGCCAGGCCGCGGACAGGGCGTCGAAGGTGCCGTCGTCGTGCATCGCGCTGATCGCCTTGTCGAGCTCACCGCTGTTGGCCGCGCCCTGCGGGTAGATGGCCCCGTACTCCTCACCGGAGTCGTACTGCCCGACGACCTCCAGCGCGCCGCCGGACTGCTGGGCGAACCCGAGCACGATCGCCGTGTCCTGGAGAGCGGCGTCGATCTGACCCGATTGGACGGCGGTGATCATGCCCTCGGTGTCCTGGAACGTCCGCGCCTCCTGCTTCGGGGCGACCGTCTCGGGTACGAAGTCGACGGCGGTCGTCCCGACCTGGACGCCGAGCTGCCTGTCGGCGATGTTCTCGGGCGTCACCCCGCTGTCGGCCTGGGTGAGCACGCCGATCTTCGAGGAGTAGTAGGGCTCGGAGAAGTCGACGACCTTGTCGCGCTCCTCGGTGATCGAGACCTGCGCCAGCGCGATGTCGAAGTCCTTGACCTGCCCGGCGACGAGCCCGTCGAAGCTGACGTTCTTGACCGTGACGGACTCGAGCCCGGCCCGATGGGCGATGGTCGCGGCCATGCAGTACTCGTAGCCGCCGGTGATCTCCTCCGGGGAGATGCCCTTCCACCAGGCGGGGGAGGGCAGGTTGGTGGCGACCGTCAGCGTGCCGTCGGCGACGGGGTCGAGCGTGATCGAACCGGCCTCCCCGGTGACCTCGCATTCGCCGAAGGCCGATCCCGCGTCGCCCGAGGCGTCGGCGGACCCTGACGAACAGGCTGACAGGAACAGTGCGGAGACCGCGACGACGGCGATCATGGTGGTCGATGTGCGCATTTCCAACTCCAGATTTTTTTGAACGGCTGTTGAGTTAAGACTAAGTGATACATGTGATCCGGATCACTCGTCAACCGAAATGGGTAGAATCGTTATGCAATCGGCTGGCGTCGAGGCGGCGTCCCACGGCGGAAGGGCGAAGGGCATGAGCAGGAAGCAGGCGGCACTCCGCCGCGAGGAGATCCTCGCGGCCACGGTCGAGGAGATCGAGGCGAGCGGTCTGCGGACCCTGCGGGTCGCCGATGTCGCCGCGCGGTTGGGGCTGAGCCCGAGCCTCGTCATCTACCACTTCGCGACGAAGGAGGCGCTCGTCGCGGAGGCGTTCGCGCACGCGGGGGAGAGCGACCTCTCGCGCGCCCGGCGGATCGCGGCGAGCTCCCGGCCGGCGCGGGAGAAGCTCGACGAGGTGATCGCCTGGTACATGCCCGCCGGATCGACGCGCAGCTGGAAGATCTGGATCGACGGGTGGTCGGCGGGGCTGTTCGACACCGAGCTGAGGTCGACCTTCGCCGCCCTCGACCGGGAGTGGAAGGCGATCCTCGCCAGCCTCATCGAGGCGGGGAGGGACGCCGGCGAGTTCGCCGCGGGCACGGATTCCGCGCAGGCGATCGCGACCCGGACGCTCGCCTATCTCGACGGACTGGCGATCCAGGCGACGTTCCACCCCGAGGAGGTCTCCCGCGCGCTCATGGGGGAGTGGGCGCAGTCCTTCCTCGAGCGCGAACTGCTGCCGAGCCGCACTTGACTCACGGTGCAGTTCGGCCTCAGACTGGGTTTCAGACTTCTACTGAACAGCGATTCAGTTAACTTTCGGAGGCCCCATGTTCATGGACATCACCTGGCAGGACCCGATCACCGGCGCCCGCGGCTTCGTCGTCATCGACACGCTGGTGCGCGGAACGGCATCGGGAGGACTGCGCATGCGCGCCGGCTGCACGCTCGAGGAGGTGCGGGGGCTGGCCCAGGGCATGACCCGCAAGGAGGCGATCCACTATCGCCCCGGCCGCCGCTACATCCCTGTGGGCGGAGCCAAGGGCGGGATCGACTTCGATCCCCGCGCCGATGGCGCCGCCGAGGTGCTCGAGAGGTTCCTCGTCGCCGTCAACCCGATCATGCGCTCCTACTGGGCCCTCGGCGAGGACCTCGGAGTCCGCCAGGACACGATCGACGAGATCCTCGCCCGCCGCGGCCTCGGCAGCGGACTGACCGCCGTGGAGAAGCTCGTCGACGACCCGGCCGGCATGGACGCCAGGTCCCAGCGGGCCTTCACCACCGTCGTCGACGGGGTCGCCCAGGACGAGCTCGTCGGCGGACTCGGCGTGGCCACCTCGGTGTTCGCCGCCCTCGAGGCCGACGGCCGGGACCCGGCCGGAGCGACCGCGGCGATCCAGGGATTCGGTTCGATGGGTGGGGCCACCGCCCGCTTCCTCGCCGAGGCGGGGGTGCGGATCGTGGGCATCGCCGACGCCGACGGGTTCGTGTCGAACCCCGAGGGCCTCGACATCGAGGCGCTGTTGGCCACGCGCGACCCCTTCGGCGGGATCGATCGGTCCGCCCTGCGCCCCGAGGACCGGGTCGGGGACCGCGACGAGTGGCTCGACGCCGACGTCGACGTGCTCGTCCCGGCGGCCGTCAGCTACGCGATCACCCCGGCCGACTGCGGTCGGATCCGGGCCACCCACATCGTCGAGGCCGCGAACATGCCCGTGCTTCCCGAGGCCGAGGCCGCACTCGCCGCCCGCGGGGTCACCGTCATCCCCGACTTCCTCGCCAATTCGGCGACGAACGCCTGGTGGTGGTGGGTGACCTTCGGCGACGTCGACGGGACCTGGGAGGACAGCCGGGCGGTCATCGAGGAGACGCTCGGGGGGCTCACGCGTGACGTCCTCGCCGAGGCGCGGGCGTCCCGGATCACCCCTAGGGCCGCTGCCCAGGCGACGGTCGACGCCAACCTCGATCGGCTCCGGCTGATCACCGCCGACCCGACCGACGGCCCGGCTCCGGCCGCCGACAGCGCGGCCGGGACTCTCGACACCGTCGCCTCGGGTGCAAAGCGGTAGCACGGTGGACCAGTTCTTCGACCCCGGCAGCGTCGCCGTCCTCGGAGCCTCCAACGACCCGGCGAAGTGGGGCTTCTGGCTCGCCGCCGGTGCGCTCAAGGGGGCAGCGCGGCGCGAGGTCTTCCTCATCAACTCCCGCGCCGCCTCGATCCAGGGCGAGCCCACGTACGCCGGCCTCGGGGATCTGCCCACGACCCCGGAGCTGCTCGTCATCTCGATCCCCGGTCCGGCCGTCGCGGCCGTCGTCGACGAGGCGCTCGAGGCCGGGGTCCGCGCCTTCCTCATCATCAGCGCCCGGGTCCCGCATGCGGCCGACCTCGCCGCGCGCATCACCGCCGCCGGCGGCCGCCTCATCGGACCGTCGTCCCTGGGGCTCGTCGACTCGGGCACCGACCTGCTGCTCGCCTGGGGGCACTTCACGCCGGGGTCCCTGGCCGTCGTCACCCAGAGCGGGCAGCTGGGCACGGAGATCGCCACCCTCTCGGCGCGCAGCGGACTGGGGATCTCCCGGTTCGCCTCGATCGGCGGGCAGTCCGACGTGCGCGCCTCGGAGATCCTCGAGACCCTCGTCGACGACCCGGACACCTCCCAGGTCGTCCTCTACCTCGAGTCCTTCACCGGCGGTCCCGCCCTGGTCTCGGCGATGCAGAGGCTGCGCGCCGCGGGCAAGCCGACGATGATCCTCACGACCGGGATGTCGAGCGCGGGCCAGCGGCTCGCGAAGTCCCACACCGGGGCGCTCACCTCGGCGATCGACACGGTCGACGCCGCCTGCCGCGCGGCCGGGGCCCTGCGCCTGTCGACCCCGAGCGAAGTCGTCGAACTCGCCGGGTTCTTCGCCACCTCATGGCTGCCGCGGGGGCGGAGGATCGCGATCGTCTCCGACTCCGGGGGGCAGGGAGCCATCGCCGCGGACATGGCCGACCGCCACGGGCTTGACGTCGAGGTCCTCGAGGAGGCCACCCGCGCGCGGGTCGAGCACCATCTGCCCGAGGCCGGGCACATCGACAACCCGATCGACCTCGACGGGGCGGGGGAGTCCGACCTCGGGGTCTACGCCCGCGTCGTGCGGGAGCTGCTCGCCGATGACGCGATCGACGCCGTCGTGCTCAGCGGCTACTTCGGCTGCTACGGCGAGGACGTCCCCGGGCTCACCGAGGCCGAACTCGCCGAGGTCGACGAACTCGGCCGCCTCGTCGCCGAGGCGCGCAAGCCCCTCGTCGTCCACTCGATGAGCGCGGACTCGCGCGCGGTGGCCGCGCTGTGGGAGCACTCGATCCCCAGCTACCCCTCGATCGACGCCTCGATGCGGGTGCTCTCGCGGTCCGGGTTCTACGCCGCGCACTCCGGGCGCATCACCACCAGCCCCGACGAGACGGGACCGATCACCCCGTGGGGCACGGGCTACGCCGCGGCCCGCGAGACGATCATGGCCGCCGGGGTCCCCGTGCCCCGCGCCGTCACCGTCACCCGCAGCGAGGACCTCGCCGAGGTGCTCGACTCCTCGGATCTGACCCCGCCGTTCGTGCTCAAGGCGGGATGGCCGGCGCACAAGACCGAGGTCGGCGGCATCGCCCTGTCCCTGCCCGACCGCGGTGCGCTGGAAGCCGCGCACGCGGACATGGTCGCCCGCCTCGGCGAGGGGGAGTACATCGTCGAGGAGATGGACCGGCGCGACCACGTCGTCGAGATCCTCGTCGGCGGCCGGCGGGACGAGAACTTCGGCCCCATCGTCATGGTCGGCGCGGGCGGGACGGAGACCGAGCTCTACGGCGACACCTGGCTCGAGCTCGCCCCGGTCTCGCAGGCCGAGGCCCTCGAGATGCTCGCGCGGCTCAAGTGCTTCTCTCTGCTGACGGGATGGCGCGGGAGGCCGGCGGCCGATGTCGAGGCGCTCGCCGACGTCGTCGTCGCCGTGTCCCGGCTCATCGCCGCCGGCAACGACATCGACGAGATCGAGATCAACCCGGTCCGCGTCTCCCCGGCCGGGGCGATCGCCGTCGACGCCCTCGTCATCACGGGGGACAGGGTCGGGGACGCAGAGGGAGACGGCGCCGAGGGCGATCGCACCGGCGACGGCGCTGCCACCGGCGGCACTGGCGACACCGACGACACTGCCAAGGCAGTCAGCAGCGACAACGACGACACCCCCGGCGACGGAATCGCCGGGGACACCGAGGACGACGAGGAGTGAACGTGGAACAGAAGGAACTCACCGGGGGTGCGCACCTGGCGCGCGCCCTGCAGGCCGAAGGGATCACGCGCGTGTTCGGGATCCCGGGCACCCACAACCTCGAGATCTTCGCGCAGCTGACCGCGCACGGGATCGAGATCGTCTCGCCGCGCCATGAACAGGGCGCCGGCTACATGGCCGACGGCGCCGCCCGCGTCACCGGCGAGGTGCAGGTCGTCGTCACGACGACGGGCCCCGCCGTCTTCAACGCCCTCACCGCCCTGCTCCAGTCGTACACCGATTCGGTCCCGGTCCTGCTCGTCAGCCCCGGCATGCCCCTGCGCCACCCCGGTCGCGGCAACGGACTGCTCCACGAGGTCCGCAACCAGGCCGCCGCGATCGAAGCCGTGCTCGGCGACAGCCACCGGGTGACGACTCCCGGCGAGGTCGCGCTCGCCGTCGGGCAGGCGCTGTCGACGATGCGCTCGGGCCGGACCCGGCCCGCCCACATCGAGATCCCGCTCGACCTCATCGAGGCGACCGGACCCGGCACCCTCCATCCCGCGCTGACCCGGCCCGCGCCCGTGCCGGATGCGAACGCGATCAGCTCCGCCGCCGAGGCGCTCGCCCCCGCCCGTCGTCCGCTGCTCGTCGTCGGCGCCGGCGCCCACGGCTGCGGCGAGGCCATCGAGGAGCTGTCCTCCGTGCTCGGCGCCGGGATCATCGTGTCGTCGAACGCCAAGGGCGTCATCGACGAGAGCCACCCGAACAGCCTCGGCGCGATCGGATTCCTGCCCGAGCTTCCCGACCTCCTCGCCGCGGCCGACGCGATCGTCGCCGTCGCCACCGAGCTCGCCCCCAGCGACTTCTGGCCCGAACCTCTCGTCCTGCCCGAGACTATCGTGCGCATCGACATCGATGAGGTCCAGATGCTCACGAACGCCCACGTCAGCCACCCGATCCTCGCGAACGCGGCCGATGCGACCGCGGCCCTGGCCGACCGGCTGCGCGCCGTCCTCGACGAGTCCGACGAGCGTCCGTCCCCCGACTGGGTGCGCGGATGGCAGGAGACGATCGGGGCGGCCACGGCGCGCGAGGGCGGACCCTGGGCCGAGCTGAGCGCAGCGCTGAACACGTTCACCGCCCGTGACGAGTCGCCGGTCGTCATCGCCGCGGACTCGACGATGTGCTGCTACTACGGCGTCCAGACCGGGTGGGCCGCGCGCCGAGGCGACCGCTTCCTCTACCCGGCCGGCGCGGGCACGCTCGGCTTCGGACTGCCCGCCGGCATCGGCGCGAAGCTCGCCGCACCGAGGTCCCGGGTCATCGCGATCGAGGGCGACGGAGGGTCGATGTTCACGATCCCCGAACTCGCCGCCGCCGTCCAGGCGCAGGTCCCGCTGACGCTGATCATCGTCGACAACGGCGGCTACGGCGAGATCCGCAACGAGATGGCCGACCGCGGCGACACTCCCTCGGGGGTGGCGCTGACCGGACCGGACTTCCCGGCCCTCGCCCGGGCCATGGGCGCCCGCGGTCTCCACGTCGAGGGAGCCGAGGAACTCGTCGACGCCCTCATCGACGCCGAGGCGCACGCCGGTCCCACCCTCATCCACATCACCGAGGACTCCCGCGCGGCGACCGACATGCTCGCCGCTGTCTGAGGCCCCACCCACGACCACCCCGTTCACCGCTGAGCGACGAGAAGAAGGAACACTCATGAGCTACACACCGTGGCCCCTGTCCGACGAACAGGACGCCATCCTCGACCTGTGCCGCACGTTCGCCGCCGAGAAGATCCGCCCCGCCGGTCGCCTCGTCGACGAGGCGGACACCGAATCACCGGTCGACCTCTTCGCCGCGGCGGCGAAGGTGGGGATCACGGACTTCATGATCCCCGAGGAGTACGGCGGAGGCGGATTCACCGACGTCTTCACCCAGTGCCTCGTCCAGGAGCAGCTGTGCCACGGCGATCCCGGGATCGGGAACTTCCTGTGCTCGAACGGCTTCTTCGCCGATCCGATCCTCGCCCTGGGCAGCGCCGAGCAGAAGGAGCAGTGGCTGCGGCCGCTGACCGGGACCACGCCGAGGTTCACCGCGCTCGCCACGACGGAGCCGGGATCGGGATCGGACTCGGCATCGATCATCACCCGCGCCGAGAAGGTCGAGGGCGGATACCGGCTGAACGGGCAGAAGGCGTGGATCTCCAACGCCGGGCTCGCCGACTTCTACGTCGTCTTCGCGAAGACCGACACCTCGCAGCGCTCGCGCGGGGTCAGCGCCTTCCTGCTCGAGAAGGGCACGGAGGGGATGGAGTTCGGGGCGCCGATGAAGAAGATGGGCCAGCGCGCGATCGTCTGCCGCGAGGTCTTCTTCACCGACGCCTTCGTCCCCGAGGCGAACCGCCTCGGCGGGGAGGGCGAGGGCTTCTACGGGCTGATGCGGACCTTCGACATCTCCCGCGTCGTCCTCGGCGCCGCGGCCCTCGGGACCGCGCGGGCCGCCTACGAGTACGCCCGCGACTACGCGCGGGAGAGGACCCAGTTCGGGAAGACGATCATCGAACACCAGGCCGTCGCCTTCCGGCTCGCGGACATGTCCGCCCGCATCGACGCGGCGTGGCTGCAGGTGCTCAACACGGCCCGGATGATCGACGCCGGGGACGCGGTGCCCCGGGAGCGGGTGACCGCCTCGGCGGCCATGGCGAAGCTGAACGCCTCCGAGACGGCGATGTTCTGCACGTGGGCGGCCGTGCAGACCCTCGGCGGGTGGGGCTACTCGCGGGAGCACCCGGTCGAGCAGTGGATGCGCGACGCCAAGCTCGAGGAGATCGAGGAGGGCACCTCGGACATCATGCGCCTGCTCATCTCCCGCAACCTGCCCTGAGCAGGCGCTGCCGAGCGAATCGGCGGCGCTCCCGACGACTCATGTGACCAGGGCAGATGCCGGCGTCTCGTGATCTGCGTCATCCGCCGTCATCTGGAATACCCCGGCCCGGGACCGTGTTGTCCGGGATGAGGCCCTGTTATAGGGTCGAAACGAAGCCACCGCAACGGTGGGGATCGAATCACTTCAGGAGGAATCCCATGGCTGAGCAGTACACTTTGCCGGAACTGCCCTACGACTACTCCGCGCTCGAGCCGCACATCTCGGCTCGCATCATGGAGCTGCACCACGACAAGCACCACGCCACCTACGTCAAGGGTGCCAACACCGCGATCGAGCAGCTCGCGGAGGCTCGTGAGAGCGGGAACCTGGCCGTCGTGCCGAAGCTGACGCGCGACCTCGCGTTCAACCTCGGCGGACACGTCAACCACTCGATCTTCTGGAACAACATGTCCCCGGACGGTGGGGACAAGCCCGTCGGCGAGCTTGCCGCCGCGATCGACGACCAGTTCGGCTCGTTCGACAAGTTCCGCGAGCACTTCACCACCGCCGCGACGACGATCCAGGGCTCCGGCTGGGCCGTCCTCGTCTACGACCAGCTCGGCGGCAACCTGTTCATCGAACAGCTCAAGGACCAGCAGTCGGACATCCAGCTCGGCGGCACCCCGATCCTCCAGCTCGACATGTGGGAGCACGCTTTCTACCTCGACTACCAGAACGTCAAGCCCGACTACGTCAAGGCCTGGTGGAACATCGTCAACTGGGCCGACGCCGGCGCCCGCTTCGACCGCGCGGTCTCCCAGACCAAGGGACTCCTGCTCGGCTGATCCAGCCCGACCGAGCACCCCGGCTCACGCAGCCCGACGGCGGCCCGGATACCTCACCCGAGGTATCCGGGCCGCCGTTGCGTGCGCCCGGGGTGCGGGCGACGAGAGCACGGACCGAGGGTCGGTAGACTGGCCCGGCGACCAATCGAGCAAGGAGAGCACATGGACCGGATTCGGGCAGCAGTCATCGGCGCGCAGGGGCGCATGGGTTCACAGGCCGTGACGGCCATCGAGGAGGCCGAGGGCATCGACCTCGTCGCCGCCCTGGGCCGCGGTGACTCGCTGGAGAGCCTGCTCGAGGCCGGCATCGACGTCGCCGTCGAGCTCACCGTCCCCGCCTCCACCGAGGACAACGTCCGCTTCCTCGTCGAGCACGACATCGACACCGTCGTCGGCACCACCGGCTGGGACTCCGCGAGGCTCGAGCGACTGTCCGCCCTCCTCGGCGAGCACCCGGACACCGGCGTCCTCATCGCCCCGAACTTCTCCATCGGCGCCGTTCTCGCAATGCACTTCGCCGAGGTGGCCGCGCAGTACTTCGACTCCGCCGAGGTGGTCGAGATCCACCATCCCCGCAAGCTCGACGCCCCCTCCGGCACCGCGGTCCACACCGCGCAGCGCATCGCCGCCGCCCGGAACGCCGCGGGCCTGCCCCCGGTCCCGGACGCGACCGAACTCGACGAGCACGGCGCCCGCGGAGCAGTCATCGACGGCATCCACGTCCACGCGATCCGCCAGCAGGGCATGACCGCCTCCGAGGAGATCCACTTCGGCTCCGCCTCGGAGGCCCTGACGATCCGCACCGACTCGTTCTCCACCGCGGCCTTCATGCCGGGGATCATCACCTCGGTGCGGGCGATCGGAGATCGCTCGGGGCTCATCCACGGCCTCGAGAATCTGCTCGACCTGCGATGAACAAGGCCAAGATCGGGGCGATCGTCGTCTCGGCGCTGCTCGTCTTCTACTTCGTCCTCATGGGGCAGCGGGCGCTCATCCTCCTGCGCGAGCCCGAGCTCGTGCCCCGGCTCATGGGCATCGCCCTCGTCGTGCTGCCCCTCGTCGGCGCCTGGGCGCTGGTCATGGAAATCGTGTTCGGGGCGCGGATGGAGAAGCTCGCCCGGATCCTCGACGCCGAGGGCGGTCTGCCCGTCGACGACCTTCCCCGCACCCCCGGCGGTCGGATCGTCCAGACGGCCGCCGACGAGGCGTTCGGCCGCTACCAGCAGGAGGCCGAGGCCGCACCCGAGGACTGGCGCTCCTGGTTCCGGCTCTCGTGCGCCTACGACGCGAGCGGGGACCGGAAACGGGCGCGGGCGACGATGCGCAAGGCCATCGGCATGCACCGCGCGACCCGCTGACCGGACCGTTCCGGTTCGGGCGGCTCCGGGAAGCTCCCAGCGGGTCCGGGAAGCTCCCGGCGGGTCCGGGAGGCTCACGCCTCCGGCTTCGTCTCCACCTCGGGCTTCGGTGCCCACGCGCGGATGAGCACCGAGATTCCCGACTCGAGCGGACCATGGCTGCTCACGGTGAGCTTCCAGACGATCGCGAGCACCGCGAACCCGAGAGCGTGCAGGGCGTACTCCGCGGTCTCCCGCATCAGCAGCGACCCGATGGCCGGATTCTGGCCGATGAGCGGATGAGTGAGCTCGATGAGGACGACGTGGGCGCTGTAGACGGTCAGCGGCATCGACCCGGGCGCGCTCACCGGGGCGAGCACCCATGCGCTGCGACCGAGCAGACCGGCGAGCATCTGGCACGCGGCGATCGTCACCACCGAGGTCCCGGACGTGAACAGCAGATCGAACGGGGTGCCCGAATGCGGTCCCGCGATCGCCAGCCACCACCAGGACGTCGTCGCGGTCACCCCGAAGCTGCCCGTGTGCAGGGCCGCGCCGAGATCGATGCCCTGACGCTGGGCGTCCTCGACGAGGATCGCCTCGCCGCCGGCCGGGCCGAGCAGGAGCCACGACGCCCCGGTGCCGACGAGGATCATCGCCCCTCCGGCGGCGATGAGGGCGGGCAGGTGGCGGGAGATGTCGAGCTTCGCGCATGCCATGCCGAGGAGGATGTACGACAGCCACTGGAGGATGGGGTAGTAGCCGGTGAGCACGAGATCCGTGAGCATCGCCGGCGGGGTCGCGAGGTCGAACCACGACATCGGCAGGTAGCTCGGCGTCAACTCGAACTCGCTGCGCACGAGCATCGACACGACGGGGCCGAGCCCCATCCAGGTGAGCGCGATCGCGAACAGCGCTCCGGCGCGCAGGCGCAGGAAGAGCATCGCGATGGCGAACATCACCCCGTAGTTGACGAGGATGACGGCGAGGAGGCTCGACACCGTCCCCAGGCACAGGCCGATTGCCGTGATCGCGGCCGCTCGGATGAGGACGCTCCCGGCGACATCGCGCAGTCCCGCGCCCGGCCGGTCGAGCCGCGACCTGGTCGAGAGGACGAGGGAGCAGCCGGCGAGCACCGCGAAGAGCGCCGAGGCCTTGCCGGAGAACTCGGAAGCCCACGTCGGCATGCCCGCCGGATCCGTCATCGAGATGATGTGGGTGATCATCATCGCGAACAGGGCGAGGCCGCGGGCGGCGTCGAGGCCGATGAGCCGCCCGGGTGGGCTGAGCCGATCGAGGACCGTCGCCGAGGTGGGACCGGAGTCGGAGCGCATGCCCCGATTCTCACATGTCCGGGCGGTCGTCCGGGTGGGTATCTTAGAAGCATGACGTTCAATCCCGATGCCGACATCAGCGGCAACACGACCAGCCGGCGCGGGCGCACGATCGGCATCGCCGGGGGCGGCGTCGGTGTCGTCGGTCTCCTCGTCTTCCTCGTCGGACCGCTGCTCGGCATCGACGTCACCGGACTCGTCGGCGATGGGATGCTCGAGGGCGGAGACAGCGGTCAGTCTTCCGGAGAGTCCTCGCTCCTCGAATGCGACACGGGTGAGGACGCCAACAGGTCCGTCGACTGCCGGATGGCGGGCGCCCAGGTGGTCCTCGACGACTACTGGACGCAGCACGTCGAGGGCTACCGGCCACCGCAGATGACCATCGTCGACGGACAGACCTCGACCGGGTGCGGCACGGCCTCCAATGCCGTCGGGCCCTTCTACTGCCCCGCCGACCAGGGCGTCTACATCGACCCGGCCTTCTTCGACCTCATGCGCGAGCGATTCGGCGCCTCGGCCGGAGAGCTCGCCCAGCTCTACATCGTCGGCCACGAATGGGGCCATCACATCCAGAACATCACCGGCACGATGGACGAGCACCCGAACAACGGCACCGGCCCGGACAGCAACGGAGTCCGGATGGAGCTCCAGGCCGACTGCTACGCCGGGGCCTGGCTCGGCGAGGTGACCACCCTGACCGACGACAACGGCGTCCCCTACCTCGAGGCCCCCACCGAGGTGCAGCTGAGCGACGCGCTCAACGCGGCGTTCGTCGTCGGCGACGACCACATCCAATCGCAGTCGGGATTCGTCAACCCGGAGAGCTTCACCCACGGGACGAGCGAGCAGCGGCAGAAGTGGTTCACCCAGGGGTATGAGACAGGGCTGGGATCCTGCGACTCGTTCGCCGTCCGCGGCGGCGAACTGTGAGGGAGTGACGCGCGGGGCCGGCGACCGGTCCGCCGGTTCCCCTGTTTCCAATATCGTGATATGAATAACGGGTCAGGCTCCACCTCCACGGATCAAGGACGATCGTGTCTCAACTGTTCCCGCACCTGTTCGAACCGATCACTCTCGGCTCGACCACCATCCGCAACCGCATCGTGTCCTCCGGTCACGACACCGTCCTCGACGACCACGGAACCATCGGCGACGACCTCGTCGCCTATCACGAGGCCCGGGCCAGGGGCGGCTGCGGGCTCATCGTCCTCCAGGTCTCCGGGGTCCACGAGACCGCCCGCTACACCAGCCACGTCCTCATGGCCACCGACGACTCGTCCATGCCCGGGTACCGGGCCGTCGCCGAAGCGGTCCACCGGCACGGGGCCACGGTCTTCGCCCAGCTCTTCCATCCCGGTCGTGAGGTGATGGACGGCGAGCGCGGCATGGCCCCGCGGGCGGTCGCGCCGAGCGACGAGCCGCAGGAGCGCTTCAAGGTCGTCCCCGAGGCGCTGAGCACCGAGGTCGTCAGGGAGATCATCGCCGGCTACGCGAGCGCCGCGGCCCGCATCGCCGCGACCGGCATCGACGGCGTCGAGATCGTCGCCAGCCACGGCTACCTGCCCATCCAGTTCTTCAACCCCCGGGTCAACACCCGCACCGATGAGTACGGCGGCAGTCCGGAGAACCGGCGCCGCTTCCTCACCGAGGTGGTCACCGGTGTCCGCGCCGCCGTCGGCCCCGACGTCGTCGTCGGGATCCGGCTCTCGGGCGAGGAGAAGACGGAGGAGGGGCTCGTCGCCGCCGAGGTGCTCGACCTCATCAGCCACCTCGACGAGCTCGAGAGCCTCGACTACTTCTCGATCACCGCCGGCGACTCCTCGACCCTGCAGGGCGCGGTCCACATCGTGCCCTCGATGCAGATCGAACCCGCCTACGCCGCGAACCTCTCCGCGCAGGTGAAGAAGGTCACCGACACACCCGTCATGGTCGCCGGCCGGATCAACCAGCCGCACGAGGCGGAGCTCGCGATCGCCGAGGGCCGCACCGATATGGCGGTCATGACCCGGGCGATGATCTGCGACCCCGACATGCCGGCCAAGGCCGGACG
The DNA here is from genome assembly GCF_003315415.1 of Brevibacterium sanguinis. GTDB lineage: Bacteria > Actinomycetota > Actinomycetes > Actinomycetales > Brevibacteriaceae > Brevibacterium > Brevibacterium celere_A. The sequence continues at coordinate 476,195 of NZ_QNSB01000001.1, forward strand.
CGACGCCGTCGACGAGATCCGGGCGTGCATCGGCTGCAACCAGGCGTGCATCGGGCACTTCCAGATGGGGGTGGGGATCTCGTGCATCCAGTTCCCGGAGTCCGGCCGCGAGCTCACCTTCCTGCCCCGACCGCGCGTGCGCACCCGGCGCCGGGTCCTCGTCATCGGGGGAGGACCCGGCGGGCTCAAGGCCGCCGCCGTCGCCGCCGAGCAGGGCGACGACGTCGTGCTCTGCGAGGCGACCCCCCGCCTCGGCGGGACCGTGCTCCTGGCCGAGAAGCTGCCCTACCGGTCCGAGTTCGGGGGAGCGGCGACGAACCTGTCCGCCGAGGCCGAGCGCGCCGGCGTCGACATCCGCACCTCGACGCCCGTGACCCAGGAGGTCCTCGACCGGCTCGCCCCGGACCATGTCATCGTCGCGACCGGCGCGGAGGAGAGGATGCCGCAGCTCGAGATCGCCGACGACGCGCTCGTCATCGGCGCCCGCCACTACCTGAGCACGGAGCCCGCGCTGCCGAAGGGCCGGGTGCTCGTCACCGACTGGAAGGGCGACTGGGTCGGCCTGGGGATCGCCCTGCGCCTGGCCGAGAGGAAGGTGCCGGTGACGCTCGCGACCGCCGCGAACTTCGCCGGAGCCGGGATGCAGCAGTACACCCGCACCCTGCTCGTCTCGCAGGCGCTGCGGGTCGGGGTCGAGTTCGTCAACGACGCCCGGCTCGTCGGCGTCGACTCCGACACCGGCTACCTGCAGTCGACGCTGTGCGAGATCGTCCACGAGGTGCCCGGGGTCGTCGCGACGATCGTCTCGGCCGCCCCCCGCTCGAGCGTGCCCGACCTCGACTTCGGTTCGGCGAGCGTGCGGCGCATCGGCGATGCGCTCACCCCGCGAACCGTCGAGGAGGCCGTGTACGAAGGGCTGACCGCCGCGACCGCCCTCGCGACCACGGCATGAGTCCCCGACCCCAGCTGCCGCCCGAGGAGATCGCGGCACGCAGGGCCGCGATCCTCGCCTCGGCCATCGATCGGATCGCCGAGAGCGGTCTCGAGTCCGTGCGGATCAAGGATGTCGCCGCCGGCGCCGAGGTGTCCGTCGGGTCCGTCCAGTACTACTTCGCCACGCGTGAGGACCTGCTCGTCGCGGCCCTCTCGGCGCACAGCCGCAGCGTCGTCGAGGCCATCGCGGCGCTCGCCCACGCGCAGGGGAGCGCGTGGGAGCGGCTGCGCGAGACCTTCCGCGCGGTGCCTGCCGTCGGATCCCATGAGCGGCGATCCGTCATCTGGGTCGAGCTCGTCGTCGCCGCCCGCCGCAGCGCCTACCTGCGCACGACCGTCGCCGAGGTGTTCGCCCACTGGCGCGATCACCTCACCGGGCTCATCGTCGCCGGCATCGACGACGGCAGCCTCACCCCGAGGCTGAACGTCGAGACCATCGTCGACACGCTCATCGCCCAGATCGACGGCTTCGACCTCGCGCTCGCCTCGGGGCGGGTCGACCTCGACCCCGGCCGCGTCGCCGCCTCCCTCGAGGCGACCGCCGCCGCCCTCCTCGGCGTGCGGGCGCACTAGATCACGCCGTCGCGCCCCCTTCGGCAATGGTTCGTGCAACGAGCAACGTTTGCACGGGCAGCCGATTGCACGAACCTGTGCGTCAGTTCCACCAGGTCGTGCTGGTCACGCGAAGTCGTGACCGACCGGCAGGTCTCGCCGCGGCGATCGGACGCTTCAGAGACGGGCGATGGTCTGGACGTCCTCGCGGAACTCGCGCACCGTCTCCTCCGAGACCGTCGCGCGGGTCGCCCGCAGCGCCTCCATGTAGTTCTCCGTCGTCAGCGCCTCGGAACGGGAATCGATCGAGACGTGGTCCTTGACCAGGGCCCGGGCCAGGGCCTCCTGGGAGGCGCGACGGGCGGCGTACTCGATGTCGGCGGGTGTGAGACCGGCGCTCGCCTCCGCCAGCTGGTCGAGGTCGATCCCGTCGATCATCTGATCGGGGACGTAGCGCGTCCAGATCGCCTTGCGCGCGGTCTCGTCGGGCAGGCCGATCGGGATGACGTAGTCGAAGCGGCCGTGGCGGAGGAACGCCGCGTCGAGGGCGCGGACGAAGTTCGTCGCGCAGATGAGCAGCCGCCCCTCCCGGTCCCGGAACTCCGCGACCTGCTTGAGCAGCTCGTTCGTCACCCCCTGGGTCGGCGACGGCGGCTCGCCGCCGCGCTTCGAGGCGATCTCCTCGACCTCGTCGATGAAGACCACGGCGTGCTCGAGCTCGCCGATCTGCTCGAACGAGGTCCGCAGCCCGGCCGCGACCCCGCCCGGCTCGCCGGAGAGCCGGGACGGGAACAGCTCGACGAACGGCCAGTCGAGGCGGGAGGCGACCGCCTTCGCGAACGTCGTCTTGCCGGTGCCGGGCGGACCGAACAGCATGACGGCGCGGGGCGGCACGACGCCGAAGTGATCGGCGAGGTCGGGTTCGGACAGGGGCACGACGAGGCGCTCCTCGAGCATGTCCTTCTCCTCCTGCATCCCGCTCACCGCATCCCACAGGTGGCGGGGGAGGATGCGCCCGCCGACCGCCTTGAGGAGGTCGAGCTCACGGCGCTGCACCGGCATCTGCCGCTCGAGGTACCGCAGGTGGGAACGGACCTCGAAGCCGTTGTTCTCCAGCCCCGAGAACGCCGAGGAGTGCTCGGGGACGATCATCGACAGTTTCCCCAGGCCCAGCGGCATGAGCCGCCGCTCGAGCGCATCGAGGAGAGCCGCCTCGGCGTGCTCATCGCGCTCACCTGCGCCGGTCGACCCCCGCCCGTTCGATCCGTGCGCGGCGTCGAGGACGTGGAAGAAGACGATCCAACCCTGGGCGTGCGCGGCACGGCCGACGGCGGCGCCGACCACCTCGTCGTCCCTGACCGCGACGACCGCATGGTCGACCTGGCAGGAGGCGATGACCTCCGGCAGGGAGTAGACGGGGGCGGTCGGGGTGGCCATCGCGGCCTCCCACAGGCGGATGACCCCGTCGAGGTCGTCGTCGTGGAAGTCACGGACACGGGTGCGGCTCATCTCATGGGCTCCTTGCGGCGGTCGCGGGAACGGTGCTGCCGACCACCCTATGTGACCTGCATCTCAACCCGCCATTCCGGGTCGGCGGATGACGGCTCGCCGCCGAGCCCTCCCTCTGTCACGACGAGAACGCGTCGGCGGTATCCTTGGGATATGGCGATTCTCGGGGACAGTGCAGCGACTGCTGCCATTGATGCATTCGGTACCGTCGGCACGGCGATGGTGACGCCGTTCAAGGACGACGACAGCATCGACTACCAGGCCGTCGAGAAGGTCGCCACCCACCTCGTCGATCTCGGCAACGACATGCTCGTCGTCTCCGGCACCACCGGGGAGTCGCCCACCACCACCGATGACGAGAAGATCGAGCTCCTCCGCGTCGTCCGCGGCGTCGTCGGGGACCGCGCGAAGATCATCGCCGGCACCGGCAACAACGTCACCTCCCACACCGTCGAGCTCAGCCGCCGGTCCGCCGAGGCGGGCGCCGACGGGATCCTCGTCGTCACCCCGTACTACTCGAAGCCGACCCAGCCGGCGATCGCCGCGCACATGCGTGCGGCCGCCGACTCCGTCGACCTGCCCGTCATGCTCTACGACATCCCGGGCCGATCGGGTGTGCCGATCGCCACGGAGACGCTCATCGAGCTCGCCGAGCACCCGAACATCCTCGCCGTCAAGGACGCGAAGGGCGACCTCTTCGCCACCTCGCGGGTGATGAGCGAATCCTCCCTCGCCTACTACTCGGGCGAGGATGCGCTCAACCTTCCCCTGCTGTCGATCGGCGCCCTCGGCGTCGTCTCGGTCGCCGGCCATGTCTGCTCCGACAGACTCGCACTCATGGTCAAGGCGGTCTTCGACAACGATCTCACCACCGCGCGCGCACTCAGCATGGAAGTCGCCGGAGTCGTCGACGCGCTCATGAACCATATGCCGGGAGTGATCTCGGCGAAGGCCGCTCTGCAGGCCCAAGGTGTACTTGAAAATCGCGGCACCCGCATGCCGCTGCTCCCGGCAGACGAGGAGCAGATGGCGTTCGTGTCCGCCCAATTGACCAGGAGTGGTTACCTCAGTGAATAACTCATTGACCCAAGAGCTTTCCCTGCCCCCGACGATGGACCCCGAAGCGGTCCGCATCGTCGCCCTCGGCGGCCTCGGCGAAGTCGGCCGCAACATGACCGTGTTCGAGTATCACGGCAAGATCCTCATCGTCGACTGCGGCGTCCTCTTCCCCGAGGAGGACCAGCCGGGCGTCGACCTCATCCTCCCCGACTTCTCCTACCTCGACGACCGCCTCGACGACATCGTCGGCCTCGTCCTCACCCACGGCCACGAGGACCACATCGGCGCCGTTCCCTACCTGCTGCGCCGCAAGGGCGACATCCCCATCCTCGGCTCCAAGCTGACGATCGCCCTCATCGAGGCGAAGCTCAAGGAGCACCGGATCCGGCCGATCACCCGCGTGGTCAAGGAAGACGACCTCGATCAGCTCGGTCCCTTCGATCTCGAGTTCGTCGCCGTCAACCACTCGATTCCCGACGCCCTGGCCGTCTTCATCCGCACCGGTGCCGGCAACATCCTCCACACCGGCGACTTCAAGATGGACCAGCTGCCCCTCGACGGGCGGATCACGGACCTGCGCGCCTTCGCGCGCCTCGGCGAGGAGGGGGTGGATCTGTTCATGACCGATTCCACCAACGCCGAGGTCCCCGGGTTCACCGCCCTGGAGAAGGACATCGGCCCGGTGCTGGAGAACCTGTTCGGCCACGCCGAGCGCCGCGTCATCGTCGCCTCCTTCTCCTCGCACGTCCACCGCGTCCAGCAGGTCCTCAACGCCGCCGACGCCCATGGGCGCAAGGTCGCCCTCGTCGGCCGGTCGATGGTGCGCAACATGAAGATCGCCGCCGACCTCGGATTCCTCGAGGTGCCCCGCGGCGCCCTCATCGACATCAAGGACGTCGACCAGTACCCCGACGACCAGGTCGTGCTCATGTGCACCGGATCGCAGGGTGAGCCGATGGCCGCGCTGTCCCGGATGGCCAACCGCTCCCACCGCGTCGAGGTGGGCGACGGCGACACCGTCATCCTCGCCTCCTCCCTCATCCCCGGCAACGAGAACTCCGTGTTCAAGGTCATCAACGGCCTGATGAAGCTCGGCGCCAAGGTGATCTCGAAGGCCGATGCGAAGGTCCACGTCTCCGGTCACGCCTCCGGCGGGGAGCTCCTCTACTGCTACAACATCGTCAAGCCGCGCGGCGTCATGCCCGTCCACGGCGAATGGCGGCACCTGCTCGCCAACGCTCGGCACGCCGAGTCGACGGGCGTCGACCCCGAGAACATCGTCCTCGCCGACGACGGCTGGGTCGTCGATCTCAAGGACGGCCACGCCGAGGTGGTCGGCGCCGTCGACTGCAACTACGTCTTCGTCGACGGCTCCTCGGTCGGGGAGATCACCGAAGCCGATCTCAAGGACCGCCTCGTGCTCTCCGGTGAGGGGTTCGTGACGATCTTCATGGCCGTCAACAGCCAGTCGAAGTCGCTCATCGCCGGGCCCGAGATCCACGCCCGCGGCGTCGCCGAGTCCGATCACGTCTTCGACGCGATCGTGCCCAAGGTGACCACCGCCGTCGAGGACGCCCTGCGCGACGGCACCACGGATCAGTACCAGCTGCAGCAGGTCGTGCGCCGCACCGTGGGCCGGTGGGTGTCGTCGAAGCTGCGCCGCAAGCCGATGATCGTCCCCATGGTCGTCATGGTCTGAGTCGGGAGACCGAAGCATGACCAGGATCAGCGGCACCGACTTCGGGACCGCCGCGTCCGAGTACCAACGAGGCCGACCGGGCTACCCCGCCCGGTCGGCCTCGTGGCTGCGCGGGGACGCCGAGGCGATCGCCGACATCGGGGCCGGCACCGGGAAGCTCACGCAGGCCCTCCTCGGCGGTGTCGCGGGGAGCGATGGTGCGGCCGGGACTCCGCGGATCACCGCCATCGACCCCGACGAGCGGATGCTCGCCGCGCTGTCCTCCCTCCTGCCCGAGGTCGACACCCGGCAGGGGACCGGCGAATCGTTGCCGCTCGAGGACGCGAGCGTCGACCTCGTCGCCTACGGCCAGTCCTGGCACTGGGTTGACCCGCAGCGCGCCTGCGCGGAGGCCGCTCGGGTACTGCGGCCCTCCGGATCGCTGGGACTGATCTGGAACATCCGCGACGAATCCGTCGACTGGGTCGCCGAGCTCACCGGCATCATCACCGCGAGCACCGCCGAGGAGTACGTCTCGAGGCTGCTGGCGAGCGGGCCGGGATCACCGGACTCCGTCGGCAATCCGCTGACCGGGGACTTCGAGCCGCCGGAGGTCCATCGCGAGGAATGGTCGCGGACGATCACGGTCGACCAGCTCGTCGACATGGTCGCCTCCCGCAGCCACACGATCTCCCTGCCGGCCGCTGACCGCACGGCGATGCTCGAGGAGGTCAGGCGCCTCGGCGAACGGGTGCGCGGCGCGAGCGACACCCTCGACCTGCCCTACGTCACCTACGCCTTCCGCGCCGTGCCCCGTCGTTGACGCGTCGGACCGGGCCCGCCGCAGCAGACCAGAGCTTCACACGAGATCGTCCTCGGCCGCGCGCTTCCGCGGCACAGGCGCCAGCTCCTTACCGGGCGAGCGGCGGATGAGGATGACGGCGACGAGGAGCCCGACGAGGACCGTGGTGAGGACGACGGTGCCGGCATTGACGCCGAGTCCGTTGATGCCGATGAATGCGAGCGCTCCGGCGCTGAGGGAGTAGACGAGCATCGGCACGGAGGTGCGCCGGATGATCTCGCCCTCGCGACCGACGAGGCCCACCGTCGCCGAGGCGGCCACGACGTTGTGCACGGCCACCATGTTCCCGGCCGCCCCGCCGACGGCCTGGGCGGCGACGACGGTCTCGGGACCGGGCGCGCCGATGGCCACCCCGGTCGAGAACTGGAACTGGGAGAACATGATGTTCGAGACCGTGTTCGACCCGGCGACGAACGCCCCGAGGGCGCCGATGAACGGGGCGAACAGGGGCCAGGCGTCGCCCACGGAACTCGCGGCCGCCTCGGCGAGGGTGACCGGCATCGAATCGAGGCCGGCGTTGTTGTAGTCGGCACCCGAGTTGATGAACACGCGCACGAGCGGCAGCGAGCACAGCAGCGCGACCGCGGCACCGGCGATCTGCCCGCCGGCGAGCGTCCACGAGGACGCGATCTGACCCCCGGTCATCCGGTGGATGAGGTAGGTGAGCCCGCACGCGAGGACGAAGATCGCGCCCGGGGACCACAGCAGGTCCATGTTCTGGCTGATCGGGGTCCCGAAGATCCCCTCGACCTTGATGACCGCGGGGCCGTTGAGGAACTCCTTGAGCGGCGGGGTGTTGCGGGTGACGAGGAGCAGGATGACGACGATGAGGTAGGGTGACCAGGCGCGGAAGAGCGACATGCGCTTCTGCAGCGCGGCGGCTTCGTCGGCGGGGTCGACGGTGCCCATCCAGTACGTCGGCCAGTTCTCACGAGGCGCGAAGTCCCAGGTCTGCTTCGGCATGAGGAAGCCCATCCGGCTCGTCGTGACGACGATGGCCAGGCCGATGAGCCCGCCGAGGAGGGACGGGAACTCGGGACCGAGGAGGTTCGCGACGAGGAGGTAGGGCACGATCATCGCGAGCGCCGAGTAGATCGCGAACGGGGCGATGGCGAGGCCGTCGGTGAAGCGCCGGCGCTGACCGAAGAACCCGGTCATCATGCACGAGAGCAGCAGCGGGATGAGGATGCCGCAGATCGCGTGGATGAGCGCGACCTGTGTCGCGGTGTGGGCGACGAACTCGCTCTGGCCCAGGCCGAGCTCGGCGGCTCGGGCGGCGACGTCGCTCGACATGCTGCCGTCCTCCTGCGCAAGACCCGTGCCGATGCCGACGACCATCGGGGTGCCGACGGCGCCGAAGCTCACCGGCGTCGACTGGATGATGAGGCCGGCGAGCACCGCGGCGATCGCGGGGAATCCGAGGGCGAGCATGAGCGGGGCGACGACGGCGGCGGGCGTGCCGAAGCCGGCCGCACCCTCGATGAAGGAGCCGAACAGCCAGGCGATGATGATGACCTGGACCCGGCGGTCGGGGGAGATCGAGACGAAGCCGGCGCGGATCGTCTGGATCGCGCCGCTGCGGGTGACCGTGGCGAGCAGGAGCAGGGCACCGAAGACGATCCACAGCAGACCGATCGCCACGAGCAGGCCCTGGACGATCGAGGCGCCGATGGTGATCCATTCGATCTGCCAGGCGAGGTTGGCGACGAGGGCCGCGGCGATGAGCCCGACCGGCATCGCGTACTTGGCCGGCCAGCGGAATCCGATGAGGAGGACTCCCGCGAGGAGGATGGGGGTGAGGGCGAGGAGAGCGGCGAGTGCGAGGTTGTCCATCGTGCGTCCGATCTGCGGCAGCACTGCCGCGGTCTCGAGCAGTTCCCGCGGCGCTGATCGAGGGGGATCGGGTGGGGCGCCGAGGCGTCACTGCGAACGTGGTCCTTGTCGTCATCGTTCACTGGTCCGGCAGGATCCGTCAAGAGCAGTCTCAGGATTCGCCGGCAGGGCGTCGCCGGTAATCAGCCCCGACACGGACCCGCGAACCCCGGCGGATCCACCTGCCCATGGCGCGCCGAAACCTGCGGATTTGCTGGGCTCGGACCGGGTCTCCACATAGGATTGGGACCATGGCGACCAGAACGACTTCCCCCGCTTCTGGCACCGGCAAACGTCAAGCGCGCAAGACTGCTGGCCAGACCGGTCAAGCGGGGGCTGAGAACCCCGGGACAAACGTTGTCACCGGAGCATGGAGGGGAGTGGCCCACATGGCCGGGAACCGCGCGCGGAAGATCCTCAGCGACGAACCCACCGACAGTCCGACGAAGCGGGACGGCACCGCCTTCCTCCTCATCGGGCTCTCGATCGTCATCGCGGCGTTCGAGTGGTGGAACATCCCCGGAGCGATGAGCGACGGCGTGCGGGCCGTCATCGAGGGCACCTTCGGCCGGGTGGCCCTGGCCCTGCCGGTCGTCTTCATCGGCTACGCGATCCGCCTCTTCCTCCGCGGCGACGACAACCGCGGCAACAACCGGATCCTCATCGGCATCATCCTCCTCCTGCTCGCGGCCTCCGGGCTCGCCCACATCGCGGCCGGCAACCCCGGCTTCGTCAACTCGCGCGAGGCGATGGCCAACGGCGGCGGGGCCCTGGGCTTCGTCGTGTCCTCCCCGCTCGTCGTCGCCACGACCGTCTACGTCGCGGTGCCGCTGCTCGTGCTGCTCGGGCTCTTCTCCCTCCTCGTCATCACCGCGACCCCGGTCCGGGCGATCCCCGAACGCCTCACCGCCCTCTACCTCCGCCTGACCGGAGGAGCCCGGGAGGAGCGCAGCCCGCAGACCGACGAGGACCAGACGACGACGGACCTCGTCGCCGACAACACCCACACCTCGAGCCTCAAACCGGTCATGGGCGCCAAACGGCGCTCCCGGAAGAAGAAGACCGAGCTGCCGGAGCTCGACGAGCCGCGCGGCGAGGACGACGACATCGCGGACAAGGCCTACGACAAGGCCTACATCCACGAGAACGAGGTCAGCGACGAAGAGGCCGACACCACGGTCATCGAGTCCCCGCAGTTCAAGCCGGGGGAGCGGCGCCCCACGAAAGCCGAGCGGGAGACCGCGGCGCTGAAGAAGATCATCGGGATGTCCGAGGACGCGCCGACCGTCGCGCACAGGGCCAAGCCGGCCGACGCCTCGGCGCCGGTGCCCGCGACGAACACCCCTGCGCCGCCGCCCACCGAGCAGCTGCCCGAACGCGTCGAGCAGCTCACCCTCGCCGGCGACGTCACCTACACCCTGCCCAACTCCGACTACCTGCAGCCGGGACCCCCGGCCAAGGAGCGCTCCGAGGCCAACGACCGGGTCGTCGAGGCCCTGCGCGACGTCCTCGACCAGTTCAAGATCGACGCCCAGGTCACCGGCTTCTCCCGCGGCCCGACGGTGACCCGGTACGAGGTCGAGCTCGGCGCCGGCACGAAGGTCGAGAAGGTCACGGCTCTGAGCAAGAACATCTCCTACGCGGTGGCCAGCGCCGACGTCCGGATCCTCTCGCCGATCCCCGGCAAGAAGGCGATCGGCATCGAGATCCCGAACTCCGACCGCGAGAACGTCTCCCTCGGCGACGTGCTCCGCTCGAAGGCCGCCCGCAAGACCGACCACCCGATGGTCATGGGCGTGGGCAAGGACGTCGAGGGCGGATTCGTCGTCGCCGACCTCTCGAAGATGCCCCACCTGCTCGTCGCCGGTGCCACCGGCGCCGGCAAGTCGAGCTTCGTCAACTCGATGATCACCTCGATCATGATGCGCGCGACCCCCGACGAGGTCCGCATGATCCTCGTCGACCCCAAGCGCGTGGAGCTGACGATCTACGAGGGCATCCCGCACCTCATCACCCCGATCATCACGAACCCCAAGAAGGCCGCCGAGGCGCTCGAATGGGTCGTGCGCGAGATGGACGCCCGCTACGACGACCTCGCGAACTTCGGGTTCAAGCACATCAAGGAGTTCAACAAGGCCGTCCGCGAGGGCCGGGTCCAGGTGCCGCCCGGCTCCGAGCGCAACCTCCAGCCCTACCCGTACCTCCTCGTCGTCGTCGACGAGCTCGCCGACCTCATGATGGTCGCCCCCCGCGACGTCGAGGCCTCGATCCAGCGCATCACGCAGCTGGCCCGTGCCGCCGGCATCCACCTCGTGCTCGCCACCCAGCGCCCCAGCGTCGACGTCGTCACCGGCCTCATCAAGGCCAATGTGCCGTCCCGACTGGCGTTCGCGACCTCGTCGCTCGCCGACTCCCGCGTCGTGCTCGACCAGCCCGGCGCGGAGAAGCTCATCGGCCAGGGTGACGCCCTGTTCCTGCCGATGGGCGCGGCCAAGCCGATGCGCGTCCAGGGCGCCTGGGTCAACGAATCCGAGATCGAGAAGGTCGTCGAGCACGTCAAGGGCCAGCTGCAGCCGAACTACCGCGACGACGTCGCCGTCGAGGCGCCGAAGAAGCAGATCGACGAGGAGATCGGCGACGACCTCGACCTGCTCCTCCAGGCCGCGGAGCTCGTCGTCACGACTCAGTTCGGGTCGACGTCGATGCTCCAGCGCAAGCTGCGCGTCGGCTTCGCGAAGGCCGGCCGCCTCATGGACCTGATGGAATCCCGCGGCATCGTCGGTCCCTCCGAGGGATCGAAGGCCCGTGACGTGCTCGTGCGTCCCGAGGACCTGCCGGCCACCCTCGCCGTCATCAAGGGCGAGACCCCGCCCCCGGGTGGGGGAGACGACGCCGAGGCGGGCCAGGGCACCGCATCGGCCGCCGGCGACTATGACGAGGAGTTCGACGACGACGAGGGCGGCTCCGCTGCCGCCGGCGGTTCCGCGAGCGGGTACGGCGGCTCCGGCTACGGCTCGCGCGTCACCCACGCCGAGGACCTCAGCGTCGGCGACATCGACCCGGACACGGGACTCGAGGTCGTCGAGGCCAGCGGCGAGGACGCCTGGGAGCTCACTGGCCACTGACCCCGGCAACGGGCCCTGACTCGTGCACTGGCGTGCACGCACCCTGCGCGCAGCGGATGAGGAGCCGATCGTCTCACGAGACGGTCGGCTCCTTCCGTCGTCGGCACGGACGACGGGGCATCACACGACGCACTCCGATAGGGTTGAGGCGTGATAGATCGCCCCGAGTCCCGCCCCGCACCGAGTCCCTGGAACATCGCCAACGCACTGACGGTGCTGCGGATCCTCCTCGTTCCCGTCTTCCTTGTCCTCCTCCTCGCCGACGGGGGCGATGACGCCACCCTGAGGTGGTGGGCACTGGCCGTGTTCGTCCTCGCGATGATCACGGACAAGATCGACGGCGACCTCGCCCGCAAGTACGACCTCATCACCGACTTCGGGAAGATCGCCGACCCGATCGCCGACAAGTCGCTCATGGCCGCCGCCCTCATCGGACTCGCCCTCATCAACGAGCTGCCCTGGTGGGTCCCCGTCATCATCCTCGTCCGCGAACTCGGCATCACCGTCCTCCGGTTCTTCATGATCCGGATCGCCGTCATGCCGGCCTCCCGCGGCGGGAAGATCAAGACCGTCCTCCAGACCGCCGCGATCAGCCTCTTCCTCCTGCTCGCGCCCCTGGCCACCCTCGTCCCCGCCTCCGTGACGTTCGTCCTCATCGTCCTCGCCTGGGTGATCATGACCGCGGCCATCGTCGTCACCATCGTCACCGGCATCGACTACTGCCTGCAGGCGGCGAAGCTCGCCAAGGGCGCCGGCCGCGACGACTCCGCCGGAGGACCGGGTGCGCCCCGGGCCTGAGACGAGGGCCGCGCAGATGACGGGCACCCCCGCCGAGGTGACCGGCGCGGATGCCGCGGACCTGGCCTCCCGCACCCGCGAGCTCCTCGCCACGTGCACGGGGCTGGGACTGTCGCTCGCCTCGGCGGAGTCGCTGACCGGCGGTCGTTTCGTCGCCTCCCTCATCGACGTGCCCGGCGCCTCGGCCGTCGTCCGCGGCGGCCTGGTCACCTACGCGACCGACCTCAAGGCGAGCCTCGCCGGAGTCGACGCCGACCACCTCGAGGAGACCGGCCCGATCGACCCCGTCGTCGCCGCCCAGATGGCCGCGGGAGCCGCGCGCACGTGCGTGGCGGACATCGGGATCTCCTGCACGGGAGTGGCGGGCCCGGATCCGCAGGACGGCAAGGACGTCGGACTCGTCTTCACCGCGATCGCCTTCGGATCCCAGGCGAAGGTCAGCGAACACCGCTTCAGCGGCGACCGCGACGCGATCCGGACGCAGACCGTCGAGGCGATGATCACCTCCCTCGCGACGTTCGTCACGCGGCTGGCACACGGGCCCGCCGACGCGGAATAAGCGCCACCCGCCGGTGGTTGTCATCAGTGATGACGACAGGACCACGAACCGCCGGTTTCTCTGAATGGACTGGCAATACCATCAGCCCATCCGACGAGGTTGGCGCACCGACTGCGGCGGCCTGTAAAGTTGACAGCATCAGACGACCGCCGAGCGTGAACTGAGGAAGGGGCGCACCATGTTACTGAGAGTCGAAATCGGCGACGCACTGCGCTCCGCCCGACGCCGCCAGGGTCGCACGCTCCGCGATGTCTCGACGGGCGCCAGCGTCTCGCTGGGGTACCTCAGCGAGATCGAACGCGGACAGAAGGAAGCCTCGTCGGAGCTGCTGTCGGCGATCTGCGACGCCCTCGATCTGCCGCTGTCGTCCCTGCTCAGCGAAGTCTCCGATCGCTTCGCCCTCGACGAGGGCGTGAAGATCCCGGACACCATCCCGCAGGAGCTCTCCGACAAGATCCTGGGACGGCCCGGTGGCTACGGCATTCCGCGACTGGCCGCCAAACCCTGATGCGTCACACCCTCTACTGGGTCCTGATGAATGAGGAGTTCGGCGAGGCGAGAGCCGCATCCCTGCACTCCGACCTGGCACTGAGCACCCTGGGCTCGCGCACCGCCGAACAGGCGTTCGAAGCGGGGTTCGATCCGCGCGACATCTGGATCGCCGTGTGCGAGGCGATGGGCGTGCCCGAATCCCGTCGACTCGGCCGCGAGAAGCCGCGCTCCCGACCGTTCTGAGATCCGCCGGTGCCGACACGCCGCACCATATATAGAACACGTGTTCCCATGTGCGCTATGCTGGTGGCAATCACGGGACCTGTGATGACGAGTGGCCGGTTTTCCACAGGGGGCGAGCGTCCTCTGTTGTCATGTCAGTGCCATCTCCTAGCCTTGGTCTCACATGAAGAACGAACGTTGAGGAGACGTCATGGCACGCACACCCAAGAACCTCCAGATCCCGACCGGCAACGACCGGTCGAAGGCGCTCGAGGCCGCCCTCGGCCAGATCGATCGCAACTACGGCAAGGGTGCGATCATGCGCCTCGGCGACGGGGTCCGCGAACCCATCGAGGCGATCCCCACCGGGTCGATCGCCCTCGACATCGCCCTGGGCATCGGCGGTCTGCCGCGCGGTCGCGTGGTGGAGATCTACGGTCCGGAGTCCTCGGGCAAGACGACCGTCGCCCTCCACGCCGTGGCGAACGCGCAGAAGGCCGGCGGCATCGCCGGATTCATCGATGCCGAGCACGCGCTCGACCCCGAGTACGCGAAGAAGCTCGGCGTCGACACCGACCAGCTGCTCGTCTCGCAGCCCGACACCGGTGAGCAGGCGCTCGAGATCGCCGACATGCTCATCCGCTCCGGCGCCCTCGACGTCATTGTCATCGACTCCGTCGCCGCTCTCGTGCCCAAGGCCGAGATCGAGGGCGAGATGGGCGACAGCCACGTGGGCCTCCAGGCCCGGCTGATGTCCCAGGCGCTGCGCAAGATCACCGGTGCCCTCGCCCAGTCGAAGACGACGGCGATCTTCATCAACCAGCTGCGTGAGAAGGTCGGGGTGTTCTTCGGATCCCCGGAGACGACCTCGGGCGGCAAGGCGCTGAAGTTCTACGCCTCGGTGCGCATCGACGTCCGCCGCATCGAGACCCTCAAGGAGGGTCAGGACGCGGTCGGCAACCGGACCCGCGCCAAGATCGTCAAGAACAAGGTCGCTCCGCCGTTCAAGCAGGCCGAGTTCGACATCCTCTACGGGCACGGCATCTCCCGCGAGGGCAGCCTCATCGACATGGGTGTCGACAACGGCATCATCCGCAAGTCCGGCTCCTGGTTCACCTACGACGGGGACCAGCTGGGTCAGGGCAAGGAGAACGTCCGCAACTTCCTCCGCGACAACCCCGGCCTGGCCGAGGAGATCGAGCTGAAGATCAAGCACAAGCTGGGCCTGATCAAGGTCGCCGAGGAGGAGACCGCCGAAGCGGATGCATCCGATGACGTCGAGATCTCCTGAGTCGGACTCCCACACCCCTCCCGGGCCGCCCGCCCGCGGCGGTTCGGGAAGGCCGGGTGAGGGCTCGTCCGCGGCGGCGGACGAACCCGCGCTGCCGCAGATGGAACAGCCGGCCGGGCAGGAGGAGCAGCTGGCCGCGCTGCGCTCGGCGATCGGGGAGATCGACCGCCGGCATGCCGAGGGTGAATCGTTCTTCGCACCAGGCGACGACGGCGACGTCGCCGCAGGCGGTCTCGCCTCGGGCGGCGGGTCGTCCCTCGTCGCCGAATCCGACCGCACCCGCGGCACCGACGATGATGGAGACTCCGACGTCGCCGCAGGCGAGGACGGCGCTCTCGTCGCGGACGAGCCGATCGACGTCGACGCCGCCTACGCGAAGGCGAAGAAGACCGCGATGAACATGCTTGCGATGCGCGACCATTCGAGCTCCGAGCTGCGCGAGAAGCTCGAGAAGCGAGACATCCCGCCGGCTGTCATCGACGAGCTCATCGCCAAGCTCCGACGATCCGATCTCCTCGACGACGCGGAGTTCGCCCAACGCTACGTGCGCGCCCATCGCGAGCGTCGCAAGCTCTCCCGCGGCGCTCTCCGACGTGAGCTGACGAAGAAGGGCATCGAACCCGAGATCATCGCCGACGTCGTCGAGGACGTCGAGGGGGAGGAGGAGCTCGCCCGACAGGTCGCCGAGAAGAAGGCCGCCTCCTCACGTGGGCTCGACCACGAGGTGCGCCAGCGGCGGATCCTCGGCATGCTCGCCCGCCGCGGCTTCTCCTCCGCTGTCTGCCTCAAGGTCACCCGCGACGTGCTCGCCGAGGACGAGTGAGCACGAACGGCTAGAATGGTCGGGCCATGACTGAACTCATCGACTCTCCCCGCACCGGCTCTCCGCGCAGCTACGAAGTGAAGACCTACGGCTGCCAGATGAACGTGCACGACTCCGAGCGGCTCTCGGGGCTCCTCGACGACGCCGGCTACATCCGCGCGGACACCGACTCCCAGGCCGATGTCGTCGTCTTCAACACCTGCGCCGTGCGGGAGAACGCCGACAACCGCCTCTACGGCAACCTCGGGCGACTCGCCAAGGTCAAGGAGAGCCACCCCGACCTGCAGATCGCCGTCGGCGGGTGCATGGCGCAGAAGGACCGTGACACGATCGTCAGGAAGGCCCCCTGGGTCGATGTGGTCTTCGGCACCCACAACATGGGTTCGCTGCCCGCCCTGCTCGAACGCGCCCGCCACAACCAGGAGGCGCAGGTCGAGATCCTCGAGAGCCTCGAGGTCTTCCCCTCCACCCTGCCGAGCAGGCGCGAGTCCCAGCATTCCGGCTGGGTGTCGATCTCCGTCGGATGCAACAACACGTGCACGTTCTGCATCGTGCCCAGTCTGCGCGGCAAGGAGAAGGACCGCCGACCCGGCGACATCCTCGCCGAGGTCGAAGCACTCGTCGCCGACGGTGTCGTCGAAGTCACCCTGCTTGGGCAGAACGTCAACTCCTACGGGGCGGAGTTCCGCGACAAGGGGGCGTTCGCGAAGCTGCTGCGCGCCGTCGGCAGTGTCGAGGGAATCGAACGGGTGCGCTTCACCAGCCCCCACCCGGCCGCATTCTCCGACGACGTCATCGACGCGATGGCCGAGACCCCCACCGTCATGCCGCAGCTGCACATGCCCCTGCAGTCCGGCTCGGACACCATCCTCAAGTCGATGCGCCGCTCGTATCGGACCAGCCGGTACATGCGCATCCTCGACAGCGTGCGCGACCGCATTCCCCACGCCGCGATCACGACCGACATCATCGTCGGCTTCCCCGGGGAGACGGAGGAGGACTTCCAGGGCACCATGGACATCGTCCGCCGCGCCCGCTTCTCCCAGGCATTCACCTTCCAGTACTCGATTCGCCCGGGCACCCCGGCCGCGACGATGCCCGACCAGATCCCCAAGGAGATCGTCCAGGAGCGCTTCGAGCGCCTCATCGCCCTCCAGGACGAGATCGCCTGGGAGGAGAACCGGGCGCAGATCGGCCGCGAGGTCGAGGTCCTCGCCACGACCCTGCCGGGCGGGGACTCGCCGAGGCTGAGCGGACGCGCCGCCGACAACCGGCTCGTCCATGTCGCGATCCCCGACGGTGCTCCCGCTCCGCGGCCCGGCGACTTCGTCACCGCCACCGTCACCGACGCCAAGCCCTACTTCCTCCTCGCCGACTCGGGATACGGCGTGCGCCGCTCCCGGGCAGGCGACGCCTACGACCGTGCGCAGGCGGACAGCTGCGGAACCCCCGCCCCGGGACAGACGCCGGGAGCGACGAACCTCGGCATGCCGACGATCCGCCCGCGCGGTTGAGATGGCCCGGTTCGCGCTGATCCCGGCCTCACCCGTGCTGCTCGACGGCGTCGACCGGCTCGAGACCCCGCGTCTCGCCGGTCTGCGGGCCTCCATCGAAGACGTGCTCCGCACCAGCCCCCGCTGGTCACTGCCGGTCGCGGACCTGCCGCCGCTGGCCGGTCTCGGGGGATACGGGATCGACCGCGGCATCGACACCCGATCCGGTGAGCTGCTCGTCGGCGACGACTGGATCGAGGCAGTCGGCGACCTCGGCGATGACGAACGCGCCGCCGCCGAATCGGCGCATCCGGGGATCGGCATCACGCTGCTCCACGCCCACGCGGCGGGGGTGAGCGTGGGCGCACTCGCGGACTCCGGCGACCTCATCATCCCCCTCGACCTCTCGGCGGCAGCCGGGGAGGACTCGCCGCTGGCGCCGGTGCCGGGGGCGACCGCCTTCGACGCGGCCGTCATCGAGGCCCTGGGAGCAGCCGACGTCCCAGCGCTGCTCGACCTCATCGCTGGCGCCGCCGACGTCCACGCGGACCTGACACTGCTCCACGCCGCCCTCAACCACCTCGGCGAGCGTCCGGACAGGGTGTTCGACCTCGAGAAGATCGTCTTCGACGAGGACGTCCACGACGTCCGGTCACTGTGCGGAACGGGACGCTGCTGACGTGGCAGAGCCCATCATCGTCGTCGTCGGGGCCACCGCCACCGGGAAGTCCGAACTCGCCCTCGATCTCGCCGAGCACCTCGGCGGGGAGATCATCAACACCGATTCCATGCAGTTCTACCGGGGCATGGACATCGGCACGGCGAAGCTGCCACTCGCAGAGCGACGGGGGATCGACCACCACCTCATCGACATCCTCGACGTCACCGAGGAGGCGAACGTCCAGGCCTTCCAGGCCCAGGCACGGGCGACGATCGCCGAGGTGCGCTCCCGCGGCCATCGTCCGATCCTCGTCGGCGGCTCGGGACTCTATGTCCGCGCGGCGATCGACCACATGGGCTTCCCCGGCACCGATGCCACCGTGCGGGCGCGCATCGAGGCCGAGGTGGCCGCCGACCGGTGGGAGCGGCACCGGCACCTGATGAGCGTCGACCCCGTGGCAGGGGCGAAGATCACCCCCAACGACGTCCGGCGGATCGTCCGGGCGCTCGAGGTCATCGAACTGACCGGGCAGCCGTTCAGCGCCCAGCTGCCCGACTACCAGGAGGTCGAGCCGACGATCCAGATCGGCCTGCACGTCGACCGCCAGGTCCTGCACCCGCGGATCGCCGAACGCGTTCACACGATGTGGGAGCAGGGCTGGGTCGCCGAGGTCGTCGACCTCCTCGAGCGCGGACTGGCGCAGGGGAAGACCGCGTCGCGGGCCATCGGCTACGCCCAGATCCAGGCCCACCTGGCCGGGAGGATGGACCGCTCCGAGGCGCAGGAGGAGACGATCGTGCGCACCCGGCAGTTCGCCCGGCGCCAGGACACATGGTTCCGCCGCGATCCGCGCATCCACTGGATCGACGCCACCGCCGGGGACGCGGCGGCCAACCGCGACCGTGCCCTGGCCCTGCTCGACGAGCACGCAGGGCGAACCGACGGACGTTGACGCGACGGCCATGGTCGGTCGGGACCGACGGGCGCTGACACGAGGCCCCGGAGCCGACCGATAGGATGGGCACCATGGATTCCCCCTTCGCCGACATCGCAGGCACACCCTTCTACAAGGGCCACGGCACCGAGAACGACTTCGTGCTCCTCGCCGACGACGACGGCCGCCTGAGCCTGCGCCCGGACACGATCGCGGTCCTCGCCGACCGGCGGACCGGCCTCGGCGGTGACGGCGTCATCCGCATCGTCCGGTCGCAGGTCAGCGGAATCCCCGGCGCGGACGAGCAGGCCCGCGACGGCGCCGAATGGTTCATGGACTACTACAACCACGACGGCAGCGTCTCCGAGATGTGCGGCAACGGGGTGCGCGTGTTCGCCCACACCCTCCTCGAGACCGGGCGTGTGTCCGCCGACGCCACGGAGATCCGGATCGCGACCCGCGACGGGATCAAGACCGTGCGCCGCGTCGACAACCCCGCCGGCACCGCCGACTCCTGGTACCGGATCGACATGGGATCCTGGTCGCTCGACGACGAGCCCGTTCTCGTCACCACCTCCGGCATCGATGTCGCCCGGCCCGGGCTGAGCGTCGAGACCGGCAACCCGCACACCGTCGTGGCACTCGCGGAGTTCTCGGAGCTCGACGCGGCCGATCTGCGCGACGCCCCGGTCCTCGAACCCGTGCCGGCGAACGGCTCGAACGTCGAGTACATCGTCATGGAACCCGCCCGCAGCGACATCTCCGGGGGAGAGGGCGCACTGAGGATGCGCGTGTTCGAACGCGGCGTCGGCGAGACCCGATCCTGCGGGACCGGCGCCTGCGCGGCCGCGATCGCCGCCCACCACTGGGCCGGCGCCGACTCACCCGTGCAGTGGCGCGTCGACGTTCCCGGCGGGCAGCTGCGCATCGGCGTCACCGTCGCCGAGGCGGAGAACCGCGGCACCGTGACCCTGGCCGGCCCCGCGGTCATCGTCGCCACCGGCGCGATCGGCTGACCGGAGCGACCACAGCAGGCCGACCACGGCGGGCTGATCGGCCCGATCGCCACCGGCCGACCGAACCCCACCGGCCGACCGCCTCGGCGCTCTCAGTCCGGGGTGCTCTCAGTCCCCGGTGCCGCGATGGATCGTGAGCACGCGGAAGCCCTTCGACGACCCCGTCCGGGTCACCGCGAAACCGTCGCCGAGCATCTCGGCGAGCCAGCGCTGGAGCGAATCCGCGCCGAGGTTCTTCGACACGACGAGATCGGCGCGGCCCC
The DNA here is from genome assembly GCF_003315415.1 of Brevibacterium sanguinis. Lineage (GTDB taxonomy): Bacteria > Actinomycetota > Actinomycetes > Actinomycetales > Brevibacteriaceae > Brevibacterium > Brevibacterium celere_A. The sequence continues at coordinate 496,397 of NZ_QNSB01000001.1, forward strand.
CGGGCGCCAGGCGCGGGATCCACGTGGACAGGAGCCCGTGGAGGATCTCCTTGCCGACGCGGATGGGCGGATTCGACCGGATCGCCGTGAACTCGAGGTCGGCGGGGATGTCCTCGGCCCGCACGGTCCGAATGCAGCCGAGCCCCAGCCTCCGCGCGTTCTCGGCCGTCGACTCGAGCGATCGGGAATTGACGTCGAGCGCCCACACCTCGACGTCCACCTCGGCGTCCTTGGCCCGCAGGGCGGCGTCGAGGGCGATCGGCCCCCATCCGCACCCGAGATCGAGGAGGGCACCGGGCTCCGGGGCGGGCAGGTGGCGCAGCAGCACCGAGGTTCCCAGGTCGAGCCGGGTGGGGGAGAACGTCCCGGCCGCGGTGCGGACGGTGACCTCACGCCCGCCGAGTTCAAGAGTCAGCTCGCGCAGCTTCGCGTCACTGCTCGGCGATTCGGTGAAATAGTGCTCTGACACCGTTACAGTGTAGTGGCCTGTGGGATAATCGATGGACATCCGAACACGCACCACCGGCCCCGGGCGCAGACCGCCCGCCGCCGCAACGAACAAAGGAATGAATGACGCCCACTGACAAAGAGCGCCGGGACGCGATGCTCGACCGTGTGCTCTCGCGAGGCGCTCAGGCGCTCGGCAACCACGAACCCGACGCCGACGAGGAATCGCAGTTCGACCTCGCGGAACGCGCGGCGCTCAAGCGCGTCGCCGGACTCTCGACCGAGCTCGAGGACATCACCGAGGTCGAATACCGCCAGATCCGCCTCGAGCGGGTCGTCCTCGCCGGCCTGTGGAACACGACCCTGGCCGAGGCCGAGAACTCCATCCGCGAGCTCGCCGCCCTGGCCGAGACCGCCGGCTCGATGGTCCTCGACGCCGTCATCCAGCGCCGGGAGAAGCCGGACCCGGGCACGTACCTCGGCCGCGGCAAGGCAGCCGAGCTCGCCGAGATCGTCGCCGCCGTCGGGGCCGATACCGTCATCGTCGACTCCGAGCTCGCGCCCAGCCAGCGACGCGGCCTCGAGGACGTCATCAAGGTCAAGGTCGTCGACCGCGTCGCCCTCATCCTCGACATCTTCGCCCAGCACGCGAAGTCCCGGGAGGGCAAGGCCCAGGTCGAACTCGCCCAGCTCGAGTACCTCCTGCCGCGACTGCGCGGCTGGGGTGAGTCGCTGTCCCGGCAGGCCGGCGGCCGCGTCGCCGGCGGTGCCGGGATCGGCTCGCGCGGACCCGGTGAGACGAAGATCGAACTCGACCGCCGCCGCATCCGCGCCCGGATGGCGAAGCTGCGCCGGGAGATCGCGGCGATGGCCCCGGCCCGGGAGACGAAGCGGAAGAACCGCACCCGCAACCACATCCCCTCGGTCGCGATCGTCGGGTACACGAACGCCGGGAAGTCCTCCCTGCTCAACCGGCTCACCGACGCCGAGGTGATGGTGCAGAACGCGCTGTTCGCGACCCTCGACCCCACGGTGCGGCAGTCGCAGACCGCCGAGGGGATCACGTTCACGTACACCGATACCGTCGGGTTCGTCCGCAACCTCCCGCACCAGCTCGTCGAGGCGTTCCGCTCGACGCTCGAGGAGGCCGCCGACTCCGATCTGCTCCTCCACGTCGTCGACGCCTCCCACCCCGACCCGCACGGGCAGATCCGAGCGGTCAGGGACGTCCTCAAGGACGTCGAGACCGCGGACATCCCCGAGCTGCTCGTCTTCAACAAGTCCGACATCGCCGACGAGACCGTCGTCACCGGCCTGCGGGCCGAGTACCCGAACGCACGGTTCGTCTCCGCGGCCACCGGCGAGGGCCTCGACGGACTTGTCGAGACGATCGAGTCGATGCTGCCCTCGCCGAACGTCGAGGTCTCGGTCCTCATCCCGTACGAGCGCGGCGACCTCGTGTCGAAGATCTACGCTCTGGGCTCCGTCGACCGTGAGGAGCACACGGCGGGCGGGACCGCGCTGCACGCGAAGGTGCCCCAGGACCTGGCGGCCGAGCTCGACGACTTCCGACGTCCGGACATGGTCATCGGCGAGTGAGCTCCGTCGACCAACTGCTCGAGACCGCCGTTGCGGCCATCGGCGGGTCGACCCGGCAGGGCCAGGCCGACATGGCCCAGGCCGTCGGGTCGGCCCTCGACAACGGCGTCCACCTCCTCGTCCAGGCCGGCACCGGCACGGGCAAGTCCCTGGCCTACCTCGTCCCCGCGGCCGAGTTCGCCAGCCGCACCGGGAGCACGGTCATCGTCTCCACGGCGACCCTGGCGCTGCAGACCCAGATCATCCACCGCGACCTGCCGCGCCTGTTCAAGGCCGTGAAGAAGGACCTCGACCCGCTGCCCCGGGCCGCCCTGCTCAAGGGCCGTCGCAACTATGTGTGCAAGCACAAGCTCGCCGGCGGATACCCCGACGAGGGGGAGGGGATGCTCTTCGACCTCGGCGCCGATGCCGCCGCGGGCCGTGCACCCTCCGAGCGCAGCGGACTGGCCGAGGAGATCCAGCGGATTCGCAGCTGGGAGAGGATCACCGAGACCGGTGACCGCGACGACCTCATGCCCGGCGTCAGCGATCGAGCCTGGGCCCAGGTCTCCGTCAACGCCTTCGACTGCCTCGGCTCGAACTGCCCGCTCTACACCGAGTGCTTCGCCGAGCTCGCCCGCAATGCCGCCGCCGAGGCGGACATCGTCGTGACCAATCATGCGCTGCTCGCCATCGACGCCTTCGGGGAGAACACGGTCCTGCCCGAACACGACGTCATCATCATCGACGAGGCCCACGAGCTCAAGGACCGGGTGACCAGCGCCCTGTCCGGTCAGCTGAACGCGACGATGCTCCAGGCCGCGACGAGCTCCGTGCGCAAGCACACCACGGTCCAGGACGGGGACGTCGCCCTCCTCGACACCGCGACGGCCGCCCTCGAGCGGGCGATGAGCGGCATCGGTGAGGGGCTCATCACGGTGATGAGCGAACCCCTCGCTCTCGCTCTCGCCCAGGTCCGCGACTCCGCCCGGCAGATCATCAATGACATCGGCGGCAAGAGCGAGGACGCCGACGCCGGCCGCCAGATGGCCAAGGCCCGGTGCCAGGAGATCTTCGAACTCGCCGAGCGGTTCTCCGACCCGGGGAAGAACGACGTCGTCTGGCTCAGCCGCAGCACCTTCCGGGAGAAGGAGACGACGACCCTCGTCGTCGCCCCGCTGAGCGTGGCCGGAACGATGCGCTCGGGGATCTTCGAGGACTCGACCGTCGTCGCCACCTCGGCGACCCTCGCCCTGGGTGGCAACTTCGACGCCGTCGCCGCCTCCCTCGGACTCTACGGGCCCGATGCGCCGAGGTGGGACTCCCTCGACGTCGGATCCCCCTTCGACTACGGAAAGCAGGGCATCCTCTACGTCGCCGCGCACCTGCCCAAACCGGGCCGCAGCGGGCTGAGCGAGATGGCACTCGCGGAGCTCGAGGAACTCGTCGAGGCCTCGAACGGGGGAGCGCTGGGCCTGTTCTCCTCCCGCGCGGCCGCGAACGCCGCCGCCGAGCACCTGCGGACCCGGCTGCGCATGCCGATCCTCCTCCAGGGCGACGACGGCCTGCCGGCACTCGTCTCCCAGTTCGCCGCCGATGACACGGCCTGCCTGTTCGGCACGATGTCGCTGTGGCAGGGAGTCGACGTGCCCGGACGGACGAACCGACTGGTCATCATCGACCGCCTGCCCTTCCCCCGTCCCGACGACCCGCTCACGCAGGCGCGGTCGCGGGACGCCGACCGTCGCGGCGTCAACGGGTTCATGGCCGTCAGCGCCACCCATGCCGCGCTCCGATTGGCGCAGGGCGCGGGACGGCTCATCCGCTCGACCTCCGATCGCGGGGTCGTCGCGGTGCTCGACTCCCGGCTGCGCTCGGCCCGCTACTCCGGATACCTCGTCAACTCGATGCCGGACATGTGGCCGACGACGGATTCGGCCGTGGTGAAGAAGAGCCTCGAACGGCTCGCCCGCACACCCGAGTGAGGGCGAGCCGCTCGAGGCTCGGAGGACTTGGCACCGGACGACTGCCTCGGCGCCGGTGAGCCGGGTCAGAGGCGGCGGATCACCGCGACGACCAGCCCCATGATCTGGGCGTAGGTGCCGTCGATCGGGTCGTAGTCCTTGTTCTGCGGCAGCAGCCACTGCTGACCGGCCTTGCGCTTGAGGGTCTTCACCGTCGCCTCGCCGTCGAGGAGGGCGGCGACGATCTGCCCGTTGTCGGCCGTGTGCTGCTTGCGCACGACCACCCAGTCGTCGTGGCAGATGGCCGCCTCGATCATCGAATCGCCGACGACCTTGAGCAGGAACATCTCCCCGGAGCCGACGACCTGGGTCGGCAGCGAGAAGACGTCGTCGATCTCCTGCTCGGCGAGGATCGGGCCGCCCGCGGCGATCCGGCCGACGACGGGCACCTGCACCGTGTTGTTCGCGAGCTCCTCGTACTTCGCCCGCTCGGCCTCTTCCTCCTCGAAGGGGTTGACGATCTCGATCGCGCGGGGACGCTTGGGGTCACGACGGACATAGCCGAGGCGCTCGAGCTGGGAGAGCTGGTGGGCGACGCTCGAGAGCGAGGCCAGGCCCGCGGCCTTGCCGATCTCGCGCATGCTCGGTGGATAGCCGTTGGCGACGACCGCCCGTTCGATGGTCTCGAGGACCAGTCGTTGCCGCGGCGTCAGGCGGTAGTCGCCCTCGCCGGTCGAGCCCTCCGGGATCGCGACGTCCTCGTCCTCGCTGCGGGCGGCGGCGACTTCGCTGGCAACATCCTCGTTGCGCGGCCGGCCTCTGCCCCTCTTGCCCTGAACCATTGCTTCCCCTTCGTTCTATTTCCCCTGCGCTCCGAGCCGTCCGCCCGCTCTCGCGAGATGTCGTGTCAGTGCCGCCTGGGATGGTTCTGTCAGACCAATCAACAACGGTGGTTCCCTCTCATTGTCGCATAGATGTTCGAGACGGACTGGACATTTGTTCGAATGGCATGTTGAATAGAACAGACGTTCTACCTTTTGCGGGTGGAATCGTACGAATGAAAGAGGTAATGCGATGTCTGCACAAGCCCAGTCGGCACCGGCCCTGGAACTGCACCTCACTGCGCGCGGACGCCGGGCGCTTCGCCTGCTCCGGACGCTCGTCCTCACCCTGATCATCCTCGGCGGTGCGCTCTTCGTCGCCACCCGCTCTCCGATGGCCGAAGCCGTGCCCGAGTCCGAACCGATCGGCATCGAGGCCGACGCGGTCGTCGTCGGCGAAGGGGAGTCCCTGTGGGAGGTCGCCGTCGGGCTCGACCTCGACCGCGACACCCGTGACGTCGTCGCCGACATCGTCGAGATCAACCACCTGTCCTCTCCCGTGGTCCACCCCGGGCAGACCCTGGATGTGCCGCGACGCTAGACTTGACGGGTGGGAAACATCGAAACTCTGCCCGTGCGCTCGGATCTCGTCGGCCTCAAGCCCTACGGTGCTCCGCACCTCAACGTCCCGGTGCAGCTCAACGTCAACGAGAACGCGTACCCGATCCCGGAGATCGTCGTCGAGTCGATGCGCCGGGCCGCGGACCTGCAGCTGAGCGGGCTCAACCGCTACCCGGACCGGGAGTTCGACGACCTCCGCGGCCACCTCGTCACCTACCTCGCCGGCGTCAACGACCGGGCGGGCACCTCGGTGACCCTGAGCCCGGACATGATCTGGGCCGGGAACGGATCGAACGAGGTCCTCTCCCACATCGTCCAGGCCTTCGGCGGTCCCGGCCGCACGGCCCTCGGCTTCACCCCCAGCTACTCGATGCACCCGCTCATCACGACGGGCACCGGTGCCGCCTGGCAGGCCGCGGCCCGGGATGAGGACTTCGACCTCAGTGCGGAGTTCGTCGCCGCCGAGGTGGCCCGGGTCGATCCCGACATCGTCTTCCTCTGCACGCCGAACAACCCGACGGGAACCTCCATCGGCCTCGACGTCGTCGATGCCGCCTACGACAACTGCTCGGGCATCGTCATCGTCGACGAGGCCTACGCCGAGTTCTCCCGCCCCGCGAAGCCCTCGGCGATGACCCTCCTCGAGGGCCGTCCCCGCCTCGTCGTGTCCCGGACGATGAGCAAGGCCTTCGCGTGCGCCGGGCTGCGCCTGGGCTATGCGATTGCGGCGCCCGAGCTCATCGACGCGCTGCGGCTCGTGCGCCTGCCCTACCACCTCTCGGCCGTCACCCAGGCGCTGGCCTGCGCGGCCCTCGAGCACTCCGCTGTGCTCCTCGACAACGTCGACCGGCTCATCGACTCCCGCAACCGCATCGCCGAGCACCTGGCCCGCGTCGGCTTCCGCGTCTACCCCAGCGACTCCAACTTCGTCCTCTTCGGCGACGTCGCCTCCCCACCGCAGCTGTGGCAGGACCTGCTCGATCGCGGCATCCTCATCCGCGACATCGGCATCCCGCACCACGCGCGGGTGAATGCCGGTACCGAGGAGGAGACGACCGTGTTCCTGCGGGCGATCGACGAGATCCTCGCCGCGAATCCCGGCACCCTGCTGACCGAAGCGTGAACGCATGAGAACCTCGCAGACCGATCCGGGCGACAATGGTGGGCAGTTTGCGCACAGCACCCATGACGAAAGGCAATCCATGAGGCAGGCCCAGCGATCACGAGAGACCTCCGAGTCCTCGGTCTCCGTCTCCGTCGACCTCGACGGCACGGGGACGTCGGAGATCTCGACGAGCGTGCCGTTCTTCGACCACATGCTCACGGCCCTGTCGAAGCACTCGCTCATCGACATGGAGATCCGCGCCGAGGGCGACACCCACATCGACGTCCACCACACCGTGGAGGACACCTCGATCGTCCTCGGTCAGGCACTCGGCGAGGCGCTCGGGGACAAAGCGGGCATCCGCCGCTACGGATCCGCCGCGGTGCCGCTCGATGAGGCCCTGGCCAGCTGCGTCGTCGACGTCTCCGGCCGCCCCTACTTCGTCCACGTCGGCGAGCCCGAGGGTCAGCAGTACCACCTCATCGGCGGCCACTTCACCGGATCGATGACCTCGCATTCGCTCGAGTCGCTGGCCTTCCACGCCGGCCTCACCGTCCACCTCGACCTGGTGCGCGGTCGCGACCCCCACCACATCGTCGAAGCCCAGTTCAAGGCCTTCGCCCGGGCGCTGCGCGAAGCCGTCGAGTTCGACGCCCGCAGCAGCTCCGTGCCGAGCACCAAGGGAGTTCTGTGAGCACCACCGTCGTCGTCACCCCGTTCGGAGTCCCCGAGCAGCTCGCCGCCGCCTGCGTGCTCTCGAACATCCGGGGCACGATCGTGCCGATCGGAGACTTCTCCGGCATCGTCCTCGCCGACACCGATGTGCAGGCGGGGAACGAGGCGGCCGCCGCGATCTCGAAGCTCGCAGGCAAGCACGAGGTCCTCCTCCTCGTGCGCAGCGAGGAGCAGATCGATGCCGGTCACTACCGCAAGGGCACCCGTGAGTCCGATGTGCCGGCGGGACTGGCGCTGAAGAACCTGCCCGACGTCCTCGAGAAGCTCCTCCTCGAGATCGTGTCCGCCGAGGACGTCGAGGGCAGCATCCCCACCTCGTCGATGACCAAGCTCCAGGCGAGCGCCCAGACGATGACCCCGGGCCGGGCGGCACTCGCCCGCACGGCCCTGCTGTGGATCGTCGTCGCCCTGCTCGCCGGGATCGTCACCGCCTTCGGAATCACCGTCGGGATGGGCGGCAACACCGTCGCCTGGGTCGTCGCCGTGTTCGGCGCCGTCGTCCTCGGGTTCTCGCTTTGGCGCATCCGCCATGTGCTGACGAAGGGAGTCACACGATGAAGCGCATCGCCGTCCTCGACTACGGGGCCGGGAACATCCGCTCCGCCGTCCGCGCGGCCGAGGCCGCCGGCGCCGAGGTGAGCCTGACGTCCGACCCCGACGTCATCGACTCGGCCGACGGCCTCCTCGTCCCCGGCGTCGGGGCGTACTCCGCCGTCATGTCCGGGCTCGAGAGGGTCGGCGCCGTCGACATCATCCGCAGCTGGCACGACCAGCAGCGGCCCCTGCTCGGCATCTGCGTCGGACTCCAGGTCTTCTTCTCCGAGGGGGACGAGCACGGGGTGCGCACCGCGGGCATCGGCCTGTGGACGGGGGCCGTCACCGCACTCAAGGCGCCCGTCGTCCCGCACATGGGATGGTCACACGTCTCCGCTCCCGCCGAGTCGCGGATGTTCGCCGGGATCGAGGATGAGATGTTCTACTTCGTCCACTCCTATGCCGCCACCGCCGCTCCGGAGAACACGCTCGTGACCACCGCGACCCACGGTGGGACGTTCGTCGCCGCGGTCGAGGACCGCACCACCTGGGCGGCTCAGTTCCACCCGGAGAAGTCGGCGGCCGCGGGCGCCGGTCTCCTGCGCAACTGGGTGAACTCCGCCACCGGGAGCTGATCTGCCGCCAGCGCCAATCCGGCCGACCTCCGATCCGGCCGACCGCCGGGCACCGGTCGCCCGCTGCCGATCCGGCCGAACGCCGGGTACCGACAGTCCGGTACACAACCGGTCACCGACTTCTCCGACCGCCAACCCCACGCGGCGTCCGACCGCCGCAAGAAAGGTCATCATGACTGACACCCCGAATTCCGACCGACTCGTCCTCCTGCCCGCCGTCGACGTCGCCGACGGCAAAGCCGTCCGCCTCGTCCAGGGCGAGGCCGGCACCGAGACCGATTACGGCTCGCCCATCGACGCCGCCCACGACTTCGAGTCCCGCGGTGCCGAATGGATCCACCTCGTCGACCTCGATGCGGCGTTCGGACGCGGCTCCAACTCTGAGCTGCTCAATCAGGTCGTCAAGGCCGTCGGGATCAAGGTCGAGCTCTCGGGCGGGATCCGCGACACCGAGAGCCTCGAACGGGCGCTCGACACCGGTGCCGAGCGTGTCAACATCGGCACCGCGGCGCTCGAGAACCCTGACTGGACGGCGGAGATGATCTCCCGCTTCGGCGACCAGGTCGCCATCGGCCTCGACGTGCGCGGCACGACGCTGGCCGCCCGCGGCTGGACCCAGGACGGGGGAGACCTCTACGAGGTCCTCGCCGCCCTCGAAGCCGCCGGCTGCGCCCGTTACGTCGTCACCGACGTGCGCAAGGACGGCACCCTCCAGGGCCCCAACCTCGAACTCCTGCGGTCGCTGGCCGAGAAGACCGACAAGCCGATCGTCGCCTCGGGCGGGGTCTCGAGCCTCGAGGATCTGAGGAACCTGCGCGAGCTCGTTCCCCTCGGCGTCGACTCCGCGATCGTCGGCAAGGCCCTCTACGCCGGCAAGTTCACCCTGGAAGAGGCCCTCGACGTCGCCGGACGCTGAGCGTGTCCACCGATTCCGCCGGCCGGCCCTGGGCCGGACGCGAACTCAAGCCCAACCCGTTCTCCGGTGACACCGGGCTCGGCGACGAGGGGCTGCTCACCGCCCTGCAGGAGGTGCAGGCCTCTCCGCTCGACCCCGAGCGGCACCGGCAGGTCCTCGCGGCACTGGCCGGGGTGCGCCTCTACGCGCCGATCGTGCCCATCGCCGTCGACCACGAGGTCGGCGAGCACGGGCACATGGTCGACAACTCCTCGGAGATGGCGATGGTCCGACTCCAGGCCGAGGACGGACGTGAGTGCACTCCCGGGTTCTGCTCGATCCCGCCGCTGACCCGGTGGCACGACTCGGCGCGGCCGGTGCCGATCGAGGCCGAACGTCTCGTGCTCGGGGCGATCGAAGCCGGTTCCCAGCTCGTCGTCCTCGACCCCGGAGCCGCCCACTCCTTCCTCCTGCGCCGGCCCGCCCTCTTCGCCTTCGCCCAGGGACAGGACTGGACCCCGTCCTGGGCCGACGCCGAGGTGGGCCGCCGCCTCGCGGAGATCGGCCAGTCGTTCCCGTGGCTGGCCTCGGTGCAGGTGAGCCCGGGCAGTGGCAGCGTCCACATCGGGGGAGCGGAACTCGGGATCAGCCTCGGCGTGAAGTCCGAGGTCAGCGCCGCCGAGGTGCAACGCTTCCAGCAGGCTCTTGCCGCGGATCCGGAGCTCGTCGAGAAGATCGACTCCCTGGCGATCCGGATCCAGCCCACTTCCTGAGTCGACGGCGTCATCAGGGCGCCGTGACGCTCGCAGTGCTCGGTTGCAGTGTCGGGCACTCTCCGTCGCGATCCAGCTCCAGCGCAGCCCGTGATCGGGACGGAGTGGACCGGGGCCTGCTAGGGAGTTCCACTCAACGGGACCTGACCGCGTCGCTCGTGACCTGGCAGCCGGTGGCCGTTAGCCTGAACGCATGAACGAACTGCGAGACCTGAGCCAACCACTGGCCCCGGACGACAGCTACCTCGATCACATCGAACGCGAGACCGAAGCACGGGCCGCCACAGCAGCAGGATGGGAATCCGAATTCACCGGCGCGCCGGATTCCTCGTCCCGGGCGCTGGCTGAGAACATCGACGAACTCTCCGATGACCTCGTCGGACTGCTCCACACCATTCATGGTCTGGCCGAGACCGCGTTCGAGGAACACGCGTCTGCCGCGGCGATCGCCGACCTCGTCGCCTCCCACGGAACCACCGTCGAGCGAGGGGTCTACGGACTCGACACCGCGGTCTGGGCGACGACCGGGGCGGGGAACGGACGCACGATCGCCATCCTCGCCGAGTACGACGCCCTGCCCGGGATCGGACACGGCTGCGGGCACAACCTCATCGCCGCCTGCGCGGTCGGCGCCTTCCTGTCACTGGCGGCGCTGCACCGAGCGAACCCTGACGCCGTGCCCGGCACTGTCGTCCTCCTCGGCACCCCGGCCGAGGAAGGGCACTCGGGCAAGGAGCTGATGGCTCGTGAAGGCGCCTTCGACGGAATCGACGCCGCCATCATGGTCCACGGGTACGGCTACGACTGCGCCGACCAGGTGTGGCTCGGCCGTCGGCTGCTCGACGTGACGTTCAAGGGAGTGCCCGCTCACGCCTCGGCGCAGCCATTCATGGGAAAGAACGCACTCGACGCGGCCGCTCTCTTCTACCAAGGCCTCGGGCTTCTGAGGCAGCAGATGCCGCCGATCTCCAGGCTGCACGCCGTCGTCTCCGAAGGCGGGACCCGGCCGTCGATCATCTCGGAACTCGCGCAGGTCAAATGCTACGTGCGCTCGAAGTACCCCGAGACGCTCAAAGAGCTCTCGGCTCGCGTCGAGGACGTCGCGAAAGGTGCGGCACTGATGACCGGCACGGGGGTCGACATCCGCTGGGACGAACACGCACCGTCCCTGCCGGTGCGCGGCAATGACGCGCTGACCAAACGCTGGGCCCTCCACGAAGAGAAGCGCGGCAGGCATCCGGTGCCGGCGGGAGTGCTGGACGAATCCATCGCCGCATCCACCGATTTCGGCAATGTGTCCTACCGCATCCCCGGCATCCACCCGCTGCTGAAGACAGCGGATTCCGAAGTCGCCCTGCACACTCGCGAGTTCGCGGCCGCCGCAGCCTCCGACGATGCCGAGGCCGCGACCCGGGATGGTGCCTATGGTCTCGCGTGCACGGCGCTGGACTTCCTCGTCGACGATGCTCTCGCCGCCGAGGTGGTCGCCGAGTTCCAGCGTGCAGGCGGTGCCATCGACGTACCCAACTACTTCAACTGAGCCCCACTCGAGCTGTCGGTGCATGACCGGTGCCGATGGCGAACCAACTATCGACACAACGAGGTATCGAGGAGAACACGATGTCAACGACGACACAGGGCAGGATCAGCCGGGGGCAGAGGATCCTCGACGCGATCGAACGGGTCGGGAACAAGCTCCCCGAACCGTTCACGCTGTTCCTCGGACTGTTCATCATCACCGGTCTCATCTCGACGGCGATGGCCATGGCCGGAGTCTCGGTGGCCATTCCCGGTGCGGATGAGACCGTGACGATCAAGGGCCTGTTCACCGGCGAGGGTCTGTCGTGGCTGACGACGACGATGGGCGACAACTACATCGGGTTCCCGCCCTTGGCCACGGTGCTTCCCATCCTGCTCGCCGTCGGTGTCGCCGAGAAGTCCGGGATGCTCGCCGCTGCGGTGCGGATCGCGTTCGGATCCAGCCCCCGCTGGCTGCTGCCCTATGCCGTCGGGTTCGTCGGCGTCGTCGGGTCGATCATGGCCGACTCCGCGTTCATCATCATCCCGCCCCTGGCCGCTCTCGTCTTCAAGGCCGCGGGCCGGCATCCGATGGCCGGTCTCATCGGCGGATTCGCCGCCACTGGCGCCGGCTACTCGACCTCGGTGGTGCCGACGAGCCTCGACGCGCTCTTCGCCGGCATCACCACCTCGGTGATGGAGACCCTGCCGGGCACCGAGTACTCCGCGGTCAACCCGGTGTCGAACTACTTCTTCAACATCGTCGCCTCGATCGTCCTGTCGGTCATCGCCGGGTTCATCATCGACAAACTCATCGAACCGAACATGGTCCGCAAGGGAATCTCCCGCGACACGGTGGGCAGCGGGCTCAGCCCGGAGTACCGGGCCGCCGATTCCCCGTTCGCGAACAATGCGCCCGAAGGTGAGGTTGTCGATGGCGATCGCATCGGCACCGGCGCCGAGGCGGGGGAGCGGGACAGCGATGCGCGGAGCACCGGAGGGGCCACAGGAGCCGGATCCGCCTCAGGTGACGGCGACGCGTCTGCCGCCGGGGACGCGCCGATGAAAGCGCACCTCGAGCCGGAGGAGAAGAAGGGTCTGCTCTGGGCCGTGGTCTCGGGGCTGCTGCTCACCGCGCTGATCCTCTTCGCCGTCCTCATCCCGACCTCCCCATGGCGCAATGAGGACGGAGGGTTCCTGCCGAAGTCGCCGCTGCTGTCGTCGATCGTCTTCATCGTGTTCGCGTACTTCATCACGATGGGAATCGTCTACGGCATCAAGGTCCGCACGATCAAGTCGATGAACGACGTCGTGCGGATGATGGGGGAGTCGATCGTCGACATGATGTCGTTCCTCATCCTCGCGTTCATCCTCGGCCAGTTCATCGCCCTGTTCAACTGGACGGGGATCGGCTCGTGGATCGCCGTCACCGGTGCCGCCAGCCTCGAGGCGATCAACCTCACCGGGTTCCCGGCGATCATCGGGTTCATGCTGCTCGCGAGCATCCTCAACCTGTTCATCGTGTCAGGCTCGTCGATGTGGACGCTCATGGCCGCCGTGTTCGTGCCGATGTTCGCTCTCCTCGGCTACGAGCCCGCGTTCGTCCAGGCCGCCTTCCGCGTCGGCGACTCGGCCACGCAGGTCATCACGCCGCTCAACCCGTACATGATCGTCCTCCTCGGACTGGTCCGCCGTTATGAGCCCGACGCGGGTCTCGGCACGGTGATCTCGCGGATGTTCCCGTTCGTCATCCCGTTCTGGCTCGCCTGGGCCGCCCTGCTCGCGGTCTGGTACTTCCTCGACCTGCCGCTGGGCCCCGGGAACGGGATCTTCCTCGGGTGATAGTGGGGTGGTGGAAGTGAGGCGCTTGTTCTCATCGCCCGATCCAGCGAGGCGGCACTTACAGTCACCGGTCCGAACGGGATTCACCGGTCCAGCGCGAGTAGTCCATCACCGCTCCCAGGTGATCGAGCTTGTTCGGGTTCACGACCGAGTAGATTCCATGGATACCCTCCGGGCCCGCGTCAAGTGCGAGCACCGCAATGATCCCGCCGCCGATGCTGTCATCGGCGCTGACGACGACACCCGGACCCAGGTTGACGGAACACGGCTCAAGCGAGGTGGGGAAGGCCCGTTTTCTGAATCCTGTGAGCAGACGTGACACCGCTTTGCGACCGTGCACCGGCTGGGAGATCGCCATCCCCGGCGGCACCTGCCCGCCGCCGTCTCCCATGAAGACCACGTCCTCGGTGAGCAGGTCGACGAAATCATCGACGGCTCCGTTCTCGCAGGCGGCGATGAACCGTTCGACGAGTTGAGTCTGCTGCTGAGACCGCGGTCGGAATCGTGGGCGACCGGACGCGATCCGATGTCGGGCTCTCGACACCAGCTTCCGAGTCGTCGGCTCAGTGCGGCCGAGGATCTCGGCAGTCTCCGAGTACGAGTAGCCGAGCACCTCATAGAGTACGAGCGCGGCTCGCTCGCTTGGACTCAGACGTTCGAGCATGACGAGAAAGGCGAACGAGAGTTCATCAGCCAACTCAGCGTGGTCGGCTGCCTCGTCTCCGGTTCGAGGGGTCAGGATCGGTTCCGGCAGCCACTCCCCGACATAGCGTTCGCGTTGCGCACGCGCCGAACGGAAACGGTCGATACCGAGTCGTGCAGCGACGGTGCTGACGAAGGCCTCCGGTTCTCGGACATGGCCGGCGGCTATCAACCGAGCCATGGACTCCTGTGCGATATCCTCGGCATCACTGACAGTGCCCACCATCCGGTAGGCCACTCCAAAAGCGCGGCCGCGGCATCTTCGCAGCTCCTCGTTGTCAAGGGCAGTCACGAACCAGTCCTCCGGGGGCCGACAGACTCACGACCGGAAAGCGGATGTGTGGGTCGGCGGACGAGGTACGGTCCGGGGTGCCGAAACAGCCAGCGGGCACCGTTCAGCGTCATGTCCTTGTACGCAATGGCGGGGCGTCCGGTGAGGACCGCGTTCTTCGGCCTCCCTCGGGCATCCAGGAACTGCACCACCCCGTTCTGACGTCCCAGGCTCAGACACTCGTGCACGTAGCGGAACCGAAAAGGTCGAACCGAGCGTCCGGTCAGCTCTGCGGCGATCGCATCCGCTGCGGCGGGTCCCGTGAAGCCACCCGTCCGGCATCCCATCGCCAACGACAATCCCCACGGCCCCGGCACTGCTGCCGCGTCACCGATCACCCACACCTGGTGATGGGAGATCGACCGCAGGGTCTCGTCCACGAGCGCACGTCCCCGACCGTCGGCGGCCAATCCCATGGACGCGATCAGAGGAGACGGCCGGAAACCGCCGGCCCAGTGACAGAGGTCCGCGTGCAGCGCCTCGCCGGTGGTCAACCGAACCTCATCGGCTGTCACTTCGGCGACGCGACCCTTGACTTGGAGGACGCCGAGCTGGTCCAGAATCCTGTCGAGATACCGTCGACCGCGTGGAGCAAGGGAACCGCCCACCTCGCCGGCACTGACCAAAGTCACGGTGATTCCTGGCCACTGCTCGGCAGTTTCGGTCGCGATCTCCACGCCGGTCAGGCCGCCGCCACAGACGACTACTTCGCCCCGTGTGCGTGCCAGTTCCTTCATCCGGATGGAAACCGCCTCCGCCGCCGAACGATCGTCGAGCAGCACCGCGTGCTCGGCGACGCCGTCGACGGCAGTGGAACTCGTTTCGCTGCCCAGCGCCACCACGAGAGTGTCGAAGGCGAGCGAAGCTCCCTGGACAAGATCGACGGTACTGTTGTGCCAATCGACTCCGACTACGTTACCCAGACGAAGGTTCACTCCGTGCGGCCGCAGATGATCGGCCAGGGTGAACCGGGGGACGGGCTGACCAGTGGCCACCTGATGCAGCCGCGGTCGTTCGATGAACTCCGGTTCCCGGGTCACAACCGTGACCGTGTAATCCCGAGGAGGGAGCTGACGTGCTAGGCGCTGAGCCGCTGTGAGGCCGGAGTAACCGGCTCCGAGCACAAGAATCTGATGTGTGTGAGTCTTCATGCCAATCATGACGAATCCCCCCACGCTTTTGTGACCTTGTGGTTCTCAACAGCCCTCCCAGAGAATGATGTCGTGCTCTGGGAGGCCACGTCACGCTTCGCCGCTCGAATCGAACGCCCAGTGACAGGGACACCGGTGCAATGCGGGATCCACAACTCCACGAATCCCTCGAGCGGAGGTCGACGTCCAGAGACTTATTCGTTCAGCGCACCGGCCCGGTGAACTTCTCTCCCGGACCCTGACCCGGTGCATCCGGAATCGCCGAGGCTTCACGGAACGCGAGCTGCAGGCTGCGCAGTCCATCGCGCAGGGGACGGGCATGGTGGTCGCCGATGACGGTGGCGGCACCGGTGACCAGCCCGGCGAGTGCGGTGATGAGCTTGCGGGCCTCGTCGAGGTCCGTGAAGTCAGCCGCGGGCGTCTCAGGGGTGTCCTCGGCCAGGCCGCACTTGACCGCTGCGGCGGACATGAGGTGAACGGCGGTCGAGGTGATGACCTCGACGGCGGGAACTTCGGCGATGTCGCGGGTGACGTCGGCGACAGCGGAAGTCTCGGCGGAACCGGCGTCGGAAGAGGCTCCGGCAGGAGCGGACTCGTGAGAATTCATGCTCCAAGCTTGACATATCATCGAGGCTCAGCCGGCAGTCGCCCGGCAGGATCTGCATCACTCCGGACCACCGATGGAAGGACCCGAATGCCGCCCAGAGACGAGCATGTTATCGAAGTCCTGCGCGACGGCGGCGTCCACGAGGCAACCGTGTCGTGGTGGTACGGCGACGCCCAGTGGACAGTGCGCCTCGAATCCCGGGGCATCAGAGCCTTCGAACCCGTCGAAAACCGCGCCGACGACGCGTTCGAAGCACTGTGCCTGGTCCGCGACCAACTTGAATCACTCGGATGGCGCCTCGGCATCGCCGGTGCGCAGATCGATGTCTGGCCCAGCGGCATGGCTCGCGATCAGGGCGGAGGACTGCGGGCCTACCGCATGACCGAGGATCGGGTCGAAGGGATGGTGGACACGTTCGCCCCTGTCGACCCTGCCTCGGTGGTCACCGTCGATGAACAGCGGGCCGAAGCCGACCGCCTGTACGCGGAGATCCAGCGTCGAGGCGCAGACGGCCGCAGCGCAGCAGGCTGACGGTCCGCGCACTGCGGCCAGAGCCGCCCGCTGACGCGCGATCGGGCCTCGATGTGCGTGGGCTCCGGAACCGTAGTACAATTGATTGTGGTGCGAAGCGGAGTCTGACTCCCACCTTGATCGTGAGAAGCGATCGGGTCCAATGATCTGCTGACTGACAGCTTGGAGTGCGAACTCGAGAAGGAAGCAGCGGGTCGAGGTGTATTCACTTGAACCCGCAGTGGTTGTGTGTGCAGGCTCCCTTGGCATTCGTGTCAGTGGGAGCCTTTTTCATTGCCACGACACCATTTGAGCGAAAAAGGAGTGAACACATCAGCGAGACGCGCATCAATGACCGGATTCGGGTTCCCGAGGTCCGGTTGGTCGGACCCAACGGTGAACAAGTCGGTATCGTTGCCATTCGCAAGGCACTCGACCTTGCCCGCGAAGCAGACCTCGACCTCGTCGAAGTCGCCCCGCAGGCAAAGCCTCCCGTGGCGAAACTCATGGACTACGGGAAGTTCAAGTACGAATCCGCTCAGAAGGCCAGGGAAGCCCGGAAGAATCAGGCGAACACCGCTCTGAAGGAGATCCGCTTCCGTCTCAAGATCGATGAGCACGACTACGAGACGAAGAAGGGTCACGTCACCCGCTTCCTGTCCGCCGGAGACAAGGTCAAAGTGATGATCATGTTCCGCGGCCGTGAACAGTCTCGACCTGAGATGGGCATCAAGCTGCTGAATCGCCTGGCCGAAGATGTGTCCGAGCTGGGCACTGTCGAGTCCTCACCCAGGGTCGACGGCCGCAACATGGTGATGGTCATCGCCCCTCATAAGTCAAAGTCCGACGCCAAGGCGGAGGCCCGCAAGGCTGCGAATGAAGCCAAGGGTCGCACCGCCGAAGTGAAGTCTCGACGCGATCGCGCTGCTGCGGAGAAGAACGCACCAACCGACGCGTGAGAAGTGTGTACCAAGTCGTTGGAGCCTGAACGGCTCCGACTCGTGAAGTAGTTGACGATGGACCTCCATCGCCAACGAATTGCAAAGGAGAACGGCACCATGCCGAAGCAGAAGACGAACAGCAGCGCCAAGAAGCGCATGCGCGTGACTGGCAGTGGAAAGATCATGCGTGAAGGCGTGAACAACCAGCACAAGTTTGAGCACAAGTCCTCGGCTCAGAAGCGTCGCGTCGGTGCCGACCAGGTCATCACCGGTGGAGATCGCAAAGTGGCCCGCAAGCTTCTGGGCAAGCTCAAGGGAAGGTGAGACCCTCTCGGGTCTCCATCCCGGAGCCTGTCATCGACAGGGCTCCCCACGCTTGAAGCCAGACACCGGCACCGCCGGTGGAACTATTTTTCGAAGGAGTAACACGTGGCACGTGTGAAGAGGGCGGTCAACGCTCACAAGAAGCGCCGGGTCATCCTTGACCGGGCAAGCGGCTACCGGGGACAGCGTTCGCGTCTGTACCGCAAGGCCAAGGAACAGGTCATCCATTCGCTCGTCTACAGCTACCGCGATCGTCGCGCCCGCAAGGGTGACTTCCGCCGTCTGTGGATCCAGCGCATCAACGCCGGCGCGCGCGCCAACGGCATGACGTACAACCGCTTCATCCAGGGTCTCAAGGCCGCTGGCATCGAGGTCGACCGTCGCATGCTCGCCGAGCTCGCAGTGAATGACGCTCCTACGTTCGCGCACCTCGTCAAGGTCGCCAAGGAAGCTCTTCCTGCTGACGTCAACGCAGCCAAGACCGAAGCTGCCTGAAACTCCTGAGCCCTGATCCGGGCTCCGTGCCGCAGCACCGCGAGAGCGTGTGCCGGCCACCACGAACGGTCCCGAGCCCGCAGAGGTTCGGGACCGTTCGCTGTGCCTGACCGAGTCAGATCCTTCCGCCAGCACTCCAACCGATCGAGAACGTGGGCCATGAAACTTCCAGACGTCATCACCTCCCCGCAGTCGAAGCGGATCAAATCCGCCCTCCGGCTGCTGCGCCGCAATCACCGCAAGACCACCGGCCAGTTCCTCGTCGAAGGCCCGCAGGCCGTGCGTGAGGCGCTCGAGCGGCATGTGGAGCTCGGTCTGCAGCCGCAGAATCGCATCGTCACTGACGTCGTCGGGTCGGTGGGGGAGCGCAATGGTGCCGTTCTCGAGCTCTTCATCACCGAGGAGGCCTCCGAGCGCCATCCCGAGTTCGTAGAGACCGTCAGGGCCCAGCGAATCCGCTGGAACATCGTCGCCGAGGATGTGCTCACCGAACTCGCCACCACCGTCAACTCCCAGGGCGTCGTCGCCGTCTGCGCTCAGCTCGACGTCGAGCTCACCTCAGTGATGACGAAGGACGCCCAGCTCATCGTCGTCCTGTCCCAGGTCCGCGACCCCGGCAACGCCGGCACGATCATCCGCCTGGCCGACGCCGCCGGCGCTAACGCCGTGGTTCTCACGTCCTCGAGTGTCGACGTCTACAACGACAAGACCGTCCGCTCGACGGCTGGTTCCCTGTTCCACGTCCCCGTCGTCACCGGGGTCGGCCTCGCCGAGGTGACCGAACTCGCCCGTGCCCGTGGCCTGCAGGTCCTCGCCGCCGATGCCAACGACGAGGCGCACGACCTCCACCATCCGTGGGACTCCGGCCTCGACCTCAGCGCCCGCACCGCCTGGGTGTTCGGCAACGAGGCCTGGGGGATGAAGAGCTCCGACCTCGAGCAGTGCGACGCCTCCGTCGCCGTCCCCATCTACGGCCAGGCCGAGAGCCTCAACCTCGCCACCGCCGCCAGCGTCTGCATCTACGAATCCGCCCGCAACCAGCGGATGTGAACGGCTGGCTCGCTGCCGTTTCCACCTTAGGATGGTGAACGTGACATCCCAACATGGAACGTACTTCGAGGCTTCTGGCACCAAGGCGAAGTTTTCTGATGCATTATCTGCCTGGGTGCCGATTGCCTACGAGATTTTGGTTCAGACAGCCAGTACGTATAACCAGACTTTGACTTACAAGGATCTTACTGAAGCAGTTCAGAGTCGCTCGGGCATTCGCACGAAGATGCTGATCAGCAACTGGAGCGGTGACCTGCTCGAACAAGTTGCTAGACGTGCAGCTGCAGAAGGAGAACCTCCGCTGACGTCCTTGTGCGTTCATCAAGATGGAACTATTGGTGATGGCTACAGGCAAGCACCCAAGTCAGTTTCCAGCGATCCTGACATTGATGTTGAAGATCTTGCCGCACAGCACCGGCTGCTTTGCTACCAAAGATATTCTTCAGATCTTCCCGCCGATGGTGGAGAACCAACGTTGACTCGACAGGTCGCTGAAGTCAGCAGCCGAGCTAGGTTGAGCGCCACTAAGCGACGGGACGTTTGTCCGATCCACTTTGTAGAGCTGCCTTCAACGGGCATTTGTGACGATTGCTGATTAGAGTCACGCTCAATTTTCGCTATCTTTGAAGAGCTTCCGATCGGCCGATAGTTCCCACTGGCGCAGGAGCAGATCCTTCGCGACGCGCCGGCCCGTCGAGACTCAGCAACCACGGAGCTTGTCGATGAGCACTCCTCGAATCTCCGACGGTTCACCCGGTCCAGACTTCCATCGTTCTGCAAGGCTCCGGCGAATGCCTGTTCAACCGAATGCTTGAGCCAGCTCGTGGAACGAGTGGACCTCAACTGAACCGTTGACCGAGAATTCGCGATCGTCGTCTGCGGCGCCAGGAGGCCGTTTTCTGTGCGGTCGAGTCGGCTGTTATCCACAGGAGAATTCGCGACCATTGCCAGTGGTATCAGCCGGCATTCACTCTGGGCTTATGTATGTGTGCTTGTCTGTGGCAGAACTCCACGCCGCCGGTTTGACGACCTATCAGATCAGTCTGGCGCGGAAATGCTGCCTGAAGCGCGTTCGTCGAGGAGTCTATGTCGTTGCTCTATCGTGTCCGAACCCTGAGCACGAACTGCTATCGAGGCTCGCCTCATCCTCGATCACCGATCTTCCCATGGAGCAAGGCGGCTTGCGCAAGAAGAGGGAAGAGCACCGCATTCTAGTGCGGTCATTTGTCGGGGCTCTGCCGCCCAACAGCATGTTCTCGCACATGAGTGCGCTGATCGTGCACGGCCTGCCGGTGCCCTACTTCCAACAGAATGTTCCGCTACGTGTGGAGACGATCCACCCGCGCCACAGTGTTCGCAGTACGACGATGCTCATTCGACAGCGTGTCTGTCTCGACACGGACAGTGCTGTCGTCGATGGAATTCCAGTGACATCGCTGCTGCGAACTCTGTGGGACATCGGCCGGGACTATCCACTGCCCTTCTCTGTCGCAGTCGGTGACGCGGCGATCCATAACCGGCTGACCACGACCGAGGAATTGGCCTCCTACTGTGATTCTCACCCGGCGCGAACCCATCAGAACCGAATCGACTTGATGCGCGAACACATCGATGGTCGCCGTGAATCAATCGGCGAATCGATCTGCGCGATTCGATTCGTCGAATACGCCATCACCGGTTTCGAGCCTCAAGTGGAGTTCTTCAACGAGTACGGCGATGTTGAGGCCCGCCCCGACTTCACTCACAAGAAGGCGAAGGTCATTGCCGAGTTCGATGGCGAGGGGAAGTACTATCTTTCCGGCGACGACCCGAAACGAGCCTTCGAGCGTGAACGGCGACGCGAGTACAGACTGCGGAATCGTGGCTACACCGTTTTCCGCATTCGTTGGGCCGATCTGTTCTCCGCTGACCTCTTTCTCCGAATCAAGGCGTGCGTCGAAAGGAACTTGGCGGAGGGCCCATCGCGTCGCCGAGGGTGATGCGATCGGTTGACTCAAGAGTTCGTCGGGTCTGCAAAACGCCGGGGCGTAGCAATTCGTCCGAACTCTTGAGTGAGACTCTGGAGGCTGTGGGCCGCGAGTCAGGTCGTGAGTGAGACATCTGCCAATCCAGCCTCACTGACGCTGTCTATCCTCACCGGCGACGACGTGATTCTCTGAGGCCATCCGGTCTCATCGCCCCGACCTGCCTCGCCGGCCCATCCAGCCCGCCGGCCCGCCCAGCCTCACCGCTCCTGCAACTCGTCGATGAGCACTCTGTGGTTCTCGGAGTAGTCGATCGGCACGACGATCAGCTGCACGCCCCCATCAGCGAACGCCGATTCCAAGGCCGAACCCAGCTCGGAGACATCATCGACCCGCCGGCCGGTGGCACCATAGGCCTGCGCGTAGGTGACGAAGTCGGGGTTGCCGTAGGTCAGGCCGTAGTCGGGCAGGTTCTCGACGTCCTGCTTCCAGCGGATCATCCCGTAGGCGTGGTCCTCGACGATGACGACCACCAGATTGAGTCCGAGTCGCACCGCGGTTTCCAGCTCCTGGCTGTTCATGAGGAATCCGCCGTCGCCGCAGACGGCCATCACCCGACGGTCCGGATGCAACAGCGCAGCAGCCATTGCGGACGGCAGCCCCGCACCCATGGTCGCCAGGGCATTGTCGAGGAGCAGGGTGTTGGCTCGCGTGGTCCGGTAGTTGCGGGCGAACCAGATCTTGTACATGCCGTTGTCGAGGGCGACGATCCCGTCTTCGGGCATCACTGCGCGGACCTCGTGGACGATGCGCTGTGGAGTGAAACGGTTCTCGGTCGCTCTGTCGGCGACCCGGGCCAGGATCCCCTCCCGCAGCGGCAGCAGCTCCTGCGCGTGGGGGACCTGTCCCTCGAGGCGATCGGCCAGAAGCGGCAGAGTCGGGCTGAGGTCGCCGATCACCTCGTACTGCGGGAAGTAGACCTGTTCGACGACTGCTGCGCGATATCCGATGTGCACGACGGTCGGCCCCTCCTCATCCATCGTGAAGGGCGGCTTTTCGGTGGTGTCGTGGCCGATCGTGACGATGACATCGGCCTGATCGATCGCGTCGTGGACGTAGTCGCCCTCGGAGAGCGCGGCCGTGCCCATGTACAGCTCGGTCGATCCCGACACCGTGCCCTTGCCCATCTGCGTCGTGAAGTAGGGGATCCGCACTCGGGCCACGAAGTCCGCCAGCGGTTGACTTGCCCCGACGCGGGATGCATCCGCGCCGAGCATGAGGAGAGGCCGTTCGGCCCGGCGGATCACCTCGGCGGCGGTGTCGAGGGCGTGGGCGCTGCCCACCGCGCGGTCGGTGACGTGGGGGCGGATGAGCGCGATCTGCTCGACCGGGGTCGCGGCGATGTCCTCGGGGAATTCCAGATGTACGGGTCCCGGGCGTTCCTCGACGGAGACGCGGAAGGCGTCGCGGACCAGGGTGGGGATCATCGCCGCCGAGGCGATCTGACGGGTCATCTTCGTCAGCGGGGTCATCGTGGCGACGGTGTCGACGATCTGGAAGCGGGCCTGCTCGGCGGAGAGGATCCCCTTCTGGCCGGTGATCATGACGAGCGGCATCCCGCCCAGCTGCGCGTAGGCCGATCCCGTCGCCAGGTTGAGGGCGCCGGGGCCCAGCGTCGTCAGGACCACTCCGGGCTTGCCCGTCAGTCGCCCTTCGGTGGCAGCCATGAACGCAGCGGCCTGCTCGTGACGAGTGAGGACGAGTTCGATGCTGGAGCGGCGGATGGAATCGAGGAGATGGAGATTCTCCTCGCCGGGGAGGGCGAAGATGCGCTCGACGCCTTCGTTGACGAGGGCCTGGACCATGGCATCGGAAGCTGTCTGGGTCGTCATGATTCGACATTAACGTGCAGGCGGCCAGCCCGACACCCCTCCTCGGGAGGACGCTATGCCGCAGGTTCCCGAGGCTGCCTCGCTCGCACACGTGCAACGACGACGAGCAGCACCGCGGCGGCGAAGCTCGCCACGCAGACGAGGAACCCGTAGAACGGGAGTCCATACGAGGTCGTCGTGAACTCGAGACCGGAGATGGTCTCCCCGGTGCAGGTGAGACGCGGAGGCAGGTAGTGGGACTCCACCGAGTGTCTGAGCACCTCCTCGCCCTCAACGGTGGACGGACAGACCAACAGGCCACCCGACCTCGACGCGATCAACCCCCGGAGGAACTGGGCGATTACGGTGAGCGGAGTGAGAACGCAGGCCACGACGAGGAGGCGGACCACCCACATCTGCGCCCGGGCACCGAATCGACGGTCTGCTCGATCGGCACCATTCGGCGATCCGTCCATCATCCGTGCGACGATTGGTCTCAGGACCATGGCAGTTACCGCTATCACCAGCGCAACTACACTGAGCCCCGCGATGACCACGGCGAGAATGGGGAGCACCGAGGTGCCCGCGAAGTGCTCCTGCTGGGCGAATCCTCCGTCGGCGAGCATCGCCTCGCACCGGTAGGTCGACGGCCCGACCCTGATGAGCTCGATCTCGTCGGCTCGGGCGCCCATCTCGATGAGATCGGCACATTCTTCCGCCGGTCCCCGACGCATGGCTCGGGAGATAACGAGGGACGATCGGACTGTCTCGGCGACTCCGAGCGCGATCGCCGCGACGAGCCCGAGAAGTGGAATGAGGACCCTCAACGGGACCGCAGTGAAGAACGCCAGCAATGCAGAGAAGCGCGCTGGCCGCGCAGAGTAGCGAAACAACTCCCTAACGAAGTGACCCCGCCGATCAGCTGAGCGGGCAGTCCGCGTCAACTCGTCGACCGCGCGGTCTGGGCCGTCGTCGAGTTGCTGACGAGCTCCCACACGTGCCCGTCCGGATCGGAGAAGTAGCCCATGTAAGAGCCCTCTTCGACGACCGGGGGATAGGAGGTGCCGCCCGCCCAGGCGGCTCGGCGCAGAATGTCGTTGATCTCGTCCCTGCTTCCGAATGCGCACGAGATGACCGTCGCACCGGGAATGGGCTGGCCCGCATGGAAGTTGCCCGAGTGGACGAGGTAGTTCGCGTACTCACTCGACTCGATGAAGAAGAGGGAGAGGTTCGGCAGCTCGAACGCGACGATCCCCTCATCGATGCCGTCGGTCTCCAGCCCCAGACCGTCACGGTAGAAGGCGAGAGTGATCTCGGGATTGACCACCGGAAGCGACAGCACAGTCGTCAGAGGTTTCATGGGGCCAGTCTATGAGGGCCACAGTGACGAGTTGGAGCCGCCGCAGTTGACATGTGGACCGGGAGTTGGAAGACGACGCCGAGGCGATAGACTGCATGATTGAAATCCGTCCAATGTGATTAGACACGACGCACAATCTGACTATACGGTAACTGGTTCTCCCGAACGGACTGCTGCGCGTAACGACCCTCGATGAAGGACTTTGATGACTGACCAACTCGACCCTCTGGACGAGTCTGCCGTGAACGCCGCCGTGGAGGCGGCGATCGCGGCATTCGCGGCCGCGAGCACCCTCGACGATCTCAAGCAGGCGAAGATCGAGCACACGGGCGACAAGTCGCCCCTGGCGCTCGCCAACCGTGCGATCGGCGGACTCGACAAGAGCGAGAAGGCGGCGGCCGGCAAGATCGTCGGCAAGTCCCGCGGTCAGGTGAAGAAGGCCCTCGATGCGCGCCAGGAGGAGCTCGAGGCCGAACGCGACGCCGCCGTCCTCGTCGAGGAGTCCATCGACGTCACCCTGCCGAGCAACCGCCGGCAGCTCGGCGCCCGTCATCCGCTCTCCCTCATCCAGGAGCAGGCCGCGGACTACTTCGTCGGCCTCGGCTGGGAGGTCGCGGAGGGCCCGGAGATCGAATCCGAGTGGCTCAACTTCGACGCGCTCAACTTCGGTCCCGACCATCCCGCCCGGCAGATGCAGGACACGTTCTTCGTCGACCCCGCCGAGGCGGGCCTCGTCCTCCGTACGCACACGTCCCCGGTCCAGTCGCGCTCCCTCCTCGAGCGCGGCGTGCCGCTCTACGTCGTGTGCCCAGGCAAGACGTTCCGCACCGATGAGCTCGACGCCACGCATACGCCGGTGTTCCACCAGATCGAGGGCATCGCCATCGACAAGGGCCTGACCATGGCCCACCTGCAGGGCACCCTCGACGGCTTCGCTCGAGAGATGTTCGGCCCCGAGTCGAAGACCCGGCTGCGCCCGAGCTTCTTCCCCTTCACCGAACCGAGCGCCGAGATGGACTTCTGGTTCCCCAACAAGGTCGGCGGCGCCGGCTGGATCGAATGGGGCGGCTGCGGCATGGTCCACCCCAACGTCCTGCGGGCGGCCGGCATCGACCCCGATGTCTACCAGGGCTTCGCCTTCGGCATGGGCATCGAGCGCACCCTGATGCTGCGCGAAGGAATCAACGATATGCACGACATGGTCGAAGGCGATGTGCGCTTCTCGGCCCGTTTCGGAATGAAGGCTTGATATGCGCGTCCCACTGAACTGGCTGGCCGACTACGTCGATCTCCCCGCCGACACGGATCCCCATGCCCTGGCCGCGGAGTTCGCCGCGATCGGTCTCGAGGAAGAGGACTTCTACGGCCCCGAGGTGACCGGCCCCCTCGTCGTCGGTCGCGTGCTCGAGATCGAGAAGGAAGAGCACTCGAACGGCAAGACGATCAGCTGGTGCCGCCTCGACGTCGGCCCCGAGCACAACGAGGCCGCCGACGACCCGAAGGACCCGCAGCCCGGCGAGCAGCGTCCGAGCCGCGGCATCGTCTGCGGTGCCCACAACTTCGTCGCCGGCGACCTCGTCGTCGTCTGCCTGCCCGGCGCCGTCCTGCCCGGCGACTTCCGGATCGCGGCCCGCAAGACCTACGGCCACACCTCCGACGGCATGATCTGCTCGGCCCGCGAGCTCGGCCTCGGCGAGGATCATGACGGCATCATCGTCCTCACCGACCTCGGGCTCACCGGGGAACCGGGCGACGATGCGATCGCGCTGCTCGGCCTCGACCAGGTCACCCTCGACGTCAACGTCACCCCGGACCGCGGCTACCAGCTGTCGATGCGCGGCATCGCCCGCGAGTACGCCCAGATGAAGGGCCAGGACTTCACCGACTTCGGCAGCACTGACGTCGCCGAGGTGAACGCCCCCACCGCTGACGGCTACCCCGTCGTCATCGAGGACGTAGGCCCCATCGACGGCGTCCCCGGATGCGATCAGTTCACAACGCTCCAGGTCACCGGGCTCGACCCGAGCCGACCGACCCCGTTCTGGATGCAGCGCCGGCTCCAGCAGGCCGGGATGCGGCCGATCAGCCTCATCGTCGACGTGACCAACTACGTCATGCTCGAACTCGGCCAGCCGCTGCACGCCTACGACCGTGCCCTGCTCGCGCACGAGATCGTCGTCCGCCGCGCCGAGGCGGGGGAGAAGTTCACGACCCTCGACGACATCGAGCGGACCCTGCACCCCGAGGATCTCCTCATCACCGACCGCGGCGTCACCGGCTCGAAGATCATCGGCCTGGCCGGAGTCATGGGCGGAGCCGCCGTCGAGGTCAACGGCCAGACCACCGAGGTCGTCATCGAGGCCGCGCACTTCGACCCGATCTCCATCGCCCGGACCTCGCGTCGACACAAGCTGTCCTCGGAGGCCTCGCGGCGCTTCGAACGCGGAGTCGACCCGAAGCTCGGTCCCGTGGCCGCCCGCCGCTGCGCCGACCTCCTCGTCGAACTCGGCGGCGGGACGCTCAGCCCCGCGACCACGCGGTACGGCCAGGATCCGGAGCCGACCGTCATCGACCTCGCGGTCGCCCGGGTGGGCGACGTCGTCGGCGTCGACTACTCGGCCGACGAGGTGACGACCCTGCTGCGCGGCATCGGCGCCGAGGTGGAGGCGAAGACCGCCGACGCGACGACGGCAGGCACCACCGACGCGACCACCCTCACCGTCACCGTCCCCAGTTGGCGCTCAGACATCACCGCGGACATCGACCTCATCGAGGAAGTCGCCCGCACCGGCGGCTACCATCGCATTCCCTCGGTCCAGCCCCCGGCGCGGGCCGGGCGCGGCCTCACCGAGGCGCAGCGGACGCGGCGCCGGGTCTCCAACCTGCTCGCCTCCGACGGGTACACCGAGGTTCTCAGCTACCCGTTCACCTCGGTGAAGCGGGATGACGAGTTCCGCCTCGATGCCGACGACGAGCGCCGGAAGCACCTGCGCCTGGCCAACCCGATGTCCGAGGACCTGCCGCTCATGCGCACGACCCTCCTGTCGACCCTCGTCGACACGGTGGTCCGCAACCTCGGACGTGGGGCCAAGGACGTCGCACTCTTCGAGGTCGGGCTCGTGTCCACCTCGGCGGGACTGCCCACCCGCCCGGGACCGCGGCACCTGCCCGGCTACCACCCGAGCGAGGCCGAGCTCGCCGAGGTCTACGGCTCGGTGCCCAAGCAGCCGCTCCACTACGCGGGAGTCATCGCCGGCAACGTCGAGCTGCCCGGCGTCTGGGGCAAGGGCCGGCGCGCCGAGGCGACGGACGTCATCGACACGGTCCGCCGGATCGCTGCCGTCAACGGAGTCGACGTCACCGTCGTCGCCGATGACATCGCGCCCTGGCATCCGGGTCGGCTGGCGAAGTTCGTCCTCGCCGACGGTCAGTTGCTCGGCCACGCGGGTGAGCTCCACCCGAAGGTGTGCGAGAACCTCGGCCTCCCGGCGCGGACCGTCGCCTTCGAGATCGACGGCGATGCCCTGCTCGCGCAGACGGATCAGCGCAGCTGGGCCGGTGCGCTGTCGACCTACCCGGTGTCCCGCCAGGACGTCGCCCTCATCGTCGACGCCGACCTGCCCGCCGCGACCCTCGCCGCGACCCTCGAGGAAGGATCCGGGGAGGAGCTGGAGCTGCTCGAGACCTTCGACCTCTACACCGGCGACCAGCTGCCTGAGGGCAAGAAGTCGCTGGCGTTCCGGATGACCTTCCGCGCCGCCGATCGCACGCTCAAGGCCGATGAGGCCTCGGCGATGCGGGAGGCCGCGACGGCTCTGGCCGCCGAGCGCCACGGGGCCCAAGTCCGCAGCTAGTCGTGACACAATTGGACCCGGTTCGCCGACACAACGGCGGGCCGGGTCCATCGTCGTTCCCCGTGCCAAGGAGCCCCAGTGTCAGACGCCACCACCCCCGCCGCGCAGTCCCCGGACCACGTGAACGGTGAAGCGGTGCCCGCCGAGACGATCGCCGTCATCACCGGCGGTGCGCGCGGGATCGGCCGCCACCTCGCCGAGGCGTTCGCATGGGCCGGCTACCACGTGGCCCTGACGGCCACCTCGGCGCAGAAGGCCCAGGACGCGGCGGCCGAAGTCGCGATCGCGACCGGGGGAGCGGCCTCCGGGTTCGGGCTCGTCGTCGACGACGCGAACTCCGTCGCCCACTTCGTCGAGGAGATCCGCGCCCTCGAGTCCGCGACCTCCCGGCGCGCCCTCGTGCTCGTCAACAACGCCGGGCGCATCGAATCGACCGAGGGCCCGATCTGGGAGGCGGATCCGGCGAGCCTCGCCGCGGTCGTCAACGCCAATGTCCTCGGCGTCGCGCTCATGCTCAACGCCTTCGCCCCCGTCCTCATCGCCAACGCCGAGGCGACCGGCCGTCCTGCCCGCATCATCGATCTCAACTCCGGCTCAGGGGCGCAGGGCACCCCCGCCTACGCGGTGTACTCGGCGTCGAAGGCCGCCCTGTTCCGGCTCGCCGACTCCGTCGTCCGCTTCGGCCACGATCAAGGTCTGCGGATCTTCGAGATGGCGCCGGGTGTCGTCGAGACCGCGATGACGAAGTCGATGCCCGTCCACGACCACCGCGGCGCCGGCGACTGGACGACGCCGTCCCAGGTCACCGAGCTCGCACTCGCGCTCGCCTCGGGGGAGCTCGACGCGTTCACTGGCCGCTACGTGCGCGCCGGTGCCGACACCCCTGAATCCCTCCTCGCCGAGGCGGACGGCGGGCTCAGCGACACCGCCCGCCGGCTCGTCCTCGGCTGAGAGACCCATGACGGGGACCGGTCATGGGTGACACACCGCTGCGGACGCTGCTCATCGACAACTACGATTCGTTCACGTTCAACCTCTTCCACTATCTCGCCGAGGTCAACGGCTGCGAACCCGTCATCGTGCCCAATGACTGGGCCGAGTGGGATCTTAAAGTGCTCGAGTCCTTCGACAACGTCGTCATCTCCCCGGGTCCCGGTGCGCCCGATCGAGGCGAGGATTTCGGGATCTGCGCGGAGGTGCTCGACCGGGCCGAGATCCCGGTGCTCGGCATCTGCCTCGGCCACCAGGGTCTGGCGATCAGCGGGGGAGGAGCCGTCGGTCATGCTCCCGCGCCCATGCACGGGCGGGTCTCGGCAGTCGAGCACACCGGTGAGGATCTCTTCGGCGGCTTGCCCTCGCCGCTGAACGTCGTCCGCTATCACTCGCTCACCGTCACCGAGGTGCCCGCCGGTCTCGACGTCACCGCGCGGACCGTGGACGGTGTCGTCATGGGGCTGCGGCATCGGTCCCGGCCGCAGTGGGGTGTGCAGTTCCATCCCGAGTCGATCTCGACCGAGCATGGTCTCGAGCTGGTGCGGAACTTCGCGCGGTTGACGAGGGCGTGGCAGGTGGAGCGGGGAGTGACGCCGGTTCTCCGGCGCACCGAGCCACCGGACGCTCTCGAGGCCGATGAGCGGACTTCGGTCGTCCCTCAACGGGCAGCGGCCAAACGACACTTCGTCCTCCATGCGCGGCAGCTGGCGATGTCGCGTTCGAGCGAGGCGCTGTTCTCCGCACTCTTCGCCGGGGATTCGACCGCAGTCTGGCTCGATGGCAACCTGCCTGGGCACGCCTCTTCGCGGTTCTCGATCATGGGTGCCCCGACCGGTCCGCTCAGCCGCATCGTCCGGGCCGATGTCGCGACCGGCACCGTCACCGTGACGTCTGCCGCGGGGACGGAGACCATCACGTCCGGATTCTTCGACTGGCTCGACGCGGATCTCGCGTCGACCGAGCTCACCCTCGCCGAGGCGACCCCGAAGCTGCCGTTCGAGTTCCGCCTCGGATGGGTCGGGTACCTGGGCTACGAACTCAAGGCGGAGGTCGGGTCTCCTCTTCGTCATGTCTCCGACAGTCCGGATGCGCTGATGATGTTCCTCGACCGGGCCCTCGTCATCGATCACGAGACGGGGACCGTCCACCTCCTGGCGCTCGCCGGCGATGGGGTGAGCGAGGCCGATTGCCGGACGTGGTTCGACGAGGTGGGTGCGGTCATCGCTACCGGCGACGAGTCTTTGGCCGCGCAGTCACGCGTCCAGCCGATGGGGGATCGATTGCCCGCGGGCCAGGTGTCCTCGGATCATTCGGCGCACGAACTCACCGTCCGGCATCCCCGCGCGGAGTATCTCGACCGGATCGAACGCGCCCAGCAGCTCATCACGGATGGGGAGACGTACGAGGTCTGCCTGACGACGATGCTCGAGACACCGTGGGCGTGTGATCCCCTGACGACGTACCGGCGGCTGCGCAGGGACAACCCCACCCCCTTCGGGGCCTTCCTCACGAGTCCCGAGGTCAGCGTGCTCAGCACCTCGCCCGAACGATTCCTGTCCGTGTCGGCTGGAGGGCATTGCGAATCGAAACCGATCAAGGGTACCCGTCCGCGCGGAGCCACCCAGGCCGAGGACGAAGCCCTCATCGGCGACATGGTGTCATCCGAGAAGGACCGGTCGGAGAACCTCATGATCGTCGACCTCGTCCGCCACGACCTCGGCCGTACGGCACAGCTGGGATCGGTGCAGGTGGACAAGCTCTTCGGGATCGAGAGTTATGCGACTGTCCATCAGTTGGTCTCGACTGTGAGCTCACAGCTCGATGTCCGGTCGACGCCGGTCGACTGCATTCGCGCTGCCTTCCCACCCGGATCGATGACTGGTGCGCCGAAGCTGAGGACGATGTCGATCATCGACGAGCTCGAGGACGGCCCTCGCGGCGCCTACAGCGGCGCGATCGGCTACTTTTCACTCAACGGCGCTGTCGACCTCAGCGTCCTCATCCGGACCTCGGTGATCGCCGATGGCGCTCTTCGGTACGGGGTTGGGGGAGCGATCGTCGCGCTCTCGGATCCGGTCGAGGAGTACGTGGAGACGGTTGTCAAGGCGACACCTCTGTTGCGACTGCTCGGCGATGCCCGTTTTCCTGGGCACGTCGATCAAGCGGCGGTGCTCCCATGACGGCCTGGGTATGGAATGCCGCTGCTGCCGACTTCGAACCGACCGAGATCGAAGGGCCGCTGCTCGTCGCCGATTCCTGGCTGGTCGTCAACGGCAGGTCGCGCAGCCTCGACCCCCACCGCGAACGGTTTACCCGCAGTGCCCGCGAGCTCGGCTTGCCCGTGCCGGAGACCGACGAATTCTGGACACAGCTCGTGTCCCTGGTGCCGTTCGAGGGGGAGTGGTTCCCGAGGATGGAGTTCGTCGCCCCCACTGGCAGCGGTGACATCCCCGCCTTCGTCTTCCGGGTCCGTCCTGCGCCGCCTCGCAAACGAGAAATGAAGCTGTGGATCCCGCCGTTTCCCGACCCTCGCAAGAGCCCAAGGATCAAGGGTCCGGACATCCCGCTCCTCAACGAGTTGCGCCAAGAGGCCGTGGAGCACGGTTGCGACGACGTCCTGCTCTATGACGTCGACGGCCATGTGCTTGAGACCGGGACCTCGAGTTTGCTGTGGTGGGAGGGCGACACGCTCTGTGTCCCGGACCCGAGCCTGCCGCTCCTTCCTGGAACGACGTCGGCGAGGATGCTCACCGCGGCGAGAACTCAAGGATTACAGATTGTCCACCGACGCATCCGGATTCCCGAACTGTCGGCCACCGAAGTGTGGACGGTGAATGCGCTTCACGGTATTCGCATCGTCGTGCAGCTGAGCGATGATGCCTCTGCGACTCCCGCAAGCGCATCACCTTCAAGGATTCGCACCTGGCGACTTCAGCTGGAGACTGAGCGGCGGGCGCAGACCCGGTCTCCGTGACTCGGCCCGGTTGCTGTGCCATCGTTTGCACTGGTCATCAGCCCCGAACCGACGGTTGCTTCCGGCGGCATCTGGAATTGCCGAACTCACCGTCGTGTTGTAGTAGTGACATGTGCCAGGAGCTGGTGATCAGGCAGTGTCACCGCACACGACTGCCGACTCACCTGGCTGAAGCGGAACAAGCACGTCGGACATCCCTGCAGCATCGAACGCGGCCACACCTGTTGCCAGGTCCTCACGGAAATGTTCCCACGAGTCATGGTGAACAAGAATCGCCTTCTTGACTTTCAGGGTTCGCGCGGCCTCGACGGCGTCAGCGGCACTGAGGGTGAGGTTCTGGCCGTCGAGGCTGTCGAAACCGGCGCGGCCCGCGAAGAGGATTGCGACGTCAATCGGTCCGGCGTAGCTGGGGACGGTGTGCACCACGTCCAGTTCCGAGTTGTCACCACTGATGTAGACGGTGGGGCCGCCTTCGCTGGTCAGGACGAATCCGATGACGGTTGACATCTCCCAGATCCCGTCCGGTCCGTGCTTCGCCGGAACAGCATGCACTGTCAGCGAGCTGCCACCTGAGAGGCGAACGGTGCTGGAATCTCCTGGCTGCATCGTATCGACGTCACGTCCCACGAGTTCGGCGACCACGGGCGTGGTGAATACCCGGTCCGCGCTCCGGAGCACCCCTCGCCCGGCACGATCCAGGTTGTCGTCATGCTCATGTGATGCAAGCACGATATCAACGTGGCCCAGTTCATCGAGGGGAACTTCTGGCCCCCGCGTCTTGACCATCTCGCCAACCTCGTTGGGATAGGTCCCAGGTGGATCGAACGTCGGGTCGATCACGATTCGCGCACCGGCATACTCAAGAATTGCCGTGGGGCCGCCGACCAGAGTCACTCGCATTTTCGTCTCCTTAGTTCGCTGTTTTCATCGCTGTTCTACTGTGAGTCAGGGCACGTGGGCTCCCGCAGTGTCGATGGGTGTGCCGGTCCTGGTCGCTCTGACGATGTCGTCTCCTGCTTGAGCTTAAGGAAAGACGGCCGGTAGGACGAGGGCCAATTCACGATCGGCCGATCATCAACACAGATGGATCAGCCACCATGCCTATCGCTCTTCGATATTCGCTCTTGGAGCCGCAGTGGACCAGTCGACGAAGCCGGACGGGTCAGCAGGCGGCGCTGCTGACCCGTCCGGCCTCTTTCAGTCCTCCATATCCGACACGATCGCCTGCAGCGTCGTGATGATCGATGTGATGTCATCATCGGTCATCGGCACCGACAGCGAGAGTTCGCCGCGGTGGACGGGGAAGAAGCCTCGATTGGCCAGTTCCAGAGACACCGTCTGTGTCTTCTCCGCATCGACATTGCGATTGTGATCCCGGTGATTGCGCAGAGGAGACTCACTGTCCTTCATGTACGCGTAGCCCAGATGGGAGAATCCGTAGCCGTGAATGCGGAACGCGCTGCCGCGCTCGCGAGACCAATCGTTGATCTCCTCCTTGATTCTCCGTGCGTGGGCGTTGAGCCTCGCGATCACGGTCTCATCGATCGCTTTCATGCAGGCGATCCCGGCTGCGAGCGAGAGCTTGTGCCCATGGTGAGTGCCGGAGATGACGGCACGCCCGTCCTCGAGGACCTTCATCACCTCGGCGGATCCGCCGACAGCGCCGAGCGGCATGCCGCCGCCGATGATCTTGCCCATCACGGTGAGGTCGGGAACGACTCCGAACTCCCCTTGCAGGCCGTGGTACCCGGCACGCAGAGAGATGGTCTCGTCGAAGATGAGGACGATGCCGAGTTCACGGGTGATCGCTCGCAGGCCGGTGACGAACTCTCTGTCCAACGCGACGAGTCCGCCGGCTCCGCTCTGCAGCTCCATGATGAGGCAGGCGATGTCCTCGTGCTTCTCCCGCAGGATCGTCTCGCAGGACGCGAGGTCGTTCTGGGGCAGCAGAACGACATTGCTCACCAGGTTCTCCGGGATGCCCCCGCTGTCCGGCGTCGCATTCGGAGCGTCATCCGGCCCATGGTCACCATGCGGATCCATATGCGAGGTGATCATCAGGGTGTCACTGAAACCGTGGTATCCACCCTCGAACTTGGCGATCTTCTGTCGACCGCTGTAGGCACGAGCGATGCGGACGGCACTCATGCAGGACTCGGTTGCCGAACAGGAGAAGCGGACCTTCTCGACCGATGGCACCCGGTCGATGAGGATGTCGGCGAGTTCTGCCTCGGCGCTCACCGGATTGCCGAACGAGACTCCGGACGGGATGGCCTCGAGCAGGGCATCACGAATGCCGGCGTGGTTGTGGCCGAACAGATTCACCGTGAAATTGTTGTTTAGGTCGAGCATGCGGACGCCGTCGACCGTGTCGATATATGCCCCCTCGCCGCGTTCGACGAAGATCGCGTGCGGACCGAAATTGAACGAAGTGCGGCTGTATCCACCGGGAATCGATGACTTCCCCTCCTCGGTGATCCGGGCCGACTCAGCGAAGGTGCTGGTGAATCTCTCGAGTGCCGATTCGAGCGTGACTGCGGGCATGAGTGGTCAATCCTCTCAGTTGAAGTGTGGAATGTGGGGTGTTCTCGAACTACGGCGACGCTCGAGTCAGAAGGGGAACGCCTGCGGTTGGGACCTCACGCTGATCCAGTGGTCGGTGGTGAATTCCTCGATCGCCCAATCACCGTTGAATCGACCGAGCCCGGAGTTCTTCTCACCGCCGAACATGACATGCGCCTCGTCCGACACCGTGATGTCGTTGATATGCGTCATGCCGGCCTTGATGCCCCGGGCGAAGCGCACTCCTCGTTCGATGTCGCGGGTGAAGACAGAGCTCGACAGCCCGAAGACCGTGTCGTTGGCCAATGCCAGTGCCTCGGCCTCGTCGGCGGCCCGGACGATGCCGACGATGGGGCCGAAGATCTCCTCACGGAAGAGCTCCATCTCCGACGTCACATCCGCGAACACCTGCGGGGCGACGACTCGGCCCTCGATCGGGCCGGCCACGACATGCCGTGCCCCTTCGGCCAGAGCCTGGTCGATCTTCTCCGTCAGGCTGCGCACCTGTTCATCATTGATGATGGGACCGACGATGGTTTCGCCCAGATCGGTCGAACCGAACCTCACGGTCTTCACGTGCTCGGTGAATCGGCGGACGAATTCGTCATAGATCTCCGCGGCGACGATGATCCTGTTCGCCGCCATGCAGATCTGCCCCTGGTGCAGGAACTTGGCCATCACCGCGGCCGGCACTGCCTGGTCGAGATCCGCGTCCGCGAGGACCACGAACGGGGCGTTCCCGCCGAGCTCGAGTGACACCCTCTTCATGTGCTTTCCACCGATCGCGATCTCGCCCAGGCGCTGTCCTACCGGCGTCGACCCGGTGAAGGAGATGAGGGAAGGGATCGGGTGCTCGACGAAGTGGTCGCCGATCTCCGAGCCAGAGCCGGGAACGACATTGAGCACGCCCGCCGGCAGACCCGCTTCCTCGAACACGCGAGCGAGGAGCAGACCACCGCTGATCGGGGTGTCCGAGGCGGGTTTGAGCACCACGGCGTTCCCGAGCGCGAGTGCCGGAGCGACCGACCGTTGAGAGAGGGTGAGGGGGAAGTTCCATGGGCTGATCACTCCCACCACCCCGACGGGCTCCCGGTAGACCCTGTTCTCCTTGCCGGGGGAGTTCGAGGGTGCGATCCTCCCGTGGACTCGGGTGGGGAATGTCGCCGCTTCTCGCGTTGCTCCGATGGTGATGTCGATCTCGACGTTGGCCTTGAGCTCCGAGGAACCCGATTCCGTCTTCAGCAGCTCGACGATCTCTCCCCGGTGAGCCTCGATGATGTCAGCGGCCCGGTTGAGAACGGCTGAGCGCTCCGCCGGAGGCAGCGCCGCCCATGCGGTCTGAGCCGCCTGCGCGGTTTCGAAGGCGAGGTCGACGTCCTGGGCCGATGCCTGACGAATGCGGGCGAGCTCCGTGTCGTCGAAGGGATTGCGATCGACGAGTGTGCGCTCCGAGGTCCCGTCCTGCCATCGGCCGACGAAGATCTGGTGCGGAACGGAAAGGGACTGAACGGTGGATTCTGACATGATGAGCCTTTCTCATGCTGAGTGTGGGGTGAAACGGTGTTCATTCCGAGGTGAGCAAGGTGTCGGATTCGGCTGATTCGGGCGGACATTCGTCGCGCATTCTCCACTGCTCATGCTCATACGGACCTCCTTGTCATGCAGCAGTCGAGTCACTGTCGTGTGCAATCAATCGTCGGAGCGGTGGTGGTCAATGACAACGGGCATTTCGAGATGGTCCGATCGCGAATTGAGAAATCGCAGATGAAACTGGTGCGGAACTCGGCTCTGTCGGCTCTCCTGGCTAGAGTCGATGTTCCCGATCGAGGATCGTCTGATCGTCGACGGCGATCGATTGATCTCATTCTGCGTCTTGAATGTGCTTTCGTGTGACCAGCATGCTTGGAGCATCGGGTGCATCGATTGAAGCAAGTCCGATACCCCACCACCAGCCGGGGCCCGCGACGACGCGCATAGAAGTTCAGCATTGTCGCGCGTCTGAGCGCTCTGATGAGGAATGATCGCGAGGATCGAAGATATGGAATTGAAGCGTATTGAACAAGCAGTGACGGGCCACCGGTCTGACATCATCGAGTTGAGTCAGTCGATCGGTCGGAATCCCGAGCTGATGTTCGAAGAACACGAGAGCTCGAGGCGGGTAGCCGAGCTGCTCTCATCGAACGGATTCGAGGTCGAGCACCCTGCTTGCGGCCTGGACACCGCTGTCATCGCCACCTACGGCACAGGGTCGCTCGTCGTCGGGATCGTCGCGGAGTACGATGCCCTCGACGGAATCGGGCATGGATGCGGGCACAACATCATTGCCGCCTCGGCGGTCGGGGCGGCCCTTGGTCTCAAAGGATTCGTCGACGAACTCGATCTCACGATCAAGTTCCTCGGCACCCCCGCCGAGGAAGGCGGAGGCGGAAAGGTCCTCATGCTTCGCGAAGGCGCCTGGGACGACTGCCACCTGTCCATGATGATCCATGGCACGTTCAGTCCGGCGTTGGGGTGCCAGTCGATGTCGTCGACCGGCCGGGACCTGGTGACGGCTCGCTTCACGGGCCGCGGTGCTCATGCGGCCTATATGCCTGAGGCCGGGCGGAGCGCGGCATCTGCGGTGACTCTCAGCCAGGTTGCCATCGGGTTGATGAGGCAGCACCTGCCGAAGGGCTCCGTGGTCTCCCCGTTGATCACCGAGGCGGGCATCCGCACCAATATCATTCCCGAGACCGCCGAACTCCACGTCGAGGTGCGTTCATTCGATCTCGACGATCGTCAGTCCATCATGACGACGATCGAGAACATCCTCACCGGCTGCGCTCAGGCCACCGAGACCACCGTGGAACTCACCCACCCAGATATTCCGTACGATCCGCTCAAGACTGATGATCGGATCGGCCGGATCTTCGACGAGACCATGGAGCAGGACCTCGGAATCGAGCTCATCGATCTGCGAGCCCATCCGGAGAAGACTCCGGCCGCCTCGACCGATATGGGCAACGTGTCACGGTACCTCCCCTCGATTCATCCTGTTGTCGCGCTGCGGGATTGCTCCGCTGTTCCCCATACCGCGGAATTCGCCGCTGCTGCGGTGTCACCGGCCGGAGATGAGGCCGCCTGCAATGGTGCCCTGGCGATGGCACTGACCACGGCCAAGGTCGCGTCCGACCCCGGCCTGCGTGCCGAGCTCATCGCCGAGCAGAAGACCCGGGCCCCCTATTCAGAGGCAGGGGCGCTCGGGACCCATTCGCACTCCTGATCAGGTCCGCGGACGAACCGATGCACCGGCAGGTCCCATGGCGGGGGCTGCCGGTGTTCTCGAGTTCGATCACGACGAATGCCGTGACTCAGCGGTGTGGGTGACGGCAGCCGGCTCGAGATCGAGCATCACTGCCCAGGATGCTCGATCATGTTCTGCGCGAAGAAGCGTGCCAATTCCTCGTAGGCATCGAGCGGAAGCACATGTGCGACGTACTGATCTGGGCGAACGATGACCAGTGCCCCCTGCTCGCGATCGACGGCGCGCTGGTCGAAGATGTCCGAGCCGCCGGCCACATCAGCGCAGAAGACCTTCTCATAGTCGATGAGACCGAATCGTCCCTTGTGCGGGAACAGGAATTCAGGCACATCGTCAATCGCCAGATCACGGTGTCCCATCTGAAACACGGCGCGGACATCGAAGACAGTATCGAGGTCCGCTCGGGTGGGGGTGTAGAGGCTGATGGGCGAATCTGCGGAGCTTTCGAGATATCTGCAGAGCGCGGAGGCCTTCGACTGGGGTGACCTCGGATGAGCAGTATCGGCGAAGATGTAGAGTCGCCAGCGTCCATCGGCAGTCGCCTGATGCCCGAGTTCGACCGGCTTCGCGTCCGCGAGTCGGATCACCGGTGAGGAGTGGAACCGTTCGCCGACTGGGAATCCTTTCGCGAGATGCTCATGAATGCAGCGACCGGTGATGATGCTCGGCTGGTAGTCCGTCGAGAATCCGGCCGTGAATCGGCCTCCGGCGGAGAAGATCTCCTGCCTTTCGGTGGCGCTCATGCCGCTTGAACCCGGGTCGTTCGGATCCGCCGGTTTGGCGGCCATCGCCTCGGACCATTTCACGTCGAAGTCGATGAGTTCCTGGGCGACACCCCGTCGTTCCTGTTCGTATGTCTTGAGCAGCCCCTGAGGGCTGCGGCCGCGGAGCACCGCGGCCAGCTTCCAGCCGAGGTTGAAACCGTCCTGCATGGAGACGTTCATGCCCTGACCGGCCTTGGCGCTGTGCGTGTGGCAGGCGTCACCCGCGATGAAGACGCGGGGGATCGATGTTTCGTCTGCGGGGTCGGCGTCAGTGAAGCGGGAGGCCAGGCGTTGGCCGACTTCGTAGACAGACCACCACGCGATGTCCTTGACGTCCAGGAAGTAGGGGTGAAGGATCCTCTGCGCAGTCTCGACGATCGTCGTCGCGGTGAATCGACTGCGAGCATCGCGATCGTGCGGATCGAGATCTCCGAGATCGACGTAGAGCCGCACCATGTAGCCGCCCTCGCGGGGGATGATCAGCAGACTGCCGCCATCGGCTGATTGGATGACTGCTTTCATTCTGATGTCGGGGAAATCCGTCACAGCGAAGACGTCGAGCACACCCCAGGCGTGATTTCTGGCGTCGCCGACCATATCGATGCCCAGCGCTCGCCGGACCTGTGACCTGGCTCCGTCGCAGCCGATGACGTACTTCGCTTTCACCAGACGCTGTCTGTCCTCGGTTGCGCCGGTCGGATCTCCGGATCGGCGCAACGTCACGGTTACCGGGTGGCTGCCGTCGCCGGCGATGGCCACGTCACTGACCTCGAAGCCGTAATCGGGGGCCAGGCGAGAGGGCGAATGCGCCATGCGCTCGAGCAGAAGCGCCTGCATGCGAGCCTGATTGACGATGACATGCGGGTATTCCGAGAGTCCATCGGCGACGTCCTGCACCCGGCCGGTGCGAGCGATGCGATCGGGTTGGTCGGCCAAAGGTCCCCAGAAAGTCGTTTCATTGATCCAGTAGCCTTCCCGGGTAAGGCTCTCGGCGAGGCCGAATGCATCGAACATCTCGACCGTACGGCAAGCGACACCATCGGCTCGACCGACGTCCAACGGGCCCTCCCGACGTTCAACGATGCGGGTGGTGATGTCCGGAAACTCTGCCATCTGCGCTGCCAGGACCAGTCCTGCCGGTCCAGTGCCGACGATGAGCACATCGACCTCATCGGGAAGCTCTGCCGGGTGCGCGTCCGGATCCGCAGGCCGGATCGCAGGGTCACCGGGCCGGAATCCATTGAGATAGAACTGCATAGAGGTCCTCATTCTGGGATGAATCGTCATTGATTGTCAGCAACGAATGTGTGCGACGCGAGTTCAGCGAGTTGCGATTCCTGCGTACTGAATACACGATCGCCACGGTGCTGCGTGAAAGCAACATCTTTCCTCTATATGGAAAAAAGGGCTACCGTAGTCGACATGGATCGCCGTCCAGTCGCCCAACGACCGAAGCAGCTCCTCGGCTCGGTCGACAACACTCTCAGGCTGCTTCAGATGCTCAGAGACACTGGTGCGCTCAAGCTCACTGATGCCGCAGAGGAGCTCGGTATCAGTCCCTCAACCGCACATCGTCTGCTGAGCATGCTCGTCTATCGTGGCTTCTCGGTGCAGGACGAATCCCGGATCTATCATCCGGGTCCCGGAATCGTCGCCAATGCCACTGCGGATTCAGCCTATCGCCGGCTTCTGGCCATCGTGCGCAGGCATCTCGCCACTCTGACGGCTCGCACCGGTGAGACCAGCAATGTGATGGTCCGGGTCGGAACCACTACCCGATTCCTCGCGAGCGAGGAAGGCAAGGATCTCGACCGCGTCAGCAGCCGCGCGGGTGAGATCCTGCCTGCTCGACATACCTCCGGCGGGCAGGCACTCCTCGCCGAACTGGACGACACAATCCTCGTTCAGCTCTACCGCTCACGCTCGTCCCAAGCATCCGGCGAGTACCTCGACAGCGAGCAGTTCCTCCGATTCAGAAAGCGGCTCGATCTCGTCCGTCTCACCGGCTCGGCCCTGAATCTCGAGAGGACCGAGAGAGGAGTCGCGGCACGCGGGATGGCAGTGCACGGTCCAAATGGTGAGGCCGCAGCCGCCATCAGCGTGGCGGTACCGAGTGCACGAAGCGACTCCCTCAGTTCTCCGGCGGTGCTCAGAGAGCTCACTCGCGCTGTCGGTGCATGCGAAGCAGAGCTTTCTGGGGACGGATCGGGCTGACAGCCGTCCAGGAACCTCGGTGTGAGAACCGGGGCACTGCGAGCCGATCAGGCGGCGGTGGGAGTGCCGGCTGGGGCCTGGTCGATCGGCACCGCTCCGGGCACGGCGCTCAGGGCGGTCTGAGACAGCTGCAGTGCGACCTGCAGGAAGGCGTCCACATGGGCAGGGCAGTTCCTGTTGCGAGTGG
This sequence comes from Brevibacterium sanguinis, assembly GCF_003315415.1. Classification (GTDB taxonomy): domain Bacteria; phylum Actinomycetota; class Actinomycetes; order Actinomycetales; family Brevibacteriaceae; genus Brevibacterium; species Brevibacterium celere_A. Next base: position 538,020 of record NZ_QNSB01000001.1, read on the forward strand.
CCACCGCACTCGTGGCGTAAGTGCCGTCCTTGATCGGTCGATATACCATTCCTGCTGCTTGGTACAACCTCGTTGCCGATCCGGGGAAAGTATCGACGGCGTTCTGGTAGGCGATCGCTGTCATACTGTCCCATACTCGGGCGACGGTCGTCGCGACCCGGCTGGGTCCGCCTCGAAGGTCGTCGAATGCCCAATACCCTCTCCATGGTTCGGGCGCCCTGGGGCTTGCCATGACGAAGCGCTCATCGATGAGATCCTCGATGGCCACTTCGCTCCGCGACGCCAGGCGGTGACCTTCCGACAGTCCGACGTAGCGAGGCTCCGCGAACAGCCCGGCGACGCGGATGCGAGAATCATGGAGTGGAGTCCTGAGGAAAGCGACATCCACGGTTCCCTCGGCCACCGCATCGACCTGGTCGATCATGGTCAGCTCGCAGAAGCTGAGCTCAACCTCGGGAAACGCTTGTCGATAGGCGCTCACGATCAGCGGAGTCAGTTCTCCGGCCGCGTCGTGGAACAGTCCGACCCTGAGCTGCCTCTCGCGCATGGTCTGGAGCGCTGCGGCGTCCTCGCTGGCCGACTTGATCTGTTCGAGGATGGTCCGGGCGCGATCGAGGAACAGTTCTCCGGCGGGGGTGATTGCGACTCGATTCGCAGTGCGGTCGAAGAGCTGAGCTCCGATCTCCTTCTCCAGGCGGGCGATCTGAGTGCTGAACGCGGACTGCGCGATATAGACCCTCGCGGCGGCACGTCCGAAGTGGAGCGTATCGGCCAGGGTGACCGCGTATTCGATCTGTCTGATGTCCATGTGCGAATCTCCGCTCCCGACGGTTCTCGGGAATCTCTCTGTGGCCTCGGGCGATACAGATCCGCGATGACCTGATCTCGATCTGAGCGTTGTTCGTCAGTATGGCACGCGTCATGCTCGAACACAACGCGCGGATCGAACACGATTCCGCTGCACGATCTCACGAAAGAAGAGGAGACGATGATGTCCTCACCAGCATCGATCGACCGTTCCACCGAACTGCTCCAGGCCGATCACGACCACCTCATCCATCCGCATCTTCCGCTGGCCGAATCCTCCCGGGTCATCTTCGCCGAAGGACAAGGATGCCGTCTTACCGACATTCACGGCCGCGACTACCTCGATGCCACGGGCGGACTGTGGTTGGCCCAGATCGGGCACGGCCGCGAGGAGATCGCCGAAGTCGCAGCCGCACAGATGCGGAAGCTGGAGTACTTCACCTCATTCTGGGACTTCTCCAATGACCGGGCCGTGCAACTGGCACAGAAGGTGATTTCTCTTGCCCCGCCTCAGATGCAGAAGGTGTACTTCACCTCCGGCGGTTCTGAAGGAACCGATGCCGCCATCAAGACGGTGCGGTACTTCAACTCACAGCGTGGCAGGCCTGAGAAGAACTGGATCCTCTCCCGCACCAACGCCTACCACGGTCTGGCCTACGGAGGCGGAACCGCGACCGGTTTCGCGGAGATGACATCGGGACAGGGGCCATTGCTCCCACACGTCACTCATCTGACTCCTCCGCACTCCTTCCGGCAGCATCTGTTCGGCGGCGAGGACGTCACTGGTTTCTGCGTCCGGGAACTCGAGGAACGGATTCAGCAGATCGGCCCGGACAACATCGCAGCCATGATCGGCGAGCCGATTCAAGGTGTCGGCGGATTCGTCATCCCGCCCGAGGACTATTGGCCCCGCATCCAGGAGGTCCTGCGCAGACACGATATCCTGCTGATCGCGGACGAGGTCGTCACTGCGTTCGGCCGCACCGGATCCTGGTTCGCATCCCCGGATCTCGGCATGGAACCGGACATCATCGTCACGGCCAAGGGGATCAGCAGCGGATATGTTCCGCTCGGAGCAGTGCTCATGACCTCCGAAGTGGCTGATGCTGTGACCGAGGGGCACGGGTATCCCGTGGGCTACACATACTCGGGGCACCCTGTCGCCTGCGCGGTCGGCATGAAGAACTTGGAGATCCTCGAGGACGAGAATCTTCTCGAGGCAGCCCACCGGATCGGAAAAGTCCTCCGCGAGGCGGCACAGCCGATGTTGGACGAGCTCGAAGTGGTGGGCGAGATCCGCCAGGTCGGGATGGGCATGGCACTGGAGCTCGTCACGGACCGGGAGTCCCGTACGCCGCTCCCGCAGCCGGGTGTTTCCATCGCCGACGCGATCCGGGATGAGACAGGAGTGATCACACGCATCAGCTCGGACACCAATCTGGTCCTGTCGCCACCCTTGGTGATGACCGAGGACGAAGCGATACAGGCGATCAGCGGAGTGGAGTCGGTCCTGCGCCGAGTGCGCGCTGACGGATCGATCGCCTGAGAACCGATCACGACAGACAGGAACAGCACAGTGCCCATTTCATCTTCATCGCCCGAGAATGACCACAATCTCAAACGCAATGCCATCGGTGTCGCCGGGATCGTGTTCTTCGTGGTGGCCGCCGCCGCTCCCTTGGCGGCAGCCCTCGGAGCCTCGCCGGTGGCCTTCATGGCCCTCGGTCCAGGAGCCCCGGCGGCCTATCTGCTGGCCGGCATCGTCCTGCTGCTCTTCGCTGTGGGCTACGCGGCGATGAGCAGATATGTCACCAGTTCGGCAGGTTTCGCCGCTTACCTGGACCGAGGTCTGGGACGGTTCGCCGGATTCCTCGGTGGTGCTGTGGCGCTTCTGGCTTATCACTGCATGCTCTTCGCCCTTTATGGGCTTCTCGGCTTCTTCACGAGCTCGATCGTGTCGGGTCTGACGGGCGTGGAATGGGATTGGAGGATTTGGACGCTCATTGCCTGGGGCGGGGTCGCGGTCCTCGGCTATCTGGAGGTCAACCTCAGCGCCAAGGTGCTCGGGGTGCTGATGATCGCCGAGGTGCTCATCATGGTGATCTTCGATGTCGCCGTGATTGCCCAGGGCGGATCAGAAGGAATCAACTTCGACGGGTTCGCTCCCGCGAATGTGTTCCACGACGGCCTCGGCGTTGCACTTCTCTTCGCTGCAAGCTGCTTCGTCGGATTCGAAGCCACCGCCATCTACGGTGAAGAGGCCAAAGATCCCGCTCGTACAGTTCCCCGAGCCACTTATGCGGCAGTGGTGCTCATCGCGGTGTTCTACGCTCTGTCGACCTGGGCAACGGGGCTGGCTCACGGCAACGACTCCGTTCAACAGGCGGCGGCCGAGAACCCCGACAACTTCGTCTTCACCGTCAACACACTGTTCGTCGGGGCATGGGCCACCGTCATGATGAACGTACTCCTGGTGACAAGCTGCTTCGCCGTGGTGCTGGCCTTCCACAACACCCTGGCACGCTACCTGTTCGCCCTTGGACGGTCAGAGGTCCTTCCGGCGTCATTGGGCCGCACCCACCCTCGATGGCAGTCACCGCACAGGGCCAGCATCGTGGTCAGCGTGCTCACATTGGCCGTCGTCGGCGGATTCATGCTGGCCGATGCCGACCCCTATGCTCAACTGTATTCGTTGTTGGTCGGATTGGGCACTCTGGGTGTCCTCGTGATGCAGGCCTCGACCTCGGTGTCGGTCATCGTGTTCTTCCTGAGGAACAAGCATACGAACACGTGGTGGAGTGGCCTGATCGCCCCGGCGTTGGGCGCGCTTGGCCTCTTCGGGGCCGCCGCACTGGCTGTGACGAACTGGTCGTTGCTGACCGGGGCCGAATCCGGGTTCACCACGCAGCTGCCATGGCTGATCGTCGTGGCCGCCGTCATCGGAGCCTTCTGGAGCGTCATCGCTCGGGGGAAGTCGGTATCCGGCGGGCCCGCGCCCGTGCCGACACCTGTGCCCTGCGATGGTCCTCGCGACTGAGATCTGATCGTCGACGACCGATCGTTCTTGTCCCAGCCCTTTCATTTCTATCCCATCCTATTTCGATCGACAAGGAGATTGTCATGATCAGAACCGATCAGGAAGAAGCGCTCGCGGTCTTCGACTACGGGGACGAATTCGGTCGCGACCGTTTCACAGAAGAATGGGCGCTCGACGGCCTCACCCTTGGTCTAGCCATTGTCGCTACTCGCCCGCCTGCCGCGACCGCGACCGAGGAGGTGTGAACGTGCAATCGCCTCGTGTCCGGGAGATTCTCATCGTCAATGCGGTGGTTCACACCATGAACTCCCGATCTGCCACATGTGACAGTCTGCTGATGCGGGACGGAAAGATCGCCGCCGTCGGTGACGAACGATCGGTCCGCGCGCATGCGACCGACGATGCCGAAGTCGTGAATGGCGCAGGACGTGCAGTGGTGCCCGGCTTCATCGACGCGCACAACCACATGTCGATCGCGGCGTTCGAACCGGTAGCCGTGGACTGCTCGACACCGCCGCTGAGCACCGTGGACGAGGTACTGGAGACCATCGAGGAACACTGTCGAACCCTGCCGAACGGTCAATGGGTTCGGGGATTCGGATTCAACGCTGCTCGAGTCAGTGAAATGCGCGGTCCGAATCGGTACGAGCTCGATGAGGTGGCACCGGAGAACCCGTTCTTGCTGATGGAGAGCAACTGCCATGCTGGACACGCGAACAGCGCGGCCCTCACAGCAGTGGGCATCACCGAATGTGCTCCGGAGCCATGGGGAGGTCAGATCGAGCGAGACAGAAACGGAGTGCCCACCGGTTCCCTCTTCGAGGCCGCCGTCAATTCAGCACTGGCGGCGTCATGGGATGAGTTCTTCCTCGCCAATCCGGACCAGGCCGTCGATCTCATCGAAGCCAAGGCACGCGAGTACCTCGCCGTGGGCATCACCGCAATCGGTGATGCCTGTGTCACCACATCTGCCGCTCAGCTGTATCGCACGGTCAATGATGAAGGTCGCCTACCGATCACCGTGCACCAATTGCATGGTGGCGACCAGTTCTTCTCTCAACAGGACCTGCGTCGTACCGACATCATCGAGCGCATCCAGGGCAACGAGTCACATCTGCTCCGCGGTGGCGCGATGAAGATCTTCGTGGATCGGGCCTATCCCGACGGCGCCGCCAGACATCAGCTGCATGATGGGTGCACGACCCACGTGGGAACGCCGTTCTACAGTCCCGCGGAGGTTCGGGACCTGGCTGTCACTGCGGCCGCCAAAGGCATTGATCTGGCCATTCATGGCATGGGCAACTGTGCTGTCGACAGCGTCATCGGTGCGTACGAAGAAGTTCGGAGAAAGGTGGGCGATGACCCAACCCTGAGACTTGAGCATGCCTTCATCGCCGAGAAGGCTCAGGCACCGCGCCTCGCGTCTGCGGGGATCGAACTGGTGGCGAATCCGGGACTGGCCCATGAGGACGGACTCTTCTTCAATGAATGGCGGGGTCAAGGACAGGAGCACCTGAAGGTTCTTCCGATCCGTTCGATGATCGACGCCGGAGTTCGCGTCAGCTTCGCCTCGGACCATCCCTGTGGCACCTATTCACCGGCAGAGATCATGTGGGCGTCCGTGGCACGTCAGCATTACACAGGAGCACTGATCGACCCCGACGAGGCGGTGACTCCGCTGGAGGCTCTGCAGGCTTACACCATCAATCCGGCCCATGCTTCAGGTCGTGCGCATGAAGAGGGAAGCCTCGAAGTCGGCAAACGTGCCAACGTCCTGATCGTCGACCGCGATCCCCTGTCCTGCACCTCCGAGGAATTGCGTCACCTGCAGGTCGACCTGACATTCGTCGATGGCCGACTCGTGCACGACCGACTGCGTCCGAGGGCACAGTGATGTGCTGTGTTCGCGCAGCCGCGGAAGCGATGGATTCACGTCGATCCTCGGCTCGATGTCGAGAGCATCACCGAATCGCAGAAGTCTCGGAGATCTCATCAGAAATTGACAAAGGAGTCATTGATGTCCGAAACAAGTATGTCAGTCCAGCTGGATCGTGGTGACGATCCGAACTCAATGGGTCGGATCGCCCTGATCATGGCATTCGCCTCTCTCGGAGCCCTGCTGCTGCTTGCTGCTCCTATCGTGGCCATTCAATTGCAGCAGCAGCTGAAGTTCAGTCCGTCTCAGACCGGTGACCTCTTCGCCGTCGAACTCGGCGCGACCGCGCTTGCATCGATCCCAGCGCTGTACTGGGTCAGGAGAATCAATCTGCGCAAAGCTGCCCTCTCGCTCGGCCTCATCTATGTCGTCGGAAACGCGATCTCTGTTTTCCTCACGACATTCGAAACGTTGATTGTGGTCCGCGGTGTCACCTCCTTTGCAGGAGGCTCACTGATGGTGCTGTCGATGATGTTGGCCGCACAGGCTCGGAACCGTGATCGCATGTTCGGTTACTGGACCGTCGGGCAACTGGCCTTGGGCGCGATCGGGCTGGCGACTCTGCCACTTCTCTTCTCCGCCTTCGGAATCGCAGCCTTCTACCTGTCAATGGGCGTGCTGATGGCCCTGTCGATACTATTGGTCCGGTACCTGCCGCCTCGGCCCCTGCAATCGCCGACGAACAGGGTTGAGGCACAGACGGCTCCGCCGGTGAATGTCACGAAAGTGGTGATCGCCTTGGTGGCGTGCCTGCTGTTCTACGTCGGATTGATTTCGGTGTGGACCTTCATGGGAGGGTTTGCCGAGGCAGCCGGCATCGCGCCGGAGGCCACAAGTCTGTATTTGGCGCTCGCAACGGCAATCGGCGTGGCGACACCGATTGCGGCGATCTCCGTGGGCGGCGCGCTCAACCGCAGAGTCGTTCTTGTCGGAGGCTACGGGGTGATGGTCATCGGCGTCGCGCTGCTGGTGAACGTGGAAGGTGCGGTCCGATTTGTCATCTGTGCCCTTGCCATCAAGGCGGCGTGGGGATGGGTTCTGCCTTTTCTCATGTCGACCCTGGGAGATCTGGACCCGCTTGGCAGAGCCTCCAATCTGGCCAACCTGGGAATTGCCGGCGGTCTGGCAATCGGACCATTTGTCGCGGGCCGAATCGTGGAGGCCACGGGAGGGTTCAACGCTTTGATTTTCCTGGCGCTTCCGACGATCGTCGCCTCGCTTGTCTTGATCGTTCTGTCACAGCCACGTCGGAGCAAGCCGGATTCCGTGGCTGACAGCACTCGAATGGCAAGACCGTCGAACATTACCTGATCGAAGAACCTTCTAGGGCGATTGCCGAAAGGCGATCACGAGCCAAAGGGTCGAATGCCGTTCTCCAGAACCATCGGCTCAAAGGTCGATCCGTATAGGGATTCATTGCGTATGAGCAGTCTATTCGAATCGAAACAGGCAGAAACAGTCGACTTGTGAGTATCTTGAGGACTTGGAATGCACAACGAGAATGAACTATTGATCAGGAATGCGCTCATTCGCACCATGGATTCGAGCGATTCGGTTCACGAAGCGGTGCTCGTTCGTGACGGAAGGATCGCCGCCGTCGGCGCCGAGGGGACGGTCCGTTCCATCGGGAGCCCAGGGGTAGTCGAATTCGATGCCGATGGCCGCACAGTGGTGCCCGGGTTCATCGATGCTCACAATCACCTCAGCGATGTTGCTCTCAAATCGAAGTCCGTGGATTGTGGCACTCCTCCTTTGGAAACAGTCGATGAAGTCCTCTCGGTTGTCGAGCGGTACTGTGCCACGCTTCCGGCAGGCCGATGGGTGCGTGGAGTCGGCTTCCATTTCCTCAAGGTCCGAGAACAGCGCGGGCCGACACGGTGGGAACTCGATGAGGTGGCACCGGACAATCCACTGCTCATCAAGGACAACAGCGGACATGCGTCTTATGTCAACAGTGCAGCATTGCTCGCGAGTGGCCTGGACGAATGCACTCCTAACCCATGGGGCGGGCACATCGACCGCGACTCGCGAGGTCGACTGACGGGCACGCTCTATGAAGCTGCGACCAATTGGGTCAATACTGATTTGATGCTCGATTATGCCCGGAACGACCGGATCGCCGTCATCGAGTTGATCTCAGCCAAAGCGTCTGAGTACCTCACCCTCGGAATCACTGGGATCGGAGATGCATGCGTCACTCCATTGATCTCTGAGCTCTACTCTGAAGCAGCGGAGATGAAGATGTTGCCGCTCACCGTGCAGCAGTTGCATGCCAGCGACCATTACTTCTCCCAACAGACCTTTCGGCGTGGTGATGTCGTCGATTGAATCCTGTCTCCGCAGAGTCACATGTTGCGAGGCGGCACCATGAAGGTCTTCGTTGACCGAGCGTACCCGGCCGGCGCCGCCCGTCATCATGTGAGTCAAGGATGCTCTCATCATGTGGGTCAGAACTATTACAGTCGCCGCGAGGTTGCTGAACTGGTCTCAGATGCTGGCAAGTTCGGTGTCGACCTCGCGATGCATGCCATGGGCGATTGCGCTGTTGACATGGTTCTGGATGCCTTCGAGTCGACCCGCCGTCAGCAGGGTGACGAGGGAATTCTGCGGGTCGAACATGCGTTCGTCAGTCGCCCGGGCCAGGGCAAGCGCATGGCATCGCTCGGTGTCGATCTGGTGGCTAACCCCGGGCTAGGGATGAATGATTCCCCTCTCTTCTCGGCGTGGCGAGGTTCGGACCAACCTCACCTGAAGGTCCTGCCCCTGAAAAGCATGATCGACGCCGGAGCACGCGTCAGTTTCGCCTCCGATCATCCATGCGGGGTTGTTTCGCCAGCGGAGATCATGTGGGCTGCCCGCATGCGCCGCAACGCGGACGGAGAACTGTTCGATCCTGATGAGGCCGTCAGCGGAATCGAAGCACTGAGGGCGTACACCATCAACCCGGCATTGGCGTCAGGAAGAGGTAGCGAAGAAGGAAGCATCGAAGTCGGTAAACGCGCGAACATCCTCGTGCTTGATCGGGATCCTGTCACCTGTCCTGCCGATGAATTGCGTGACCTGATGGTGGAACGGACTTACGTCGATGGTCGGCTCGTTCACAACCGTCTTCCCGAATCCACGGCCCACGGGAAGGCACCTCATTCCGGCGCGAGCCGACCCTGACTCGATTCTCGGGAGCGCCCGCGACTACCCGTCGTGCCATGTCTCAACGTGGGTGCGATGGGTGGTGAGCAGCGATTCGGGAGTATAGAACGTGTCGTAGAAGCTGACATCGATGTGCTGAGCCTGCAGATACACCGAGGTGAGGACGGGTGGGAAGGTTCCCGGGTAGCCCCCGTACCGCGTCATCAGCCCGTTCAGGACGCTCACGAAGTACGCCATGGTCGCCTCGTCGTAGCGCTCGACTCGTGTCTTGATCGCCGCGTTGTCTTGGTAGGGACCCTGTGACGTGGAGCGGTACAGGCCCCCGTCGCCGAACTTGCGGGCGACGAATCGCTCAACCGCCTCGGCGGGGCCGCTGGTGAACGGTGGAACGAGTGTTTCGAAGCAGCCCGGCAGTCCCACCGGGTCCGGCATGCCTCCGTCGGCGCGCTCCCGGAACTCGAAGCCGAATCCGGGAATGCCCTCGTTCCTATGGGCCCCGAGCAATGCGTTGGAATCCATTCCGCCGAACAGCCAACCGCCGAGGCCCATCGCCTGGAGCATGAGCTGCGCGTTGTAGGCGATCAGACCGGCTTCGACCGTTCCCTGTTGGAAGACGAGCCGTTCGAACGCCTCGACGGGGAAGGCGGCCTCGGTCGCGAGAGTCCCTCGACGGATCAGTTCGCGCGGTTCGCCGATGGGCTCATCGGCTGTCGCATCCCAGAGGATGGCACCCTCACCAGTGAAGATGCTCAGGAAGTTGAGAAGGTGCTCCGACATGTCGACGATGGGAACGACCAGCGTGCTTCCCGGTTGCAGGGCACACCATCGATTATGAGCCGATACGAACGGGGCGGCCGTCGGCAGACTGAGACGTTCCGCGGAGATCTTCTTCAAGGTCCCGGCGGACAGCTTCACCACTTCGTCGACCGACTGAGCCCGAGCCGCAGCCTCGATCATGTCCGCCGAGGCGTCTCTGGTCTGGGAGATGTAGAGGCCGGAATCGTCGGCGATCAGAACCTCGGCGCTCTCGGCTCCGGCCGCGCTGGGGGAAGTGCGGCCAGCGTGGCGAATCGGATAGTTCGCAGCCCGATCGGACGGACCGGACGAGGTGTGAGGGATTCCGAGATTCCATCCGGTGACGCCGACAGAGGCGAAGACGAGGAGCGCACGTTCCGTTTCGGAAAGGGGAAACGGCTCGAGCTGCGAGGAGTACTTGAGCGGACCGTCGGGGATGGTCATGCCGGTGCCGAAACGTCGAGAGCGTCGCCCGCGCAGTGCGTCGATAAGGGAGAACTCACTCACCGGATTCGGAATGGTCTGTCGCTCGGTCATCGGAGACTTGCCTCCGAGATCGGGCCACGGGTAATCGCCGAAAGTTCACGATCGACCTCGTAGTAGCTCGTCGAGATGTCGGAGACCCCAGGATTGGACCCCAGCGATTCTCTCAATGGTCCCTCACCCCAGGCTCGAGCATGCTCCTCCGTGTCGAACAGGTAGTAGCTGACCGCTCGGCGCGCCTCGTCGTCGAATGCCCAGATTTTCCAGAGCAGACCTGGCACGTTCGCTATCTTGGTCGCTGCTGCTCGCATTCGCTCGGCCTGTCCGTGGTCCTCACTGGACAGTTCCCGGCGGTAGTCGACCTGCAGGATCTTCATGGTGTCTCCATTCGTTGTATGAATCGTGTGCTGATGGACGGTGTTCGTGAGACTGACCCACTATTAAGAGGTCAGGACGAGTGGTGGACCAGTTGACCGTCAACGTAGGTGCGGTCGACCACGAGATCACGCAGCATGTCTGCGGAGCAGGTGAACGGGTCCCGGTCGACAACGATGAAGTTCGCTCGTTTTCCGACCTCCAGGGTGCCTTCCTCATCTGCTCGATCAGACGCTAATGCGGCGTTGCACGTGTAGGCTCGAACAGCCTCCTCGACGGTGACTGCCTCCTCCGGATCGATCTGAGCTCCTGAGAGATGGCCGCGATCGATCGCAGTTGCCATGATCCGCGCCGGGGAGAAGTCGCCCGCGGGGTGGTCCGAGGCAAAACTGACCCGAACGCCGCGATCGATCATCGTCCGCACTGGCAGTACCTTCAAATGCGGCTGATCGTTACCGCGCCATCCGACGAACTGATCGCCGACGTTGTGTGCGAGCCCGGGATTGGCGACTAGGTCGACTCCCAGCTCAGACATTCTGTCGGCCTGTTCGGCACCGGCCACGAAGGCGTGCTCAAGTCTCAGGACGATGTTCGATCCCACGGATCGTCGAACTTCTGCGTAGGCGTCTAGCACCATGTCGATCGCGCAGTCGCCCATTGCATGAACGACGGGATTGATGCCGAGTTCAGCTGCCTGACTGATCACCGTTCGCAGATCTCGCTCACTGTAGAAGTTCGTGCCCACATGTTTCACGCATCCGTCGTGGACGTGATGAATGGCAGCGCCGTCCGGATATGCGCGATCGACCCAGATCTTCACCGCACCATTGCGCAGGGATCCGGCGGCACCGGCATTGATTCGATCCAGGAGCTCGGTGTGCCGCAGATCGGGGCGATCGAACAGGAAGTCACCGGCGTGAATCTGCTGGACGGTGAGCGGCAGACGGCCCTCGCGATCAGCTCTGCGATACAACTCTGCCCCGGTAGGGGTCACCCCCGCGTCGCTGATGCCCGTCAATCCCACGGCGAGGTAGTCCTTCGCCTTCTGCTCGAGAAGTCGAGTTGCTCGATCCCAATCGCGCTGCGCAAAGTCCTCCCAGGAAACCGAGTTCAACAAGCCGGCCACGGTTCCGGTCACCGTGCCCGAAGGCTGCCCCTGACCATCCATTTCGATGCTCCCGCCCCATGGGTTCGGGGTGCACTCCGAGATTCGCATTTCCTCGAACGCCAGACTGTTCGCATAACCCGCGTGTCCACTCACGTCCACCAGGAAGAACGGATGATGGGGAGCCGCGGCATCGAGTTCCTTTCGAGTCGGGTTGCGTCTCTCCCGGATCTTGGAGCCGTCGAAGCCGAAGCCCGTGATCCACTGTCCCCGCATCGCTCCCTCGCAATGCGTCGAAATCACCTGGAGAACCTCGTCAAGGGTGCCGAGCGGGGGTGTCATGCAATTCACCGAAGCCGGCGCGAACGCGGCGAAGCTCATATGATTGTGTGCGTCGATGAATCCCGGGAGGACGGTGCGTCCACCGACATCAACGACCTCAGCGTGGGGTCCCAAAGCCGCCATCTCGTCCTCAGTGCCGAGTGCGACGACCCTGCCGCTGCGGACCAGCATTGCCGAGTGCACTGAGTTCTCGACATCGATCGGACGTATGCGGGCACCTGTGACAAGCAACTCAGAATCAGACATGGAACCAAGGTATGAACCATCGGGGGAGTCCGCGATGACGATTTCTGCCAGGCCCCCGACGAATCCTGACTGACCTACACTGGACTCGATTGCGCACTGCCGGAACAGGGCGAGGAGGCTCATGTGTTCGAGTTTGCAACCGAGGACATCGGTGCTTGGGAACATGTCGCTCGACGTGTGGCTGCAGTGCGATGTGATCCGCTCGGGAACATTTTCTCGGGAGGTTTGAAAACTCGCACCTTGACAGATGACGTCTCTGTCTCCTTCATCCGTACCTCACCGCTGAGGATCTCTCACATCGGGAATCGGAACCAGTCGCCAATGAGCGACCGATTACTTCTGTCCATGCAGGCCGCCGGATCGGCTACAGTCATCCAGCATGGGCGTTCGATCCGTATCAGCTCGGATATGGCGGCACTCAACGAGACGCGTTCCAATTTCGCCGTCGAACCGTCCTCCGGGGAACAGCGCTTGCTGGTTCTCAGTGTCCCCCGAGACCGAGTGACATTCAGTGATCGTGAGATCGCGGATGTCTGTGCGAGTCCTCTGGATCGGAGGACGCCGAGCTTCAACGCGCTCTCCGGATTCCTGTCAGGCCTGTTCCGCGATGGCGTTGCCGCATCGCCGACCGAGCAGATCGGCCTTGCCGAGGCGGCAGTCCTCCTTCTCTCCGCGATCCTCAGCAGTACGACCGGGTCCGCTCCGTCAGACACCTCACTTCTCCACGTGCTGCTCCAATACGTGCACCGCCATCTCGGAGACCCGGCATTGTCCGTCGCGACCATGGCAGAAGCGAACTTCGTGTCCGTCCGTCAGGTCCATCGAGTGTTCGCCGGATATGGAGTGCCGCCTGCTGTCTACATTCGCCGACTCCGGCTGAGTCGAGCATCGAATATGCTCCTTCGTCGGCAATATACGAATATGACGATCGCCGGGATCGCTGATGCATGCGGATACTCTGACCCGGTGGTCTTTTCCCGCGCCTTCGCCCGGGAGTACGGCGTGCCGCCTTCGCAATGGAACTGCGAGCGCAAGTCCTGCTGAGGAATTTGCCGACGAGATGTGACGAGGGCCGTCGACCCGGTGGGAAACTCCTCTATTCTGGTTCCCACGTCAGTGGTCTGGGGTTCCTTCCCTCCGTTCCTGCAATGAGACTCCGCGTTCCGGCCGGTTTGTGTTCGCCAGAACAACGGCGGTCTTCGGAATGCTAGAATTCGTCATTCAGATCGTGAGGATCCATCGCTTCTGGAGTCGGAGCCAGAACAAGGCGAGGCTGAGCATAGTGCATAGGAGTATGGGCACCCCGAGGCGTCGAGAAAGTGAACGAGAACTTGTTCCGTCGATAGAACGCTCGGACGGACACGACAGTTGAACTCAATTGGTCGCGAACGGATCCTTCCATAACGAATGCCGCGCTGTGCACTCGTTCATTGAGCAGCTCCGCCTGACGTTTGTTGAGGTCAGCGATGTCGAGGGAGAATTCCCCCATGGTCAGTTGTGTGCCGAAGACCTCTTCCAGAGTGTCATAGACCGATCGGTCCTCGAGATGGATATCCCGGAGACCGGCGAATCGTGGAAACGGCAGGAACATATGTTCCAAGGCGATCGGTTCGCCATCGGCAAGGCGAACGCGCTCGAGGGAGATGAGCTGATCGACGCTGGGCCCGAAGTCCGCCGTGTGCGGAGCTTCGGTGGCTGGTACGACAGAGATGTCCATGACCTGCGAACTGGGAACGCGGCCGCTGGCTCGGATCTGTTCGGTGAAGCCGAGAAGTTCGCGCGCGGTGAACACAAGACGCCGCGACGACACGAAGGTTCCTCGGCCGGCGGTCCGCTCCACCAGGCCCTCAAGCACAAGCCTTGAGACAGCTTGGCGTGCCGTGCCTCGGCTGACTCCGAACTGTTTGGCCAATTCGAGCTCGGGTGGCAGCTGTTCATCCTCCGCAAGCTCTCCGTTCTCGATCCGTGTACGCAGCTCGGCATACATCTTCTCGTGAAGCGGTGTACGTCGAGGTCCTGATGGGGTCGGCATATGGGGGATTATGTCACAAGCGAATAGTCTGACGAGACGAATCGTCGAACAGGTTGAGCATTCGTAGTTTCTCGAGATCGACCGCTTGGTCGTTCACAAGGCTTCTTGTCGACATGGTAGAAACGGCATTGTTCAGCCCCTCCCACCACAGCACCGGCGACTTCGTATAGAAGCCGGCTGTGTCGAATGCGATATGGCTGCTCAATGTCACATTAGGCAGTTCGAGAAGCGGTGACTGCGGAGGAATCGGCTCAATTTCGAAGACGTCGAGCGCAGCTCCCGCAATTCTCCGGTCTGCCAATGCCTCGGTGAGCGATTCCATATCGATGAGCCCGGCACGGGCGGAATTGATGAGATAGCTGGTGGGTTTGAGAAGCGCGAGTTTGTCCGCTGTGAGGATGGGCGGGGCACCGATCTCGTGGCGAGCATGAATGGTGACGACGTCGGCAGTGGCCAGCAGAGAATCGAGGTCACTGACGAGACGGACGTGTTCGGGCACCTGCGACGGACCGACGAACGGGTCGTAGACGAGGACGGTGCAGTGGAACCCGCTGAGTTTCTGTTGGACAAGTCGACCGATCTCGCCGAAGCCGATGATCCCTATAGTGAGGTCCTTGAACTCGGGGATGCTTCCTGAATTCGAGAAATCTTTCTCCCAGCGGCCAGACATCACTGCGTGATGGGAACGGGCAATGTTCCGAGTCTCTGACAACATCATGCCCACCGTGTAGTCGGACACTGCCTCCGAGGTACGCCCCACGGTATTGAGAACCGGAATCCCCCGAGCGGATGCGACGTCGACAAGGACATTCTCAGTGCCCCCTCGCAGCACCCCGACGAGTTCGAGCTGAGGTGCGGCGTCGAACACGGCGGTGTTGATTGGACACATGTGGGTGAGCACTACTTGAGCGTCTCGGACTTCCTCGAGGACCTCGTCTGGTGCGCATACAGCATCGGCTCCTCCGGCTTCCATCCTCCCGAGCTCGGAGTCGAGCTCGCCAAGATCATCCGGGCCGAAGGTGAGTGCGGTGATCTTCCAATCGTCGGCTAGGTGCTCGGCAATTGCTGCACTGATGGTCTCGGAGGACAGGAGCTTGTCGCCGATGATGACGAATTTCTTAGTCGGCATGTGTGGATTTCCTTTCGATGGTGCTGCGGAAGGTGTTCTCCGCGTTCTTCCAGTACAAGTAGTCGTCGAATCGACGGCGATAGACGTCGACCGAGGCCGCATCTGGCGAGAGAAGCGAGTCACTCCCCGAGTAGGCCGCCACAGCATGCGCGACGGAAGGCTGCAGGCCGATTCCGACGAGGGCGAGCAGGAATGCACCGCGTGCTGTCGCCTGCCGAGATGCGGGAAGGTGGACCTCGCGTCCGAGGATGTCAGTGATTGTCTGAGACCAGCTGGATGAAACCGTCGCTCCGCCAGAGAGGAAAACGCGGTCGACCGGGATCCCAAGTGATTCGAACGTTTCCAGGATGAGGCGCAGGCCGTATCCGGTGCTCTCCATGACCGCACGCGCCAAGTGTCCGGGCGAATGCTCGATCGACAACCCTGCCATGACTCCTTTCGCGTCGGCTCGCCAATCGGGTGTCCCCGAACCCGTGAGGCTGGGGACGAAGATCAGCCCATCGCTTCCGGCCGGTATACCGGAGGCAGCGGCGTCGAGGTCCTCGTAAGAGATTTCGTGCTTCCAGCCAAGAATGTCCCTCAGCCACCGGAATGCCGTACCGGTGAGGTAGTGCGTGCCCATCGCCACCCAGTGGCCGTCGACGATCGAAAAGTTCGTCATGATCCGTCGATCTGTGATCGGGTCGGTCATCGAAGCCATGGCGAAGCTGCCGGAACCGAGGTTGATGACGACATCGCCGGCGCGGCCCCCTCCCGCCCCGATCATCGAGCAAGGCTGGTCGGATCCTGAGATCACCACCGGGACTGGTGCTGTGAGCCCGAGTTGTTTGGTAGAGGCTGTAGTGAGCTCACCAACGACGCTGCCCGAGGGGACGGTACGCGGGAAGAACGATTCATCGAAACCAAACTGGGACAGTACCTCGGTACTGAATTGTCCCGACTTAATGTCCTGGCTGAAAAAGGTCGCGTTGGAGATATCGCTGACGAACTCACCGGTGAGTGCCTGTGCCAGGTACGCGTCGACTGAGGAGATCCTGCGAACTCGCGCGAATTCCTTCGGCTGAGAATGTCGGAGCCAGAGCGCCTTGGCGACTCCCCATCGATCGGAGTATGGCAGCCCGACACGGGAGGTGAACCATGACTCGAAATCCTCGCCGAGATTCAACTTTTCTCGTTCGATCGTGAGGATCTCGGAGGATCTCGAGTCTGCCCAGAGGATCGCGTTGTGAACGGGTTGGTTCTCCTCATCGAGCATGACGCAGGAGATCTGCTGATTGGTCAGCGCAAGTGCCTCGACCGGTTGCTCGGGGAACCGGTTGATGAGCCGCCGGGCCGTGGCAATGAGCCCTTGCGTCCAGTACTCCGCTTTGGACTCATAGGCGCCATGTTCAGGGGCATAGGTTGGTGTCTCGATCTCCTCGGTGGCGATGATCGCTCCGGTGGGAGTGTCATAGAGGAAGCTCTTGACCGCGCTGGTCCCGACATCCGTGACGAGGATGGCCATCAACGGGCCCCTTGGAGGTCGTCGATCTCGTCAATGGGGCGATTGCCCGCGTCCTTGAGGCTGGCGTCGATGGCGTGTTTGCGATTGGCAAGGAAGTAGAGCGTCGCGGGAACGACGATGCCGACAACCCAGGCGAGATCGACTCCGCCGAGCGCTTCGGCGATCGGTCCCGTGTAGTAGGCGGCGCTGATGAACGGGATCTGGACGATCACGGAGAGAACGAAGACGAGGATCGTCGACCAATTGACGGCTCTATATCGACCATTGACCTTGAACAGCTCAGCGACGTCGTACTGTCCCTTCTTGATGAAGTAGAAATCAACGAGGTTGATCGCTGTCCACGGGATCATGAAGTTGAGGAGTATCCCGAGGAAGCTCGAGAAATTCGCGAGGAAGTCGCCGTGCGCGAAGATGCCGAGCAGAGTTCCGACGAGGCAGACTGAGCTGGTGATGATCACTTTGGTGCGGATGGTGCCGCGGATCGTCGTGAATGGTTCGAGCGTGGTGACGATGGAGAGGAACGCTCCATAGAGATTGAAGACGTTGGCGCCAATGATGCCGAGTACGATGATGAGGTAGACGAGCGGTGCCGGATCGGTGCCGAGGACGCCGGCGAGGCTGGCGGACGAGCTCTGATCGAATCCGGGGATGAGGACGGCGAGGTAGGCACCGAGGCACATCATCCAGATCACGGCCGCATTCGATCCGAGATAGGTTGCCCAGAAAGTGCGCGAGGGACGAGTCGCCTCCGGCAGGTAGCGGGAGTAGTCGGCCACGTACGGGGCGAAGGCGAGCAGCCACGAGGCATAGATGCCGACGCACAACATGAAGACAGGTACGTTCGGGATGCCGAAGGTGAAGGCGCCTTCTGGCAGCGTGCGGCTGAGCACGACGATGGTGAGGACGAGATAGAAGACGAAGAAGATCACTGACAGAGCCTTCTCCACGCGATGGATGAGTCGGTATCCGTAGATCGCCAGGACGAGCATGACGATGTTGATGATGATGATCGCGAGGTTCTGGTTACCGACGCCGAGCTCAGCCAGCGCTTCGCCCCCGAGTACCGATGTCATGCCGAAGAATCCCGTGTACATGAGGATCACCAGGAGCAGCGGGAAAATCGCTCCGATCACGCCGAACTGAGCGCGGCTCTGGATCATCTGCGGGATTCCGAGCTTCGGCCCTTGGGCGGAGTGCGTCGCCATGAACACGCCTCCGATGAGGTTGCCCACGACGATCGCAATGAGAGTCCATGGGAGACTCAGCCCGAGGACGACTCCGAGTGCTCCAGTGACCATGGGCGTGAGCTGCATATTCGAGCCGAACCACGTGAAGAAGAGTTTACTCGGCTTCCCGTAGCGCTCTTCCGCCGGAATGTGGGTGATGCTCTTGTCTTCGACCTTCATGTGCTTCTCCTTTGAAATGAAGGGCTGTTAATGAGTGTTCGTATCGGTGAGCACGCTCAGCACACGCTCGTGGAGGATGCCGTTGGTGGCGACTGCGCTGCCGCCGCCGGGGCCACGACGTCCGGAGATGTCGGTGAACGTGCCGCCGGCCTCTTCGACGATGAGTGAGACCGCTGCAAGATCGTAGAGCGGAACCTCGGGCTCGGCCGCGATGTCGACTGCGCCCTCGGCGAGAAGGACGTATGACCAGAAGTCTCCGAAGGCTCGCTGCCGCCAGGTGGCGCGCTGCAGATCGAGGAACCCGGTCTCGAGACCGTTTTCGGTCCATCCCCTCATACTCGAGTAGGAGAACGACGCCTCCTCAAACGCATCGACTTCACTGACGGTGAGTTTCCGCGTACGAACTCCGCCAGGTCCGAACCACTGAGCGTGGGCACCTTCGTCCCGGACTGCCCACCATCGGCGGGAGAGAGCCGGCGCGGAGACGACGGCGACTGTGACTATGTCGTCGACTGAGAGGCTGATAAGGCTTGCCCAGACCGGCACCTCGCGGATGAAGTTCTTCGTTCCGTCGATAGGATCGATGATCCACTGCCGGTTGCCTGCCCCAGTGTCCTCATGCTCCTCGCCATGCACCGCATCGCCCGGGCGATATTGGGCGAGCAACTGCCGGATCGCCGTCTCGGCATTGCGGTCGATCGCGGTGACCGGGGACCGGTCGGATTTGAGTTCGATGTCGAGGACGCCGAGGAAACCGCCCAGGGTCACTTTGTCCGCCGCGTCGGCGAGTTCGAACGCCAATTCGAGGTCTGAGTATGTCACGCCGTCTCCTCGAGCACGTCGAGAAAGCGCTGAGTTTCGGAGGGAGTGCCGGCCGTCACACGCAGATAGCCGTCGAGCCCGACGTCGCGGATGAGCACTCCCGCGTCGAGGATCCTCTTCCACAGCGCCGTGCTGTCGCCGTCCGGGGCGCGGAAGAGCACGAAGTTGGAATCGCTGTCGGCAACCTTGACGCCTTTGTTGCGCAGAGTGTCGACGATGATGTCGCGCTGCTCCTTGACTGCCTCGACCCCGGCGAGAAGGGAATTCCGGTGTCGTAGTGCGGCAAGGGCGACTGCTTGAGTGATCGAGGACAGATGATAGGGCAGTCGGGTGAGCTGCATCGCGTCGATCACCCGGGTGTCGGCGGCGAGGTAGCCGAGTCGAGCCCCTGCGAGTCCGAAGGCTTTCGACATGGTGCGGGAGACGACGAGTCGCGGTCGGCCGTCGGTGAGGGGGAGGAGCGAAGCCGAGTGAGAGAACTCCACGTAGGCCTCGTCGAGCACGATAAGTGCATCGGAGGCATCATGTATCGCCACCACCATCTCGGGGTCGAGGGATCCCCCGGTCGGATTGTTAGGGGTGCAGAGAAAGATGACCGACGGCTGTAACCGACCGATGGCCGAGAGCGCCTCGTCGAGATCGATGCCGAAGTCCTCGGTCCGGGGAACGGACGTATAGGTCGCGCCAGTCGCGGTTGCCAGGGTGGGGTGCATCGAATAGCTCGGTTCGAAACCGAGGACGGTGCGGCCTGGTCCGGCAAAGGCCATGAGCAGCTGTTGGAGGACCTCGTTCGACCCGTTTGCCGCCCAGACCTGGTCTGTTCCCACAGTGTGTCCGGTGGTGTCACTGAGGTACCTGGCGAGTTCGTGTCGAAGTTCGACGGCGTCGCGGTCGGGATAGCGGTTGGCATCGCGTGCAGACGTCGCTACCGTACGTGCGATGTCGTCAACGAGTTCGGGAGAGAGCTGGAACGGACTCTCATTGGTGTTCAGCCGGATCGGCACATCGATCTGGGGTGCGCCATAGGGCGACTTCCCCTGTAGGTGCAGCTGCAGGGGTGGCAGTTCTACCGTCGCTTGGGCAAATTCTTCAACGCTCATGCTGCACCTCCCGCTACGCGCACCGTCACCGCCGCGACGTGGGCGTGGAGATTCTCGGCGCCTCCGATTGCCGAAATATGATCGGAGACTTCCGCGAGTGCATGTCGGTCGTATTTCACGACGTGGATTCCTTTCAGAAAGCTCTGGACGGACAGTCCCGAACTGTGTCGGGCAGTTCCGCCGGTGGGGAGCACATGGTTCGAACCCGCGAGGTAGTCACCAAGGCTCACTGGTGTGTAGGGTCCGATGAAGATTGCTCCAGCGCTACGCACGCGAGTAGCAACTTCCTCGGCGTCTTTCGTGATCACCTCGAGGTGTTCCGGTGCCCATGCGTTGACCACGTCGAGACCCGCTTCGATCGAGTCGACGAGGACGACGGCCGACTGTCCGCGGAGTGCGGCGAGAATGCGCTCACTGTTCACCGCGGTTTCTGTCTGGCGGGAGACTGCCTCTGCGACTTGCTGCGAGAGATCCTCAGAATCGGTGACGAGCAGGGCGGACGCCCTGGGATCATGCTCGGCTTGGGAGAGCAGATCGGCGGCAACGTGTTCGGCGTCGGCGGTCGCATCGGCGAGGATCGCGATCTCGGTGGGACCCGCTTCGGAATCGATGCCGATGACACCTTTGAGCAGACGTTTGGCTGCGGCCACGAATACATTGCCTGGCCCGGTGACCAGATCGACCGGATTGATGTCGTCAGTGCCATACGCGAAGGCAGCGACGGCTTGCGCACCTCCGACAGCATGAACCTCATCGACGCCGAGCAGAGCGCAGGCGGCGAGCACCGTGGGATGCGGCAACCCGGTGCCCTTCTGTGGGGGAGAGGCGATGGCCAGTGACCGCACGCCGGCAACCTGCGCAGGCACTGCGTTCATGACGACACTGCTCGGGTAGACGGTGAGCCCTCCCGGAACGTAGAGACCGACGCGATCGACGGGTATCCAGCGTTCGGTCACGGTGGCACCTGCCGCCACGCTCACGGTGAAGTCGTCGCGGCGCTGCGCCTCGTGGACGAGCCGGGCTCGGCGGATGGACTCGGTGAGCGCATCACGTACGGAAGTGTCGAGTGCGGCCAACGCTTCACTGAGAGCTTCGGCAGGGACGCGAGTCGAGGGGACGTCGACACCGTCAAACCGAGCGGTGATCTCGCGAACCGCAGTCGCACCTCGTTGACGAACGTCGTCGCAGATCGGTCGGACAGTGTCGATGGCGCTCTCGACACTCAGTTCCGCGCGCGGAAGGATGCTGAGATCGGGATTAGTGGTGCCACGAAGATCGATTCTGCGAAGTTCGTCGGGGCGGAATGCTGTCATCGTCTCTCCTTTAAGACATTTAGACAATTCAAGATTTGGTGATGCCGTGCCAGCTCATTGTGGCGACCTCACTATGCCTACATTTGAGTCGGGAACGACCGATCCATAGGGCGTAAGGGTCCGCTGGCGGGCGACGTTGTCTCGATGCGTTCACGAGCCTAGCAGCCTCGGACCTAAATGTATAGACAATTTACCAAAGATTGTACAAGTGATACGAGGACTGTCCGGGATCGAACTCGGCCAGCCACTCACTGCGTGCTTCCAATCGAACACCAGTCCTGCGCTCGCGCCAATCTACTAGGCTGAGGAATGCAGCGTCGGTACACGGCGAAGCGAGCTGACGAGGGGGCTGACTGTTGACGATTCTCTACACCATCGGGCTGGGACTCATCAACGCGGTGATCATCGGCTTCCTTGTGCGCCGGATGATGTTCACCGGCACCGGCGCGGCCCGCAACATCCTCGTCTCGTTGGCCATCGGCCTCTCGATCTGGCCGATCACTCTCGAGACCTACCGCCTGCTCGGCATCTCCGAGAGCGGCAACTATCCCACCCTCGACATGAGCTTCCCGGCGATCATGGTGTTCCTGCTCCTCTTCGCCTGGTTCATCGTCATCCAGATGTTCATCCTCCTGGCCATCGAACTCGTCCTGCCCACCGGCTCCCTGACCGCGATGCTGCGCTCGGCGCCGAAGGTCCCCACGTGGTACCGCCGCTTCAACCGGCTCGCCCAGATCCAGAAGATCCTCATCCGCTTCGGCCTCGCCCGCTACCTCAAACCGCGGATCCCCAGCCTCCGAGTGTCCCTGCGCGAGATCGCCGTGACCACCCGCGACGCGATGGCCGCCGCCGGCGTCACGTTCGTCAAGCTCGGTCAGTTCATCGCCACCCGTGGCGACATGATCCCGCACGAGTTCGTCGAGGAGTTCTCGACCCTGCAGTCCGCTGTTCCTCCGGTGCCCTTCGCCGAGGTGAAGTGTCAGTTGGAAGTGCAGTGGGGCCGGCCCGTCGCCGAGGTGTTCGCCGAGTTCGACGAGGTTCCCTTCGCAGCCGCGTCGGTTGCCCAGGTCCATCGGGCGGTGACGTGGGAGGGCAACCCGGTTGCGGTCAAGGTCCAGCGTCCGAAGATCCGCAAGCAGGTGCGAGCCGACTGCGACATCGTTCTTACCCTGGCCGAGCGCCTCGAACGCAGCACCGACTGGGCGAAGCGGATCGGCATCGGAAAGCTCGCCCGCAGCTTCGTCGCCTCCCTCAAGGGAGAGCTCGATTACCGTGGCGAGCTCGCCCACATCGAGGCGCTGCGGTTGGCCGACCAGACCGGCAAGAGCTCGAAGGTCGATTCGCGAGTGCGCATTCCCCGCGTCTATAAGGAGCTATCGGGCCAGTTCGTGCTCGTGATGGATCTTGTCGAAGGCAAGCCGCTGTCCCATGCCGGCGATTCACTCGCCAACCTCTCGCAGTTGGCTCGGCAGGAACTCGCTCAGGATCTCTTCCTCATGGTGGTTCGCCAGGTGCTTGGCAAGGGCATCTTCCACGCGGACCTTCACCCGGGCAACATCGTCGTGTCGCCGGCCGGCCGTGCCGGGCTGGTCGATTTCGGTGCCGTCGGTCGCATCGACAAGCGCGATCGCCGTGCCATCGCACTGCTGCTCATGGCCTTCGACTCCCAGAACTCACAAGCCGCCACCGCCGCCATCCTCGATCTACTCGGCAGCCCCAGTGGCGTCGACCTTCGGGAACTCCAACGAGAAGTCGGCCAAATCCTCCTCAAGTACGGAGATGGGCTACCTGGTTCAACGTCGGCGGCGCTGTTCGGCGAACTCATCGACTTCGTCGTCGACTTCGGATTCTCGATGCCCAGCTCCGTCGCGACCGCGTTCCGGGCGATCAGCACGCTCGAGGGCTCAATCATGAAGCTCGACCCGACCCTCAATCTGCTCCAACTGGTAACCGAGAACGGTAGGACCCTCATCAGCGAGGTCGGGGGACTGGGAGTCGACCGACACGAACTCGCCCTCTACGTCGCCACCACAGCCCCGCAGGTCGCGCAGCTCCCTGGACAGCTGTCGCGCATCGCCGACCATCTGCAGGATGGCACCCTGGATGTCGGCACCAAGGGCCTGGACATCACGATGATCAAGAACCTGCTCAAATCGACGGTCGAGCAGTTCGTTCAGGTCATCGTCGCGGCTGCACTCATCCTTGGGGGAGTGATTATGATGGCCGCGGACTTCGGGCCACCTCTCGCCCCGGAACTCAAGCTGTTCACCTACTTCGGTGCGTGGGTGTTGCTCGCCGGCAGTGTGCTAGCGGCGCTGGTTCTGGCGCCAGCGTTGAGGGAGAGAATGCTCTGGGACCGGCTCGGATAGTGCAGCATGCCTACAGCTAGTTCTGGCATTACATGCGAGCAGTTCAGGTTACTGGGTGTGTCACAAAGAAGACAGTGTCCGTTGCTCGAGGTAAGCTGAGCAACTACCAAGAATTTCACAAGCAACGGCCCGGAGGGTCAATGACCGAAACATGCACTTCAGACGTCGCCATCGCAGGAAGGGCTGCACCGGATACTAACCATCGGTCTCCTTTCCTACGATGGGCCGGCGGAAAACGATGGCTGGTACCACAGATCCAAACATTGCTGGGGGATGAGACGATCGCTCGATATCACGAACCTTTCTTAGGTGGAGGATCAGTCTTTTTTGGTATAGCACCACCCGTAATGTCATTTCTATCCGATCTGAATGAAGAACTCATTAACGTGTACAAGGAAGTACGTGATCAACCTGAAACTTTAGCCGAACTGATCAGAACGTATCCAAACACGTCCGAAGCCTACTATGAAGTACGTGCCTCAGAACCTGTCACTGCAATCGAGCAAGCAGCTCGATTCATATATCTTAACCATACTTCATTCAATGGCATTTTCCGGGTCAACTTGAAGGGAAAGTACAACGTTCCTTACGGTCATCGAAAGTACGTGAAACTGCCTACTCGTGCCGATCTTCAAGCGGCAAGTCGCCGGCTACAATCTGCGGAGTTAACCAGTTGCAGTTTCGAACAGACAATAAGTCAGGTTCAAAGTGGAGATGTTGTATTTCTGGACCCGCCATATACAGTAGCTCATAATCAGAACGGATTCATAAAGTATAATCAACACCTCTTCTCATTTGACGATCAACGCAAGCTGGCAAGCGTAATTGAAAGTATCGCGACGGCTGGCGCGAAGTTCATACTCACAAACGCAGCCCACTCTTCCGTGTACGAACTGTTCGCACCACTTGGGCGTACTTTAACTATAACTCGGCCAAGTCTTATAGGCGGAAAGAATGCGTCGCGAGGGCGCATTGAAGAATTGCTGTTTACGAACATCGGTGTAAAATGAGCGACGGATTCAATCTGCTGGATAAAAATAAAATCAGGTCGGAAATAATCAGACGTCAAAACCCCTACTTGAGGGAGAAGATACCTTACGAACGTCGCTCTGAATACGAAAACAGTGCTAAAGGCTGGGTCTTAGACAAAGAGCTGAAGACGAGCATCTGGATGCGTAGACCGAAGCCTCATGACGTGCTCTTCGAGGATAGGGTTTGGGCCATGTGCGCTCGCTTAGGTTTTGATCAGATAAACGCTGATAGGAACCTTCGAATTCAGTACGGCAAAGAAAAGAATGAAGCTAAGCAGATCGATGTTCTAGCTGCAGACGACGAGGTCGTGCTGGTGATAGAATGCAAATCGTCAAACGCCGACAAGGCTCCTACGCATCAGTTTAAAGGCGAGATCGAAGCCATTAGCGGCTATCGTCCAGGTCTTATACGATCCTTGAGGAACGAGTTCCCTGGTCGAAAGATCAAGTTTATATTTGCTGCTAGCAACATTGCGGTAAGCAAGAATACGATCAATAGAATAGAATCATCCGATATTGCATACTTGGATGAAGAGGCGATAGATTACTACCATGAACTAGCGGATCATCTGGGATCGGCATCTAAGTTCCAATTATTAGGCAATCTTTTTCACGGTCAAAAGATTTCCGCCATGAACACAACGGTGCCAGCGATTCGCGGAAAGATGGGGGGATATACTTACTACTCATTTGCAATTGAACCAGAACGCCTTCTTAAGATCGCGTATGTCTTGCATCGCAATAATGCCAATACGCGCTGGATGCCGACTTATCAAAGAATTATCAAGAAGCCACGGTTGAAGAGCGTAGGGGAGTTCATCGAGAACGGAGGATTCTTTCCAAACTCGCTGATTATCAATATCAACAACGCGGGCCGTCCACTAAAGTTTGATAAAGTACAAAAATCCGACGGGACCGATTCGCTGGGCATTCTGCACCTCCCTGCGAAGTACAGGTCAGCGTACGTTATAGATGGTCAGCACCGTCTTTATGGCTATGCGCATTCAGACCGTGCTGCTACTGAGCTTGTCCCGGTAGTGGCTTTTGTGGATATGCCAGGTCAGAAGCAACTTGAAATGTTCATGGATATTAACGAGAACCAACAGTCTGTTCCGAAGAATTTGCGATTGACGTTGAAGACTGACCTGGAATGGGAAAGTCCTGACATGAAACGTCAGGCAGAAGCTCTGAAGCTTAAAGTCGCTCAGTTGCTTGGGGAGCAGAAGACATCTCCATTGCGGGGACGCGTAGTCATAGGTGAGGAGAAAGCTTCCGAGCGACGTTGTATAAGCTTGGATGCGATCGGCCGCGGGATCGATCGCGGAGGGTTTATTGGCGAGTTTACTAAAAATTCGATGAAGAAGGCTGGATCCTTCTATCGCGGTTCCATTGACGCGACGTTAGAGCCGCTGACAGATTTCCTTGAGCTCTGTTTCGATCGTTTTCGGATTCAACTTGCGGCACAGTGGGATTTGGGTCGAGGTGAGGGTGGTTTTGTTTTCACTAACGCCGGTACCGAAGCGATTCTGAGAGTCACCGGAGACGTGGTGGATTTCTTGATTAGCGAAGGAACGATTGATCCATTAGGTCAGACCCCTGACGAATTGTTTCCCCCTGTATGTGAACTTCTTGATATTGTCATTGAATACATTGACGGTTTGAGCCCTGATCAAGTATCTGAGTTTCGGACTTGGCTTGGTAGTGGTGGTCCTACGAGGTACTGGCGTAATTTTCAGGGTGCTATAGTGGCGAGGCGTCGGGACTTTCAGCCAGAGGGGTACCGGGAATGGTTGCGTAACCAGGAGAAGCAGTTTAATTCGGAATCGTACACTATGATTAATGATATAGAGAATTTCCTTCGTGATGATATCCGCCGAAACTTGGAGGATGAGTTTGGCTCCGATTGGTACAAAATAGGCGTTCCGAAGCAAGTTTATCAAGAAGCCCAGTCGACTGCTGCTGCTAAGAACTACGATTCCCCGACGGGGGTTTCAGTGAGTTGGTGGGATTGTTTGTATATTGTCAGTTATCAGAAAATACTTCTTCACTTCAAGCACGACGTCTGGTTACGGCGATTCGATTCGCGGTACACTATGCCCAGCTCCCAAGGATCTGCCAGAAAGGCTAAGGTTGATTGGATGAATCAATTGAATGATATCCGAAATGATGTAATGCATAACCGCGCGGTTACTGAGGATCAGTTCACCTTCCTGCAGTCTGTTTATTCTCATTTTGTGGTAGGGAGCGGAAGGCGTGAAACGTGAGGTGCTGATGCGTTCTATGTTGTACGGTCCGCTACAGAGTTCTGGTACGGGTTGGTGGGTGGAGGAGCTGGGGCATGCGTAAACGTTGGCCTAGCGGCGATAGGAAGTCGGGAGCGTAGGCAGCGAAACTCATTCAAGAGAACTATCGGAACATTGATCGTCGTCGTGACGAGCAGTTTGTAGAGATTGCTCTGGCATTATTGTTGGATTCCGCGGAGAACAGCCGACGGTTTTCCCTGGTCTTGATGCTCATCTCCAACGCACAGATGATGTCGCGTTCAGCACTCAGCTCAACGGCGACGGCGCCAATTCGGGCAGAGTCGATCTTTTGGAGTGACAATGTGTTCCGGTCGAGCTCAAGCTGTGGGCTCCGTTGGCGCTCGCCCAAGCATACGAAGCCTATGCCGACGTGGTGGCCGGACGACCTTGGCGCGGAGGGTTGGCTTGAGGAAGCGATCGTTTCGACTGTGCGGTGTGCACGCGGTGATCTTTCAGTTGCGTTCGAGGGGTTCGACCATGCTGCATGCGTCGAGTACTGAAGATGCTGGCATGCTTTCTGACTGTCGGGGGAGCCACTTGATCATTTGTTATAAATGAACGCGGGGAGCCACTCAGCGTTCCTCGTGTTCATATTCAGAATCAACGTGGCGTCCAGTTCTTGCGGTCGTTGCGCTGTCTGCTGACCCCTCACACCGTCAGCACAACCTTCCCCGTCGTCTTCCGCCCCTCGAGCGCACGGTGCGCCTCGGCGGCCTCGGGCAGGGGGAACGTGGCACCAACACGGAAGTCGAGCCAGCCGTGCTCGAGGCCGTTGAAGAGCATCGAGGCACGCTTGGCCAGCTGCTCGGGGGTGCGGACGAACCACTGCAGGCTAGGTCGGGAGAGGAAGATCCCGCCGGAGGAGTTCAGCCGCTGGATGTCGAACGGCGGCACCTGACCTGACGACCCGCCGAACAGCACCATCGAGCCGAGCGGCTTGAGCGACGCGAGCGACGCATCGAAGGTGTCCTTGCCGACGCCGTCGTAGACGACCTCGACGCCCTCACCATTCGTCAGTTCCTTGACCTTGGCGGTGATGTCGACGCCCTCACCGTAGAGGAAGGCCTCGTCGGCGCCGGCCTTGCGGGACAGCTCAGCCTTCTCCTCGGTGCTCACGGTCGTGATGACCTTGCCGCCCAGGTGCTTGATGATCTGAGTGAGCAGGAGGCCGACCCCGCCGGCGCCGGCATGGACCAGTGCGGTCTGCCCCGGCTTGATCTCGTGCGATGAGGTCGCGAGGTACTGGGCGGTGAGCCCCTGCAGCGGCATCGCGGCGGCCACCTCGGTGCGGACGAACTCGGGGACGGAGAGGATCATGTCCGCATCCGCGACAACCTGCGTGGAGTAGGAGCCATGGGCGTCGTGCCAGGCGACGCGGTCGCCGAGGGACCAGCTCTCGACACCCTCGCCCACCTCGGCGATCCGGCCCGTGCCCTCGACGCCGACGACGTGCGGGTACTCCATCGGATAGACGCCCGAGCGTCGGTACGTGTCGATGAAGTTGACGCCGGCGGCCTCGACATCGATGAGGACCTCGCCGGGTCCAGGCTGCGGAGTCTCGATCTCGGAGAACTCGAGGACCTCGGGTCCTCCGGCCTGCATCGCCCGAACTGCCTGCGTCATGACGCCTCCTGCATATTCATCTAAGGTTTGGTATAGTTATGCAAATGAACGATCTTACGGTTGCCGTCTCCGGCGCCACCGGCTATGCCGGCGGAGAGGTGCTGCGTCTCCTCAGCACTCACCCTACTGTGAACGTCACCACGGTGTGCGGTCATTCCTCGGTGGGTGAGACGCTCGGGAAGCATCAGCCGCACCTGCCCCGATACGCCGACCTCGTCGTCCAGGACTCCACCGCCGAGGTGCTCGCCGGACACGACATCGTCGTCCTCGCCCTGCCCCACGGGCAGTCGGGAGCGATCGCCGCCGAACTCGCCGAGACCAGCCCCGACACCCTTATCGTCGACCTCGCCGCCGATCACCGGCTCATCAGTGCCGAGGCCTGGGAGCAGTTCTACGGCTCCGCCCACCAGGGCACCTGGACCTACGGACTGCCGGAGATGCTCCGTGCCGATGGCACCAAGCAGCGCGAGGCGCTCAAGGACACGAAGCGCATCGCCGTGCCCGGCTGCAACGTCACCGCCGTTACCCTGGGCCTCGCGCCGATCCTCAAGGACGGGCTCATCGCCCCGGCCGGCCTCAACGCGGTCCTCGCCAACGGCGTCTCCGGCGCCGGCAAAGCACTCAAGCCGCACCTCACCGCTGCCGAGATCCTCGGCGACGCCTCCCCATACGGCACCGGCGGCACGCACCGGCACGTGCCCGAGATCGAACAGAACCTCAACGGCGTCCTCGGCGAGGATGCCGCGAACGGCCCCACCCGGATCTCGTTCACCCCGACCCTCGTCCCGATGTCCCGCGGCATCCTCGCGACGCTCACCGCCGACCCTGGCCCCCAGGCACCGCAGACCGCGGACGGTTCCCTCGACGAGACGGCCATCATCGGCGCACTGCAGCGCTCCTTCGCCGAGGCCTATGCCGACGAACCGTTCGTCCGGCTCCTGCCCGCAGGTCAATGGCCGCGCACCTCGGCGACGACCGGATCCAACGTCGCCCAGATCCAGTTCACCGTCGACGAACGCGCCAGCAAGGTCCTCGTCGTCGTCGCCCTCGACAACCTGGTCCGCGGCACCGCCGGCCAGGCCATCCAGTCCATCCACCTGGCGCTCGGTCTCGAGGAGACGACCGCCCTGCCACTCGAAGGAGTCGCCCCATGAGCGTGACCGCAGCCCGGGGCTTCACCGCCTCCGGACTCATCGCCGGCCTCAAGCCGAGCGGGAAGAAGGACCTGGCGCTCGTCGTCAACACCGGACCGGCCGACGCCGTCGCCGCCGTCTACACGTCGAACCGGTGCAAGGCCAACCCCGTCCTGTGGTCGGAGAAGGCCTCGGCGAATGGCCGCGCCCGTGCCGTCGTCCTCAACTCCGGCGGCGCCAACTGCTACACCGGCGACTTCGGGTACGAGACGACGACGCTCACCGCCGAGACGACGGCGCGCCTCCTCGGAGACGTCGACCCCGGCGACGTCCTCGTCTGCTCGACCGGGCTCATCGGCGTCGGCGGCCAGGACTTCCGCGACCGCATCATCGACAACCTCCCGCAGCTCGTCTCCACCGCAGCAGCCGATGACGCCGGCGGAGTCGACGCCGCCGAGGCGATCATGACGACCGACACCGTCGCGAAGACCTCCGTGCGCACCGGCGACGGCGGCTACACCGTCGGCGGGATGGCCAAGGGCGCGGGCATGCTGGCCCCGGGGCTCGCGACGATGCTCGTCGTCCTCACCACCGACGCCGCCGTCGACGCCGCCGGACTCGACGCCGCCCTGCGCGGCGCGACGAGCCAGAGCTTCGACCGCCTCGACACCGACGGCTGCATGTCGACGAACGACACCGTCATCCTCATGGGCTCCGGCGCCTCCGAGGTCACCCCTGACGCGGACGAATTCTCGGCGATCGTCAAGGACGTCTGCCTCGACCTCATGCACCAGCTCCACGTCGACGCCGAAGGCGCCCACCACGACATCGCGATCACCACCCAGGGCGCCGCCTCCGAGGCCGAGGCGGTAATGGTCTCCCGCTCGGTGGGCCGGTCGAACCTGTTCAAGGCCGCGATCTTCGGCGAGGACCCGAACTGGGGCCGCGTCGTCGCCCAGGTGGGCACCACCTCGGCGGAGTTCGACCCCGCGAACATCGACGTCACCATCAACGGGGTTCGCGTGTGCCAGGCCTCCGGACCTGATGCCGACCCCGAACTCGTGACCTTCGAGCGCACCGTCGACGTCGTCATCGACCTGAACGTCGGCGACGCCTCCGCCACGATCTGGACCTCGGACCTCACCCACGATTACGTCGAAGAGAACAGCGCCTACTCCACATGAGCAATCCCCACGACATGTCCACGAAGTCCACTGCCGCCCGGCTCGCCGCCGCCCAGGTCAAGGCCGAAGCCCTCACCGAGGCGCTGCCCTGGATCAAGACCTTCGCCGGTGCGACGATCGTCATCAAGTACGGCGGCAACGCCATGGTCTCCCCGGAGCTCCAGCAGTCCTTCGCCGACGACATCGCCTTCCTCCGCTTCGCCGGGATCCGTCCCGTCGTCGTCCACGGGGGAGGACCGCAGATCTCCTCGATGCTCGGCCGCCTCGGCATCGAATCCGAGTTCAAGGCCGGGCAGCGGGTGACGAGCGAAGAGGCCGCCGAGGTCATCCGCATGGTCCTCTCCGGCCAGGTCAACCGCGAGATCGTGTCCCGGATCAACATGAACGGCAATGCCGCGATCGGCCTCTCCGGTGAGGACGCGGACCTCCTCCTCGCGCACAAGACCTACGCCGAGGTGGACGGAGAGACCGTCGACCTCGGCCGGGTGGGCGAGATCGCCGAGGTCAACACCACCGTCCTCCACGAACTCCTCGACGCCGGGCGGGTGCCCGTCATCTGCTCGATTGCCGCCGAGATCGGGGGAGAGGCCGGCAAACCGCTCAACGTCAACGCCGACCTCGCGGCGTCTGCGGTGGCGACCGCGCTCAAGGCGGAGAAGCTCATCATGCTCACCGACGTGCCCGGCCTCTACGCGAACTGGCCGGACACTTCGAGCCTCATCTCCCGCATCAGCCCGTCGACCCTGCGCGAGCTCCTGCCCTCGCTGGATTCGGGGATGATCCCGAAGATGACCGCCGCGCTCGAGGCGATCGAGCAGGGAGTCAAGCAGGCCCACATCATCGACGGCCGGATGGCGCATTCGCTGCTGCTCGAGATCTTCACCTCCGAGGGCATCGGCACGATGGTCGAAGAGGCAGAGGTGGCTCCTGCGGCCCTGCGCGACGGACACCAGGCCCACCAGGAAGCAGGCAACGACGATGACTGACGCACAGACCTGGCGCGATGACTTCAGCCGCGTCCTCTCACCCGTCTTCGGCGCACCCCAGCTCGACCTCGTCCGCGGACAGGGCTCGAAAGTGTGGGACGCGAGCGGCAAGGAGTACCTCGACCTCCTCGCCGGAATCGCCGTCAACGCCCTCGGCCACTGCCACCCGGCGTGGGTCACAGCGATCAGCGAGCAGGCCGCCACCTTGGGGCACATCTCGAACTTCTTCACCTCCCCACCGCAGATCGCCCTGGCCTCCAAACTGCACGAGATCCTCGACCTGCCCCAGGGTTCGGCCGTGTTCCTCTCGAACTCCGGCGCCGAGGCGAACGAGGCCGCCTTCAAGATGGCCCGCCGCGCCGGGGGAGGGGGACGCCCGATCGTCATCGCCGTCGAGGGTGCCTTCCACGGCAGGACCATGGGCTCGCTCGCCCTGACGGCGAAGGCCGCCTACCGGGAGCCCTTCGCCCCGGGCGTGCCCGGCGTCGTCCATGTCCCCTACGGCGATGTCGACGCTCTCGCCGCCGCGATCAACGACACGTGCGCGGCCGTGTTCATCGAACCCATCCAGGGGGAGGTGGGCGTGCGCACCCACCCCGCCGGCTACCTCACCGCAGCCCGGGAACTCACCCGCGCCCACGGCGCACTCCTCATCCTCGACGAGGTCCAGTCCGGAGTCGGACGCACCGGCCACTGGTACGCCCACCAGGACCCGGAAATCGGCGAGGGCGTCGTCCCCGACATCATCACCTCGGCGAAGGGACTGGGCGGAGGCATGCCCATCGGGGCGACGATCACCGTCGGGACCGCGAACACGAAGCTCCTCGAAGCCGGGCAGCACGGGACGACCTTCGGCGGCAACCCGCTCGCGACCGCCGCGGCGCTCGCCGTCCTCGAGACGATCGAGACCGAGGGACTCCTCGCCCATGTCCGCGAGACCGGGACATGGCTGCGCGGCGAACTCGAACAGACCGCGGGAGTCGCCTCGGTGAGCGGCACGGGACTCCTCGTCGGCATCGAACTCGACCCTGCCGCGACAGGCGGAGCCGACGCCAAGACCATCGCCGCCCGCGCCCTCGAGGCCGGATTCATCGTCAACCCGGTCACACCCGAGCGGCTGCGGCTGGCCCCGCCCCTGACCATCACGGCCGAGGAGCTGCAGACGTTCCTCACCGCACTGCCCGCCCTCATCGCCGGCTGAGACTGACGCCACCGCCACCCGAAGGACCACCATGACCCGCCATTTCCTCAAGGACACCGACCTCAGCCCCGCCGAACTCAGCGAGGTCCTCGACCTCGCGGTGACGCTCAAGGCCCAGCCGTACCTGCGCACGCCGCTCGCCGGACCCCAGACCGCGGCCGTCATCTTCGACAAGACCTCGACCCGCACCCGCGTCTCCTTCGCCGCCGGCATCGCCGCACTCGGCGGACAGCCGCTCATCATCAACCCCGGCGAGGCGCAGCTGGGCCACAAGGAGTCGATCGCCGACACCGCGCAGGTGATGTCGCGGTTGGTCTCGGCGATCATCTGGCGCACCTACGCCCAGGCCGGGCTCGAGGAGATGGCCGAGAACTCCGCCGTGCCCGTCGTCAACGCCCTCTCCGACGACTTTCACCCCTGCCAGATACTGGCCGACCTCCTGACCATCCGTGAGCACCGCGGCGACCCGGCCGGGCAGACCATGACCTACTATGGCGACGGCGCCAACAACATGGCCAACTCCTACGTCCTCGGCGGAGTCAACGCCGGCATGCACGTGCGCATCGCCGCCCCTGCCGGCTACCAGCCGGATCCCGCGATCATCGCCGAGGCGCGCGACCTCGCCGGGACCACCGGCGGATCCGTCGAGGTCACCGACGACCCCGTCGCCGCCGCCCAGGGGGCTGACGTCCTCGTCACCGACACGTGGGTGTCGATGGGCCAGGACGCGGGCGGCCGCGACGGCGAGGACTCCCCGTTCGTCAAGTACCAGGTGACGAGCGAGCTCATGGGTCTGGGCAACGACCCGATCTTCCTCCACTGCCTGCCCGCCTACCGCGGCAAGGAGGTCGCGGCCGAGGTCATCGACGGCCCCGCCTCGGTGGTCTTCGACGAAGCCGAGAACCGCCTCCACGCGCAGAAGGCGCTGCTCACCTTCCTCTTGGACCGGCGATGAGCAGGGCCGGCGGAGCAGCGATGGCCGCGGCACCGGCAGGGGCCCGCGAGCGATGGGAGCGACGATGACCGAGGGCTCGGCGCCGCTGACGAAGACCGCGCGGCAGCAGCGGATCATCGACCTCATCACCCGCGAGTCCGTCCACTCCCAGATCGAACTCGCCGAGGCGCTGTCCAAACGCGGGATCACCGTCACCCAGGCGACGCTCTCCCGCGACCTCGCCGAGGTGGGGGCCGTGAAGATCCGGTCGACGTCGGGATCCGTCTACGCCGTCCCCGGCGAGGGCGGGGACCGCAGCCTCCAGCAGTCGACGGGGGACACTCTCGATGCGAAGCTGCCGAGGCTGCTCGAGGAACTCCTCGTCTCCGCCTCGGCCCAGGACACCATGGTCGTCCTCCGCACCCCGCCCGGAGCCGCCCAGTACCTCGCCTCGGCGATCGACCGGTCCTCGCTGGCCGGGATCTTCGGCACGATCGCCGGTGACGACACCGTGCTCGTCATCGCCGACGCCGCCATCGGCGGACAGAGCCTCGCCGAGAGCTTCCTCGAGATGGCCGCGGGCGGCGGCGACCACTGACCACCCGTCCGCCGGCACCGGTGGACCACCGACACCACCAACCGACCGGGCAGGACCCGGCAGGCAACGATCGCCTCGGCGAGGACATGAGCGCCCCGCCGGAGGCACGGAAGGACACACTGTGAGCGAACGACTGAGTCTGTGGGGCGGACGATTCTCCGACGGTCCGGCCGACGCCCTGGCCGCACTGAGCAAGTCGACCGATTTCGACTGGCGACTGGCCCACTACGACATCGCCGGATCGAAGGCCCATGCGAAGGTCCTCCACCGGGCGGGACTCCTCGACGACGCGGAACTGGCCGGGATGACCGAGGCGCTGACCGAGCTCGCCCGCCGGGTCGAGACCGGCGAGTACGTCGCCGCCGAATCCGACGAGGACGTCCACTCCTCCCTCGAGCGCGGGCTCATCGAGATCGCCGGACCCGAACTCGGCGGCAAGCTGCGTGCCGGCCGGTCCCGCAACGACCAGATCGCGACGATGGGCCGGATGTACCTGCGCGACCACGCCCGGGAGATCGCCGGCCTCGTCCTCGACACCGTCGAGGTCCTCATCGAACAGGCCGACGCCCACCGGGAGGCGCCGATGCCCGGACGCACCCACCTCCAGCACGCCCAGCCGGTGCTGCTCGCCCACCACCTCCTCGCCCACGCCTGGCCGCTGCTGCGCGACGTCCAGCGCTTCGTCGACTTCGACCAGCGCGCCGGCGTCTCCGCCTACGGGTCCGGCGCGCTCGCCGGATCGTCGCTGGGCCTCGACCCGCAGGCCGTCGCCGCGGACCTCGGCTTCAGCGACTCGGTGGAGAACTCGATCGACGGCACCGCGAGCCGCGACGTCTTCGCCGAGTACCTCTTCGTCACGACGATGATCGGCATCAACCTGTCGCGCCTGAGTGAGGAGATCATCGCGTGGGCGACGAAGGAGTTCTCGTTCGTCACCCTCCACGACGCGTACTCGACCGGGTCGTCGATCATGCCGCAGAAGAAGAATCCCGACATCGCCGAGCTCACTCGCGGCAAGTCCGGACGGCTCATCGGCGACCTCACGGGACTGCTCGCCACACTCAAGGCCCTGCCCCTGGCCTACAACCGTGACCTCCAGGAGGACAAGGAGCCGGTCTTCGACGCCACCGACACCCTCGAGCTCCTGCTGCCCGCGTTCACCGGGATGGTCGCGACCCTGAAGTTCGACACCGAGCGGATGGCGTACCTCGCCCCGCGCGGATTCGCCCTGGCCACCGACATCGCCGAATGGCTCGTGCGCAACGGAGTGCCCTTCCGCATCGCCCACGAGCTCTCCGGGGCAGCGGTGCAGCTGGCCGAGTCGAAGGACGTCGAACTCTGGGATCTCACGGACGAGGACTACGCCGGGATCTCCGAGCACCTCACCCCCGAGGTGCGCGAAGTGCTGACGACCCTCGGGTCGATCGACTCCCGCAACGCCAAGGGCGGCACCGCGCGTTCGGCCGTGGCCGAGCAGCTCGACAATGTCCGCGCCGAGGTGGCCCGCCTGCGCGAGTTCGCGCAGTCCCCGCGCAGCGTGTGAGGGGACGGGCGGGAGCCGGGGCGCGGTGAGCTGCGCGACGACGCTCGACCGCCTCGGCGCGGGACGATGCCCCGTCCGCCGAGCGCGTAGTATTGATGCCGTCAATCTCTTGACAGCGCTCCATTGTGCGCACCTGCGCAGTGACAGTTCGAAAGGAACACAGTGACCGACATCTTCAGCGAATTCAAGGCCCGTGGGCTCGTCGCGGTCTCGACCGACGAGGCCGCCCTCCAGCACGCTCTGGACAAGGATTCGCTGACCTATTACGTCGGTTTCGATCCCACCGCGCCCAGCCTGCACATGGGCAACCTCGTCCAGCTCATCACCGCCCGCCGTCTGCAGCTGGCCGGACACAACCCGCTCGCGCTCGTCGGCGGGGCCACGGGCCTCATCGGCGATCCGCGGATGTCGGGGGAGCGGACACTCAACCCGCGCGAGGTCGTCGAGGAATGGGTGGCGAAGATCCGCGCCCAGGTCGAGCGGTTCCTCGACTTCAGCGGCACGAACGCGGCCCAGGTCGTCAACAACTACGACTGGACGTCGCAGTTCTCGGCCATCGACTTCCTCCGCGACATCGGCAAGCACTTCCCGGTCAACCGGATGCTCGCCAAGGAATCCGTCTCCGCCCGGCTCAAGAGCGAGAGCGGGATCTCCTTCACCGAGTTCTCCTACCAGGTGCTCCAGGGCAACGACTACCTCGAACTCTACCGCCGCTACGGCTGCACGCTGCAGACGGGAGGGTCCGACCAGTGGGGCAACCTCACCTCGGGCGTCGACCTCATCCGCCGCGTCGAGCAGACGAGCGTCCACGCCCTTGCCACGCCCTTGCTGACGAAGGCCGACGGGACGAAGTTCGGCAAGACCGAATCCGGGACCGTCTGGCTCGACCCGAGCCTGACCAGCCCGTACGCGTTCAGCCAGTTCTGGCTCAACGCCGATGACCGCGACGTCATGAAGTTCCTCAAGGTCTTCTCCTTCCGCCCTGTCGAGGAACTCGACGCGATCGAGGCGGAGTTCACCGCGGCCCCGCACTCCCGGCTGGCGCAGAAGGTGCTCGCCGAGGACGTCACCACCCTCGTGCACGGACGCGAGCAGTACGAGCAGGTCATCGCCGCTGCCTCCGCCCTCTTCGGCGGCGGGCAGCTCGAGGACCTCGACCCAGCCATCCTGGGTGCCGCGACGGCCGAGCTTCCCCGGGGTGACGTCGACGCCGCCCAGCTCTCGGCAGGACTGCCCGTCGCCGATGCCTTCGTCACCGCAGGCATCGTCAAGTCGAAGGGCGAGGCCCGCCGGGCGATCAAGGACGGCGGCGCCTACGTCAACAACGTCAAGGTCACCGGTGAGGACCAGACCCTGACTAGCGCCGAGGTGCTCGACACCGCCACCGGGGGAGTCATCCTTCTCCGTCGCGGGAAGAAGACCCTGGGAGCCGTCGACGTCGTCAGCTGACGACAGGGGCCGGGGTGATGGCATCCGGCTGTGGGAGCCGTGTTCGCTCCGCCTGGGGAACCGACTTTCGGTTGCCGGCCTGTGAACGCACCGCCTGAACCATGAGCCGAGGGGCTTCATCGTGGATGACCACGATGAAGCCCCTCGACCATTTCCGGTCGACGACGGGATCGGTGTCGCTCTCGGTTCCTGTGCCTCGGTCGGATGTCTTGTTCCCAGTGGGGACAACCCCACGGGTCGCTGCGGCCATCACCCGAGACGATCACCATGCGCCTGATTAGAGTCGGGGACAGGAACGTCACCGGCCGGGCCGACTCGGCCGGCCCGAACGATTCGACACGAAAGGATCCACGACGTGAGAACACTGCTCAACATCATCTGGTTCATCTTCAGCGGACTGTGGCTCGCCCTCGGGTACTGGACAGCCGGCATCATCGCCTGCATCTTCATCGTCACCATCCCGTGGGGCATCGCCTCGTTCCGGATCGGCAACTACGCACTCTGGCCCTTCGGCCGGGAAGTCGTCGAGACCCGCACCGCCGGAGTCGGGGCGGCACTGGGCAACATCATCTGGCTCATCGTCGCCGGCATCTGGCTCGCGATCGGCCACGTGCTCACCTCCATCCCGCTCTTCCTCTCGATCATCGGCATCCCCCTGGGATGGGCGAATCTCAAGCTCATCCCGATCTCGCTCATGCCGCTCGGCAAGCAGATCGTCGACAGCAATGCGCTGCTTCCCGGGTACCGACGGGCCTGATCGAGGGCCCCTGCCGCAGGATTCCCGGCACTGGAGCTCCCGGTGACCGGTGTCACAGCAGAATCTGTCGGTTTCGAGTTGCGTGGTGGGGTTGGGCTGGTCTAAAGTTATATCTCGTTCGCCTCGCAGGAAACGGGCCGGTCACGGATCGTTTCCACCAGGTGTGACCAGGGTAAACACCCGGTCACCACGGGTCGCGGGGAGGGAACACCAATGATGACCGACACCCCCGGGTAGCTGCAGGTTCACTGTGGTGGGTTTGGGTGTGTGTTTGTGGTTTGAGAATCCAATAGCGTGTTTGTTTGAAAACAATG
>NZ_QNSB01000002.1 GCF_003315415.1 Brevibacterium sanguinis
CCCGCAGCCGGCTGCGCCTCCCGCCCACTCGGGCCCTCAGCCCGCTGGCCCGCCGCCGGCCGCCCCCCCCGCCCCCGCGGGCCCGAGTGGGCGGGATGAGCAGCCGGCTGCGGGCCTGAGTTGGCAGGGTGGGCGGCGTAGGCGGAGTGCAGCGGGCCGACCTGTTCGGCGTAGTCAGCGACCTGAGGAGGGGTCGCGGGCTGCGGTGGGACGTCGTGACGTGAGGCAGGAGCGGGATCAGCGTGAGACGCCGACGTGGCGCCGCGGTCATGTGGGGTCCCGTGCTCCGCCTCGGCGAAGGGGACCACCTGGGTCCGCGAATAGGAGAGCGTCTGCGGATACTC
Source organism: Brevibacterium sanguinis (assembly GCF_003315415.1). GTDB lineage: Bacteria > Actinomycetota > Actinomycetes > Actinomycetales > Brevibacteriaceae > Brevibacterium > Brevibacterium celere_A. Next base: position 345 of record NZ_QNSB01000002.1, read on the forward strand.
CTGCGTGTGCTGGCTGGGGTTCGCCTGCTCGGGGTGTGCCGTTTGGGAGTTCGCCTGCTGAGGATCAGCCGTTCGGGGATGCGTCGGGGTTTCGAGGGGTGGCTGGGGATGCGCCGTGGCGGCGTCGGGGGAAGTCTCCGCGGACTCAGGGCCTTGCGGCTCCTCGTGCGGATTCTCGGGGGTCTTCTCACTCATACCGACTACGCTACGCCGACCCCGGACAGGCCCGACAGCAAGCTGACCGCCGACCGAGCTTCGGGTTTCCCCTACAGGCGAACCTCACCCCCTGCCGGTGGCCGCACGTCCACCCGGCAGCGTCGCGCACCGTCAGCCGCATGCCCTCCCGGCAGTTTCGCACCCCACACCGTCAGCCGCACCCCGCACCGTTGCGACGCGGTGGATTGGAGCTAACGGTGCGGAGTGCGAAACCGGGCCTGGGTCAGGCGCGGGTGAGCACGTCGGCGTCCTCGGGTTCGACGCCCGCGGCACGCGCGACCGCCGCCTCGGCCGCGTCTGCGACCGCCACGACGTCCGCGCCAGCAACCGCCGCGTCAACTGCTGCGGCCTCCGCCTCGCTCACCTCGGCGCTGTCGACGTTCGGAGTCGACTCGGGATGGGTCTTCGCGAGAGCGATGTCGAGGTCCGCGAGGATGTCGTCGATGTCCTCGATCCCCAGCGACAGGCGGATGAACTTCGGCGAGACGCTCAGTTCGCAGTCGGCGACGGCGAGGTGGGTCATGGTGGCCGGGTGGTCGATGAGGGACTCGACGCCGCCGAGCGATTCGGCCAGCGTGATGAGCTCGGTGCTCTGGACCAGGGAGAGCGCGCGCTCCTCGGTGTCGGTGCAGAAGGAGACGACTCCGCCGAATCCGCTCATCTGGCGCTTCGCGGTCTCATGGCCGGGGTGGGAGGGCAGGCCCGGGTAATACACCTCGGCGATCTCCGGGCGCTGCTCCAACCACTCCGCCACGGCCTGCGCGTTCTCGCAGTGCTTGGCCATGCGCACCGGCAGGGTCTTGATCCCACGCCGAGTCAGCCAGGCGTCGAACGGCGAGATCCCCAGCCCGACGGAGGCGAGGTACTCGACCAGGCGGTCGGTCGCCTCGGCGGCACGGGCACAGGTCGACCCGTCACCGGTGAGCACGGCACCGCCGATGACGTCGGAGTGGCCGTTGATGAACTTCGTCGTCGAGTGGATGACGACGTCGGCGCCGAGCTCGATCGGCCGCTGGAGGTACGGGGTGGCGAACGTCGAGTCGACGGCGAGGAGCGCGTTCGCGGCATGGGCCAGGCGCGCGGATTCCTCGATGTCGATGACGTCGAGGCCCGGGTTGCTCGGGGTTTCGACCCAGACGATGGCCGTCCGCTCGCTGATCGCCGCGGCGAGCGCGGCGGTGTCCGTGAGGTCGACGGTGGTGACCGTGACGCCCCAACGCTCGTACTCATTGACGAGCAACCGGTATGTCCCGCCGTAGATGTCGCGCGGGATGATGATCTCATCGCCCGGGCCGAGCAGCGCGGAGAAGACCGCGACCTCGGCGGAGGTGCCCGAGTTGAGGGCCGCCGCGAAGGAAGCGCCCTCGAGATCGCAGAGCACCTCTTCGAGGTCGCTGCGGTTCGGGGTGCCGGTCCGGGCGTAGTCGAAGCCGGCACGGGCGACCCCCGGGACGTCCATCTTGAACGTCGAGGTCTGGAAGATCGGGGCGACGACGGAGCCCGTGTGCGCCTCGGGAAGGGCGCCGGCATGGATCGAGCGGGTCGAGATACCGTTCGGGGCGGGTTGCGAGGCAGAGGCGGTCGTCGTCGACACCTGGTCACTTCGCTGCACGCGATCTGTGGAGCTCACGGCGGGTCCTTTCTCACTGGTGGTCCCTTCGACATCGCTGCCGAAGTCCCACCAGTCTGGCCCGCCACCCGGAACGGGAGCGACGGTCGTGACCCGGAAAGTCACCGCCCGTCATGATTCGTCTTGTGCCGCAGTCACGAACCGTCATGTCGGTTCTCCCGGCGGCGGTGCGTCAGCCGGCGCGCATCCCGAGTGGTCTTCCCTCGGCCGCGTACCCGTGTGGGTGGGGAAGTGTTCGCGAGGATTATTGTGTGAGGCACGGCCCCTGCTGATCCGAGGGATTTCTAAGAGCCTCGTCGGGGTCTTCCCTCGGCCGCCGAGGTGTGGGACTCTTGGCACCATGACCGCGGAGGCCGATCGTCGGGAATGCTGCGTCGGACGAGACGCCGACCGTCGAGAATGCTGCGTCAGGCGAGACGCCGGGCGTCGGGATCGCTGCGTCCGTCGGAGCGCAGCGTCACCGTCCGGCGCCGTTCCCCGGGCCGCCCGCGCCGGAGTCGGAACCGGAGTCGGAATCCGAATCGGAACCAGAGTCGGAATCGGAATCCGAAACAGCGAGGAGGCACTGCCTTGAGAATCGCACTCACCCAGTTCGTCAGCCTCGACGGAGTGAGCCAGGGACCGGGCTCGGCCGATGAGGACACCTCTGACGGCTTCACCCGCGGCGGCTGGTTCACGCCCTTCCTCGACGAGGCGTTCGTCGCCCAGGCCTCCGAATGGCTCGATCTGGCCGGCGGACTACTCTTCGGGCGCCGCACCTACGAGGCCTTCGCCCGCGACTGGCCGCAGATCCCCGAGCCCGACCCGTTCACCGTGCGGATGAACACGCTGCCCAAGTTCGTGGTGAGCAGGACTCTCGGTCAGGGCACGTGGAATCCCACGACGGTGCTCGCCGACATCGGCGCCGTTGCCGAGCTGAGGACCAGGCCGGGTCGGGAGCTTCAGATCCACGGCAGTGCTCGCCTCGCCGCCTCCCTCCTCGACGCCGGGATCGTCGACACTCTCCGGCTGGCGCTGGCCCCGACCGTCGTCGGCGCCGGTCGGCGACTGCTGACCCACCCGCTGGAGGATCGCGGCTTCCGACTCGACCGCTCATCGGCCACCCCGGCGGGGCTGGTCATCCTCGAGTACTCCGCCTCCGGCGCCGCCCCGCACGAGGACTACTCCGGCGTCGGGTGACAGCACCGGCACCGGCGACGGCGACGGCGACGGCGACGGCGACGTTGGCACACCTCTCGACGGATCGGATCCGGACCGCCCGGGAAGGCCCAGGCCAGAGCATGGAGACCGTCCGGTGCGACAATGGCCCCACGACCACAGTGAGGAGAACCGCAATGTCGACGATCGCCTTCATGACCACCGACCTGCCGATCATCGGCGCCCCGATGGCCGGCGGCACCACGACCCCGGACCTCGTCGAGGCGGTGGCCCGAGCCGGTGGGTTCCCCTTCGTCGCCGGCGGGTACCTCACCGCCGAGGCGCTCGCGGAGCAGGTGGAGCGCGCTCGGGAGACCACGGAGACCTTCGGGGTGAACCTGTTCGCCCCGAACCCCGTGCCCCTCGACCGCGCCGCCTTCGACACGTTCGTCCGCGAGCTCGAGCCCCTCGCCGCCGACCGTGGGATCACACTCGACCCCGAACCCGTCGTCGACGATGACCACTTCACCGAGAAGCTCGACCACCTCCTGTCCCATCCCGTGCCCCTCGTCTCGACGACGTTCAACCTCCCCACCGCCGAGGTGGTTGCGCGCCTCCAGGCCGTGGGCACTCAGGTGGCCGCCACGGTGACGACCCTCAACGAGGCGCGGACCGCCCGGGACCGAGGGGTCGACGGCCTCATCGTCCAGGGTCCGCGGGCCGGTGCGCACAGCGGCACTGCCGATCCCACTCGACGGATCGCCGACCGCCCGACTATCGACCTGCTCACCGAGGTCCGCGCCGAGGTGGACCTGCCCCTTGCCGCCGGAGGAGGAGTCGACGGTCCGGGTGCTGTCGAGGAGCTTCTCGCGGCGGGGGCGAGCGCAGTCGCCATCGGAACCCTGCTGCTCCTCGCCGACGAAGCGGGCACCTCGGCGACGCACCGCCGGGCGCTCAAGGACGGGATGTTCACCGAGACGCGGCTGACCCGGGCATTCACCGGGCGACCCGCGCGAGCACTCGTCAACGACTTCGTCCACCGGTTCGACGACCTCGCCATCGACGCCTACCCGGCGATCCACCACCTGACCAAGGAGTTCCGTGCGGCGGCGAAGGCCTCCGATGATCCGCAGGGGCTGCACTTGTGGGCGGGAACCGGCTACCGGGGTGCGACAGAGGGCTCGGCGGAGACGATCGTCAAGGAGCTCGGCGCCCGCTTCGCCCGAGGGTGACTCAACGCTCCGCGTCCTTCGGACACCTCATCGACGTCATGGTCCCCGTCACGACTCTCGCGGACCGATGTCCCCTCCACGGATCTCGGTTTCGCCGTCGTCACCGGCGAACCGGCGCTCGGCGCCTTCGCATCGTTCGATCTCCTTCAGCCATTTCGTGTACGCACTCTTGAGTCCGAAAGGGCGGAATCCTTCGCGGCCCTCCCTATGATCGAGAAGGCAGCACGAGCGCCGGACGTGAACCGGCGGCAGCCGGAATCGAACCGGCACCACGACCGCGACGAAGGAGTCATCCATGTTCCAGTCACCACAGGCCTGGGTCCCGGCAGAGAGCCGCGCCCGCATCGAGGAGATCGCGAGGACCCACCTCGGCGAGGGGGATCCCACCGCCGGCGATCACGGTCCGGAGACGAGCGCGGCCACCCCGATGGCCGCTGTGGTCGATCGCATCGAAGACCTCGTCGCAGCCTCGGACAGGCTCCATGACGAGGAGACGTTCAATCTCAACCCCGCCTCCAACGTCCTCAATCCGCGGGCCGCAGCGCTCCTGTCGAGCGGGACGGGGTCGCGGACGTCGCTCGGCTACCCGGGTGACAAGTACGAGATGGGGCTCGAGCACATCGAGCAGATCGAGGTCATCACCGCCGAGCTCGCCGCGCGACTGTTCCACGCCTCCTTCGCCGAGGTGCGGGTGCCCAGCGGCGCGATGGCCAACCTCTACGCGTTCATGGCCACGTGTGCACCCGGTGACACGATCATCGCCTCACCGGCGACGATCGGCGGTCACGTCACCCATCATGCGGCGGGTGCCGCGGGCCTCTACGGGCTGAGAACGGTCGACGCGCCCGTCGACGTCGCCGCCTACAGCTACGATCTCGATGCGCTGGCGGCGCTGGCCCGCGAGGTGCGCCCGCGGCTGATCACGATGGGCGGATCCCTCAACCTCTTCGAGCATCCGGTCGCCAAGGTCCGTGAGATCGCCGACGAGGTGGGCGCTCACCTGCTCTTCGACGCCGCCCACGTGTGCGGGATGATCGCCGGGAAGCAGTGGGCGAACCCCCTCGACGAGGGCGCTCACCTGATGTCGATGAGCACGTACAAGAGCCTCGGCGGGCCCACCCATGGGCTGCTGCTGAGCAACGACGCCGCCCTCTCCGAGCGGATCGACGCCATCGCCTTCCCCGGACTGACAGCGAACTTCGACGTCAGCGCCGTCGCCGCGCTCGGTGTCACACTGGCGGACTGGATCGAGACCGGGGAGGACTACGCCGCCCGGATGCGGGCGTGCGCGGCGGTCCTGGCCCGATCCCTCGCCGAGGCGGGGGTCCAGCCCTTCGAATGCGAGCGCGGATTCACCGACTCCCACCAGTTCGGGCTCCTGGCCGCTCCCTTCGGCGGCGGCACCACGGCCGCCCGTGTCCTCGAGCGGGCCGGGTTCCTCACCTCGGGCATCGGCCTGCCCGTGCCCGAGATCCCCGGTGACCAGAACGGCATCCGCATCGGCACCCCGGAGATCGTGCGCCGGGGCATGGAGGTCGCGGACATGCCGCGCCTGGCCTCGCTCATCGCTCGCGCGCTGACCGCAGGTGGCGACAGTGGCGCCAAGTCGGCCGGGGACGCGGAAGCTGGGGTTGCGGGAACGGCCGGCACTCCCGCCGAGGCGACCCTGGACGAGATCGCCGCCGAAGTCTCGGCGTGGCGCAGGGAATTCACCGAGGTGAGGTTCACCGCCTGAGCCCGGGGCCGGAAGCCGCGACCGCGGCTCGGGTCATTTCGGCTGCATGCGGATCGCGCCGTCGAGGCGGATCGTCTCCCCGTTGAGCATCGGGTTGGCGACGATCGACTCGACAAGCTGCGCGTATTCGGCCGGCCTGCCCAGCCGGGCCGGATGCGGCACGGACCTGCCCAGTGATTCCTGCGCCTCGGCGGGCAGTCCTGCCATCATCGGCGTCTCGAAGATGCCCGGTGCGATCGTCACCACCCGGATGAGGGAGGCGGCGAGCTCGCGGGCCATGGGCAGGGTCACCGCGGCCACGGCTCCCTTGGAGGCGGAGTAGGCGATCTGCCCGATCTGCCCGTCGAATGCCGCGACGGACGCCGTGTTGACGATGACGCCGCGCTCCTCGCCCACCGGGTCCTGCCGCTGCATCGCGGCGGCGGCGAGACGGCAGACGTTGATCGTGCCGACGAGGTTGATGGCCACGACCTTCTCGAAGGTCTCGAGCGGCAGGGGGCCGCGCTTGGACACGAGCTTCCCGGGCGTCGCGACGCCCGCGCAGTTGACGACGACCCGCAGGGCGCCGAGGCCGGTCGCCGTGTCGACGGCGGCCTGGACCTGCTCCTCGCTCGTGACGTCGGCGACGACGAAGTGGGCACGGTCGCCGAGCTCGGTCGCGACCTGCTCACCCACCTCGGCGTTGAGGTCGACCATGACGACCTGAGCTCCCGCGGCGAGCAGGCGTTCGGCGGTCGCCCGGCCGAGTCCGGAGGCTCCACCGGTGACGAGCGCGACGGCATTGTTGAGATCCATGGATGTCCTTCGAGTCGAGACTGAGTGATCGTTCATTCACTCCGACTCTAAGGCAACGAGCGGTCCCGGTCACCCCGGGAGCACCGAAACGGCGACACCGCAGCGATCAGCCCAGGGTGCACTTCACGAGGTGCGCCCTGGGCTGATCGCTGAGCTGTCGGCGAACGGGAGAGCTCAGGCGGCCGCTTCGTCCTCCGCCGAGTCCTCGCGCACGGACTTCAGCGCCTCGCCCCAGGCGACGATGTCGTCGACCATCGATGCGAACGGAGCCGCCGACACCTCGGTGGGAGCGAACTTGCCGTCCGCGACGTCGGTGAAGATGCTGAAGGACGCCTGGTCGCGGACGACGGCGAGCTTGTAGTTGGCGAGGATGTGACGCAGGTGCTCGGCGGCGCGCACGCCCTTGTCAGCGCCGTAGTTGACGATGCCGGCGACCTTGTGGTTGAACTCGGTGGCGACGAAGTCGAGGGCGTTCTTCAGCGATCCCGAGATCGAGTGGTTGTACTCAGGGGTGACGAAGATGAAGGCGTCGAACTCATCGAGCTTGGCTCCCCAGGCCTTCGTGTGATCGTTCTGGTACATCTTCGCACCGGCGGGGATCACCTCGTCGAGGAGGGGCAGGTCGAAGTCGCCGAAGTCGACGACCTCGGCGCGGACGTCGTCACGGCCGGCCAGCTGCTCGGACACCCAGGAGACGATCTGGGGGTTGAGGGCCTGCGGGCGGGAGGTGCCGGGAATGATCGCGATGGAGAGCATTGTCGTCCTTTGTTCGGTGGTGTGTCCGGATCGGTCCGTGCGAGCAGTCGGACGTGACCGAATGGCCCGCACTCCACGGAGAACATGGTTGAACAGTCAACTATTCCCCCCTTCGACCGTGACGTGCACCATGGCTTCACATGCCGCGCGGGGAGGGGCTCCGCCGGTTCCGGGCTCGCGGGAGGCGCCGTGTTGTATTGTCGACTGGCAAGTGAGTGATTGTTCGATTTCCCGGCTCGCAAGGAGACCCAGCACCGTGCGTTCAACCAACGGCCGCAACAACATCCTCCGTTCGGCGCGCGACACCTTCGCGACGAAGGGCTTCGACGGCGCCTCCATCCGGGACATCGCGCAGGCCGCGGGGCTGAGTCTGTCCGCTCTCTACTACTACTTCCCATCCAAGCAGGACGCCCTGTTCGAGCTCGTGCAGACCGCCTACTCCTGGTACATCGAGCACGGCCTCGCCGTCATCGCCGAGGCGGGCGAGGACGTCGTCGATCGCTTCGCGGCATCCGTGCGCTACCTCGTGAGATACCGGATCGAGAACGTCTCGGTCTCGACGGTGCTGCTGCGCGACACCGAACGCCTCGAGGGCGAGAACGCCGCCGCCATCAGGACGCTGCAGCGGCAGGCGAGGGCCGTGCTCGGCGACGTCATCGCCGCAGGGGTCGACGCCGGGAAGTTCACCGTCGACGACCCCCAGCTGGCCACGCGTGCCGTGCTGTCGATCTGCAACTCTCTCTCCATCTGGTACCGGCCGACTGGTGAGCTGACGCCCGAACAGATCGAGCGCGACTTCACCCTCTATGCGCTGCGCATCCTCGGCATCGAGCCTGACCGCGAGGAGCTCGATCGACTCCTCGACATCCCGATCAGCCAGGCCGGTATCCTCGACTTCATCGCCGACCCGCAGCAGCAGGGCTGACCCCACTTGCCGCTGATGTGACCCGACGGGACTGATTCGACGTGGCGCCGCATCGAATCAGTCCCGTCGGGTCACGTTCGGGGGCCGACCCCGCTTAGGAGCCTGCAAGCGCAGGAGTTTGGCCCGAAGCCGGTCACCCGCGAACGGGCCGATCGCAACCTCCACCTCCCCATACCACAAGACGAGACATAAAATCCCAGGTCAGGACTGGCAGTCCGATCACCTGGACGGAAACCTCGAGAATCGCCTCGCCGTCGGATCTCAGCGCATACGATGGTGCTCGACAGATTTGCGTCCCACGTCACAATGGGCTTGACTTATGAGTCGTATCACAGGGGAACGACGACTGTTCGCCCTGTCCGCAGATGAAGAACTGCAGAACTACTGAGGAGAAGTGTGTCCGCTTTCATCGAATGGCTGAATGGCATCGTCTGGTCATCAGCACTCGTCTATCTCTGCCTGGGGGCGGGGGTCTACTTCACGATCCGCTCGCGGGCCGTCCAATTCCGTCAGATCAAGGCGATCTTCGTCCAGATGTTCCGGGGCAAGAGCTCCAATGAGGGAGTCTCCTCGTTCCAGGCGCTGGCGATGTCGCTGGCCGGACGCGTCGGCGTCGGCAACATCGCCGGTGTCGCCACTGCCATCGCCTTCGGCGGCCCCGGTGCCGTCGTCTGGATGTGGATCTCGGCGCTCCTCGGCGCCTCCACCTCCTACGTCGAATCGACCCTCGGTCAGATCTTCAAGGAGCAGGACCCCAAGACCGGTGAGTACCGCGGCGGTCCCGCCTTCTACATCGAGAAGGCCTATCGCCACACCAAGGCGAAGGGCCTGTTCAAGGTCTACGGCATGGTCTTCGCCTTCGTCACCGTCATGGCGATGAGCTTCATGCTCCCCGGAATCCAGTCGAACGCGATCTCCGGCGCGGTCACGAACGCGTGGAACCTCCCGTCGTGGGTGACGGCGATCGGACTGGCCGTCATCATGGGCTTCATCGTCATCGGCGGAGTCAAGCGCATCGCGCACTTCGCCTCCCTCGTCGTGCCGTTCATGGCGATCATCTACATCCTCGCCGCGATCGTCGTCTCCCTCGTCAACGCCGACCAGCTCCTCTCGGTCATCGAACTCGTCTTCAAGTCCGCCTTCGGCGTCGACGCGGGCCCCGAGGCGGCCTTCGGCGGTATCCTCGGCATGGCCATCCAGTGGGGCGTCCAGCGCGGGATCTACTCCAACGAGGCCGGACAGGGCACGGGACCGCACGCCGCAGCGGCCGCCGAGGTCTCCCATCCCACCAAGCAGGGCCTCGTGCAGGCGGGAGCGATCTACATCGACACCCTTCTCGTGTGCTCGGCCACCGCGTTCATGATCCTCTCGACCGGCATGTACAAGGTCTTCGACGCCGATCAGACGACGATCATCGGTTCGGGACGCGGTCAGCTCGCCGAGGAGATCGCCGCCACTCCCGGTGAGACCTGGCCTCAGGCCGGACTCGACACGATGATCCCGGGCCTGGGCGCGAGCTTCATCGCGATCTCGATCTTCTTCTTCGCGCTGACGACGATCGTCGCCTACTACTACATGGCCGAGACGAACCTCGTCTACCTGCTGGGACGCTTCAAGAACAAGATGGTCATGGTCATCGGCGAGCGCGTGCTCCAGGCGCTCATCCTCGTCGCCGTCGCCGTCGGCGCGATCTCGGCCTCCGGCAGCGCCTGGGCCCTCGGCGACATCGGCGTCGGCCTCATGGCCTGGCTCAACGTCATCGCCATCCTGTTCCTCCAGCAGCCCGCGTTCAAGGCGCTCCGCGACTACGAGCGGCAGACCAAGGAGGGCCTCGACCCGGTGTTCGACCCGCAGGCGCTCAGCATCCGGAACGCCGATTTCTGGGTGCACCGTCTGGCGAGCCTCCGCACCGGGGCGGACAGGAAGGGCTGAGCGCCTCGTCCTCTCCGAGAGGATCGGTCGGTCGAAGGCCCGGGACAACGGCGTCCCGGGCCTTCGGCCTGCTCCGCCACAGTGAGGGGTGGTCGGGCCGCGGCGCCGCGGAGGCGCGGGCGCGCCTCGATACCGGCAATGGTCGCCGAGGTGAGGGCAGGTGAGGTGAGCACGCCCGGCTCCGGGCGGCTTCCGCGCGGCTCAGCCGAACCGTTCGGTGAGCACGCGAGCCGTGGCGCCCGCTCCGCTCCGGGCGACGTCCTTCGGCCGGCCCGCCGCCACGACCCCGCCGCCCTCCGGTCCGGCTCCCGGCCCGAGGTCGATGAGCCAGTCGGCACCGGCGGCGATCTCCATGTTGTGGTCGGCCATGAGGATCGTGTCGCCCTCGTCGACGATCTGCCGGAACAGCTCCCCGAGCACCCGCGCATCGCTGGGGTGGAGGCCGTTGGTCGGTTCGTCGAGGATGAACAGTGAGCGTTCCCGTCTCCTCCGCGCGCGCATGGCCGCTGCCAGCCGCAGGCGCTGAGCCTCCCCGCCCGAGAGCGTCGAGGTCGACTGCCCGAGGAGCAGACCGCCGAGGCCCACTCGCTGCAGTGCCTCGAAGTGGTCGACGGCGCGCAGCACCTCGGCGAACCGGACGGCCGCGGCGTCGATCGACAGTCCGAGCACCTCGGCGATGGTCAGACCCTCGACCGTGACCTGAAGCGTCTCGTCGGTGAAGCGCCTGCCCTCGCATTCGGGACAGCTCCCGCTGGAGGCGGGCAGGTGGACGAGGTCGATCGTGATCATGCCGAGCCCCTCGCAGCGGGGGCAGCGGCCCTCGGCCGTGTTGAAGGAGAACCGGGAGGCCGTGTAGCCCCTGGACCTCGCCAGGGGCGTGGCCGCGAAGAGCGCACGGATCCTGTCGAAGATCCCCAGGTAGGTGCCGATGACCGAGCGCGGCGACCGCCCGATGACGCTCTGATCGAAGCTGACGACCCGGGAGAACTCCTCGAGTCCGACGGCGTTCGCCTCGGCGAAGCCGAGGTCGGCGTCGAGAGCCGCCGGCTCATCGTCGTCGAGGAGCGACGTCGCTCCGGACCGGGAGACGAGTGCCGCCACCGAGCGCAGCAGCGAGCTCTTCCCCGACCCCGACACCCCGGTGACCACCGTGAGCGCGGCGGTGGGGAACTCGACGGTGACGTCGGCGAGTGTGTTCGCCCGCAGGCCCGAGCAGCGGGCCCATCCGGACTCGGGTGCGCCGGCCCCACCGGACGAACCGCCCCGTCCGGCCGAGTCCCCGCTGGCAGGCGATCCGGTGCCGCCGCCCGATCCGTCGCCCTGACGAGCGTTTGCCGGCGTGGGATCGGGCCTCCACGGCGGGGTATCGGGTTCGTTGCGCAGACGGGCGGCGACACCGCTGTCCCCGGCGAGCGCATCTGCGACCGGCCCCGAGAACATCACCGTCCCTCCCCGGTCCCCGCCGCCGGGTCCGAGCTCGACGACCCAGTCGCAGCGGCGCACCGTCTCCATCTCGTGTTCGACGAGGACGACGGTGTTGCCCGCATCGCGCAGCGCCTCGATGAACCCGAAGAGGTGGTCCGTGTCGGCGGGGTGCAGGCCGGTGGAGAGCTCGTCGAAGACGTAGAGCATCCCATGGAGGCCGCTGTGCAGGTGGGCGGCGAGCCGCAGCCGCTGCAGCTCGCCGGGCGACAGGGTCGAGGCGGGCCGGTTCGGCGCGAGGTAGCCGACGCCCAGCTCGGAGATGACGCGCGTCCGCTTGGCGAGCTCGTCGAGGAGGACTCCGGCCGCTCCCTCGCTCGCCGCATCCGCCCGACCGGGCCCGCCGTCCGAGTCCTGCCCCGAGGTGACGGCGGAGCGGATGAAGCGCGCGAGGTCGTCGAGGCTGCGGGAGGCCACCTCGGCGATGGTCTCCCCTCCGATCCTCACGCCGAGCGCGGCGCGGGAGATCCGCGCTCCCCCGCATTCAGGGCAGGGCTCGTGGCGCAGGAACTGCGCGGTCCGCTCCCGGGTCGCCCGGGACCCGGTCGTGACCATTGTGTCGAGGAGGTAGCGTCGGGCGCTGCGGAACTTCCCCTTGTACCCGCGCGCGATCGTCTCCTTGAGGGAGGCGGGGTCGACGGTGATCGTCGGCGTCTCGTCGGTGAGCAGCAGCCAGGTGCGGGTCGATTCCGGCAGCTCCCTGAATGGGAGGTCGATGTCGATGCCCATCGTCTCGACGAGGTGCTTGAAGTTCCGGCCCAGCCAGCCGCCCGGCCACGCCGCGATCGCCCCGTCCCGGATGGTCAGACGGTCGTCGGGGACAGCCGCGTCGAGGTCGATGTCGTCGAGGCTGCCCTTGGCGGCGCACGTGGGGCAGGCGCCTTCGACGGTGTTCGGGGAGAACGCCGAGGCGGGAAGATGGTCGAGCCCGGGCGGGTAGGTGCCGATGCGGGAGAAGAGGACGCGGAGCAGATCGGAGACCTGGGACAGGGTGCCGACGCTCGAATGGTCGGGGGCCGCGGTGACGAGCTGCCTGACCGCGATCGCGGCGGGCAGCCCGGTGATCCGGTCGACCTCGGGGGCGGCGATCGTCCCGAGCAGGTGCCGGGTGAAGGGGGAGACGGATTCGAGGTAGCGCCGCTGCGCCTCGGCGTAGATCGTGTCGAAGGCGAGCGAGGACTTGCCCGACCCGGAGACTCCGCAGATCGCGATGAGCTGCCCGTGCGGGAGGGCGACGGTGATGTCGGCGAGGTTGTGCTCACGGGCGCCGACCACCGTCAGTTCGGTGACCGGCACCGATCCGGTGACCGGCGCCGACCCCGGGCCGGCGGCCGACCCGGTGCCGTCGGCGAACGCGAAGCCCCTGCCGTCGAGCGGTCCGGTCCGGTCGGCGGCACCGGTCGCCGGCTCGGTCTCGGTGCTCAGGTCGGGCTGCGGCATCGGGGATCCTTCGGTAACATCGAGGTCAGGCGGCGAGCGGTCGGCGGCGGGTCGAGCGGTCGGGCGAGCGGTCGAGCGGGAAGCGGCCAAGCGGCGAGCGCACCACGGTCCGACGAGAGCCGGCACTGTGCGGGGCCCTCGAGAGAACATGGTGCGCTCGACGTGAGGCGTTCGCGCGCACGCGGCGCGCCCGGGGAGGAGGCTACTTGAGGCTGGTGCCTGCGGAGCCGAGGTGCCGGCAGGCCTCGACGACGCGCTCGGCCATGCCCGCCTCGGCGGCCTTGCCGTAGGAGCGCGGATCGTAGAGCTTCTTGTTGCCGACCTCGCCGTCGATCTTGAGCACTCCGTCGTAGTTGCGGAACATGTGCTCGACGACGGGACGGGTGAAGGCGTACTGCGTGTCCGTGTCGATGTTCATCTTCACGACACCGTGCCGCACCGCCTCGGCGATCTCCTCGGCGCTCGAACCCGAGCCACCGTGGAAGACGAGGTCGAACGGGGACTCCTGGCCGATCTCCTTGCCGACGGCCTCCTGGATCTCGCCGAGCAGCGACGGGCGCAGCCGGACGTTGCCCGGCTTGTAGACGCCGTGGACGTTGCCGAAGGTGAGCGCCGTGAGGTAGCGTCCCTTCTCCCCCGCACCGAGGGCACGGACCGTGGCGAGACCGTCGTCGACGCTCGTGTAGAGCTTGTCGTTGATCTCGTTCTCGACGCCGTCCTCCTCGCCGCCGACGACGCCGACCTCGATCTCGAGGATCGACTTCGCCTCGGTCGAGAGCTCGAGGAGCTCGGCGGCCAGGGAGAGGTTCTCGTCGAGCGGCACCGCGGAACCGTCCCACATGTGCGACTGGAAGTAGGGGTCCCCTCCGGACTTCACACGCTCGGTCGAGAGGGCGAGCAGCGGCTTGACCCATTCCTCGACGGCGTCCTTCGGTGCATGGTCGGTGTGCAGGGCGATGTTGACGTCGTAGCTCTTGGCCACCTCGGCGGCGAAGACGGAGAACGCGATCGCTCCGCGCACCCGGTCCTTGACCGTCGGACCCGACATGTACTCGGCTCCGCCGGTCGAGATCTGCACGATGCCGTCCGACCCCGCTTCCGCGAAGCCGCGGATGGCGGCGTTGATCGTCTGCGAGGACGTGCAGTTGATCGCCGGATAGGCGAAGCCCTTGGCCTTCGCCCGGTCGATCATCTCGGCATACACCTCAGGACTTGCGATGGGCATGAGTGCTCCTCTTCGAAACGCGATGACCCCGGCGGTCATCCGAACGTGAACTGATCTGCCTACAGCCTAAGTGATCGCCCGGAAACGGTCACAGACCGCCGAGGCGCGGGCCCTGTCGGTCAGCGGCTGCCCGGGGCGGGGCGCTGAGCGCCGGTTCCGCCGCGGCGGGCTCCCCTTCCCCGCTGCCTGTCGAGCAGCCCCCTGCTGCGGGTGAGCCGGTAGTCGATGCGCTGATCGACCTTCTCCTCGAAGTACTCGCCGAAGTCGTCGGCGAGCTGCTCACCGAGCTCGCGGTACCGTGCCGCCGTCTCCAGCTCCTCGGTCCGCCTCGCCTCGGCGCGGAATGCCTTGAGTGTCGCAATGCAGACGAAGATGAGGACGATGCTGAACGGCAGCGCCGTCATCAGCGAGCCTGCCTGCAGGGCACCGAGGCCGCCGGCGACGAGCAGACCGATCGCCAGCGCTCCTTCGAGGAGTGCCCAGAGCACGCGCGACCACATCGGCGGGTTGGGATGGCCGCCGGAGGCGAGCATGTCGACGACGAGCGACCCTGAGTCCGAGGAGGTGATGAAGAAGATCGCGACGAGGATGATGCCGATGACCGACAGGACCGAGCCCAGCGGCAGGTCGCCGAGGACGTCGAAGAGCACTCGTTCGGCGACGACCCCCTCGGCGGGGTCGACGAGGTCACCCGAGCCGAAGAGCTGCCGGTGGAGTCCGGTCCCGCCCATGACGGAGAACCAGAAGAAGCCGACGATCGAGGGCACGAGGAGCACTCCGGCGATGAACTCGCGCACGGTCCGTCCCCGCGAGATGCGGGCGATGAAGACGCCGACGAACGGCGCCCAGGAGATCCACCAGCCCCAGTAGAACAGCGTCCACGAGGCGTTCCACTCGGCACCCTCATCACCGGTGTAGGCACCGATGTCGAAGGTCATGTCGAGCACGTTGGCGAGGTAGACGCCGAGCGACTCGACGAAGTTCTGGAACAGGAAGAGGGTGGGACCGAGCACGAGCACGGTGACGAGGAGGATCCCGGCCAGGCTGAGGTTGATGTTCGACAGCCATTTGATTCCCGCACCGACACCCGAGACCACCGAGGCGGTGGCCAGGAAGGTGATGATGACGATGAGGATGATGAGGAAGGTGTTGTCGTACTCCCCGACGACACCGATGTGCTTGAGTCCGGCCGAGATCTGCTGGACGCCGAGTCCGAGCGAGGTCGCGATGCCGAAGACGGTGCCGAAGATGGCGATGATGTCGATGAGGTCACCCGTCCAGCCCTTGACCCGATGGCCGAGCAGGGGCTCGAGCGCCCAGCGGATGGACAGCGGACGGCCGCGCCGGTGGATCGCATAGGCGAGCGCCAGGCCGAGGACGGCGTAGAGGGACCAGGGGTGCAGTCCCCAGTGGACGAAGGTCTGAGCCATGCCCATCTGGGCGTTCTCCACTTCTCCGCCTTCCCAACCGGGTTTCGCCCCGGTCGTGGCGTAGGTCAGCGGCTCGGCCACTCCGTAGAAGACGAGTCCGATGCCCATGCCGGCAGCGAAGAGCATGGCGAACCACGAGAGCACTCCGAACTCCGGCTCGTCGTCGTCCTTGCCCAGTCGGATCTTCCCGTACTTCGACAGCCCCACGACGATGGCGAAGGCGACGAAGCCCCCGACCACGAGCATGTAGTACCAGCCGAGGTCGGCGACGATCCAGCTCTGGATCGACAGGAGGACCGGACCGGTCTAATCAGGCAGGATGATGGCCAGTCCCGCGATGGCCACGATGACGAAGCGCGGGCCAGAACACCCGCGGGGCGATGAGGCCCCTGCCGATGCGCACACCCTGATCGCGCAGCTTCGTGGTGATCTCGTCATCGGAATCACCCTCGCCGATGTGCAGGCGCTGCGGCAGATGGAGCCGCACAGGCTCCGGGGCGCCGAAGAGGAAATGGGCCTGCCCCTCCTCGACTGCACTGTCCGGGCCCGCACCGTTGGGGGCTTCACTGTCGGGGACTTCGCCGGTCACCGCGACTGCTGGGTCGACTTTCACCGATGAGCCCGATGCCGCCTCGGAGGAGGTGTCCTCTGCGGGCGGTTTCCACTGTCCCTTGTCACTGCCTTCTGCAGGGTGATTCATGGTGCCTTTCGGATCGAATGCATGGAACCGACTACTCACCCTGCCGGAATCGGCGGCAGACTTCAAGAAGAGTGCCACGCGCGGACGCGACATCCGGACGGACCCACGGGCCGCTGATGCGGAACCGCGGGGCCATCGGCGCCTCTCTTCAGTAAGGTGCAGTTATGCAGAGCCATGCGGTTCCCCCGCCTCCGAGTTCCCGGCCGTCCCCGCCGGCGAGCTCCCGGTCCCGAATCCTCAGCTGGGCGCTGTGGGACTGGGGGTCGGCATCGTTCAACGCCGTCATCATCACGTTCGTCTTCACCCCGTACCTGACGAAGGGCGTGGCGGCGAGCGAGGAATCGGGCTCGTCCGCGCTCGGCTGGTCAATGGCCGCGGCCGGGCTCGTCATCGCGCTCGTCGCTCCGGCCGTCGGAACGCGGGCCGACGCGGGCGGGCGGCACCGGATGTGGCTCGGCATCCACACGAGCATCGTCGTGCTCTCGATGCTCGGCCTCTTCTTCGTCCGCGACTCCCCCGAGTACCTGTGGCTGGGACTGCTCCTCATCGCCGTCGGCAGCGTCTTCTTCGAGTTCGCCGAAGTGTCCTACAACGGGATCATGGTCCGCATCACCCGTCCCGACAATGTCGGCCGGGTCTCGGGCTTCGGATGGGGCATGGGGTACGTCGGCGGGCTGGTCCTCCTCGTCCTCCTCCTCGTGCTCGTCATCCAGCCCGAGGTGGGCATCCTCGGCGCCGCGGACGAGGGAGGGCTGCGGTTCCGGATCGTCGCGGCGCTGTCCGCGCTGTGGTTCGCCGTCTTCGCGCTTCCGGTGCTGTTCACCGCGCCCGGGCCCGAGAGCACCTCGACCGCGACGGACAACCCCGTCAGGGCATTCCTCTCCGACTACGCCGCCCTGGTCCGCCGCCTCGTGCGGATGTGGAGGGAAGAGCACCAGACCCTGCGCTTCTTCATCGCCTCGGCGGTGTTCCGCGACGGTCTGGCCGCGATCTTCGCCTTCGCCGGCGTCCTCGCGGCCGGCAGCTACGGGTTCAGCGCCTCGGAGATCATCGTCCTCGGCGTCGCCGCCAACATCGCGGCAGGGACGGGCGCGATGATCGCGGGGGTCTTCGACGACCGCTTCGGACCCAAACCGGTGATCATCGCCGGACTCATCGTCATCCTCCTCGGCGGCCTGCCGATCCTCTTCAGCGAGGAGCGCGCGGTGTTCTGGGCCTGCGCGCTCATCCTCAGCTTCTGCGTCGGACCCGTGCAGGCCTCGAGCCGGTCGTTCCTCGCGAGGATCACCCCGCCCGAGAGCGCCGGCGAGAACTTCGGCCTCTACGCCACCACCGGGCGCGCCGTCAGCTTCCTCGGCCCCGCGATGTTCGCCGTCTCCATCTCCGTGTTCGGCTTCCAGCGCGCCGGCGTCCTCGGGATCCTCCTCGTCCTGCTGCTCGGACTGATCCTCATCATCCCCGTCAGGCCGGAGGCCCCGCGCCTGGCGATGCAGAGGTGACGATGCGCGTCGGGGACGGCGAATCGTGTGACGATCTGTCCGTTTCGATTGACAGAAACCGAACGAACGTCACCCGACTCGCACCGGGCCAGAACGAAGTGCACACAACTCGCACCGGGCGCAGCACCTCGGCGTCATCGGGCACCTCGCCGAGGCGGTGGGACGGCTTCTAGGAGGCCACCGAGGTCTCGCCTGCGAGCAGTTCGTCGATCTGGCCGATCGCGCCGGTCGCCCCTTCGACGACGCCCATCTCGAGCACCTTCTTCAGCCCGTCGAGCGATTCGTAGGTGCCGACGTACTCGGCCCGGGTCCCGCCGTCGATCGCCGTGAAGGTGTAGACGTTGTGGGCCGCCGGCATCTCGTCGACCCGGTTGAACTCCTCGTCGGAGAAGTAGTCATGGAAGCCGAAGGAGCGCGGCTCGTCCACGTCGGTGACGACCCAGAAGCCGCAGTACTTCTCCCCCTCCGGGCTCGTCATGAAGTAGGTGACCTTGCCGCCGGGCCGCATGTCGTGATCGACGACCGTGGCGGGGTAGCCCGGGGGACCCCAGATCTTCTCCAGCTGGCGCGGGTCGGCGTAGACCTGCCAGACGCGTTCGGGCGGCGCGGCGAACTCCGCCACCATGGTCAGGGTGAGTGCGTTCTCGTCGTGGTGGACTTCTGTGACTGGCATGACTGCTCCTCCATCGGATGTGGTCAACTGACTGGCGGTCCGCCCGCTGCGCCGGACGGTTCTGCCCGATCGGTCGATCCGGTCGAGCCCCCATCGGCGGCCAGCAGGTCGTCGATGCGCTCCACGCGCTCCCGCCACAGGTGCTCGAGCTCGCCGAGCAGCTCCTGCGCCGAGCGGATCGTCCCGACATCGGTCCTGGCCACCTGTTCGCGTCCGCGTCTGCGCTTGTTCACGAGCCCTGCCCTCTCGAGCACGGCCACATGCTTCTGCACCGCGGCGAAGCTCATGTCGTACTTCGCCGCCAAGGTGGAGACCGATTGACCCTCGTCCATGACCCGCCTGACGATGTCACGCCGGGTCCGATCCGACAGCGCATGGAACAGGGCGTCCGCCTGATCGTCGGAGAGGGTCTTCATGACACTCATCGTACAACCGTTTGGTTGTATGTCAATGGGTTCCACAGGCCGAATGGAATCGACCCCACCCCTCGACGGAAGCATTGAACAGGCGTTTAATATTGAACATGCGTTCAACGAAGAAGAGCTCGGACCGCTCCCCCAACTCCTCCCCCGAGACAGCCGACCGGATCCAGCAGGCGGCGATCCGCGAGTTCGCGGAGAAGGGCTTCACGAAGCCGACGATCCGCGGCATCGCCTCGGCGGCGGGGGTCTCTCCCGGGCTCGTCATCCATCACTTCGGCTCGAAGGAGGGACTGCGCTCCGCGTGCGACGACTATGTCTTCACCGCGATCACCGAGGCGAAGGCCGCCAATGCCCGCTATTCGACGATGGCGATGGAGATCGTCTTCGCCGACCCTGTGATGCGGACGAACATCGACTACCTGATGAAATCGCTCCTCGACCCCAGCGAACACGGGCAGCGCTACTTCGAGCACTACATCGACCTCGTCGAGGGATACCTCGCCGACGGCTTCGCCGGGTACACGTTCCGGCAGAGCACGGACCGGCGGGGCCAGGCCGCCACGATCGCCGCCCTCGCACTGGCGCCGATGATGCTCGCCGGCCGGATCCAGACGGCACTGGGCACGACGGATGTCCAGGACACCCTGACACGACTGGCACCACACCTGCTCGACCTCTACGTCAACGGAGTCCTCGACTCGATCCCCGATGTCGAGGCCGACACCGATCCGAACGGAGACGATCAGTCATGATGACACCCCAGACCGACGGTCCGGCCATCTCCCTGACCGAGGTGGTCAAGGCCTACGGCCGGGTCCGCGCTCTCGACGGCCTCGACCTCGAGGTCGCCCGGGGCGAGGTCCACGGCTTCCTCGGCCCCAACGGCGCCGGCAAGTCGACGACCATCCGGATCCTGCTCGGCATCCTGCGCCACGACTCGGGGCGCATCCGCCTCCTCGGCGAGGATCCGTGGAAGCATGCCGTCGCCCTGCACCGTCGGCTCGCCTATGTCCCCGGCGATGTCGAGCTCTGGCCCGGACTCACCGGCGGGGAGGCGATCGACCTCTTCGCCCGGCTCCGGGGCGGAGTCGACGAACGACGCCGCGATGAGCTCATCGACCGCTTCGATCTCGACCCGCGCAAGAAGGGCCGCACGTACTCGAAGGGCAACCGGCAGAAGGTCGCCCTGATCGCGGCGCTGGCCTCGGACGTCGATCTGCTGCTCCTCGACGAGCCGACGGCGGGGCTGGACCCGCTGATGGAGGCCGTGTTCCAGGAGTGCATCCGCGAAGCCAAGGACGAGGGACGCACGGTTCTGCTCTCGAGCCACATCCTGGCCCAGGTCGAGGCCCTGGCCGATCGGGTCTCGATCATCCGCAAGGGAAGGATCGTCGAGTCGGGAGCCCTGAGCGAGCTGCGGCACCTGTCGCGGACCGCGATCACCGTCGACGTCGCCACCGCCGTCCCTCAGCTCACGGCGATGGCCGGGGTGCACGATCTCGAGCGGATCGGGACCCGGCTGCACTTCAGCGCCGACACGGCCGAGCTGCCGGCGATCATGCGGGCACTGGGAGAGCATGAGATCCGATCGCTGACGGCGACGCCGCCGACCCTCGAACAGCTCCTGCTGCGCCACTACGACGACGCCGATCGCGCCGCCGACGGCGCGGATTCGAACGGCCCCTCGGGCACCCGTGTCCTCACCACCACCGGACTGACCAGCCGCAGTTTCGACAAGGCGCGATCATGACCACGAGAATCCTCACCACACCCGCGGAACCGCCCCGGCGGTCCGCCCCGGACGATCCCCGAGGCGATTCCGGCCGCAGCGGGCCCCGGCATGCCGCCCCCACCGGGTCAGGACAGGGAGGAAGCCTGGCAGGCCTGGCCACGATGATCCGGTTCATGCTCCGGCGGGACCGGTGGCGGCTGCCGCTGTGGGTGCTCGGGCTGGCGGCACTGACCGCCTACTTCGCCAACGCCATCGGCACGGTGATGGACGACGAGGCGCTTGCCTCCATGACGGTGTTCGCCCGGAACCCGATCATGGGGCTGATCTCCGGCCCCGGATACGGGTTCGACGAGATCACGCTCCCCCGCTTCATCACCGGGGTCTACGGCGTCTTCCTCATGCTCGGGGCGGCGATGATGAACATCACGTCGATCTCCCGGCACACCCGCATCGAGGAGCAGACCGGACGGGCCGAACTCATCCGCGCCAACGTGACGGGACGCGATACGCAGCTGATCGCGGCTCTCGTCGTCGCGGTGCTGATGAATGCCGCGCTGAGCGTGCTCATGACCCTGGCCTTCCGCTATTCCGCCGCCGAACCGGAGCCGCTGGCCTCGGTGGTCCTGTTCTCCCTCGGCGTCGCGGCCGTCGGCTGCGTCTTCGCCGCCGTGACCGCGGTGACCTCACAGTTCTCCGCGTTCGCCCGCGCGGGATCCGGCATCGCCGGCGCGGTCCTCGCCGCCGCCTTCGTCATCCGCGGCCTCGGGGACATGTCGGCCGTGCAGGACGGGGACCTCGAGTGGCTGACCTGGCTCTCCCCACTGGGCTGGGCCCAGCAGACCGCGCCGTTCGTCCTCGACAGGTGGTGGCCCCTGCTGCTGCACCTGGGCCTGTTCGCGGTGCTCGTCCCGATCGCCGTCAGGCTCCAGTCGACGCGCGATCTGGCGGCCGGGATCCTCGCCGAACGCCTCGGTCGGGAGCACGCCCCGGGCTCGTTGTCGACTCCGCTCGGCCTGGCGCTGCGGCTGCAGCGCTCGAGCCTGGTCTGGTGGTCGATCGGCGTGTTCACCATGGGTGTCGTGTTCGGCTCCTTCACCGGCGCCATGGCCGACAGCGCGGCGGGGATGCCCCCGGAGATCGTCGACATCATGGGCGGGGCCGCGGGGATCGTCGACGGCTACATCGGGTACATGGCGATGTACTTCGCGTTGATCGTCACCGCCTATGCCGTCCTCGCGATCCTCGGCCTGCGCTCCGAGGAGCAGGGAGTGCGCACGGAACCGGTGCTGGCCACCGCCGTGAGTCGCAGCTCCTGGCTCCTGTCGTGGACCTGTGTGACGGCTCTCGGAGTCCTGTGGCTGATGCTCCTCGCCGGACTCGGTGACGGATTGGGCGCCGCAGTCTCGACCGGTGATTGGGAGGTGTTCGGTCCCTCGGTCCTCGGCCACACCGCGCAGACCGCCTCGGTCTGGGTCTTCCTCGCCCTCGCCCTGGCCCTCTACGGCTTCGCTCCCCGGCTGATGGCGCTGACGTGGATCGTGTTCGTCTGCAGCGCGGTGTTGACGCTGTTCGGGCAGATGCTGCAGGTGGACGAGGAGGTCCTCGACACCTCCGTCTTCCGGCACGTCGGTCAGTACCCGGCCCAGGATCTGTCCGCCGAGGCGGTGCTCGTCCTCATCGGCGTCGCGGCGGTGCTCGTGTGCCTCGGAGTGCTCGGCTTCCGCCGGAGGAACCTCATCACCGCGTGAGCTGCTCGCGCGGAGCGGCGAATCTCGGCACCCTCGCCATCAGGTCTCGGGAGGGTCGACGTAGCCGAGGGCTCTCGCACGGGCGAGCGCGGATTCGCGACCGGATGCGCCGAGCTTCCGGTAGAGGGCGGAGAGGTTGTTCTTCACCGTTCCCTCGACGAGGTGGAGTTCGGCCGCGATCTGAGACACCGATCGGCTGCGCCCGAGCAGGGCGAGCAGAGTCCTCTCCCTCTCGGTGAGGTTCGGGCTGTCGACACTCGGCACCAGCGCGGTCGCGACACCTCCCAGAAGGTCCCGGAGGTCGGCGGTCGGCATCCGATCCCGAGCGAACTCCTGCAGGACCGGCCCCCAGACATCGGGGGTGAGGTCGAGGAGGGTGTTGCGGTCCGGTGCCGGCAGCAGCGCGATCGGGAGCAGCGAGCCCACCCAGTTGGAGAGTTCGATGGCCTCCCTGAATGCCGCGGCTGCCTCGTCCTCCTCTCCCGAGCGCAGATGCGCCACGGCCCTGAGCCCGGTCAGCTCGGCACGCTCACGGGTGCTGAGGAAGTCGTCGTAGAAGTGCGACCTGATCACCGCCAGCGCATCGTCGAACCTCCCCGCCACCACGCAGCTGCGGGCCGTGAGCACATACTTCGCGCCGACGCGCGCAGGCAGCTCTGCGAGCAGCTGCTCAGCCCGGAAGAGCTGTCCGAGCCCGACGAGCGCGGCGGCCCGCGAGGCGCTGAGCACGCCTGCCCCGGCCTCGGAGGTCCGCCGTGTCTGCGCATACACCTCGGCTTCCTCGTCAGCGAGGAGGATCCCCGACTCCGAGGTGGCGGAGAGCAGCGCCAGAGTCCGTTCGAGCACCGGCACGTGGATCCACAGGGATCCCATCTCCGGGAACTCCTTGAGCCTCGCGACGAGGTCGGCCAACCGCCCGAGGTCGAGACGATCGAGTGCTCGGTGTGCCGCAGCGATGAGTGCCGCGGGACGGAACGCCGCCTCGAGCACGATCGGCGGTTCGTCGAGGCTCGCGAATCGGAGCAGGTCGCCCTCCGCCCGTCGGTGGTCTCCGCCGAGAAAGGAGGCCAGAGCCGACCAGGCGACGATGGCCGGGGCCAGGAAATCACCGACGACGGCGCGCTCCTGCATCGCATCCTCGATGTCGCGCAGCAGCGCCAGGGCACGCCCCGGTTCTCCGGCCAGCACGGATTCCACAGCCGCCCGGAACCGGACGATGGCCCGCGGCCGGGGCGCGCCGAGGGACACCCAGCCGGCTCCGACCTGCGCGGCTTCGCGGTGTCGGCCCTGCCCCGAGAGCTGCGACATCCGGGCGAGCACGTCCCTCGCCTCGATCAGTGCGCCGGGATGCTCGGCCGAGGTGGGGTCGGGGGACGACGTGCTGTCGTCGATCCTCGCGCCAGGTGGCTCCTCAGCTGCGGGGGCCGTCGGCTCGCAGAGCAGCGCGAACTCCCGCGATCCCGGTGTGCCCGGAGCAGTCGCCCTGGCCACGAGCTCGCGCAGTCTGCCGGTCGACGTGTCTCCGGCACGCGGAGCCCTGCTCCGCGCCTCGGCGACGGTGTCGGCAATGACGGACAGGAGCGCGAGCTCGGGCGACTCGCGGACGGCTCTCTGCGGCAGGTGGGCGAAGGCCTCGATCGACTCCGGATAGAGGTAGAGAACCGGAAGCCCCACCGCCGAGGCGATCCTGCCGAGGGCTGTCCACAGCCGTCCGGCCCGCGCGAGCAGGAGAGCGTTCTCGACGAGCACCGCGTCGGGGGAAGTCGCGAACTCGATCTGCTCGGTGAATGCCTCGACGAGGGTCGAGCGCAGGCGGGCGAGCGGAGCGTCCTCGTCGGCGGGGCGGAGAGAGGACCCCGGTCCGGTCGCACTCCCGTTCTGGGAGGAGCTGCCGACCAATCCGTCCTGGGTCGAGAGCGACCGCACCCACGCCGCGATGAGCGCCGGCACGTGAAGGGCGTCCGCCTCACCGTCGGCGAGGACGAGTCCCATCGCCTGGAGTCTGAGCAGGGTGACCTTGTGGTCTTCGGCGTCGACGTCCCGCTGCTCGAGAGTCGAGGCGACCGCGTCGAGTGCGATCACGGCGACGTGCTCGGAGAACCGGTGCAGCAGTGACAGTGTCCGCAGCGCCAATCGATCCCGGCGGTCGAGCGAGATGTCGACGTCGGGGCCGCTGCGGATCGCGAACTCGGCGAGGCTTCCCGAGCCGAGCAGCTCGCCGAGGCTCCGGTTCGAGGCCGCGACCGAGTCGAGTGCCGCCCGGGCGGGGGCCACCCAGCCGCCTGAGGCGTCGTAGAGCAGCCGCGCGACGTGCTCGTCGACGCCCAGCAGCTGTTGCAGATCCGCAGGGCTCGCTGCGCGTCGGTGATCGGGTCGGTGCGGTTCCGGGCTCATGGATCCACTGTGGACCACTCCCGAGCGCAAACCCCCTGAGACCGGTCGATCGAGCGGATTCATCGGACGATCTCGCGGGCCACCGCAATGGGCCTGCAGACTTCCGCATCCGGGACGCCCGGACTCCTGCGGCGGCGTCGAGCCGGACGTCCCGCCGACCGGGTGACGGGGCTTCCCGCTGACCCGGGTGTCCGGCGCTCACCTTCCGGCGCGGGAGGGAGACCGGCGTAGAGGAGAGGCAGCGAGATGACGAAGATCGTGAAGATCGTCCCCACCAGGCCGGCGCTGAACAGAGACACGCTCTCGACCAGGGACAGGCCCGCGACGCCCGCCGAGGACGCACAGAGCACATGTCGGCGTCCGCGGTCGAGCGGGGAGCGAGCGAGCCGCACCCAGACGAGAGCGACGATGCCCAGCAGCAGGACCAGCTCGAGCAGCCCCCCGCGCACGAACGTCTCGACGAAGAAGCTGTGGAACTCCGAGGGCTCCATGCCTCGGGCCTGCGCGATCGCGACGCCGCGGAACCCTCCGCCGCCGAGGAGGATCCCGTTCTCACGCCAGATGTCGAGTCCGAGGCTCCAGATGACGTCACGGCCGGCGAGCGCGGCGTCCGGCCGCAGCAGGAGGTCCCGCAGCACGTCCCCCGCCCCCGTGCGGATGACGAGCACGGCGGAGGCCAGACCCGCACCGAGGAGCAGCAGGAGGTATCTCGCCCGCACGCGGAATCGCAGCACCGCGAAGGCGGTGAGGAAGATGAGGGAGGCGGCGATCGACCCCCGGGACATCGTCAGCAGCAGGGAGGCGATCTGCAGGGCGAACAGCGTGATGTTGTGCACCCGCAGCCGCCTGCCGTGCAGGTGGAGGACGTGGGCGACGAGCCCGAGGAACAGGAAGTACCCGAACTGATTGCGATTGGCGAAGAAACTGCTGAAGTCGAACTGGTAGCTCGAACCGGAGCCGAGGATCTGCGGGATGTCGGTGCCGTTGAGCACGACGTTGACGACGATCGCCACCAGCGTGAGCCAGAGGAATCCGACGAGGAACGTGTTCAGCTCCCGCTCGCTGGGCCGCAGCGACTGGGCGAGGCCCGCGTAGGCGATGATGCAGATCATCCCGGCGATCGCCCCCACGAGGTCCATCGGGTCGTAGTCGCCGAACCTCAGGCACACCGAGAACAGGGTGAGGGCCTGCAGGATGCCGTAGACCAGCGCGATCCCCAGCCACGGGTCGCGCGGTTGGATCCGCCAGTGGAGGGCCATGAGGACGAGGATGGCCAGCTGCACGGCGTACCCCGCCACGACTGCCGCGGTGAACGGCACCGGTGCGGCCAGCGTGTGCACGGCGGCCACCGGGACGATGGAGGCCGCGATGAGCAGGAGCAGGGTGATCCCGATCCCGCGCTGACCCCGCCGGGCATCGAGTGGCGTCGGTGCCGCCTCAGCGCGCATCGAGAACCATCTCACCGAGGCGCTCGTAGGTGACTCCGCGGTCGAAGCGCTCCTCGGCCATCCGCCGCGAGCCCTGTCCGCGCTCGCCCAGGAGCGGGTCGGACGCCAGCTCCGCCAGCGCCGAGGCGATCGCCGAGGAGGTGGGAGCGCAGCTGATTCCCGCCCCGTAGGCGTCGAGCAGGGCCCGATACTCCTCGCACTCCTGTGAGTTGACGACGGGCAGTCCGGCCGCGGCGTAGTCCCCGACCTTGTTGATGATGCTTCCCGCGGATCCCGGAACGATGGGGTTGACGGCGATATCGCATCCGCGCAGGCGCGAGACCATCTCCGGGTAGTCGAGCCGGCCGTGGAAGACGACCTCGTCGGGCAGGTCCTGCGTGTCGTGTCGCCAGCGCCCCTCGAAGGGTCCGCTGCCCATCACGTGCAGGCGCATGCGGTGGCCGTCCCTCCGCAGCGCGCGAAGGGCGTCGAAGACCGCGGGCAGGTCGTAGCTGTGGCCCAGCGTTCCGACGTACGCGAGCTCGAGGAACCCGGCTTCGGGCGGGCGCTTGGGCAGGTAGGAGTCGAAGCGCCGCAGATCCGTGCCCAGGTAGACGGTGGTCACCTCGGCTCCATCGTCGCGCGCCTCGGCGACCCTCTGCGAATAGGTCTCGGACACCGTGACGACCGCGTCCGCCGCCCGGTAGATCCGATCCGCGTGAATGCGCAGGGGGGCGAGCGCGCACCGTGCCGCCCACCTGGGCCTCAACACCATCTCGAAGGCCTCCGGCCACAGATCCTGGACGTCGAGGATGAGCCTCACCCCGTGCCTCTTGGCAAAGTCAGTCGCCGCCGACGCCACCTCGAGCGAGGGCACCGCACAGTAGACGACGTCCGGCGCGCTCCGCTTCCGCAGATAGTCCGCGAGGCTGCGCCCCAGGACCCGGTGGCTGCGCAGCCGTCCCACCGACACGTTGCCCCGGTATGCGGGCTCGTTGACGTAGGTGGTCGTGAACAGCGGGTTGCCGGGCGCCGAGGTGTCCCGCTGGGTCTTGGTCCTGTGGAGGAACGACGAGGTGACCAGTTCGACCTCGGCGCCGCGCCGGGCGATGGTCCCGGCCAGCGAGCTGAACCGGTTGTTGGACATGTCTCCGCCGTCGGTGAAATGGGCGATCATCAGTACGCGCATCGGTTCAACCCCCTGCTCGATAGCCGGTGGCGGTCGAAGTCTCTGCCGCCCCGTCGTCCGCCGTATCCCCCGCGGCAGCGGTGCCGTCGGAGGTGGTGTCCTGGTCCCCGCCGTCCGTCCCGCGCCTGAAGACCAACAACATGGCGATGGCGGCCGCGGCGGCGCAGATCGAGTAACCGATGATCGAGCCGTAGGCCGCGCCGAGCATTCCGTGCTGCGGGATGAGCAGGACATAGGCGAGGACGGAGGCGACAGTGCCGATGATCTCGATGACCGACACCGGGCCCGGGGCTCCCGCGGCGATGAGCAGTCCCTGCTGGACGCGCGTGATGCCGAACACCACCGCGGAGACGGCCAGAGGGAGGATCGCCGCCGTGGCCGGGAGGTACGACTCCGGGAGGACGGCCACGATCATCACGTACGCTGCGGTTCCCAGTGCAGTCGCCGCGACCGTGAGAAGGAGCACGCAGCGGGCGATGAGCCGGGCCGCCATGCGCGGCAGCGATCGGGCCGACGTCGACCATCCGCGCAGCGAGGCGTCGACCCACTGCTGCACGGGCCAGGTGGCCATCTCGAGGACGGTGGCGACGGTGACGTAGAGTCCGAGCTCCGCGGAGGTGCTCAGCGCCGGGAGAAGCAGGCGGTCGGAGCGAAGCATCGCGGTGTTGCTGAATTCCGAGGGCAGCAGCACCCAGCCGCGGCGGCGCAGCTCGCGCGTCTCCTGCCGACCGGGCGCGGCGGTCAGGGACCCCGACCGGAGGGCGAGGCCGAGGAGCACGACGGCCGGGAGCACCGAGAGCACGTAGACCCACATCCACAGCACAGGGTCGCCCGCGTCGAGGAGGACGAGCAGGCCCGCGCCCGCGATGATGACCACCTGGGTGGCGATCGCGTTGAGGGTGAACCGCTTCCAGTTCCGGCTGCTCACGTAGGCCACGCGCACCGCCCGCGTCAGCGAGTTGAGCGCGACGTAGCCGGTGATCGCGATCGCCCCCATCCACAGCCAGTCGGTGCTGAAGGGGGACACGGCGGTGGCGACGATCGCGACGGGGAGGACCACGAGAGTGCCCGGGACCACCAGTCGGGCGAAGATCCGGTACTCTGCGCCGAACACCCCGGTCCGGGCGGCGATGAACGGCCTCTCCAGGCCCATGACGGCGAAGACGGAGAGGAAGTAGGCGAGCTGCAGGGCGAAGGCCAGGTCTCCGCGCGCCGCCGGGTCGAGCACGACGGCCGCGAGCAGGTTGACCAGCACGGCGCCGCCGGCGGCGAGCACCTGCGACGCGACGAGGACGAGCGCTGCGATGCGCACTCCCGCGGGCTGCTCGGCGGCGTCCATCATGCCCCCTCGCCGAGGTCGAGTGCCCGTTGCAGGAGACCCGCCACGCCGTCGACCGCCGGGGCCAGCTGCAGGGCCGAGAGCGAATAGACCGCGTGATCCATGCCATAGGGATCGATGACGTCGTCATCGGCGGGAATCTCCGGGCGGTGCCGACGGCTGCGCCCCTGCGCGACGGCCGACACGGCGGCCCGCAGTCGTGCGAGCTGGTCCGCCGCGGGCGGCGCCCCCGCACGGATGATGTCCTCGTCCCTCGTCAGTGCGGCGAGGTACGCGAATTCACGCACCGTGAACGCACGTCGGGTGACCCGGGGGTCGAGCATGACCAGGCTGCGCCGGTGGTCGCGGGTCATGGCGAGGACCAGGTCCGCCTCCCGGAGGATCTCGGCAGTCACCTGTCGGGCACGATGGGCCCCGACGTCGACGACGCCCATGCCGGTGGCGATCCTCCGCGCCGGTTCGGGCATCGACCAGCCTGCCATGGCCCGGGTGCCGGCCGAGCGGACCCGGATCGAGGACACGCCGGCGAACCGCTGGGCGAGCAGCAGCTCCGCCAGAGGCGACCGGCAGAGGTTCCCGGTGCAGACGGTGAGGATCGTGAACCGTTCCGGCATCAGCTCGTGCCTCCGGGTCTGGTCTTCGATTCCGCCCACGCGGCCTCGACCAGGGGCAGCTCCACCGTCGCGGGGTTCTCCCCGACGGGGTCGTCCCGGCCGGGCCGCTCGTCGTCCACGGGCACGCCGGGGTCCTGCTCGGCGCTCGCCGCGCAGTCCCGTGCCCGCCCCTCCCGGATCTCGTCCTCTCCGAGTTCGTCCTCGGCGGTCGGCGGCTCCCCGTAGGCGTCGCGGCCGTATCCGTACACGTCCTCGCCCGTCGGCGGGAGCATCGTGACGACGATTCCCGCCACCGAGGTGCCCACACCTTCGTGCGTGCGGATCGCGTCGTCGAGCGCGTGCTTCTCGGTGCTCCCCGCCGCCGCGACGAGAAGGACTCCGGCTGCCTTCGTCCCGACCACCGCGGCGTCCGTGACGGCGAGGGTGGGAGGCGCGTCGAGGATGACGTAGTCGTAGTCGTCGCTGAGGGTCTCGATGACGGCGTCCATCGTCTCGGAGCCCAGGAGCTCGCTCGGATTCGGCGGGATGCGTCCGGCGGCGAGCACGCGCAGGCCGTCCTCGCCCCAGGGCTGCAGGACATCGCTCGGTTCCGCCCGGCCAGCGAGCACATCGGTGAGACCCGCTCCTCCCTCGATCCCGAAGTATTCCGCGATCCGGGGTCGACGGAGATCGCAGTCGACGAGCACCACCCGCAGTCCTGCTTTCGCCAGGGTGAGGGAGATGTTGGCGGCAGTCACCGATTTGCCCTCGCCGACGCTCGACGAGCTGATGACGAAGGTGCGGCTGCCGGAGCCGACGGCGAGGAAGTCGAGGTTGGTCCGCAGGGTCCGGAAGGCCTCCGCGGTGGCGCTGCGCGGGTGCGTCCGCACCACCAGAGGGTCCTCGGCGACGGCCGGGTCACGGGGAATCCTGCCGATCACGGGCTTCTCGGTGACCTGGTTGACGTCGCGCACGGAGCGCACGCGCTTGTCGAGGACGACGCTGAGCACGGCCACGCCGATCCCGCACAGCAGGCCGAGCAGGAACCCCGCCGGCACGAGCAGCTCGGGCCGGGGGCTGATCGGGCCCTCCTCGGTCAGCGCCTCCTGGGTGGTGGTCAGGGTGACGGAGCTCTGCCCGTCGGTCCGTTCCGGTTCGAGCCTGCTCTGCACCGCCTCGGCGAGGCTCCTGCCGACGGCTCCCGCGATGCGCGCAGCCTGCTCGGGGTCCGTGTCGGTGACGGAGATGTCGATGAGGACCGATTCCCCGGGAGTGCTCGCCTCCACTCGCTTCCTCAGCTCGGACACCGAGGTGTCGAGGTCGAGCTCCGCGATGACCGGATCGAGGACGACGCCCGTGCCGACCACGTCGACATAGCTGCCGACGACCTCGCGGGCGAAGCTGCTGCCCTGTACCAGGTCCCCCGTGCTGCCCGCCTGCGATCTGACGGAGACGTAGAGCTGGGTGCTGGCCTCGTACTTGGGCGGCATCAGCAGAGTGGACGCGATCCCCAGGGCGAGGCCCAGCGCCGTGACGAGACCGACGAGCAGGCGCTTGCGGCGGATGATCCGCAGGTATTCGCGCAGATCCATCGTCGCCGGAGCCGGATCCTCAGCGGACATGGGCCGCTCCGTTCTCGCCGATGCCGGCGACCGGTCGTGCGCCCGCACCCGAGGGGATGAGGTCAACCGCTTCGCTTCTGTCCATGATCGTGTCCTCTGCTTCCGGTGTCCGCGGACCCACGTGTGAATCCGTCTGGTGCGAAGGGGAGCGGCACAGCCGCCCGGGTCTCTCGTCGGCGCCCCTCGATGGGCGCGAGACTGATGGATCTGCTGTCAGGCTATCGCCGGGTTCTCCCGCCGGAGGCCGCTCGCACCCGCGACTGCGGGCTCCCGCAGGCACCCTGCGGCCCACCGCCGAGGAACCGGCCGATGCGCTCGAGCACCCGCTCGAGTTGGGCGTCGGTCATCCCGGATCCGTTCGGCAGGGTCAGCCCGGTGGCGAAGAGCCGCTCGGAGGTGCGGCCCTCCAGCCTCGGGCAGTCGGCGAATGCCGGCTGCAGGTGCATGGGCTTCCACAGGGGTCTGGTCTCGATCCGGTCCTCGGCGAGCCAGGCACCGAGATCCCCCGCGGTGAAGCCCGCGATCCCGGGATCGACGAGAACGGCGGTGAGCCAGGCGTTGTCGGGGTGCCGGCTGCCCGCGCCGAGCACGGTGAGGCCGGGATGCGCGTCGAACAGCCGGGAGTACCGCGATCGGATCCGGCGCCTCCGCGAGATCATCGCGTCGAGCCGTTCGAGCTGAGCGCGGCCGAGAGCGGCGAGGATGTTGCTCAGCCGATAGTTGAACCCGACCTCCGTGTGCTCGTAATGGAGCACCGGCTGCCGCGCCTGAGCGGAGAGGTATCTGGCCCGGTCGGCGAGCTCCCCGTCGTCGGTGAGCAGCGCTCCCCCGCCCGAGGTGGTCATGATCTTGTTGCCGTTGAAGGACACCGCGGCGGCTCGACCCATGGACGCCGTCGGCCGCTCGCCGTGGAACGATCCGAACGATTCCGCCGCGTCGACGAGGACCGGCACGTCGAACTCCGCTGCGACGGGCAGGATCCGGTCGTATTCGGCGGCGCGTCCGAGGAGGTCGACGGGAACGACGGCCGCCGGCAGTCGGTGCTCCTCGGCAAGGCCCCGCAGCGCCTTGTGCAGCAGCTCCGGGTCCATGTTCCCGTCGTCGAGGCAGTCGAGGAACATCGGCTGGGCACCGCAGTAGACGATGGCGTTCGCGGTCGCGGCGAACGTCATCGTCGACGTCACCACGATGTCGCCGGGTCCGACTCCGAGGCCGAGCAGCCCCAGGTGCAGGGCGGCCGTGCCCGAGGAGAGCCCGACGGCGTGGGCGACCTGGGCCCTGGCGGCCAGTTCCGCTTCGAACGCCGTGAGATCCGGCCCGATCGGGGCGATCCAGCCGCTGCGGACGGCATCGACGACATACGCCTCCTCCAAGGGACCCACATCGGGGGGCGAGAGGAGGACCGGCTCGAGTTCCGTGCCGGGGGTCGTCGGGGTGGCGGTTGTCATGGGAGGGCCCTTCTCGTCGGCGTGGCTGCGGTGTCGGTGGAGAGCACCCGGCGGAGCCGGACGGTCGTCGTCATCTGGGTGTGGGTCTCGCCGGTCTCGGGAGCCGCGGTCACGGCGGCTGCGGTCTCGGGAGCCGCGGCCTCGTCGGTCTCGGCAGCGAAACCGGCGGCGACGAGACTGTCGAACTCCGACGATCCGATGGCGGCCGAGGTGACGACGTGGCCGACGTCGATGCCCCGCGCCCGGTTGAGGAGCAGTCGGAGCGCTTCCGCGTGCAGCTCCTCCCTGTTGCCGCCGTGTCCGGCGTCGGCGCACCAGTCGCAACCGATCTCGGCGGTGTCGGGATCGAGCGGCATCAGCTCGCAGCTGCCGATGCGCTCGCCGTCCAGCGTCCTGACCACCCACGTGCCGCGGGGCGCCGGCGCCTCCACGGGATGGAACCGCACGAGCTCGGAGCGGAGCGTGCCGCCGTAGCTGTGCGTGGTCGTCGAAGGATCCTTCGCCACGCCCCTCCGGCTGAGCACGGTGGTGACGGTCCGCAGGAGAATCCGGCAGTCGAGCCCCCAGCTCATTTCCTCGACGTAGGCGACGTCGAGATCGAACTTGTCGTCCCAGCTCAGGGAGTTCCTTCCGCTCACCTGCGCGAGCCCGCTGAGACCGGCGCGCACGGTGTGCCGCCGCGCCTGGTGGGCCGTGTAGCGCGGGAGGTAGTCGGGAGTCAGCGGGCGCGGCCCGATGAGGCTCATGTCCCCGACGAGGACGTTCCACAGGCTCGGCAGCTCGTCGAGGCTGGTCGCCCGCAGGAATCGTCCGAAGGGCGTCAGCCGGTCCTCGTCGTCGATCCATCCGCGCGCCGGATCGACGGGCCGCATGCTGCGGAACTTCAGCAGCGCGAAGACCGCCGAGTCCTTCGTCACCCGCTGCTGCCGGAACAGCACCGGCGTGCCGAGGCGGAGCGCGACGAGGAGTGCGACGACGACGAGCACGGGGCTGAGGACGAGCAGCCCCGTTGCCGCGCCGCAGCAGTCGAGGCAGCGCTTGAGCGCCGCATACGTCCCACGCTCCGGATGG
This sequence comes from Brevibacterium sanguinis, assembly GCF_003315415.1. Taxonomy (GTDB): domain Bacteria; phylum Actinomycetota; class Actinomycetes; order Actinomycetales; family Brevibacteriaceae; genus Brevibacterium; species Brevibacterium celere_A. The sequence continues at coordinate 34,137 of NZ_QNSB01000002.1, forward strand.
GAGCTCGCACGCCGGCGGCCTCCCCGGTCCACGCCCTCAGACCGCATGGCGCTGCTCCAAGGGTGCTGGGACGAGGGCCCGCACCGCGCCGAGGCGGAGACCGCCCTGGTCCACGCCATGCGGAACGGGGCCGGTGCCCGCACCCGGGATCGTCTCGATGCCCACGTCCGGGAGCGGGCCGACGTCCGCGCCGGCCCCCAGCAGGGCCATGCAGCTGAGGTCGCAGAACTCGCCGATGACCTCCGTCGGGGCGTCGGCCGGCGGCAGTGCGGACACGGCGAGTTCGGGGACGGCGACTCGGCTGATCTTCTCGTGGATCCTCACCACCGTTCCCTCGTAGTCCCCGAAGAGCTCCTCATCGAGCTTCTCGCCCTCGCGCAGACCGGTGAAGACGATCTCGGCGTCGCGGTTGGACATCGCGATGAGGTTCCTCGCGATGTCGACGATCTTCACCGGCTCTCCCATGTCGAGGACCATGACGAAGCCGTCCTGGCCGATCGCGGCGGCCTGAAGCACCAGCTGGCAGGCTTCGGGAATCGTCATGAAGTAGCGCCGCACCTCAGGATCGGTCACCGTCAGAGGCAGGCCCTGGCGGATCTGCTCCTGGAATGCCAGCAGCACCGATCCCCGGGACCCGAGGACGTTGCCGAACCTCACGGACAGGTAGGTTCCGGTCGAGCAGCGTGCGAACTCACTGACCAGACGCTCGGCCACCCGCTTGCTCCGGCCCAGTTCGCTCGTCGGGGCGGCGGCCTTGTCCGTGGAGATGTTGATGAACGTGGCCACGCCGGCCGTCTGAGCCGCCCGGAGGACGTTGAGCGTCCCGTGCACATTGGTCTTCCATGCCTCCTGCGGGAACCGCTGCAGCATGGGCAGGTGCTTGAGAGCTGCCGCGTGGAAGACGATGTCGGGTCGGGAGTCGGCGAAGATGCGGGCGAGCGCCTCCGGATCCCGGATATCGGCGAGCACGGTATCCGACGAGGTGAGCAGGGCGGACCCGAAGATCGCGAGTTCCACCGCGTGCAGGGCGGATTCGTCCCGGTCGAGCATGATGAGGTTCGCCGGCTCGAGTGCGGCGAGCTGCCTGCAGAGTTCGCTGCCGATGGACCCGCCGGCGCCGGTGACGAGCACTCGCCGGCCCCTGATGGTGTCCGCGATCTCGCTGAGATCGGTCCGCACGCTGCTGCGGCCGATGAGGTCCTCGACCCTGATGTCGCGGATGTCGGCGATCTCCACCCGGCGATCGACGAGCTCGGGCAGCGGCGGGATCGTCCGCAGCCAGCATCCGGTTCCGGCCAGCTGGTCACGGCACTTCTGCACGAAGGCCGCGTCCGTGTCGGCGATCGCGATGATCGCTCCGGCGACGCCGAGGCGGCGGGCCACCTCGGCGACCTCGTCGCTGGTCCCGCTGACCGGCACTCCGCAGATCCGCAGATGGCGCTTGCGCGGTTCGTCCTCGATGATCCCGACCGGCAGATAGGCCCCGTCGGGGTCGGCCACCATCTGCCCGATGAGCGACTGTCCGGCGCAGCCGGCCCCGATGATGAGCACCGGCTCGCCTGCGAGAGGACGCTGAGCGGCGTCGTAGCCGAGGCGGACGAGGTAGCGGCTGCCGGCCATGAGCAGCAGGGCGCTGGAGGCGAGCAGGAGGACGAAGGGCACGTCGCCGGCCGTCGTGACGAGCAGCGCGGCGGCGATCACCGCGGTGGACAGGGCGAGCGCTCCGAACTCCGCGAAGCTTCCGTACCGGTAGCGCTCCCGGTAGAGCAGCAGGCCGAATCCGAGGATGAGCTGGAGGACCACGGACGCGGCGGCGGCGACGAGGAAGTCGGTCGCATCGGGCGCTGAGTCCACGAGGACGAGCCACGCCAGGCCGCTCGCGGCGAACCACGCGAGGAAATCGACGGTGCTCTGCACCCAACTGCGGCGGTTCCATGCTGCGACTGAGACCGTCTGCGCCCACCGACGCAGCGAACGATGGGATCTCGGCCGTTCGAGAGGCAGGGTCGTCATTGTCTTCTCCCCGATTCGTCTGGATGTGTATGTGCGCAGGGACGCGTGATCCCCTGCGGCGATCACGTTCAAGACAACCAGCGAATCCGCTGGTCAGGGGCCGAAATGCAGGGAATCTGCGGCCTCCCGCGCGGACCCTGCGGGAGGCCGCAGGCCCACTGGCTGTCCACCGGCACGGCGGCTGCCGGCCCACCGGTGGTCATCGGCCCGGCTGCCGCCGGCGGGCCGCGTGTCCGGGCGCAGGTGAAGGCCCCGAACTCCTCGGTCCGGGGCCTTCACGTGCGTCAGACTGCGGCGGGCCTGCGTGTGCGCGCGATCTCGGAGGGGACCGGGATGAGGACGGTGGCCGGCCGGGAGCTCAGGCGGGCGAGGAGCTCGGTGCGCGAGCCGACGCCCAGCTTCCGATAGACGGAGGTCAGTCTCAGCTCCACCGTCCTCAGCGAGACGAAGACGCGGCGGGCGATGTCGCGGTTCTTCAGGCCCGTGCGCACCAGCTCGACGATGGTCTGCTCCTCCTCCGTCAGCTGGGCGAGGAGCTCCTCGTCCGCGGCAACCGGGGACTCGGCGGGCCGTCGCGGCACCGCCGCGGCGGTCCGGGGCGACCCCGCCTCACCGAAGAGGATCGCCGCCGTCTTCGCCTGCTCGTCGGCCTGAGCCCGGTGCCCCAGTTCCTCGAGTCGGCGGGCGAACGCCTGCAGCAGGCGTGCCTTGTCGAACGCCGAATCGCGCAGCCCGAACTTCCGCAACGCGCGCCCGAACTCCTCGAGGGACCGCTCATCGGCGGTGAGCAGGGCGTGGCAGCGGTCCGCGGCCAGCTCTCCCCACCTCGACGGGCACCGTTCGAGGCGCTTCCGGAATCGCTGCAGGGCGAGTGCGGCGTGGTCCCTGCGTCCGACCCGGACGAGGGCCTCGATGAGGTCGGGCTCATACCTCAGGGCGTTCGGGTTGGTCACCCCGGCGCTCAGCTCCTCGCACCGCTGGAGGTGGCGCAGCGCCTCGGCGGGGAGGTCGACGCTGAGCAGATAGGCGCCCTGCAGGGCGTTGAGCGCGGCGACGAGTCGCCCGTTGTCCGCCCGGGCCGCGTGATCGACGAGTCGGGCCTCGACGGTCTCGGCCTCGCTGGCCCTCCCCTCGGTGAGCAGCTGCCAGCATTCGAGCACGAGGGACCGGTCCTCCCGGGCCGATGGACACTGGCGACGACGCATCCTCGCCTCGTCGACCATGGCCAGAGCCTGCCCGATCCGACCGGAGCGCATCTCGATCTCGGCACCCAGTGTCGCGATCCACGACTTCCAGATCGTCGGCCGCGGATGGGCCGCGTCGAGATGGTCGAGGACCGCCCGGGCGCGATGGTAATGCTCGGTTCGGGCGAGCGCCTCGGCGAGGATCACGCCGGCCACCACGTCGGTGACCTCCCCGGCGACGAACCTCTCGAACGCCGACAATGCCGACTCGCTCCGACCGCGGCTGCTGTCGAGCAGGAGCCCGACGGAAGTGCGCAGGTCACGGGCGTGGACATCCAGATCGACGCCGAGGGTTGCCGCTTCGTCGAGGAGCTCCTCCGATTCGGTCAGCTCGCACTTCCACGCGTGGCACAGCGCGAGGGTGAGCTGCAGCCCGGCAACCTCCGCCGGCGCCTGCGCGGCCTCGATCCGGCTCCACGCGCCGCGGAAGCCCGAGGGCAGGGACTGGGTCCGGACGAATTCGGTGAGGATCGACAGGGTCCTGGCCTCGATTCGCTCGGCGGGCGCGCCGGACGTTGCGGCCAGTCGGATGCAGCGGTCGGCGAAGGCGAACTCGCCGAGTGTGAGGAGCTCGGCCGCCACGTCGAGCAGGGCCCGGGCATGCTGCCCGGGATCCGGGCTCAGCAGCAGGGCGCGTTCGCAGAACTCGATTCCGGCATCGGCGCGCCCCTCCGCGAGGTACCGCCGGGCGTCGGCGAGGAGTCCCGGCGACCGCTCGGGGTCGGGATCCCGGAACGAGTCGTGCCAGCGGGCCAGTCGCGGGTCGGCCGTCGCGCACTGCTCGCTCATCAGCCGGTGCCGCTCGATCCGTTCGCCGGCGGTCATCTCCTGGTGGACCGCCGACCGGAGGAGCTCGCTCTCGAAGCGCAGGCAGGCACCGTCGCGTTCGACGACCCCGGCGGCTTCGAGATCGTCGAGTCGTTCCCAGAGATCGGGGAACCGGACCTGGAGGGGGCGGGCGGAGGTCAGGGGCGCCAGGGACAGGATCCTCAGGATGTCCGTGGTCTCGGCGTCGAAGGTCCCGTACTCCTCGGCGAGCTTCTCGTGCAGGGCCGCACCCGTGCGCAGCGGCCGCGGCAGGGCCGTGTCCCCGCGTCGCTGCCGCGGGGTCAGGTGCTCGAGCAGATGCCGGATGATCATCGGGTTCCCCCGTCCGGCACGGGCGACCAGCTCTGCCGACTCCGGCGCGAGCTGGTCGGGCAGCAGGTGATGGGCCAAGGCGACCGAGGCATCATGGTCGAGCGGTTCGAGGGTGACCGTCGGCACTCCGGCGAAGGGGCCCTCGTGGGCGACCGAGCGGACGGCGACGACGATCCGCAGCCGCCCTCCGGCCCGGCGCAGCACGTGTCCGAGGACCTCCTGCGAGGCCGGGTCCATCGTATCGGCGTCGTCGACGACGACGATGGTGGGCCCGGGCAGCGAGCGGACCAGGGTGACGAAGCGCTCCGAGATCTCCGCATCGGTCGCGGGATCCGCCATGGCTGATTCCACGGCGGATTCCCCGGTGGTCGCGAGTGTCCCCAGGGCTGCCGTCATGATGTCGAGGCCCGACAGCCGAACGCCCGATTCTCCTCGGCTGCAGGGCACGTGGACGAGCCGGCGGGTTCCGTCGTCGAGGCGGCCGAGCACGGTCGTCCGTCCCGATCCGCGCGGACCGGCGACCGCGACATTCAGCCCGTCGTCGAGCAGTCGGCACAGACGCTCGAACTCGGCGTCGCGATTGGTCTGATGCATGGGATCTCTCTCCTAGGGCGCGGCGATGAGCTGCGGGTCGGGTGCGATGTCGCCGGATCGCTCGGCGGGAGCCTCGGCGCCGGTCTGCGGGGCAGGGACGTCGGCTGCGGACTGCGGGGGCGGCAGGGGTGACCGGTAGAGGGGGAAGAAGTCCTCGTCGGCCGGCCAGTCGCAGCCCTGCGACCGGGCGCGGCTGCGCCGGGACTCGACCCGGTCCGTGTAGGCCTGGGAGTCGAAGACCCTCTCGATCGTCCGGAAGCTGCACCGACCCTCCGGTGCGAAACCCTTCTTGTACCTCTCGAGACCGTCACCGGGAACGACGCCTCCGCCCAGGACGTAGCTGCGGCAGCCGTTGTCCTGCAGCCACTCCATGACCGTCGCCTTGACGAGGTCGTTCGCACGCAGGCTCAGGCCCTCGGGGTCGGTTCCGCCGAGGAAGTAGTAGCCGGTGTCACGTCCGAGGAGCACGAGGTCCATGGAGACCGGCACACCTTCGGCCTCGGCGGCGAAGTAGACCGCCCTGTCACCGAATCCGGCCTGGAGCCGGGCGAAGAAGTCCGAGGAGAAGCGATACCTCTCGGCGCTGTTCCGCCGGTCCATGGTCGCGGTGTAGATCCGGTGGAAGGCCTCGCCGAGGCGACCCTCCCGGTCGATGCGCACGCTCAGTCCCGATCGGAGCGCCTTGCGTACGTTCTGCCTGACCTTGGGCGCGCTCGTGCCGAGCACATCGACATCGGCGGTGAGCGTCCGCACGTAGTTCACGGCCCTGTCCCGGGTCCAGCCCGGATGGGGGAGGATGTCATCGAAGAGCGACGCACGGACGAATTCACTGATCACGCGGTTCTCGTGCGCCCACAGATCGAAGTCGGCCCAGAACCGGTAGGCGAGAGCGGTGGGGTTCGCGCAGTTCCAGTGCAGCGCCCCGCCGTAGCCGTAGGGGGAGATGAGGTCGTTCGCCTCCGCGTCGACGCGGCGGAGGATCACCGGGTAGATCGCCGTCCCCTCCCCGCTGCGCGTCGTCGCGCAGAGCAGCCGGTCCTCGGTCGAGACCATCGTCTCGGCGACCGCCGGATGCGCGAAGGGCAGCTGACTCGGCGACTCCTCCCAGAGCCGGATCCACTGCTCGCGCTCACGGGGCACTCGCGCATCGAGGACGGCGAAGCGGATGTCTGCGGTCATGACTGGACTCCTGTCGATGCCCCGACGCCCGGCACGGGCGCTCGATAACGGGGGAACCAGCCCGGGTCGGCGACCCGGGACTCGGACAGCTCGGCGTAGATCTCCGGGAGGAAGATCCGCTCACCGGTGAAGTAGTGCGACAGCCCGTTCGGGGCGAGCCGGCGCTTGAACTGCAGCAGCGAATCCTCCACGGAGTTCGTCACCCCGCCGGTGAGCACATGGTCGCGGACCCCGCGGTCGAGGGACCCGAGCATCGACTCCACGCAGGTGAGCACATGCGCGCCGGTCGTCAGCTCGGAGGTCCTGGTCCCGCTGAGGAAATCGTAGGCGACGTCATCGGCGTAGAGCATGAGCTTGCCCGAGACCGGACGTCCCCCCGACATCGCATAGTAGTAGGCGAAGCGGCCGGCGAAGGCCGTGTTCACCGTGGCGAAGAAGTCGCGGCCGTGGAAGAAGCGGTCGGACGCCGCGACGCGCCGCATCGTCTCGTGGTAGATGTCGACGAAGTCCTCGATCATCTCACCGGTGGCGTCGACGTGGATCGTCAGTCCCGACCGCTGAGCCTTGCGGCACTTGCCTCGCACCTTGGGTCCGACCTCGGCGAGGATCGCGTCCCGATCGGTTCCGTCGAGGTGCCTGACCACATGCGGGGCCTGCTGCCGGAGAGTGCCCGGGTAGTCGGGCGCCCGCAGCCGGTCCACCGGGGAGAAGCGGATGAACTCGCTGACCACGGAGTTCGCGCGGGCCCACGCGGCCATCACGTCCCAGAACGTGCGGCTCGCCCCGTCCCGGTGGATCGTGCCCAGCGGCCCCCCGTAGACGAGCGGGGTGATGATGTCGGTGAGTCCGGTCGGGTTCCCCGCGGCGTCGGCGATGGGTCGGGAGACGAAGGCGAAGATGATCTCCGCACCGCCGCTCGCCCAATGGGCGCAACGGGCGGATTCGCCGTCGGCGAGGACCGCGTCGAGGTAGTCCGGGTGGCTGAAGGGCTCTCCTCCTCCCGCGCGGTCCCAGGCGGCGAGCCACTGCTCACGGTCGTCCTCGGCTGCCGAGTCCCAGACCTCGAAGCGGGTCGGCGGCCCGGTCATCGGGGTGGACCGAACCGGTCGGTCGGCTGCTGTCAGTTCGCTGTAGATGGTCACGCGTCCAGCTTCGCCGCCCGGCGCTCACGCGAGTAGGTGGTCATTTCCGGACATCGATCCGTCACTACTCGGTCATCGTGCGGTCATTACGGGAGACGACTACTCGGGTTGCCGGGTCGGCACGCGCGACCGTCCCGCTCGACCCGACTTCACTCGACCCGGTCGGTCGCTGGCCGAGGCCCGCCGTCGACCTGCGCCTCGAGGCGGGCCACCGCCTCGGCGACTTCGTGGCGACGGGTGATGCCGAGCTTCCGGTACAGACGGTAGGTGTGGCCCTCGACGGTGCGCAGCGCCACTCCGAGCTCCTCGGCGATCTCCGCGTTCGATTTGCCGGAGACGATGAGGCTGCTGATCTGCCGTTCCCGATTCGTCAGCTGATCCGCGGTGCGCAGCCATTCGCTCGGCCGCGCCTCGCCCCTGCCTCCGGAGTGGAAGCCCTTGGCCATCGCCCGGCATTTCGCGGCGAGGTCGGGCATCGAGGCGCCGAAGGCCGTGACGAAGTCGAGCAGCGCGTCGCCGTCCCGGTCCCGCAGCGCCGGGCCCAGCTTCCGCAGCAGCCGGAACTCGTAGTCCGTCCCCAGCGGCGCGAGACGGCACATCCGCTCCGGATCCACCGCGTCGAAATGCCGGAACAGGAGGAGGGTGATGAGCGCGGCGACGCCGTGGGCGCCATCGTGCTCAGCCGCAGCGAGCATCTCGCGCAGCTCGTTCTCGTACCGCGGGTCCGCTGTGCGCATCGCCCTGGCGACGAGCCCGAGAATCCGGGCTCGCTCCTGCTCGAGGAACAGTCCGGTGCGCGGCAGCTGCTCGGCGCGGGCGTGGTAATCGTCGGCGGCGTCGATCTCGCCCCTGATCATGGAGATGTGCTCGATCGTGCCGAGCGCCACCGCGAGCAGCGGGTTCTGATGCCAGTAGCCCAGTGCCTCGACCCCGGCACGCAGGGCCCGGGCGGCCTCGGGCAACCGCCCTTCGAACAGGTGGACCTGTGCCCAGAGCAGGTCGCTGGGACCGCTGCGGGCCGCGAGGTACGCGATGTCGTGGGTGGGCAGTGCGCGCAGCCGCGCCTTCGCCTCGTCGAGTCGTCCCTCCTGGACGAGGATGCGCACCTGCATCATCTTGAGCAGGAGCATCCCCGTGCCCAGGGACCGGTAGGTGCTCCTGGTGAAGCTCAGGGCCTCGAACGCCTCTCCGCCGCGGCCCGCGTTGAGCCGATCCGAGGCATGGCGGAGCGCGGCGAGGACCCGGAAGGTCTCCGGCAGGCTCGTGTCGAAGATCTCCTCGAGCAGACGCTCCTGGTCTCCGGGCGGGTCCGAGAAGAGCGCGGCGACACGCGGAAACAGCGTCCACGCCGTGTCGACGTCGATGTCACCGCCGGTGCACGTGGAGACGGGGGGTGCGTCTTCGGCGGTCCGCAGCCGCTCGAGAGCGCGATAGAAGTCCTCGATGCTGATCGCGGGCGAGTTGAAGCCGGGGTCCAGATTCATCCAGATGACCAGCGACTCGACGACGACTCCGGGACAGCACGCCTTCTCGACGCACTGCGCCAGCACGTCCAGCCCCAACGGAGGCTTTCCCGAATCGCAGTAGAGTCTGGCCAGATCGAAGAGCTCGTGAGCGGCCATGCGGTCGGTCGGGATCTCCGCGAGCAGCCGCAGCGCCCGGTGCCATTCGCCATGCCGGTAGGCGATCCGGGCGGCGTCGATGAGGCTCTGCTCGTCCAGTCGGGCCCCGCATCCGAGCGCCCATTCGGCGCGCAGGATGCGGGCGTACTCCGACGGTGAGTCCTGATGGTTCGCGACGAGCTCGTACTTCTGCCGACTGCGTCCGAGTGGGACGGTGTGCCTGATGGTCTCCGAGGCATGGTTCTCCATCGCGACATAGACCCTCGACCCGCGTTCCTCGATGCGCAGTTCGCCGACGGCGACAAGGGCGTCGGCGGCCCGGCCCAGACCAGCGGAGAGCATGAGCTCGACGTCGATCTCACCGGCGAGGACGACGAGTTCGAGCGCCTCCTTCTCCTCCTCCGAGTACTGTGTGAGGTCCACCCGGGTGAAGTCGCGGGCCCGGTCGTCGTAGTCGACGTCCAGCCCGTCGAGCAGCCACACGCCCTGCCGGTGGAGGAACCGGTTCTTCCGCCGGGTGTAGCGCAGGAGTTCGAGCATCTTCCCCGGATTGCCTCCCGAATGGAATCGGACGATGTCGACGGCCCCCTGAGCCGCGATGCCGCCGAGGAAGTCCTCCATGAGGGCACGGAACGGCGCGGGCTCGAGGACTTCGAGGACGATGTGCTCGAGAACCTGCTCGTCGACGAGGTCGACGAAGGGCGTCCGCTCGCCCACGGTGGACCGGCGCACGATGACCACGAGCCGGATGGCACGGTCGATGGCCAGCTGGGAGAGCACGCGGACACTGTCCTCATCGAGGTGCTGGGCATCATCGACGAAGACCACGGGCTCGGGTTCGGCCTCGGTCAGTGCGGTGACGATCCGACTGAGCAGCGTCGAGGAATCGCCGTCGAGGTCGACGAGGAGCCCGAACGCCCCGAACGGCACCCGGCTGTGCACCCGGTCGCCGCACACCCAGAGGTCGCGCGCACCTCGGCGTCGGTGGATCTCCCTGGCGAGCAGGGTCTTGCCGATGCCGATCTCGCCCTCGATGACGATCCCGGACGCCAGAGGCGAGGACAGCGCCGATTCGACGGCACGCACCTCCTCGGCGCGTCCGACCAGCGCGTGGAGCTCTTCGGGAAGACCGAGGACGCGGTCCTCGTGCCCGTTGTCGGTCATCACCGCTCCCAGGTCCGCACGATCTCACGCAGCTCCTGCCGACTGCTCACATGGAGCCGACGGTAGATGCGGCTGAGGTGCCACTCGATCGTCCTCGGGGACAGATGCAGCCTTGCTCCAAGATCGGCGCTGCTCGCTCCGTCCATCACTCCGTCGACCACCTTCTTCTCCAGTTCCGTGAGCACATCGGGCAGCCGTGCCCCCGGTGTGTTGAATCGCATCGTCCGCAGGCTGGTCTCCATGAGGATCCGTGCCTCCCTGACACCGCTCGAATCGCCGCGCGCGATCGCCTTCGTCCGGGCCGACCGCGCGAGATCGGAGCACACGACCACCGCGCCGAAGGCGAGCGCCTCGCGTGCCGCCTCGGTGAGCGTCGTGTGATCGTCCCTCTCGAAGGCGGCGGCGATGGCTCGGCCGAACCGTCCCGGACCGCCGTCGACGGTCTCGGCCATCGCGCCCAGCGCCTCGACAGCCCGGTGGTGCCCGTAACGGACGGCATCGATCCACGCCATGACGGCAACGGTCCGCGCACCGGCCTCCTCGGCGCTGTGTCCGAGCTCGTAGAGCTGGTGGGCGGCCCTGTCACGGTTCGTCAGCGCCAGAGCCTGGAACTCGATGAGGCGGGTCTCCATCTCGGCCCACCACGTGTAGGCGGCGAAGCCTCCTTCGGTGCCGATCGGCGCTGGTGCCGAGGGGACGTCGATGGGCGCGGGGTCCGTCCCGAGGATCCCCTCGGCAAGCTGCATCGCGCCACGGGCGAGGCGTGAGGGGTCGACCATCTCCAGCATTCTCGAGTCGTGCCTCTGCCGCTCGAGGACGGTGTGCGCCCTGGCCACGTTGCCGGAGCGGATGTCGATGAGCGCGGAGGAGATCTCCGCGAGCTGTGGTGAGACCGTCATCCACTGCAGGGAGCGGCGGGCGTCCTCCCATTCGCCGGCGATGTACCGGCCGAGGAAGAACTGCGGGCCCGCGTCCTCGAGCTCGAAGCTCGTCATGCCCGGCAGCTGGAACATCAGCTCGGCCTGGGCCAGGTAGTCGAGTCCCACCTTGATCCGACCGCACATCACCTCGGTCGCCCCGAGCAGGGCGCACGCGCGGGTCCGATGTCGGGTGGCGCACGAGTGGTCGTGGTAGACGCCCTCGGCCAGCGCGCGGCCGGCCGCGAGTCTGCCTCCCTTGAGCTCGAACCTGGCCCGAGTGACGTCGAGCCGCCCGCGTTCGGCGGGCGAGCTCAGTCGATCGCGCACCCAGACCGCATTGAGGTCCTCCGGCCTGCGCGGGTCGGTCAGGCGCAGCTCGATGCAGGCCAGCCGTGAGAGCTCGGCCTCGTCGGCCGCAGTTCGAGGGGTGGCCCCGGTGGCGGCGTCGACGAGCCGGTCGGTGATCATCTTCGCCTCCGCGAAGTGGCCGAGTCCGCGCTCGGATCGTGCGAGTTCGAGAAGGATGGTCGGATCCTCGTACTGCGATCCGCGCAGGACCTCGGCCGCCTCGGCGTACCTCCATGCGGAGTTGGCCCACGAGCCCGCAGCGAACACCCGCTCTGCCGACAGCTGGAACCCCAGTGACTGCGCCCAGGCGACCATTCCGAAGAGCACCTGGCCCTCGACAGTGTCGATGTCGAGGACGGCGGTGAGCTCCTTCCACAGCTGCAGGGAGCGCGAGGGTCGCACCCCGGTTCGCAGCGCCTCCTCGACGACGGGCTCGACCAGCGACACCGCCGCGCGCCTGCCCTCGGTCATTCTGATGATCCGCCGCTCGACCAGTTCGTCGATGTCCCGGAGGTCGGCGAAATGGGCGAGGACCTCATGAGGGAGCGCTCCGACGATCGCGATCATCTCGAGGAGGCTGCGGTGGCGCGGATCGACCGACCACAGCACCCTGTCGGCGGCACGGACCTGGACCCGGCCGACGAGCAGGTTCCGCAGCATCTGCGGATTGCCCTGGCTCTTGGCATGGAGCTCTGCCACCGCCTGACTCCGGACGGACGGGTCGATGTTCCGGACCATCGTCTCCACCGCGCGCCTGTCGAGTCCGGTGAGGTCTATCCGGCGCAGCAGCCCCGACATCCACAGGTTCGCCAGCAGGTCCACCGGAGGACGGATGGTCTCGGCCGCGGCCAGGAGTCGGATCCGTCCCGCTGCGACGAGCTGCGCCAGGACCGAGAGTGAATGCTCGTCGACCCTGGCGGCATTGTCGACGACGACGATCGGCAGGTTCCCCTGTGACCGGCTGGTGATCTCCCGAGCGATCGTCGACAGCGCGGCGCCGGGGGCCAGGTCCGCGGAGAGTCCTGCTCGGGAGAGGAACACCTCGAACACACCGAGGCTGCGATCCATCAGCTCAGCGGAGCCGCGGAACCTCAGCACCGGGGTGTCCGAATCGAGGGCGCCGACGACGGAGTTCAGGAGAGTGGTCTTGCCGATTCCCGAGGGCCCGACGATGAGCGCTCCGCTGAAGTCCGACAGGGCGGCGGTGATCGCGGCAGTCTCACTTCGGTAACCGAAGGTGGCTGAGGATATCTGGCTAGTGATCATCGACCCGATTTCTCATTCTCGTCTCCGACGCACGGACGGGGAGGAACCGGTGCCGAAACGCCGATCGGAACGGAGACGCGCTGAGACCTGATTCTAAAGCGCGGAACGCCCGGTTCGTCATGGCTTCAGCCGATATCACAGAAAAGATACGGAAATCGTTACTCTCTCGAGACGACATTCGTGCAATCGATTTCATCGGACACCTTCTTGAGTCGCTGCCAGCGGCCATCGCTGCCATTCATCACCCTTCACGCCGAAGCGACCGGATCGTGACGCGATCCCGCTTGTGATCTGCGTCACATTCGAGAGGCCGGGCATGACCGCGGGATCATCGTCCGACCGCATGCGACAGCGGGATTCGGGTGGAGTCGTCGCCGTTGACGGAAGACGCGTGTACGGTTACCGAGAACACACTCGAAATGTCACACAGCTGTTGTGCCGAATTCCCCCGACAAGGAACCTGCCCATGTCCTCTTCCGTTCAATCGATGCCCTCGGAGTTCCGAGACAGGTCCGACGAGGAGCTGCTCTCGTTGGTCAGGGCGGGCACGAGTGGGGCTTTCGCCATTCTCTATCAGCGGCATTTCGACGTCGCCGCACGGTACGCCGGCCGGTTCAGCGACCCCGATGTCGCCCAGGACGTGGTGCAGGAGTCCTTCCTGAGGACCTTCAGGATCGTCCACTCGGGCGGCGGGCCTCGGGAGGGATTCGTCGGCTATCTGATGAGGACCGTGCGCAACGAGCTCACCGATCGCGCTCGTCGCGGCAGCAGCATCGCCGTCGACGAGATCGAGGAGTTCGCCTCCGGCACCGCGGACACCTCGGACGTCGTGGAGATGAGGTTCGAGCACGAGCGGGTGCAGACGGCGTTCGCCAGCCTTCCCCGCAACTGGCAGGAAGTGCTGTGGTACGTCGAGGTCGAACAGCTGCCTCCGCGAGCGATCGCGCACCAGCTGCACATCAGCCCGAATGCCGTGTCCCAGCTGGCCCGCCGCGCTCGGGTGGGACTGCGGACCGCATGGTTCCAGACCCTGCTCCGGGCGGATCCGAGCCGCCTCGAGTGCCGGCCCATCGTGTCGTCCATGAGCGCTTTCCTGTCGGGTCAGCTGCCTCCCACTCGCGCGGAGGTTGTGCGCTCCCACGTCGATGAGTGCTCGGAATGCGCGTCCGTCCTCGCCGAGCTCAATGACATGACGGTGAGGCGCCGAGCGCTGCTCATTCCGATCGTGCTCACCTCCCCACTGCTGCTCGAACGACTGTCGTCCGTCGTCGGGTCGACGGCGCCGTCGAGTGGCCGGCCGGCCTCTCACGAGCCGACGCCGGCGTCGACGGACGCGTCGACAGCGACGGGTGCGTCGACGGCGACGTTCTCGCAGAAGCCGTCCCCCGGTTCCCTCGGGGCAGGTGCGGCAGCGGGAGTGGGTGCCGCGACTGCCGCAGCGGGAAGCCGCGCCGAGGCGGCAGAGGCCACTGGCTCGGAGGACACCGGGGCTGCGAGTGGCGGCACCGCCGCTGGTTCGGCGGCGCGCAAGCTTCTCCTCCCCGTTTCCGCCGGGACCGCCGCGATCGCGGTCGCTATCGCGGCGGCGCTCGTCGTCGACTCGCGGAACGACCCCGCTTCGCAACCGGATACCGCGATCGCCGCTCCGGGCACGGATGTCCACGGACATGATGCGGACCAGATCGGAGACGCGGATGACTCTCGCGATGACGAACCTCTTCACGACATGCCCGCCGGCGGAGACCCCGGCGAGAGACACTCGTCCTCACACGGTCATTCAGGAGACGCCTCGGCGGACGGCGCGTCGGAGTCGCCCGACAGCGGCCACTCCGATTCGACCGACACTGCGGAACAGCCCGTTCCCGATTCGGCGCCGACCGCGCGGATGAATGTCGAGAATGACGCTTCAGCAGGTCACGCCGGAAACGACGATGGCGCTGGGCTCCCATCCGCGCCGCTGCCTGCGGCGACCGAGTCGAACGAAACGCCTTCGCTGCCGGCGTCCGCCCCGGATGTGCCCTCGACGGAGGCGCCGCTCCCCACCTCGGACCCGTCCGATGTGCCGACTGCGGCGCCGACGCAGTCTCCGACATCCGAACCGACCTCGAATCCGACCGAATCACCCACATCGGAGCCGACCCGGACGCCCACGCAGTCGCCGACGTCCGAGCCCACCCAGTCGCCGACCGAGACACCCACATCGGAACCGACCCAGTCACCGACATCCGAGCCGACCCCAACCCGATCACCCACCTCGGAGCCGACCCAAGCGCCCACGCAATCACCGACGCAGTCCCCCACGCAGTCACCGACCGCCGAACCGACGCAGACTCCCACCCAGGCGCCGACCACTGAACCTCCCCAGGTCCAGTCCCCCACCGTCGTCGGCCCCGCCGCGGGCTCCTACGCCGTGCCGATCCAGCTCAGCGGCACCGGGGAGCCCGGGGCCCTGATCCGCGCCGTCGAGATCGTCGACTCGGGAACAGCGGCACAGTCCGCCTCCGAGCCCGCCGATGCGGGAACCACCACCGTCGCCCCGGACGGAACCTGGGCGCTCACCGTTCGGCCCGGGGCACCGGACCGCAGCATCGGATACGCGGTGACCCAGGAGATCGGGGGAACAGCCTCGGCGCCGGTCACCCTGAGCCGGCGCTACACCTACCTCGCACCGACGATCACCGAACCCGTGGACGGCGGAACGGCGATGCAGTGGGACATCGACGGCAATGGCGAACCCGAGTCGGTGCTCCTGCAGCTGACGACTGGGCAGAGCCATCCGTACTCGGTGCTCATCGACGGGGTGCGGACGGATTTCGAGGCCGTGCCCGCCGGAACCGGCAGAGAGCACTTCGTGCCGCTCACCGAAGGCGTGCACACGATCGAGGTCGCCTATCGAGCGGCGGACACGGGCGACCTCGGCGCCCTCCGCCGCACGACCTTCACGGCAGTCCTTCCGCAGTAGCGATCGGCGGGCCGGCAGCCGCAACCCGCGCGAGGCAGAGGCGAATCGAATACCGTTTGTGACGGACGACACTGCACAGTAACATGGTGAGGAATCCTTAATGAACGATCAATCAGGAGCCCTCATGGACACCCTTCTGAGTGCCTCCGAACGCGACTTCGCGCTCGAGATGCGTCAGTTCTACCGCAGCGAGATCCCCGAGGAGCTGCGGTTCAAGGTCGCGACGGGACAGGAGCTCGGCAAGGACGACATGGTCGCCTCGCAGAGGATCCTCAACAGTCACGGCTATGCGGTCCCCGATTGGCCGACGGAGTGGGGTGGCCGGGACTGGACGCCGGTGCAGCGCCACATCTGGCTCGAGGAGATGCAGTTGGCCTGCGTCCCGCAGCCGCTGCCGTTCAACACGTCCATGGTGGGGCCGGTCATCGCGACCTTCGGCAGCGAGGAGCTCAAGCAGCGTTTCCTTCCCGCCACCGCCAACCTCGACATCTGGTGGTCCCAAGGGTTCTCCGAACCCAACGCCGGATCGGATCTCGCGTCCCTGCGGACCTCGGCGGTGCGCGACGGGCAGAAGTACATCGTCAACGGTCAGAAGACCTGGACGACCCTGGGTCAGTACGGTGACTGGATCTTCAACCTCGTGCGCACCGACCCGACCGTGAAGAAGCAGGCCGGCATCTCGTTCCTGCTCATCGACATGCGGTCACCCGGCGTGACGGTCCGCCCCATCCAGCTCATCGACGGCGGCCACGAGGTCAACGAGGTCTTCTTCGACAATGTCGAGGTCCCGGTCGAGAACCTCGTCGGCGAGGAGAACAAGGGCTGGACCTATGCGAAGTTCCTCCTCGGCAACGAGCGCACCGGCATCGCCCGGATCGGCACGTCGAAGGTCAACCTCGCCCGCGCCAAGGCCTATGCGGCGGTGACGAAGACCGCGCGGGGCAGCCTCCTCGACGATCCGCTGTTCTCCGCCCGGCTGACGAGGCTCGAGGCCGAGCTCACGGCTCTGGAGATGACCCAGCTGCGCATCCTCTCGACCCAGGCGGCCGGCGCGGACGCACCGGATCCCCGTTCCTCGGTGCTCAAGCTGCGCGGTTCGCAGCTGCAGGAGGACATCAGCGAACTCCTCGTCGACGTGCTCGGACCGCAGGGGCTCGACTTCGTCACCGATCGGGTCCAGGGCGCGGGCTTCAGCGACCTCCCCCTCGGCGCGGTCGACGCGCTCCCGGCCTACTTCAACAAGCGCAAGGTCACCATCTACGGCGGTTCGTCCGAGGTGCAGCGCGGCATCATCTCCAAGGCATTGCTCGGCCTCTGAGTCGCCGCCCGCCCCGCGGACACCGTCCGTGCGGGCCCGGTTCCCCTCAGAGACGCGAAAGAGAAGGACGACAATGGATCTCGAACTCAGTGACATCCAGCAGGAGCTCGCCGGCTCCCTGGCCAAGTACCTCCGCAGCGAATACGACCAGTCGACGCGCGAGGCCATCCTGCACAGCGCGGAGGGCATCTCCCGCGACCAGTGGGCCAGTTTCGCCCAGATGGGCCTGCTCGGCCTCGCTGTGCCGGAGGCCTACGGCGGTGCCGGGATGACCTTCGCCGAGGTGGGGGTGGTCATGGAGGCCTTCGGGCGCGCGCTCGTGCTCGAGCCCTATCTGGCCACCGTGGTCCTCGGGGCCAACGCGCTCACCCTCGCCGGGAGCGAGGAGCAGAAGCAGGCCGTCCTGCCGAGCGTCTGCGAGGGCACCGCGTTCCTCGCGTTCGCCGTGCTCGAACCCGGATCGCGCTATTCCGTCGGCTCCCCCGCCACCATCGCCCAGGGCACCGGGGACCTGGGTCCAGGCTCCGACTCGACCGTCCGGCCCGCCTCGCAATCGGGCGGAGACACGGTGACCCTGCGCGGGGAGAAGTCGGGGGTGCTCGGCGGCGACGTCGCCGATCATCTCATCGTCACCGCGATGGAGGACGGGGAGCTCGGTCTGTTCCTCGTCGACGCCTCCGCCCAGGGCGTGCACCGCATCGCCCACCGGCAGGCCGACGGACTGGGCTCCGCAAGCGTCCGGTTCGACGATGCCCCTGCTCAGCGCCTCGACGCCGCCCCCGCCGCCGAGGTGGTCGCCCGGGTTCTCGACACCGCGAACGCGGCGATCATGGCCGAGGCCGTCGGCGCGATGGAGGTGTCGCTGCGGATGACCGCGGACTACCTCAAGACCCGCGAGCAGTTCGGCGCCCCCATCGGCGCGAACCAGGCCCTGCAGCACCGGGCCGCGGACATGTACGCGACCCTCGAGGAGGCACGCAGCATGGCGCTGTACGCGAGGCTCGCGGTGTCGTCCGGGGTCGAAGGCGCGGAGAAGGATCGGCACCGGGACGTCATCGCGGCGAAGATCATCGTCGACCGCTGCGCCCGTCACATCAGCCAGGAGTCGATCCAGATGCACGGTGGGATCGGCATGACGATGGAGTATCCCATCGGCCACTATGCCAAGCGCCTGACGGTCATCGCGCGGACATTCGACGATGCCGATTCGCTGACCGCGGAACTGGCGCAGCTGGGTGGGCTCATCGAGCCGTACGCCGCCGACCTCAACTGACGGCCCCTCGCGGGGCTCGCGTTCGCCGCTCGAATCGTGTGCACTTCGCACCGTTCACGGCAACCTGTGTGCACTTCGTCCCGTTCTGAGCGCAAGAATCGGCACGAAGTCGACACATCTCGGCCCGGGCTTTCCCACCGCCGGTGTCAGCGCATTTCGGCCCGAGTCCGGCCCTGACTGTCCGAATCAGCCACGGTCACGGCCCGCCCGCAGCCGTCCGAGCAGGCCCTGGGCGCGGCAGCGTCAGTCCACGGTCTGATCGAAGACGTGGCGGCGCACCCACGAGTGCATCGTGATCGCGGCCGCGGCCGCGGCATTCATCGACCGCGTCGACCCGAACTGGGCGATCGAGAGCACGGCGGTGCTCGCCCGGTGCGCCGCTTCGCTCAGCCCCGGACCCTCCTGCCCGAACAGCAGCAGGCATCTCCGCGGCAGGTCGAAGGTCTCCAGCGGCACCGAGTCGGGGAAGTTGTCGACGCCGATGAGCGGCACCTCGTTGTCCGCGCACCAGTGGAGCAGGTCGTCGACGTCGGGATGGTGGATGATGTGCTGGTACTTGTCGGTGACCATCGCTCCGCGCCGGTTCCAGCGGCGCCTGCCGACGATGTGCACGGCGGCGGCGTTGAAGGCGTTCGCCGTGCGCACCACCGAGCCGATGTTGAGGTCGTGCTGCCAGTTCTCCACACCGACGTGGAAGTCGTGCCGAGTCGCGTCGAGATCCGCGACGATCGCGTCGTGGCTCCAGTACCGATAGCGATCGACGACGTTGCGCCGATCCCCGTCGCGCAGCAGAACGGGATCGAAATGCTCACCCGACGGCTGGGGGCCGGTCCACGGACCGACCCCCACCTGTTCGTTCGACTCCGTCACCTGCGGCTGTCGTCTCCGGAGTCCGCCGTCGCCGACGTGGCTCCCTTCGCGGACGTCGCGCCCTTCGCCGAGGCGGTCGAGCCCTTCGCGGACGTCGCGCCCTTCGCCGAGGCGGTCGACTCCTCGGCGTCTCCTGCGGCCGTGGAGGACGTCGCGGAAGCGGAGTCCGCATCCTCGTCCGGCTCGGACTCCGCCGCTGCGGCCGTGCCGTCCGAGTCGCCGCTCGGGTCCGCTTCGTCGTCCGAATCCGCATCCTCGTCCGACTCGGACTTCGCACGGTCCGCCGACGCCGACTTCGCGCCGACGGCGGCGCCGGCCTTCTGCGCCCGCTTGGTCATCTTCACGGTCTTCCCGCCGCGGCCGCCGCCGGTGAGCACCGAGCGGACGTAGGCCGACCCGGCCAGGGAGTGGATGATCAGCGCCACGACCAGGGAGATGCCCGCCGCGACGAGTCCCTCCCACCACTCGGTGCCGCCGGCGAAGTACCGGCCGGCGATCCCGATCGGGGAGGAGAACGGTGTCCAGGAGAGCACCTTGGCCGCGGTGCCGGCGGTCCCGACGAACATCGGCACGAGCAGGCCCGCGACGGTGAGCACTCCGACGACCCACAGGAAGACCTTCCGCGCTGCACTCGACGTCAGGGTCGAGGCCCACACGAGGAGTCCGAACACGATCCACGCGGTGAACAGCAGCGTCAGCGCGAACCAGCCCAGTCCCGGCAGCATCGAGAACGCGAGCGCCGTCCGGCCCGAGATCGACAGCCCGAGCTCGACGACGACCGCCGCGACGAGGAGGTGGATGACGACGAGGGTGAGCAGTCCGGTGATCCGACCCGACGCCGAGGCGCGCGGCGGGATCGTCGCCGCGATGATCTCGGTGATCCGGTTGCGCTTCTCCAGCCGGAGGTTGGAGTACATCGCCGATCCGAGGGTGACGATGACAAGCAGGGAGAAGACGACCATGCCCCAGAGCAGGGGGGTCGCGACGGGCTCCTCGACGGCCGGCGGCTGGAGGAGGGTGGCCTCGGTCGCCGGCGCGAGCTTCTCGAGCAGCGCTTCGGGCTGCCTGTCGTAGGCGATGATCGTCGGCTGCGCCTGACCGGTGGGGTCCTGGATGAACGCGGCGTCGACCTTGCCCTCACGGACGAGCGCCTCGGCGGCCTGCGGGTCGTCGACGTCGGTGATGTCCACGCCCAGCTGCTGCTCGTACATCGCGGCCTGCTCGCCGACGCCGACCATCGCCAGGCTCGGCGTGCCCGAGCTCGTCCGGGCCTCGCTGACGATGCCGCTGATGATCGCGGCGAGGATCCCGAGCACGATCACGGCACCGGTGACGAGGAAGTACGGGCTGCGCATCAGCGTCGAGCTCTCCCGGTTCGACACCAGCCACGCCGCCTGCCTGCGGTTGACGTCGACGAACTCGGAGACCAGGCCGGTCTCGGGCAGCTCGTCCGCGTCGGGGGTGTCCTCCTGCAGCTCGAACGGAACCGGGTCAGCGCCCAGGTCCAGGGGTGCGGGGGATTCCTCGTCGCGGCCTTCGTCCTTAGCTGCCATCACACAACCTCCTTGTACTGCTCGGCCAACGTCGGACGAACACGGCCGAAACTCGTCACTCCACTCAGCCGGGACACGGTCAGCACCGCCGCCGTCGCATCCTCGGCGCGGAAGCTGATCACGGTGCCGTCGGCGTCGACGACCTCCACGTCACTGATGCCGGCGCTGTCGCGCAGCGAGTTCGCGGCGGCCTCCGCCTCGGCGAGTTCGATGCGGTACTTCGACTCGCCGAGCAGCTCGTCGACGCCGCCCTTGGCGGTGACCCGCCCCTGGCTGAGGACGACGACGTCGTCGGCGTACTTCTGCGCCGACTCCCAGTCGTCGGTGGCGAGGATGACCGGCACGCCGGACGCGGCGTGGGCCGCGAGGAGCTCCATGACCAGCTCTGTCGACCGGATGTCGAGGCCGGCGAACGCGTCGTCGATGACGACGACGTCGGGATCGGCGGCGAGGGTCGCGGCGATGTCGACGCGGGCGATCTCGGTTCCGCTGAGGTTCTTCAGCGGGGCATAGCCGCGGTCGGCGAGCTCGAGCCGGGAGAGCAGGGTGAGCGCATTGCGCTCGGCGGCCCCCAGGGTGATCCCGTGCAGCCGGGCGAGATAGACGATCTGGTCGATGACGCGCATGTTCGGGTACCCCCCGCGTTCACCGGGAAGGTAGCCGAAGTTCTGGCGGTCGCCGAACTCGAGTTCGTGCCCCTCGAGCTTCACGGTCCCCTCGTCCGGGGCGATGAGGCCCATGATGACCCGCACCAGTTCGGTCCGCCCTGCCGATCGGGTCCCGACGACGGCGGTGATCCGACCTGCCTTCGCGGTGAAGCTCACCTCGTCCAGATACGTCCGCTTCCCCTGTCGCAGGGAGATCTCTTTCAATGTGAGCACGTGTCTTCCTTCTTCCAGGCAGGCGAATGTGTGGGAGGGCCCCATCTATCGTGTGGAATGGACTCCGATGTTTCAAACCAGGACGAGGGTTTCGGTCGAATTGTCAGTCGAGTCCCAGCTGGTGGCCCGACCGCTGACGCAGGTCCTCGGACGGGCCCGGCGACCGAATCAGTCGAGTCCGAGATCGCTCGTCGTCAGGGCGGTGAGGTAGCGGAGTCCGGCCGCTTCGACCTTCTCCCGGGCGCCCGTGTTGCGGTCCATGACGACGGCCACGGCCACCACCTCGGCGCCGGCTTCACGCAGAGCCTCGACCGCGGTGAGCACGGATCCCCCGGTCGTCGAGGTGTCCTCGACCGCGACGACCCGTCTGCCCTTGACGTCAGGGCCTTCGACCCGGCGCGACATTCCGTGCTTCTTCGCCTCCTTGCGGACGACGAAGGAGTCGACGGGGGTGCCGCGGACCACGGAGCGGTGCATCACGGCGGTGCCCACGGGATCGGCTCCCATGGTCAGCCCGCCCACGGCGTCGACCGAACCGAGCAGGCCCTCGGCCTCGAGGAGGTCGAGCACCACGTCACCGATGAGAGGAGCGGACCGGTGGTCGAGAGTGACTCGGCGCAGGTCGAGGTAGTAGTCGGCTTCGCGCCCGGAGGAGAGGGTCACTCTGCCCCGGACCACGGCGAGTTCGTCGATGAGGTCGAGCAGCTGCTGAGCGGTGTCTGTCATGGTGCCAGTCTAAATGGACCCCGAGGTGCTCGTGACCGTGCTCGGCTTCGTGCTGGTGCGGCTGACGATCCGCAGGTCGACCGCCACGGGTCCGCGGACGCCCGACTCCTCGGCGCTCGCTCCGTCGGCGGCGGGCGGCGCTCCGGCGGACATGACGGCTGCGACGACCTCGACGATCTCGTCGACGACGTCGGACACGCGCCGGCTGTCGTCGAGGTGGGCGTCGATGCGCACCCTCGGCCCGTGTTCGTCCTCGATGACGTCGACGCCCAGGGCCTCACCGCCCTCCCTGCGCAGAACCTTCGCCGCGGCCGAGGCGACGAGCGAGCGCAGTCCCGGCGCGAGCTCCCTGACCCCGGGGACGGTGACGACGGCCGCGGCCAGTCGCCGCGGTGCGTCGATCTCCGCGAACCGCCTGCCCTCCTGCTCTCCTGTCATGTCAGCACCTCCCTGTCACCGATCCGCGCAGTCGTGGGCCGCTCAGTCACGGTAGACATCCTCGACCTCGATGTCGATGCGAGTGGACGGCACGCCGAGCTCCTCGGCGAGAGCGCCGGCGACGGACCTGCGCACCTCATCCGCCGCCCGGGGGAAGTCGACACCCGCGCGCATCGCCACGGTCAGCCGGACCTCGGCCCCGGAACCCTCCGGGTCGCCCGCGGCGGCGATGGCGACGCTTCGAGCCCGGATCCCGTCGACGGCGTCGACGGCTCCGCGGACGATCCCGCGCACCGTGGCCGTCGAGATCCCGAACCGGTTGCCCCTGCCCGTCTGCAGCTGCGTCGACGGACCACGGTAGAGGTCCTCCCTGACGAGCTTGAGGATCCGCTCGTGCAGACCGACGGCATCTTCCGGACGGGGCTCGAGCTCCCTCATGTAATCGCCGATGACACCCGTGAGCTCCGCCTCGAGCTTCCGCTGGGACGCGATCTCGTCGGGGCCCGGCTCGGGCGCGACGTCATCATGATCGCTCATGTCCATCCCTCCATCCCCGTGATGATGGCCGTTCGAGCCCGGTGGATCCGTCCGCGCACGCTGCCCTCACTGATGCCGAGGGTCTCGGCCACCTCCGCGTAGCTCAGACCCTCCATCTGATGAAGCACCCACGTCACCCGCTGCTCGGAGGACAGGCCTTCGAGGACCTGCGAGAAGTGCGCGAGCGCCCTCCGCGCTTCGACGGACTTCTCGACTGAGACGGACCCGTCAGCATGCACGCTGAGATCCTCGGGGTCATGGGCGTCGGCCGGTCGTGCGGCCCTGCGCCGGAGCAGATCCATGCAGCGGTTCGATGCGAGTCGGTAGATCCAGGTCCCGAATGCCGCCGGCTCGGACAGCGAGCCCAGCGATCTCCAGGCCTGGACGAGCGCATCCTGGACCACGTCCTCCGCGTCCTGCCGATCGCCGAGGGTGCGCAGGCAGAAGCGCAGCAGCTTCATCTCATACCGGCGGACCAGGGATTCGAAGGCGTCGATGTCGCCCTCACGGGCACGCACGACGAGAGTGACGATGTCCCATCGCTCCTCCTGATCCGCCATGAGGCCATCGTAGGCGACCGAACCGGGAAGTGGCCGATCGAAATTCTTCTCCGCTCGAGCGTGAGGATCGCGGGCCACCGACGTCTGTACAGATGTCAGCACCCCTCGAGAAGAAGGAAAGGCAATGCCAGAAACGCATTCATCCCCCGCCGCCCCGCAGTCCTCGACCGTCAGCAGTCCGCTGGTCACCGAGAAGGGCAGCACGACGATCGCGGACAACGTCGTCGCCAAGCTCGCCGGCATCGCCGCCCGGGAGGTTCCGGGAGTCCACGGTCTGGGCACCGCGGCCAGGCGGGCATTCGACACCATCACCGAGCGGATTCCCGGCTCGCAGACCAATGTCTCCGGCGGAGTCTCGGTGGAGAAGGGCGAGAAGGAGACCGCGATCGACCTGACGATCGTCGTCGAGTTCGGGACCTCGGTCGTCGAGGTGGCCGAGGCCATTCGCAGGAACGTCATCCGCTCCGTCGAGCAGGGAACCGGACTCACCGTCGTCGAGGTCAACATCGACGTCACTGACGTCCACCTCCCGGAGGACGACGAGCGCCCCGACGAGGGTTCCGCTCTCTCCTGAACCGCACCGCCCGCACCTGCCCGCCGGCCTGCTCGGCGGGCAGGTGCCCGATCCCTAGGACAGTCATGTCGAAAGCACTCATCGGTTTGCTCGTCGGTCTCCTGCTCGGCCTCGTCGCCTGCTTCGGAGGCTTCCTCGCATTCCTCGTCGTCGGATTCTGCGGCGCGCTCGGGCTCATCCTCGGTCTCGTCCTCGACGGGCGCCTCGATCCGGCCGCACTGCCCCTGCGCCCTGCGAGTCGGAGGTGACGGACATGGACGGCAGCCGCGGCACCACCACGGTCGCAGACCGCGTCATCGAGAAGACCGCCTCCCAGGTCCTCCGGCTCCGGCCGGAAGTCGAGCGACCCGCCTCCCGTATGGCCGCGTTCGGCGCCCGCGGCTCCCTTCCCGCGGTGTCGGCGCAGCTGTCAGGACGCAGCTGCACTCTGGCGGTCCGCGTCGGTCTGCGCTACCCCTGCCCGATCGCCGCCTCCGCGGATGCGCTGCGGCGGAGACTCATGGCCGAGGTCGAGGACCTCACGGGGGTCCGCGTCCGGCAGGTCGACGTCGACGTCGTGTCCCTGAGCCCGCAGGCCGAGGCAATTGGAGAGAGGAGACCGCTGTGAGCCGCACCCGCCTGCGGATGAGATCGGCGCGTATCGCTCCCGCCGTCGCCACTGCCCTCGTCCTCCTCGGGCTCGGGTTCGCCCTCGGCTGGTGCGGTGTCTCCGCCCTGCGAGCGCAGGGCTCACCGGCGGCCCCGCTGAGCGCCACCCTCACCGGACTCGACGCCCTCGCCGCCCTGCGCTGGGAGGACCAGCCCGTTCGGATCGCCGGGGCGGCCCTCGCCGCTCTCGGCATCATCCTGGTCCTGGCAGGCATCTGGCCGGGCCGCCGGCGGATCGCACGGCTGCGGGCCGAGGACCGTGCCCACGTCGGCCGACTCGAGGTGGGGATGACGACCGCGGGGATCTCCGGAATCGCCTCCGCCGCCGCCCGCACGGTCGACGGGGTGGCGACGGCTCGCGCCCGGTCCCGAGCGACGTCGACCCGTGTCGTCGTCGGCACTCCCGTCCGGCAGTCGGCTGCGATCCGCCGTGCAGTCGAGGACTCCGTTCTCGCCCGCATCTCCGGGATCGACTTCGCACGCCCGGTGACCACCAGGGTCGGCACACCGAGGAGGACGTCATGAGACGATGGCCCGCCCGAACCAACCGCCTCGCCCTCACCGGCCTCGGGGTCGTGCTCCTGCTCATCGGCGCGTTCGCGTCGGCCATCGGACTCGGCCTGATGAGGCCTGCCGGACTGAGTCCGAACAGCGACCTCGGCACCCTCGCCGTCGGGGCCGAGCGGCCCTACTCGGCGTTGATCGCCGTGGCCACGGCCCTGGTCCTCGCGGTCGTCTGCCTCTCCTGGCTGATCCGCCAGATCCCCCGCAGGGACTCGGCACGGCAGCTGCGCACCCGTACGGGAACCGGCGTCACCGCGGTCAGCGCGGAGGCCCTCGCGGATGCGGTCGCAGCGGACGTCGAGCTCTCCGCGGACGTCATCGATGCCGACGCCGTGCTGCGCGGCACGACCGAGGCACCCGAGCTCGTCGTCCGCGTCTCCGTCGACGAATCGGCGGACATCGGCGCAGTCGTCGACGATGTGACCGGACGCGCGGCGCGCAACTGCAGCACCGCACTCGGAGGGCCGCTCACGACCGTCGTCATCGAGATCGACACGACCGCCAGGCCGCGGCGGCAACGCAGCGTCGTCCTCGCCCCCGGTGCCCGTGGATGACAAAGACCCCGGGGCGCGTGATCGCGTCATCCCGGGGTCTTCGCAGCACTCCCCTCGAGTACCCGGACGCATCCCCATACGTCCGTTTTCGCCCACCCGATCCCCACCGGGTGGACATGACAATTCCAACACACGCCGCGCGGTCTTGTAAAGAATGAAATCGTCGACTTTTCGGGACCCCCGACAGGGGCCTACCGCGCTCAGAACCGCGTTTCACCAGGTGACAGGCCCCTACTGAGTAGTACAAGCCTCAACTTGTTTCTCGAAAGTCGTCGCGAACCGTCTCAGGATTCCTCTCGAACGAGAATCTCCGCGATCCCCATCGCACCAGGCCGCGCGGCATGACGTGGCTCAGACACGCCGCGACCCGGTACTGCCGGCCCGGGATCGACACCGTCCGACCCCGGCGGGCATCGGCGAGGGACGTCGTCACGACCTGCCCGACGTCCAGCCAGATCCAGTCCGGACCGGGCCGCTCGACGCCGAGTCGGGCGTGGAACTCGGTGCGGATGAATCCGGGAAGCACGGCCGTGACCGTGACGGGCGTGTCCCGCAGTTCGTCCGCGAGCGCCTCGGTGAAGACGAGTGCCGCCGCCTTCGACGCGGCGTACTGGCCCATCGTCGTCAGCGCCGCGAGCGAGGAGACGGTGAGGATCCCGCCGCGGCCGCGGCGGCGCATCTCCTGCGCCGCGGCCAGGGACAGCACCCGCACCGCGCCGCTGAGGACCCGGTCGAGCCGCTCGACCTCCTCGGGCGCGGAGTCGAGGAGGCCGTGGCGCAGTCCGTGGCCCGCGTTGTTGATGAGCACGTCGACACGGCTGTCCGCGATGACGGACCTGACCGCCTGGATGCCGTCGTCGGTGGAGAGATCGGCGGGGACCGCCTCGGCGCGGATCCCGAACTCGGACTCGAGGTCATGGGAGAGCCCGGTCAGGCGGGTCCTGTCGCGGCCGACGAGGACGAGATCGTAGGAGTCGGCGGCGAGCCTGCGGGCGTATCCGCGGCCGAGCCCGGCGCTCGCGCCGGTGACGAGGGCTCGCGGCCGGGACGATCCCCCGGCGCTCACTGCTTCGTTCCCTCGCCCGTGCGCACCGTCAGCGACTGCGCCGCGGTCCCGATCGGGCCGGCTTCGTCACTGAGCACCGAGGCGGTCTCTCCCAGTCCCGTGGGCCCGAACGCCACTCGCGTCTCGAATCCGACCCAGCCGGGTCGCGGCTGCCGGGTGAGGTGGATCGTGAGGTCGATGTTGGGGAAGAAGGTCGTTCGCGGGTCCTCGCGCACGGCCATGCCGTTGGCGACGTCGACGTGCTTGACGAACTCCGCTGTCGGCGGGTCGGGCTCTCCGGCGACGAGCGGGAAGGGGGCGCGGATCCAGGACCGGGCATGACCGGGGCGGGAGTGCTCGTCCTGCCGGGCCTCGAGGGAGGCGATGAAGCCCCCGCCCCACCGCTCCTGGAAGGACACCTCGCGCATGTCCTCGGGGGCGGGAAGTCCGGCCCATTCGTGTCCTTCGATCGGCCCGGTGGCCCCGGACTGCAGGCGCCACACCCGCGCATGGACGCTGGTGCGGTCCCCGTGGCGCATCCGGGCCTCGACGAGCTCGATGGTCCGTCCCGGCCGGGTCACCTCGACGTCGACGGTGAACTCCCCCGAGTGGATGACGCCGAGGATGTCGAACGCGACCCGGGAGACGACCTTGTCCGTGGGCAGCCGACGTTCGACCTCGGCGAGGACCAGCCCCGAGGCCGGGGCCATGTGCTGCTCACCCGGCTGCCATGCGCCCTGGGAGTGGAGGGTCGAGTGCAGACGGTCCCCTCCGGTCCGGACGTAGTAGGAGTCGGGGCAGTCGGACCCGTCGTGGCCGAGGTGCTGGTTGAGAGCTGCTGGCATGCCTCCAGAGTATCGACCCGGCCGATCGGCACTCCAGGCGGGCATGACGGCGCCGCTGCGACCCGGGGAGTCGGGTCACCGCGGTCCGAGGCGTCGAACGCCGCTGCGGCCCGGCCCGTCGGGCACCGCTGCATTCAGGTGCGTCGGGCCGCTTTGGTCCGGTGCGTCGAGCGCATAGGCTGGGAGGGTGAGAATCGCTAGCTGGAATGTGAACTCGATCCGCGCCCGGAAAGACAGAATCGGTGCTTGGCTGGATCGCTCAGACGTCGACGTCCTGGCCATCCAGGAGCTCAAGTGCAAGGATGCGCAGTTCCCGAAGGAGATCTTCGACGAGCGCGGCTACGAGGTGAGCTTCCACGGCCTCAACCAGTGGAACGGCGTCGCGATCGCCTCGCGGGTCGGCCTCGAGGATCCCGAGCTCGGGTTCGCCGAGGTGCCGGCGTTCGGCGACGATCCCGTCGTCGAGGCGCGCGCGATCTCGGCCACGTGCGGCGGGGTGCGCGTCTACTCGCTCTACGTCCCCAACGGCCGCGAGGTCGATCACCCGCACTACCACTACAAGCTCGACTGGTTCCGGGCCCTGGCCGCCGACGTCGACGCCGCGCTCAAGGACGACCCGGACAAGCTGCTCGTCCTGTGCGGGGACTTCAACGTCGCCCCGCGGGACGAGGACGTGTGGGACATGGAGGCGTTCGCCGGGGCGACCCATGTCTCCGAGCCCGAACGCCGGGCCTTCGCCGACCTGCTCTCGGTCGGACTCACCGAGGTCACCCGCCCGCTGGCTCCCGGGCCCGGCGTCTACACGTTCTGGGACTACCAGCAGCTGCGCTTCCCGAAGAAGCAGGGCATGCGCATCGACTTCCAGCTCGCCTCGGCGAAGCTCGCGGAGACGGCCGCCTCGGCGCTCATCGACCGCGAGGAGCGCAAGGGCAAGGGAGCCTCCGACCACGCCCCGGTGATCGTCGACTACGAGATCTGAGCGCCCGGCCCGTCGGGGACCTCGTGTCGTCGCCCGACCCCGGGCCGGGCGAGCGTCGTGCCGGGATGACCTCGGCTGACACGGAGCACATTTCGGGCTCAGGGCATGGACAACCACCCTCTCATCTGGTGAAGTGGAAGCCAGGAGCGAGGAAGGTGACAAGGATGTCCGCTACAGTCCGAGAACTCGTCGACGAGGCCTACGAGCGTCGCGGCTCCACGTGGAGAGCCGCCCTGGAGACGGTCAACGACTGGGTCGAAACCGCCTGCTCAGCGACTCCCGCCCTCTCCGCGGACCGGGTCCAGGTGACCGCCGGGAGGATCAAGAGCCCGCTGCGCACGGGCGAGAAGCTGCGCCGGAAGCTCGCCGACGCCAATGACATGATCCACCAGTCCGTCGAGGTGGAGAACCACGTCGTCGACGTCGTCGGCGCTCGCGTCGTGTGCAAGACCGAACGGGAGCAGTCGGCGCTGTGGGACCTGCTCCAGGACGGCGGCGACTCCCTCTCGATCGCCGAGGTGCGCGACTACTGCCTGCACCCCAAGCCCTCGGGCTACCGGGGCCGTCACCTCATCGTCGAGGTCCCCTTCGACGCCGAACCCTCGGTCCTCGTCGAGCTCCAGATCCGCACCGTGCTCCAGGACGCGTGGTCGGCCCTGTCCGAGGAGCAGCTGTTCAAGCCCGGTCAGGCGCTGAAGTCGGACGTCGAGCAGGAGCGCCTCGGCCTCGTCCTCTCCGGACTGCTCGCCCAGGCCGATGCCGTCGCCGGCTACATCGCCGATGACGTCCGCTCGGCCTACGAGGGCGAGCGCGCCTCCGACGCCCCGGACTCCCGACCGGCCGACGCCGGCGCGGCCGAACCCTCGATCGAGGTGACGATCCGCGAGCTCAAGCACTCCTATCTGCTGGCCGCCGACGATGTCGGCAGGCATGGGATCATCCGCCTCGAGAACCTCGGAGGCGGACTCGGCGCCGGCGCCGGGCATCCCTCCCCCGGCGACAGGCTGCTGGTGAGGATGGACGAGACGCCGACGACCAGGTACTTCATCCCCGTCCCGCAGGAGGGCTGAGCGCGGCAGGTCCCGCACCCGGCGCCTGTGGTCCGCGGCCGGCCGCGGACTCGGGCACGACCCCCGTGGCACACCGACTAGACTTGCGTCCCATGGGAAAGAAGTCGAAGCGCTCCAAGGAAGAACTCATCGCCAAGCGTCTGGCGCGCGCGGAGGCCACCGCCTTCGTCGCCCGCCCGTTCGAGGGGCTGCCGTTCGAGGCGGACCTCATCTGCCTGCGCGAGCTGGTGCCCGCCGCGACCGCCGAGGTGAGGCTCACGGAGGAGCACGGCGGCCATGAGGTGACCGTCACCTCGCTCCTGCCCGCCGCCTGGCAGGCCTGGCATCGGGAGGACGGGGCGATCCTCGCCGGCCTGCAGGTGCCCGTGTCGTCGACGGACCCCTCCCGCGACGTCGCCCACGGCATCCTCGCCGCCGTCGAGTCGGCCCCGGGAACGAGCATCGAGGCGACCACCGAGCCCGGACGCGGTCCCCGCCTCCAGGACATCCTCGATCTCGACCACCCCTTCTCCGTGCGCGTCCTCGAGAGCTTCGACTACTGGAACCTGCCCGAAGCCGAGACCGACCCCGACATCGCCGCCGCCCTCGAGCAGGCGAACGAGTCGATCTCCCCGACCGAGAAGATCGCCTCGGTCGACTCCGCGTACTGGACCGAGATGTCGGGCCGGACGTATGTGCGCTGGGCCCGCGGCGAGGGCGAGGACGCCGTCGTCACCGCCCTGGCCCGACTCGCCGCCGAGGGCGGCAACGACCTCGGCGGGCCGGGCACGTTCCTCGGGTACTTCCGCGCCCACGGGATCATCGTCCCCGTCTGGGAGCTCGAGTTCGGCACCCGCGCCGATGACGTCGAGGAGCCCATCGCCGAGTTCGGGCGCCGCGTCGACGCGGCGCTGACGACCTCGGAGCCGCTGAGCACGGAGGCCCGCCGGCTGCGGTCGGGCATCGTCTCGCGCCAGCTGACCATCCACTGACCCCGGGAGGACCCATGCCAGAGAAGTCGGACAGGTCCGTCCCGACACCCCCTCCGCCGTCCGTCGCCGCCATCATCCCGGCGATGGATGAGGCCGAGAGGATCGCGGCGACGGTGATGAGCGCCAAGGAGATTCCCGGGGTCGACATCGTCATGGTCGTCGACGACGGCTCCTCCGACGCCACCGGCACGCTCGCCCGCCGGGCCGGTGCCGAGGTGCTCACCCACCGGAAGAACAAGGGCAAGGCCGCCGCGATGATGACCGGCGCCTTCGCGATCAGGAACCGCGAGATCTCCGACGCCGTCCCCGGACAGCCGCCCGTGCACCGGGCGCTGCTGTTCATCGACGGCGACCTCGAGGACTCCGCCGTGAACACGGCGCCGCTGACCCGACCGGTCCTCGCGGGAGAGGCGGACATGACGATCGCGATCCTGCCCGCCCAGAAGCGCAAGGGCGGCGGGTTCGGATTCGTCGTCGGACTGGCGAAGAAGGGCATCGCCGAACTCTGCGGATTCGAGGCCACCCAGCCGCTGTCGGGCATGCGCTGCCTGAGCCGGCAGGCCTTCGACGCGGCCCTGCCCTTCGCCCCCGGATGGGGAGTGGAGACCGCGATGACGATCGACGTCGTCAACGCAGGACTGCGCGTCGTCGAGGTCGAATGCGACCTCCACCACCGCGTCACCGGCCGCAGCCTGAAGGCCCAGCTGCACCGGGCCGCGCAGTACCGCGACGTCGCCCGGGCGCTGCTCGTGAGGAGGCTGCGGGCGACGAGGCAGCGGGAGCCGAGGTGACGCGGCGCTTCGCGTACCTTGGACCCGAGGCGACCTTCACCGAGGCCGCCCTGCTCAAGTACCTCGACGACCGGGGGCAGCGCTCGACCGCCACGATCGTGCCGATGCGGGGAGCCGCCTCGGCGCTCGAATCCGTCCTCGACGGCGACTGCCACACCGCTGTCGTCCCGATCGAGAACTCGGTCGAGGGCGGAGTGCCCGCGACGATCGACGCCCTCACCGAGCACGGCCGGCTCCAGATCGTCGCCGAGGTGGTCGTCCCCGTCCGCTTCGTCCTCGCCGTCAAGCCCGGCACCGCCCCGGACTCCCTGATCTCGTTCGGCACCCATCCCCACGGTGAGGCACAGGTGCGCGGCTACATGTCCGAGCACTACCCCGACGCGATCTACATCCCCACCTCGTCGACGGCGGCGGCCGCCCGGGATCTCGCCAACGACGCGGGCGAGCACGTGGCCGCGGTCTGCCCCGCACTGGCCGCCGAACGCTACGGCCTCGACGTCGTCGCCGAGGACATCGGCGACAACCGCGAGGCGGTGACCCGCTTCGTCGTCGTCGAGCGGCCGGGACGCATCCCCGAGCCGACCGGAGCGGACAAGACGACGATCGTCGCGGCGCTGCGCTCGAACAGGTCGGGCGCCCTCCTCGAGCTGCTCGAGCAGTTCTCGACGCGGGGGGTGAACATGTCGCGCATCGAGTCCCGTCCCACCGGCGACGGCCTCGGCCTCTACCAGTTCTCCATCGACCTCCAGGGCCACATCCGGGAGGCCCGGATGGCGGAGGCGCTCCAGGGCGTCCACCGCATCGCGCGGAGGCTCGAGTTCCTCGGCAGCTATCCGGCCGCGGACGAGATCTCCGTCCTCGTCGATCCGACGACGACGGACGCCTCGTTCTCCGCGGCCGCGGACTGGCTGGAGTCGACGCTCCACGGAAGCTGAGGGGCGGGGAGAGCGCGCCCCGGCGCCGGCTCCGCACTGCCGCACCGCCAGTGGCAGGAACGGACTCGGCACGCACCTCGGCGCTGCCCCTCAGCTGAAGCGCGACGGGGTCAGGTGCTGCGCGGTGGAGATCCCCAGCACCCGGTGCTGCCGGGAGAGGTTGTAGGTGCGGTCGAACTGGAGGTATTCGACGAGGAAGAGCTCCGCGTAGTCGCCCCTGCGGAAGAACGACTTCGCCTTGAGCGCGAGCTTCGCGGCGAAGAGCGCCTTGTCCTTGGCGATCGCCTCGATGACGACGGGCGGGTAGCCCATCCGCGCGAAGTGCGTGGACACCGCGTCCTTGAGGCGGTAGGGCTTCGGGTCCCCGACGTTGAAGGGCCCGGAGGCCGACGGCACGTCGAGGCAGGCGAGCGCCGCGCGGACGAGATTGTCGATGTGGGTCAGCGTGAGCTTCTGCCGACCGCCGCCGGGCAGGCGCAGCGTCCCCTTCTTCGCCAGTGAGGACAGGTACGGCATGAGCATCGTCTCCCCCGGCCCGTAGACGGCGGCCGGGCGCAGGATCGCGGCGTCGGGGCGGATGCGGGCGACGAGCTTCTCCGCCAGGGCATGCGTCGTCGAGTAGGCGTCGGCGTAGTCGCCGGGATCCTTCGGGCCGGCCTCCTCCCACAGCTCGTTGTGGGGAGCCGAGGGTGGGTACACGGTCGTCGAGGAGATGTGGACGATCCGCGCGCGGTCGAACACGTCGAGGACATTCCTGGTCCCGGTCACCCGGACCTGGTAGAGCTCGTCGTAGCCCGGCCGCACGTCGGCGATGCCGGCGCAGTGGAAGACCGCGGTCGCCTTCGCCGCCAGGGACCGGACGGAGGCGGGTGCGGGTTCGGTGATGTCCCAGGTCTGGAAGTTCACCCCGGGGATCTGCGGGTCACGCCTGCCCAGTGCGTACACGCGCTCGTCCCGGGCGGCGAGGGCACGGGCGATGGCACTGCCGATGAAGCCGCTTGCTCCGGTCACGATGATCGCCACGTCGGCCCTCCATTCCTGCTCATGAACTGGGGTGGCAGCGACAGCGTCCGCGGGCTCCGGCGTCTGCGCAGCGGTGCTCGTCGGGTGCAGATGCGCCCTCTGCCTACTGCCACTGTAGCCCAAGACCCGGACGCGGGAAGTCGTCGGAAGTAGTGTTGTCCTCAAGAGTCGGCATGCGCGGGATCCGGGCGGCCGGCGAGGCGAAGGAGACGAGCGTGCTCACACTGCTGATGGTCATCGGATTCGGAGCCGCGACGAGCGTCGTGGTCGGCCTCGGACAGCGGCTGCGACTGCCGTGGCCTGCTCTCATGGTCCTCATCGGGATCGCCGGCGCCTTCATCCCCAGCTTCGCGGAGATCCGGATCGATCCCGAGCTGATCCTCCCCCTGTTCCTGCCGCCCCTGCTCTTCGCCGCCGCGCAGAAGACGTCCTGGGCCCTGTTCGCGATCCGCTGGCGCACGATCCTCGGCATGGCCGTCGCCCTCGTCGGCGTCACCGTCGCCGCAGCCGCCGGGACCGCGATGGCGCTGATCCCGGGGATCACCCTCGCCGCGGCGGTCGCGCTCGGGGCGATGCTCGCTCCCCCGGACCCCGTGGCCGTCGACGCCGTGGCGGGAACCGTGCCGCTGCCTCGGCGGATCCTGTCCACCCTCCAGAGCGAGGGGCTGTTCAACGACGCCGCATCCCTCGTCATCTTCCAGACGGCGATGGCCGCGGCCCTGGCCGGCAGCGAGGTGGACTTCGGTCAGCTCCTCGTCGCATTCGTGCTCTCGGCGCTCGTCGCGATCACGGTCGGCTTCGTCGTCGTGGCTCTCGTGTGGTTCGTCATGGCGAGGATCGACCACATCGTCGCCCGCTCCTCGCTCATGCTCGTGCTGCCCTTCGGCGTCTACCTCATCGCCGAGCACCTCCACGCCAGCGGGGTCATCGCCGTGGTCGTCGCCGCCCTCGAGATCCGCCGCCGCGACGTCGAGGACAATTCGGCCGACCGCGTCACCCAGGCCTCGACGTGGCAGGTCCTCGAGATGCTCATCACCGGGATCGCCTTCGGGCTCATCGGCCTCGAACTGCGGCAGGTCGTCGAGGCCGAGCGCAGCGGACTGGGCGCCTCGGTGCTCATCGGACTGGCCATCGCCGCCGTCGTCATCGCCGTGCGGCTCCTGTGGCTGGTCGTCGGAGCGGCGATCGTGCGCAGGCGCGGGGACGCGGACGCCGCGCCGCACAGCATGCGCGATGCGATCCTGATGACGTGGGGCGGGATGCGGGGGCTGGCGACGATCGCGCTGGCCCTGTCGATCCCGGCGACCACGGCCTCCGGGGCGCCGTTCCCCGGGCGCTCCGAGATCCTCGTCGCCGCCGCGGTCATCCTCCTCGTCACCCTGGTCCTGGCCGGGCTGACGTTCCCCGCGGTCGTCAGGGCCCTCGACATCGACGACGAGACCGAGGCCGAGGAGAAGGAGGTCGCGCAGATCGCGCTGCGCGCCTATCGGGCCGCCCTCAAGGAGCTGGGGGACGAGGACCTTCCCGAGGAGGTCGTCGACCCGATCCGCAGACGACTGCGCGTCCTCCACGCCCAGCTGGTCGGACTCACCGACGACGAGGCGAGCTCGGAGCTCGCGACGAGCCTGCGCACGCATCGGGATCAGATGAGACGGGTCCAGCGCAGGGTGCTGCAGACCGCCCGCGGCGAAGTCCTCCAGGCCCGCCGAGAACGCGGCACCGACCCCGAGGCCGCGGACAAGGTGCTGCGCCGATTCGACCTCCAGTCCGTGCTCCTGCGCTGAGCGGTCGGACATTCGCCCCCGCGATTCTCAAAGTTGAGTGGAATAGACTCAACTTCATCGATGTTGTTCCTGTCGAGTATGAGATTCCTACTGAATGGCTTTGAGAGGAGCTGCGCATGGACGCACAGATGACCACGAAATCACGGGAGGCGGTGCAGTCGGCGGTCAACGACGTCGTCGCCCGTCACCACAACCAGATCGAACCGGCACACCTCGTCTCCGCGCTGCTCGAGCAGCCGGACTCCCTCGCCTCGGCGCTGCTGACGAAGGTCGGCGCCGAACCGAGGGCCGTGCGGGACTCGATCCGCGCGGCGATCGCCGGCTATCCCACGGTCAGCGGCACGAGCGTCTCGCAGCCCGGCCTGTCGCGGGCCGCCCTGGAGATGATGAACGTCGCGCAGGAGGAGATGACGAGCCTCGGCGACCAGTTCGTCTCGACCGAGCACCTCCTCGTCGCCGCCGCCCAGGGCAAGGACGACGCGGGCGAGATCCTGCGGAGGGCCGGCGCGAACCGCGACGCCCTGCTCGCCGCCCTGCCCGAGCTGCGCGGCGGCAGGAAGGTCACCTCCGAGAACCCGGAGGACACGATGCAGTCGCTGGAGAAGTACGGAGTCGACCTCACCGCCTCGGCGCGGGAGGGCAAGCTCGATCCCGTCATCGGCCGGGACACGGAGATCCGGCGCGTCGTCCAGGTGCTCTCGCGCCGGACGAAGAACAATCCGGTCCTCATCGGCGAACCCGGAGTCGGCAAGACCGCCGTCGTCGAGGGGCTGGCTCAGCGCATCGTCGCCGGCGACGTCCCCGAGTCCCTGCGGAACAAGACGCTCATCAGCCTCGACCTGTCCGCGATGGTGGCGGGCGCGAAGTACCGCGGCGAGTTCGAGGAGCGGCTCAAGGCCGTGCTCGAGGAGATCCGGAACGCCGAGGGGCAGATCATCACGTTCATCGACGAGCTCCACACCGTCGTCGGCGCCGGGGCGAGCGGGGACTCGGCGATGGATGCCGGCAACATGCTCAAGCCGATGCTCGCCCGCGGTGAGCTCCGGCTCGTCGGCGCGACGACCCTCGACGAGTACCGGGAGAACATCGAGAAGGACCCGGCCCTGGAGCGCCGGTTCCAGCAGGTCTACGTCGGCGAGCCCAGCGTCGAGGACACGATCGCGATCCTCCGCGGCCTCAAGGAGCGCTACGAGGCCCACCACAAGGTGACGATCAACGACGGAGCGCTCGTCGCCGCGGCCTCCCTGTCGAACCGCTACATCACCGGACGGCAGCTGCCGGACAAGGCGATCGACCTCGTCGACGAGGCGGCCAGCCGCCTGCGGATGGAGATCGACTCCGCGCCGGTGGAGATCGATGAGCTCCGCCGCGCCGTCGACCGCCTGAAGATGGAGGACATGGCCCTGTCCAAGGAGACGGACACGGCGTCCCAGGAGCGTCTCGAGGCGCTGCGGGCCGACCTCGCCGACAAGGAGGAGGAGCTGCGCGCGCTCGAGGCGAAGTGGGAGTCCCAGCGCGCCGGCCTCAACCGGGTGGGCGAGCTGAAGAAGAAGCTCGACGAGCTGCGCAGCCAGGCCGAGATCGCCCAGCGCGACACCGACCTCGAGACCGCCTCCCGGCTGCTCTACGGTGAGATCCCCGCGGTGCAGAAGGAGATCGAGCTGGCGGAGGCGGAGGAGGCGGACGCGGAGTCCGAATCCGATCCCATGGTCAGCGACCATGTGTCGAGCAACGACATCGCCGAGGTGGTCTCCTCGTGGACGGGCATCCCCGCGGGCCGCCTCCTCCAGGGTGAGGTCGAGAAGCTCCTCGGCGCCGAGGACGTCCTCGGTCGGCGCCTGATCGGGCAGAAGAACGCGGTGCGTGCGGTCTCCGACGCGATCCGCCGCTCGCGGGCCGGCATCGCCGATCCCGACCGACCGACCGGCTCGTTCCTCTTCCTCGGACCCACCGGCGTCGGCAAGACGGAGCTGGCGAAGTCGCTTGCCGACTTCCTCTTCGACGATGAGAAGGCGCTCATCCGCATCGACATGAGCGAGTACGGGGAGAAGCACACGGTGTCCCGCCTCGTCGGCGCCCCTCCGGGTTACGTCGGCTACGACGAGGGCGGTCAGCTCACCGAGGCGGTGCGCCGGCGCCCGTACTCGGTCGTCCTGCTCGACGAGGTGGAGAAGGCGCATCCGAGCGTGTTCGACATCCTCCTCCAGGTCCTCGACGACGGTCGGCTCACGGACGGGCAGGGGCGCACGGTGGACTTCCGGAACACGATCCTCATCCTCACGTCGAACCTCGGTTCGCAGTTCCTCGTCGACAGGTCGCTGTCGACCGAGGAGCAGAGGGAGGCCGTCATGGGCGTCGTCCAGTCGACGTTCAAGCCGGAGTTCCTCAACCGCCTCGACGACATCGTGCTCTTCGACGCCCTGAGCACCGACGAGCTCTCGTCGATCGTCGACCTGCAGATCAGGCATCTGGCGGCGCGGCTGGCCGACCGCCGGATCACCCTCGCGGTCACCGACGCCGCGGAGGACTGGCTGGCCCTCGAGGGCTATGACCCCGCCTACGGCGCTCGGCCCCTGCGCCGGCTGGTCCAGCGGGAGATCGGCGACCGGCTCGCCCGCGCCCTGCTCGCCGGCGACGTCACCGACGGCGACACCGTCGTCATCGACCTCCCCGAGGACCCGAGCAGCGGAGGACTGGAGATCCGGCCGAAGCGCTGAGACCGCGGTGCTGCCCCAGGTCGGAGCACCGCCACGAAGGGCTCGACGTGCTTTGAGCAGCCCGAGTCGGATCACGAAAGGGCTCGACGTGCTCTGAGATGCCCGGGTTGCGCCCGGTGCCTTTCGGAGCAAGTCGAGCCCTGTGCTGTCCGGCCGGCGCGACCCGCCGCGCCGGCCGAGACGCGGTCTAGGAGGCCTTGGCTCTCGCGATCCCCTGCCGGATGGAGCGGAGGTTGTGCATCGCCCAGGCGTTGACCTTGGAGAAGCTGCGGTCGCGGATGAAGATCGCGTCGACGGCGATCATCGTCAGGGAGAACCAGGGCAGCCCCATGAGCAGCGCGATGCCGAGGTGGAAGGAGAGGATGCCCAGCAGCGCGATGATCCTCGTGTAGCGGTTGAAGAGCATGAACGGGAAGGCGCACTGGAAGAGCACCGAGCCCCAGGAGATCGCGACGACCATCGGCCCCCAGGCGGTGACGAGGTCGGAGAGGACCGGCCACGTGCCGAACTGCATCGTCTGCAGGGGGTTGTAGACCGCGTATCCGTGCTGCCAGGGCGCGCCCCCGGCCTTGTAGAGGCCGCCGGAGAAGTAGATCGCGCAGACCTGGAACGCGAGCACGACGATCGCGAGGTTGTTCGCCATGATCCAGGCCCAGCGGAATCGGCCGCCGTCGGTGTCGGGGAACCGCCCGTTCCGCTTCCTCCGGCGTGCGTCCAGGGACCACCGGCGAGTCGTGTCCGCGAAGAGCATCGCGATGAGGAACATGCGGTAGGCGTTGTCGCCCTGGTCGCCGGCGCTGTCGTTGAGCTCGATGAAGCTCACCCAGAGCACGAGGTAGATCGGCAGGATGATCCTCGTCCGCCACCCGAGGATGATGACCACGGCCAGGATCGCCAGTCCGATCATCAGGGCGGTGAACAGGGGCGGGTTCGTCACCGCACGGTGGAACAGGGAGAACAGCCAGATGTTCGGGAAGTCGCTCTTCGGCGCCTCGATCTCACCGTTCCAGGCCGCACCCACGCCGAAGGCGTAGTGGCGGGCGTTGAAGTTCGTCAAAAGCAGGCCGAGGCCGGTCACGCCCATGAGGATGCGGGTCACGGCCAGGCCGTAGGTCGCGTAGTAGCGGCCGGTGAGCTTGTCCTCGAGCGCGTCCCAGGCCGATGACGCCTTCGCGAATCCGCGGGAGATCAGCGGGATGCGCTCATCGGAATCGCGACCTGTCCCGGTCCCTGCCCGGCCGACGGAGGTCGAGCCCTGCGCTGTCCCGTCGGCGGCGGAGCCGGTCACCTCGGTGACCCGGGTCGCGCCGCTCTTCTCGTCCTCGGCCACCGTGGTGCCCGAGGTCGTCCGCTCATCACTCATCGTGGCACCTCACTTCGTCGGAGGCGCAGAAGTACTCGGCGAACTCCTCGTTGGACTGGTGCTCCTCGTAGGTCAGCGCCCGCCATCCGGTCGGCACGACCTGGATGGGTGGACGCTCGGCGCCCGGGTCGTTGCGCTTGCCGAAGGGCACGACGTTCTGGCGCGAGGCCTGGTACTGGACGCGCACGACGGCGTCCTCGCCCCAGACCGCGTCGGCCACCTGGGTGGCGTACGCCGACGCCGTGCGTTCACTGTCCAGGTAGCCGCCGATGACGCCCTCGGGATCGCCGTACTCCTGCATCTTCGCCTTCAGCCGGTCCGTGGAGTCGTCGCCCTTGAAGTAGTCGAGCTTGACGATCTCCTTGTGATCGTCGGACAGCTTCTCCCAGGAGCTCTTGAGATCGGACGCGACGCCGATGGC
This sequence comes from Brevibacterium sanguinis, assembly GCF_003315415.1. Lineage (GTDB taxonomy): Bacteria > Actinomycetota > Actinomycetes > Actinomycetales > Brevibacteriaceae > Brevibacterium > Brevibacterium celere_A. Next base: position 74,171 of record NZ_QNSB01000002.1, read on the forward strand.
CAGTCCTGCCGAGCGCGGCGGGAACAGCCGGTAGGTCGCGTGGTCGAGCTCGACGTCGGTCGCCCGCACCCACTGGGTGATCTCCTCGGTGCCCTCGGGGGTCCTGATGACGGCCCTGACGTCGAAGAAGTAGTCGCCGTTGATGGGCTCGGGGGCGAACACGCTCCACGACTGCCCCCACAGGGGGATCATGTACTCGCTGAGCAGGTTGCCCGGGATCACCTGCCGCATCGCCGAGGCGGGCGCGATCCACAGGAACGACGCGAAGAGGTGGAATGCCGTGAGCAGCATCGCCACCACCATGAGCGCGCGCTTGACGACCGATCGTCGACCGGTCGGAGTTTCGGTCTTCTCTTGTTCCATCTCAGTCCTGGAGTCGGTTGTCACTAGTCCGAAATGACCTCGACGGGACCCTTCAGGGACTCAGCAGTGACCTCGGTGCTTGCAATCAGGCTCAAGCGTACTTCACCTGCCAGGTGCGCGTCAGCCTCGCCCACCGCTCGACCCCGCCCACCGCGCGGCCCCGCTCACTCCTCGGCCTCGCTCACCGCGCGGACCCGCTCACCCCTCAGCCAGTTCCTCACGAGGTCGCTGCTCTCGCCGAGGCGCGGCGGGGCCAGGTCGTAGCTCGGCGGGGTCTCGGACAGGCGGATCGGGTTGCTCACGGTCGGGATGACCCGGTCCCCGGCGCCCGCCTCGGCGACGGGATCGAGGCCGAGCTCGGCCGCCAGCTCCACCCCCTGGGCGATCGTGTTGATCGGCGCACAGGGCAGTCCCGCGCGGCTGAGGATCTCGAACCACTCCTGGTTCGTCTTCGCGCTCAGCGCGGCGACGAGCAGCGGTTCGAGCTGGGCGCGGTTGTCGTTGCGGTCCGCGTTCGTCGCGAAGCGCTCGTCGTCGGCCCACTCGGGATGGCCGAGCACCGTGGCGAGCAGCCGGAACTGGGTGTCGTTGCCGACGGCGATGATGATCTGCCCCTCCCCGGTGGGCATCGGCTGGTAGGGGTAGAGGCTCGGGTGCTCGTTGCCCATCGGCTGCGGGACGACGCCCCCGGCCACATAGGCGGACGTCTGGTTCGCCAGGCCCGACAGCGCCGAGGACAGCAGGTTCGTCTCCACCAGCTGCCCGCGGCCGGTGTCCTTGCGATGAGCGAGGGCGGCGAGGATGCCGACGGCGGTGTGCAGTCCGGTGAAGACGTCGACGATCGCGACCCCGGCCTTGACCGGCCCGGACTCGTGTGAACCGGTGACGCTCATGAACCCGGACATCCCCTGGATGAGGAGGTCGTATCCCGGCTGCGGGTTGCTCCGACCGAACCCGGTCACCGAGGCGTAGACGATCCCCGGGTTGAGCTCGCGCACCGATTCGTAGTCGAGTGAGTACTTCGCCAGCCCGCCGGCCTTGAAGTTCTCGACGAGCACGTCCGCGCGACGAGCGAGCTCCTGGGCCAGCGCGAGGTCGTCGGGGTCCTTGAGATCGAGGACGACGGAGTGCTTGTTCCGGTTGGCCGTGAGGAAGTACGTCGCGTCGTCCCCTCGCCGAGGCGGCGCCCAGTGCCGGGTGTCGTCCCCGGCAGGACCCTCGACCTTGATGACCGTGGCGCCGAGGTCCGCCAGCATCATCGTCGCGTAGGGACCGGCGAGCACGCGCGAGAAGTCGGCGACGACCACCCCGCTCAACGGTCCGCTCCCGGTCCGACCGAAGATCTCCCGCAGGTCCTGCTGCTCCACTTGCTGCCTCCCTTGGCATGACGTTGCCGTCTCGGCATGACGTTGCTGTTCTCCTCAGCCAAACTACACGCCCCGGCCGGGGACGCGAGCGACGGGCCCGACCCCGCACATCACTTAACGAACGTTTGAACATGCCAGTGTGCTGACTATTATGGAGTCTGTGTCACAGGCAACATCAACAGTTGATAACGTGGGACGAGCCGGCCCCACTTAGGGGCACCTCACACTCAGCGATCGGGTGTATTGGCCATGTCAGGAAGGATGAACCACCCTCATGCGGATTGCCGTTTTTGTTAAGTACGTCCCGGACGCCGCGGGCGACCGGAGCTTCACCGACGACAACACCGTCGACCGGTCGGTCGACGGCCTGCTCTCCGAGCTCGACGAATACGCCGTCGAAGAAGCCCTGAGCATTGCCGAGGACGCTGACGACGCCGAAGTCATCGCTGTCACCGTCGGACCCGACGACGCCGTCGACGCAGTGCGCAAGGCACTCCAGATGGGCGCCGACTCCGGCGTCCACGTCGTCGACGACTCGCTCGCCGCCAGCGACGCCCTGGGAACGTCGAAGGTCCTCGCGGCCACCGTGAGGAAGATCGAGGAGGAGGAAGGCCCCGTCGACCTCGTCGTCACCGGCATGGCCTCGACCGACGGCTCGATGTCCGTCGTCCCCGTCCAGGTCGCCGAGCTCCTCGGCCGCCCTGCCGCGACCTTCGCCTCGGAGGTGACCGTCGACGGCCAGAGCGTGAAGATCCGCCGCGACGGCGACACCGCCAGCCAGCACATCGAGGTCAGCCTGCCGGCACTCGTCTCGGTCACCGACCAGATCAACGAACCCCGCTACCCGTCCTTCAAGGGCATCATGGCCGCGAAGAAGAAGCCGCTCGAGGAGTACGAGCTCGACGACCTCGGCCTCGACTCCGGTGTCGCCGGGTCCTCCGGTGCGACGACCGAGGTCCTCGAGGTCACCGCTCGTCCTCCGCGCTCCGCCGGTGAGATCATCACCGACGAGGGCAACGGCGGCGAGAAGCTCGTCGAATTCCTCGCCGGTCAGAAGCTGGTCTGAGCCCGACACCCCAGAGTGATCGGCCCGGCGGGCCGGTCGAAGGAAGGATCCCACACATGTCCGAAGTACTCGTCTACGCCGACCATGCTGACGGCACGGTCGCCAAGTCCACCCTCGAACTCCTCACCCTCGCCCGGCGCATCGGCACGCCCGTCGCCGTCGTCGTCAATGCCGGTGACGCCGCGGCCCAGATCGCCCAGTCCCTGGGCGAGTACGGCGCCGAGGCGGTCCTCACCGCCGATGACTCCGTCTACTCCGACTACCTCGTCGCTCCGGCCGCCGAGCTGCTCGCCTCCCTCGTCGGGTCGCGCTCTCCCGCCGCCGTGCTCCTGTCCTCGTCCTTCGAGGGCAAGGAGATCGCCGGACGCCTCTCGGTGAAGACGAACTCGGGCGTCATCACCGACGCGGTCGACATCGACTCCGATCTCGTCGCCACGCAGTCCGTCTTCGCGGGCGGCTACACCGTGCGCGGGCGGGTCACCGCCGGAACGCCGATCATCACCGTCAAGCCGAACTCCGTCGCCCCCGAGGCCGCCGCCGCGGCCGGCAGCGTCGAGGCCGTCTCCGCCGACATCTCGGAGGCCGCGAAGACCGCGAAGGTCGTCGCGACCGAGGACAAGCCGCAGACCGGTCGCCCCAACCTCACCGAGGCGGCGATCGTCGTCTCGGGCGGACGCGGCACCGGCGGGGACTTCGGCCCCGTCGAGGCGCTCGCCGACTCCCTCGGTGCGGCCGTCGGCGCCTCCCGTGCGGCCGTCGACGCCGGCTGGTACCCGCACGCCAACCAGGTCGGCCAGACCGGCAAGACCGTGTCCCCGCAGCTCTACGTCGCGGCCGGCATCTCCGGCGCCATCCAGCACCGCGCGGGAATGCAGACCTCGAAGACGATCGTCGCGATCAACAAGGACGATGAGGCTCCGATCTTCGAGCTCGTCGACTTCGGCGTCGTCGGCGACCTGTTCCAGGTCCTGCCCCAGGCCGCCGAGGCGATCACCGCCCGGAAGTAAGGACGCCGCCGCGGCGTTCGGCGCCCGGCGGTGAGCCCGCCACGACTGCGGTATTGTGGGCCCGACCGTACGGTCGGGCCCACAGTCGTCCCGTACCCATCCACCACCTCGAAGGGGTCAGCAATGTCGTACCTCATGCCCGCGGAGACCGCGCCTCATGATCGCATCTGGATGGCGTTCCCGTCCTCCGGCTACGCACTCGGCGACACCGAGGACGACGCCGAGGCGGCCCGCCGCACCTGGGCCGCGGTCGCCCGCGCCACCAGCGAGTTCACTCCCGTGACCGTCGTCGTCTCCGAGTCGCAGACGGAGCATGCCCGCCGTCACCTCGGCGAGGGGATCACGCACCCGATCTCGATCGTCAACGCGGAGCTCGACGACGCCTGGATGCGCGACATCGGACCGACGTACGTCTTCGACGACGAGGGCCGGCTCCATGCCGTGGACTGGGTGTTCAACGGCTGGGGAGCGCAGACGTGGGCGAAGTGGGACCACGATCAGCACATCGGCCGCACCGTCGCCGAGCTCTCCCGGACCCCGATCATCAGCTCCGAGCTGCGCAACGAGGGCGGCGGCATCCACGTCGACGGGCAGGGGACGGTGCTGGCGACCCGCAGCGTGCAGCTGGACCCGGGTCGCAATCCCGAGCTCACCGAGGCCGACGTCGAGGCCGAGTTCGCGCGCACCATCGGGGCGAAGAAGGTCATCTGGCTCGATCGCGGGCTCCACCGCGACAACCAGACCTTCGGCACCCGCGGGCACGTCGACATCGTCGCGACGATGCCGAGCCCCGGAGTCGTGCTCGTCCACGACCAGCGCGATCCCGAGCACCCCGACCATGCCTTCAGCCAGGAGGTCAAGGCGCAGTTCGCCCGGGAGACCACCGCTGACGGCCGGCCCTTCGAGGTCATCGCGATTCCGGCGCCGACGACCCTGCGCGACGACGAGGGCTGGGTGGACTACTCCTACGTCAACCACCTCGTCACCAATGGCGGGGTCATCGCGTGCACCTTCGACGATCCGATGGACGCCGAGGCGGTCGCGATCCTCGAGCAGGTGTACCCGGGCCGGAAGGTCGTCGGCGTCGACGCCCGCGAGCTCTATGCCCGCGGGGGCGGAATCCACTGCATCACGCAGCAGCAGCCCACCCCGGCCTGACAGGGGGCGACGCGGCTCGGCTGTGCGGCCTGGGCCCGTCCTGACAGTGCGGCCCGGGCCTGTCCCTGCTGTGCGGACCGCGTCCGTCCCACTTGTGCTGACCCCTTCGGTTCCGCTTGTGCGGACCGCGACCATCCCGGCACACGGGACCGGATGACGGATGGGGAAATGCGCAGACCCCCGAGTCCCCGTCGCGGTATAGGGTGGTGAACCAGGACACACGGCGCCAGCTGAGCGACGTGTGTCGGGCCGCACCACGTGGAGAGGAGAGCAGGACGATGAAGAAGCGATTGATCCTTCTGGCCGGACTGGGGGTCGGATACGTTCTCGGGTCACGGACCGGACGTCAGAGCTACGAGAAGCTCAAGGCTCAGGTCCATCAGCTGTGGAGCGATCCACGAGTGCAGGACACCGTCGACAAGGCCAACCAGTCGATCCGGGATAAGGCACCCGGCGTGGCCGACGCCGTGCAGAGCGCCGCTGACAAGGTCTCCTCCGCTGCGGCGGCCGGAGCGGCCGGTGCCGCGACCGGCGGAGTCGGCGGCGGCGAGGGCGGCGGCAGCGCCGCGACGGCCGACGGCAGCAATGCCGCGACCACGGGCGGGGCCGGCGAATCCACCGGCACCTCGTCGAGCGATGCGAAGCCGGGTCCCAGACCCGACGGTGAGAGCTCCGGCGACAGCACCCCGAAGCCCAGTGACGTCAAACCCAGCGATATCAAGCCCAGCGATATCAAGCCCAAGCCGAGCGCCTCGGCGGCTCAGGGTGCCGGTGGGAACGCCGCGAAGCCGTCCGGCACGAAGCCGTCCGGCAGCGCCGCGACGTCCTCCGGCGACGCCAGGAAGAAGGACGTCGAGGCGGATCCCTCCCGCCCCCAGGAGGACGAGGGGCCCGCGGGCGTCTCCTCCTGACCACGGCAGCCAGGGTGCCCGATCCGGCCGGCTCCGATATGCGGAGACGGCTCGGACCGGGCACCTTCGTCGTCTCCGCGGTCGGGCGGTCCAGCGGCTGCCCGGCGCACCGCCCGCTACAGCAGCGAGCTCGTCAGTCGCGCGACGTTCTCGACGTACTTGTGGAGGATCGGGCGGTTGCGCCACCGTTCCGCGTCGAGCTCGACCGAGTTCGGGCGGTACTCCTCCCGCTCCAGCTGGTACATCTGCGCCGTGAAGTCCCTGTCGATGATGAACATGGTGACCTCCATGTTCATGGCGAACGACCGCTCGTCCATGTTCGACGAGCCGATGATCGTCACCTCGTCGTCGATGAGCAGGAACTTGGAGTGGAGTACGGTGGGAGCGTGGTACATGAATATGCGCACTCCCGCTCGCACGAGGAAGTCGTAGTACGACTGCTGTGCTCTCTGCGTGACCCAGTGGTCACTCGTCTCCCCCACATAGAGCCGGACATCGACTCCCGAACGCGCCTCCGTCGTCAGTGCGTGCATGAGCGATTCGTCCGGAACGAAGTAGGGCGAGCAGACGACGACTGAGCGGTTCGCGTTGTAGATGAGGTGGAGGAACAGCCGCAGGTTGTTCTCCTCCTCGAACCCCGGGCCCGAGGGGACGACCTGCGCCTGCACCCCTCCCCGCTCCGGGGCGTTGAGCTCGAGCTGATACGAATCGGTGAGCACCTCGCTCGTCTCCGAGTACCAGTCGGAGACGAACACCGCGTCGAGCTCCGCGACCACCGGGCCCCGGCATTCGAGGGAGAGGTCCTGCCACTGGAATCCCTTGCGCAGGTTGCGGCGCTTGTTGTAGCACCGGTCGATGATGTTCTGCGAACCGGTGAATGCGACCTCTCCGTCGACGACGAGGATCTTGCGATGATTGCGCAGGTCAGGCCGCTGGTACTCGCCTCTCCAGGGACGGATCGGCAACGACCGTCGCCAGCTCACCCCCGCCTCGTCGAGCTTCTTGACCAGGGTCGCGTATCCGGGGTAGCCGAGCGAGCCCAGGTGGTCGATGAGGATGCGCACCCGCACGCCGCGGGCGTGGGCGGCGAGCATGGAATCGATGAGGCGCTGCGTGGTCGAGTCGAGAGCGACGATGTAGAACTCGAAGTGGACGTACTTCTCGGCCGCGTCGACCGCGTCGGCCATGGCCTCCATGCACTCATGGTTGTCGGGATGGAGCGAGAACCCGTTGCCGTGGGTCATCGGCAGGGCCCCGAGGTCGAAGTTGAGCTGAGCCGCCGTGCTCAGCGGCTCCGGCAGATGCGAGGAGTCGCCGATGATCGGAGTGTCGGTGACCCTCTCACGGATGATGCCGTTGATGACGGTCTGTTCGTTGCGCCGGCGTTTGGGCAGCTTCGAGGAGCCGAGGAGCAGGAAGGCCGCGATGCCGACATAGGGGATGAAGAAGATCGCCAGCAGCCAGCCCAGGGCCACCGAGGGCCGTCGGTTGTGGGGGATCCACCCCAACGCGATGAGCCTGATGATGAGATCGACCGCCACCAGCGTGATCACCAGCCAGCTCGGCCACGTTCGGTCGATCGTGAAGAAGGAATAGACCTCCACGTCGCTCAATTCTGTGTTGTTCCGACTCACCGGATTCCGCTCGTGCACGACCCGGTGTCAACTCTTCCACCCATCGTATCCTGCCGCGATCGTGGGCAGCCGTTCGCCCCGCGCCGCAGCTGACGCGCCTCGCCGGGGACCAACGACGCGACCGCATGTGCGGGCTCTGCCGGTCGCGCGTGCGGGTGACACCGGCATAATGGGAAGCGAAGCCGAGACGGAAGTGAGAGTGACCGCGCGTGATCCGAGATATCTCTCCCGAGGGGTCCGACCGCTCCGACACCGCCGATTCCGCGAGCGCTCGGATCGACGTCCCCGATCCGGCCGCGGTGCCCATCCGCCCCGCCGTCAGCGTGCTCATGGTCCGCGACGGTCGGCACGGACTCGAGGTCTTCGTCCAGCACCGCGTGACGACGATGGACTTCGCCGCGGGAGTGGTCGTCTTCCCCGGCGGCCGCGTCGATCCGAGTGACGTGTCCCGGGCGGAGACCCTCGACGTCGCCGACCCCCGGGTCCACGACGAGGCGTGGACGAACTCCTCCATCGCCGAGGTGCCCGACGGCTGGCGCGTGCTGCTGGCCGCCGCCGTGCGGGAGGTCGAGGAGGAGACGGGCACCCTCCTCGATCCCTCGCTGCTCAGACCGTGGGCGAACTGGGTGACCCCGCTGGGCCTGCCCAGACGCTTCGACACGTACTTCTACCTCGCGCTCGTCGGGGAGATCCACGCCCCCGCGCACCGGACCACCGAGGCGCACACGAGCGAGTGGCTGCCGGTCGAGGAGATCCTCGCCGAGGAGTCGGCCGGACGGCTGCGGCTCATGCGACCGACGCTCGTCCTCCTCGGTGAGCTCAGCGGGTTCCGCGACACGGCCGAGCTCAGTGCTCTCGATCGGCGGTTCGATCCCGTTCGCCCCGACCTCCCCGCGAGCTGAGCAGCGCCAGCTGCGCGACCACGGCGCTGCGCTGCTCCTCGGTGCCGAGGAGCTCGGACAGTGCCTGCTGCTCGGCGTCGAGGCCGTCGGCCAGCGGAACCCGATAGGCGAGGTCGACCAGCGACTTCGCGTGCACCAGCGCCGAGCGTGAGCGGCCGGCGAGGTCAGCCGCGAGCTCGAGAGCGCGTTCGACCGGCGCCTCGGCGAGCTCCTCGACCAGCCCGATCCGATGCGCCTCGGTGCCGTCGATGGTCTCGGCGGTGAGGATGAGCCGCTTCGCCATTCCCTGCCCCACCAGGCGGGGCAGGAGCTGAGTGCCGCACATGTCGGGGATGATCCCCCACTTCGTCTCCATCAGCGCGAATCGGGAGTCGGGGTGGGCGATGCGCAGATCCGCTCCCAGGGCGATCTGCATCCCGCCCCCGAGCGCCGGCCCGTTGACGGCGGCGATGACGGGAACCTCGACGAGGGACCAGACGTGGACCGCCTGCTGCGCCAGGGCCCGCGCCGCGCCCATCTGCTCGCCGAGGACGACCGCGCTGCCGCGTTCGGGGCCGGTCGCCTCGGCGAGGCCGGCGAACTCACTGACGTCGAGCCCCGCGCTGAACGCGCGTCCGCGACCGGAGAGGACGACGGCGCGGACCTCGGCTCTCTCCCGCAGGGCGCAGCCCGCCTCGACGAGGTCCTCGAACACCTCCCTGGTCAGGGAGTTCAGGCTCGCGGGACGGTCGAGCTCGACGTGGGCGACGCCCTGGGCCACCGTCGTCTCGAGGGTGGCGTGGATGGGGACGATGGGAGCGCTCATGGGATTCCTCGTTCTCGCGGCAGCAGGGTCAGGACCATCGGGCGCCGGCCCGCGGCCATCGGGGGTCGACCCGCCGGCAGGGTCAGTGGCGTCTTCTGAACCCTATCGGAGCGCCGCTCAGGGTCAATGCGACGACCGCGGTCAGTGCGACCATGCACATCGCGACGACCCCGGGCCAGGCGAAGTCCGTGAAGAGGACGGCCGAGAGCCAGGCGCCCAGGCTCGTGCCGAGGTAGTAGACGGTGAGGTAGATCGCCGCGGAGCGCGTCGAGTCGACACCCGGGCGCGCGGCGCTGGCCGCCGCCGAGGCTCCGGTGTGGCCGAGGAAGAATCCCCCGGTGAGCAGCGACATCCCGACGATGATCCAGACCAGCGAGTCGACGAGGGTCAGCCCGGCCCCGGCGAGCGCCGTGACCATGCCGATGAGCGTCAGGCGGGTGCGGGAGAAGCGCATCGCGAGCCGACCGTAGTACGTCGTCACGACGGTGCCGACGAGGTAGATGAGGAAGAAGAGGGCGACCGCGCCCTCGCTCAGGCGCCAGGGGTCGTGCTGGAGCCGGGAGCCGAGCATCGTGAAGGATCCCCCGAAGACGATCATGCACAGGAAGCCGGTGAGGTAGATCCGCCACAGCCCCGACCCCAGCGGGATGACCGCCCGCCGAGGTGACCCGGCCGCGGAGTCCGTCGGCGGCGTCACGTCCGCAGCGGGCTGCTCACCCACCTCGGCGGGATCGGGGTCCAGGGTGCGACCGGACCGCGAGTTGCCCGCGTTCCTCCGGGTGGCGAAGAGATCGTGACGGAGCAGCCACACGACGATGACGCCGAGGACCAGGGAGATCGCGGCCGTCACGCCGAGTCCCCCGTGCCAGCCGAAGAGCTCGGCGGCCAGCCCGGTGAGCAGCCTCGAGCACAGTCCGCCGATCGTGTTGCCCGCGATGTAGACGCCGATCGCTCCCGGCAGCGCTGTGGACGGCAGGCGCAGGGAGAGGTAGGCCATCGCGGTCGCGGGCACCGATGCGATCGCCACACCCTGGAGGAATCGCACGGCGATCAGCAGCTCGGCGCTCGGCATGAACGGCAGGACCAGGGCGAGCACCGCGGCGAGGATGACCCCTGCGGCGATCTGCCGCGCGTGCCCGATCCGGGAGGCCAGCAGGGAGAACGGGATGAGGAAGACCGCCATGGCCACGTTGGTCGCCGACACCGTGAGGCTCGCCGTCGGCGCGTCGATGTCGTAGGCGGTGCGGATGGCCGGGATGAGCCCCTGGGTCTCGTAGAGCACGAGGAACACCGCGACGCCGGCGAGGAACACGGCGACGACGGTGCGCCGATCGCTCGTCGCGCTCGACCCGCCTGTGCCCATGCCTCCCACGCTATGCCCGCCGAGGTGCGCGTCCAAACTCGGACCCCGGTCCGCGACCGTGGCGGGGCCGTGCCCTCGGCCCGTGGCCGTAAGGTGCCCGCGGCTGAACGGGTGACGCACTCGCAGCCCGCCGCGGCTCTGGAAACCGCTGGTCGAGCCCATTAGGCTCACCACAAGCACTCTTCCTCAAGGAGGACTGATGAAACGTCAGCTGCCCATCGTCAGCGTGGCCTCGACGGCCTCGACGGGAAAGCGGGTGGCACGCGTTGCCGCGACCGCCTCGGCGCTGGGGCTCGGGGCCCTGGCCGCGTGGGACTACACGCAGAAGAAGCACGCGGTCCTGCGCAACTACCCGGTCATCGGCCACGCCCGGTTCCTGCTCGAGTCGATCCGACCGGAGATCCAGCAGTACTTCATCGAGCGCAACTGGGACGGCCGCCCGTTCAACCGGGAGACCCGCACGACGATCTACGAGAGGTCGAAGGGCATCCATTCGGAGCAGGCCTTCGGCACCGAGCGGGACGTCGAGCGCCGGGACTACGAATCCCTCCTCCACTCAGCCGTCCCGCTGTCCAATCCGCGGGTCCCGCCCAAGGTCAGGGTCGGGGGTGAGAAGTGCACCAAGCCCTATGACATCTCCCTGCTCAACGTGTCCGCGATGAGCTTCGGCTCGCTCAGCGACAATGCGATCCGGGCGCTCAACAAGGGAGCGGCGATGGGCGGTTTCGCCCACGACTCGGGCGAGGGGGCGATCACTCCCTACCATCGGGAGTTCGGCGGCGATCTCATCTGGGAACTCGGCACCGCCTACTTCGGCGCGCGGACCGAGGACGGTCACTTCGACGCCGAGGCGTTCGCTGAGAAGTCGCAGGATCCTCAGGTGAAGATGACCTCCCTCAAACTGTCCCAGGGGGCGAAGCCCGGGATCGGCGGTGTGCTTCCCGGCCCCAAGGTCTCCGAGGAGATCTCCCAGATCCGCGGCATCCCCGTCGGCAAGACCTGCATCAGCCCCCCGAACCACAGCGTGTTCTCGACCCCGATCGAGCTCATGCAGTTCATCGGCCGGATGCGCGAGCTCTCCGGCGGCAAGCCCGCCGGCTACAAACTCTGCATCGGCTCCCGCACGGAGTTCCTCGCCATGTGCAAGGCGATGCTCGAGACGGGCATCACCCCGGACTTCATCATCGTCGACGGCTCCGAGGGCGGGACGGGCGCCGCGCCGCTCGAGTTCGAGGACAACGTCGGCCTGCCCCTGACCCAGGGGCTGATGACGGTCCACAACGCCCTCGTCGGGACGGGCCTGCGGGATCGGATCAGGATCGGGGCCGCGGGGAAGATCGCCAGCGGCTCCGACATCGTCAAGCGCCTCATCCAGGGCGCCGACTATACGAACTCTGCCCGCGCGATGATGATGGCCGTCGGATGCATCCAGGCGATGACCTGCCATACGGGCAAGTGCCCCGTCGGAGTGGCGACCCAGGATCCCCGGCGGACGCGGGCCATCGATGTCACCGACAAGGCGCAGCGGGTGAAGAACTACCAGGAGAGCACCGTCGCCGAGGCGGTGCGGATCATGGCGGCGATGGGCGTGAGCAGCCCCGACGAGCTCGAGCCGACGATGCTCCGCCGCAACATCTCACCGTCGGAGTCCTGGTCGTACGCCAAGCTCTACGACTGGCTCGAGCCCGGTGAGCTCCTCGACGGCGCTCCCGGGGATTGGGCCGCGGACTGGAAGGCCGCCCGTCCCGACACCTTCCACCTCCGCCGCGGCCAGAGCCGGTAGGGGGTGCGGAGGCGCGCTGAAGTCCGTTTACATTTTCATCGTGTTTCTGTATATTGAAACTCACGTTACATAACCCGTGGTCGATGCCCGCGCACTCGCATCGCCCCCGAGCTCACCACCGACGCTCGCGAGACAGGATCAACGATGATTGCGAACTCACCCGAGGCCCGCCGGCACCGTGCACCACGGCTCGGACCCGCGCACTCACGGTGGATCTCGCTGCTCGCGCAGGCATAGCGACCGAATCCACCACAGAACGGAAACCAGTGAAAGACACACAGCCGCGCAACGACGCCGGAACCTCACCCAAACGACCTCTCCACACCTGGGAAGTCACCGCCATCTCGATCGGATTCATGGGTCCAGTGATGGCCATGTCCCTCAACGGCATCGGGGTCGCAGCCCTCGTCGGCAAGGCCGTTCCGTTCACCTTCCTAGTATCGTTCATCGGCACGCTCCTCGTCGCCTACGGGTTCATCCGTCTACTGCGCAGGATCACGCACGCCGGGTCGGTCTACGCCCTCGCGGGCATAACCCTCGGACCGCGTGCCGGCTTCTTCGGAGGCTTCGCCCTCCTCGGCACCTACATCTTCTTCGCCGCCTGCATCCTGGGTGCCTGCGCCGTCTTCTTCGAGGCGATGCTCTCCGAGATCGGGATCACGCTCGCCCCCGGCATGTGGATGCTAGTGGCGCTGGCCGTCGGCCTCATCGCCCTGGTGCTCAACCGCAGGGAGTCCGCCACGGTCGCGCGCACCCTGCTCGGGATCGGCTTCATCGGCATCGCCGCGATGATCGTGCTCTCGATCGTCATCGTCGTCCGCGTCGGCACCGGCCACGCCCCGGTCTCCACCGGCATCGATCTCAGCGTCCTCAGCCCGGGCGACAACCCGCTGTCGGGGATCATGACGGCCTCGGTGTTCGGCTTCCTGTCCTGGGCAGGCTTCGAATCAGGCTCCTCGATGAGCGAGGAGACGGCCGAGCCGAAACGCGTCATCCCCCGTTCGCTGCTCTTCGCCGTCATCATCGGCGGACTCGTCTACGTATTCGTGATGTTCGCCCAGACCATCGGCTTCGGCACGGACGCCGTCGGCATCGAGCTCTTCTCTACCGCGGCCTCCACCCTGACCACACTGTCCTCGACCTACATCGGCGCCTGGTTCGCCGTGCTCATCTCGGTCGTCGCATTCTTCGTCGCCTTCGGCGCCTTCCTCAGCTCCTCGACGGCCGCCTCCCGGCTCCTCTTTGCCCTCGCCCGGGACGGCTTCGGTCCCGCCTCGCTGGCCCGCCAGGACCCCGTGAGCAAGGTGCCAACCACCGCGGTGACCGCGGTGATCGTGCTCACCACGGCGATGACGCTCGGCCTCGGCGTCTTCGGCGCTACCAGCGTGGACGCCTACTACTGGTACGCCACGCTCGGCACGCTCTGCATGGTCGTCGCCTACGGGATGACCTCGGTCGGGGTCATCCGGCACGCCTTCCGACCCGGCTCGGGGATCCCGAAGTGGGAGATCGTCATCCCCGCCCTCGGTCTCTTCTACCTCGTGTTCGTCTACATTATCCAAGTCACCGAGCAGGAGGCTCCCTACACCTACTTCCCCTGGGCCGTGGGCGCCTGGTGCGTCCTCGGTCTCGTCATCGTCATCAGCTGGCCCGCACTCGCCCAGCGGATCGGCGCCCGCCTCACGGTCGAGGACATTGAATCGTGAGCATCGTCGAGATCACCGAGGAGCAGCGAAGGGTCGAGGAGGCCGAGTACGCCCGGGACCAGTCCGCACTCGCCCACATCGAGAACCTGCGGTTCTTCCCGCTCGCCGTCTCCTCAGGATCAGGGGCCACACTGACGAGCGCCTCGGGGCGCGAGCTCATCGACCTCTCCGCGAGCTGGACCGCCTCGGCGCTCGGCCATGGGCAGCCCGACATCGCCGAGGCGGTGGCCCGCGCCGCCGGCACCGGGGCGGGAGCCTCGGCGCTGTCGGCCGCGGTCGCCGAGACCACCCGGCTGGCCGAGCGTCTGCTCACCCTGGTGCCGGTCCGGCAGGCCCAGCGCGCCTACCTGGGTCTGAGCGGAAGTGATGCCAATGCCGCCGCGATCGAGGCCGCGCGCCGTGCGACCGGTCGCCCGACGATCGTCTCGTTCACCGGCAGCTACCACGGCGGGTTCGGCAGCTCCCGGGAGGTGTCGGGGATCGGCTGGGAGCCGGTGCCCGGGTCCCGCGTCCTCGACTATCCCGTCACCGAGGCGGACCTCGCCGGGGTGCGGCCACGGCTCGATCGCGCCCTGGCCCCCGGTGACGTTGCGGCCGTCATCGTCGAGGCCGTGCAGTGCGACGGCGGGGTCCGGGTGCCCGCCGCGGGCTTCCTGCCCCTCCTGCGCGAGGCGTGCGACGAAGCCGGGGCCCACCTCATCGTCGACGAGGTCAAGGCCGGGCTCGCACGGACGGGCAGGCTGTTCGCGTTCGAGCACTCCGGAATCCGCCCGGACATCGTCACCCTGGGCAAGTCGCTGGGCGGCGGGCTGCCCGTCTCCGCTGCCGTCGGTCCGGCCTCCGTGCTCGACGTCGTCCCCGCTACCGCCCTGCTCACCGCCGCGGGGGCTCCCATCTGCGCCGCGGCCGCGAACGCGGTGCTCGACCTGCTGTCGGGGACAGGACCCACCGGCCGCGCTGAGGAGCTCGGCGCCCTCGCCCGAGAGCGCCTGGCCGACTTTCGCCGCACCGATCGCCCGGGGAGCCGCGCCATCGCCGAGGTGCGCGGCAGGGGTCTGCTGCTCGGCATCGAGGTCGCCTCCGGACTGGCGGCCGCGACCGTCTACCGGGCTTGGGAGCTCGGCGCCGTCATCTACCCTGTCGGCGATGACGTCCTCGAGCTCACTCCGCCTCTGTCGATCACCGAGTCCGAACTCGAACTCGGACTGGACATCGTCCTCCACGCCCTCGACGACGCCGCCTCGGGGCGCGTGCCTACGGAGGCGCTCGAGCGATTCGGCGGCTGGTGACCCGGCCGCCGATCGACCCAGACCGCCCGGTGCCCTCCGACCGGCACCGCCCATCCGACATCAGCCGCGAAGGAATCATATGAGCAAGCCGGAATTCACCCTCGCCATCGTTTCCCGTCACCTCTCACCGGACTCGGGGCACGCCAATCCGCTCGACTCCGTGCGCAGCGCACTGCACCGGCTCGGCACCGCCACCACCGAGATCACCCCCTTCCAGTCGCCCAGGCTGCTCAACGACAAATCGGGGCTGCTCATCGATGTCGACCGGTTCACCGCCTCCCCCGCCGCTCCTGACGGCACCGCGCTGAGCGAGCTCGTCGGGTCCATCCGGGAGCAGAATTCGGGCATCCCGGTCTTCCTCTACGGCGAGCGCCTTACCGCGCGCAGCCTGCCGACAGAGGTTCTCGCCGAGATCGAGGGCGTCATCAATCCCTACGAGGACACCCCCGAGTTCGTCGCCCGCGTCATCCACCGGGAGGCCTCACGTTACGTCGAGAGCCTGGCGCCGCCGTTCTTCAAGGCGCTCATGGACTACTCCCATGATGGTGCCTACTCCTGGCACTGCCCGGGGCACTCCGGGGGCACGGCCTTCCTCAAGTCGCCCGCCGGAACCGTCTTCCACCAGTTCTTCGGGGAGAACCTGCTGCGCTCGGACGTCTGCAACGCCGTCGAGGAGCTCGGTCAGCTGCTCGACCACACAGGCCCGGTCGCGGAGTCCGAGGCCAGGGCCGCCGACACGTTCGGGGCCGATCACCTGTTCTTCGTCACCAACGGCACCTCCACCTCGAACAAGGTGGTCTGGAACTCCGCCGTGAGCGCCGGGGACATCGTCCTCGTCGACCGCAACTGCCACAAGTCGATTCTCCACTCGATCATCCTCACCGGCGCGATCCCGATCTACCTCTGGCCCACCCGCAACCGCGCCGGGATCATCGGACCGATCCCGCGCCGGGAGTTCAGCCCCGATTCGATCGCCGCGAAGATTCGCGCGCACCCGTTCGTCACCGACCCGAGCGCGACCCCGCGCATCCTCACCCTGACCCAGAGCACCTACGACGGGGTCGTCTACAACGCCGAGGAGATCAAGTCGACCCTCGACGGATTCGTCGACGTCCTCCACTTCGACGAGGCGTGGCTGCCGCACGCCCGGTTCCACGAGCTCTACCGGGGCATGCACGGGGTCGACGAACGGACCGCGAGGACGCAGAAGTCCCTCGTCTACTCCACGCAGTCGACGCACAAGCTCCTGGCGGGGCTCTCGCAGGCCTCGCAGATCCTCGTCCGCAATGCCGAGGAGACGGAGCTGGACCGCGACATCTTCAACGAGGCCTACCTCATGCACACCTCGACCAGCCCCCAGTACTCGATCATCGCCAGCTGCGATGTGTCCGCGGAGATGATGCGCGGCCGCGGCGGGCACGCCCTCGTCGAGGAGACCATCACCGAGGCGATGGAGTTCCGCCGGGCGATCATCCGGATCGGCCAGGAACACGCCGCCGATGACTGGTGGTTCGACGTCTGGGGTCCGGACACCCCTCCCCGCGAGGGGCTGGCCGAGCGGGCCGAATGGCAGCTGTCGGCCGCCGACGACTGGCACGGCTTCGACGAGATCGGCGAGGACTTCGCGATGCTCGACCCGATCAAGGTCACCCTGACTACACCTGGCCTGAACACGGACGGGGAGTTCGGGGACTTCGGCATCCCCGGCATCGTGCTCGCGAAGTACCTCGCCGAGCACGGGGTGGTCGTCGAGAAGACCGGACTCTACTCGCTGTTCATCCTCTTCACGATAGGCGTTACCAACGGTCGCTGGAACACACTCATCGCGGAGCTGCACCGGTTCAAGGACGTCCTAGACCGCAATGTCCATATCGCCGAGGTGATGCCGGAGTTCGCGGCCGAGCAGCCGCAGTACGCGTCCCTGGGCCTGCGCGACCTCTGCGAGCGCCTGCATGCCCTCTACCGCGAGACCGACTTCGCCAACCTCAGCACCGACATCTACCTCGACGAACCCGAGGTGGCGATGCTGCCGACCGCGGCCTGGGCTGCGATGACCGGCGGACGGATCGAGCACGTGGCGATCTCCGACCTGGTCGGCCGGATCTCCGCGGTGCTGCTCACCCCCTACCCACCGGGGATCCCGCTGCTGGTTCCCGGCGAACGGGTGAGCCCGAAGATCGTCGAGTACCTCGAAGCCGAGTCGGAGCTGGCCCGCCGCTACCCGGGATGCAATGGGATCACCCACGGCCTGAGCATCAACGCCGACGGCGAGAAGACCGTGGCGTGCGTGCTCGAGGACGTGTGAGCGCGCTCAGGCGCGGTTCGCGCTGCCGCCAAGGCTCAGGCGCAGGGGGTCGAGCCGGGCCAGCCGATCGATGCCAGACTCCCCGAGCTCGGCGACGACGAGCTCACTGACCGCCTCGACGAGGGCGAGCATCGGCACCAGGGTGTCGGAGGGGCCGGCGGCGCGCACATCGGCCGTGAGCACATGGTCGGCCTGCGCCGCCGCCGGAGACATCCAGGGGTCGGTGAAGACGATCGTCGTCAGCCCGAGCTCCTTGCCCACCCGCACGACGTCGGCGATGGTCGGCTCGTAGCGGCGGACGTCGAAGGCGATGAGCAGATCGCCTCGCCTGAAGTCGAGCAGCTGGCCGGCAGCGACGACGGGATTCGAGGCCACCCTGGTGACTCCGGGACGCACCGGCGCCAGCTGCGCCTGGAAGATGTCCGCAATGTAGCCGGAGTAGGTCGCGCCGATGAGACCGACGGCCCTCTTCGTCTGCGTGAGCAGCGACACGGTGCGGTCGAGCTCGTCGCCGATCACTGCGTCGAAGGTCTGGTCGATGCCCGCGTGGTAGGCCCGGCGCGCATCGTTGAACACGGCTCCCTGCCCGCTCACACGGCCCTCCGCCTGGGACAGATTGGATTCCTCACGCTCGCGGATCTCGTGCTTGAGCGCCTCCTGGAACTCCCGGTAGCCGTTGAAACCCAGGGTCCGGGCGAACCTCACCACGGAGGGGGCGCTCACTCCCGCGGTCTCAGCCAGATCGGAGATCGAGTCAAGCCCGGAGAACGGGTAGGAGGCGAGAATCGCGCGCGCGATCTTCTTCTCCGCCGGGGTGAGCTCGGACATCGCACTGCGCAGGCGCATCGCCAGGCTCGGCGTCCCCTCGGCTCCGGCGGCGGCGCCGTGGGTCGGGGTGGAATCATCAGTCATGTGGTTCGCCTGTCATCTGGTCGCCTCTCGCTCGTGATCTCGACTGTACTGTGTCGGGGAGGGGCCCGACACTCCCGCCCGCGCCCCGACGATCGGCGGCCACCCGGCACGAGGGCCTGTGACGAGGACTCCGCCCGTTCTGAAACTTATGTTTCATTTTGGCATTAGAACTCCATCATTGATATCATTCATTACACAGTCGGCTTTGCCCGGAGCCGACTGTCCCGCGCCCGAGCGCGAAGGAACACCGACGTTCGAGAAGAGAGTCACGATCATGAGCAATGAGGCCACGTCCACTCCAGAACTTCGCTGCCACGAATGGCTTCCGTCCCACGTCCGCCCCGAGAGTGGCGAACTCGCCTTCCTGGCGACCTCCGACCTCGCGGCGCACACCCGCGGTCGGGCCGTGCGCGTGGAGTCGCTGTCGCAGACCACCTCCTGCGGCTGGGTGCCGGCCAACCTCGGGATCGGTCCGAGCGGCCACATCACCGACGAGATCCCGTTCGGCTCCTCCGGGGACCTGCGCCTGCTGCCCGACTTCGACTCGGCCGTGCGAACGACGGCCATCCCGGGCCAGCCGCCCCTGACCATCGTCTTCGCGGACCAGGTCAACACCGACGGCACACCCTGGCACGGTGACGCGAGGTCCTTCCTCAGGCAGACGATCGCGGAGCTGTCCGCGGACTTCGGCATCACCGTCAACGCCGCCTTCGAACACGAATTCAACGACCTCGGCAACGCCAAGCCGACCCAGCCGTTCTCCCTACTCGCCCACCGCGGGCTCGAGCCGATCGGCTCCGAGGTGATGGCGGCGCTGGCGGAGATGAACGCTGAACCGGAGAACTGGCTGCCGGAGTACACCCCGAACCAGTTCGAGGTCACGGTCTCCCCCGCCCCAGCGCTCACCGCGGCCGACCGCGCCGTGCTCGTGCGCGACACCGTGTCCGCTGTCTTCGCCGGCCATGACAGAGACGTCACATTCTCCCCCGTCCCGGTCGCCGGAGGCGGCGGCTCGGGGGTCCACGTGCACTTCGGCCTCAACGACGACGCCACCGGCGAGACCCTCGTATTCGACGCGGACCGCCCCGGTCGCCTCTCCGAGCTGGCGGGCCGGTTCGCGGCCGGCATCGTCAGGTACGCCCCGTCCCTCACGGCGATCTTCGCTCCGCTCGTGGTCTCCTACCAGCGGCTGCGACCGCACAACTGGTCGACGGCGGCATCGTTCCTCGGGCTGCAGAACCGCGAGGCGCTGCTGCGGATCGTGCCGACGAACGAGATCGGCGGGCGCGACCCCCGTCCGCAGCTGCACTTCGAGTTCCGCGGCGGCGACATCGGCGCCAACCCCTACCTCCTGCTGGGCATCCTGCTCAAGGCAGGCATGGAAGGGCTGCGCCAGGGCTTCGACCCCGCCGAGGTGGTCGTCGGCGATCCAGACTCCGCCCAGACCCCTCCCGGTCAGCTGCCCACCTCCCTCGCCGACGCCCTCGAGCTGCTCGAGAACGACGACGTGGTGAGAGGATGGTTCCACCCCGAGCTGCTGGCCACCTACCTGGCCGTCAAGCGCGCCGAAATCGCGGAGTTCGGCGCCCTGGAGCCTGCCGAGCAGTGCTCCGCGTACCGCACCATCTACTGACACCCACACCGCACACGACGAGAGGCGAGGACTCACCCGTGCACTTCGAATGGATGAATGACATCGAGCTGGTCGACCACCACTGCCACGGCGTGCTCGAGCACGATCTCGACCGTGCGGGCTTCGAGGACCTCATCACCGAATCGGACCGACCCGGGCCCGTGAGCACCACCTTCTTCGACACCCAGCTCGGATTCATGATACGCCGCTACTGCGCGCCGCTGCTCGACCTGCCGGCCTTCGCCTCTCCCGAGGACTACCTGGCCAGGCGGGCCGAGCTCGGAGCGGCCGAGGTCAACCGCAGGCTGCTGCGCGGGCAGGGCTACAACACTCTGCTCATCGAAACCGGACACCGCGGGGACGAGATCCTCGACCCGGCCCACATGGGCGAGCGCGCGGAGTCCGGTGTCGCCGAGGTGGTACGACTCGAACGCATAGCCGAGGAGCTCGTCGAGTCCGGCGTCGACTCCTCCCGCTTCCGGGTGGCGTTCTCCGCGGAGCTGGATTCCCGGCTGCGGACTGCCGTCGGCGTCAAGTCGATTGCGGCCTACCGGATCGGGCTCGACTTCGCAGCCGCCCGCCCGGCCGCCGACGAGGTCGACGCCGCCCTCGCCGAGTGGATCAACGCCACACGCCGACCGGGGCGCCTCAACGACGAGCGGGTCATCCGCCATCTCATCTGGGAGGCGGTCGACCGCGCCGTGCCGATCCAGTTCCACATCGGCTACGGCGACCCCGATGTCGACCTCCACCGGTGCAACCCCTTGCTGCTCACCGACTTCCTCCGGCTGAGCCGCGATTCGGGCGCGACCGTCATGCTCCTCCACTGCTACCCCTACCACCGTGAGGCCGGGTACCTCGCCCATTGCTTCGAGCACGTCTACTGCGATGTGGGCCTCGCGATCAACTACACCGGGGCACAATCCGCGCAGGTCATCGCCGAGTCCCTCGAACTGACCCCGTTCCACAAGGCACTTTTCTCCTCCGACGCCTGGGGAGCGGCCGAACTCTACTGCCTCGGTGCGCTCCTGTTCAAGGACGGGCTCGACTCCGTCCTCGCCGAGTGGTCCCAGCGCCACGGGTGGCCGGAGGACGAGCTGCGCAGGATCACGACGATGATCGCGGCCGGCAACGCCCGCCGCGTCTACGGCCTCGATGACAAGGGCGAGAATGGATAACAGCACCCCCTCCTCCCTCGGCCTCTACGTCCCTCAGCCTCCCGAACACGATCACGAGGGACCCGCCGCGGGTCGCACCTGCGAACTCGACGCCCTCGGGGAGATCTGGATCGACGCGGTCGCCGCCGATCTCGAGTATGCTCACGAGCTGCGCCGGAGGATCCACTCCCAGCCCGAGGTCTCAGGCAGCGAGGACGCCACGGCGGAACTCGTCTCCGCGGAGCTCTCCGAACTCCTCACCCTGTGGCCGATCGCCCGGACGGGCAGGATCGGACGCCTCGGACCCGTCGACGGTCCGGCGGTGGGCATCCGGGCGGAGCTCGACGCCCTGCCCCTGGTCGAACGCACGGGCGCGAGCTTCGCCTCGACCAATTCGGCCATGCACGCCTGCGGTCACGATGTGCACATGGCGGCGCTCGTCACGCTCCTGCGGGCGGTGCGCACGGTGCGCGAACGGACCGGGGCCGACCTGCCGGTGGCGCTGGCGCCGGTCTTCCAGCCCCGCGAGGAAACCTACCCCTCCGGGGCCCTCGACATCGTCTCGGAGATGGGCCTGGAGCGCTGGTCGATCGCCCACATGATCGGGGTCCACAACCACCCCGGCGTCGCCGCCGGTGAGATCGCGATCGGCGACGGGTACATCAACGCCGCCGCCGACGAGGTCCACATCACCGTCCATGGCCGGGGTGGCCACGGCGCCTACCCCCACGACGCCGCCGATCCCGTCGCCGGGGTGTCGAACATCGCGCTGGCACTGCCGGAGATCGTCCGTCGCACCATCGGCCCGATGTCCGCCGCGGTCGTCAGCATCGGCACGATCCGGGTCGGCGAGGGCGCCGCCAACGTCCTGCCGCAGGCCGGACACATCAGCGCCACTGTGCGCACCACCTCGGCGGAGGATCGCACGAGGATCCGTGCGGCCATCAAGACAATGGCCGAGGGCATCGCCGTCGCCTACGGACTCGAGGCCGAGGTCCGGCTCGTCGACGGGGAGCCCGTGCTGCTCAACGACGCCGAGCTCGCGGCGCGATTCGCGCGGCGGGCCGAGGGCCTGGGGGCGGAGACAGCCGAGCCAATGCGCTCCCTGGGCGCCGACGACTTCTCGTTCTTCTCCCAGGCGGTGCCGTCGGCGATGAGCTTCGTCGGCACCGGCCAGCCGGGCGTCTCGCTCCACGACGCGACCTACCTGCCCCCCGAGCGAGCCGTCTTCGAGGTGGCGCGGGCGATGATCGCGGGATACCTGGCCGGTGCCGAGTCACTGCTGGCGAGCGCCGACGACTGACGGCCGAGGGGAGCTCCGGAGGATAGGCGCGGCCTGCCGGGGCGCGGCTCATCCCAGTCGTCAGCCCATGACGAGGCCGTTGTCGACGATGAGGTTCTGCCCTGTCACGGCGCGGGAGGCCGGGGAGGCGAAGAACACGACCGCCGAGGCGAACTCCTCGGGAGTGGTCACGTGTCCGAGTGCGGTGGCCGCCGCGATCTGGTCGAACACCGCGGCGGGAGTGGCCGATGATGCATCCGTGGTCCGCAGCAGCCCGCCCGAGACCATGTTCACCCGCACCCCGATGGGCCCGAGGTCCCTGGCGAAGGTCCGTGTCAGCGAGAGCAGGGCCGACTTCGCGGCGGTGTAGTCGTGATAGGGCACGACGGGATTCTGGACGAGGTTCGACCCGATGTTGATGACCCGGCCGGACCCGATCTCCCGGAACCCGGACATCGCCGCCTGGATCGTGTTGAGAGCGGCCTCGACGGTCCCCCGGAACTGATCGGCGAAGTCCGAGTAGTCGATCTCATCGGCGGGCTGCCGTTCGTCGCCGTTGAAGGAGAAGTCGACGAGCGCGCTGTTGACGACGGTCGAGATCGGTGCCCCGAACTCGGTGTGGGCGGCTTCGACCATCGCGTCGACGGCGCGGGAGTCTGTGACATCGGCCTCGATCGCCACCGCCCGCCCGCCGCGGGCGCGGATCGACTCCGCCAGCTCCTCGGCCGCCTCGGCGGAGTACCGGTAGTTGACGACGACGGCCGAGCCCTCGTGCGCGAACGCCTTCGCGATCGCGGCGCCGAGGCCACGACCTGCGCCTGTCACCAGGACGATCTGGTCCTCCAGCGGAAGCGCCGAGGTGGTGAACGCGCGTGCATTGCTCATGGGCGAGGCTCCTGTGCTCGGGCCGTGACCGGCGACGGCCGACTCAACATTCCACCGCCCACACTACCGGGCGGCCGTTCCCGCGGCCCGGATCGCTCACCGCACCCCCAGGTTGGCGGATATAGGATTGAATTCTGGCGTCTCGACCCGGATCGCGCCGCGTCCGACCACCGGTCGGAGGTCCGCGCGGCCGGGGCAGGAACCGGCAGCACATTGGTCAGGACTACCCGAAGAGGGATGAGAACTTCAATTGGCGAACGGCAACGCAACTTTCCGGCATTCGAATGTGTCACTCATCGGCCTCGCCGAAGAGGAGGCCCCCAATCGAGTGGCATCCCAGGATTTCGACGACCGTCTCGCCGATACCCTCTCCACCCTCAACCTGCCCACCGGTCTGCTCCAGCGCGTCGCCGGCGTCGAGGCCCGACGCAACTGGGATGAGCCCCATCAGTTCGTCGACGGAGCGATCGCCGCCGGCCGGAAGGCCCTCGCCGCGGCGGACGTCTCCCCCGACGCCATCGGCCTCATGGTCAACACCTCCGTCACCCGGGAGCACCTGGAGCCCTCCGTCGCCGTCGGCGTCCACGCGGGCATCGGTCTCGGCCCCCAGGCGATGAACTTCGACATCGCCAACGCCTGCCTCGGCTTCGTCAACGGCATGACCCTGGCCGCGAGCATGATCGACTCCGGGCAGATCGAGTACGCCCTCGTCGTCGCCGGTGAGGATGCCTCCCGCGTGCAGGAGGCGACGCTGAGCCGGCTCACCCGCCCCGGGATCACCCGCGACGAGTACCTCAACGAGTTCGCCTCCCTGACCCTGGGGTCCGGAGCCGCCGCCGCGGTCCTCGGCCCCACGGACAGGCACCCGGAGGGCCACCGCATCCTCGGCGGCATCACCCGCGCCGCGACCCAGCACCACGAACTGTGCGTCGGCGACCACAACGGCATGTTCACCGACACCAAGGGCCTGCTCGCCGGGGGGATGGAGCTCGTCGTCGCCGCGTGGGAGGAAGCCCACGAGGACGGCTGGGACTGGCGCGACATGGACCGCTACGTCATGCACCAGGTCTCCGACGTCCACACGAACTCGATCACGAAAGCGGCGAAGCTCGATTCCGGCAGGATCCCCGTGACCTACCCCGAGCTGGGCAACGTCGGCCCGGCCTCCCTGCCGATCACCCTGTGCCGCGAGGCCGAGCACCTTGCACCCGGGGACCGCGTCCTGTGCATGGGCGTGGGATCGGGACTCAACACGGCAATGACCGAGATCGAGTGGTGAACGGAGTTCCATGAGTTTTCCTGCACGGCCGGCCACGATTCCCCCGACGCTGCCCGAGTGGGACCCCGCATGGTCCCGGATCGTCGAGACCGAGTCGTCCGACGGAACGCATTCCTTCCATGTCCTCGACACCCTCGCCGCTCTGCGCGCCCAGGGGTGCGAGCCGACGGGAACCATCGTCGCCCTCCACGGCAATCCCACATGGTCCTACCTGTGGCGGCACCTCGCCCGCGCCACCGTCGAGGCGGCGGGTCGTCCCGGCCAGAGGATCTGGCGGGTCATCGCCCCCGATCAGCTCGACATGGGCTTCTCGGAGCGGCTCGAGCACGAGACCCTGCCCAAGCCCCACGGACCCGAGGTGCGGCGCATCTCCCAGCGCATCGACGACCTCGACGCGGTGGTGGGCACCCTCCTCGCCGAGGTGGACGGCGGCGACCGTGGGTCCGCGGGCGACCACCCGATCGTCACGATCGGCCACGACTGGGGCGGCGTGCTGTCCCTCGGCTGGGCCGCGCGCAGCCGCGACCTCGTCTCGGCGGCCATCAGCCTCAACACCGCCGTCCACCAGCCCGAGGACGCCCCCATCCCCGCTCCGCTGCGGGCCGCCCTGGCCGGTCCGATGCTGCCGACCGCGACCGTCCTCACGGACTGGTTCCTGCGGGTGACGCTGCGCCTCGGCGACCTCGCTCCCGAGGTCAGGGACGCGTTCCGGATGCCCTATGAGACCCGTGAGCTCCGCCATGGGATCGGCGGGTTCGTCGCCGACATCCCCGTCGACGAGAAGCATCCCTCGCACGCGGAGCTGCAGCGCACCGGCGAGGACATCGCCGCCTTCGACCGCCCGGCCCTCCTCGTCTGGGGACCGAAGGACCCGGTGTTCCTCGAGCGCTACCTCCGTGACCTCCGCGGGCGTCTGCCCCAGGCCGACATCCACCGCTTCGAGCAGGGATCACACCTCGTCAGCGAGGACTTCGACGTCGCCGGAGTCGTCGTCGACTGGCTCACCGCGCAGTTCCCGGTGGCCGCTCCCGCCTCTCCGACGGAGTCGGCGAGCCGGGAATCCACACAGCCGGGCCAGGCTCCCACCGCCTCGGCGGCGGCCGGCTCGACCGGACCGGGAGCGGACGCCGACGCGACGACGGCTAACGCTCGCCCGATCACCGCGATCCTCGACGCCCGCCGCGACGACGACGCGGTCGCCTCCGTCGACTGCTCGCGCACACCGGTCCAGCAGGTCTCCTGGCGGCGGCTGTGGCATGTGACGACGAGCATCGCGCAGGGGCTGCGCGACCTCGGTGTGCGTCCCGGCGACCGGGTGTCGATGCTCGTTCCGCCGGGCAACGACCTCACCGCCGCGCTCTACGCCTGTCTGAAGATCGGCGCCGTCGCCGTCGTCGCCGATGCCGGTCTCGGTCCTCGCGGGATGACCCGGGCGGTCACCTCGGCGGATCCGCAGTGGATCATCGGCGAGCTGCCCGGACTCGGGCTCGCCCGCGCCTTCGACTGGCCCGGGCGCCGCATCTCCGTGCGCCCACTGGGCCCGGTCCGGCGTCGGCTCCTCTCGGTCGAGACCAGCCTGACCGAACTCGCCCGCACCGAGCACCGCGCCGAGCCGCCCACCCCGGAGCCCGACGCGGACGCCGCGATCCTCTTCACCTCCGGCTCGACCGGTCCCGCCAAGGGGGTGCGCTACACCCATGGCGACATCTCCTCGCTGGCCGCGGTCCTGACCAGGGTCTTCAATGTCACCGAGGGGACCGGTCTGGTCGCCGGGTTCCCGCCGTTCGCCCTGTTGGGACCGGCCATCGGCGCCACCTCGGTGACCCCGGACATGTCGGTGACGAAACCGCGGACCCTCACCGCGACCGCCATCGCCGATGCCATCATCGCCGGGGAGGCGACGATGGTCTTCGCCTCCCCCGCCGCGTACCGGAACGTCGCGGCCACCGCCTCGGCGCTGAGTGCCGAGCAGCGGGCCGCGTGTGCCGGGGTCGAGCTCGTGCTCTCCGCGGGAGCGCCCGTGCCCCTCGACCTCATGGACGCGATCGCCGGGGTGTTCCCCCACGCCGAGATCCACTCACCGTACGGGATGACCGAAGGACTCCTGCTCACCGACATCGACCGTGAGGGGGTCCGGGCCGCCGCCTCGGCGACCGTTCGGGACGCGACGACGGCCGGCACCACCCCGGACCGGTCGACAGGGCCCGGCATCGCCGACCCGACATCGGCGCCCGCCCGCCGGGACCTCGGCGTCTGCGTCGGCCGCCCCATCGACGGAGTCGAGCTCGCCCTCGCCCCGATCGACGCGTCCGGCACCCCCACCGAGACCCTCGTTCGAGGCGCCGAGGCGCAGGGCCGCCTCGGCGAGCTCGTCGTCAGCGCCGCCCACATCAAGACCGGGTACGACCGGCTCTGGCGGACGACCGCGCAGTCCGCACGGGACGATCTCGACGGCCGCACCTGGCATCGGACGAACGACATCGGCCACATCGACAGCGCGGGCCGCGTGTGGCTCGAGGGCCGCCTCCAGCATGTCGTGACGACTCCGCGCGGACCCGTCGGTCCCGGCGCCCTCGAGGCGCTCATCGACGAGGACGCCCAGGTCACCCGCAGCGCCGTGGTCGGTGTCGGCCCCACCGGGACGCAGGCGCTCGTGGCGGTGCTCGACGCCGAGGGCACCGAGCTCTCGCCGGGACTCGCCCCGCTCGACCTCAGTGCGCGGCTGCGCGCGCGGGTGGCCGAGGTCGACGGGCACGACCTCAGCGCCGTCCTCGTCGCCCCGAGCTTCCCGACCGACATCCGCCACAACTCGAAGATCGACCGCTCGCGCCTCGCCGCCTGGGCCGACCACGTCCTCTCGGGCGGGTCGGTGCGCCGGCACCCGTGAGCCGGGAGGCAGGGCTGACCGGCCTCGCTCGGCCGGCACGCCTCCCCCGCCCAACCGAGCCATAGGAGTTCGCATGAAGATCACCGTCACCGGGGCCTCCGGCCTGCTCGGCTCGTCCGTCGCGCGGACGCTCGTCGCCCAGGGCCACTCGGTCACGACCCTCCAGCGCCGCCCCTCGGGAGTCGACGGCGCCCGGGACGTCCTCGGCACCGTGACGGACCCGGCTGCCGTCGCCGAGGCGGTCAACGGGGCCGAGGCCGTCGTCCATCTCGCGGCGAAGGTGTCACTGACCGGTGACCCCGACGAGTTCGAGGAGGTCAACGTCGGCGGCACCCGCACCCTCGTCTACGGCGCGCAGGCGGCCGGAGTCTCCCGACTCGTCCATATCTCCTCACCCTCGGTCGCGCACACGGGTGAGTCGATCGTCGGCGAGGGCGCCAGGCCGGCCAGCCCGGACCTGGCGCGCGGCGAGTACGCCCGGACCAAGGCCGCCGGCGAGATCATCGCCCTCGGCGCCGATTCCGAGAGGTTCCGCGTCCTCGTCCTCAGGCCGCACCTGATGTGGGGTCCGGGGGACGTTCAGCTCACCGAGCGCATCGTCGAGCGCGCCCGCTCCGGACGGATGCCCGTGCTCGGGGCCGGCACGGCGCTCGTCGACACCCTCTTCGTCGACAACGCCGTCGAGGCGATCGTCGCCGCCCTCGACGCCGTGGACACCGTCCATGGCGAGGCGCTCGTCGTCACCAACGGCCAGCCCCGACCGATCGGCGAGCTGATGTCGCGCATCGCGATCGCCGGGGGCGCTCGGGAGCCGAGGCTGCGCATCCCCGTCCGCGCCGCGCTCGCCGCCGGGTCGGTCGTCGAACGCGTGTGGGAGCTCGGGGAGCACGACGACGAGCCACCGCTGACGAGGTTCCTCGCCGAGCAGCTCTCGACCGCGCACTGGTTCGACCAGCGCCGCACCCAGGAGGTCCTGGGGTGGCGGCCCCGGGTGACCATCGAGGAGGGGCTCGAGCTCCTCGCCGCGCACTACGCGCAGGAACCGGGCCTCGGGGTCGCCCCGCAGTAGCCGCGACGATGCGGCTGCCGCGCACTGCCACGGTCGCCGAGGCGCGGGGTCGTTGCGCACTGCCACGGTCGCCGAGGCGCGGGGTCGTTGCGCACTCCCACGGTCGCCGAGGCGCGGGTCAAGAGTTCGGTCGATCTGCTCATCGTGGAAACATCGCTGAGTCCTCACACCCTTTGAGTGAGCGCGCCGTGCCGCTTCCTCAACTCACAGGTTCAGAGAACAACTGGTGCTCAGACCGTTCGCTCGCCCGCGACGAAGCACGCGGTGATCTCCACGTCGGCGAGTGCTTCGGCATCGAGCTGCAGGGGGTCGACGGCGAAGACCGTGAAGTCGGCATGCTTGCCCACAGTGACCGTACCCGCGGAATCGAACAGGTTCGCCGCGATCGCCGCATGCGACGTGTACCCTTCGAACACCTGCTCGACCGTCAGCGCCTGCTCGGGCTGGACCGGAGCGACCTCGGGCCTGCGCACCGGGCGGCGCAGGATCGAATCCGCCATCATCTCGCGAGGATCCCAGGGAGTGATCGGCCAGTCCGAACCGAGCGCGAGGATCGCACCGCTGTCGCGCAGATCCCGGCACCGCCAGCCTCGCCCTGCCCGTTCGGCGCCGAGGCGCTGCGACCAGTTGTCACTCCTGTCCGCCTTGGTGTGATGGGTTCCGTGGATGGGCTGCATGCTCGCGGCGACGCCCAGCGCGGAGAACCGTGACACGGTCTCGTCGGGAATCGTCTCGATGTGCTCGATCCGGTGGGCGGATCGGTCCCGCAGGTCGCCCAGGGCCTCCACCGCGTCGAGAACGAACTGGACTCCGCGATCGCCGATCGCGTGAGTGGCGGTGGAGACTCCGCGTTCGGCGAAGAACGCAAGCGCGCGACGATAGTCCTCGGTGTCCGTCCAGATCGACTTCGTCCCCTGGCCGAAGACATCCGGATGCTCCAGCCATGCAGAGCCGTTGTCGACGGTTCCGTCGATCATGAACTTCACCCCGTCGACCGTCCAGCGGCGTCCGCCGGTCCCCTGCAGAGCGGCCACTGCCTCCCAATCCGCTGGGGTGGTGCCCGGGAAGATCAGCGGAGAGAACCGCAGCCTGACGGGCAGGTCGTGATTCTCCTCGATCCATTCGACCACCTCGGCGGCGGGCGGGTTGAAGTCCAGGACGTGAGTGGAGGTGATGCCCGTGGCAGCCATCCGACGGAGCACGTCGAGGAGCCTGGCGCCGAGTTCGGCGGTCGACTCCTCGGGACAGTGGTCGAGGACGAGGTCCATGGCGCTGAACTCGAGGAGGTAGCCGGTGGGAGCGCCGGAGTCGTCGACTCCGACCGCGGATTCGTCGCGGAAGGTTTCGGTTCCGGAGATCCCGGCGATGCGGATCCCCGCGGAATTGGTCACGGCCGAATGACCGTC
The DNA here is from genome assembly GCF_003315415.1 of Brevibacterium sanguinis. Taxonomy (GTDB): domain Bacteria; phylum Actinomycetota; class Actinomycetes; order Actinomycetales; family Brevibacteriaceae; genus Brevibacterium; species Brevibacterium celere_A. The sequence goes on from NZ_QNSB01000002.1 coordinate 104,340, forward strand.
GCGCATGCGCAGGAACATCGGCCGACCCCGGGTCGCCTCGTCGAATATCCGGCCGTCGAACTCGGACGTGAAGATGTTGGGATCGAGGCCCCATCCTCTCACCCACGCCTCGTCGGGGTTCACGACGATATGAGCGGCGAGCGCCTCTCTCACCTGGTCGAGGCTCAGATCGGTGAGATCGAGGCCGCGTGTCCAGATGGTGCCCATGACGACGTGGGTGTGCGCGTCGGTGAGTCCCGGTGTGAGCGTGCCGTCGAAGGTCAGGGTCACCGTGGACTCGCCACGGTACGGTTCGACCTCGGCAGGGGTGCCGACTGCCGCGATCCGGCCATCGCGCACAGCGACGCACGACGCAGCGGGATTCTCGGGATCGAAGGTGTGGACGGCTGCGGCCGAGATGATCAGCTCGGCAGGCTTCACATCGCCCCGCGCGGAGAGGGTGGTGGAGGATTCGATGGTCATGGTTCCTGCTTTCTCTGTCGGTGATCTGCGGGTCAGATGGTCTCAGGGTGGCGTGCGGTGGCGGAGAGTCCGTCCGCTTCGGCTCGAACACGTGCCTCTTCACGGTGAGAGACCATCGCGATGACCGCTCCGGCGACGGCGGCCACCGCGCAGTCGAGTACGGCGTAGGACGCGAAGGACATCTGCGGCTGGAGCGCACCGGCGATCATGGGCCCACAGGCGATCCCGATGACGTAGAAGCTGTTGACGAAAACCCCGGTGCGTCCCGAGATGTCCATGTTCGCCGCCAGTCCGAGGACGAGGACGACAACAGTGAGATAGACGACTCCCCAGATGACCAGGCTGACGACGTACAGCGCCGGGTTCTCGGCCGTGACAAGGAGGAACTTCGAGACGGTGCTGATGATGACGATGAGGACGATAGCCGTCGTCCGGCCCAGCTTCCTCAGGACGAAGGGCGCGATGATCGTGCCGAGCAGGCCTCCGAGGACTTTGTACGCGAGCACCGAGGTCGACACATCCGGTGACAGTCCGGCGTGGACTCCGAAGACCGCCGAGGTGAGCGAGTAGACCATGTCCTCCGTGAGTGACCACAGACCGAATGCTGCGGCGAGGACCACTCCGATGGGGCGTATCCGTGCGGCGTTCGCCGCCGGGAGGGACGAAGAGGTGATGAGTTCCTTCGGAGCGTTGGGCAGGCCGCGCACGAGGACCGCTCCGACCAGTCCGAGGAACGTGAGGACGACGAAGACCTGACGCAGGTCGTTGAAGAAGATGGGGGCGAGGAGGAACAGTGCCGAGACGGCCACCCGGTTGATCAGCGCGACGACCGTGGTGCTGCGATCCGGGTTCAGGGTCGACGAGACTGCGGCGACGCTCGCCGCACCCATGATCCCGCAACCCAGGCCCGCGACGATGAGGCCGGCTGGGACGACTGCCGGCGAGTAGAAGAGCGCCGCGAGCCCGAATCCGAGGACCATGAATCCGGTCCCGATTCCGGCGAGCACGGGTCGGGAGCGGCGCGCGACGAACAAGTTCGCGATCCACATGGACACGACGGACGCCAACGAGAGCCCGGTGGCGATGAGCCCCGCCGTGCCCAGGGAGAATCCGAGATCGTTCGTCAGCCCTGAGATGAAAACGGGGACGAAGTTCGCCGCGATGAGAGAGATGACGCCGCTGCCAATGAATCCGCCGATGACCGTCGGCGTCAGGGCGGCCCTACGGGTAGAGATGGTTGTCGACATTGACACTCCTGCCTGATCTGATGCTAGAACGTTCCAGCAGTTCACTATTGTGAGCCAGGGCTCGTCTCGCCGTCAAGGCCCTGGACTCCATCCACGGACCTAGACTGGGACCATGAGCAGTCGCCGAGTGACCATTGTGGACATCGCCAGAGAGCTCGGCATCTCCAAGTCATTGGTCTCCAACGCGCTGCACGACCGCGGTCGAGTGTCGCCGGCGACCCGCGAGCTGGTGCGCCAGACGGCTCAGAGGTTGGGCTATGTGTCGAACCGAGCCGCCCAGCAGCTGCGCTCCGCCCGTTACGGGACTGTGGGGCTGACCATCCCTTCGGGGGTGCGCGCACTGTCGTTCTACATGCAGACCACTTTGGGCGTGAGCGACGCGTGCTCCGAGATCGGCAGCGATCTCATGCTCTACACCCATGTCGATGAGCGGTCGCGCGTGTCGCTCAACGTCCCCATCGACGGAGCGATCGTGTGCGATCCACAGCCCGACGACCACCGCATCCACCAGTTCACCGAGGCGCGGATCCCGCTGGTGACGATCGGAGACCCCTCCGACGCTCAGCGGGAACGGGTCGCCGCATCGGTGAGCATCGACTTCTCCGCGGTCGTCGCCGAGGTGTTCCGTCGACTCGACGATTCCTCCGAGAGCACCCATCCGGTACTCGTCGTCGTCGATCTGCCCACGATGCCGGTGTGGCTGCAGGAGGTGGAGCAGGCTTTCGCACGGGAATGCCGAGAGCGCGGAATCCCGGAGCGCGAAGTGAGACTGCCGCTGCAGGCCGACGACGGCTTCAGTTCACCGGCGTCGCCGAGGCGCATCGAGACATCCGCCCTGCGAGCCCTTGTCGCGGACCTCGGCGAGGATACCCAGTCGTCGTGGATCGTCGCCTATCAGGGGCTCGCATCCACTCTCCTGAGTCTCGCGACCGAGACGGCGAGCGGTCAACCGCCTCGGATCGTCGCCGTTCCCGGAGATCCGATGAGCGACGCCCTCGACTCCCGGATCCTCAGCGTGGACTTCCGGGCGCACGATTACGGTGCGACGGCGGTGCGCCTGCTCCACAAGGCGCTGGCGGGTGACGATGAGATCAGGAACGAGGTCCACCGCACCTCGTTCTACCGCGCCTGAGTCCCGTCAGCAGGAGTACTCCTGCGATCAGGAAGGTCCGGGCGACCGCGTAGGTCCGAGCGACCGGGCGGGTCCGGGCGATCGGGAGGGACGGCATGGCCGTCGATCTGGATCGCCTTCGACGGACACAGGTACTCGGCCTCGCGCGCCGGCACCCATTGCGACTCGGGCGGATGCGCGTCGAGGAGCTCGACGAAGCCGTCGTTCTCCTCGGGGTTGGCGAAGACGGCAGGAGCGACGTGTCCGCAGTTTCCCGATGCGACGCACATGCTCGAATGCACCGTGATCTCCATGGTCCTCACCTTCATCCTCAACTCACCGGGCTCAGCGACCGCTCGCCTCGTCCGGCCCTGTCGTCATCGATCCCTCCGTGGACCGCCTCGCCGACTCTCATCCCCGGTAGCGCCTGACCAGAGGGCACGCGTACGGATCCTGGTTCCGCACGCCCACCTGGTTGAGGTAGGCGATGACGGTGGCGGTCGCCTCGGCGAGGGTCCGCTCGACATAGGGGATCCCCCGCTGCGCGCATTCGGATCGCACGATCTGCTGCATCCTCGACAGGTTCGGCCGGGGTGCGGCCGGGAAGAGGTGATGCTCGATCTGGAACTGGAGGCCGCCCATGAGGAACCGCACGACCGGACCGTCCTTGATGTTGCGGGACAGGACCACCTGCCTGCGCAGGAAGTCGACATTCACGCCACGGGGCACGGAGGGCCGTCCGATGTGGTTGAGCGCGAACGCCCCGCCGAGCAGGATCCCGAACGCTCCGACCTGGACACCGACGAAGGCGAACGCCATCCCGAACGGCAGGATGAGGAACAGCAGGGTCAGGTACGCCCCGTGCCTGACGAGGATGAGAGCGATCTCGGTCATCCGATGCGACACCTCCCGTGCGCCCAGCAGCATCCGCAGGGAGGCGACATGCAGATTGAGGCCCTCGAGGAACAGCAGCGGGACGAAGAAGATCCCCTGATGCCTGGCCAGGTACGCACCCAGACCGCGACGGCGGCGAGCGGCGTCCGGGGTCAGGGCGATGAGCGTCGACTCGATGTCGGGGTCGGTGCCCTCGTGGTTGGGGTAGGCGTGATGGGTGTTGTGCTTGGCCATCCACCACCCGAAGCTCAGGCCCATGACGAGCCCGGCGACGATCCGCGACAGCCACTCGTTGGCCTCACGGGAGGAGAACACCTGCCGGTGCGCCGCCTCGTGGGAGAGGAACCCCAGCTGTGCCAGGACGAGGCCGATCAGCCCTGCCGCGATGAGCTGGAACCAGGTCGCGCCGAGGAGGACGACGACGGTGAGGAGCCCCGCGAGGGCCCCCAGCCACCCTCCGATGCGGACGAGGTAGAACCCCGGCCTCCTGCGCATCAGACCCGCATCATGGACCGTCGAGCTCAATCGCCGGTACGTGTCGACGTACGCTTCAGCCGACATGGGAGCCACCTGCTTTCACACCATGGAGGCGAGAATGCGGTGACCACGGTCCGAACTGCATCGATCGCCGAATCGCGTCGTCTCCTGTTCCCATCGTACGGCAGTTCTCCCTCAGGGAATCGTTCCGCAGGCAGCACAATCGAAACTCCAACCCTCTCGTCAGGCTTGAGGGGCAGAATCTCCGTATGACCTCGACGCAGGCGACTCTGGTGCTGCTCGGCGGAGTTCCCGGCGCCGGCAAGACCGTGACCCTGCGCGCGCTGGCCGCCACCTCACCGCGGATCCGGGTCGCCGACTCCGACCTCGTGCGGCGGCGCCTCGCCCGGAGGATCGGGTGGGCGCCGTATCCGCTGTGCCGGCCGTTCGTCCACGTCCTCGCGCACCTCGCGGTGCTGCTCCAGGTCCTCCGCCGAGGCGACGGCCCCCTCGTCGTCCATGATCCCGGAACCCGGTCATGGAGCCGGCGGCTCCTCCTGTGGCTGGGGCTGCGGCTCGGCTACGCGCCGGCGGCGGTGTTCATCGATGTCGATCGCGACGCCGCGCTGCAGGGCCAGTCCGCGCGCGGTCGGATGGTGCGTGAACACGCCTTCGACCGGCACTGGCGGCGCTGGGCCCGACTGCGCGCGCAGATCGCCGAGGGGTCGGAGCCGACGCCCGGCGAACGGTGGCCCCGACTCCTCCTGACGAATCGGGACCGAGCGCTCGCCGACGTGCTCGCTGTGCTCGCGGGACGATCCGTGCCGCATACCCCCAGTGTCGGCTGAGCCTCGCCGGCCCGGGCGACGTCCGGTTCAGTCCCGGCGTCCGGGCTCCTGCGTCACCCCCGTGTCCGAGTGCGGATCGGGGTCCGACCTCCCGCCGTAGGCGTCGATGTCTGTGGGGTCGCCGCGCTCGTCACCCTCCGATTCGTCGGCGACCGGTTCCGGGTCGGCGTCGTCGGCGGCCTCGGGAATCTCGACCTCGTCGGGCGCCTCGACCTCCTTCCCGGGGTCGGCGATGACGGGTTCGCCCGGTTCACCGAGCGTTCTCGCCTCTCCCGGAGGGGGATTCTCCAGCGAGGACCCGTCCGCCTCGCCCACCCCGGGCTCGTCGGCCATGTGATCGCCGGAGATCAGCGCGAGCTTCTCCGATTCCGAATCCGCCTCCGGACGATTCACCTCGTCCTCGGCCGGATCGGACATGTCCCCACTCACCTCGGCCTCCTTCGCCTCGTCACCAGGCACTTCCTCCTCGGCCGGATCGGCCGCGTCCCCACCCGCCACGCGGTCCCCGGTTCGCTGCGCGGACTTGGGCGACTGGCCGTGCCGGCTCGGTCTGACCGTCTCCCAGACGAGAAGGATGACGACCATCGTCAGACCCACGGTCGCACCCATGAGGAGCGAGTTCCACGGCCTCGGCAGGGAGAAGATGCCGGTAAGCTGGTTGACGCCGAACATGGCGCCGATGCCGATGAGGAGTGCCACTGCGTATCGCATGCCCCTATTGTGCCCCGTCATCGCCTCGGCGCGGATCTGTGGCTTGGGCCACAATGGTGTCATGGACGCCAACACAGCAGCGCAGTTCCCATCCCACGCCTACGAGGAAGCCATCGACCGCGTCGCCACGGACGCCGAGGGGTTCTGGCTGGAGCAGGCGCGATCGCTCATCGACTGGGTCACCGAACCGACGCGGGCGCTCGACGACTCCCGGGCCCCCATCTACCGGTGGTTTCCCGACGGTGAGCTCAATGTCTGCCACAACGCCGTCGATCGCCACGTGGCCTCCGGGCGCGGCGACCAGGCCGCGATCGTCTACGACTCCCCGGTCACGGACACGATCCGCACGATCACCTATGCTCAGCTGCTCGACGAGGTCTCCCGCTTCGCCCGCGCCCTGGCCGACCGGGGGGTGGGCAAGGGCGATCGCGTCGTCATCTACCTCCCGATGATCCCCGAGGCGGCTGTCGCGATGCTCGCGTGCGCGCGCCTCGGCGCGATCCACTCGGTCGTCTTCGGCGGATTCGCCCCGGCCGAGCTCGCCGCGCGCATCGACGACACCGCGCCGAAGGCGGTGATCTCGACCTCGTGCGGGGTCGAGGCCACCCGCATCCTCGAGTACAAGCCGATGCTCGACGAGGCCCTCGACCTCGCCGCGCACACCCCCGACTTCACCGTCATCGTCCAGCGCGAGCAGCACCGTTGCGAACTCGGCAAGACCGACCTCGACTATGCCGAGCTGCTGGCCGCGACCGCCGAGGGCATCGCCCCCGTCACGGTCAGGGCGACCGACGAGCTCTATGTCCTCTACACCTCGGGCACGACCGGCAGGCCCAAGGGGATCGTCCGCGACTCCGGCGGGTACGCGGTCGCGCTGAGCTGGTCGCTGCCGGCGATCTTCGGCCTCGAGGCCGGCGACACGATGTTCACCGCCTCGGACGTCGGCTGGGTGGTCGGCCACTCCTACATCGTCTACGGTCCTCTGCTCGCCGGGCTGACGACCGTCCTGTTCGAGGGCAAGCCGATCGGCACCCCCGATGCCGGGACGTTCTTCCGCATCATCGCCGACCACGGCGTCAACGTCCACTTCACGGCCCCCACGGCGATGCGGGTCGTCCGGAAGGAAGACCCCGAGGGCACGCTGGTGCGCAAACACGACCTGTCCAGCCTGCGGGCGTCGTTCCTCGCCGGCGAGCGCCTCGACCCCGACACCTACGAATGGACGACGCGGGTGCTCAGGGAGGCGACCGGCCGCGACATCCCGGTCGTCGACAACTGGTGGCAGACGGAGACCGGGTGGCCGATCGCGGCGAACCCGCTCGGGCTGACCCGCTTCCCGCTCAAACCCGGCTCACCGACGAAACCGGTGCCCGGCTACCGGGTCGAGGTCGTCGACCCCTCCGGCACTCCCCTGCCGCCCGGGAAGGAGGGGCTCATCGTCATCAGGCTCCCGTTGCCGCCCGGCACCATGGCCACGGTGTGGGGTGACGACGACCGGTTCGTCTCCTCCTACCTCTCGGCCTTCGACGGCTGCTACCTCACCGGCGACTCGGGGTACTTCGACGACGACGGCTACCTGTTCGTCATGGGGCGCACCGACGACGTCATCAACGTCGCCGGTCACCGGCTGTCGACCGGGATCATGGAGGCGGTCATCGCCTCCCACCCGGCGGTCACGGAGACCGCGGTCATCGGGGTCCACGATGAGACGAAGGGTCAGATCCCCCGCGCTCTCGTCGTCCTCGGCACCAGCGCCGAGGCGGTCGACGAGGAGGCGCTGAGGGCCGAGCTCATCGCCCTGGTCCGTCGGGAGATCGGCCCCGTGGCGGCGCTGCGGCGCGTCGACGTCGTCCCGGCACTGCCGAAGACCCGCTCGGGCAAGATCCTGCGCAAGACGATGCGGGAGATCGCCGATGGAGCCGAGAACCCGGCCGTGCCCTCGACGATCGAGGACCGCACTGTCCTCGACGCGCTGGCCTCGGTGCTGCGGTCGGGCTGAGGCGCGGTGGCCTCCGGGCCGCGATCGGGGTGAGGGTGCGCGGGCGCGGGCTCAGCTCTCGGCGAGCTCCTTCAGCCGCTCCATCGAGGCGAGCAGCGTCTCCTGCGTCGTCGACCGCGCCCGCGAGAGGCGGCGGACGTCGAGCAGCCGGGTCCAGTCATAGGTCTGACGCACGGTCGCGCTCGTCTCGCCGAGGGCCTCGACCTCCCACATCCACTTGTGGCCGAACGGTTCGCCTCCGACCTCGGAGGGCATCCAGGCGATGCGCTCCCCCTCGACGAAGTCGACGACGTGGTTCTCGCGCTCGACCCCCTTCGTCAGCGTAGTGATGAAGGAGACGCCGGGCGCCGTGACCCGCTGACCCGGGGCGGAGGTCGCCACATTGTCGTTGCCGTCCCAGTCCGCGTGCCGGGAGGGGTCGGCGATGAGCTCGAACACCTCGGCGGCAGGGGCGTTGACCGTGATCTCCGCGGTGACGACCTTGAGGCTGTCGTCGATGGTGTCGAACACCGAGGCGTCGGCAGCCGCCTGCGGATCCTCGTCGGGGGTGGGGGTGCTCGTCGGATCGGTCATGGCAGTCCCTTCGCCAGGCGGCCGGACCCGGGTCCCCCGCGCACGATGTTCGGTCAGCGTCAGTCTACTCAGTCCTCGAGGGCCCGGTCCTGGCGTTCGATGCGTGCCGCCTCGGTGCTGAACCTCGTGAACAGCCGGGACGAATCGCTCGAGAGGGCGAGGAGCACCGCGACCTGCATCGCGATGGTCGTCAGCGCATAGAGGTTGGTCGCGAGCTCCCGGTCACCGGTGAAGTAGTTCGTCATCGACACGACGACAGAGGCCGACGACAGCGCCAGCAGCCACAGCCTCGCCCTGTTGCTGCCGCGGACGACCGACACGCTGGCCGCGACCTGCAGGCAGCCGATGACGAAGCTGAGCCCGATGAGCACCTGAGCGGCGAGGAGCGCGGATTCGTCGCTCGACTCGAAGCTCGCGATCTGGGCCAGCGGTGAGAACTCCGTCCGCAGCCACTCCCAGCCGAGCACCGCGCTGGCCACACCCGCGGCCTGGAAGATGAGCAGGACGAGGACGAGCACAGCGCCGATGAGCGTCTGCAGCGGTCGCCGCGACCACAGCACCTTGGCGAGTTCGGGGACGTAGTGCCGATCGGTCGCCTCGACGGTGAAGTCCAGGGCGAGGTCGAGCCGCTCCGGATAGTCCGAGACGTCGGGCACGACCGCGCCGACCTCGATGATGGGCAGGTCTCCGTCGGTGATGATCGCGTCTCCCCCGCCGTTGCGCGAGTGGTAGCCGGTGGAGAAGTCCTCGACGTGCTCGACGGTGATCAGCGGATCGGTCGCCGTCACGGTGTCGACGACGTAGTCGCGTTCGATGTCGGTGTTCTCGTCGATCTTGTGGGTGAACTGGAGGGTGAACAGGGAGAGGCCGACGCTCTTGTCATAGGTCCCTGCCGCCAGCCAGTCGGCCTGAAGGCCGCCCGGCAGCAGCCAGCCGCTGGGGCACTTCCAGAATCGGACGTGGTGCCGCTGCCCCGGATCGCCGTCGACCTCCTGCTGATAGGCGAAGTCCTGCCGTCGACCGAAGAGCAGCAGAGGGGATACCGGGGCCTCGGGGTAGCTGCGCCGGGTCAGCGTCGACACGATGATCCTCCATGTCGAGGCGGCCGTGATCTCCTCCGCGAGCGACCATCCCGCCGCCTTCATCGCGTGGTGGATCTGGGCCTCCTCGCCTCTCCAGGCGAGGTTGACGGGATCCCCGAGCAGCCCGTCCGAGGTCCGCGTGCGGCCGATGAAGTAGTTGGGGACGTAGATCTGCGAGAAGATGCGGTGCAGTCGGGGCAGCGCCAGGTAGGAGATCACCACCCAGACGACGAGCAGGGTGAGGACCTGCCACCACCCGAGGGAGAATCCCCTGAACACGAGGAGCACGGCCAGCCACGTCGAAGCGGCACCGCCGAAGAGGAAGAAGATGTAATCGAGCACGCCGGTGACCGTGAAGTGGTGCCGTCGGAACACGAACGGCTGCCGGTGTCGTCGCGCCCGCGGTCCGCGTCCCGGCTCGGGTGTCGTCCTGCGGGAGCTCATGGTCCAAGTCTAGTGAGCCGGATTGCGGACGGCCGCCCTCGGCGAGGTCGCCCGACTCGTCCTCGCATGCAGCATCGCCTTCGCCGTCACCGCGACCTCCCGGTCGGGATCGGCGATGAGTTCGGCGATGAAGTCGTCGCTCTCGGGGCCCGGGATCTCGGCGAGGACCTGGAGCACCCGGAAGCGGACCGTCGCCTCGGGTGATCGGGAATGGCGCCGCAGCTCCGACATGATCCGGTTCGCGTCCCCCGCTGCGGTCCCGCCCCGGGAGTGCCCGTTCGTGACGAAGCCGGCGAGCGCCTCGGCGGCGTCGATGTCCTTGGGTCCGTCCATCGCCATCTCGAAGAGGTCGGCGATCGCGGTGCCGTCGAGCATCTGCCCGAGGGCGAGCGCCGCGACGGTCCGCACATCGCCGTCGGTGTCGGTCAGCCCGCGGCGCAGCGCCTGGGTGATCGTCGCCATCGTCGCGGTGTCGAGCTCACCGGGGCTGTTGCGCCGGACCTCGTCGAGGGCCCTGATCGCATTGCGGCGGGTCTCCGTCTCGCCCTCGCTCAGCCCGTCGACGAGATGGCTCACGGCGTCGGCGCCCGACTGTGCCAGTGCCCACCGCAGGGCTCCGGCGGCGTTGAGCACGGATTCGTCGAGGACGGCCCGCGACAGCGTGTCGACGGGAACCGCTCCCTCGGCCCCGCTGTCGAGCGCCGCCCGATGGCGGAGGATGACGTCGCGGGATTCGAGCGAGCGCATGAGGTCGATCGTCTGCAGCAGGGACTCCCCGTCGGTGTGGTGGAGTCGTGCGACTCGTTCGAGCCGGGCCAGCAGCTCTCGTTCGGCTGCGATCCGGGACCGCGCGGCCGCGATGAGCTCGGTGATGACCTCCTCGGGGTCGAAGTCCGGATCGGCCAGGGCGGAGCCGACGTCGCGCAGGGACATTCCCAGGGCGCGCAGCCCCTCGATGTGGAAGATCCGGTGGATGTCGTCGGCCGTGTACTCGCGGTACCCGCCGGAGGTGCGGGCGCTCGGCTCGAGCAGGCCGAGCGACTCGTAGTGCCGCAGCATGCGCGCGCTCACGCCTGAGCGCCGCGCCACTTCTCCGATGAGCATTCGCCTCACCTCCTCGTGAGTCAGTGTAGAAGTCCATGTCGCCGTCGGCGCCGGGCCGCCGTCGCGTCGTCGGTGCCGGACCGCCGTCGCGCCGCCGGTGCCGGACCGCTGGCGCGTCGTCGGTGCCGGTCCGTCGGAGGGAGGGGTCCGAGCAGCCGGTGGCGGTGCGGTCGGGCTTGCCCCACCCGCTCGCACCGCCGCCGGATCAGCCCTTCCCTTGGCCGATCCGCGCCTGCTGCTCGGACCCGAGCGCGACCACCCGCTTGGCCTCGCTCAAGGCGTGAGCGAATCCGGCGTCCGGGTCGTCGATCATCTCCCGGGTCGCCATGGCGTGCGTCCGCACTGGTTCTTCCTCTGCTCGCAGACTCTCATCCACCACTGACACGGCCTCGTCGCCGATGGTGACGAGGGCGCGGCTGAGGCTCTTGCGGGTGTCGAGATCACCGCGTCCGAATTGGGTCACCAGGGCTCGGGCCAGCCGTCCCCTCCTGTCACCGGGCACCAGGGCCACGGCCGCTCGCCAGGCGCTGCGGGCCACCTCGGTGTCCGGATCGGCGATGAGCCCGGTGCCGATGATGGCCGGGTCCGTCGCCTCCCACCCCCGCCGGTCGCCGATCTTCGACAGGGTGTGCAGGGCCTGGCTGCGCGCCTGCGCGACATCGGACCGCAGTTCGGCGACGAGCCTGGGCACGGTCGCATCGGCGGGCAGTCGGGTCAGGGCCCAGGTGAGCATGTCGCGGACGAAGAAGTCCGGCTCGCTCCTGCACCTGTCGACGAGCGCGTCGAGATGGCGCTCCTGGGCACCGGTCCCGATCGCCAGCGCTGCGCGCAGACGCGCCTGCGGGTTCGGGGAGCCCAGTGCCGCGCTGAGCTCGTCGGGGATCCCACTGCTCGGAGCCGGTGCCCTCGGGACCTGTGACTGTGTCTCGGTGTTCGCTTCCATGCATCCCACTCAAGACCTTCGCACAGTGTCAAGGTCAAGCGGCGGGCAGGAGATCAGTGCACCGATCGCTCCGAAAGCCGGTCAGCCGCCCTAGAATCGGGTCACACCCGCCGAGCGGAGATTGACATGGAGAAGATCGACCTCAAGAAGGCGCTGCCCGACTACACGGCGAAGACCGGCGTCTTCTCCGTGATCGACATCCCCGACCGGCACTACCTCATGATCGACGGGCACGGCGATCCGAACACCTCACCGGAGTTCGCCTCGGCCGTCGCCGCCCTCTACCCACTCGCCTACGCGCTCAAGTTCCTCAGCAAGCGGGAGCTCGGCCGCGATCATGTCGTGCCGCCGCTCGAGGGACTGTGGTGGGCGGAGGACATGAGCGTCTTCACGAGTGCCCGCGACAAGTCGAGCTGGGACTTCACGCTCATGCTCCTCGTCCCCGACTGGCTCGGCGCCGATGATGTCGCCACCGCCGCCGCGGAGGTGGCCGGGAAGAAGGAGGTCCCCCGCCTCGGTGAGGTCCGATTCTCGACGCTGCGCGAGGGCACGTGCGTCCAGACCCTGCACATCGGCCCCTTCGACGCCGAGTCGGCGGTGCTCGACCGGATGCACCACGAGGTGGTCCCGGCCGCGGGGTTCGAGCTGACCGGCCGCCACCACGAGATCTACCTCAGCGATCTGCGCCGGGCGGCCCCGGAGAAGCTGCGGACGATTCTCCGCCAGCCGGTGCGTCCGATCGTCCGATGACCGCGCCCGAGCGAGAGACGCCGGAGTCGGCCGCGGCTGGGCCGGGCGAGCAGGAGGGCGCGATTCAGCCCTCTCCCGTCCACTGCCCCGTCACCGGTGCGGTGCCCTGCGGCGTCGCCGGTGGGCTCGATCCGATGCCCGAGCCCGGGCTGAGCTCGGGATCCTGGACCGGGATGTCGGCGCTCAGCCCGAGCCCGACGACGAAGAGGACGCCGACGAGGACCAGCATGAGGATCCCGCCGACGACGAGGGTGATCAGCGCGACGGCACAGCCGAATGCGGGCGGACGAGCCTGCCGACGAGCGAAGAGGACCATGAGGAGATCCTAGACGCACAGTCGGGACATCCGGCACCGATGACGGTGCCCCGGTCATGCTCGATGACACCCTGATCTGCGACGATGAGGATCGTGCGGTTTCGATGCCGTGTGGGCGGCACCACGGCGTGGACTCACGAATCCCCCAGTTCGTTGTCGTATCGTGACATTCATGCCTCACCAGACTCATCGACGCCAGGGCCCTCGGTCCGTGCTCCTCGGCGCCCTGATCGGCCTGGGGGCGGCGATCACAGCACTGCTGGTCGCCGCCGTCGTCATCGTCAACGCTCCCGTGTCCTTCGGGTCGACCGCGATCAGGCAGGTGCAGATGGCCACGGTCAATCAGCTCACCGCACAGCAGATCGAGCATGCCCGGCTCATCATCGCCGTCGGCCGCGGCGGCGGCTTCGACGACCAGGCGATCCGGATCGCTCTCATGACCGCGCTCCAGGAATCCTCGCTGCGCAACCTCGAGCACGGCGACCGGGACTCCGTCGGGCTGTTCCAGCAGCGGCCCTCTCAGGGATGGGGCGAGCCGGGGGAGCTCACCGATCCCGTGTTCGCCACGAAGTCTTTCTACGGGATCAACCCGGAGGTGGAGAATCCCGGGCTCGACCAGATCGAGGGATGGCAGTCGATGACGGAGACCGAGGCCGCGCAGGCGGTCCAGCGTTCGGCGCTGCCCGACGCCTACCAGCAGTGGAAGGACCTCGCGCAGGACCTCATCAACTCCCAGGACGACGTCGAGGCGATGCACTGAGCGGATCGCCGGGAGCCGACGTGCGATCGGCCTCGGCACGGCACCCCGAGCCGATCCGCCGGGAGCCGCGGTTCCGGTACTCTCTTCCCATGGCCTCCACTGAAGATCCTGCCCCGGTCAGCGCCGATGTCGAAGCACTCCTGCGCAACCCCGAGGGCAATCTCGAGGCCATCTCCGAGACCGCCGACCTGTTCAAGGCCCTGGCGACCCCCTCGCGGCTGAAGATGCTGCTCGTCCTCGCCCACGGCGAGGCGACGGTCACCCACATCGTCGAGTCGACGGGCCTGTCCCAGCCGCTGGTGTCCCAGCACCTGAAGTTCCTGCGCGGGCTCCACCTCGTCGGGGTCAACCGCATCGGACGCGAGGCCTACTACTCGCTCAAGGACGACCACGTCGCGCACATCATCCTCGACGCCCTGGCCCACACCGTCGAGCTGCACGAGCACTGACGCCTCATCGCCTGCGCTTCAGCGCCTCCGGTCCGCCGCCGAGGGCCCACACGATCCCTGCGACGAGGACCGCCCCGATCCACTGCGCCGGCTGCATCCGCTCCCCGGCGACGAGGGACCCGAGCACGACGGCCGACAGCGGCTGGAGCAGCATCAGTGCGGCGGTGCGGGAGACCGGCACGTGCGGGCTGCAGAAGCTCAGCAGCACCCACGACAGGGCCTGTCCGAAGATCGCCAGCGCCACCATCCACGCCCACCCGTCGACACCGAGGTCGAAGTCGAGCCCGCCGAACGCGACGCCCGCGATCGCGGTCATCACCCCCGCCGACACCGTGCCCACCGCCACGGGCGTGACGACGAACGTCGGGGCCAGTCGGCGGCAGTGGTGGATGCCGAAGATGTAGACACCGTAGAGCACCCCGGACAGGACGCCGAGGATCGCGCCGCGGGTGGGGTTGTCGGCCGTGACGTCGGCTCCGAGGACTCCCCCGGTGAGCAGCATGCCGACGATCATCACCGGGACGCAGACGATGAAGAGCAGCCCCGGCCGTGACCCTCCGAGCGCCCAGACCAGGGCCGGGAAGACGATGACCTGGACGCTGATGAGAACCGTCGAGACGCCGACACCGGCGTCGAGCACGCTCTGGGCCCACAGCACGTAGTCGAGGCCGAGCGCGACTCCGGAGCAGAGGGTGACGATCGTCGCCCTCTGCGGCAGCCTGCCCCGTCGCCTCAGCTCGCCGAGGACCAGGGGCGCGAGGGCGAGGACCGCGATCCAGCAGCGGAGGAACGCCGCGGTGGGAGCGGTGGCATCGGCGAGGATGACGAACAGTCCCGAGGCACCGAGGAAGATCGCCGAGGCGATGACCCCGAACGTCGCCGTCCCCGGCGACAGGGGCCTCCGCCGGGGACCACCGGTGGGGGTAGGAGGCTCAGCGGTCATCTCAGGTGATCGAGGATGCGGTCGATCGCCTCGGCGGTCCGCTCCGCACCGACGGCCAGGGACAGGCGCACCGACTGCGGGCCGTGGACGGAGTCGAAGTCGTCGCCCGGGGCCAGGGCGACCCCGGTCGCCTCGAGCAGGTCGGAGCACCACTGCGCCGAGGTGGCCGTCCCCGATCGTGCCAGGAGGTCGTCGATGCGCGCGTACATGTAGAAGGCGCCGTCGGGCGGGGCCATGCCGGTGAACCCGAGGTCGGCGGTCGCGTCGAGGACATGGTCGCGGGCGCGGGCGAACGAGGCCACCGCCGCCTCGCACTCGGCGTAGGACTCCGGCTCGAAGGCCGCGACCGCGGCGTGCTGGGCCGGCACCGGGGCGCACAGGGCGAGGTTGCCGGCGACGTTGCGGGCCGCGTCGAGGAGGTGCTCGGGGAGGATCGCCCAGCCCAGTCGCCAACCGGTCATCGCCCAGTACTTCGAGAACGACGAGATGACGATCGCGTCGTCGTCGTGGGCGAGCGCGGTCTCCCCGCGCGTGCCGATGTAGCTGATCCCGTGGTAGATCTCGTCGGAGATCACCTGCACGCCGTGCTCACGGCACCAGGCGACGAGCTCGCCGAGGTGCTCCGCGGAGATCATCGTCCCCGTCGGGTTCGCCGGCGAGGCGAGCATGAGGCCGGCCAGCGGGGCCTCGGCGTGGGCCGCGTCGAGGAGGTCGACGGTCGGCTGGAAACCGGTCTCGGCACCGCAGTCGAGTTCGACGACCTCGCAGTCGAGGGCGGCGAGGATGTTCTTGTACGCGCCGTAGCCGGGGCGGGCCAGCGCCACCCGCCCGCCCGCGTCGAAGCAGGTGAGGAACGCGATCTGGAATGCTCCCGACGAGCCGGTGGTGATGGCGACGCGATCCGCGGGAACGTCGAGGCCGTACCAGTCGCGGTAGTGGGAGGCGATCGCCTCCCGCAGCTCGGGGATGCCGAAGATCGCCGAGTAGCCGAGGTCGGTGCCGTCGGTGAGGACCTCCGCGGCTCTCCTGCGCACGGCCGCCGGCGCCCCTTGGGTGGGCTCGCCCAGGCACATGGCGATCGTGTCACGACCCTCGCTGCGCAGCTGCTGCACGCGGGCGACGATGCCCATGGCCGCGAACGGTTCGACGAGCCCGGCGCGGGCGGAGATGCGGCTCACGACGACCACCCCCGTGTCATGGTCTGACCTGGGCCGAGCCCGGGAATGTCGGGGTCGAGCCCTGGACCGCCGGGGTCTCGTCCGGGACCGCGGGTCGAACGGATGTCGTCGGCCGCCTCGGCGGGGCCTGCGAAGGAATGGCGCATGCCGCTCATGCTATCGGCCGCGCCCTCTGCCCGCAGGCAGCGGGACAGGGTCTGCCGGAGGACGGCGTGGACCGTGCCGCGTGCCCGGTCTAAGGTGAGAGTGCCCGGATCGCGAGCATCGAAGGAGATCAGATCGTGAATGCAGACGCCCACGAGCCCGCCCCCGCGGGCCGCCCCGACGCCGGCGACACGGATGGCCACGAGTCCCCGGGGTCGACGGGAGAGGTCCAGCTCGACAACGGGATATTCCGGGTGACGAAGTGGACGATCGACCCCGGCGGCCGCATCCCCATGCACCGGCACGATCACGAGTACGTCGTCGTGCCCCTCGTCACGGCGGCGATGCACGTGAGGAACGCGGACGGGACCGAGACCGTCGCCGAGCTCGCCACGGGCGCCAGCTACACGCGCCCGGCGGGAAGCGAGCACGAGGTGTCCAACCCGGGCGATGACCCGGTCGTCTTCGTCGAGGTCGAGAGGCTCTCATGAGCGAACAGCCGCCGGACGCAGCGGATGCGGCGCCGATCGTCCAGTGCGCCGTGTGCGGGGTCGAACGCGACGCCGGCGACCTGCCCGAGCTCTGCCCGATCTGCGCCGACGAACGCCAGTACCTGGCCCCGGACCGGCGGCAGACGTGGGTGCGGTGGGAGGACTTCGCCGGAGAGATCGACGTCGTCGAGCGCGAACCGGGACTGTGGGGCCTCGACGTCAGCGGCGGAGTCGGCATCGGCCAGCAGGCGAAGGTCATCGTCACCGACGCAGGGACCGTCATGGTCGACGTCCCCGCCGCCATCACCGCCGAGGCGGTCGCCGCGGTCCGTGCCCTCGGGCCGATGCGCGCGATCATCCCCACCCATCCGCACATGTTCGGCGTCCAGTCCCTGTGGTCACAGGCCCTGGGAGGAGTCGACGTCCTCGTCTCCGCCGCGGACTCGGGCTGGCTCGGACACCGTCCCGCTCTGCTCCTCGAATGGTCGGGGACCATCGAGCCCGTGCCCGGGATCCGCGCCTCGCAGCCCGGCGGCCACTTCCCGGGCAGCGCCGTCGTCCACTGGGCGGCAGCCGACGGTGCGGGAGTGCTGCTCGCCGGGGACACGATGCTCGTCAACCCGGACCGCCGGACGGTGTCATTCATGCGCTCCTACCCGAACCGGCTGCCGCTCTCGGGAGCGGTCGCGGAGCGGATCGCCGCCCATGTCGCCCGCTACGACTTCGAGCGGCTCTACTCCAACTTCGTCCCCCACCTCGGCGAGGAGGCGAAGCAGAGGGTGAGCGACTCGGCCCGGCGTCACGCGGCCTGGACGCGCGGCGACTTCGACCACCTCACGGGCGAGGGCTGAGCAGGAGCTCCCGGAGCCGACCGGCCACCCCGTGCGACGGCGGGACCGAGCAGGCGACTCCTGCGATCCTCAGGCCCTGACATCCCACGTGTGGACGGGACGGCCGCTCGCCTGGTTCTCGAGGTACCTCTCGAGCATCCGCTTGAGGGCCTCACGCCGCTGCGGCGACTCGGGAGCGGAACCGGGGGCCAGCTCGTCGAGCATCCGCAGCTGCCAGGTCGCACCATTGGCCCGGCCGTGCGCCCGACCCTCGATGATCGACAGGTACTCCTCGATGAGATCGTTGTCGATGCCGAGCCGGCTCAGACCCCGCCTGGCCTGCGGGATGAGGACGTCGATGACGAGGTCCGCGACGTCGATGTGCCCGATCTTCGGCCATTTCACCCGGGCGAGGATTCCGTCGCGGGCCGCGTGGAAGAAGTTCTCCTCCGCCTCGGCGAACGACATCCGCGACCACACCGGTCGATTCTCCCCGACGAGGAACTCGGCCAGCCCGTAGTAGAAGGCGGCGTCGGCGACCATGTCGACCGGGGTCGGCCCCGCCGGGAGCAGCCGGTTCTCCACCCGGATATGGGCGCCGTTGTCGCCCGAGTTGTAGATCGGCCGGTTCCACCGCCACACGGTCCCGTTGTGGAGCACGAGCTCGAAGAGCTTCGGCGCATCGGCCTCGGTGAACTCGACGAAGTCCTTCGTCTCTGGCAGCAGCGGCGGGAAGTAGCGGACGTTCTCCTCGAAGAGGTCGAACACCGAGGTGATCCACCGCTCGCCGAACCACACCCGCGGCCGCACCCCCTGGTTGACGAGCTCGGGGGTGCGGGTGTCGATCGATTGCGTGAAGACCGGGATCCGGGATTCGTGCCAGAGCCGGTGGCCGAGGAACAGGGGCGAGTTCGCGCTCATCGCCACCTGCGCCGCGGCGATCGCCTGGGAGGCGTTCCACGCCTCGGCGAACCTGTTCGGGGCCACCTGCAGGTGCAGCTGCATCGAGGTGCACGAGGCCTCGGGTGCGATGTCGGAGAACTCCCGCCGGTAGGTCTCCTCCCCCGCGAGCTCGATGCGGACGTACTCGCCGCGGGCGTCGATGACGGAGTTGCTCAGCGCCGCGTACCGGTTCTCCTCGGTCATCCAGCCCTCGGCCTCGAGGAACTCGGTGGTCAGGGTGGGCAGGGTCCCGATCGCGGCGATCCGCAGCCCCTCCGCCTCGGCGGCGGACTGGGCCCGCCGGAGGCGGTCGGCGACTCCCCGCTCAAGGGTCTTGAGCCCCTGACCGGCGACCTGGAGCACCGGATGATTGAGCTCGAGGTTGAACGCGCCGATCTCCGTCTGGTACTCATCGCCGAGGTGGGCGAGGACGTCGGTGTTGTTCCGGCTCGGCCGGCCGTCGGCGTCGATGAGGTTGAGCTCGAGTTCGAGGCCGATCGTGCCCGCGGAGCGGAACTCCGCATGGCGCAGGTACGTGTCGAAGAGCTCGAGGTTCTCCGCCAGCTTCTCACGGTACTGCGTCCGCTCCTCGGGCGTGTACCGCCTCGAGTTCACTGCTTCACCCATGGTCCAAGCAAACCACAGACCGGCTCCCGCGGGCGATAGAATCCCACCATGTCGACCTCATTGACCGCAGACCTCGTCCGCTCCGCGACCGATCGCCTCCCCCAGATCCTCGCCGATCTCGAACGCGTCATCTCCGTCGAGACCCCGTCGCACGACAAGACGGCCGTGGCCCGCGGCGCCGCGGACTTCGCCGCGCTCCTGAAGGAGCGCCTCGGCGCCGAGGCCGAGCTCATCACCGTCGACGGCACGACCCACGTGCGGCTGCGCTTCGGCACCGGGCCCGCCCGTGTCGTCCTCGTCAACCACCAGGACACCGTCTGGCCGCACGGGACACTCGACCGGATCCCGTTCTCCACCGCCGACGGCCTCGTCCGCGGACCCGGCTGCTTCGACATGCTCACCGGGGCGATCATGAGCATCCACGCGACCGCGATCCTCGGCGAGCACCTCGGCGAGGCCGCCCTCGACGGGCTCTCGATCCTCATCACCGGCGATGAGGAGATCGGATCCGTGACATCCTCGGAGCTCATCCGCGCCGAGGCGGCCGAGGCGCGAGCCGTCTACGTCATGGAGGCGAGCGCGGGCGGAGCGCTCAAGCTCGAACGCAAGGGCACATCGATGTACACGCTCGTCTTCCGGGGCAGGGCCTCCCACGCGGGACTGGAGCCGGAGAAGGGGATCAACGCCGGCATGGCGCTGGCGCTCACGCTGCCGGCGGTCGCGGACATCGCCGACGCCGAGGCGGGCACGACCGTGGTCCCGACCGTGATCAGCGCGGGAACGACGACGAACACGGTCCCCGCCGAGGCGCACGTCGATATCGACGTCCGCGCCCGGACCGCGGCCGAGCTCGAGCGCGTCGACGCCGCGATCCGGACTCTCGCGACCCGCCCGCCGCTCGAGGGCTCGTCGGTCGAGGTGCTCGGCGGGATCAACCGTCCGCCCTTCGAGCCGGAGCGCTCGGCCGGCCTCTTCGACCGGGCCGTCGCCCTGGCCGCGGACCTCGGCATCGCCGCGCCCACCGGGGTCGCCGTCGGCGGCGCCTCCGACGGGAACTTCACCGCCGGTGACGGGATCGCGACCCTCGACGGGCTCGGCGCGGTCGGCGACGGCGCGCACGCCGAGCACGAGCACGCCGTCATCGACGAGATCCCGCCGCGCACGGCGCTGCTCGCCGCCCTCATCGCCGACCAGCTCGGAGCCTGAGGAGGGCGGCTCAGTCGACCGGGTAGCCCTCGGCGCGGAGCTCCTCGGGGCTCTTCGTCGTCAGCAGCCAGTCGCGCAGGTCCGGATCGGGCACGATCCGTTCCCGGGCGCTCAGCCGGTCGGGCCCGACGAGGTAGTAGCGGTACCCGTACCGGCCGAGGATGCCCATGAGCTCGGCGGGTCTCGCGCGATCGGCGAGCACTTCGCAGAGCATGTCGGGGCGCAGGATGTCGAGGAACTCCTCACCGTGTCCGAGGACGTCGTTCTCGGCGCCCTCGACGTCGATCTTCACGGTCACCCGGGGGTTGCCTGGCGGCAGGTCGGGGAGGAGCTCATCGAGGGAGGTGAAGCGCACCTCGGCGCCGGAGCCGAAGTCCATGCTCGCCGAGTAGAACGACGGCAGCGCCGAGCCGCCGTCGCCGGTGGGCACCTGCATCGTCGTGCCCGGCCGGCCGACACCCGTGGGGTGGACGGTGACCCGGTCGCCGAGGCCGTTGCGCGCGACGTTCTTCTCCAGCCCGGCCACGACGGCGGGGATGATCTCGAACGTGTGGGCGATCGCGGTGGGGTTGCTCGCGAGGACGGCCATCGTGAACACGCCCGTGTAGGCCCCGATGTCGACGAACACGTCGGCATCGCGGCTGAGCTCGACCATGAGGTCGAGGGCGAAGGCGTCCTCGGGCTCGGTCCGCCGGCCCCTTCCCCAGTAGAACTCCTTGGCGATCTCGCAGCGGAAGGGATCGACGAGGTGGAACTCGGCGCCACCGGCGCGGCCCCGGACCTCGGTGAGTTCGATCGGCGCGGGGAGCCTGCCGATCTTGAGCCCTCTGACGCGCGGCGCGACCGCGCGCAGCAGGGGGTGGAGGAACGGCTGCGCGAGCGCGGCCTTGACGGGCAGCTTGAGCCCGAACCACGACTGCTTGCGAGCTGCCAGAGTGCGCAGATAGTCGTTCACGACAGTCCCCTTCGCCACGTGTGACCCTTTGCCACACCGTACCAATGTCACCTGCGTCACGGGTGAAGGCTGCGGGCCGGTCGCCCGCTCGGCGTCATCGCGCGGCGACGTACTAGTCTGGAACCAACATCGTCGCTCGCCCACCGCAGAAGGACCCCTGACATGAAGCTGACATCACTGACCCTCCACGAAGTGTCGCTGCCCCTCGTCACCCCGTTCGAGACCTCGTTCATGCGGGAGACGGAGAAGGACTGCTACCTCGTCGAGGCGAGGTTCGACACCCCGGACGGTGAGATCACCGGCTGGGGCGAGTCGGTGGCGATGATCTCCCCGCTCTACTCCTCCGAGTACGTCGCCGCGGGCATCGACGTCACCCGCCGGTGGCTGGCGCCGATCCTCTTCGACGTCGAGGACCTCACCGCCGAGACCGTGTCCTGGCATCTGCGCCATGTCATCGGCCACCCGATGGCGAAGTCGGCGCTCGAGATGGCCGTCATCGAGGCCCAGCTCAAGCAGCGCGGGCAGTCGTTCAAGGAGTACCTCGGCGGCGTCGTCGACTCCGTGCCCTCGGGTGTGTCCGTGGGCATCCAGGACTCCGTCGAGGAGACCGTCACGGTCATCGGCGGCTACCTCGAGGAGGGGTACGCCCGCATCAAGCTCAAGATCAAGCCCGGCAAGGACATCGCCGAGGTGGCTGCCGTGCGCAAGGCCTTCGGCGACGACTTCGGGTTCCAGGTCGATGCGAACGCCGCCTACACCCTCGTCGACGCCGCTCACCTCAAGCGCCTCGACGAGTTCGGCCTCCTGCTCATCGAGCAGCCGCTGGGCGAGGCCGACATCCGCCAGCACAGCGAGCTCGCGAAGCTCATGGAGACGCCGATGTGCCTCGACGAGTCCATCGTCTCCGCCGAGGCGGCCGCCGATGCCATCGCCCTCGGCGCGGCCGCCGTCATCAACATCAAGCCCGGGCGCGTGGGCGGCTACATCGAGGCGAAGAAGATCCACGACCTCGCCTCCGCCCACGGCGTCGCGGTCTGGCACGGCGGGATGGTCGAGACGGGGCTGGGCCGGGCGGCGAACGCGGCGCTGGCCTCCCTGCCCGGCTTCACCCTCCCCGGTGACATCTCCGCCTCGAGCCGGTTCTTCCAGGAGGACATCACCGAGGAGATCGTCATGCACGACGGCGTCGTCGACGTGCCGACCGGCGTCGGCTTCGGCGTCTCCGTCGACCCGGCCAAGCTCGAGAGGTTCCGCACCGCCACACACGAGATTCTGCCCGCGAGCTGAACCCGGTCGACCGCCTCGGCGAGGATCCGGGTCCTCCCCTACTGGCCGAGGCCGCTGAGTGAGTCCGTTGCGAAACCTGAGGCAACCGCTGAGGACGCTGCCGTGCCGACGGAACCGTGGTGGCCAGAGGCAGTGCTCCCCATATTCGAGATTGCATTCACGCACGAGGTGACGCCTGCGATGATCAGCCAGAGAACGATGACGATGGCCAGCACTTTCAGCCCGAGCACGATCTGTCGCCCGAGCCGCGCCCGCTGCTCGCCGAAGGGGGGCACGTTCAGACGCTCCGGCATGCCGAATTCAGGCAGGTTCATGGTGTTTCCTCACAGTTCCTCTCGAGCACGTGCCACGCTGGCGAGCGCATCATCGGCTTGCTGACTCAATCGTGTGGCATTGGAGATCAGCGGCAGGACGAGTTCCGCTTCTATCCTCGTCGCCTGGGCATCGTTCCAATTGAGCATGATGGTCCTCATCGATGACTTGAGCTTGAGCGCTGCATCTTCAATCGACATCCGAACCCCTTTCGAAACGCAGCGGGAGCACCTCGGCGCCCGCAGCAACGAGCGCATTCAGGAAGCTCTCACCTGACACCAATCGGCCCGTCACGGGGTCGACCGTGATCGATTGGTCGGTGACGCATTCGTGCATGGCGCCGAACGAATCCGGTGCGCTCAGCCCTTCGCGCAGATCGCGGGCATCGAAGTTGCTCCGACTGGGATCTCGTCGGAACATCGCGGCTCCCCCGCCGACCCATCGCCGTGCCCAGATTTCGTGCTCGTGGCCGGAAGCGAAGATCGTCTCACCGTCGTCGATGCCCAACAGTCGCCGAAGCTGGGGTCCGAGTACCGCGAGCTGTACCTCGCGGGAGTCGGGCCGCAAGGAGAACGCGGCCCAGTCGATCGGCCTGTCCTCTCGCGCGGAGTTGATCGGGTCGGTGCCCGCGTTGACCGAGTCCGCACCCGAGTCTCCTCCGTGCCCGGTTCCACCACCGGTGGCGGATCTTCGGCTCGCATTGCGGATCGAGCTTCCAGGTGAAGGGCTGCGGGACGAGGAACTCAGATAGGTCGACAGGATCCCCTTGAGGATCGACAACTTCGCCAGTGCTGCCATCGCGATCGTGGTCTCCACGGCTCGAGCCGCGCTCACCGAGGACCGGTACTCATCGAGAGCCAGATGGATCTTTCGCCGCGCATTCTCGCTTCTCTCCAGCAGCCGTCGCTTCTCATGCTCGCGGCCCTCGGACTCTCGCAGCTTGACTTGCGCGCTGCCCAGGCCTTGGTGTGCACGGGCCACTCGCGCGCGTGCCCGAGAAACCGCGGGTCCGCGATATCGAGGATCCGCGCCCAGAGCCGAGTCGAGTTCCGACTCGGCTGCGAACAGTTCAGCCTCCGCAGAACGCATCAGGCTCTCCGCGCGGACACGATCCGACACGGCGGATTCGAGGTCGCGACGTCGGTTCGACACGGCGTTGTCAGCATCAGCGGCGCTCGACTGCAGAGAATGCTCGACATCACGCGTCGAGGTCTCGAGATTCGACCTGAACTGGAGCAGGCTGGACGACAGCGCGCTCAATGCCCCGTAGCTCGAATGGACCTTCTCGGAGCTCATCGTCCAAGGAAGTCTCTGAGCTGTCGGGCCTTGATGTCGACTTCACGCGAATGGTCGAAAAGACTCTCGGCCAGCTTCTTGAGACCGCGGGTCGCATCATGGACATCCTGGTCGATCCGGTCCTTGACTCGATCGTTCCAGTCGATCGTCCGGAGGGTGTACTCCAGTTCCTTGGCGAGTTTGACGACATTCTCACCGTTGCCGCGCAGTCTGCGGGAGAATGCTTCGAGCTCGGGGGCATTGGCGTGAACGCGATCGCTCATTGTCTTGCTCCTGTCGGGAGGATCGTGGAGATCCAGTTCGTGTCGTTCAGGACGTAGGGAAGGTATTTCACAGTGGCTCCGGTGTCGATGTCGTAGTAGAGCATCTGACCCTGGTGAGGTCGGACGCGCACGCTCGGCGAGGTGAGACTTCCGATGTCCTCGGCCGACATCGAGCCGACGAGCCGGGTGGAGAATTCGTGCTGGAGTTTGCGACTGAAGCGTTTCTCGAGACCCTGGCAGGTATCCACCGTGGCGATGATGTGGATTCCGACCTCCGGGCCCTCTGCGGCTATTCTCTCGATCTGTTCGTGCAGGGACACCGTTGAATCGTCGTCGAAGCTCAGCGAACTCGAGTAGCTGTTGGGGTCGAGGTCGCGTGCTTTCTGGATTCCGAGAAGAGTGAGGACGATCGGCGCGGACGAGAAGTCCTGCTCTTCCTGACGACGATCGAGTTCCGCTCCCAACCTCTGCAGTGCGGAGTCCGCGGACTTGCTTCCGCTGAAAGTGGCGATTCCCTCGTCCGCGAGGCCCCTGATGATCTCGTGCATCGCCGGTGGGACATGGGAGAAGCCGATGACCTCGTGGGTGGTGTATGGATTCGAGGCTCGTGCGGACAGCCAGAGCGCGGCCACGGTGCCCACAAGCTGTTCCGTGGTATTGCGGTCGACGTGGATGATGTTGCTTCCGGCCTCCCGCCGCAACTCGATTCGCAGGTCCGAACTCAACGCGAATGCAGTGCCCGGACGCAGAGACAAGGTCGAGGCCTGTGTGCTCGGGTCCGAGGGCGGGGTGGGAGCGAACTTTGCCCTGTCCTCGGCTTCCAGATGGGCCTGTGTGCCACTCTCGAAGATGCGCGGGGTCCGCAAGAAGCCTTCGTCCACGGCTTTGGTCCGGAGCAGCTTCATTCGGTCCCGTCGAACCTGGTCCTTCTCGTATGCTCCGTTGAACTGAATATTGGCCGATTCACGACCGGAGGCATTGTTGAGAATCCCCTCCCCACGCGACTTGATGAGCTTATGGGCGGGATTGTGATCGTCCATCACTGTCATGGCGTCCTCTGTGGAGCTGGGCAGGAGAACACGGACGTTGAGAAGTTGCAGGGACTGCTTGTTCATCGCGATCATTCCACTCAGAGTCTGAGAGCTGAGCACGATGTGGATCCCGTGACTTCGCCCCTGCTTGATGATGAGGTCCATCGCCCTGGCCGATTCCTGACCGATCCGGTCATCCTCGTTGAACAGCACCTGGAACTCGTCGAAGAACACCACGATTCTCGTCAACTCGTGGCCGCGACTTCGGTAGCTGCCGATGTTCTGGACCTTCGCCGCCTTGAAAGCCTCCGCCCTGCGTTTGAGCTCATGGGTCAGAGAGACAAGAACGTTCATTCCCAGCTCGCGCTCGCTCTCCACCGCAATGCAGGCGGCGTGTGGGAGCGAGTACTCCGCATAGTCTGCGAACTCCACACCCTCTTTGAAGTCCAGCAGATAGAGTTCGAGTTCGTCCGGACCGTACATGGTCGTGAGACCGGCCAGGATGGTGTGTATCAGCGTCGACTTCCCGGATCCCGGACGACCGACGATCAGCGCACCGGTGAGATTTCCCGAATCGAGCCGGAGGAATGCGATATCTGTGGCGCCCTGCCGCCCGATGGGGGCCACGACGCTGTCACTTGCGTGGTTCTTCCACCACGTCGCGGGATCACCGAGGTCCGGCACCACCAGGTCCTGGCTCAGGTCGGATTTCGTGCCGGCCGCGGCGATCTCGGCGAACTTCGCAAAGGTCTTCTCGAGCGCGGTGTCGATGTCGAGCGTGCGCGAACTCCTTCCGACCGCGTCGACGATCGCATCGATGACCGCACCACCTCGGGCCTCGCCCAGTTCCCGGATGGGATCATCGCTCAGCTTGAGCAACCGTGCGGAATCACCCTGCGGAGTGCTCCCGCTTGGCGCAAAGTTCCCGCTCGTGACCGTCATCGAGGCAAGCGGGAGCCGGTTGATGTCGATTCGGCGGAAATCGTCCTCGTTCGAGTCGGTGTTCGCTGTCATGAAGGTGAAGATTCCGCATTTGGGCCCGTGTTCGATGATGCGCTGGAGCTGATGGAGCATCTCATCGTCGAACTGGCTGGGGAAGTCCTGCACGATCAGGAGCCGATACGCTTCGGCCACCTCGCCGGCTTCCTCGTTGTACTCGGCGAGCGAGGAGTAGGTGCCGCGCAGGAACTTCTGCACCACCAGCTCGATGTGCGCGGTGAGGGTGCTCAGCAGGTCTTTGATCGAGGCATTGTTGCTGCGCACCTGGCCGGAGATGAGTTCCGGATTGTAGTCGCCGAGGCGGATGAATCGGGAGACGGCATTGCCCATCCCCAGCGGATCGATGACGCCCACCCTCAGGTTCTTCGCGGGGAAGGAGCACAAAGTCCTGGCAAGGAAGTTGCGGACGACGGCGTCAAGTTCCTCACGATTCGCCGATCTGCCCGAGTAGGGGTGGAGGACATTGCCGAGCTTGCGGATGTCCTTGAGGAACGGAGCCTCGAGCCGAACGTTGTCGAACTCCGCGAGTTCGGGGCCGGTGTAGTGCAGTGCGCCGATGAACTGCGGAACGACTGCCGACGGCAGTTCCCAGCGCTGGAAGTCCGCATCCCTCCACTGTTCGACAGCGCCAGGCCCCGCCGACCTGATCACGCTGTCGAAGGATCCCTGGATGTCACTGATCTCATTGCGAAGTTCTGCTCCGATGGCCGCCAGCTGAGCTCTGTACTTCGAGGAGTTCTCATTGGAGACTTCGTCGAAGTGGCTGCTCTCCTTGACGAGACGCTGGGCGATATCGTGCGCCATGGCGATGCAATGAAGTCGCATGCCCTCGAACACTGTGAGTCCCCGGCTCAGATGCCTGCTCACACCGGCGGTGAGCAGGCGAGCTCTATCGAGATCTCGACGGTGCAGGACGATGTCGTTCTTCACCTGGTCGAGTCGGCTGAAGTCGTAGTCGATCCCTCCGTTCGCATTCTGCTCATACGGCACCGGTACCGCCTCGATGCCACCTTCTTGATGCAGTCTGGCGAGGACCTTCCACGACCTATCAGACCCTGACAGTCTGTCCTGCAGCCAGAACTTGAGATCTTCCGCGAGCGATACATGCGCCCTGAGGAGCGCCTGCGTCTGGGCGACCGACCCCGAGATCGCTCTTTCGTCGTCGTCCCACTGGCCACGCGTCCGCCTCAGCTCATGCACTCGCCGACTCGCCTCCGCGGACCCTCTCAGGAAGCGATTCTGCAGTCCCTCTGCAGCGTTCATGACTTCATGCGGGGCAAGTCTCGTGGTGTGCATCGATGGAGTCTCCCGATAGTTTCACTTCGCGGCCGATGTTCATGAGTTTACAATCGCCATTACTCCTTCTGCGATTTCCATTTCACATGTTGTCACGCTGGAATACCGACGCACGCGGAAACGGTGGAGGATTCACAGCCCGGACGACCGCCTCGGCGAGGATCCGCGTCCTCGTCTACTGGCCGAGGCCGACGATCCCGACCATGATCGGGATGAGGGCGACGATGAGCACGGCGCCGCAGATGTCGAAGACGATGCCGGTGCGGATCATCTTCGTGATCGGCACCGCTCCCGTGCCGTAGACGATCGCGTTCTGCGGGGTCGAGACCGGGAGCATGAAGCCGAACGACGCGGCGAAGGTCGCGGCCAGGGCCGGCACGAACGGATCGATGCCGGCAGCGGTGCACAGCGGGATGACGATCGGGACGATGACGGCCGCCGAGGCGGTGTTCGAGGTCGTCTCCGAGATGAGGATCGCCAGGACGACCGACACGATCGTGATCGGGATGACGCTCGTCACCCCGGTCATCTCGGCGAACCCGGTGCCGATCGTCTCGGCGAGCCCGGTGTCGGCGAGCAGGGAGCCGAAGATGATGCCGCAGCCGAACAGGATGATCGTCCCCCAGTCGATCTTCGCCGCCTGGGTCCAGGTCAGGGTCGGTTCGCGCCGCTTCCAGTCGACCGGCAGGATGAACAGCAGAGAAGCGCCGAGGACGGCGACGACGCCCTCGTCGAGACGCTCGTCGAGGAAGGTGTAGACGGTGGAGTCCGTGCCGCCGAAGAGGGCGGCGAACGCCGGCAGCAGCCACAGCAGGACGGTGACGCCGAACGCGACGAGCGTGTTCTTCTCGGCCCGGGACATCGGCCCGAGCTCGGCGAGCTCCTTGCGGACGAACTCCTCGACTCCCTCGATCTTGCGGATCTCGGGCTTGTTGAGCATGAGCATGACGATGGCGAGGACGACGAACATCGCGGCGCAGATGGGAGCGGCCATGACCATCCACTGCCCGAAGGAGATCTTCTCCCCCGTCGCCTCCTCGATGAGGCCGCGTCCGATGAGGTTCGGCGGTGAGCCGACGGGCGTGAGGAGACCGCCGACGCTCGCTCCGTAGGCGAGCATGAGGAGCAGCGCCGCGCCGACCCTCAGGCGCAGCGGGTCGAAGTCCTCCTTGACGATCCCGCGCTCCTGCATGAGCTCGGCGATGACAGCGAGGATGCCGAGCGCCGTGGGCATGAGCATCGCCACCGTGGCCGTGTTGGAGACGAACGCCGAGAGCGCGCACGTGATGAGGCCGAACGCGATGATCACCCGGTAGATCGACGAACCGACGCCGGGCAGGTTGAGGACGCTGAGGGCCACGCGCTGGGCGATCCCGTGATGGAGCATCGCCTGGGCGAGGACGAAGGCGCCGATGAACGTGAAGATCGTCGAGGATCCGAACGGCCCGATCGCGTCCTCGGCGGGAACGATCCCGAGCACGACGACGGCGCCGACGCCGATGAGCCCGCCGATCGGGATCGGGACGGGCTCGGTGATCCACAGGACGATGACGCCGAGGAGGACCGCGGCGAGCATGTGCTGCTGATCGCTGAGCCCCATGGGGATGAGCGCGAAGACGATGCTCACGAGCGGGGCCAGGACGAAGCCCGAGGTCATGCGCGCCCGTTCGAACTTCTCCTCGCGTGGGGAGAGCTTCTGCTCGCTCAGGCTGCGGAAGGTCTTGCCTCCGAGCAGCGCGGCGTGGACATCCGTCCTGGAGTTCGACGGGGCACCGTTGGCCCGTCCGTGGGGAGCACTCATGATGGTCCTTTCCTCGGTTGTCCAACAGCCTGGCCCAGCCTCGGCGAATAGTCCAGACCCAATTTCCTCTGCGACCAATAGGATCTGCCTATGGACATTCGACAGCTGCGCCACTTCCTCGCCGTCGTGGACGCCGGAAGCTTCACGCGCGCCGCGGAGACCCTTCGCGTCGCCCAGCCCTCCCTGTCGCAGACGATCAAGGGCCTCGAGCGCGAGCTGGGAGTGGCTCTCTTCCACCGGATCGGGCGGACGATCGCCCTCAGCGACGCCGGACGAGAGCTGGAGGGCCCCGCGCGCCTGGTGCTGCGTGACCTCGAGGCCGCCGAGGAGCACATCCGCGGTCTGCGGGGACTGACCTCCGGGCGGGTGCGGATCGCGGCGATGCCGTCACCGAGCATCGAACCGCTGACGACCCTGATCTCCCGCTTCTCCGCCGAGCACCCGCAGGTCGCCGTCGATGTGGCCGCGACCTTCACCGTCGACGAGACCATCGACTCCGTCCGCCACGGGCGGGTCGAGCTCGGCTTCCTCGGGGGTCGTGAGCTTCCCCGGGTACCCGATTTCCGGGTCGTCCACCTCATGGACCAGCCCCTCATGCTCGCCGCCGGCCCGAACGCCTCCCTGCCCGCCGCCGAGGTCGTCGAGCGCGGTGACCTCGCCGGCGCTCGGCTCGTCGTCTCCCACCGGGGTTCGCTCATGCGCGCATTCGTCGACGAGCTCATCGCCGAGGGCATCGACATCTCCATCGTCGCCGAGGTGGCCCATCGCACCTCGATCCTGCCGCTGGTGAGCGCCGGAGTCGGCCACGCCGTCCTGCCGTCCTCGTGGGCGGCCTTCGCGGAGACGGGGACCGTGCGCCTCCTGCCGATCAGGGATGCCCCAGCGCTCCACGTCTGCGCGGTCGCCCGGCCCGACGGGCTCACTCCGGCGGCGGCGCGATTCCTGGAGATCGCCTCCCACCTGGATCTATAGGCATACCCGATAGTTCTCATCGTCAGCAGGTCTTGGACTTATCCGACGTGGGATGGCTCAATGGGTGCAGACCGACCGAACCGATGAGCGGAAGCTGAGCCATGAGCGAGAACCAGACCTTTTCCATTGCGTCCATTCCCGGAGACGGCATCGGCGGTGAGGTCGTCGCGGCCGGTCTGCGCGTCCTCGACACCGTCGCCAAGCTCTCCGAGGGCGCGATCGCCTTCGACGTCACCGAGTTCCCGTGGAGCTCGGAGTACTACCTCGAGCACGGTCGCTACATCCCCGAGGGCGGGCTCGAGGAGCTCAAGGCACACGACGCCATCTACTTCGGTGCGGTCGGTTCGAGCGAGGTCCCCGACCACACGAGCCTGTGGGGACTGCGCCTGGCGATCACCCAGCCCTTCGACCAATGGGCGAACATCCGCCCGGTGACGTTCCTGCCCGGGGTCCGCTCGCCCCTGCGCAAGGCCGATGACACCGAGCTCGACTGGATCGTCGTGCGCGAGAACAGCGAAGGCGAATACGCCGGCATGGGCGGACGCAACCTCAGCGGCCGGGGACCCGGCAACGAGGTCGCCCTGCAGACGAGCGTCCACACCGAGGTCGGCTGCGAGCGCATCATCCGCTTCGCCTTCGACATCGCGCGCTCCCGGAGCGTGAAGAAGGTCTCGAGCGTGACGAAGTCGAATGCCCAGCAGTACGGGATGGTGCTGTGGGACGAGGTCTTCGCCCGGGTCGCGCAGGACTACCCGGACGTCGAGACCGAAAGCGTGCTCGTCGACGCGATGAGCGCGAAGTTCGTCCTCCACCCCGAGGACCTGTCAGTGGTCGTGGCCTCGAACCTCCACGCCGACATCCTCTCCGACGTCGGTTCCGCCCTGGCCGGCAGCCTCGGGCTCGCTGCCAGCGCCAACCTCAATCCCGAACGGCGCTTTCCCTCGATGTTCGAGCCCGTCCACGGCTCGGCCCCGGACATCGCCGGGAAGGGGATCTCGAACCCGATCGGGGCGATCTCGTCGGCCGCGCTCATGCTCGACCACTTCGGCCTCGACGAGCAGGCGGACGAGGTCAGGCAGGCGATCGAGAACGTCACGGCCGCAGGCATCCTGCCGCGCGACCTCGGCGGGGACTCCAACACCGTCGAGATGACCGAGGCGATCGTCTCCCAACTCGAGGACATCCACGCCCGCGCGAACTGACCGCGCGGGCTCCCCGCACAGCCCGCAGCGCGCGCAGACCGGCCGTGCGAACTCGTCGATTCAGCGGTGGGAGCGGGTCTCCCGCGCCGCGTCCTTCGCCCGGTCGAACTGGAAGGTCGAGTGCTCGATCGCGATCTCGAAGTGCTCGGCGAGGCAGGCCTGCAGGGACCCGAGGATCCGCGGGGCGTGGCCGTCGTAGAAGCATTCGTCGGCGAGCACGACATGGGCGGTGAGCACCGGGAGATTCGAGTCGATCCTCGTCACGTGGAGGTCGTGGACCTCCTGCACATGCTCGACGCCCTCGATGTGCGCCTTGACGCTCTCGAGGTCCAGGCTGCGGGGCGCGGTCTCGAGCAGGATCGAGCCGGTCTCCCGGAGGATGGCGAAGGCGCGGGGGACGATGAGGGCGGCGATGACGAGGGCGGCGACGGCGTCGGCCCGGCTCCAGTCGACGAGCCAGATCGCCAGGGCCGCGAGCACGACGGCCAAGGACCCGAGAGCGTCGGCGATGACCTCGAGGAACGCGGCCCGGAGGTTGAGGGAGTCCTCCTTCGACGAGGCGAGGAGACCGATCGACACGACGTTTCCGATGAGCCCGACGGCACCGAAGAGGAGGAGTTCGGGACCGGGCACCTCGGGAGGCGAGAAGAAACGCCGAATGCCCTCGATGAGGCTGTAGACGCCGAGCCCGAGCAGCAGGGTCGCCTGGGCGCCTGCGGCGAGCACCTCCGCTCGCCGGAACCCCCAGGTCCGCTGGCCGCGCGGGGGCCGGCGGACCAGGGTGGCGGCGAAGAGCGCGACGCCGATGCCGATGAGGTCGACCGCATTGTGCCCGGTGTCGACGAGCAGCGCCAGGCTGCCCGTCCAGATCGAACCGATGACCTGGACGACGAAGATCACCGCGACGATGGTGAAGACCACCGCCAGTCTCCCTCGTGAACCCGAGGCGTGAGAATGATCGTGTGCCATGAGTATCCCTCCCCCATCACATTAACATATGCGCATGTGTTTATATCAGTGAGGGGAATGTGAGGGAAAAGGGGCCGTCCGCTATCCGGCGCTCGGGCTCCGGCCGTCCTTCCCGCCATCGGGATCGTCGCGGTCCTCGCGGCGGCGGAGCGCCTCGGCGATGTAGGCCTGGACGTCGATGCCGGTGGCCCGCTTGACCTCGTCCCCGATATGCCGGAGGTCGAGGTCCCCGTCGGGGCCGAGGAAGTCCTGCGGGTCGAAGCCCGGACGGCGGCCCGACTGCCCGGAATCCGGGGAGGTCGACTCCGCGATGTCGCCCTCGACGACCTCCTCGGAACCGTCATCGGCCGACCGGTCACTGTCATCGGCGGGCCGGTTCCCGGCACCGGGCGATCGACCATCGGAGTCCCGGTCCCCGCCGGCAGACGTGCCATCGACGGGAGCGCCGCCGGTCGATCGACCGGCCGCGGATCGCCCGCTGCCCTGATTCGCCGCCCTGCCGACGAGGTCGGTGAGGTCGATGCCGGTCGTGCCGCGCACGACCTCGAGGACCTGGGCGAGGTTGTTCGACACCGAGTTGGCGAGCTTCGACTCGCCGTCGGTCGAGACGATGGAGAGGTCCTTGATGTTGGCGTAGGGCGCCACGAGTTCGCCTGCGATGCCCGGAAGGACCTCGAGGACCTTCGACAGCACCGCGGCGTCATTGAACTTCTTGTAGGCCTCGGCCTGAGCCTCGAGTGCCTGGGCCTCGGCCTCGCCTCGCGCCCGGATCGCGTCGGCCTGGGCCTGGCCCTCGAGCCGGATCGCCTCCGCCTCCTTGGAGCGGCGATGCAGCTCCGCGGCCGCCTCGGCGCGTCCCTGCGCCTCGATCTCATAGGCCCGGGCATCGGCTTCGGCCTGCTGCCGGTACTTCTCGGCATCCGCAGGCCGCCTGACCTCGGCGTCGAGCTGCTCGGTGCGCAGCTCCGCGGCCTCCTTCGCGACCACCCGGTCGCGTTCGAGCAGCTTCTGCTTCTCCGCCGCCGCGGCCAGGGGCCCGGCGTTGTCGGCCGTCGCCTGACGCTGATCGGCCTCTTCCTTGAGTGCGGCCCGGCGCAGGGCGAGCTGCTGCTGCTGTTCGGCGATGGCCTGGTCGGTCAGCGCCTGCTGCCTCTGCGTCTCCTCGTTCTGCAGCGCCTCCTCGACGGCGGCGGCGCGGGAGGCGTTCGCCTCGGCGATCGCGGCGTTCTTCGCGACCTCGGCGGCCTGAGGCCGGCCCCAGTCGCGCAGGTAGCTGCCCTCGTCCTCGACCGCGGAGATCTGGAAGGTGTCGATGACCAGACCCTGGTTGTTCATCGAGTGCGCGGATTCCTCCTGTACCTGGGCGGCGAAGGACGCGCGGTCCTGGATGATCTGCTCGACCGTCAGGGTGCCGACGACCGCGCGCAGGGTGCCCGAGAGGATCTCCTTGGAGTAGTGGTCGATCTGGTCCTGCTGGTCGAGGAAGCGCTGGGCGGCCTTGCGGACGTCGTCCTCGGTGCCGCCGACCTTGACCTGGGCGACGCCGCGCAGGCGCAGGGCGATGCCGTTCTTCGAGATGCCGTCGATCTCGACCGAGATCTGCCGTGACGACAGGGAGAGGATGAAGGCCTTCTGCACGATCGGGTAGACGACGGCACGGCCGCCGATGACGATGCGTCCGCTGCCGCTGGCACCGGAGGAGTTGCGGCCGGTGATGATGAGCGCTTCGGAGGGGGAGGCGATCTTGTAGGAGCGCAGGATCACGACGAGCGCGATCAGGGCGAGTATGACGATGACGCCGATTCCTCCGGCGCCGAGAATGAGGTCCATGGGCGGGCCTTCCATCGCTCGAGGGGATGCGGGCCGAGGGGTGGTCAGCCCGTTGCCCTCATCCTAGGCGAGACCGCGGACACAGGGGCGGATCGCCGAGGCGGATCTCAGCTCCCGGGAGGGCCGACGACGAGGAGCGCGGTGAAGACGACGATGACGACGAGGAGGCCGACGCCCGCCGCGAGCCACGGCGAGCGGATCGCCCACGCGCAGAGCCGCTCGAGAGGGCCGCGCGGCTCACGACCGTCCGCGCCGAGCCCCCACTGCCCGTCGAGGGCCCCGGCCCTCGCGGAGACGATCTCGAACGGGATCGTCGCGAACGGGACGACCGCGGCGACGAGTCCCATGAGGATCCGCCCAACGTGCCAGCGCTGTGACACCCCGACGAGGATGACGGCGAGGACGAAGCAGAGGAAGACGAATCCGTGGACGCTTCCGCCGATCCTCACCCCGATCTCCGTCGTCTCGGTCCCGTACTTGAGGATCATGCCGGTGATGAGCATGGCCCAGGTGATCGCCTCGGCGACGGCGAAGAAGTTGAAGAATCGTTTCGGAGTCACGGGAGACCATTGTGCCGGGTCGAGATGACCACTCCCTGAACCGCCCACCGACTGAGCGTGCGAGTCTCGCCGGGCTCCGGTCGCTCACCTCGCGGCCGTCGCACCGTCCGGGCCGGCCGCGCTCGCGTGCGCTCGGAAGGTCCGCAGGCGCAGGCTGTTGGAGACGACGAAGACGGAGGAGAACGCCATCGCCGCTCCGGCGAGCATCGGGTTGAGCAGTCCGGCGGCCGCGACGGGGATCAGCGCGGTGTTGTAGGCGAAGGCCCAGAACAGGTTGCCCTTGATCGTGCCGAGGGTGCGCCGGGAGAGGCGGATCGCGTCGACCGCGGCGCGCAGGTCGCCGCGGACGAGGGTGAGGTCCGAGGCCTCGATCGCGACATCGGTGCCGGTGCCCATCGACAGGCCGAGGTCGGCCTGGGCGAGTGCCGCGGCGTCGTTGACCCCGTCGCCGACCATGGCGACCCGCCTGCCCTCGGCCTGCAGACTCCTGATCCGCTCGACCTTGTCGGCGGGCATGACCTCGGCGATGACATGGCCGGGGTCGATGCCGACCTCCGCGGCGACCGCCTCGGCGACGGCTGCGCTGTCACCGGTGAGCAGCATCGGGGTCAGTCCCAGCTCCCGCAGCTGCGTGATCGCCTGCGCCGAGGTGGGCTTGATCGCATCCGCGACGACGAGCACTCCGCGCGCCCTGCCGTCCCATCCGACGGCGACGGCGGTGCGGCCCAGGCCGGCGGCGGCATCCATCGCCTCGCCGAGCGCGGGCGGCAGCGGCTGCCCGCGCTCGGCGAGCAGCGTCGGGCGTCCGACGAGGACGGCCCGGTGCTCACCGCTGCCGTCGACGAGGCCTTGAACACCGAGCCCTGCGACGTTGGCGAAGTCCTCGACTGCCGCCAGATCGCCGAGCCTCTCGCGCGCGCTCGCGGCGATCGCCTGGGCGATGGGGTGCTCGGAGGAGTCCTCGAGCGCCCCGGCCATCCGCAGCACCTCGTCGGGGTCCTCGCCCTCGGCGGCGACGACGTCGAGGAGGGTCATCCGCCCGGTGGTCACGGTTCCCGTCTTGTCGAGGACGATCGTGTCGATGCGGCGGGTCGTCTCGAGCACCTCGGGTCCCTTGATGAGGATGCCCATCTGCGCTCCGCGGCCCGTGCCGACCATGAGCGCCGTCGGTGTCGCGAGGCCCAGTGCGCACGGGCAGGCGACGATGAGCACGGCGACCGCGGCGGTGAAAGCGGGCGTCAGCCCCGCGCCCGTGCCGGCCCAGAATCCGAAGGTCGCGACCGCGAGCGCGATGACGATGGGGACGAAGACCCCGGAGATGCGGTCGGCGAGCCGCTGGGCCCCGGCCTTGCCGGTCTGCGCGTCCTCGACCATCCGCGCCATCTGCGCCAGTTGCGTGTCCGCGCCCACCCGCGTCGCCTCGACGACGAGGCGGCCGCCCGCGTTGACGGTGGCGCCGACGACACCGTCGCCGGGGCCGACCTCGACGGGCACCGATTCGCCCGTGACCATCGAGGCGTCGACCGCGGAGGTGCCCTCGACGATCGTCCCGTCGGTGGCGATCTTCTCCCCCGGCCTGACGACGAAGCGGTCGCCGACACCGAGCTCGTCGATGCCGACCCGCTCCTCGCGACCGTCGCGGAGGACCGAGACCTCCTTGGCCCCGAGTTCGAGCAGGGCACGCAGCGCCGCGCCCGAACGGCGCTTGGCTCGGGCCTCGAAGTAGCGACCGAGCAGGATGAAGGTGATGACTCCCGCTCCGACCTCGAGGTAGATGCTGCTCGCGCCGTCCGCGCGGCTCGGGTCGATGGTCAGGGAGAACGGGTGGGTCATCCCCCGGTCCCCCGCGGTGCCGAGGAACAGGGCGTAGAGGGACCACAGGAGGGCGGCGCCCGTCCCCATCGAGATGAGCGTGTCCATCGTGGCGGTGGCGTGCCTGAGGTTCTGCCACGCCGCCCGGTGGAACGGCAGTCCCGCCCAGACGATGACCGGTGCGGCCAGCGTCAGCGAGGCGAATCCCCAGTAGTCGAACTGGAGCGCCGGGATCATCGCCATCGCGATGACCGGCACGGTGAGCACCGCGGAGATGATCACCCGGGTGCGCAGGGCACGGACCGAGCCGTCCTCCTCGGTCGGCCCGGCGGTGTCGGATCCGGCGGCGGCCGAGGGCGCGGACGCCGGCGGTTGGGGCAGCTTCGCACTGTATCCGGCCTGCTCGACCGCCTCGACGAGGGTGGCCTCATCGATGCCGGTCGCGATGCTGACCTTGGCCTTCTCGGTCGCATAGTTGACCGTGGCGGTGACCCCGTCGAGCTTGTTGAGCTTGCGCTCGATGCGGTTCGCGCACGACGCGCAGGTCATGCCGCTGATGAGCAGCTCGACGCTGGAGTCGCCGCGATCGCCCCCTGTGCTGGTGCCGGTGCCTGTGCTGGTGTCGGTGCTGGTTCCGGTCGTGGCTGTCCCCTCATTCGCCGTGGCCATGGGCGTCTCCTTCGTGCTCGTGTCCGTCGGCGTCAGCGGGCGCGTTCCGGTCCCCTCCGGGCTGTTCGCCGTCGCCGGTCGCTGCGCCGTCTGCGCTCTCGGCCGGGTCGTCGATGTGTGCTGTGCCCGCGTCGACGACGAAGCCTGCGGTGTGCACCTGCCCGTCGACCTTGAAGTCGAGGTAGAGGAGGTAGCGGCCGTCGGTCGGGGCGGTGATCTCGAAGTCGATGGATGGACCGCCGGTGTCGCCCGGACCCGGCTCCTTCCCGTGCGGGTGGACGTGGAGGTAGGCGAGGTCCCCGTGGCGCAGTCCCGTGAGGTGCCCGAAGGCGCCCATGTGCGGCTCGAGGTCGGTCACGGGCTTGCCGTCGCGGCGCACGGCGATCGTCACCGGTGAGCTCTCTCCGGCCGTCAGCTCACCGTCGAGGCTCACTTCGAAGCCGTCGACCTCGACCGAGGTCACCGTGTCCCCGACGCTCTCGGGTCGGTAGTCGCCGGCGACCTGGACGGTCGAGGACAGAGTGAGCGGCTCGCCGGTGGCGGAGGGGACGATGTCGGCATAGATCCGGTAGGTGCCCGCCGCGTCCCAGGACCACGGCAGGGTCCACCGGCCGCTCTCGTCGCGTTCGGGGTGGACGTGGTGGAAATGGGAGCCATCGGCGCGGACGACGATGAGATGGAGCTCCTGTTCGTGGGAGACGTCGAAGTCGGTCACCGCCCGGTCGTTCTCGTCGAGCACCGTGAACGCGATCTCCCCCCTGTCCTCGGGTTTCGTCGGTGCCGACAGCTCGCCGAGGCGGTAGCCGCCCGAATCGAGGGAGAGCCCCGCCGAGAAGGTCGCTTCGTCCGCTGCCCCGGGGTCTTCCGTCGCGGAATCATGACCGGCGTCCGTCGCGGCGCCATGGCCGCCTGCCTCAGCGCTCTCGTCGCCCTCTCCCATCGGCTGGTCCCCCGCAGCGGGATCCGCGGCGGTCGGGCCGACCGGGCCGAGTGCTCGGCCGAGCCCGAAGGCGGCCACGAGCACGAGCGCGAGCACCGCGAGAGCGCCGATGAGTCGTCCGATCGTGCTCGCCTGCATTCCGAACCCTCCCTGCCTGTTGCCCACGTGGGCCTGTGATCCCGGACCCCCTTGGGTCCTGACTGCACCATATACCCCTAGGGGGTAGGAGTCAATCGCGGGAGACCGGGACGCTCACCGATCTCGGCGGGCACAAGAAGAGGCCTCCCTCTCCTCGGATCGCTCCGATGAGAGGGAGGCCTCGCCGCGGTCGAGTCCTGACTGCTCAGGCAGCCAGAACTCAACCGCGTGCCCGGCTCAGCTCCTGCGGCGCCGGGCGCCCATGGTCATGAGCACGCCGAGCACGATGAGCGCTCCGGCCGAGATCACCAGGGGCAGCGCCTCGTTGCCGGTCCGCGGCAGGTCGCCGCCGGCCCCGGGACCGTCGCCCTTGGAGCTGACGACCTCGAACGAGCCGGTGAGCGGGTCCCCGCCCTCGCAGTCGACGGTGACGTCGTAGGCGCCGATGTAGTCGGCGGCCTTGGACCTGTCGAGTCCGCGGACGGCGAACGTGACGACCCCGTCGGCGCCCACCTCGGCGGACTGCTCGAACTTCTCGATCCTGCCGTTGCGGGGCTCGACCGTCATGGTCGCGGTCGTGTCGGCGGTGCAGCCGGCCGCCGTCACCCGAACGCCCTCGTCGGAGACGAAGTCCTTCTCGTCGATCGTCCGCGGCTCGATGCTCAGGTCCCGTGCCGCGGGATCCTCGGTCGGATCGTCGGTCGGCGTCGGATCATCCGTCGGGTCGTCGGTCGGAGGGTCGGTCGGATCGGTCGGAGGGTCGGTCGGCTCGTCCCTGAGCTCGTACGCCAGAGTGTGCACCGAATAAGCGATCGCCGGGGCGAAGATCCCGACGGACTCCTCGCTGACGTTCTCGATCGTGTCGGTCGGCTTGTGGTAGTTCGTGTCGTGGGGCTGGCCGACCGTGCCGCCGAACCACTCGGCCTCCTGCTCGGTCTTGACGCCGTCCGCGCCGGAGAACAGGCCGCTGGCGGGGATGCCCGCGTCCATGAACGCCTTGTAGTCGGAGCGTCCGGAGAAGTCGGTGCCGATGTGCTTCTGGTCGATGCCGTCGAAGTAGTCGGTGTAGATCTTCTCGAGCTCGGCCGACCCCTCGGGGACCGTGACGTCGCCGGGGATGGGCACATCGCTGCCGTTGGAGTCGAGGGTGCCGACGACGTAGTTGTCGGAGCCGATCATGTCGAAGTTGAGGTAGGCCTTGATCTTCTTCACCTCGGCCTCGCTGAGGGAGGCGACGTACTCGGTCGAACCGACGAGCCCGACCTCCTCGGCACCCCACCAGCCGAAGCGGATGGCGTTGTCGACCTCGGTCGGCTGCTCGGCGAGCGCCTCGGCGCTGGCGAGCAGGGCCGCGGAGCCGGAGCCGTTGTCGTTGACACCGGGACCTTCGGGCACACCGTCGAGGTGGGCCCCGAACATCTGGACGTTGTCATGGTCGCCGGCCTTGGTCTCGGCGATGACGTTCCACGTCGTGTCGATGGAGAACGTCACCTCGAGGGCGATGTCGACCACAGGCAGGGCGGCGGGATCGTCGCCGGCGGCGATGACCTTGTCGGCGAGCTCCTGGCCCTTGTTGTAGGACACCGCGATCGTCGGTGCACTGCCCTGAGCACGGCCGCCGAGCGTGGGGTTGAGGTCCTCATCGGGGGCGTTGGCGTCGTTGTTGGCGAGGATGATCGCCGCCGCGCCCGCTTCGCCCGCGGCGATGGCCTTCTCGGCGAAGGTGCAGCTGCCGCGGGTGACGAGCGCCACGGATCCGCCGATGTCGTCGGGGTAGTCGGCTGCCTCGCAGCCCAGCTGGCTGCCCTGGAGGTCGCTGTAGTCGTCGTCGTTGAGCAGCCGCAGCGAGGCATCGGTGAGGTCGGCCCCTTCGGAGAAGGTGGCGACCGTCGCCTTGAGCTCCTCATCGTCGACCGTGGCGGAGAAGCTGTCGACGGTGTGGTTCTCGACCTCGAACTCCTGGCGCTCGACGTCGAACGCCCCGGTCGCCTCGAGGGTCTTCTCGACGTACTCCACGGACTCCTCGTAGCCCGGTGAGCCGAGCGAGCGGAAGCCGTCGTCGGCGTGCTTCGTCGAGATGTCGGAGATCGCCTGCAGGTGCTTCATGACATCGTCGCCGGTGACGCCCATGTCCGTGTGCTCGGTCGGCCCGGGGTCGGTCGGGGCCGAGGTCCCGGCGGCCATCGCCGGGGACACGCCGCTGAGGACCAATCCCGCCGAGGCGGTGACCGCCAGCCATGCTCTGGTGCGCAACTTCATGTGGTTCCTTTCCCAACATGTCTGCCACTGGGGCCGTGCCTCGTCCGCAGCGCTCAAGCGACCTTGATCGATCGACTGCGCCTTCGACCGCAGAGCGAAGGCCCCGGATCCCGTGGGCGGCGAACAGCTGCCGACGGCCGGTGGCTCACTCCGTGCTCAAAGGGGAAGCGCGGTCCCGCCCGCCCCGCGTATGCCCTCGCATATAACGAATCACATACTACTGTTACGAAACGGTGACAGAACTCACAATGTGTCTCAATCTAGCCCATCCTGACCGCCCGGTAGGTCACGAAACAATAACGAACAACAGTTACGCGATTGCGCAAGTGTTGAATTGAGAGCGGGTTGTCAGTAGTCTTCCTCCAATGACGAACAACGATCCCCAGCGCTTCCTCGACGCCGGCCGCGGCTCGCCGGGCCCCGCCGCGTCCCACGATCCGGGCACGGGGCCTACGCCGGACTCCCGGACGATCCGACGGTGGCAGCGCTACCTCGCCAACGAGCGCCTCGAGGAGCGCGTCTACCGTGACCTCGCCCGGCGGCGCACCGGTGAGGACCGGGAGATCCTCCTCGAACTCGCCGCCGCCGAGTCCCGGCACCAGCAGCACTGGATCGACCTCCTCGGCGACCAGGCTGGGAAGAAGCGTGCTCCCGACCTCGTCACCCTCGGCCTCGCCTTCCTCGGTCGGCTCTTCGGCTCCGTCTTCATCCTCGCCCTGGCCCAGCAGTCGGAGACGAGCTCGCCCTATCAGGACGACGACGCGGCGTCGGCGGAGATGGCCGCCGACGAGCGGATCCACGCCGAGGTGGTCCGGGCCCTGGCCGCCCGCTCCCGCGCCCGTCTGTCGGGCAACTTCCGCGCCGCCGTGTTCGGCGCCAACGACGGTCTCGTGTCGAACCTCGCCCTCGTCCTCGGCGTCGGCGCCGCCGGCGTCTCGAACTCGGTCATCCTCCTCACCGGGATCTCCGGGCTGCTCGCCGGAGCCCTGTCGATGGGCGCCGGGGAGTACATCTCGGTGCGCTCACAGCGCGAGCTCCTCGACGCGTCGACGCCGGACCCCGAATCCCGCCACGCCGTCGCCGACCTCAACATCGACGCGAACGAGCTCGCCCTCGTCTTCCGCGCCCGCGGCGAGGATCCCGCGGAGGCCGCGGCCCACGCCCACCGGATCATCGCGGCGGCGAAGAACCAGCACGCCCCCACCCTGCCCGTCCTCGACGTCGGTGTCGACCGCGACGAGCTCGGCACCGGACTCGGCGCGGCCCTGTCGAGCTTCTGCTTCTTCTCCTCCGGCGCCCTCATCCCGATCCTGCCCTACATCTTCGGGATGTCGGGGATCCCCGCGGTCGTCCTCTCGGCCGGGCTCGTGGGCATCGCCCTGCTCTTCACCGGGAGCACGGTCGGCCTGCTCTCGGGCACCGCTCCCGGACCCCGGGCGCTGCGGCAGCTCGCCGTCGGCTTCGGCGCGGCCGCGATCACCTACGCCCTCGGCCTGCTCTTCGGCGTGAGCACCGGCTGAGGCGGTGCACCCGCAGCTGCACAGGCCGACGCCCGCTGTCCGCGAGCGCACCGGCCGAGACCGACCGACGCAGTGGCCTGTACTCTCGACCTGTCACCTCCCCGGGCATCCGGCCCGGACCATCCACGACAGGAGCGACGATGCCCGCCACCGCAGTCAACACCCCGGCGACCAATCGCCGGGTGCTCATCGGCAGCCTGTCAGGCAGCGCCATCGAGTGGTTCGACTTCTTCCTCTACGCCACCGCGGCGGCGTTCATCTTCGACAAGCAGTTCTTCCCCAGCGACGACCCCCTCGTCTCGCTCATGCTCTCGTACCTGTCGCTGTCCCTGACCTTCTTCATCCGGCCCTTCGGCGGAGTCCTGTTCTCCCACCTCGGCGATCGCATCGGGCGGAAGAAGACCCTCGTCATCACCCTGTCGCTGATGGGCGGGTCGACGGTGGCCATCGGCCTCCTGCCCACCCACGACCAGGTCGGGCTGCTCGCGCCGACCCTCCTCATCGTCCTCCGCATCGTCCAGGGCATGGCGATCGGCGGCGAATGGGGAGGGGCGCTGCTGCTCGCCTACGAGTACGCGCCGCAGCACCGCCGCGGCTTCTTCGGCTCGGTGCCGCAGACCGGCATCACGATCGGGATGCTCCTGTCGACCCTGGCGTTCGCCCTCGTGTCCACCCTGCCGGCGCCCGCCTTCGAATCCTGGGGCTGGCGACTGCCGTTCATCGCCTCGGTCGTCCTCGTCGTCGTGGGTCTGTGGATCCGCAAGGGCCTCAATGAGACTCCGGCGTTCCAGGAGGCCAAGGACACCGGGCAGATCGCGAAGCTCCCCATCAAGGACACGCTGCGCGATCATTGGCGCTCGGTGCTCGTCGCCATCGGCGCCAAAGTCGTCGAGACCGCCCCGTTCTACATCTTCGCGACCTTCGTCGTCAGCTACGCCACCGGAGTGCTCGACTACGAGCAGTCGGTCGTCCTCAACGCGGTGAGCGTCGCCGCCCTCGTCTCCACGTTAATGATCATGGCGATGGGCGCGCTGTCGGACCGCCTCGGCCGCAAGCCCGTCTACCTCGGCGGCACCATCCTCGTCGCCCTGTTCGCCGCCCCCTTCTTCATGCTCCTCGACGTCGGGATGAACTGGGCGGTCTACGCCGCCGTGACCCTGGGGCTGGGCATCTTCTGGCCCCCGGTCACCGCGACGCTGGGCACCCTGACCTCGGAGATCTTCACGACCCGCGTCCGCTACACGGGGGTCACGCTCGGCTATCAGATCGGCGCCGCTCTCGCCGGTGGGACCGCGCCCCTGCTCGCGACGTGGATGCTCGGCCGGTTCGACAACGCGTGGCTGCCCATCGCCGTGTACCTCATGGCGCTCGCGCTCATCTCCTTCGTCGCGGTCCTCGCGTCCGGTCCGATCCAGCGGTCGGAGAGCGCGCGGATCGCCGCCCGCGGAATCGACCCGACCATCGGCTGAACCGGCCGGTCCGGCCCCGACCACGTCCTAGACTGGTGCCCATGACCGACGCCCTCGTCCTCATCGACCCCAGCGCCTCCTCTCTCGAACTCGCCGACCTCGGCTCCGCCCAGCTCCCCGTCGACGACCTCTCCGCCCACCGCGGCGACGGGATCTTCGAGACCGTGCTCGTCCGGGTCGACGAGCCCTCCGGCGACGCCGTCGTCGTCGCCCGCGACCGGCACTTCGCCCGTTTCCGGGACTCCGCCTCGGCGCTCGATCTGCCCGATCCGGATCCGGCGCTGTGGAATCGCGCCCTCGACACCGTCATCGCCGAGGTGCGCGCCCAAGACCCGGAGAGCAGGGAGTTCGGTGTCCGCTACACCTTCTCCCGGGGGCTCGACTCCCCGCGCGGCTGGGCCTTCGGCGTCCCCATCGGCGAGGCGGTCCTGCGTGCCCGCGCCGAGGGCATCAGCGCGATCAGCCTCGACCGCGGCTACGATGCGTACCTCGGCGGCAAGGCGCCGTGGCTGCTCATCGGGGCCAAGACCATCTCGTATGCGATCAACCAGGCCGCCGGCAGGTATGCGGCCGAGCGCGGCGCCGACGAGGCGCTCTTCGTCTCCCACGACGGAATCGTCCTCGAAGGACCGACGTCGAACCTCATCATCCGCCGAGGCGACCGCCTCCTCACCCCGGATCCCGCCGCCGGCCTCCTGTGGGGGACGACGCAGCGGCTGATCTTCGATCACGCCGGGGAGCTCGGGCTCGGTGCCGACTACGCCGATCTCCGCCTCGACGACATCCGCACCGCCGACGGTG
The DNA here is from genome assembly GCF_003315415.1 of Brevibacterium sanguinis. GTDB lineage: Bacteria > Actinomycetota > Actinomycetes > Actinomycetales > Brevibacteriaceae > Brevibacterium > Brevibacterium celere_A. The sequence goes on from NZ_QNSB01000002.1 coordinate 149,252, forward strand.
CCTGGTTCGTGTCCTCGATGCGCACGGCAGTCGCCCTGACCTCGCTCGACGGCGCCCCGATCAGCCGGGACGACGCACTCACCCGCGCGCTCCAGCAGATCATCGGCACCGGCTGAGGGCGTCGGCCCGCTCCTCCGGCGTCCGGCGGCCCGCGTCTCGGGAGGGGATCGTCACCGCGAGGATCAGACCGGCGATGCACGCGCCGCAGCCCGACAGCCACAGCGTCCAGAACAGGCCCGCCAGCGCGGGGAACAGCCCGAGCAGGAAGCACACGGCGCCGAGCACGAACAGCCCCGCGACCACAGCGGCCTTCCACCTGTAGAGCATTCCGACCTCGCCTCCGGCGTCCAGTGCCCCGACGGCCCCGGCAGCCGTCTCGATCCCAACCTATCGGCACCGGTCGATCCGCACATCCCTCGAAAGGATGAAGTCGACTCGCACCGGCGGCCGAGGACCACCGCTCGACGTCACCGCCCTGCGCTACTGTGGTGACGTAGGCAATCGGACCCGGATGTGCGCGCACTTCCGGCCCAACAGAGAGGACACGAGCATGGGAAAGCTCGCTTGGCAGATCATCGGCGTCGGAGCACCGATCGCGGCCGCCTTCGCCGCCCGGAAGGTGCTGACCTTCGCCTGGGAGAAGTCGACCAAGCGTCCCGCTCCGGTCAACCCGGTCGATGACGAGATCTCGATGTCCGAGGCCCTCGCCTGGACGATCGTCTCCGGCGTCGGAGTGGCCGTCGCGCAGCTCGTCGTCCAGCGCCTCGCCGCCACCACCGTGCGCAACAACTTCGGCGACGAGGCCCTGCCGAAGAAGTACCGCAAGCAGATGGTCGAAGGCGTCGCCTGAGGACTGCGTAAGGGCATAGGTCCCTGACCTAATTCCCGGCCGGGGGAACCGTGGGACGGCGTCGGTGCCGCCCTGTCGCCGAAGTTGAGCGAACGATCGGTCATCGCATGTGATCGGAGTCGCGCCGAGAGTAAACTGACCGCAGTCTGTGCATTCGACGCGCGCCATCGCCGGCACCGCGTCACCCACGACCCTGACGGAGGAATACATGTTTGCCCTGCAGCTCGTCGCTGTGGTCATCGGACTGGCGGCCACGGCCGTCGGCTGGACGTTCTTCATCAACCGGATCGTCCGCTTCGTCCGATACTTCAAGCTGGGCGCGCCGACGCTCGAGGGCGAGCGCACGCGGGAGCCCTGGGCCCGCACCGTCACCCTGCTGCGCGAATTCCTCGGGCACACCCGGATGGCCCGGCTCCCCATCGTGGCGATCGCCCACTGGGTGACGATGGTGTCCTTCGGCGTCCTCGTCCTCACCCTCGCGCAGGCGACGATGCAGCTGTTCAACCCCTATGCGGTCCTCCCGCTCATCGGGCACTTCTTCCCCTACGAATGGGTGACCGAGTTCTTCGCCTTCTTCGGCCTCCTCGGCATCATCTACCTCATCGTCGTCCGGCAGCTCAACAAGCCGAAGCAGAAGGGCCGCTACTCGCGGTTCTTCGGGTCGACGTTCTGGGAGGCGTACTACGTCGAGTTCACCATCCTCGGCGTGGCCGGCTGCATCGCGCTGCTGCGCGGCGCGGAGTACGTGCTCCAATCGCGCACGGGAGAGCTGACCAACGGGATCCTCCACTTCCCGTTCTTCTTCTGGATCGGCGAGCTGCTGTCCGGGGCGTCGACGGGCTTCATCGAGGCCTTCATCGTCGTCGTCGCGCTCATCAAGCTGCTCATCTCCTACGCGTGGATGGTCACCGTGGGCATCACCCCGACGATGGGCGTGGCCTGGCATCGATTCCTCGCCTTCCCCAACATCTGGTTCAAGCGCCACGCCGACGGGAGGACGAGCCTCGGTCCGCTGCAGCCCATGGTCTCGAAGGGGGAACCAATCGACTTCGAGAACATGGAGGACATGGATGAGGACGCCTCGATGGGCGCCGGCAAGATCGAGGACTTCACGTGGAAGGGCCTCCTCGATTTCAGCACGTGCACCGAGTGCGGTCGCTGCCAGAGCCAGTGCCCGGCCTGGAACACGGAGAAGCCGCTCAGCCCCAAGCTGATGATCATGAACCTCCGCAACCACGCCAACGCCAAGGCCCCGTGGATGCAGGCCGCCCAGCAGGCCCAGGCCGAGGCGACTCCCCCGGCCGAACCGGGCCCCGACGCGGACAAGAAGGAGAAGAAGGCCTACGCGAAGGCCCTCGACGAGTACAACTCGATCTCGGACCCGCACGAGAACCTCGACCTCCTCGGCACCCTCTCCGAGGCGGCGCAGACCGAGGCGGTGCGTCCCCTCGTCGGCGCCCAGGACGTCGAGGAGCTCACCGAGCTCGGCGTCATCGACCCCGACGCCCTGTGGTCGTGCACGACCTGCGGCGCCTGCGTCGAGCAGTGCCCGGTCGACATCGAGCACGTCGACCACTTCGTCGACATGCGCCGCTACCAGGTGCTCATCGAGTCGGCGTTCCCGAGCGAGCTGTCCGGACTGTTCAAGAACCTCGAGAACAAGCAGAACCCGTGGGGCATGTCCCAGCGCAAGAGGATGGAGTGGGCGAAGAACCTCGACTTCGAGGTCAAGCAGGTCGGAGCCGACATCGAGGACCTCGGAGAGACCGAGTACCTGTTCTGGGTCGGCTGCGCGGGAGCCTTCGAGGACCGTGCGATGAAGACCACCCAGGCCGTGGCCGAGCTCCTCCACATCGCCGGCGTCGACTTCGCCGTCCTCGGCGACGGGGAGTCGTGCACCGGAGACCCGGCCCGCCGGGCGGGCAACGAGTTCCTGTTCCAGATGCTCGCCCAGGCCAACGTCGAGGTGCTCAACGAGATGAAGGCGCGCAAGATCGTCGTCACGTGCGCGCACTGCTTCAACACGATCGCCAACGAGTACCCGCAGCTGGGCGGGAACTTCGAGGTCGTCCACCACACGCAGCTGCTCAACCGGCTGGTCCGCGACAAGCGCCTGACCCCGGTGGCCCCGGCCGCCGGCGAAGCCGTCGCGACCCCCGTGACCTACCACGATCCCTGCTACCTGGGCCGCCACAACGGCATCTACACCCCTCCGCGCGAGCTCATCGGCTCCCTGCCGGGAGTCGAGTACCGGGAGATGGAGCGGTCGAAGGAATGGTCGTTCTGCTGCGGCGCCGGCGGTGCCCGCATGTGGATGGAGGAGACCATCGGTTCGCGCATCAACATCAACCGCACCAAGGAGGCCGTGGCCACCGGTGCGGAGCAGATCGCGATCGGCTGCCCGTTCTGCCGGGTCATGCTCTCCGACGGGCTGACCTCGGAGCAGGCCGAGGGCAACGCCTCCGACGGCGTCGAGGTCCTCGACGTGTCCCAGATGCTGCTGGCCGGGGTCCGCCGCGGCCAGGGCGGGACGGGAGCGACCGCCGTCGCACCCGCCGAAACCCCCAGCTGATCGGAGACCGCCACCGACGCGGCCATCTCGTTCGACGAGGTGGCCGCGTCGATTCGTCTCAGCCGTAGAGGCTGTCGAGGATGGCCGCGAGCTCGGCGACGTCGATCTGCCCCGGCGCCGAGGCGAGCCCGAGCTGCGCGAAGGTCGCACAGCTGCCGAAGTCGGCTCCGAGGATGCGCGTGGCGCGCCCCAGCTGTCCCATCGAGATCCCGAGCACGGAACAGTCCAGGCGCGCGTCCGCCTCGGCGGTGGCTTCGAGGACCGTCGTGACGTCATGGGCGGATCCGGGCGTCATCGCGATCTTCGCGACATCGGCGCCCGCCGCCGCCATCCGGTCGAACGTCGCGCCGAGGTCGGCCGGAGAGTCCGTGGCGGTGAAGTTGTGGTGGGAGGCGACGACGGCGACCCCGTGCTCGTGTGCGTGGGCGATGAGCTCGTCCGCGCCTCGGCGAGCGATCTCGACGTCGAGGGCGACGGGAACGTCAGCGGATCCGGACAGCTCCGGGACGGTCCGCGAGAGGATCTCACGGTACTCCTCGTCGGTGACCTCGGCGGCGCCCCCTTCCCCCGCGGTGCGCAGGGTGACGAGCACGGGCAGTCCGGCCGAGAGCACCTGCGGCGCCAGTTCGAGTATCGCCTCGGAGCGGGGACCCAGGGGGTCGATGCGCCATTCGATGACGTCGACGAGTCCCGTGGCGGCGGCGCGGGAGGAGTACGCGGCGAGCTCGGCACCGGTCGTGCTCTGCAGCGGAACGATGACGGCCGGGCGACGCCTGTTCGTCGTCGCCGGCGACCAGTTCGGGGGCGTGCTGAGGAATGGCAGGGGCTTCATCCTCCCAGCGTATGCGCCCTCGCGCCTGACCGCGCGGATTCGGCCGCGCCCTGTTGCATGGATTCGCCCGCTCCCGGCCGTCGCGGTTTCGGCCGTCGCTGCTCCCGCCGTAGCAGTCTCCGCTCATCGCAGTTCCCGCCATCGCTGTCACCGGTCGGGAAGTAGAGTGGGCGGGGTGGATCATCTGATGACGAGAGCGTGGGACGGATGTCCGCTGGCCGTGCAGGTCAGCGGGCCCGCCGAGGCACCCGCGCTGCTCCTCCTGCAGGGCCAGTCGAACTCGCACACGTGGTGGCAGCGCACCCGGGGAGAGTTCGAACCGCAGATCCGCACGATCACCTTCGACTATCGCGGGACCGGACGGAGCAGAGGGCCCATGGGCGATGCCTCGAGCAGCGGATTCGCCGCGGACGCGGTCGCCGTCCTCGACTTCCTCGGCATTCCCGGCGCCGCCGTCTACGGCACGTCCATGGGCGGGCGGATCGCCCAGATGATCGCGATCGACCATCCCGACCGCGTCGACGCCCTCGTCCTCGGCTGCACCACCCCCGGCGGCTCCCATGCGATCAAGCGTCCTCGCCAGGTGGGCAGAGCCCTGGCGACGCTGCGCGGCGCTGAGTACCTCGACTACCTGCACTCGCTCTTCTACACCCCCGACTGGCCGGGAACGCCGACGGACAGCACGCTGCTCGGCGATCCCTCGATGAGCTCCGCGGAGTCCGCCGCCCATCTGCGCATCAGCGCCGAGCACGACGCCTGGGACAGGCTGCCGTCGATCACCGCACCGACCCTCGTCATCCACGGCGACGCCGACCTCATGAACCCGGTCGGGAACGCCCGGCTGCTGCACGAGCGGATCCCCGATTCCCGCCTGGTCATCCTCCCCGGCGGCCGCCACGGGTTCTTCGAGGAGTTCGCCGATCAGGTCACCCCCGAGATCATCGGGTTCCTTGCCGACCCGAACGGGTGATCCCGCCTCCCGGAGGACGACCGGGGTGGCATTCGCGCAGGCAGGACGGGTTTATAACGAAATGCATACGATGGCCCATGATGACGTCTGAAGTGAGCGATCGATGCGAGACTTCTAGAGCGAGCCGCGATCATCCTCTCTGCTCGGAGCGGGATGGGAATCGGCTCGGACGCGTCCGCCGACGGGTCCGGGAGCTCGCACCGGCAACCGAATCGGCCGGGTGAGACGCACGAGCGGTCCTCGTCCCGGTCGATCCTCCTGCACCGAGGGCGGTGCACCGCCCTGCCCGGCAGAGTGCCACGATTTCAAGGAGGAAATGCGTGAGCGTAGTCAAAGCGTCGAACGTCTACATGATCTTCGGCAAGCGTCCGGACGAGGTCATCAGACGGCTCAAGGACGGCGCGGACCGCGACGAGCTGACGACGCTCGGGACCGCCGCGGTCATCGACGCCGGCTTCGAGGTCGAGGCCGGTGAGATCTTCGTCGTCATGGGACTGTCGGGGTCCGGGAAATCCACGCTGATCCGGACGATCAACGGACTCTGGACGCCTTCGGAAGGATCCGTCGAGGTTCTCGGCACCGACACCGCCACCGCGGATCCGGCGACCCTGCGCCGCGTCCGCAATGAGCACATCTCCATGGTGTTCCAGCACTTCGCACTGCTGCCGCATCGAACGGTGCGCGACAACGCCGCCTACGCCCTGGAGATCCGAGGGGTGCCCGTCGCCGAACGGTCCGAACGCGCCGACCACTGGCTCAAGATCGTCGGCCTCGAGGGATGGGGTGACAAGTTCCCCGGCCAGCTCTCCGGCGGCATGAAGCAGCGCGTCGGGCTCGCCCGCGCACTCGCCGCGGAGACCGACATCCTGCTCATGGACGAGGCCTTCTCCGCCCTCGACCCCCTCATCCGCCGGGAGATGCAGGAACAGCTCATCGAGCTCCAGCGCGACCTCAAGAAGACGATCATCTTCATCACCCACGACCTCAACGAGGCGATGCTCCTCGGCGATCGCATCGCCGTCATGCGCAACGGCCGGATCGTCCAGATCGGCACCCCGGAAGACATCCTCACCGATCCCGCCAACGACTACGTCGCCCAGTTCGTCCAGGACGTCGATCGCGCCCGTGTGCTCACCGCCCGGAACGTCATGGAGAAGCCGCGTCAGGTCGTGACCGATCAGAACGGCCCCCGCGTCGCCCTGCGCAGCATGCGCGAGAGCAATTCCTCGGCCGTCTACGTCACCGACCGGGACCGCAGGTTCCTCGGCGTGGTCTTCGACCGCGAATCCATCGATCACATCCGCCGCGGCGCGACCACCCTCGACGGCATCATCCGGCCCGTCCCCCAGACGGCCTCCCCCGATGATCTCCTCGTCGATCTCTTCCTCCCGTCGGCCGAGACTCCCCTGCCGGTTCCGGTCACCGACGACCGCGGACAGCTGGTCGGCGTCGTGCCCAGGGCCACGCTGCTCGCGGCGCTGGGCACGCACTCGGGAGAGCACGAGGAGCACCACGACCGTCACGTTCCGGTCGACACCGGAGTCATCGACCAGGTCCTCGCCGAATCCGAGGACCGATCAGCGGCCGAACCCGCGACGTCGAGGGAAGGTGTGTGATGGAGAACATCAGGATTCCGATCGGCGAGTGGGTCGACGTCGTCTTCGACTGGTTCAAGGAGAACCTCGACTGGCTCTTCGACTTCTTCACATTCCTCTTCCGGTTCCTCATCGAATCGCTCACCGAGGTGCTCGTCGACCTCCATCCCCTCGTCATCATGATCCTGCTCGCCCTCATCGGCTGGGTGCTGCGATCGTGGCAGATGGCCGTCGGCACCCTCATCGCGATGTTCTTCGTCATGACGATGGACCAGTGGGTCGCCTCCATGCAGACCCTGGCACTCATCATCATCGCCGCGCTCATCGCCATCGTCATCGCGATCCCCGTGGGCATCCTCGCCGCCCGCAACGACACCGTCTCCGCGGTCGTCAGACCCATCCTCGACTTCATGCAGACGATGCCCGCGTTCGTCTACCTCATCCCCGCGGTGACGTTCTTCAGCATTGGCGTCGTCCCCGGCCTCGTCTCGACCGTGATCTTCGCCCTGCCCCCGGGGGTGCGGTTCACCGAGCTGGGCATCCGCGGAGTCGACTCCGAGACGGTCGAGGCCGGCCAGGCCTTCGGGGCGACTCCGGGCCAGATCCTCCGCGGGGTGCAGCTGCCCCTGGCGACCCCGACCATCATGGCCGGGATCAACCAGGTGATCATGCTCGCCCTGGCGATGGCCGTCATCGCCGGCTTCGTCGGTGCCGACGGGCTCGGCAAGAACGTCGTCGAGGCGGTGGCGACCCAGAACCTGCCGCTCGGCGTCGAGGCCGGACTCGGCGTCGTCATCATCGCGGTCTATCTCGACCGGGTGACCGCCGCACTGGGTACCGCGAAGGACTATCCGAACTCCCTGCTCGGCAAGCTCAAGCGGAGGAACTCGGCCCAGGCCGAGGCTCGGTCGAAGGCCGAGGCCGACGACGCGGCCAAGGCGGCCGCCCTGGCCCACCCGGCGCAGGGATGACACCGACCATGGTCTGACGACGTGTTCGGCAGTCGACGGACGATTTTCCATCTGCTCCAGAGAAGTTCCACGACCATCCAATGAAGTGATTCGAGGAAAGGACCACCATGAAGAAGCATCTCGGCGCGAAGATCGCCGCTGTGGGAGCAGTGCTGGCGCTGGCGCTCACCGGCTGCTCGCAGCAGGCCAGTGAGGACAGCGGAGGCGAAGGCGGAGGCGACAAGGGAACCATCAAGCTCGGCTACGTCACGGGGTGGACCGACGGCGAGAGCATCTCCTACCTCCTCGAGGACCAGCTCGGGAAGATGGGATTCGAGGTCGAGACGGAGACCTTCAGCGATGCCGCCGTCCTCTACGCCGGTGTGGCCAACGGGGACGTCGACATGTATCCGTCGTCGTGGCCCGAGGTCACGCACAAGCAGTACATGGAGGAATACGGCGATCAGCTCGAGGACGTCGGAGCCTACTATGAGAACGCCGTGCTGACGATCGCCGTTCCCACCTACATGGAGGACATCAACTCCATCGAGGACCTCAAGGGGCAGGCCGATCGCTTCGGCGGTGAGATCGTCGGCATCGAACCCGGAGCCGGTCTGACGAAGCAGACCCAGGACTCGATGATGCCCGAATACGGCCTCGACGGTGAGTACAAGCTCGTCACCTCCTCGACGGCGGCCATGCTCACCGAGCTCGGCAATGCGATCGAGAAGAAGGAGGACATCGTCGTCACGCTGTGGCGTCCGTTCTGGGCCAACAACACCTATGACGTCAAGGACCTCGAGGATCCCAAGGGTGCCATGGGCTCGCCGGAGAAGCTGCACTTCACGGCCACCAAGGGCTTCGCCGAGGAGTTCCCGGAGGCCGCCGAGTACATCGGCAAGATCAAGCTCGACGACGCCGAGTACGGCTCCCTCGAGGACCTCGTGGTCAACAAGTACAAGGACAAGGGCGACGAGGCGGTCGCCGAGTGGCTGAAGAGCCACCCGGACGCCTACGAGGGCATCGTCACCGAGTAGGAGACTCCGCCGGCGCGTGCGTCGGCGCGGCTGCCGGCTCCGGTACGGCTGCCGACCGCAGGGATCGAGAGTGGCCCGTGGGCGTCAAGCTCGCGGGCCACTCTCCTGCGCTCCGTGCTTCGGGGCCTGCCGTCCTACATCCGCAGCCAGGTGTCGGCGGTGCGCTTGACCATGGCCCCGGCCTCCTCGGCCGCGGCCATCCAGTCGACGGCTCGACCGTCGCTGTCGATGACGGCGTCGGAGAGGACGATGACGTCGAAGTTGCAGACGAGAGCGGCCATCGCCGAGGCCCACACTGAACCGGGGCCGTCGTCGGCGCCCGCGACGACGATCCGGTCGACGGCCAGATCGTGGAGGCCCGCGGCCAGGTCGTCGATGCCTTCGAAGATGTCCGGGGTCTCCGAGCGCAGGATGAGGTCCTCCTCGTCGGGACCGAAGATGCTCAGCTCCTCGTCGTCGCGCTCGGCGACCTCGTCGTTCGTCGAGGCGAAGATGAGCACTCCGCCCACCGCGCGCGTGCGGGCGACGATTCCGCCGAGGGTCTCGGCCGCCTCGTCGGAGGTGAAGCTGATGTCGTCGGTGTCGATGAGGAGCAGGGCATCCATGGTCCCTATCGTGCCATGTGACCGGCTCGGCGGGGAACCGCGCCCCCGCCGAGGCCGCGCCTCAGCGCGGAAGCGGATCTCCGCCGATCCACCCCCGGCCAACCGCCATCCCGTCGTCGAGGAGCAGGAAGTCAGCGGTTCGACCGACGTCGAGCAGCGCACCGGAATCCCGGTCCACGAGGCCGAGTGCCCGAAATGGCACGAGGCTCGCCGCCCGGACCGCCTCGAGCGGGGTCATCGCCTCCGCATCCACCGCACGCGCCACCGCCCGATCAAGGGTGAGCGTCGATCCCGCCAGCGCTCCCGGCCGTCCCTCGGGATCGAGGACGCGGGCGATCGACTCCTCGACGTGCACGGCACGCCCACCGAGGCGGAAGGGGCCATCGCCCATCCCCGTCGCCGGGAGGGCATCGGAGATGAGGGCGATGCGGCCGGGAGCCAGTGCCGCGATCATCCGCATCGCCGCGGGGTCGACGTGGACGCCGTCGGCGATGAGCTCGAGGGTCACGTGCCCGGCGTCGACGGCTGCGAGGATCGGCCCCGGCTCCCGGTGGTGGATGCCCGGCATCCCGTTGAAGGTGTGCGTGAGGATGCTCGCGCCCGCGTCGAAGGCCCGCGCCGCCTCGGCGCAGGTCGCACCCGTGTGCCCGACCGCGACCTTCACCCCGGCCGAGACGAATCGGCTGATCGCCTCGAGCGCCCCGGGCAGTTCGGGGGCGAGGGTGACCTGGACGAGGGCTCCGTCTGCGGCGGCGAGGATCCGGTCGACCGCCTCGGCGGTGGGTGCCGTCAGCGCCTCAGGACGGTGGGCGCCATGGAAGCCGGGGGCGAGGAAGGGGCCCTCGGCGTGCAGTCCGAGCACCATCGGGTCGCCGGCCGTCGTCCGCGCGGCCTCGACCAGGGACCGGCACAGGTTCTCGACGGTGTCCGCGACGAAGGACAGGACGATCCGACCGGTCCCGTGCGCGCGGTGGACCCCGAGCAGTCCGGGCAGCCCGTGCGCGCCGTCCTCGGCACCGAACCCGCCGGCACCGTGGCAGTGCATGTCGACGTAGGCCGGGGCCAGTCGTGCTCCCGCCGCGTCGACGACCTCGACCGTCGCCGAGGTGACCAGTCCCGTCCAGTCGGTTCCGCGGCCGCGGGCGGTGATGACGCCGTCGGCGACGGCGATCCAGCCGTCGGCGACGCCTCCGGTCGACTGCGAGGTCTGCGCACGGAGCACCGCGGGGGCGTGTTCGGGTCCGTCGAGGATGACGGCGCTGTGGACGATCACCTCGGCGCGAGGACCCACCGGTTCGTCAGTGACAGCGCTCATCGGAACGTCGGGGTCTCGAGTCCGTTCCCGTCGATCTCGATGGTCGGCAGCATCGCCTTGAAGTCCTCGGCGGCCTCGACGTCGGTCTCGAGCGCGCGCATCTCGACGCCGATGTCGACGAGACGGCCGTTGGTCTGGTAGCCGATGCGCGCCCCGTACATCACCGTGGACTTCTGATCGATCGCGAAGATCTCGGTGGGGCCGAGAACTCCCTGGTAGGTCCAGTAGGAGCCGGCATCGATCGTTCCCGAGTGCTCGGCCTGGACCATCGAGCCCTGCTCCGAGAACGAGTACTTCTTCTGCGAGTCGACCACGGCCTGCGGGGAGTCGTCGAAGGCCTGCGAGCAGTTGACGATGATGACGTCGCCCTGGGCGATCGAGTCGCCGCGGGACAGGACGTGGAAGGAATCGGTCGTCGAGGCCTGGGTCCAGTCGGAGCCGACGGCGAAGCTCACAGTCACGGGGCATTCGGCGCCGAGGTTGAAGGTGCTTCGGCTCATCCCCTCGGGGATCCCTCCGTCGGTGGGTTCGGGCGTCGGGTCCTCGCCGGCGGTCTCCTGCACGGCCACCCGGACGGGGCCCGAGTCCCGTTCCGCCGTGCGGATGTGCAGCGCCGAGCAGCCGCTGAGCACGAGGCCGAGGGCGGCCGCGGCTCCGACCGCGGTCAGGGTGCGGGACCGAGAGGTCATGACCCGTTGCCCGAACGCAGGTCGCGGCGGCTGGGGTAGGGCTGCGAGGGATCGTGCGGCGGTCGGGTCGGCTGAACCGGCGGATAGGCCGGTGCGGCCGGTCCGCTGCCGGTGGGGACGGGCCCGCTCTGCGGGCCGCGCTGCGGCATCCCGGCCGGCCCGCTGGGAACAGGGCCGCTGGGGACCGGCCCGCTGCCGACCGGTCCGCTGGGAACAGGACCGCTCTGCGCGGGCCCCGGCCCGACAGGTCCGTTGCCGACGGGATCGCGCCGGGGAGGTTTGAACTGCGAATGCTGACCGGAGTCCGGCGGGAACCCTCCGCTCACCGATTCCCCTGTCGAGCGGTTGATGAGGTTGCCGTCGACGCGCTCCAGTCGCCGCTTCGAGGTCCGCCGCGGAGTGCCGAGGATCCGTCCCTGGAGTTCGGCCTCGCTCGGCTGCCGGGGCGGCAGGAAGCCGGGAGCATGGCGCATGTCGGGGTTCTGCACGGGCTGGACCGGTCGGGAGCCGGCGGCGGCCCGGTTGACGCCGTCGGACATCTGCGGCACGGTCACCGGCATCGCATCGCCGAGGACCGGAAGCACCATACGCACCGAGGTGCCCACGCCCTCCTGGCTGAACAGCTGCACGGATCCGCCGTGGCGGGCGACGATCGCCCGGACGAGCGAGAGCCCCATGCCCGAGCCGGCCACCGCCCGCACCCGGGAGCCGCGGGAGAGCTCGTCCCACACCTGCTCCTGCTCGGCGAGCGGGATGCCGCTGCCGGTGTCGGCCACCTCGACGACGACCCACCGGTGATTGTCGATGATCTGCTCATTGGCGCGCAGCTCGACCACCTCGCCCTGAGAGGAGTACTTGAGGGCATTGCCGAGCAGATTGAGGATCGCCGTGAGCAGCAGGTCCTCCTCGCCGGCGACGTCGGGCAGGCGCCACGGGGCACGCGCGACGGTCGCGACGATCATCCGGTCCTCGGCGCCCGGCGCCGTCGAGGCGTCCTCGACGGCCTGGTGGATGAGGCGGTCGAGGTCGACGCGGGTGTACTCGATGACGCGGGTCTCGACGTCGGCGAGCTTCCGCAGGTCGGCGAGCAGCCGGGCCACCCGCCGTGAGGACACGTCGACCTGCTTCGCGGCAGGCTCCACCTCGGCGATGGTGCCGTCCTCCCGCACGATCTGACGGATCGTCGCCGCCGAGGTGCGCAGGGCCGTCAGGGGGTTCTTCAGTTCGTGGTCGAGGCGGATGAGCATGCGGTTGCGCTTGGCCATCGACTCCTCGGCGGCGGCGGTCTCGATGGACTCCCGCATCCGGGCCTCGCGCCGGCGCAGGTGCCGCCAGCCGAAGAACGCGCCGAGGCCCAGGCCGATGAGGACGAGGGCCAGCAGGACGAGGAACAGCCACACCTGGACCTCGATGACGAGGAACTGGGTCATGCTCGCCTCCGCCCGTCGTCGCCGCGGACCTCGCCGACGAATCGGTATCCGCGTCCCTGCACCGTCGCGATCCAGCGCGGTTCGGCCGCATCCTCTCCGAGCACGCGCCGCAGCTCGGCGACCCGGGAATCGACGGCACGGGTGCCCACGGCCTCCTCGAACCCCCACAGGACCTCGAGCAGCCGGCTGCGCTCGATGAGCTCATCGCGATGGACCATGAGGTACTCGAGCAGGGTGAAGCCCTTGGGGGTGATGACGAGCTCCCGCTGGCCCAGCCAGGCCCGCCGGCTCACCCGGTCGACGCGCAGGCCGAAGGTCGACACGAGCACCGGGGCGGTGGCCAGGGGCGGGCCGTCGTTGCGGGTGCGGCGGAGGACGGCGCGGATCCGGGCGACGAGCTCGTGCGGGTCGAAGGGCTTGTTGAGGTAGTCGTCGGCGCCCTCCTCGAGCGCCATCGCCCGCTCGACGGCCTCGCCCACCTGGGTCAGGAGCAGGACGGGAACCCAGTTCTCCTCCTGCCGCAGCCGGCGCAGGACCTGCCTGCCGTCCGCACCGGGCATGAGCACGTCGAGCACGCAGACGTCGGGACGGTGCCGGTGGATCTCGTCGAGGGCGAGGAGTCCGTCGCCGGCGGCCAGGACCCGGAAACCGGACCTCTCGAGGAACGGCACGACCGCGCCGAGGACATCGGGTTCGTCATCGGCGACCAGGACCAGTGGCCTGGAATCGTGCTCACGTTCAACCGTCATTCTCGTCCGTTCCGTGTTCGCGCCGGCGTTCTCTGGCGATCTCCCTCGCCTCCGCACGATCCACGGCCTCGGCCAGCTCATCCCGGTACAGCATAGAACGACGCAGGTGCTTGGTGCGATACCCTGCGCGCCCGACCATGTGCGTGGCCACCGGGATCGTGACGAGCTGGAACGAGATGATGATGGCCAGAGTCGTCACCGTCGCCCATGACGGGAACTGGATCGCGATGGCGATCGCGACGAGGATCAGGCCCAGGACCTGCGGTTTCGCGCTCGCATGCATGCGTGAGAGCAGATCGGCGAAGCGCAGGACACCCAGTCCCGCCGCCAGGCAGAGGATCCCGCCGAGGAGGACGAGCACTGCCGAGATGATGTCAAGAGCCATCGCGGCCTCCTTCACCCGTCAGCCGCTCGTCGTGGTCGTCGGCCCCCGCCGGCCGGGTCGAGGTCTGGTGGGCCTCGTCGTCGCCGACGGTCACCCCGGCGGGTCCGTCGCTGACATTCGCGATGCCGCGTGCGACATCGTCGGGCCACTGGGCGTCGGCATCGCCGGGGGCCTCGTCCTGGGCGCCGACGTGCCAGTCGGAGGCGGAGAAGTCGCCGAGGGAGCCCACCTCGGCGCCGGTGGTCATGGAATCGGACTTCGACACGTACCGGGACACGCTCACGGAGCCGACGAAGCCGAGCATCGCCAGGACGATGAGGACCGGCAGCAGGTCCGTCCTGCCCGTCATCGCCATGAACCCGCCGAGTCCGCACATCATCGAGGCGAGGACGACGTCGGTGGCGATCATGCGGTCGAGGATCGACGGGCCGCGGATGACGCGGTAGAGCGCCAGGACCACCGAGGCGGCGAGCAGCAGGGAGGTCGCGATGACGATGGTGTCGAGGAGGATGCCGTTCATCGTGCACCTCCGTCGGCCCGGGCCATCGGATCCGGATTCATCCGCAGCTCCGCGAGGTCGCGGTGGGAGCCGAGCGCCCGGATGAGCAGCCGTTCGATGACGTAGACCTCCCGCTTCGCGGAGAGGACCTTCTCCTCGGAGTCGGCGTCGAGGACGTGGAGGTAGAGCACACCGTGGGCGCGGTCGGCGTCGATGATGATCGAGCCGGGGATCAGGCTCGCGGTGTCGGCGATGAGCGTCATCAGCAGGTCCGAACTCGTCCTCAGGTCGCAGGCGATGACGGAGCCCGCGCCCACGGCGCGCGGTCGGAACGCCATCCGCGCCACCCCGACGGAGGCGAGGACGAGGGAGTGGAGGAACCACATCGCGAAGACGAAGGCATGGACGACGTTGAAGCGGCCGGAGAGGATGACCGGCGGCAGGTAGAACACCCGCACGATGATCATCGCGACGACGAGTCCGCTGACGACGCTGAGCACGGACACGGTGTCCCAGAGCATCACCCAGAGCACGACGAGGGAGAAGAGCAGGACGAGCTGCTGGACGAATCCCCTGGCGCGGTGGGGCTGGCGGGGCGCGCGGGCGCGGTGGGGGCTCATGCGGCGTCACCTCCGAGCACCTGGTTGACGTAGTTGAGCGGTTCGGAGAGGTTCTCCGCCGCCCGCAGGGACAGCTCCCACAGCGGCTCCGCGCCGACGGTGAGCGCGAGGGAGGCGAGGACCATCCCCGAGGTCGCCCAGAACATCGGTCCCGGCACCCCGATCGTCGGGGTCCACGTCCCGCCGGCCCGGAGGACCTGCTTGCGTTCGGCGAACTCCGCGACGAGCTCCTCCGTGGGCTCCTCGGCATCGGCGGGATCGCGCCAGAAGGCGAGGTTGAAGGTGCGGCCGATGACGTAGAGGGTGAGCAGGCTGGTCACCGTGCCGACGACGATGAGCGTGACGTTGAGCCAGTCCTCTCCCGCGAAGCCGGCCGCGAAGAGGGCGGCCTTCCCGATGAATCCCGAGAACGGGGGGATCCCGGAGAGGTTGAGCGCCGGGATGAAGAAGACGATCGTCAGCAGCGGTGAGAGCACCATCAGCCCGCCCAGGGACCGCGTCGAGGTGGACCCCCCGCGCATCTCGACCATGCCGATGGCGAGGAACAGCGCGGTCTGGACGATGATGTGATGGACCGTGTAGTAGATCGCCGCGGCCAGGCCGAACGTCGTCCCCAGGGCCACGCCGAAGAGCATGTAGCCGATGTGGGAGACGAGGGTGAACGACACGATCCGCTTGATCTCCGACTGCGCGATCGCACCGAGGATGCCCACGAGCATCGTCAGCGCCGCCGCGACGAGCAGCGGCACCCGCAGCGAGCTGTCGACGAAGAGCAGGGTCTCGGTGCGGATGATCGCGTAGATGCCGACCTTCGTCAGCAGTCCCGCGAACACCGCGGTGACCGGTGCCGGCGCCGTCGGATACGAGTCGGGGAGCCAGAAGGAGAGCGGGAACACCGCCGCCTTGATGCCGAACCCGAGCAGCAGCAGGACGTGGAGGATCATCTGCACGTCGGCCGGCAGCTGGCCCAGGCGCTCGGAGAGCTGCGCCATGTTCACCGTCCCGCACGCGGCGTAGATGACGCCGATCGCGGTGAGGAAGATGATCGACGAGACGAGCGAGACGACGACGTAGGTCACTCCCGCCCGGATGCGCTCGGCCGTCGCCCCCAGGGTGAGGAGCACATAGGAGGCGAGCAGCAGCATCTCGAAGCCGACGTAGAGGTTGAACAGGTCCCCGGCGAGGAACGCGTTGGCGACACCCGCGCAGAGCACGAGGTAGCTGGGGTTGAAGACGGAGATCGGGGTCTCGTTCGAGTCGTCCGAGGCGTCCTGGCTGAGCGCGTAGACGAGCACGCACAGCGTGACCATCGAGGACACGACGAGCATGAGCACCGAGAGCCGGTCCGCGACGAGGACGATGCCCGCCGGGGGCTGCCAGCCGCCGATCGCCACGACCTGCGCGCCCTCCCGGTCGACCCCGAACAGGAGGATGAACGCGATGATCATCACGGCGGACAGGACGACGATCGAGACGACGTTCTGCGCCCGGGAGTGGCGCGACAGCGCCAGCGCCAGTCCCGCGCCGAGCAGCGGCAGCAGGACCGGGAGCGGGACGAGGACGGAGAGGAGTTCGGTCATCGATCGTCCTCCCGCTCGGTCGTCGACGGCCCGGGCGCAGTGATCCGGTCGACCCGGCGGCCGTCCTGGTCGAGGTCGACGGCGCCGACGATCGGACTCTCCGCCTCGTCGCCGAACTCCGTGTCGTCGTACTCGGTGCTCGCCTCCGCCTCGGAGTCGATGATCCTCGTGATCGCGACCTGGAGGTCCGCGGCGTCGTCCTGGAGGGAGTCGGCCCTGACCAGGCGCCAGGAGCGGTAGATCATCGCGAGGAGGAACGCCGTCACCGCGAAGGTGATGACGATCGCGGTGAGGACGAGCGCCTGCGGCAGCGGATCGGACATGCCCACGGTCGACAGGTCGACGCCGTCGGTCAGCGGCGCGGAGCCGCGCCCGGCGGTGAGCACGATGAGCAGGTTGACGCCGTTGCCGAGGAGGATGAAGCCGAGCAGCACCCGGGTCAGGGAGCGTTCGAGCATGAGGTAGATGCCGCAGGCGAAGAGGACGCCCATCGCCAGGACGAGGATGAAGGGCAGGCTCACAGTCGCCCTCCTTCCGCGCCGTTGTCGACGTCGAGGTGGTTGACCCGGTCGAGGATCGTCGACACGGCTTCGTGTCCGGCCTGCGGCCCGAGGTTCTCCGAGAGGTTGAACGACTCATCGAGGCGGGAGGACAGGAGGGCCTCGTCACGTTCCTGGTGCAGGTCCACCTCGGCGCCCAGCGAGCGGAGGATGTCGAGCATCAGGCCGACGACGATGAGGTAGACGCCGATGTCGAAGAAGGTCGGGGTGCCGAAGTGAAGGTGGCCGAGCACGGGGACGTCTCCTTCGATGAAGACCGAGCGGAACACGGTGTCTCCCCAGATCCAGCCGCCGATCCCGGTGAGGACGGCGAGGATGAGTCCGGTTCCGAGCAGTCCCGAGGGAGTGAAGCGCGCCGCCTCGGCGAGTTCGAACTTCCCGCCCGCGAGGTAGCGGACGATGAGGGCCAGGCCGGCGACGAGGCCGCCGGCGAACCCGCCGCCGGGAGCGTTGTGTCCGGCGAAGAGGAGGTAGACGGAGAAGACGAGCACGGCGTGGAAGATGAGTCGCGCCGTGACCTCGAGGATGATCGAGCGGTTGCGCGGGGCCAGGGTGCGTCCGGCGATGAGCCAGGAGGCGCGCCTCTCCTGGACGTCCTCGGTCTCGGAGCCGGTGGGACCGGCGATGTCCTCGACGACGGGCTGGAACCGCATCCGTCCGCGCAGCTCCCGCGGGTCGTGGGCCGTGGCCAGTCGGCTCAGGTGGCCCTCCCGACCGCGCACGAAGATGAGTCCGGCGACTCCGGTGCCGGCGGCGACGAGCACGGAGATCTCGCCGAGGGTGTCCCAGACGCGGATGTCGACGAGGGTGACGTTGACGATGTTCTTCCCGTGCCCGATCTCGTAGGCGAGTCGACCGAAGTCGACGGAGGCGGGGTCGCCGACCCGGACACCGGCGGCGATGAGCACGACGAGCATCATCGTCACGCCCACGCTGCCGCCGATGATCGCCCGCCAGGCGGGGGTGAAGCGGCCGGTCGACTCGCCGATCCGGGCGGGCAGACGGCGCAGGACGAGCACGAACACGACGATCGTGATCGTCTCGACGAGCACCTGGGTGAGCGCGAGGTCGGGGGCGCCGGTGAACGCGAAGAACATGACCATCGCGTAGCCGGAGATCCCGACGACGACGACGGCGGTGAAGCGCTTCTTCGCCCGGGTGGCCGAGATCGCGACGACGATGAGGACGAGGGCGACGATGAAGTCGAGAGGGGAGGCGAAGAGCTGGAAGTCGATGGACCACGTGTCGTTGACGAGGACCGCCAGGCCGACCCCGCCGACGAGGACGAGGTAGATGACGCTCTGGTAGAACGGCAGCGAACCGCGCTGGGTGTGGGAGGTGACCCAGAGCGCCGAGGCCTCCATGCCGTTGATGAGCCGGCGGTAGAGGAGCTGGAACTCGAATCCCGAGGGCAGCGTCGACTGGACCTTGGCGAAGGCGTCGCGGACGACGAACAGCCCGAGGCCCGCCGCGACCGTCACCGCGGACAGGCCGAGCGCGGGCTCGAGGCCGTGCCACAGCGCCAGATGGTAGCCGCCGTCGGAGGGGTGGTCCGCCGGGAGCTGGGACGTCCAGGCGACGAAGAGGCGATCCGCCATGGAGGCCGCGGGGCCGAGGGCGATCGTGAGGACCGTGAGGATGAGCGGGGCGACGACGAGGGTGACGTTCTCCTCGCGGCGGGCGATGTCCTCGACGCCCTCCTTCGAGGAGAACGCGCCCCAGACGAACCGCGCCGAGTACGCGACGGTGAGGGTGGAGCCGATCATCACCCCGATGAGCGCGATGATCGACGCCTTGTCACCGCTGTGGAGGAGGGTCGAGTACACCGCCTCCTTCGCGACGAAGCCGAACAGCGGCGGCAGCCCGGCCATCGAGGCGGCCGCGATCGTCGCGCAGACGGCGACGACGGGGAATGCCCGCCAGCCGCCGGAGAGCTTCGTCAGGTCACGGGTGCCGGCGCGGTGGTCGATGATGCCCACGCAGAGGAACAGGCAGGACTTGAACAGGGCGTGGGCGATGAGCAGGGCGAGGGCGGCCAGGGTGATGTCGCGGCCGGCGAAGGACGACATCGTGATGAGGAAGCCGAGCTGGGAGACGGTGCCGAAGGCGAGCAGCAGCTTGAGGTCGGTCTGCTTGAGCGCCTGCCAGCCGCCGATGAACATCGTCAGCAGGCCGAGGGTGAGCAGCATCTCCGACCAGCCGGGCAGCGTGTGGTACCCCGGAGCCAGGCGCAGGACGAGGTAGATCCCGGCCTTGACCATCGCGGCCGCGTGGAGGTACGCGCTGACGGGCGTCGGCGCCGCCATCGCCCCGGGCAGCCAGAAGTGGAACGGCAGCAGCGCCGACTTCGACACCGCACCGACGAGGATGAGGACGACGGCGGTGACGATGACCGGTCCGGTGTCGACGCCGGCCGCACCGCGTTCGACGAGGACGGAGATCCGCCCGGTCCGGGTCACGCTCATGAGCAGGACCATGCCCACGAACATCGCGAGCCCGCCGGCGGTGGTGACGATGAGCGCCTGCAGTGCGGCCTGCCGGGAGCGGCGGCGGGACTGGCTGTGGCCGATGAGGAGGTACGAGAAGACCGTGGTGCCTTCCCAGAAGAGGTAGAGCATGAGGAGCTCGTCGGCGACGACGAGTCCGTACATCATCCCCGCGAATGCCATGAACACGGCCGCGAAGCGGGCGAGACCCGGTTCGTCGGCCGGGAAGTAGCGGGTGCAGTAGACGAAGACGAGGGCGCCGATCCCGGTCACGAGCAGGCTCATGATCCACGACAGGACGTCGAGGCGGAACACGCCTTCGAGTCCGAGCTCCGGCAGCCAGTCGAGGTTCTCCACCCAGGGGGCACCGCCGGGGCCGAGGATGGCCGGGGCCTTCGACACGCTGAGGGCCAGTCCCGCGGCGGGAACGAGGGCCAGGAGGAGGAAGGCGGAGCGCCCGATGAGCCTGACCAGCGGGAACGCCAGGACAGCAGCCACAAGGAAGACTGCTGTCATGGTTATCACCGGCGGACACCTCCGTCATGGATCCCAGATTCCGTTCTCCGAGGATTTTCTCATGGACGACGGCTCATGTCCCAATCGCGAGGGGCGTCTCAGGCGCGCAGCTGGCTGCTCGTGACGAGGAAGCCGTTCTCGTCGAGGCCCACGCCCCCGGTTCCGACGAGGAGCTCGGCGCCGATGCCGTCGACGAGCTCGGCGACCGACCGGCGCATCCGCCGGAAGCGGCGGCTGTGCCCGGTCCGGTAGCGCTCGTTCTCCGTGTCCATCCAGTGCACGTGGTACTCGATCTGCTGCGATGCCGTGTGGGCGCCGATGATCGGCGGGACCCAGTCGGCCTCGGTCACCCGCACCTCGATCGTGCCGGCCGACTCGTCGATCTCCCCGAGGGGGATGAGCAGCGAATAGCCGTCGACGATGAGCGGGGCGTTGGCATCGAAGAGCGGATCGTCGAGGCTCGCCTGCGCCAGCACCGCCTCGTCGGGGGTCGGTGCACTCGGCTGGAAGGCGTGCGGAGCGTGACGGCGCACGAGCGAGAGGGCGACCTCCGGCTCGAGCCAGTACGAGGAGTAGATGTAGAGGTCGACCTTCGCCTCGGGGTCGGGGACGAGGACCCGCACCGGCAGGTCGGGCTCGTCGGCCAGGCGCACGGCCGTGTGCAGACGGGAGGCGATGGCGAGGATGAGGCTGAGCGCCCGCTCCTCCTCCCTGTCGGGAAGACCGGCGGGAAACGCCTCGTGGAGTCCGTCGGCGTCCTCGAACCACTCCGGCGGGGGCGCGGGCTCGCGGTCGCGCGGGCAGTCGAGCGCGATGACCCGACTCGCCCAGTCCGGCAGCTCGAGGGCCGCCCTCGTCGCCGGGTCGAGGTCGACGCCTCCGCTGAGGCGCGAATGCCGGCTCAGCCGCAAGTGGCCGTTCTCGTCGGGCCGCGGAGGGACGTCCGGCAGCTTGTTGTGCACGAGCGCCAGCACGTCGGAGACCTCCACGCCCGCGTCGAGGACGAGGAGGTGGAAGTCGCGCAGATCCGCCGAGGCGGGGGTGTCGGGCGGCCTGGAGGCGGCGGCGGCCGCTCGCTCGGCCGCTTCACGCTGCAGGCGCAGTTCGCGCCGGGAGATCACATGTCCCTCCGATAGAAGTCGAGATGCGAACGAGAGGCGGTGGGGCCGCGCTGGCCCTGATAGCGATTCCCGGTCGACCGGGAGCCGTAGGGATTCAGCGCCGCCGAGGAGAGCCGGAAGAAGCACAGCTGCCCGATCTTCATCCCCGGCCACAGGGTGATCGGCAGCGTCGCCACGTTCGACAGCTCGAGGGTCACGTGCCCCGTGAACCCGGGGTCGATGAAGCCGGCGGTCGAGTGGGTGAGCAGGCCCAGCCGGCCCAGGGAGGACTTCCCTTCGAGACGGGCGGCGATGTCGTCGGGCAGGGTGACGAGCTCATGCGTGGAGGCGAGGACGAACTCCCCGGGATGGAGCACGAACGGCTCACTGGGATCCACCTCGACGAAGCGGGTGAGCTCCGACTGCTCGAGTGAGGGATCGATGACCGGGTACTTGTGGTTGTCGAAGAGCCTGAAGTAGCGGTCGAGGCAGACATCGACGCTCGCCGGCTGGATGAGCGAGGGGTCGTAGGGATCCAGGGCGATGCGGCCGGAGTCGAGCTCGGCGCGGATGTCGCGATCGGAAAGCAGAGTCACCCCACCGATGGTAGTCGTCCCGGGCCCTCCCGCGCACGGTCCCCGGCGGTCCGCCGGGAGCCCGGCAGGGCACGGACTCCCTCCGGAGGGCCTCGGGTCGAAGCGACGCCCGCAGCGCCCGAGTCACTCCGACAGCACCGATATCGCCTCCGTTCGAGCAGCGACACGCCGACGTTTGATAACGATTACGTAACGGACACGCGATCATTCACTGGATTTCCCCCGTGTGTCTCCAGACAGTCCCGAGTGAATGCTCTAGAGTTGTGAGCTGTACGAACCCGCGCACGATGGTGCCTTCCTCTTCTCAAGCCAGGGATGCCGGGAGTTCCATCGCCTTTCGTGGGTTGACATCAACCGAAAGGCATTACTGTGAAGACCTCGCGTCTTGTGCTTGCCCCCGCAGTAGCCGTTGCAATGACAGGCCTGGCGGCCGCTCCCGCGTTCGCCACGTCAGCTCCTTCGCTGCCGCAGAGTCCGCTCTGTGCCTACGATGACGCACAGTCGTCCAACGACTCTGCGGTTCCCGACAGTTCGGACCCGCAGGCGACTCTCGCCGCAGCCCAGGTCACCCGTGCAGAGATCGCGGACAAGACGAAGGGCATCGGGTTCTCCGGCACCGGATTCACCCCCGACGACAAGGCGACCGTGACGGTCGTCGGCACCGACGGGACCAAGTACTCACCCGACACGAAGCTGACCGTCGACGAGAAGGGCAAGGTCTCCGGGACCTACTTCTTCTCCACGACCGAGAACGCGCAGGTGCCGCTGGGCACGTACACGCTCTACCTCACCGACCTCAAGACGGAGAAGACCTCCTCGAAGGTCTCGTTCGAGGTCGTCGCCGACGAGTCCGACAAGGACGAGGACGCCAAGGCCCCCGAGTGCGAGCGGCCCGTGGGTCCCGCGCCGTCGACCACCCCGGCCCAGCCACCGAGCCCCGAGACGCCAGGCACCGAGACCCCCTCGGAGACCTCCGAGCCCTCGACGACGGCTCCGGCCCCGTCGTCGACCGCACCCGCCGCCCCCGCGGCACCGCCGTCGACGACGCCTGCCGCGCCCGAGTCTCCAGCGACGACCGCTCCGGCTCCGAAGCCCACCGAGACCACCCCGGAGCCGACCGAGACCTCCGAGGAGGACGCGGCCCAGAGCCAGGCGCCCACGGCCCCGGCCGACGAGCCGAGCGCGCCCGCCGACGCATCCGAACCCGCGGCCCCGACGGCTCCGGACACGGACGCTCCCGCGGCGAAGCCCTCGGAGACCGCCGAAGCCGCTCCGAGCCCGGGTACCGAGGAGAACGCCCCCAAGGCCGTGCAGGCTCAGGCGGCGCTGTCCATCGAGCCGACCGAGATCAGCTCCGAGGACTTCCTCAACAAGGGCATCAAGCTCGGCATCACCGGTGCGGAGCCCGGCGAGGAGATCACCATCGTCGTCGAGCACGCCCAGGGCAAGGTCGACCGGTACACGATGACGAAGACCGCCGATGCCGAGGGCAAGGCGACCTTCGGGGTCCAGGCGAAGGTCAAGGCCGTGCTGGGGACCTACAACGTCCGCGCCCAGGCCGCGAGCTTCGACAAGCCGCAGGGCGGCAGCTTCACCGTCGTCACCAACGGCACCTCGGTGTCCGAGGACACCGGCAACGACCTGCCGCGCACGGGCGCCGAGATGACCGGACTGGCTCTCGGCGTCGGGCTGCTCGTCGTCGGTGCCGCCGCCGTCGTCATCACTCGTCGCCGGACCCAGGTCTCCGACGACCCTGCGGAGTTCTGACGAGACCGATCGGTGAGCGATGAACTGTCCCTGTCGGGGCTGAGCCTCGGCAGACATCAGATCGATCTCGGTCGCCTTCGCGCCGGGTCCGTGCTCGGTCTCATGGGCAGCCCGGATGACACCGCCGAGGTGGTGTCATCCGTGGCCGCCCTGACCTCGGTCGCGCCCGAACCACACCTGCCGACCGGCATCCGTGCCGGTCGGCGGCGTGTGCGCAGATGGGTGAGGGAGTATCTCCGCCGTGTCGATGCCGGATCTGGGGAGGCGGCATTGGCGGCGGCGTATTCCGACTTCGGGGTGCGTCCCGGTGTCCTGCGGGCGCGCCTCGACGACCTCGAGCCAGCTGACGCGGCCCGGCTGCGCTTCGCCGTCGCCTGGGCCACCGGCGCCCGGTGGCTGGCGTTCGTCGATCCCTTCGCCGGGGTCCCCGGGCACGTCCGCACCGGGCTGCGCGCCCGACTCGCGGAGCGAGCCGCGGAATCCGGCCGCGGCGTCGTGTTCAGTTCGACGACGCTCACCGACTTCACGATCGCCGAGGCGGGCATCGCGAACATCGAGAAGGGCGAGCTCGTCGCGCTCGGCGGCCTCGAGCAGATCGTCACCGAACCGCGGGGAGCACTGCCCGCCGAGCTCAGCGGCGTCAACATCTACTCCGGACTGGCACGCAAGGGCTGGCTGTCGATCGGGCACTCGGCCGTCCGCGCCCGGACGGAGCTCGACGGCAAGGTGTTCGTCACCCTCGGGTGGCGCAGCGCCCGACTGTCGCTCGACGAGCACGACCCGGCGTTCACCTCGGCGACGGTGTTCGAGGCGATCGTCGTCGGCCTGCGCGACCGCGGGTCCTGCATCCAGGCCAAGCTCTCCCCCGTCGACACGGAGATGGGGCTGGCCCTCGACGTCGACCTCGCCGACCTCGCCGGGGTCCGCGACGGCCTCGGGGTCCCCGCCGGGGGCCCGGGCGGCTTCGGGATCCTCCACCCCGGCCTCGGCGAGTCGATCGCCGAGCTGCGGGCGAACGTCAGGGTGGGCACCCATGTCTTCGTCGAGGTCGACACCGCGGGACTGCACGCGTACTCGATCGAGCAGGGTCCATTACACTGAGATCTCTGGGACCCGGTCGAGCAGGAGAGTCAATGCGAACGTCGCGCAGCCTTCTGATCGCCGCACTCGTCGTCATCGTGCTCACGGTGGCCTCGGTCCCCCTCCTCAACGCCGTCGTCTACACGCCCGCCCGCGCCGCCGAGGCCTATGTCGCGGCGATCGGCCGCGGGGATGCCGAGCGCGCGTTCTCCTACCTCTCGAGCCCCACGCCCACGTCGACGCTCGCGCTGAGCAGCGAAGTGCTCTCCGCCGCCCCGGACCTCCCGCGTGATGCGGAGGCGAGGACGATCTCCACCGACGGCGATTCCGCCACGGTGTCGCTGTCCTATGTCCTCGGCTCGCGTCCGGAGACCGTGGAGCTGACGATGGTCAGGCTCCCGCCCGCCGCCGGCCTGTTCCATCGGTGGGCGATCGAGCAGGAGGCCTGGCCGACCCTCGGCCTCGAGGTCTCGGGCTCCTCGACGGCGACGGTCAACGGCTACAGCGTCGCCGCCGGCGAGGTTCCCGTCCTGTTCCCGGCCACGTACCTCGTCGGCTTCGACGGCACATACCTGCGATCGCAGTCCGAGCGCGTCGAGATCGGCGCGCCCGGCGCCACCCCCACCGTGTCGCTGGCCCCCGAGCCGACGAAGCAGCTCCAGGAGGCGGTGAGCGAGCAGGTGGACGAGCACATGCACCGATGCGTCGAGGCGACGACCCTCCAGCCGGCCGGGTGCGTGTTCGGCTACGACACCGACAACGAGATCCTCGGGGACGTCACGTGGAGTCTCGAACGGGAGCCGACGGTCGCGCTCGAGGCCGAGGGCAACGACCTCGAGCTCACCCCCACCACCGTCGAGCTCAGGGTGCAGGGCCGCTACCGCGACATCGTCACCGCCGCCGAGCACGACTTCGACGAGAAGCTCTCGTTCGTCCTCTCGGGCTCGGTCGTCGTCAGGTCCTCCGAGGTGCGCTTCGAACCGCGCCGCCTCGGCGACGTCACCGTGTTGTAGGGCGCTCGGCCGCCGGCGCGACCGACTCGGTCAAGAGTTGCGTCGTGGTCCACCCATTCGCCGGAGTCGGTCAAGAGCTGCCTCGCTGGAGCGACAGACGCACACCTCGCAAATCCACCGAACTCTTGACCGAGCACCTCGCGGTGCCCGCCTCAGGCGCCGCGGAGGTCGAGGGTGAGCTCGTTCGGGGCGGTGTCGACGAGGTCGACCGGGATCCCCCAGTCCTGCTGGTAGAGGTGGCAGGCGGCGTGGAGCGGGATCTCGCCTCCCGGCTCCCCGTCGCACGCGGCCGCGCGGGCGGTGACGTGGAGGACGCCTGAGGGACAGTCGGGGTTGAGGACGATGTCGCGCTCGAGTCCCTCCGCTCCCCCCTCACCGGAGACGATGAGCCCCGGCGGAGTCGCGGACACCTGGAGGAACGTGGGATCGCCCCACCGGTCGTCGAGCTTCTGACCGGCGGGAACGCTGAAGCTCACCGAGATCGCGACGGGACCGGGAGCGATCTCCGTCGGCGGGCGCCTGGTCGACAGCGCCCCTTCGTCGACCCGCTGGGCGTCCTTCGGCAGCTTCACCCGGGTGAGCGCGTGGGAGGCCGATTCGACGACGAGCAGCTCCGCCTCGGCGGCCTCCGCGCTCGAACCGGGATCGACGCCGGCCCCCGTCTCCTCCTGGTCGGACGGTCCTGCGGCATCGACGACGAGGATGTCCGAGGGCTCGCGCAGCCCCCGGGCCAGTGTCGTCACCTCGTCGGTCGTGGGATCGTAGCGGCGGATCGCGCCGTTGTAGGTGTCGGCGATCGCGATCGACCCGTCGGGCAGAGTGCGCACGCCCAGGGGGTGCTGCAGCCGGGCGTCACCGGCGGGGCCGTCGCGGAAGCCGAAGTCGAAGAGCCCCGCACCGACGAGGGTCGACACCGCGCCGGTGGCGGGGTCGAGGCGGCGCACCGCCGAGGTCTCGGAGTCGGCGATGAGCACATCCCCCTCCGGGCCGAGGTCGAGACCGGAGGACTGCGCGAACCAGGCGGTCTCGGCGTCACCGTCGAGCAGGCCCTCGTTCATCGTGCCGGCGAGCAGGCGGATGGAGCCCGTGACCGGGTCGAAGGACCAGATGGTGTGGTTGCCGGCCATCGCGACGACCACCTCGGCGGTGTCCGGGACGAACAGGACGTCCCACGGCGAGGACAGCTTGACGTCGAGCGCGGGACCGTCGTAGCGGCCGAGGGGGCCGTGGGTGCCGCGGACGTTGTCGACGGCGCCGACCATGTGCTGGTCCCCGGTGCCCGCGATCGTCGTCACGGTTTCGGAGTCGAGGTCGATGCCGCGCAGGACGTGGTTGACGGTGTCGGCGACGACGAGCCGGTACCCGGCCGTCGCGGCGATGTCGTCGGGCAGCACCGCGATGCCGCCGGGTTCGCTGAAGCTCGCCGAGGCGAAGTCGCCGTCCGCGGCCCCGCGCTCGCCGGTGCCGATGCGGCGGAGGATCGTCACGCCGGTCGGGTCGTACTCGACGAGGCTGTGGTGCCCGGAGTCGGCGACGAGGAGGTTGCCCGAGGGCAGGCGGGTGACCTTGCCCGGGTAGAAGAGATCGGTCTCCGGCGCCGGCGGCGGGACATAGGGCCCGTCACCCGAGTGCAGTGTCCCCTTCGCCGAGTGCTCGGCGATGAGGCCCTCGATGATCTCGCCGAGGCCGGCGCCGTGGCCCTCCCCGGACAGGGTGGCGACGAGGTAGCCCTCGGGGTCGATGACGGCCAGCGTGGGCCAGGCCCGGGCGGTGTAGGCCTGCCAGGTGACGAGGTCGGGGTCGTCGAGGACGAGGTGCTCGACCTGGTAGCGTTCGACGGCCTGGTCGACGGCCTCGACGGTGCGTTCGAACTCGAACTTCGGCGAGTGGACGCCGATGATGACGAGCTCCTTGGAGTACTTCTCCTCCAGCGGGCGCAGCTCGTCGAGGACGTGCAGGCAGTTGATGCAGCAGAAGGTCCAGAAGTCGAGGAGCACGACCTTGCCCCGCAGATCGGCGAGGCTGAGGTCCTTGCCGCCGGAGTTCATCCACCGGCGGCCGACGAGTTCCGGGGCACGCACTTTGACGTGCTTGGAGTCAGTGGGAGCGGTGGAGGTCTGCGGGCTGGAAGTCATGGCTCCAGTGTCTCAGACCCGCGCGGATCCGCGCATCCGCAGTGTCACAGTTCCATCGGTTTCGGCACTACACGAAAACTGGCATTCCTACGCCTTTCGAGCAAGCGGCACACCACCTTTTCGCCCAATCTCAAACGCGATTCGATACACGTCTGGAAGGTCCAGACGACCATCAGCTCTCACAGTGAAAATTCCGAGATCCCGGAGGTCTTGAACTAAATCGGTATACTCCATTCCGGACGGGCCAGTTGGTGAGCGCTCGTCATCGATGGCGAGTCCATTCGTAGCAGTACTTTGAAATTCAAGCGTATTCTTGAGACCTGCCTGATCCCAGTACCTTTCGACCTCTCCCTGATCAACCGGTACAGAAATCTTCTTCTTCAATGCCTCGAGCGTGTAGCCAACCCACGGAATGTCCTCTTTCACTTCTTTCACCCGCGTTTCAGAAGCATGTTGCACACCGGTTCGGATATCGTCCCAATGCAAAGCCTTTCCTGAGTTTGGATGGTGAATTTTGGTTTCTCCAGCCGCTTTATGTATTGCGGCCAGCAGACTGCGCGGGCTGGTCTGTCCGCGTCCATCGGCGAGATGATTGGGAATCCATGTGTATGTACGACCCTTTCGGTAATTATTTCCCATAAATTCCGAAGTGATAAGTCCTAGAGCTCGCTTCAGCTCATCCTCGGACCCGTCTTTGCGAGGAACCCAAGAAGCTTCGTCCTGAAAGGTTCTTGCATCATTGGTGCCTGCGCTACTCATAAGATGGAATAGCAACGAGTAGAGGCTTGCCGCTTCCCAACGCAAGTCAACCATATTGGTGAGCAACTTGCTAGCGTCCGTAAAGTTTGTATCAGCCGACTCCCACATGTCTGGGCGGAGAAACAATTTAGCGCGAAGATTGCGCGTCTTTGTGCGCAGTTCGAGAGCCAGTCGGAGTGCACCGGATGCAAGAACGTCTGCCTGGGCACGATCACTGTGCAACAAGTCAAGCGCATCAAACAATAAGAGTCGGGTTACGCCCTCGGCGCGTGTCGTCTCATCGATCCGGGCCAACTCGGTTTCAAATCCTTCGGGGTTCTGCAGCACCCAGCCTGTGCGCGATTCCCAATCCGCAAGAGCTCTGACCGGAGCCGACTCAAAATTGTACAGAGCTACGGCATACCAGATATCAACAGCTTCGTGCCCTTTATCGAGCAACATGTTCAACGTCCGCTGTCCAGGATAGTTGTCCGGTCGGTTCTTCGACCCAAAGCCGATATGAACACGAACCCTGCGCAATGCGGGCATTTGATACCGATCTGCGGCGATCTCTCGCATCTCTTTATCAAGTAGCGCGTGAAACCAGGCGGTCTTGCCCACTCCGCGCCCTCCAAGCACGATAGAGGCATTGGGATCAAGAGCAGCCCTATGCCCCGGTGGCGTGTAAAGAGTCCGGCTGTTCGGAGGTTCCGAGTCAGAATCACTCGTTCCGATCGCCCGCTCAATCAGATCCCGGTATTGTTGTGCGGTGAGTTTCTCAGACATTGCTGCTCTCTTGTATCATCATTTCCACTCGCGTAACAAATTCCCCATAAGCAAGTTGCGCGACATCACTACTTACCCAGCCGTCATCAGCTCCAGGAACAAGTCCGACTAAATCGTCAATATGACGAATCGGGATTGGAAAATGAGGAGCCGACTCGTCGCTAGGGGCAAAATTAAACACATCCTGGAACGATCCCGCCGGAGGTTCGTCATACAGTGTTCTGGCAAAGCATTCTTGCGCGTTATCTGTGAACCTGCGTAAATAAGCCTCGTATTCTTTAGGCACGAGAGGAGCGACCATCTGCAGTTTCTGTCGGATTTCATCTCGGCGCGCCGGATCGAGACGTTGACCCCATCGACTGAAAAGCTGGCTGTAGCCGTTCCACGTCTGGGTATTGTCAGTTGCGAATAGTAACGCAAGTGTACTGAGCTGAGTGATTGCCACTGCTGCAATATCATGGATTCCTGAGCGGCTGTCAAGCAAAACGACATCGACGGCTCGGCTACGTTCAGCCACCTGTTTCTCACACGCAAGAACCGCCGCTTCAATGCGTTCCGCGAAAGTCACTTTATTGCGGTCGAGTGTAGCGTCGGCAGGCAGGTCGAAGTACACCCTACTCAGCTTGTCGAGATAGCCGTCTCCATTAGGGTTTGGAGTCCCAGCAGCCGGTGCGAGCCACACCTCTCCGTTCCCATCAAGCGCACCGGCAGCCATCGAGTGTACAGTTAGATCAAGGTCCTCGTCGTTTCGGAGCGGGTATTCCACGAGATGGTCAATAATACCGTGCTCAGGCAACATATACGGATGCGGTGCCAACATACTAGTGATGCCGGGTGACTCGAGATCCAAGTCCACAACTAGCACCACTTTCCCAGCTCGAGCAAGATGATGGGCGAGAGCAAATGTTGCGGTACTGCGAGTAACACCGCCCTTGAACCCGTATAATGCAATACGATGCGGGGAAGAGCCTCGCGAAAGCGGTTGCCCAATCCAATCAGAAGAAAGTGCACTGCGTTCAAGTACACGTACTTTTCCCGACGGCGCGATTCTCTCGGGTGCACGTCGCAATTCGTCCGATTCTGTGATTAACTCGGGCGCGAACATCTCGCTCAGCAGTATTACAGGCTCCGCGCCAACAAACGGCGAGCATTTCTCGCGAAGGCTTTCACGAAGCTCCTCTACCCGAGCTGGCTCGATCTCCTTAATTGCCAATGCATTACGTCCAAGAAGATCTCGCACAACTATTACGTCTGAATCATACTCTTGTGCTACCGACTCTGCGAGTTCGACCGCTGCAGTACCTGCCTCATTGAAACGAATCACTTTGTAGCTCCGGTCATGTTCGAAAGCTTGACTGACTCGAGCGCTTTCAGAGCTTGCTTGGCGCCATCTATGTGTCGTAGTACAGCGTCCCCGGAAAGATGGTCTCCAAGCGCATATCGATCTGAGACGTGCCAGTCCCCGAATGGATCGTTGGTCAAAAGACGGCGCACCTCCTCAGTTGCAACGCGAGTGTTGGCGAGAGTCGCGACAGCGCTCCAAAGTTGGCCACCTAGATGCTCCCGTATCTTGGAGTTTCCATGAGTCGAGGCCGGCCAATGGGCGAATCCGCCGATAACCTGGCCGCCCAGTTCCCATGCGACAAGGGCCTTGAGCGCACATTCGGCAGCGAATCCACTTAGGTGGTCGGCGTTTGGAAGGCGCCCGGACCCATGGAGTAACTTCGCGTCGGCGAAGTGTCGCTTCGCTGCCGCCTCAAAGTCCGGTGCTTGCATGGATCCACTGTACACATGATGGGCAAGCACTGCCGGTACTCGCGCGTTTCGAGACATCGGAGTAGGTACTGCCGAAAGCGTTCTAATCAAAATGGCTTCCCCGCGCATCGTCGGCGTCATCGTGGGACGTGACCGCAGGGTCACGGTGGGACGTGTCCGCGGTCGGGCTCGTAGTGAGCGGCTCAGCTGTAGTGCCGTGCCCCGAACACGCTGGAGCCGATGCGGACCATCGTCGCGCCTTCGGCGATCGCCAGCTCGAAGTCGTTGCTCATGCCCATCGACAGTGCGGTCGCCTCGGCGGGCAGGACGCCTGCCCCGATGAGTCGGCGGCTGAGCTCGCGCAGATCGGAGTAGCTGGGCCGGATCTCCTCAGGCGTCTGGCCGGGCAGTCCGATCGTCATCAGGCCGCGGAGGCGCAGTCGCGGGAAATCGCGCAGAGCCGCGACGAGCTCCTCCGCTTTCTCCGGGGCGACGCCGAACTTCGAGTCCTCCCGGGAGGTGTTGACCTGGACGAAGATGTCGATTTTCTCATCGAGGACATCAAGGCGCTTGCTGATCTTGAGTGCGAGCTCGAGATTGTCGACCGACTGGATGCAGTCGGCGTGGCGCAGAGTGTGGTTGACCTTGTTCTTCTGCAACGGCCCGATGAGATGTGCCTGATGCGGAATGTCGGCGAGCGCCTCGGCCTTGCCGACGAGCTCCTGCACCCTGTTCTCCCCGATGAGGGTGAAGCCGTGCTCCAGGGCCACTCGGATCTTCTCCGGCGGTTGTGTCTTGGTGGCCAGCATGATCGACACATCTGTCGCCTGACGTCCGCTCGCCTCGGCGGCGGCTGCGGCGCGAGTGGCCACTTCGTCGAGCTTGGCCCGGATCGAGATGGCGACGTCCTCGGGCAGGGACGCGCTGGTGTCGCCGGACAGGGATGCCTGTGATTCAGAGTGGGTTTGGGAGGATGCGGTGGGATCGACTGAGCTCATGGACCCATGATCGCACGGGCGCCGGCCGGCGTCGGAGGACCGGCGGGCGGACCGGCACGAGTGCGCGAACCGAGCGGACCGCTTCCCCTCGAGGGATCGGGCTGCAGCCGGGACTCTCGAGGGAAACCGGGCCGCTCGAGAAGTCGGGCTGCAGCCCAGAGCTCGCGCGGGTCAGCCGGGCAGGCCTTCGGCCTTGGGGTCGATGTTGCGGATGAGCGCCGAGGTGTCGAGACCGGCGAAGCCGTCGTCGATGAGCTTCTGCAGCTGCCCGTGGACGAGCGAGGCGGCCGGCAGGTCGACGCCCTGCGACTCGCCGCCGGCGAGCGCGAGGCCGACGTCCTTGTGCATGAGCGCGGCGGCGAAGCCGGGAGCGAAGCCGTTGTTCGACGCCGCGGTCTCGGTCACGCCCGGCACCGGGTACCAGGTGCGCAGCGGCCACGAGTCGCCGGAGGAGACCTTCGCGATGTTCCAGAACGTCGTCGGGTCGAGGCCGAAGCGCTGCGCGAGCACGGCCCCCTCGACCACGCCCTGGAGGCTGATCGCGAGCATCATGTTGTTGACGATCTTCGCGGCCTGACCGGCCGCCTCCCCGCCGGCGTGGAAGATGTTGCCGGCCATCGGCTCGATGAACGGCTTCGCCTCGGCGACGTCCTCGTCGCTGCCGCCGAGCATGAAGGTCAGGGTTCCCGCCTCGGCGCCCGTGACCCCTCCGGAGACGGGACCGTCGACGAATCGGAAGCCGGCGGCGGCCGCCTCGGTGTGCAGGGTCCGGGCGGAGTCGAAGTCGATCGTCGAGGAGTCGACGAGCAGGGACCTCGTGTCCGCGTGCGCGAGGACGCCGTCGTCGCCGAGGTAGACGGCGCGGGCGTGCTCGCCCTTCGGCAGCATCGTGAAGACGATGTCGGCGCCCGCGACCGCCTCGGCCAGCGAGCCCACGGGATTGACGCCGTGCTCGGCCGCAGCGGCGACCGCGTCGGGGACGACGTCGTAGCCGTTGACGGTGTGTCCCGCCTTGACCAGGTTCGCGGTCATCGGTCGGCCCATGTTCCCCAGGCCGATCCATCCCATCGTCGACATAGCATGCCTCCTCGCATCCGGTGAGTCGTGTTCCCCTTCACATTACGTCAGGAGCTCTCCGCGGACAGCAGGGCTGGATCACCTCTTCCGCACCGATCATGTGCGCTCACGCAGATACGATGGGACGACTATGCCCACACACGCACCCGGTGGTTCGCATCCGCAGATCTCGCCCGAGGATCTCCTCACGCTGCTCGCCGTCGCGCGGCTGGGGAAGTTCACGGCCGCCGCCCACAGCCTGGGCCTCAACCACACGACCGTCTCCCGGCGCATCGCGGCGCTCGAGAAGGCCTATGGGGAGCGGGTTCTCGTCGCCTCCCCCGACGGTTGGGAGCTCAGCGCGGCCGGGCGGGAGCTGCTGCCGGTGGCCGAGGACATCGAGTCCGCCCTCGCGCGCATCGATGCACGCGGCAGCTCGGCGCTGGCCGGGACGATCCGGCTCGCCTGTCCGCAGGCGTTCGCCCTCGAATACGCGGTGCCGGCGCTGACCCGGCTGCAGTCGCGGCACCCCGGGCTGCAGGTCGAGCTGATGACGGTGACCCAGCGGGCCAGGCAGTACCGCTCGGGCGTCGACATCGAGGTCGTCGTCGGGAAGCCGGAGGCGCCCCGCAGCATCGCCAAGCACATCCGCGACTACCGTCTGCAGCTCTACGCCTCTCAGGAGTATGCCCGCACCCACACCATGCCGCGCAGTCTCGAGGACCTCGCCGAGCACCGGCTCATCTACTACATCGAGCATTCCCTGCACGTCGAGGACCTCGATGAGGCCGCCGAGGCGCTCCCCCGCAGCGCCGGGTTCTTCCGCTCCACCTCGGTGCATGCCCATGTGCTCGCGACCTCGAACGGCGTGGGCATCGGGATCCTCCCGGACTTCCTCGCCCGCCACAACAGCCGACTCGCCCCGGTCCTGCCCGAGCAGTTCTCGAAGCCGGTCTCCTACTGGGCTTCGGTCCGCCACGAGTCGCTGCGCAACGCCGGGGTGCGCAGCGTCCTCGAGGTGCTCTGACCCTCTCACTCGACCCGACGGGACAAATTCGATGTGGCGCCACATCGAATTTGTCCCGTCGGGTCGAGTGGGGAGGTGGATCAGGCGGCGGTCCACCCTCCGTCGACGCTGTGCGCACTGCCGTTGACGACGGCGGCGGCGTCGCTGACGAGGAACAGGGCGAGTTGGGCGATGTCCTCGGGCTCGGCGAGCCTCGGCACCGCCGAGTGGCCGAGGAACACCTTCTCGAGCACCTCGTCCTCGCTGATGCCGTTGGTCCTCGCCTGCTCGGCGATCTGCCCCTTGACCAAGGGCGTGAGCACGTACCCGGGGTTGATCGCGTTGCACGTGACCCCGTGCGGGCCGGCCTCCAGCGCGGTCGTCTTCGTCAGCCCCATGAGCCCGTGCTTGGCCGCGACGTACGCGGACTTGTTCGCCGAGGCGCGCAGCCCGTGGACGGAGGAGACGTTGACGATCCGCCCCCACCCCTTCTCGTACATCCCCGGCAGGACCGCCTTGGTCAGCACGAACGGGGCCTCGAGCATGAGGGTGGTGATGAGCCGCCACTCCTCGAGAGGGAACTCCGTGATCGGGTGGATGCGCTGGATTCCAGCATTGTTGATGAGGATGTCGACGTCGAGGTCGACGGTCTCGAGGCTCGTGGTGTCGGACAGGTCCACACCCCACGCCTCGCCGCCGATGCCGTCGGCGACGGCCGCGGCGTCGTCCTCGTTGACATCGGCGACGATGACGTGGGCGCCCGCCGTCGCAAGCGCTTCGCCCATCGCCTTGCCCAGCCCCGAGGCGCCGCCGGTGACGAGGGCGCGCTTTCCGGTCAGATCAGTCATTGGTCTCCTCCGTCTCCATTCCCTGGAGTTCCGTTCCCAGGTGCCCGGCCGAGGCCGGTGCGGCAGTGCGGCCGGGGTCGGGCCCCGGCCGCCTCGGCGCGCTCACAGCCGGCCGACGCCTCGGCGTTCGCGATCGGCCTGGTCGAGATCGCGCAGCTCGATGCCCTTGGTCTCCCGGGTGAAGAGGAGCGCGACCATCGAGATCGCCGCGGCCACGAGCAGGTAGACGGCGATCGGCACCGACGAGTCGGTCGCCTGGAGCAGCGCGGTGGCGATGATCGGGGCGAAGGATCCGGCGACGATCGCGGTCACCTGGTAGCCCGTCGACACTCCGGAGTTGCGCATCCGGGTGGGGAACATCTCCGACATGATCGCCGGCTGTCCGGCGTACATGAGGGCGTGGAAGATCAGCCCGAGCAGCAGCGCGGTGAAGATCAGCCCGGGCCTGCCCGTGTCGTACATCGGGAACGCGAAGAAGCCCCAGGTGGCCGTCAGCGCGATGCCGACAGCATAGGGCGGCTTGCGCCCCACCTTGTCGGCCAGGGCTCCGACCATCGGCACGAGCAGGGCGTGGATCGCGTGCGCGCCGAGCAACAGCCCGAGGATCTCGGCCGAGGCGATCTTCGGCACGGTCGCCAGGTACGTGATCGAGAACGTGACGACGAGGTAGTAGTGGATGTTCTCGACGAACCGCAGTCCCATGGCCGAGAAGACCTCGCGCGGGTAGCGCTTGAACACGGCCTTGACGCCGTAGTCGACGCCTTCCTCGATCTCCTGGGCCTGGACCTGTTCGAAGATCGGGGCGTCGGAGACGCGGGTGCGGATGTAGTAGCCGATGAGGACGATGACCGCGGAGAGCCAGAACGCGACTCGCCAACCCCAGGAGAGGAACGCCTCTTCGGGCAGGGACGCGGTGAGGATGAAGAGGACGCCGGTGGCGAGCAGGTTCCCCAGGGGGACGCCCGACTGCGGCCACGAGGCCCAGAATCCGCGTTCCCTGTTCGGCGCGTGCTCGGCGACGAGGAGGATCGCACCGCCCCATTCGCCGCCGACGGCGAAGCCCTGGACGATGCGCAGGAGGATGAGGATGATCGGGGCCAGCAGACCGATCTGGTCGTAGGTCGGCAGGCATCCCATGAGGAACGTCGCCGCACCGACGAGGATGATCGAGAGCTGGAGCAGCTTCTTGCGGCCGTACTTGTCACCGAAGTGGCCGAAGATGATGCCGCCGAACGGGCGGGCGATGAAGCCGACGGCGTAGGTGCCGAAGCCGAGGAGGATCGGCGTCAGCGGGTCCTCCGCCGGCGGGAACAGGATGAAGTTGAAGACGAGGGTGGCGGCCGATCCGTAGAGGAAGAACTCGTACCACTCGACGACGGTTCCGGCCATCGACGCGGCGACGACTTTGCGCAGCTGCGAGCGAAGCGTCGCCCTCTCGGCGCTGTTCGAAGAACTCATGTCTCTCCTTGTTGTCCACGATCCGCCGCTTCTGTGGAAGGGCGGAGGGGTCGGTCGTCCCAGCGGCTGCCGACGTCCCGCGACTGTGCGGTTCGCCGGTGCGACGCCGGGTTCCGAGTGGACCCCGTGAATATGATGTAGACAACAGTCTGCGTCATCGACTGCGGAATTTGCGCTTGCGAGGGCGACAATCCGAGAACTGCGCCTGGGCATTGTTGCACAGCGGGTGTGCTCGGGTGTGACGAGCGGTCCGGAGTGCGTCGGCCCGCGGAGACCGTGAGCCGGCGGCCGGCAGGGACCGTCAGCGCGTGGAGACCGTCACCGCCGAACACCGCGTCGACCGCAAGAGGCCGACAGCGTCGGTCGGCAGTGACCGTCAGCCGGCGGGCAGCGTCGACCGGTTCGGCCGCCGAGGTGAGTGCCTAGCGGCGGCGGGGGTCGATCTTCGCGTCGCGATCGGCCATCTTCGCGAGCATCTCGTTGTATGCCCGCAGCTCCGAGTCATCGGTGCGCGCCTCACGGCGGTCGAGGCGCTTGGCCTCGCGGTCGGAGGACTGCGCCCACTGCATGGCCACCATGATCGCGACGAAGAGCGTCGGGATCTCACCGATGCCCCAGGCGATCGCCCCGCCGGTCTGCTGGTCCTCGATCGCCGAGTAGCCCCAGTCGGTGCCCATGTTGCCGAACCAGTCGCCTTCGATGAGGACCTCGGAGCTCATGATCGAGATGCCGAAGAAGGCGTGGAAGGCCATCGTGATGAGCAGCATGAGCAGCCGCAGCGGATAGGGGAAGCGCTCGACTCCCGGGTCGATCCCGATGAGCGCCTGAGCGAAGAGGTATCCGGCGCCGAGGAAGTGGGCGATCATCAGCTCGTGGCCGATGTGCGTCTCGAGGGCGTACTGCATGATCCCCGAGTAGTAGAAGACGACGAGTGAGCCCGCGAAGTTGACGCTCGCGACGATGGGGTTGGCGAAGAAGCGGAGATAGGGCGTGTGGACGAGCCACAGGACCCATTCCCGGACACCGCGGGAGCCGTCCGTGCGCGGGGTCGTCGCCCGCATGAGCATCGTGATCGGAGCGCCGAGGACCATGGGCAGCGGGACGACCATGACGAGGAGCATGTGCTGGATCATGTGCCCGGAGAACTGGACCTCCCCGTACACCCGGGCTCCGCCGGAGGTGACGTAGAAGAGGAGGACCATGCCGAGCAGCCAGCTGATCAGACGCAGGACGGACCAGGAGTCGCCTCGGCGCCGGAGCTGGACGAAGCCGGCGAGGTACGCGGCTCCGAGTCCCAGCGCCACCGCCGCCCACAGCGGGTCGAGAGACCACTCGGTGAAGTACCGGGCGGGAGTCGGGGCGGGCGGCAGCGGCTCCCCCGTGAGGATCTGCGCGGGCGTGGGGTCGCCGACGGGTTCCTGGGGCACCGGCGGCTGCGACCGCGACAGTGCCACCGCGAGCCCCATCGTCGCCCCGAAGACGACGAACTCGACGATGATCAGGCGCCAGAACTCGACCGTCGCCGAGGCTGCGGTGCCGAGCCGGGCGATGACGAAGCGTCGGTGCCAGAGGCCCACGAGACCGAGGAGGACCGTGGCGATCGCCTTGGCGAGGACGACCTGCCCGTAGGGGGTCATGAGGTCGTCGAGATCGCGGATGCGCAACGCCGAGTTGACGACTCCGGAGAACGCGACGAGGGCGAAGGCGACGAGCGCGACCGTCGAATAGCGTCCGATGAGGGTCCGCAGCTGCGGGGACCGGGCGAGCCGGGTGCCGAGCAGGGCGACGACGAAGAGTCCGCCCAGCCACAGGGTGATCCCGAGAAGGTGGAGGCCGATGCTGTTGACGGCCTGGGTGTGCCCCGACGCCTCGGCGGAGTGGCCCATCAGGGCCAAGGGGATCATCGCCCCGACTCCGAGGACCGCGGCCAGCGCGAGGCCCGGATACGACCGGGACCCGAAGCAGATCACCGAGGTCGAGGCGATGAGGACGACGATGAGCACCCACAGCTGCCCGAAGGCGATCTGGGTGAGGAAGACTCCGAGCTGGTTCGAGAAGTCGAGGTAGGCCTGGGCGCCGACGGTGTCGACGAACGTGAGGACGAGCACCGCCATGGCCGAGATCGTCCAGGCCACCGAGGCGACCTCGGCGATGCGCACGGCCCTCTCCCACAGCGGATGCGGACCGGGCTCGTCCCCGCCGTCGCGGCTCCTGCCGATCCTGCGGCCCTGGGTCCGGGGGAGGATGAGCAGGGCGAACATCAGGGCGCCGAGGGTCAGCGTCATGGCGACGTTGAACACGAACTTCGCCGCCGGCAGACCGAAGCGCACGTACGGGCCCGGGTCGTTGAGAAGAGTGGCGTCGGCCGCACCGGTGAACAGCATGGCGAGAGTCCCGACGATCAGTCCGGTGACGACGACGATCGGGACGGCGGCGCGGAAGGCGAACCGGACGACCGGTTCGAGGCTGGCTGAGCTCACGCGACCGGGCTCGTGAGGTCTGTCGCGGTCTGGGGCCATCCCGGTGCGTCCATGCCTCCAGGGTAGCCCTCGGCACTGACCGACTGCCAACCAGCGGGCTGGGACGTGGCCGAGATCTCGCGCCGGAGCACGGCGCTGCCCCCTGAGCGCTGCCCGGGAACGCGAGATGACCCGAACCTCGGGGTTCGGGTCATCTCACAGGCACGTGTTTCAGCCGAGGATCACTCAGGGCTGCCGGCAGCGGCCTTGAGCTTGGAACCGGCGGACAGCTTCACGGAGTAGCCGGCCTTGATCTGGATCTCTTCACCAGTCTGGGGATTCCGGCCCTTGCGAGCGGCACGTTCGGTCCGCTCGACTGCCAACCATCCGGGGATGGTGAGCTTTTCGCCCTGGGCGACAACGTCGGAGAAGACATCGAAGACACCATCGAGAACGTCCGAGACCTGCTTCTGGGTCAGGCCCGACTTCTCTGCAACTTCTGCTACGAGCTCACTACGGTTCTTAGCCATAAAAGTGTCCTCCTTAGGACAAGTCGGTCGGTTACCGGTCCGTTTTTCCGATAACGAACTTCCTCGAGATTACCAGCTTGACTTGGTGATGCCCGGCAACTCGCCGTTGTGCGCCATCTCGCGGAACCGCACACGGGAGAGACCGAACTTCCGCAGGTAACCACGGGGACGACCGTCCACCTGGTCACGGTTGCGAACGCGAACCGGGGAGGCGTCGCGGGGCAGCTTCTGCAGGCCGAGGCGTGCCTCCTCGCGCTGCTCGTCGGTGCTGTCGGGGTGGACGAGCTGACGCTTGAGGGTGGCGCGACGCTCTGCGTAGCGCTCGACGATGACGCGACGCTGCTTGTCGCGTGCGATCTTTGACTTCTTAGCCATGCGTGATCAGCGCTCCTCTCGGAAATCGACGTGCTTGCGAACAACCGGGTCGTACTTCTTGAGCACGGTGCGGTCCGGGTTGTTCCGGCGGTTCTTCCGGGTCACGTATGTGTACCCGGTGCCAGCGGTCGACTTGAGCTTGATGATCGGGCGGACATCCTGTGTCTTGGCCATCAGAGCTTCACTCCCTTGGCGATGAGTTCGGTGACCACGGCATCGATTCCGCGCACGTCGATCACCTTGATGCCCTTGGCGGACACATTGAGGGTGACGTTGCGACGCAGGGATGGAACGTAGTAACGCTTCTTCTGGATGTTCGGGTTGAACCGACGCTTGGTGCGACGGTTCGAGTGGGACACGTTGTGTCCGAAACCGGGGACTGCCCCGGTCACTTGGCAGGTTGCTGCCATGTCTCTCCTCCAGTTCACAAGTTACCGACTCTCGAAACAAGCACGTGCCGCGAGGATCCTCGGCGAGGGGCGCAGCCGCCTGGGCTGCGATCCGCCGATCCTGCGTTCAGCTTGCGCCGATGTCGGAAGACATCAACAAATTTTCACGAGGCTGTCCATCGGACTCGCATCCGACGAGCCGGAGATCGATTCCGGCACGTGACGTTCGCAATGAAAATTGTGTACGCCAAAACAGGTTTGCCCGTTCGGGCGAGATGTCTCACCAGCGCTGAAGCCGTAGCCTGTGAGAGATGGCCGAAGCTGGAGTGCAGCGGTGGGTGAGCACCATGTCATCTCGCGGCGGGCAGTCGAGGACCGACCGACACGACACAACAGACAGCAATTCTACGGAGAAACGGGCCCGTAGGGCAAATTCACATCCTGGCCGAGCATGACCCTCCGTTCCCAGCGGCCGTGTTGCCCGCACTTCGATCTCGTGCCAAGGTAATGAGATGACTGCCGCCACGTCTGGCACTCAGGAGGACCGATGAGCGACGTTCCACCGAGGCCGCGAATCCGACCGGCGACCAGCGATGACTGGAATCGGGGACACTCCGATCGGTCCGGTCGCGGGGCCGTCCGGGACTCCGAAGCCTCGGCGGCCGAGCTCGACACCTCGACGTACTACGAGTACATCCAGAGGCACACCGGCGACCTACCTCTGTCCCGCACGCGAACCGCACTCGCCGACCGGTCGGCCCAGGGAGCTCACGGACAGGCAGGCCCTCCCCCGGGTGTCCCCCCGGAACTCGCCGAGCCGGTGTCGCAGTCATCGAAGCGGGCGGGGCTCAAGGTCGTCACGGTCATCGTCGCCATCGTCATCGTCCTTGCCATGCTCGCATTCTTCGGAGTGCGGTGGCTGGCCCCCTCGACCGGCACTGTGCCGGTCGACGTCGGCGGCGAATCGGCGTCGCCATCTCCGTCCGAGGAGCTCGTCCAGCCGAGCGCGAGTCCCGCCGAGGAGCTCGCCGCCTACGCCGACGACGGCACGGAGAAGGCCGCCGACCTGGAAGGCAGCTGGGTGACCCAGCTGAGCGCCAAGAAGGCGGGCATGCAGGCCGACGGTCGCACGTGGAGCGCTCAGGACATCCTCAACGAGTACGAGGCCAACCGGGTCAAGTACCCGGGAGCGATCCTCATCCGCAGCGAGGACTGGGGGTCGTACCGGGAGGGCGGCTTCCTCGTCACGGTCGTCGACACCGCATATGACAGCCCCGGCCCGGCTCTCGACCAGTGCCGTTCCTGGGGCCTCGACCGGGACCACTGTCTCGCCAAGCGGCTGGTCAGGGACGGCAGCCCCGAGAACAACAGCGCCTACCTCGACGGCTGAGGCGCCAGCGGGCCGGAGGAGTCCGGCAGGGCGCAGGCTCCGCACGCCACCGGGCAGTCGTAGGACGCCCCGCTGGCACCGCACCCCGCCCCGGCAAGCGCATTACACCCCGTAGGCTCCGCAATGCACCCCGGTGACCGCAATTCGCCGCGTCAGCTCCGCAAAACACCCCGGTGACCGCAATTCGCCGCGTCAGCTCCGCAAAACACCCCGGTGACCGCAATACGCCGCGTCAGCTCCGCAAAACACCCCGCCAACCGCAAAACACCCCGCTGCAACGGGGTGTTCTGCGGCTGCGCCTCTGAAATGCCCGCAGGCGGCCCGCTCAGCCAGCCGGACCGGCCCAGCAGCCCGTTCGTCAGGCGAGCAGCAGGCTGGGGTCCTCGAGGCCGCGACCGACATCGGCGAGGAACTTCGAGATGATCTCCCCGTCGACCACCCGGTGGTCGGCGCTCACCGACAGCGTCGTGATGTCGCGCGGGACGATCTCGTCGCCGACGACCCAGGGCCGCTTGCGGATCTGACCGAAGGCGAGGATCGCCGCCTCCCCCGGATTGATGATCGGCGTGCCGGCATCGACGCCGAACACTCCGACGTTCGTGATGGTGATCGTCCCACCCGACTGGTCCGCCGGCGGGGTCTTGCCCGACCGGGCCAGCGCGGTGAGGTCCTGGATCCGCTCGGCGAGCTCGGTCAGTCCCAGAGAATCGGCGTTCTTGATGTTGGGCACGATCAGCCCGCGCGGAGTCGCGGCCGCGATGCCGAGGTTGACGTACCGTTTGACGACGATCTCCTCGCCCTCGAGGCACGAGTTGATGCGAGGATTGCGACCGACAGCCCAGGTCACAGCCTTGGCCACGAGGAGAAGGGGCGAGACTTTGACGTCCTCACCGAGGAACTTCGTCGCCTTGAGCCGGCGCACGAAATCCATCGTCTCCGTGACGTCGACGTCGAGGAACTCGGTGACATGGGGCATCGTGAAGGCGGAGTCGACCATGGCCTTCGCCATCATCTTCGTCACGCCCTTGAACGGGATCCGCTCCTCGCGCCGAGCGTCCGATCCGATGCCCGCCGAGGCGGCTGGAGCGACCGCGGCGGCGTCGGCAGTGCCCTGCCGCTCGACCGCGGCCTGCACGTCCTCACGGGTCACCTCGCCGCGGGAGCCGGTGGGCGTGATCGTGGAGAGGTCGATGCCGAGGTCCTTGGCGAGCTTGCGGACGGGAGGTTTCGCCAGGGGCTTGCCCGCCGAGGCGGCCCCGGCGGCCTCCTGCGCCAAGGCGGTCGCGGCGGGACCTGTCGCCGAGGCGGTCGGAGCCGCGGACGTCGCGGCAGGTGCGGACGCCGAGATCGCGACGGGTGCGGCAGCGGTGTCCGCCTGGGAGCGCGGTGCGGGTACGACGCCACCCTTGCGGGGCCGTCGCTTCGACGACGCCGCTCGCGCCCCGTAGCCGACCAGAGTCGCACCACCGGCACCGTCTCCGTCCCCACCGTCGCCGGCCGAGGCCACGGGGGCGCCGGCCGAGGCCGGCGCCTCACCGGCCGCCGAGGCGCCGTCGTTCGCAGACCCATCCGAGGCGGCACCGTCGTCGGCACCTCCGCCGAATCGGATGATCGGGGTGCCCACCTCGACGGTCTGACCTTCCTCGACGAGGAGGGCGTCGACGGTGCCGGCCTGCGGGCTCGGGAGCTCGACGAGCGACTTCGCAGTCTCGATCTCGACGAGGATCTGGTTGACGGTCACGGTGTCGCCGGCGGCGACCTTCCACGACACGATGTCGGCCTCGGTGAGGCCCTCACCGACGTCAGGAAGCGAAAATTCGGAACTCATTCATTCTCTCCTGAAGTCAGTAGGCCAGCGCCCGGTCGACACCGTCGAGGATGCGATCGAGGTCGGGCAGGTAGTGCTCTTCCATCCGCGAACCCGGGTACGGGGTGTGGTAGCCGCCGACGCGGAGGACCGGTGCCTCGAGAGTGAAGAAGCAGCGTTCGGAGACGCGGGCTGCGATCTCCGATCCCAGCCCCAGGAAGGTCGGGGCCTCATGGGCGATGACGAGCCGACCGGTCTTCTTCACCGACGCCTCGATCGTGGCGAAGTCGATCGGATTGAAGCTGCGGAGGTCGATGAGCTCGACGCTCTTGCCCTCGTCGGCCGCCGCGGCGACGACGTCGACGGCGGTGGGAACCAGCGGTCCGTAGGCGACGAGGGTGACGTCGGTGCCCTCGCTGACGACCCGGGCCGAATGCATGTGGAGGCCGCGCTCGGCGGTGTCGACGTCCCCGCGCTGCCAGTACCGGCGCTTGGGCT
Source organism: Brevibacterium sanguinis (assembly GCF_003315415.1). Taxonomy (GTDB): domain Bacteria; phylum Actinomycetota; class Actinomycetes; order Actinomycetales; family Brevibacteriaceae; genus Brevibacterium; species Brevibacterium celere_A. The sequence goes on from NZ_QNSB01000002.1 coordinate 193,276, forward strand.
CGAAGAACATCACCGGGTCCTCGCTCCTGATCGCGTCCTGGATCATCCAGTAGGCGTCATGGGAGTTCGAGGGCGAAATCAGGCGCAGTCCCGCGTGGTGGGCGAAGAGCGTCTCGGGGCTCTCCGAGTGGTGCTCGGGGGAGCCGATCCCGCCGCCGTAGGGCACCCGGATGACGAGCGGAATCCGCTCCTTGCCCAGCGTCCGGTTGTGGAGCTTGGCGACCTGGGTGACGATCTGGTCGTAGGCCGGGAAGATGAACGCGTCGAACTGGATCTCGATCACGGGGCGGTACCCGCGGATGGCCATGCCGATCGAGGTGCCGACGATCCCGGACTCGGCGAGCGGGGAATCGATGACCCGCTGCGGCCCGAAGTCCTTCTGCAGGCCCTCGGTGACGCGGAAGACGCCGCCGAGCTTGCCGATGTCCTCACCAATGAGGACGACCTTCGGGTCGTCCTCCATGGCCTTGCGCAGTCCCGCCGTGATCGCTTTGGACAGCGGAAGCTTCTCCATCAGGCCTCACCCGCATCGGCGAACGAGGCGTGGTAGGCCCTGAACTGCTCCCGCTCCTCCTCGACGAGGGGGTGCGGCTCGGCGAGGACATGGGCGAACATCTCCTCGGGAGCGGGGTCCTCCATCGTCATGCAGTTGTGGCGGATGCGTGCGGCCAGGGTGTCGGCCTCGGCGTCGACCTCGGCGAAGAACTCGTCGTCGGTGTCGGTGTGCTTGTCGAGGTAGGCCCTGAGGCGGGTGATGGGGTCCCGGTCCTCCCAGATCTCCTCTTCGGCCCGGTCGCGGTACTTGGTCGGGTCGTCGGCGGTGGTGTGGGCACCGCGGCGGTAGGTGAAGGCCTCGATGAGCATCGGGCCGTTCCCGGAGCGGACGGAGTCGAGGCTGGCGCGGGCGACGGAGTACATGGCGATGATGTCGTTGCCGTCGACGCGGATGCCGGGGACGCCGAATCCCTCGCCGCGCTTGCACAGGGGTGCCGCGGTCTGGACGTGCGTGGGTTCGGAGATCGCCCATTGGTTGTTCTGGCAGAAGAAGAGGACGGGGGCGTGGAATGCTCCCGCGAAGGTCAGCGCTTCGGAGACGTCTCCCTGAGAGCTCGCGCCGTCGCCGAAGCAGGCGATCGCGACCGTGTCGCGCTCGGGATCGCCGGTGCCGACGTCACCGTCGAGGGCGACGCCCATCGCGTACCCGGTGGCGTGCAGGGTCTGCGAGCCGATGACGATCGTGTAGGTGTGGAAGCGGTGCTCCTGCGGGTCCCATCCGCCATGGTTCTGACCACGGAAGATGCCGAGGAGGGTTTCGGGTTCGACGCCGCGGGTGTAGGCCAGTCCGTGCTCGCGGTAGGTGGGGAACACGAAGTCCTGGGGGCGGGCGGCCCTGCCCATCCCGATCTGGGCGGCCTCCTGGCCGAACAGCGGAGCCCAGAGGCCGAGCTGCCCCTGACGCTGGAGAGCTGAGCCCTCGGAGTCGATGCGGCGCACCAGGACCATGTCCCGGTAGAACCCCCGCAGGTCCTCGTCGGTGAGTTCCGCCGCGAAGGCGTCATATTCGCCCGAGGCGACGCGGTTGCCGTCTTCGGTGAGCATCTGGATCATCCGAGGTTCCGAGGACTGACTGTGGGCAGTCCCGGCTCCCACTGAAATGTTGGAGGTCATTTCAGTTCTCCTTCGTTCAAGGTCCAACAGCGCCGGAGGTGACCAGCGGTGGACTCGCTGCTTCGGGCCGATGACTCTGGTGGGAGTCCTCGCCCTTGAGTGATGAGTTTCACAGGTATGACTACGATAACGAATCCCTCTGCTGGGCGCCACATCGACGGGTGCGAGGTGGTCTGGTCGCTCTCAGCCTAGGGGTCGAATGACACCCGTGTACTCTTCGGCCAAAGGCCCGGTGGGCGAATTGTCGATCCCGGCCGAGTTGCGTGGGCGTCCGACCAACGTACTTCCGATCACCGCGGTCCCGACGATCGCCGCCGCGACGGGACTTCCTCACCGAGGCGACCGTGCCTGCCCCGTGTGCTCAGCTGCGTTTGCGTCTTCCCTGGTAGTCCTTGGTGTCGCTGATCGTCCCGGAGAAGAACCCCGCGTTCGCCGAGGTGAATCTCCGCAGGTCCGGGTGGCCGGCACGAACCATGAGTCCGATCGACGCCGTGTACGCGGCGGAGGAATGCGCCGCTCCCGCCGAGGCGAACATCGCGTCGAGTTCGGCCGCGGACTTCTCGGAGAGGTGCGGGGCGCGCCGGAGTTCGTCGGGGTCGTAGTCGACGGTGACCGTCGACCAGTTGTCCCGGCCCGGGTTCTCGTCGCCGTCGAGGTCGGGGACGAGGTCCTGCTCGTGCTCGATGGAGAGCACGTCGACGCCCTCGGCCACGGCGAAGTCGGAGATCGGCGCCCCGACGGTGAGCAGCGCGGTGACGTTGACATCGGCGAGGAAGGCGGGGTCCGCCGCCAGGGACCCCGCGGTGATCCCGCCCTGGGAGTAGCCGACGAGCATGACCTCGTCCTCGGGCCCGATTCCCGCATCCGCGATCGCCTGCCGGACCATCTCCCTCATCACCGTGTCGTGGCCGGCCATCCCCTCGACGTTCGTCGTCAGGTCGGTGGTGTTCTCCCCGGGTTCCGGGGACCAGTCGGTGGTGGCGGGAACGTAGACGATGTAGCGGGTGGCGCCGTCGGGTGAGACCACCTCCTCGATGCGCACCTGGCCCGAGTCGACGCCTCGGTGGCAGGCGGCCTCCCGGCGGTAGAGCTCTTCGATGTCCCGCGGCGGGCGCTCATGGGCTGGGGTGATCCCCGGCGCCCGCCACACCTCGACATCGGAGGGGAGGAGGAGGCCGAAGGCCGTCGCGCCCGCGAGCACCCACGCCGTCATCGAGGTCGAGTCGTGCGGCCACAGGGTGTGCCCGTCCTCCGAATCGAGGAGGACCGGGGGCAGGCCGATGACGCCGGCGACGAACCCGGGCAGGACATGTTCGATGGCGGCTCCCGTGAGGTCCGAGTTCTCGAACACGAATGCGACGAGGTCCTCCTTCACCTCGGCGGCGGTCCGGTCGAGGTCGATGCCGAAGCGTCGGGCGACGACGTCGTCGAGACCTGTGGCGTCGACGATCCGGCCGGCGGCGTAGGCGGGAACGCCGACGGCGATCGCCGTGGGGACGAGCACCGGGAGGCTGAGGGCGAAGGCGCGTCCCGCGGCGTATCCGAAGAAGTCGAACAGCCCGCCGAACACCTCGCTGATGCCCCGTTCGGCCTGCCGGTAGAGCGCGGCCGCCGAGCGGACCGCGAGGATCGTGGCCTCGAGCTCGATGAGGACCACCGCGGCCTGCTCGTGGAGGAGGACGCGGCGGGCGTCGAGGTTGAGCGCCGTGACCGGTACGGGCACCTGTGTGAGGAGAGTGGCCAGGTCGAGGTCGGCGAGGGTTCCCTCGGCGAGCAGGTCATCGATCCTCCCGGTGATCCTGCGCAGGCCGGTCGCGCTGAGATCGGCGCGGTCATCGACGCGCAGGAATGTGCCGCCGTGGCTGCGGGTGGCGATCATCGTCGGGTCCCCCTCGTGTCGGTGGCGGTCACGTCCCTGCGCGTGTCGGTGGCGGTCATGTCCCTGCGCGGGCGGAGATGAGGAGGAGACCGGCGAGGACCGAGGCGAGAAGTGCCCGGACGGCGTGGTCGCCCGCCTCGACCTCCCCGTCGGCACGGATCCCCGCGCTGTCCCTGCGCAGCCGGGATCGCATCCAGCGCCCGCCCCGCCTGAGGAGGAACTCCATCTGCGCACTGCCGCCGACATGGACGGAGGTGAGGGTGAGAACGCAGTCGGCCTCGATGAGACCGGCGAGGTCCTCGACGGTCGAGGCGAGTTCATCGGTCCTCAGCCGCCGCAGCAGCTGGAACGCCGCCATCTGCTCGAACTCGGCACCGCGCAGCACGAGGATCGACAAGGCGGTGGCCTCGCGCACTGCGCACTCGAGGTGGACGACGGCGGCGCCGGAGCTGATGACGATGGTCAGTCGTGCGTCGGCCCGTCCGAACTCGGCGGCGAACCCCGTGAGCCAGGCGGTGAGGACATCGGGGCCGCGCTTCTGCTGCGGGTCGGGCGGCGTCGACAGCAGGTTCACGGGTGACTGCAGTTCTGCGGCCTGCCGTCCCCCGCAGACGGACGCGGGAACCGCCCCGGTCGCGGGAGCCGTCCCGGACGCGGGAGCCGCCTCGGTCGAGGATCCTGTCCCGGTGGAGCGTCCTGCCTCGGTCGATGGTTCTGTCCCAGTGGATGGTCCTGTGTGGGTGGAGCGTCCTGAGGCATCCGGTGCCGGTCGCGGCCGCATCTCCACCGGCCACAGGAGCCTGAGTCGTTCGGGCAGCCTGACGATCCGCGGCAGGTCGACGGCGATCCACTTCGCCGCGGACCCCGGACTCCCCACGCTGTCTCCCTCCGGTCCCGCACTGCTGTCCGCCATGTCCCCCACCCTGTTCGTCATATCTGGAGCCGCCCTCCCACTGACACGACCTGCAGGTGCAGGTCGTAGGCCTCGGCGAGGTCGTCGGCTCTGTCGGCGAGCACGGCGATCGAGCCGGACAGGCCCCCGAGCCTCTCATGGAGGAGCCGGCCGGCGGGGGACTCCCAGACGTCGATCTCGCGGCATTCCTGGGCCAGGGATCTCAGGTCGTTCGCACGCCGATGCCACTCGTCGCGATTGCGTGCCAGTTCGTCGGTGATCATTCGCCTTCCCGCGCTCTCGACGCCGCTCCCCTCCGGCCTGCGGCGTCGGCTCGTCACTGCCCTCGAGTGGACCCAGAGTAGGCAGACGGTCAGCACAGGGGAACCTCCGCGGCAGGGCCTGTGGAAACGCCGCCGGCGTCCACAGCCCTGACGCACCGCAGTGGCGGCCGAGTCCACAGCATCACGCGCACGAGTCACCGTCCCGCGTCGCAGGCGGTCGGCCACCCGATCGGGGCATGAGAAAATGGGGGCATGCCGACTGTTTCTCTTGCCGAAGTCTCGCCCGCCCTCGCTCTCGGACCGCTCGACGGCCGCTATCGCAAGGACACCGCCGACCTCATCGATCACCTCTCGGAGGCGGCGCTCAACCGGAACCGGATCGTCGTCGAGGTGGAATGGTTCATCCACCTCGCCCAGAACTCCGTCATCCCCGGCGTCCGCTCGCTGAGCGCGGACGAGGTGGCCCGTCTCCGGGCCTTCGCGGAGGGCTTCGACGCGGAGACCATCTCGACGCTCGCCGCCCACGAGGCCGTCACCGTCCACGACGTCAAGGCGGTCGAGTACACAATCAAGGAAGCACTGGTCGAGATCGGCGCCGAGGATCTCAGCGAGCTCGTCCACTTCTGCTGCACGTCCGAGGACATCAACAACCTGTCGTGGGCACTGGGCATCAAGGGGGCGACGGAGCAGGTCTGGCTTCCCCGCGCGCGGGCGCTCATCGACTCCCTCGCCGACATCGCCGAGGAGCTGGCCGAGACTCCCCTCCTCTCCCACACTCACGGTCAGCCCGCCACTCCCTCGACGATGGGGAAGGAGATCGCGGTCTTCGTCCACCGCCTGCGCCGCCAGTACGAGCGCATCAGGAACACGGAGTACCTCGGGAAGATCAACGGCGCGACCGGCACCTATTCGGCGCACCTCGCGGCCGTCCCCGGCGCGGATTGGCCGACGCTGGCCCGGACCTTCGTCGAGTGCAGCCTCGGGCTCACCTTCAATCCGCTGACCACCCAGATCGAGTCCCATGACTGGAACGCGGAACTCTTCGCCGACATCGCCCGGTTCAATCGGATCGCCCACAACCTGGCGACGGACATGTGGACCTACATCTCGATGAACTACTTCAAGCAGATCCCCGTCGCCGGTGCGACCGGGTCCTCGACGATGCCGCACAAGGTCAATCCGATCCGGTTCGAGAACGCCGAGGCGAACCTCGAGCTCTCGTGCGCCCTCCTCGACTCGCTCGCCTCGACGCTGGTCACCTCCCGGATGCAGCGCGACCTCACCGATTCGACCTCACAGCGCAACATCGGCGTCGCCTTCGGACATTCGGTGCTGGCGATGAACAACCTCGTCAAGGGCCTCGGACAGCTGGCCGTCAATGACGCCGTCCTGGCCGCGGACCTCGACTCGAACTGGGAGGTCCTCGGCGAGGCGATCCAGTCGGTCATGCGAGCCGCCGGCCTCCAGGGTGTGCCGGGCATGGAGAACCCCTACGAGAAGCTCAAGGAGCTGACCCGCGGCAAGCGCATCGGCGAGGACGATCTGCGCGAGTTCGTCGCCGGGCTGGGGCTGCCCGAGGCGGAGACCGAGCGCCTCACCGAACTGACCCCGGCCGCCTACACCGGCGCCGCCGCCGAGCTGGCGCGGGCAGCCGTGGAGGACTGGAGAGTCGCGCAGAGCTGACCGCGAGGCTCCCCGACACCGGAACGTCGGGTCCTCAGCGGCGTCCGAACAGGGAGTCGGTGTACCTGTTGCCGAACGTGGCGCGCGGATCGAGGGCGTCGCGCAGACTGCGGAACTCGTCGAACCGCGGGTAGATCTCCCGCAGTTCCTCGGGCCCCAGGGTGTGCATCTTGCCCCAGTGCGGGCGGCCCCCGTGGCTGCGGCAGATCCGCTCGACGATGCGGAAGTACTCCTCGCAGTCCTCCTTGACGAAGCGGTGCACCGCGATGTACATCGATTCGCGTCCGCAGGCGGTCGACAGCGGGACGTCGTCGGCTGCCGCGGAGCGGACCTCGAGCGGGAATGAGATCCGCCAGCCGCGTGCGGCGATCGCGTCCCTGATCTCCCGGATCGCCGCCGGCCCCGCGTCGAGGGGAACCGCGTACTCCATCTCGTTGAACCTCACCCGCCGAGGCGTGACGAAGACATCGTGTCCCGGCGCCCGATAGGTCCGGTCGGAGACCGCCGCCTGCGCGAGCCGGTTGATCCGCGGGACGAGGGCCGGCATCGCCGCACCGAGCTCGCAGGCCAGGCGCAGCGCCCCGTTCTCCACCACTTCCTTGTCGAGGAAGGTGAGGACGCGATTGCGGACCCCCGCCTCGGCGAGGTGAGCGGGAGCGGCGGCGCCGGCGGGCACACGGGTGTTCGTCTTCGTCAGCGCCGTCGTCGTGTGCGGGAACCAGAAGAACTCGAAGTGATCGGCCGCGCGCATCTTCTCGACCAGGCCATCGAGGAGCTCGTCGAGGCCGGCGACGACCTCCTCGGCGATGAGGTCGAAGGCGGGGACGCACTGGAGTTCGATCTCGGTGATGATGCCGAGCGCCCCGAGGCTGACCCGGGCGAGATCGAATGCGTGCCTCTCGGCGGCCGGCCCGTCCGGGCTGAGTTTGCGGACGGCTCCGTCGGGGCCCATGAGCGTGAGCGCGGTGACGGTGCCCGCGAACCCGGTGAAGCCGAGCCCGGTGCCGTGGGTGCCGGTCGAGATCGCCCCGGCCAGGGCCTGCGGGTTGACGTCGCCCTGGTTGGCCAGGGCCAGTCCGTGGGGTCGCAGCAGCGTCGGGATGTCGCGCAGCCGGGTCCCGGCGTGGAAGCGCACCCGGGCGCTCGCCTCGTCGACGGCGACGATGCCGCTCAGCCGATCGAGGTTGACCATGACGTCGTCGCCGGCGGCGAGCGGGGTGAACGAGTGCCCCGCTCCGACGACGCGGATCCGCCCGCCGCGATCCGCGGTGCGGGCGACGAGTGCCCCGAGCTCCTCCGCCGAGGTGGGGCGGACGAAGGTGCGCGGGTGGGCGTGGATGTGGCCCGACCAGTTCCGGAATGTCTGTCGTGTCGGCATCTCTGTCCTTCTCCGTGCGGGGGACGGTCTCACAGCACCCAGCCGTGTCCGCGGTAGGTCGTCCACCGCTCGGCGATGCCCGCCCCGGAGACGACGAGGAACTGTCCGAAGTGCTCGGCGAGCTCCCCCGCCTTCGCGTGGCGGAACCAGACGAGGTCGCCGATCCCGAGGTCCTCGGCCCCAGGGCCGCGCAGCGGGGTCTGCACCTCTCCGGCGCCCTCGAGTACCGCGTAGTCGAGGCCGGGTGGCCAGGCGATCGTCGGCAGGCGGTCGGGTCCGGGGACTCCCGAGGCGATGAGTCCGCCCTTGAACACCGTCACCCAGCCGGGGCCGGGTCGGCGCACGACCGGTGTCGCGAAGTAGGCGGCGGGGCGGTGACGGAAGTGGGCATAGCCGTCGAAGAGCCCCGGGGCGAAGAGCCCGGAGCCGGCGGCGACCTCCGTCAGCGTGCCTTCGGCGGCGCTCGACTCGAGTGATCCCGTCCCGCCGCCGTTGACGAACTCGAGGTCGGCGACCTCCCGGACACGGGCGACGATGTCCTTCCGCCGCACCGTGAGCTCCCTGGCCGAGAGGGTCTGGAGGCGACGGACCGCCGCCCGGGCGGGCGACCTTCCGGCGTCGGCGGTGCCCGCGATCTGCCCTTCGTAGGACATCAGGCCGACGAGGTCGAATCCCGGCCGATCGACGACGTGGCGGGCCAGCGCCACGGCCGATTCGGCGTCGCGGATCGGTGACCGGCGGGCGCCGATGTGGAGGCGATCGCCCAGAAGCCCTTCGCCGAGGCGGTAGGAGGCGTCGATGTCGATGCAGATCCGCACCGCGTCCCCCGCCCTCGCGCCGTCCGCGCGTCCCGCCGCGCCGTCCGCTGCGTGACCGGACTCGCTGCCGTCCTCCCGTCGGACCTCGGCGATGAGCTCGAGGTGACGGGTGCTGTCGATCATCAGGGTGATGGTCTGCCGGGCTTCCACGCTCGCGAGCAGCCGCCTCAGCGCCGACCGGTCGACGCTCGGATAGGCGACGACGATGTCCCGGATCCCCCGCTCGACGAGCATGAGGGCTTCGGGCAGCGAGTAGGCCAGCACCCCGGAGAACCCGGGCGCGGCGAGCGCCCGCTCGATCGCGGCCAGGACGCGCAGGGACTTCGAGGCGACGCGGATCGGCAGTCCGCCCGCCCGCTCGCTCAGCGCCCGGGCATTGGCGTCGAAGGCGTCGCGGTCGATGACGGCGACCGGCCCGTCGACTCCGCGCAGAGCGTGACGCAGTTCACGATTGACCATGAGAGGTAGTCTAACCGGTAGGTAACTTGGTGCCTCACGATCGGAGAGACGATGACCGTCGACCAGGAGCCGGCGCGCCCCTCGGTGCCCGCATCCCCCGAGCACCGCGCATCCGGCGGCCCGGAGCCCTCCTCCACCGGGGTGCCGGCGACCGCCCGGTCGCACCTCACCCCGCGCCTGGAGGAGTTCCTCGACACCTCCCCCTACCGGGAGGCCTCAGGGAGCGGGGATCCGAGCATCGGCGTCGAACCGTTCACGGGGCTCGAGATCTCCCGGTTCCGGACGAACACAGCGACCGATGTCGATCGGGCCTTCGCCTCGGCGCGCATCGCCGCTCGCGCCTGGGCTGCCCGGACCCCCGCCGAGCGGGCCCGGGTCCTCATGCGACTGCATTCGGCGCTGCGCCGGCACGAGGACCTCCTCCTCGACATCGTCCAGTACGAGACCGGCAAGGCCCGCATCCACGCCTACGACGAGATCCTCGACACCTACAACGTGTGCCGCCACTACGCGGTGACCGCGCCGAGGCTGCTGCGACCGGTCCGCCGTCGCGGCGCCGTCCCGGGCCTCACCCGCACGGAGGTCGATCGTCCGCCGCTCGGCGTCGTCGGCTTCATCACCCCGTGGAACTATCCGCTCACCCTCGGCGCCACCGATCTGTTCGCGGCCCTCGCCGCCGGCAACGCCGTCGTCCACAAGCCGGACAGCCAGACGACGCTGACGGCGATCGCGATGCGCCGGCTCGCCGTCGCCGCCGGACTGCCCGAGGACGTGTGGCAGCTGGTGCCCGGCGAGGTCGACGAGGTGGGGCCGGCCCTGCTCGCGAATGCCGATGGGCTCTCGTTCACCGGGTCCACGGCCGCCGGACGCCGCATCGCCGCCGAGGCGGGTAGTCGCCTGCTGCCGACCGCGCTCGAGCTCGGCGGGAAGAATCCCCTGCTCGTGCTCGCCGACGCCGACATCGACGCTGCCGTCGCCGGTGCCATCCGGGGGTGCTTCGCCTCGGCGGGGCAGCTGTGCCTGTCCATCGAACGCATCTACGTCCATCACAGCCTCCATCCCGAGTTCTGCTCCCGGCTCGCCGAGGCGGCCGCCGCCCTGGAGCTCGGCGCCGACTACGACTTCGGCCCGTCGATGGGGTCACTGGCCGGCCCGCGACAGTTCGAACGGGTCCGCGCGCACGTCGACCAGGCGGTCGGGGCCGGGGCGCGCGTGCTCGCCGGAGGCCGCCCCGTCCCCGAGGCGGGGCCCTACTTCTATGCCCCGACCGTGCTCACCGAGGTCGGGGAATCCGCCGATCTGCACCGCGAGGAGACCTTCGGCCCGGTCGTCTCGGTGCATCCGGTCTCCTCCGACGCCGAGGCGGTGCGTCTGGCCAACGAATCCGACTTCGGCCTCAACGCGAGCGTGTTCTCACGCGGACGGGGACGGCAGACGGCCCGGCGGCTCGAGGCGGGGATGGTCAACGTCAATGAGGCCTATGTCGCCGCGTGGGGGTCGGTCGACGCACCGTCCGGCGGCGTCAAGGCCTCGGGCCTCGGGCACCGGCACGGCGCAGAGGGGCTCTATCAGTTCACCCGCGCCCGGACCATCGCCGAGCAGCGGCTCGTCCCGATCGCTCCGTTCGGCCCCCTCGATCAGCGGGGCTTCGCCCGGGTCATGACCTCGGCCTTCGCGGTCATGCGGGCCCTGCGCCTGCGCTGAGGCGACCGCGGGCGCTCAGCCGAGCGCGGTGAAGAACTCCTCGGCGACCGGCACCGCGGCGTCGGCGCCGAAGCCGCCGTCCTCGACGAGGACCGCCACGGCCATGTCCCCCTGATAGCCGGCAAACCAGGAGTGCGTGCGCGGAGGACTCTCGCTGCCGTACTCCGCCGTGCCCGTCTTCCCGTGCACGGGCTCGCCGGGGACATCGTCGAGCGCGTTCGCGGTTCCGTCGGTCACCGCCCGGCGCATCATCGACTGCAGGTCCTCGATGCTGCCGGGCTCGAGCACCCGTTCGTCGAGCTCGGTCCGTTCGTCGGGGAGGACGAGGAGCGGGCTGACGGAGTCGCCGTTCGCGACCGACGCCGCCATCACCGCCACCGCCAGCGGGCTGGAGACGACGTTGCCCTGGCCGATCATCTGGGCCGCATGGAGGACAGGATCGTCATCGATGGGGACCTCGGACATCGTCGAGCCGACGCCGAGGTCGTACTCGCCCATCCCGAGGTTCATCGCGGCGTTGGCGACGTCGGCGCTCGAGACCTTCTGCGCGGCGTCGACGAACGCGGTGTTGCACGATTCGGCGAAGTTCTCCTCGAAGGCGACCTCGCCGAGCACGTGGTCCTCGGCGTTCTTGAACGACTTGCCGTCGACCGTCGTCGTCTTCGGGCAGTCGACCATCGTCGACGGCGAGATCCCGGAGTCGAGCATGGCCAGCGCCGAGGCGACCTTGAAGACCGAGCCGGGCGGGTACTGGCCGGTCAGCGCCCGGTCCCAGGCGGCCGCATCGGGATCGTGGTTGGCCACGGCGACGATGTGCCCGTCGCTGGGGCGGATCGCCACGAGGGCCGCGGGCTTCCGCGCGGTCGCCGCGGCCGCGTCGGCGGCCTCCTGCACCGTGACGTCGAGGGTGGTCTCGAGGTCCTCTCCGTCGCGGCCGGGGAACTCGTGGAGGAGAACCGGCTCCCCGTCCCCGCCGGTGGCGAGGATCTGCTCGTTCGCCGGCCCGCGCAGCTGCTCGTCGAAGGTCTTCTGCAGTCCGCTCCGACCGACGATCGTCTCCGGGGTGAGTTCTCCCCCGGAGGCCTCGATGTCCTCGGCCGACGCCCGACCGGCCGTGCCCAGCGTCGCGGCGGCGAAGCCCTTCGTCCGGTTCAGCGGCTGGGTGCGGGTGGCGAAGACGGTGCCGGGCAAGTCGTGGATGGCGTCCTTGACGGCCTCGTAGTCGTCCTCGCGGAGGGTGATGACGGGAACGAAGTGATCGGGCTCGGCTGCGTCGATGCGCGTGGTCAGCGCCTCCCCGTCGATGTCGAGCTCCTTCTCGAGGGCCTTGACCGTGCTCTCCTCGACGCCGGAGGGCCGGACCCCGACGTCGATCACGGTCCCGTCGGCGACGAGCGACTCGCCGTCGGCACCGAGGATCGAGCCGCGAGCGGTGGGCGTCGACCGGGTCTCGAGCACTCCGCCGGGCTCGAGCTCGGGATGGAGGGCGGCTTCGGTGAGCGCGGCCGACCACAGCAGCCCGTTCCTCTCCAGCGGAAGCCGCGCATCGTACTCCCAGGTCTCGTCGTCTTCGTTCGTCCAGGTCCAGTGCAGGAGGGCGACCGTCGCATCGCCCTCGGTGTCGATCCCGGTGAGCTCGACGCCGCGGGTGTCGACGAGGTGCTCGCCGAGGTTCTCGACCACGGTGTCGTGCAGCTTCTGTGACGCACCCGCGTCCGTCCAGACCGAGGAGTCCAGGGAGCCGCTGCGGAGGTCGGCGACGGCCGCCTCGGCGGCGGAACGCGCGTGGACCGGCAGTTTCACATAGGCAAAGGCCCCTGCCGCGATGAGCAGCACGAGGACGATGGCCGCGGCCGACACTGCCCGGGTTCTCTTCGACATGGCTCCATCATCGGCGCGACCGTGAGCGGAAGTCCATTCCGCCGCCCACCCCGCCGAGTTGGGTGCGCCGGCGGCGGGACCAGGCCCGCCGGACGACGGCGGCGGGAGCGGGCCGTCCGTGGGCGTCGCCGGCGGGCGGCGACGGGAGTTCAGATCTCGTCGTCGACGACGGTGTACTCGAGCACGGGCCGGCCCGCCGCGCCGTAGCGGGGCCGGCGCTCGAGCATGCCCGCGTCCGCCATCGCCTCGAGATAGCGTCGGGCGGTCACCCGGGACACCCCGAGGCTCTCGGCCAGCTCGGCCGCGGACTGCCCGGGGTTCGCGCCCAGCGCCGTCCTCACCTCCGTCTGCACGGCATCGGGAACGCCCTTGGCCGTTGCGGTCACGGTCTGGGTGCGCAGCGCGGCGATCGCGGTGTCGACGTCGGTCTGGGTCACCTCGCCCTCACCGCTGTCGGTGCCGAGGCTGTTGCGGAACGAGGAGTAGGCGTCGAGCTTCGACTTGAAGACGGGGAAGGTGAACGGCTTGATGATGTACTGGGCGACGCCGTAGGACAGCGCCTCCTGGACGATCTGCATGTCGCGGGCGGCGGTGACCGCGATGATGTCGACGTCGACGCGGTGGGCGCGGATCGCGCGGCAGACCTGCAGCCCGTGGCCGTCGGGAAGGTTCATGTCGAGGAGGACGAGGCCGATGCCCTCGGGTTCGAGGCCGATGATCTTGCCCGTCAGCGCCGCCATCGCCTGGGTCGCGTTCTTCGCCACCCCCGCGGTGTGGAAGCCGTCGATCCGGTCGACGTACTTCGCATGCGCTCGTGCCGCGACAGCCTCGTCCTCGACGACGAGCACACCGATGCTCGAGACAGACGTTCGTGTTCCTGGCATGCCGTCAGTCTAGCCGCGCCGATTCCCGCCACCTGAGGGATCCGTGTTCCAAGCCCGGCACATCTCGGACACACCCGCGACGCCCGGATGCAAGCGGCCGACGCTCCGCGCTCGGCTCCCGCGCTGATGGGACGTCCGTTCAGTAGCATGGGCAGTGATCGCACCGGGCACGGACGCCTCGGCGACGAGAAGATGGAGGAAGCGATGCGCGTACTGCAGGGGACCGGGGGGCTCGAGGAGCTCGTCGGACAGGAGCTGGGCACCTCGGAGTGGGTGCTCGTCGACCAGGCGACGATCGACGCCTTCGCCGCCGCCACCGACGACCACCAGTGGATCCACACCGACCCCGAGCGGGCCGCGACAGGCCCCTTCGGGACGACGATCGCCCACGGGTTCTTCACCCTCAGCCTGCTGCCGAAGTTCTCGACGGAGATCTTCACCCTCGAGGGACCGAGCGCGAAGATCAACTACGGGCTCAACAGGGTTCGCTTCCCGCAGCCGGTCCCGGTCGGCTCCCGCCTCCGCGACACGGCGACCCTCAAGGAGGTCGCGCGCACCGCGAAGGGCACCCAGCTCGTCATCAGCCACGTCATCGAGATCGAGGGAGCCGAGCGCCCCGCCTGCATCGCGGAGATGGTCACCCTCGTCATCGAGTGAGTCCGCGCCGGCTCAGACCCGCTCGAACACGGCCGCGATGCCCTGACCGCCGCCGATGCACATCGTCTCGAGGCCGTAGCGGGCGCCTCGGCGGTCCATCTCGCGCAGCAGGGTCGCCAGGATCCGCCCGCCGGTCGCCCCCACGGGGTGGCCGAGGGAGATCCCGGAGCCGTTGACGTTGAGCCGGGCGAAGTCGTCCCTGCCCAGCCCCCATTCCCGGGTGACGGCGAGCGCCTGGGCGGCGAAGGCCTCGTTGAGCTCGATGAGGTCGATGTCCGACAGGCTCAGTCCGGCCCGCTCGAGTGCCCGGGCCGTAGCCGGGACGGGACCGATGCCCATGGTCCGCGGCGGAACTCCCGCCACCGCCCAGCTGACCAGGCGACCCAGCGGCTTGAGTCCCTGCGCCTCGGCGGCGGCGCGGGTCGTGACGATGGCGGCGGCGGCCCCGTCGTTCTGGCCCGAGGCATTGCCGGCGGTCACCGTCGCCTCGGGGTCGTCCGCGCCGAGGATGGGGCGCAGCTTCGCGAGCTTCGCAAGCGAAGTGTCCGGGCGGATGTGCTCGTCCCTGTCGACCTGGGTCTGCGGGGTCTTGCGGGTCGCGGGGATCGTCACCGGCACGATCTCCTCGGCGAAGCGTCCGTCGTCGGCCGCGGCCGCCGCGCGCTGGTGGGAGGTCAGGGCGAGCTCGTCCTGCTCCTCCCGGCCGATCCCGTACTCCCGGCGGAGGTTCTCCGCGGTCTCGAGCATGCCGCCGGCCACGGGGTGGAACCGGCCGCCCGGGGTGGAGCGTCCGCGGCTGAGGGAATCGGTGAACTCGGCGTTGCCGCCGCGCACTCCCCAGCGGATCGTGTCGTTGTAGAAGGGCGCGTGGGACATCGACTCGACCCCGCCGGCGATGACGAAGTCGCCGTTGCCGGAGCCGACGACGAGGGCGGCGTCGATGACGGCCTGGAGCCCCGATCCGCAGCGGCGGTCGACCTGCTTGCCCGGCACCGTCACCGGCAGGCCCGCGTCCAGCGCGGTGACACGGCCGATGCAGGGCGCCTCGGCGGTCGCATAGCCCTGGCCCATGATGACGTCGGCGACGAGCTCGGGATCGAGCCCGGTGCGCGCGATGAGCTCCCGGACGACGGTCGCGGAGAGCTCCTGGGCGGGGATGTCGCGGAACTGGCCTCCGAATCCCCCGATCGGTGTCCGCAACGGTTCGCAGACGACGATGTCCTGATCCACTGTTCCTCCTCCTGCACGGTCGAACTGACTCAAGGGGAGCCTACGCCCCCTCCTCGCCGCAACGGCCGCGGATCTCATTCAACGGTAATCACGCGGGCTCCGCGGAGACCGTGGCGATCGGCCCGGTGGGCGGGTTGCCGCCCGCCCCCGCGCGCGGAGGCGCAAGCCCGCGATCGGGCAGCCACACGGTGAGCACGGCGCCCTTGAACTCGTCGCCGGGCTCACCGCGGCCCTGGACGTCGATGGCCCCGCCGAGGCGGCGGATCGCCTGGACGACGAGGGAGAGCCCGACCCCGCGCCGCCCGGTCTGCTGCCGCCCGTGCCCGCGGTCGGAGTCGATGCCGTCGTGCTTCGTCGACCATCCGCGCTCGAAGATCGCGTCGAGGTGCTCCTCGTCGATGCCGGGACCGTCGTCGCTCACCTCGATCGTGAAGCCGCCGGACCCACCCGCCCCGCCGAGGTGGACATGCACCCTCTTGTCCTCCGGCAGCACGTCGGGTCGGCTCAGCGCGTCGAAGGCGTTGTCGATGAGGTTCCCGAGGATCGTCGCAAGGTCCCGGTCGTCCCCGCCGAGGCGACCCGTCAGTTCCGCGGTGTCGACCGTCATCTCGATCCCCGCCTCGGCGGCCTGGGCGACCTTCGACCGCAGCAGGGCGGAGAGGACCGGGTGGTCGAAGCTCATCTGGCCGTCGCCGGTGACGCGGTTGAGGTCGTCGAGGTCCTTGGCCGCGAAGTCGATCGCCTCGTCGACGTGCCCGGTCTCGAGCAGGGACACGACCATGTGGAGGCGGTTGGCGTACTCGTGGGTCTGCGAGCGCAGGGAGTCGGAGAACGAGCGCACGGAGACGAGCTCTCCGGAGAGCTCGGCGAGCTCAGTGTGATCGCGCATCGTCACGACCCAGGTGTCGCTGCCGGCGTCCGTCGGCTGCTGGTTGACGACGAGGACGCGCTCGTCGGTGTAGTGGATCTCGTCGCGGGCCCAGCGCCCCGAGGAGAGCAGGTCGAGCAGCGCCGAGGGGATGTCGAGGTCCTCCAGGCGCATCGCCTCGGCGGGGATCGTCGCGCGGACCGGATCCTCGACGTCGTCTCCCGTCGGGCCCTCGACCACGGTTCCATCGGCTTCTCCGGTCGGCCCACCTCGCCCGGTGCCGTCGGCGGTCGTACCCCGGGCCGCGGAGGGCAGTCCGAGGAGCTCGCGCGCCTCGGCGTTGATGAGGACGATCCCGGCGGAGCGGTCGACGAGGAGCAGCCCCTCCGAGACCGCCTTGAGGACGGAGGAGTAGAACTCGAGCATGTTCCGCAGCTCGGTGGCGCCGTAGTCGCCGGTGACCCGGCGCAGCCCCCGCGAGGTCACCCACGACGAGCCGATGCCCATGACGAGGGTCGCGATCGCGATGCCGATGAGCCACTTGCTCTGCGGGATGAACCCCGAGCGCACCGAGTCCGCGGTGCTGCCGACGATCACGGCGCCCACGACCTCCTCGCCTCCGGCGCCGGGCGCCGTGCCGCTCGCGGGCCGGCCCGAGGAGTCGAGGTGGCGGGCGAGGATCGGGGTCACGGCGTACATCGTCCCGCCCTCGGGTCCCCCGTCCTCGATGAATCGGACGGCCGAACCGCCCTCGGCCAGCCGGGAGCCGTCGATCCGCACCGCGAGTCGATCGAGGGAGTCCTCCGGGACGGCTCCCGAGTTCGAGGTGACCAGCTGGGAGTCGACATCCTCCTGCCGGCCCGAGGTCCCCAGGGAGGGCGGTTCGTCGAGGTAGTCGATGGGGACGATCGCCGCGGTGTCGAAGTCGTACTCGTCGATGATGCTCCCGAGCATCGGCTGCAGCTTCTCCTTGGCCGGCGGGGCCGGGAACTCGGCGCCGGCCTGGGCGTCCTCGAGCTCGATGAGGCTCAGCGACAGGGAGATGCTCTGCGCCGCCGAGCGGAGCAGGTCCTGCTCCCGCTTCATGTTCAGCTGGGAGAGCTGGATGTAGAGCAGGCTCGTCGTGAGCACCATGATGCCGACGAGCATGACGGAGTTCGCGAGCAGGATCCTTCCTGCCACACCGAAGCGGACCCGCCTGCTCAGACCGTTGACAGGGGCGGCGAGGAGACCCGACACACCGGCACGCTGATCCCTGGGCATGGGTCCATTCTGCCATCGGCGCACTCGCCGTCCGGTCCCACCGCGATCGCCGCCCGGAGCGGTCGCCGAGCCTCAGATCCCGAGGCGGATCGGACCGGCGGGAACGGCCGAGCAGGCGAGGACCTCGTCCGCGGCCGCGCGGGCGACCGGTTCCACGGGATAGTCCACCCCTCCTGCCCGCAGGGGCAGGGCGCAGGTGCCGCAGGATCCGCCACGGCACGAGCTCGACGCGGGCACGCCGCGGGCCTCCAGGGCGTCGAGCAGGGTGCCCTGCTCCGGTTCCCAGACGAAGCTCGTTCCCGAGTCCTCGAGGGTCACCTCGGCGGGACCGTACCGCGCCACCGCCTCGGACAGGTCGGGGCTCGGGGACGCGAACGTCTCGCGGTGGATGCGGCGCACTCCGGCCTCGGCGGCCGCGGCGAGGACCGTCCGGGTGAATCCGGCAGGGCCGCAGACGAGCGCGGAGTCGCAGCCGCGCAGCCACTCGACGAGGTCGGCTCGGCTCGGCCGGCCCGACCGCGCGGTGTCGTGGAGCCGGGCCTCGACAGCGATCCGTCCCAGGCCCCGGGCCCGGTCCAGGACCCGGTCCCACAGCCGACCCGTGCGCCCTCCGCGATCGACGTGGATGAGCCTGATCCTGTCGGCCGCGGGCGGCACGGCGCCGCGCAGGAGCGCGAGCCCGGGCGTGATCCCGATTCCGGCGGTGACGAGCGCGGTCGTGCCCTCGAACACCCGGGCGGCGGTCATCGTCCCATGCGGCCCGGAGACGAGGATCCGCTCGCCGACCTCGAGACCGGTCACCGTCCGCGACCCGCGGCCGAGGACGCGGACGGCGATCCGGACGACGTCCCCGGCGACCTCGGTGATCGTGTACGTCCGCCAGAAGGGCCCGTCCCGATCGAGGTGCACGCGCAGGTTCGTGCCCGGCTCGTCGTGTCCGCCGATCCACCCGAGCTCATCGCGCAGCACGATCTCGACGATCCCGTCCCCGACCGTCGTGCGCTCGACGACGCTCATCATCCTCGGCGTCCGGTCCCCGGCGATGAGTTCGGCCGGGGCCTCGCCCTCGATCTCGATCGCATCGCCGGTCCGCGCGATCCCGGAGTCGAGGATCCTGCCGTAGACGCCGCAGTGGAGGTGTCCGCACGTCGCGGCGAGGATCCGCGGGACGTTGACGTCCACCTCGGCGGTGGCGGGGTCGACCGTCGTCGCCGGGCACCGTTCGATGGACTCGGTGATGGCCACGCGCGCCTCGCCGAGGCGGACGATCGTGCCGATGAGCCCGAACTCGGCGAACGGCGCGAGGCCCTCGACGAGGACGTTGCCGCGGAAGCGCAGAGGGTCGAGGTCGCCGCCGAGGGCCGCGACCGTCGCCGGGTTGATGATCGAGATCCCGGCCGACCGGGAGTCGAACATCCCCTGCTCCGCGGCGACGAGCCTGCGCCGGCAGGGTCCCTGGGCCCGGATGCGGTCGGAGAGGAACCGCGCCGAGGCTGCCCGCCGTCCGGCATCGTCGGTGCGGAACGTCGTCGCCGTGCCGTCGGGCGCGGTGAGGGTGATCGTCACAGCGGCGGCTGCGGGCTCGGCCGACGCGGGCGAGGCGCTCACCTGCCATCCCTGCAGGCCGGTGTCGTTCTTGAGCACCGTGAACGCCGAGTACCTCTGCCAGGAGCCGTCGGGGACGTCGACGC
The DNA here is from genome assembly GCF_003315415.1 of Brevibacterium sanguinis. Taxonomy (GTDB): domain Bacteria; phylum Actinomycetota; class Actinomycetes; order Actinomycetales; family Brevibacteriaceae; genus Brevibacterium; species Brevibacterium celere_A. The sequence continues at coordinate 212,515 of NZ_QNSB01000002.1, forward strand.
TGCCGTTGGTCAGCGCCGCGGCGCGATCGCCGACGATGCCCCGGCCGCGGCGGATGTCGGCCGAGTCGATCCGCTCGGCGGGGAAACCCTTGACGGGGAAGCGGTGGAGCTCGGCGATGCGCATGGCTCGATTGTAGGAGTCGCACCCGTGCGCGCGCCCACGCGCCCGCGGATGCGACTCGAGCACCTGGGCGCGCGGATGCGCCTCACGCACCTTGACCCATACCCTGTTGGGGTATAAGGTACGGTCATGACAGAGCAGCATGGATACACCCCGCAGAAGGACGCCCTTGCTCGGCGGATGAAACGGATCGAAGGACAGGTCCGGGGGATCGCGAAGATGATCGATGACGACAAGTACTGCATCGACATCCTCACCCAGGTCTCCGCCGCAACGGCCGCGCTGCACGCGGTCTCCATCAACCTCCTCGAGGAGCACATCGCCCACTGCGTCGTCGACGCGGCCTCCGCCGGCGAGGAGGAGGCCCGCAGGAAGGTCGAGGAGGCCTCCGCCGCGATCGCCCGGCTCATCAAGAGCTGACGACGACGAGCACGGCCGGATGCGATGGGCACGGCGTGACCCCGCATGCCCGAACGCTTCGGGCACGCCCGGATGCGACGGACACGGCGTGACGCGACGATGCTCCCGAGGACTGACAGCGAAGAGAGAAGGACCATGACCACCACCACGATCACCGTCACGGGAATGACCTGCGGACACTGCGTGAGCTCCGTCAAGGAGGAGCTCGGCGCGCTGCCGGGAGTCACCGACGTCGACGTCGAGCTCGTCACCGGCGGGGACTCCCCCGTGACGATCACCTCGGCGACCGCGCTCGACGACGCGGCGATCCGCGCCGCCGTCGACGAGGCGGGTTACGACCTCCGATGATGACCGCGCACCGCTGACCGACCGCTGCGCGCCGCCGACCAGCCGCCGACCGGCGCGGAAGACCGCGCGGAATCGATGTCGAGAGCATGGAAGTCCGTGCGGAATCATCGCCGGGTGAGCGGATTCGATGACGCAGACACTGTCGGGATGTGCGCGGAGCCGATACGGTCGTACATGTGACCAGAACTTCAGCAGCTCCCAGCCCCGACAGCCGACGGCTGCACTACGGCCGCATCGTCATCACCGACATCGAGCCCGTGGTCGCCGGCGGCGCCTTCCCCGCGAAGGCCACCGTGGGCGAGGACATCCCGCTGGCCGCGACGGTCTTCCGCGAAGGCCACGACCTCATCGGCGCCGAGGCGGTCCTGCTCGATGACGCCGGGGACGAGATCGACCGGGTCCGGCTCGTGGAGCGGACCCCGGGCACCGACCGCTTCGTCGGAGTAGTGCGACCGCGGAGCACCGGACGCTTCAGCTTCGTCATCGAGGCCTGGGCCGATCCCAATGCGACCTGGGAGCACGCGGCATCCCTCAAGGTGCCCGCCGGGGTCGACGTCGATCTCATGCTCGCCGAAGGGCTCAAGCTGCTCACCGCCGCCGAGGACCTGCCGGGCCGGACCGCCGAGCATCGCACCGTCCTGGCCGAGGCGATCGGCACTCTCGCCTCGGCGGACCTGCCCGCCGACCAGCGGCTCGCCGCCGCCACGAGCGCACACGTGAGGGCCGCGATCGACGCGGCCCCTCTGCGCGAACTGGTCACCGTCAGCGAGCGGATGCCGCTGACCGTCGAGCGCGAGCTCGCCGGACGGGCGGGCTGGTACGAGTTCTTCCCGCGCTCGGAAGGCGCGAGGCAGGACGAGGAGACCGGCCGCTGGATCTCCGGGACGTTCCGGACGGCGGCCCGACGGCTGCCGGCCGTCGCCGAGATGGGCTTCGACGTCGTCTACCTCCCGCCCATCCATCCGATCGGCGAGGTCAACCGGAAGGGACCGAACAACACGCTCGACCCCGGACCCGAGGACCCCGGCTCGCCCTGGGCGATCGGCTCCCGGCATGGAGGCCACGATGCGATCCATCCCGACCTCGGCGATTTCGACGACTTCGACGACTTCGTCGCGCAGGCGAACGAGCTCGGCCTCGAGGTGGCCCTCGACCTCGCCCTGCAGGCGGCGCCGGACCACCCCTGGGTGACGAGCCACCCCGAATGGTTCACCACCCAGCTCGACGGCACGATCGCCTACGCGGAGAACCCGCCGAAGAAGTACCAGGACATCTACCCGCTCAACTTCGACAACGACCTCGACGGGCTCAGCCGCGAGGTCCTGAGGATCGTCGAGCTGTGGATCGACCACGGTGTGAGGATCTTCCGCGTCGACAACCCGCACACCAAGCCGGTGATGTTCTGGGAATGGCTGATCGCCAGCGTCAACGAGAGGCATCCCGACGTCATCTTCCTCGCCGAGGCGTTCACCCGCCCGCCGATGATGCATGCGCTGGCCCAGCTCGGCTTCCAGCAGTCCTACACGTACTTCACATGGCGCAACACCCGGGAGGAGCTCGAGGAGTACCTCACCGAGCTCCGCGACGTCTCCGGCGCGTTCCTGCGGCCCAACTTCTTCGTCAACACCCCCGACATCCTCACCGAGTACCTGCAGTTCGGCGGCCCCGCGGGATTCAGGATCCGCGCCGTCCTCGCCGCCACCGCGAGCCCGCTGTGGGGTGTCTACGCCGGCTACGAACTCTGCGAGCACGTGCCGCGCCCGGGCACCGAGGAGTACATCGACAACGAGAAGTACCAGTACCGTCCCCGGGACTTCGCCGCCGCCGAGGCCGAGGGACGATCCCTGGCCCCCTACCTCCGCCGGCTCAACGCGATCCGGAAGGAGCACCCGGCCCTCGGCGATCTGCGCAACATCCGGCTCCACAGCGCCGACGACGACTCGATCCTCGTGTACTCGAAGCGCAAGGATGACGACGCGCTCATCGTGGTCATCAACCTCGATCCGCACGCCACCAGGGAGACCACCGTGCACCTCGACCTCGGGGAGCTGTTCCCCGCCGCCGGGGCCGAGAATGCGTCTGAGACCGACTTCGAGGTGCACGACCTGCTGTCCGATCAGACCTGGACCTGGGGCGAGCACAACTACGTGCGGCTCGATCCGCGCGTCGAACCGGCCCATGTCCTGCACGTGAGGACCCGGCCGTGAGCGCGCGGCCGCTGTCGGACCGGGCGGACTGAGGAGGAGTGGACATGTCGGTCAGCGGCGAACTGCTCCAGCTCCTGCACTCCTGGCTGCCGGGGCAGCGCTGGTTCCCGGCGAAGGGACGCGGAGTCTCAATCTCCGAGCTGTCGACGGTGCAGGTCTTCGATGAGCGCGGACGGGGCGGCACCGCGACCGGCAGGAACCATATCCTCCTGCTCGATTCGGGTGACCGGATGGACGTCATCCAGGTTCCGCTGACGTTCCGCACCTCGCCGCTCGACGCCCCGGACTCCGCGCACCTCGGCGAGGTCGACGATCTGACGCTGGGACGGTGCCACGTCTACGACGGCGTCCACGATCCGCAGTTCGTCCGATCCCTCGCCACGCTCATCACCGGCCGAGCCCCGCACATCGGCCGGGGACTCACCGGCCGCACCGTGGCCGGGGTCCCGCAGCCGACCATCACCGATGCGCCGACCGCCGCGTTCTCCGGCGAGCAGTCGAACAGCTCCATCGTCATCGCCGACCGCTCGGCGCCGGCCATCCTCAAGCTGTTCCGGGTGCTGTCGGCCGGCGCGAATCCCGACGTCGAGGTGACCGCGGCCCTCAGCGCCGCCGGCTGCACCGCCGTGCCCCGGACGATGGGGTGGCTCGAGGGCAGATGGTTCGACCCGGTGTCGCACGAGGAGGTGTCCGGGCACCTCGCAGTGCTCTCCGAATACGTCGCCGACTCCACCGACGCCTGGACGGCAGCGGTCGATGCGGCGCGGGACGATGTCGACTTCAGCGACTCCGCGGACCAGCTCGGGCTCGCGGTGGCCCGCATCCACCGGTCGCTCTCCGACGTCTTCGGCGCCCACCGTCCCACGCCGGCACAGTCCGTCGGCATCGTCGAGGGGCTCGCCGAGCGCGTGCGCTGGGCCATGTCGGAGGCCCGCGACGTGCTGTCCCCGTACCGGGAGCAGCTGGCCGACCACATCGACCGGCTGAGGAGGATCGGCGACATCGGTCCGGTGCAGCGGATCCACGGCGACCTGCACCTGGGCCAGGTGCTCCACTCCGCGGAGCGCGGCTGGGTGGTGCTCGACTTCGAAGGCGAGCCCCTGCGGCCGCTGTCGGAGCGTTCGGAGCCGGACTCGCCGCTGCGCGATGTCGTCGGCGTGCTCAGGTCGTTCGACTACGCGGCGAACGTCGTCGCACTCGAGGACCCGACCCACGAGGCGCTGTCGGCCCGGACATCGGCATGGGCGCAGCGAGCAGCGGAGGCCTTCCTCGCCGGATATGCTCGGGAAACCCGGCGACCGACGATCGGCACCGATCCCCTGCTGCGGGTCTACTGGCTGGACAAAGCACTGTACGAAGTCGTCTACGAGCTGCGCAACCGGCCGAGCTGGCTCCAGGTTCCGCTACGTCCGCTAGGAGCGATATTGAGCAACGAATCCGACGTCACCGGCAGCCCCGCCGCCGAACCGACCGCGACGGGCAGTCCTGCCGCCGAGTCGAATCCGGCAGGCCGCCCCGCCGACGCTGCCGATCAGCCGACCGCGACGGTCGGTCCTGCCGAGCCGACCGGCCCTGCCGCCGAGCCTGCGGATGCCACCGCACCGACTGCCTCGGAGTCCGGACCGGCGGACGGCACGGCAGCCCCACCCGCCCCGCGCCCGGTCGCCGACGACATCCTGCGCCAGGTGTCCGACGGCACGTACCACGACCCCCACTCGGTTCTCGGCGCCCACCAGGACGCCGACGGCACCGTGACGATCCGCGCCTGCCAGCACCTGGCGAAGACCGTCGCCGCCCGGACCCCCACCGAGGAGATCCCCCTCACCCACGAGTACGGCGGAATCTTCACCGCCGCATTCCGGCCCGCCGACGGCCGGATTCCCGAGTACCGGCTCGCCACCAGCTACACCGGCGACGACCTGCACCTCAGGGACGATCCCTACCGGTTCCTGCCGACGCTGGGCGACATGGACCTGCACCTCATCGGCGAGGGACGCCATGAGGAGCTCTGGACCGTGCTCGGGGCCCACCCCCGCAGCCATTCCGGCGCCGACGGCGACATCACCGGGACGAGCTTCGCGGTCTGGGCGCCGAACGCCCAGGCGGTGCGGGTGATCGGCGACTTCAACGGCTGGAACGGAGCCGGCCACGCCATGCGCTCCCTCGGGTCGACGGGAGTCTGGGAGCTGTTCATCCCCGGGGTCGGGGCGGGCAGCGTCTACAAGTTCGAGATCCTCGGCCGCCACGGCCAGTGGCTGCAGAAGGCCGACCCGATGGCGTTCGGCACCGAGGTCCCGCCGGCGACCGGCTCGGTGGTCACCGAATCGCGGTACACGTTCCACGACGACGAGTGGATCGCCCGCCGCTCGGAGACCGACCCGCATGACGCTCCCGTCAGCGTCTACGAGGTGCACCTCGGGTCCTGGCGCCTCGGCCTCGGCTACCGTGAGCTCGCCGCCGAACTCGTCGACTACGTGGTCGACCTCGGATTCACCCACGTCGAGTTCATGCCGGTCGCCGAACACCCCTTCGGCGGCTCCTGGGGCTACCAGGTCACGTCCTACTACGCACCGACCTCGCGCTTCGGGCATCCGGACGAGTTCCGCTTCCTCGTCGACTCCCTCCACCAGGCGGGGATCGGAGTCATCCTCGACTGGGTGCCCGCGCACTTCCCGAAGGACGAGTTCGCGCTCGCGAGGTTCGACGGCGAGGCCCTGTACGAGCACCCCGACCCGCAGCGCGGCGAGCATCCGGACTGGGGCACGCTGATCTTCGACTACGGCAGACGGGAGGTGCGCAACTTCCTCGTCGCCAATGCCCTGTACTGGTTCGACCAGTTCCACATCGACGGCCTCCGCGTCGACGCCGTCGCCTCCATGCTCTACCTCGACTATTCGCGCGACGACGGCCAATGGAGCCCGAACAGGGAGGGCGGCCGTGAGAACCTCGAGGCCATCGACTTCCTCCAGGAGGTCAACGCCACCGCGTATCGGCGCTTCCCGGGCATCCTCATGATCGCCGAGGAGTCGACCGCGTTCCCCGGGGTCACCGCCCCGACCAGCGGCGGCGGCCTGGGGTTCGGCCTCAAATGGAACATGGGCTGGATGCACGACTCCCTCGGGTACATCTCCACGGATCCCCTGTTCCGTCAGTACCAGCACAGTCAGCTGACCTTCTCCATCGTCTACGCGTTCAGCGAGAACTACCTGCTGCCGATCAGCCATGACGAAGTCGTCCATGGCAAGGGCTCCCTGCTGCGCAAGATGCCCGGGGACCGCTGGCAGCAGCTGGCGAACGTCCGCGCGTTCCTCGCCTACCAGTGGGCGCATCCCGGCAAGCAGCTGATCTTCATGGGCACCGAGTTCGGGCAGGAGGCCGAATGGTCCCACGATCACGGCCTCGACTGGTGGCTGACCGACGACCCGCGGCATTCCGGGGTGCAGCGCCTGGTCAGGACCCTCAACGATGTCTACCGGGACACGCCGGCGCTGCATTCGCGGGACAACGAGCCGGGCGGGTTCCACTGGCTCGACGGCGCGGACGCCTCACGCAACGTCGTGTCCTTCGTGCGCTGGGACCGCGGCGGCCGGCCGCTGGTGTGCGTGGCGAACTTCGCCGGGACGACGCACGAGGGCTACCGGCTGGCCCTGCCGTCCGCGGGCACGTGGCTCGAGCGGGTCAACACCGACGCCGAGGCTTACGGCGGGTCCGGGGTCGGCAACCTGGGGAAAGTCGCCGCGGTGGACGGTCACCACCTGGGTCAGCCGGCTCATGCCGATCTGCGCCTGCCGCCGCTGAGCGTGCTCTACCTGACCCCGGAGGAGTGAGCCCGGGTCCGGAGGAGCGGGCGCCCGCTGACGATCTCGGCGGCCCTGTCCGCCGGTCATCCCTCAGGTTCGGGCCGACTGCTCGGCGGTGTCGTCGGGCGCAGTGACGAGGAGAGCGGTCCCCTGGTGGGCCGGCAGGCTGATGAAGAAGCTGTGCAGGTCGTCGACGGCCCCGATCTCCTCGCCGGTGAAGGCGTCGGTGACGAGAGCACCGCATTCCAGGTGGGCCGAGTTGACGCTGCCGGTGACGTCCTGGGAGGAGAAGTTGAGCACGGTGAGCTGGATCGCGCCGGTCTCCCGCTGCTGCACCATGACGAGCAGGCCCCGGTGGGAGACGTCCGGCACGTCGATGAGGACGCCGGCGGCGAAGCCGTGGGCCTCGCGGACGGCGAGGATCCCGGCCAGCCGACGGGCGAACGAGCTCTCGTCCGCGAGCTGGTCCGGCAGGCTGCCGTAGAGCGAGCGGGCCGCGGGCATCCCGGACGCGGACGCCTTCGCGCCCGGGTTCGCTCCCATCAGGTCGTGGGCCCCGCGGTTGATCCAGCGCGTGTCCCCCTGGGCGATGAGCGTGGCGATCTGCGACCTCTCCACGGGGAGGATGCCGCACAGGTCCCAGCCGGAGAGGGCGAAGACCCCGGGCTGGAGGGCGTTGTACATGGCCAGCAGCAGGTGCACGCTGCGGATCTGCTCGACCTGGTCGTCGGTGATGGCGTCGAGATCCGTGATGCCCAGAGCCGCGGTGATCACGCTGGCGCTCGTGCAGGCGATGCCGTTCGTCGTGAAGACCAGGTTGTACGGCGCGGATTCTCCGGTGATTCCCTCGCGCAGCGTCTCCTGGACGGTCTCGGCCACCTCGGCACCGGTGAGCTCCTCGCCGCCGAGCTCGAAGACGTCGTCCTTGTGTCGGGTCGCGAAGTGCACGAGCTCATAGGTCAGCTCGTCGTGGTTCTGCAGTGCGTGGACGAGGCTGGCCTGGTCGATGCCGATGTCCATGGCGAGGTTCAGCGTGAGCCGGAGGAACTCGGTGTCGCCGGTGACGAGGGCGTGGTGGTAGGCGGGTCGGGTGACGAAGTCGTAGGAGAGGTCGGGTCCCACCTCGGACGTGTCCTTGATGTCGTCGATCGTGAGGTTGAGCTCCTGGAAGGTGAAGCCGCCGACCTTGCGGACCATCGAGCCGATGAGCTGATTGGCCACCTCCGAGAGGGGATGGCCCTCCGACCAGCCGGTCATCTCCTCGGCGCCCTTCTCGACCCCGAGGAAGCCGTTGGCGTCGAGTCGCAGTCCGCCGGTGCCGAGGTCGACGAGGGAATGAAGAGCGTCGCCCATGACCAGGCGCATGCCGGAGAAGGTGGGGTCGAGCCAGTTGAGCGAGGGCTGTCCGGCCTTGAAGTAGTGCAGGTAGACCCACCGGCGGAGCCGACCGGTGGTGTCCATCACGGCACGCGTGACGCTCCAGTTGGTCTCCTTGACATCGGGCTCGTAGAAGATCACGCGCTGCAGCTGGCCGATGATGTAGCCGGCGTCCTGCAGTGCCCGCTCCGTGTCGGAGTCGATGTTCACCGAGTCGGCGCCGTCGGGGACGTCGGGCAGCAGGTGCCAGTCGGATTCGGGGATGTCGATCATGTGGTAGAGGCCCGGGTAGTCCCGGTAGTTCATCTCGGCGAGCCGGAAGTCGGCGCCCTTGCCGGTGTGGCCGGGGATGATGTCGTCGATGATGGTGCCGTCGTGGTCCTTGGCCGCGGCGCACATCGCGCGGAACTCGTCCTCGGTGCCGAACAGCGGGTCGATGGCCATGCTGATCCGGTCGAAGTGACCGTCGACGCTCGGCGTGTAGTCCCAGCCGGTCAGCCCGCCCGCGCGCTTGACCGGTCCGGTGTGGATCGCGTGGATGCCGATCTCCTGGAACGCCTTCCACATGTCGGCTTCGCCCAGGGCGGCGAGGAATGACTGTCCGGGTCGCGTGATGAATGACAGCGGGTAGGCGGTGAACCACACCGAGGCGGCCTCCAGGGCCGCCCGCGGGTTCGGGTGGGCGTAGGGGTTCTGCCACATGCTCGCCTGGCCGGAGAGCTGCCGGCCGAGTGTCTTGGCGTCGCCGAGCATCGACTGGTTCCGCAGCCACTCCACGTACGCCTTGTTCCTCCCGTCGGGTTCGAACGGCGGCTTGGCGTTCCCGTACTGCTGGTTGCGCCGTGCCCGGGGGCGCAGGGCCCGGGGACGGGCGGGGTAGAAGGCCTCGTCGAAGGTGATGTCGGCGGTCGCGGACTGGTCGGCCGGTTCCCCTGCGGGATCCCCGGCCGTGTCGGACGCGGAAGGGCCGTCGCTCTGTCGGGGGAGTGAGTCAGACATGGGTGGAATCCTTCGTCGGTGTCGTCAGGCCGGTTCGCACGCTGTCACTCGATCTAATCATCCACCGGGGACGGGCGGAAGACCGTGGCGGTCCGTCCCGGGAGGATCACCGGCTGCTCGGACTCTCGCGCGTCGTCCGCCGGCGCCTCGGCCCCGGCACCCGCGGTGGACAGGAGGACACCGCCGGAGGCGAGCGGCAGGGGCACCTCGACCGGTCCGACGCCGAAGTTCACGGCGATCTGGACGCCGCCGCGGCACAGCACCAGCCAGCGTTCGTCCTCGTCGAACCGGACGGACACCGCCTGGAAGCGCTGGTCGCGCAGCTCGGGGATCTCCCGGCGCAGCCGTCCGAGGCGTCGGTAGAGGGCGAGCATGCGGGCGTGGTCGCCCGAGGTCGCCTCGTCCCAGTCGAGTGTCGAGTCGGTGAAGGTCGTCTCGTCCTGCGGGTTCGGGACGACCGATTCGTCCCAGCCCATCGCGGCGAACTCGCGGAGCCGGCCCTCGGCGGTCGCCGCGCCGAGGTCGGGCTCAGGGTGGGAGGTGAAGAACTGCCAGGGCGTCGAGGCGGCCCATTCCTCGCCCATGAACAGCATCGGCGTGAACGGGCCGAGCAGGTTGAGCGTCGCCGCGATCGCGAGCCCACCCTCATCGACGGTCGCGCTCAGCCGGTCTCCCGCCGCCCGGTTGCCGATCTGATCGTGGTTCTGGGTGCACACGACCAGCCGCCAGGCCGGGGTGCGCTCCGTGTCGATCTCCCGGCCGTGGTGACGTCGCCGGAACGACGAGTAGGTGTTGTCGTGGAAGAAGCCCCGGGTGAGCACCTTCGCGAGGGCGGCGAGCGAGTCGAAGTCGGCGTAGTAGCCCGTCGTCTCCCCGGTCACGGCGACGTGCACGGCGTGGTGGAAGTCGTCGCTCCACTGCCCGGTCAGTCCGCACCCTCCCGAGTCGCGCGGGGTGATGAGGCGGGGGTCGTTGAGATCGGACTCCGCGATGAGGCTCAGCGGCCTGCCGACCTCGTCCGACAGCTCATCGGCCGCCGCTGCCAGCTCCTCGAGGATGGGGATCGCCCGGCTGTCGACGAGCGCGTGCACGGCGTCCAGCCGGAGGCCGTCGACGTGGTGGTCGCGCAGCCACATCAGCGCGTTGTCGACGATGTACCGCCGGACCTCGTCGGAGTCGGGGCCGTCGAGGTTGACCGAGTCGCCCCATGTGTTCACCGAGGCGGTGTGCAGGTAGGGGCCGAAGCGCGGGAGGTGGTTGCCGCTGGGGCCCAGGTGGTTGTAGACGACGTCCTGGATGACGCCGAGACCGTGGCGGTGGCAGGCGTCGACGAACCGCTGGTGTCCCTCCGGGCCGCCGTACTGCTCGTGGACGGCGTACCACAGCACCCCGTCGTAGCCCCAGTTGTGGGTGCCGTTGAAGGCGTTGACCGGCAGCAGTTCGACGAAGTCGACGCCGAGGGACCTCAGGTGCTCGAGCCTGCCGATCGCGGCGTCGAAGGTGCCCTCCGGGGTGAAGGTGCCGATGTGCAGTTCGTAGATGAGGCCGCCGGCGAGCTCGCGGCCCGCCCAGTCCGCGTCTGTCCAGGCGAAGGCAGCGGCGTCGTAGGTCCGGGAGAGGGAGTGCACCCCTGCCGGCTGCCGTCGTGAGCGCGGGTCGGGGAGGGGATCGGAAGCGCCGTCGAGGAGGTAGCCGTAGTCGACTGCGGGCAGCGCGCGGAGTCCGGCGGCGACCTCCGGGTCGCTCAGCGTCCACCAGCCGTTCTCGTCGCGCCGCATCGGATGCTCGACGCCGTCGGCGAGCAGGGAGACCGTCTCGGGTCTCGGTGCCCAGACGGCGAACGGCGACTGCTCTGTGTCTGAGGTCATGGTGCCACCTTCTCTGCGGTCGGGGGTCCGGTTGCCCTGGGGGTGCGCCCCGGGGGCCGGATGGTCCTGGTCGGTCAGGGGCCGGCCGGTGCCAGGAGGGCGACGGGGTACTGCGCGAACACCTCGGCGAGGCGGGCCCGGCCGGAGTGCGTGCGCCCGGTCAGCACGTCGACGAAGGATCCTGAGGGCAGGGCGACCTCGGTGGTGCTCCACGCACCCGCGGTGCCCGTCCCGGCGTCGCCGCCCGCGGTGCCCGTCCCGGCGTCGCCGCCCGCGGTGCCCGTCCCCGTCGCTCGCCCCGCGAGCCGGGCGGGCAGCCGGGTCGTCAGGGTGAGCGCTCCGCCGCGGTCGAAACCGAGGAAGTGCGCGCGGGCCGGGCCCTCGGCGGACAGGGCGCGGTAGCCGGAGAACAGCTCCGGGCGGTCTCGTCTCAGCTGCAGCGCCCGCGAGACGACGAGGAGCTTCGCCGCCCCGGTCTCGTCGACGGGCGGGCGCCTGCCTGAGTCGATCTCGGCGAGCAGGGCCCGCCGCGCAGCGAAGTCCACGGCCCGGCGGTTGTCCGGGTCGACGAGGGAGGTCTCCCACAGCTCGCTCCCCTGGTACACGTCGGGCACGCCGGGGGCGGTGAGCTGGATGAGCTTCGCGCTCAGCGAGTTCGACCAGCCGAATTGCGCGATGCGGCCCACGAACCCGGTGAGGAGCCCGGCCACCTCCCGATCGTCGAAGCAGGAGTCGACGAGGGCGTGGAGTGCGTCCTCGAACTCGCCGTCCGGTGCCGTCCAGGTGGTGGAGTTCCCGGCCTCCCGGGCGGCCTTCTCGGCGTAGGCGTGCAGGCGGTCGCGGCTGATCGGCCAGGCCCCGACGACGGCCTGCCAGAGGAGGTTCGCGAGCGGTCCGTCCGGCAGCGGGGCGCGCCGGGAGAGCTCGCCGAGGAGGTCGGCCCAGTCCCCGGGCAGCTCGGAGAGGACGTCGATCCGGGCCCGCACGTCCTCGCCGCGTTTGGTGTCGTGGGTCGACAGCGTCGTCATCGCCGCCGGAGTCCGCTGCTCGCGGTCGAGCTGCCGACGGTGGAACTCGGCGGGGGTGATCGAGAATTCGCTCGGGTCGCCGCCCACCTCCGTCAGCGAGGTCAGCCTCGTGTACCGGTAGAACGCGGTGTCCTCGACGCCCTTGGCCATGACCATGCCCGAGGTCTGCTGGAAGCGCAGGGCAAGCGGGTCGTCCGGGTCGGAGAGCCGGGGGACCAGGGCCCGGAGGGGGTCGCCGAGGTCGGGCCGGCGGCGCAGCGATTCCTCCACAGCCTCGGCGAGGTGGTGGGCCCCGTCGGGAAGGTAGCTGCGGTAGACCGGGAAGTTCGCGATCACCTCGGCGAGGGCGTCGGCCGCGTCCTCGACGTCCGGGGCGAGCCGGGCGAGGCGCAGCACCTCGGACCGCAGCAGGCCGTCGGCGATCGTCCGCTTCGTGCCGTGGATGAGCTCCGTCCAGGGGTCGCGGGTCCCGCCGCAGAGGGCGGCGTCGAGTTCGTCGAGCCCCTGCCTGCCGGCGTCGTCGACGAGCACCCGGTCGATGTCGGCCAGCGCATCGTAGCCGGTGGTCCCCGCCGTCGCCCAGCCCGCCGGCAGGGTCTCGCCGGGTTCGAGGATCTTCTCCACGAGGACGTAGGCCCCGCCGGTGACCTCGCCCAGACGATCGAGGTAGCCCCGGGGATCCCGGAGGCCGTCCGGATGGTCGACGCGCAGCCCGTCGGCGAGTCCCGCGGCGAACCAGCGGACGATCTCCTCGTGGGACTCGTCGAAGACCCAGGGGACCTCGACCCGGATGCCGGCCAGGGTGCTGACGCCGAAGAAGCGCCGGTAGTTGAGCTCGTCGTCGGCGCGCCGCCAGTTGATCAGCTCGTAGTTCTGCCTCGCGTGCACGGCGAGCGGATCGATCTCGGTCCCGTCGTCGGGCAGGGTTCCGGCGGCGATGGGGAAGCGATGGTCGACGTAGCGGAGAACCGGGGTGCCGTCATCGAGGGGCTCGACGGTGAGCTTCTCCAGCTCGCTGCCCGCCCGCGGGCCCGCGTCGTCGCCGAGCACGGGAATCCGGACCCTGCCGCCGCCGAACTCCCAGTCGACGTCGAAGGCCTGCGCGTACCGGGAGTCCGTGCCGTGGAGCAGCAGGTCCCACCACCAGAGGCTCACCGCCGGGGTCGCCGTGCCCACATGATTGGGGACGATGTCGATGAGCACGCCGAGGCCCGCGTCGTGGGCGGCACCGGCTGCCGCGGCCAGCCCGTCCGCTCCTCCCCGCCCGGGGTCGATCCGGGAGTGGTCGATGACGTCGTAGCCGTGGTCGGATCCGGGCTCGGCCGCCAGCAGCGGGGAGAGATAGACCCAGTCCGCGCCGAGGGCTCTGAGGTAGTCGACCTGCCGGCTCACCTCGTGCAGGTCGAACGACGGGCGCACCTGGATGCGATACGTGGACTGGGGAGTTCTCATGCGAATGTCCTCGCTGCTCGTCGTGCTCTCGGTCCTGCCGGTGCTCCAGGCCTCGGTGCTCTAGGTCTCGGAGTCGATCTCGGCGAGGTTGACGGTTCGGCCGGCCAGCGAGGCCTCGACCGAATGGTCGGCCTCGGCGGTCTCCTCGGCGTGCGCCCGCAGGACGACGAGGGACTTGGCGTCCACCGTGAGCCCGGTGCCGGCCGGGCAGCGGTCCTCGTCGGTGTTCCGGCCGCCGGTGTCGATGACGACGGTCCAGGCCGGACCGTACTCCTCGTTGGGCAGGGTGAACTCGACCTCGTCGTCGTCGGCGTTAAAGAACAGCAGGAAGTGGACGTCCGTGATCGCCTCGCCGCGGTCGTCGACGCCGCGGATGCCGTCGCCGTTGAGCCAGACGCCGATCGAGCGGCCGAATCCGGAGTTCCAGTCGTCGGTGATCATCTCGTCGCCGTCCGCGTTGAGCCAGACCAGGTCGGGCAGCGGATCCTCGATCCCGGTGCGCACCGGGTTCCCGTCGAAGAAGCGGCTGCGCCGGAAGGTCGGATGCTCGCTGCGCAGTCGCACGATCGCGGCGGTGAACTCGATGAGCGGCTCGTCGGCGTTCTCCCAGTCGATCCAGGTCAGTTCCGAGTCCTGGCAGTAGGCGTTGTTGTTGCCCTGCTGGGTGCGGCCGAGCTCGTCACCATGGAGCAGCATGGGCACGCCCTGGGAGAGCAGGAGGGTGGCGATGAGGTTGCGCTGCTGACGGGCGCGCAGTCCGAGCACCTCGGGGTCGTCGGTCGGGCCCTCGACCCCGCAGTTGAACGACCGGTTGTGGGATTCGCCGTCGTTGTTGTCCTCGCCGTTGGCCTCGTTGTGCTTGTCGTTGTACGACACGAGGTCGTGCATCGTGAAGCCGTCGTGCGCGGTGACGAAGTTGATCGAGGCGAAGGGCCGCCGTCCGGACCGCTCGTAGAGGTCGGAGGAGCCGGCGATCCGGGAGGCGAATTCGCCGATCGTCGAGGGCTCGCCGCGCCAGAAGTCGCGGACGACGTCGCGGTACTTGCCGTTCCACTCGGTCCACTGCGGGGGGAAGTTCCCCACCTGATAGCCACCGGGCCCGACGTCCCACGGCTCGGCGATGAGTTTGACCTGCGAGACCACCGGATCCTGCTGGACGAGCTCGAAGAACGTCGACAGCCGGTCGACGTCGTAGAACTCGCGGGCGAGCGCCGAGGCGAGGTCGAAGCGGAAGCCGTCGACGTGCATCTCCTGCACCCAGTACCGCAGTGAGTCCATGAGGAGCTGGAGCGAGTGCGGCTGCCGGACGTTGAACGTGTTCCCGGTGCCGGTGTAGTCCATGTAGTACTCGGGGTCGTCCTCGACGAGCCGGTAGTAGTGCGCGTTGTCGATGCCGCGGAACGAGATCGTCGGGCCCAGATGGTTGCCCTCGGCGGTGTGGTTGTAGACGACGTCGAGGATGACCTCGATGCCGGCATTGTGCAGGGCTCGGACCATCGACTTGAATTCCTGGACCTGCTGGCCGACGTCCCCCGTGGCGGAGTAGTCGTTGTGCGGCGCGAAGAAGCCGATCGTGTTGTAGCCCCAGTAGTTCCGCAGGCACTTCTGCAGCAGGGTGTCGTCGTGGACGAACTGGTGCACCGGCATCAGCTCGATCGCAGTGACGCCGAGGCGCTGCAGATGGCCGATGATCGCCGGGTGGGCGACGCCCGCGTACGTTCCGCGCTGCTCCTCGGGCACCTCGGGGTGCCGGGCAGTCAGGCCCTTGACGTGGGCTTCGTAGATGACGCTCTGGTAGTAGGGGGTCTTCGGGGCGCGATCGCCCTGCCAGTCGAAGTACGGGTTGATGACGACGCCGTGCATCATGTGCGAGGCGGAGTCGGCGTCGTTGCGGGTCTCCGGGGAGCCGAATTCGTACGAGTACATCGCCTGGTCCCAGTCGATGTCCCCGGCGATCGCCTTCGCATAGGGGTCGAGCAGCAGCTTGCTCGGATTGCAGCGCAGGCCCTGCTGGGGGTCGTAGGGTCCGTGGACGCGGTAGCCGTAACGCTGGCCGGGTTCCACCTGGGGAAGGTAGCAGTGCCAGACGAAGGCATCGGACTCGGTGACCGGGATGCGGGTCTCGGTGCCGTCGTCATCGAACAGGCACAGCTCCACGGCTTCGGCCGCCTCGCTGAAGAGCGCGAAGTTCGTTCCCGAACCGTCGTACGTGGCGCCCAGCGGATAGGCGGTGCCCGGCCAAACCTGCATCTGTTCTCCTTGGTGGTCGACGACGAGCACGGTCCGTCACTTGAGGACGGGGAAGCTCTGATCGTTCTGGTCGTCGTTGCGCATCACCCAGTTGAGGACGCAGGCGGTGAGGCTGACGGCGACGAAGGCGATCGCCGCGTAGAGGAAGCTGTGGCCGAACGCCGTCGGGTCCTGCCAGGCACGGGTGACGATGACGGACACGAGGAGGACCGCGATCCCGCAGACGAGTCCGATCTTCAGCGCGTCCTTGAAGGACATCGTGCTCGAGGACGTGCGGGGTGAGTTCGTCGTTGCCATGCCCCCAGCCTAACGAGTCCACCTGGGAATCGGGTCCTCGACCACGACGGCAGGTGGACTGGCCGCTTCCGGCAGGCGAAAATGACAGAGTGACCCTCCCTTTCCGGCGGACCTCCGCATCGCCTTGGCGCGCGAGCCCCAGTGCCGCACCGCTCCGACGGACCTCCGCACCGATCCGGCGCGCGAGTGCCGTCCCGCCTCGGCGCGCCCGCGTCCTCGCCCTGCTCGCGGCCGCATCCCTGCTCGCCCTGGGCGCCTGCGGGCCCGAGCGGGGACTGCGCGTCGAGGACGTCGGGGACTCCTCCCCCACCGCGTTCGAACAGCCGGGCGCCAGCTCGGGGTCGCCGGACGAGCCGTTCTCCCTCGACGAGATCCGCACGGCGATCGAGGACTCCTCGGGCCGGGCCGTCACCGGGGAGGCACCCGAGGCGGTGTCCGTCGTCGCCGACTGCGAGTCCTGTCTCGAGTTCGCCAGGCCCTTCACCGGCGACGACCGGAAGTTCCAGGTCGCGACGGTGGCGAACCCGAAGCAGCGGAGCGAGACGATCGCCGTCGCCGTCGTCGGCGAGGCCGAGGGCAGCCCGCGCCTCGAGCTCATCGCCACCGGGAACCAGCTCACCCTGACCCCGGGCAGGAACGGCACCCTCGTCGTACAGGAGGCGATGTACGCCGACGGAGACGAATCGTGCTGCCCTTCGGGCTGGTCGGTGCAGGTTTTCCGCCTCCATGACGGTAGGTTTGAACCGGGTCAACGCTTCACGCGTCTTAATGGAGAAACATAATGCATATTGTGCTGGTTGAGGATGACGAGGTCATCCGCGAGACAACCCAGATCGGGCTCGAACGGTTCGACTACACGGTGTCTGCATTCGCCGACGGGCGTGAGGGCTACGAGTTCGTCGCGGCCCACGGCGCCGATGTCCTCCTGCTCGACCTCATGCTGCCCACCATGAATGGGGCCTCCATCTGCCGCGCCATCCGCGAGCGCTCGTCCATCCCGATCATCATCATCTCCGCCCGCTCCGACGCCATCGACATCGTCCAGGCCCTCGAGGCCGGCGCCGACGACTACCTGACGAAGCCCTTCGACATGCAGGTCCTCAACGCCCGCATCCGCGCCGTCGTCCGCCGCTTCATCACCACCGGCACCGACTGGCTCGGCTTCTCCCCGACGACCGGGACCTCCTCGGAGCACGAGACGGTCATCGGCCCCGGCGGCATGATCACCGGAGACGGCATCCCCGAGGTGCTCGGCCCGAGCCCCGGAATGGACAACCGGGACCGCCTGCGGGCGCAGCTGGACTCCGACGACACCTACCTCGGCGAGGGCGGGAAGTTCACCTCGGGGCACGACATCGACCCCGATGAGCTCCTCGGCGCGTCCTCCGACGTCGCCGTCCCCCCGCGCCCGCGCAGCTCCCCTGCCCATCCCCGCACCGGTCCCACCCGTGCCGTCGGCGGCCAGGCGCCGGGACGGGGCGCCGAGGCGGGCGCCGGCAGCGGCGGACTCGGCCCCTTCCGCACCCGGCTGGGCTCGCTCGTCCTCGACACCGGCCGGCTCACGGTCGAGGTCGACGGCGAGGAGGTCCACCTCACCCCGACCGAGCTGCGGGTCCTCCTCCTGCTCACCGAACAGCCCGAGCACGTCTACTCCCGGGAGAAGATCGCCTTCACCGTCTGGGGGTACGAATGGGCAGGCGACTCCCGGGTCGTCGACGTCCACATCCAGCGCCTGCGGAAGAAGATCGGGGCGCACATGATCGAAACCGTGCGCGGATTCGGATACCGATTCGCAGGCTGATCAGATGTCCCTGCGCTGGAAGATCTCCCTCCTCATCGTCGCCTCCGTGATCATCGCGGTGCTCTCGTGCAGCATCATCCTGCGCCAGTCCGCTGCCCGGGCCGAGGACGACCGGATGCGGGCGACGGTGACCGAGCAGCTGAGCAACGCGGTGACGATCTTCTCCGAGACCGGGGTGCTCACCCTCAACGCCCGCATCGACGATCCCGAGCTGCCCGCCGAGGCGCGCGCCTCGGCGCTCAAGGGGCAGAGCGTGACGATCCGCTCCGAGGTCGACGGCGAGGAGATCGTGTGGGCGGCGGCCCCGATCGAGGTCGGCACCTACACCGAGGTGATCTCCGTGCGCGCGTCGACCGCCGACAGCCAGGAGCTCATCGGCAGGATCGACCAGGCGCTGCTCGTGGGGATGATCGGCTCGGCCCTCGTCGTCGGCGGGGTCGGCTCGCTCGTGGCCGGGCGGATCTCGCGGCGGCTCACGCTCGGCGCGCAGGCGGCGCGGAAGATCGCGGCCGGCGACACGTCGATCCGGATCGCCGACGTCGTCGACGAATCGGACCAGGAGGTCGCGGCATTCGCCTCGGCGGTCGACACCGCCGTGAGCCGGCTGACCGAGCGCATCGACTCCGAGCAGCGCTTCACCGCGGACCTCGCGCATGAGATGCGCACTCCGCTGACCGGGCTCGTCAACGCCGCCAACCTGCTTCAGGAGGACTCGCGCCCGGCCGAGCTCGTCAAGGATCGGGTGCGGCGGATGCAGGTCCTCGTCGAGGACCTCCTCGAGGTCTCCCGGCTCGACGCGGGCCGGGCGAACCCCGAGTTCACCCGGGTCGACATCGACCAGTCGATCCGCTCCCTGCTCGGCACGATGACCGCCTCGGGGGCCCTGGCCGGGCACGAGATCGACACCGACTTGGGCGCCGACGGGGCGACGCTCGTCACCGATGCCCGTCGCTTCGAGCGCATCGTGTCGAATCTGCTCGTCAACGCGATCAAGCACGGCGCCGATCCCATCCGCCTCGAGACCACCGGCCGCGGCCTCGTCGTCACCGACTCCGGACCGGGCTATCCTCCGGACATCGTCGCCGCCGGGCCCACCCGCTTCGTCTCCGCCGGCGGCGGCGGGATGGGACTGGGCCTCGTCATCGCACAGGGCCAGGCGCGGCTGCTCGGGATCCGGCTCGTGTTCGCCAATGACCCCGACACCGGGGGCGCGCGCACCGAGGTGCTCTTCCCCGAGGCCGAGGCGCAGGACCGGATGCTCCGCGAGTACCTCGAATCCGCCTGAGGCGGAGCGACCCGACCCCTCGGGACGGGGCACTCACTCGCCTCGGGACGGGATACTCACTCGCTTCCGGACCTCAGGCGGAGAAACCCGCCCCTCGGGACGGGACCCCTCAGGAGGGGCGGTGGGCGTCGAGGAGCTGCGCGACGCGGATGTAGCCGAGATGCGAGTACGCCTGCGGGTGGTTGCCCAGGTGCATCTCCGCGACCGGGTCGTACTCCTCGGCGAGCAGTCCGGTGGGTCCGAGCAGGTTGTCGAGCTGCCGGAACAGGTCCCAGGCGTCCTCGATCCGGCCCACCTTGACGAAGGCCTCGATGAGCCACGTCGTGCAGATGTGGAATCCGCCCTCGAGCCCGGGCAGCCCGTCATCGTAGCGGTAGCGGAACACGGTCGGGCCCACGCGCAGGTCCCTCTCGATCGCGTCGACGGTCGAGATGAAGCGGGAGTCGTCGGCGTCGAGCAGGCCGCTCAAGCCCACGAAGAGACACGCCGCGTCGAGGTCCTTCTCCCCGTAGGCGACGGTGAAGGCGCCCACCTGCTCGTCGAAGCCGTTGGTGAGGATGTCCTGGGCGATCTCCTCGCGCAGCTGCCGCCATGCGCCGTTCGGCTCCCGGTCGAAGCGCTCGGCGATCCGCAGGGCCCGGTCGACGGTGACCCAGCACATCACCCGGGTGTAGACGTTGTGCTTCGGCGGGCGCCTGGCCTCCCAGATGCCGTGGTCGGCCTCGAGCCACCGCCGGCTCACGGCCTCGACCATCTGACAGGTCAGGGTCCAGTAGGCCTCGGGAAGGTCGCCGAGGTGCTCGGTGAGCTCGTCGAGGAGCTCGGTGATCGGTCCGAAGACGTCGAGCTGGACCTGGTGCTCGGCGGCGTTGCCCACCCGCACCGGACGCGAACCGGCGTATCCGGGCAGGTGGGCGAGCACCGCCTCGGTGGTCAGGGCCGAACCGTCGACGGCGTAGAGGGGATGGAGCTGCTCGGGGGCGGCGGTGTGGGCGAGGATCCCGGTCAGCCATGAGAGGAAGCCCTCCGCCTCGGCGGTCGATCCCAGGGAGAGCAGCGCGCGGGCGGTCATCGAGCCGTCGCGCAGCCAGGTGTAGCGGTAGTCCCAGTTGCGCACGCCGCCGATGCCCTCGGGCAGGGAGGTCGTGGGGGCGGCGAGGATCCCGCCGGTCGGCTCGTGGCACAGGGCGCGCAGGGTGATCGCCGAGCGGATCACCTCTTCGCGGTGGTGGCTGGGGATCGAGAGGGTCTCGACCCAGTTCCGCCAGAAGTTCAGCGCCCGGTCGCGCACATGGTGCTCGCCGCCGGTCGCCATGAACTGGGCGTCGCCGGAGGCGCTGCCGCACGCGAGCACGAGCACCACCGATCCGCCGGGCTGCTCGGACGGGACGAGGACCGCCTCGGCGGTGTGGGACTCCCCCGCCTCCTGGATGTCGAAGTCCACTCCGGGGGCGTAGAGCTGGATCGGCTCCGAGGTGCCGAGGACGCTGACGCCGTCGGGGGTGGCGACCATCCGGGTCGACACGGTGCCGTAGTCGAGGCGGGGGGCGAACCGGATCCGGGCCGGGGCGTCGCCGGTGAGCACCCGGACGATGATCGTGTCGTCGCTGTTCGTCTCGACCGGGGCGAGGTAGTCGACGCAGCTCAGTCCCGCCCACCTGGTCTCGAGCAGCGTCGAATGCGTGAGGTAGCGCTGGGTCAGCGGAGCTGCCCCGGAGGCCGCCTCGACGGCGAAGTAGCCGGCCGCCTCGGAGCCGAGGATCTCGGAGAACATCGATGCCGAGTGCGGCAGGGGGTGCGGCATCCAGCAGATGCGCCCGGCCGGGTCGACGAGCGCGGTCGACTGCCCGTTGCCGAGCAGGCTGTGGCGGTGGATCGGCGTCGACTGCCGGCCGAACAGCCACGACTTGCGCATCTCGAAGATCGCGGAGAGGACGATGGAGACCTCGGCAGGGTCCTTGAGCCGGAACTGCGCGTGGGTCTCGGGCGGCTCCGCGCCGACCTTGAGCCCGAGGTCGAGGTCGCCGAGCGTCTCCAGGGCGAGCTCGTCGGCGATGTCGTCGCCGATGAACACGACCACCTCGGCGCCCACCTGGTCGCGCAGCCGCTGCAGGGCATCGGCCTTCGAGGCCGGCACGACGGCGAGGTCGATGACCTGCTTCCCCCGGGTCGCATAGACCTCGTGCCCGGCGATGAGTCCCTCGACGATGTCCTCGATCCGGGCCTTCTCCTCCTCGCGGAGGCCGCGCAGGTGCACCGCCGCACCGGTCGTCTTGTGCTCGATGACGCCCAGGGGCAGTGCCTCGACGAGGTCCTTGCGGAAGTCGGTGAGGATCACGAGCTGCTCGGGACTGAGCGCGTCGAGGGCCGCCGTGTCCGTCTCCCCGCCGTGGGATCCGAACAGGTGGACCTCCCGCGGCAGCCGTGACATCGCCGCGAGGTCGCGGAGGCTGCGCCCGGAGATCACCCCCGCCGAGGTGGACGGCAGGGAGGCGAGCGCGCGCATCGAGTCGACCGAGGAGTCGAGCGGGTAGGCGAGGCTCGGGTGGTCGACGATCGGGGCGATCGTCCCGTCGTAGTCCGTGGCGACGAGGAGCGAGGGCGACCGGGAGACCTCGAAGAGCCTCCGGAACAGCTCGGGCGGGAGCTCGCGGCTGGCCTCGGCGAGATCGCCGAGGAGGCCCGAGGCGGGGACCGAAGCGGCGACCGGGATCAACGGGGAGGCCTGGTTGTAGGCGTTCTCGACAGTGCTCATGTCACCTCGCGCTTCCTGGTTGAGAAGTCTTCTTCCGGCGGTTCAGTCGTCTTCCTCCGGGCGTGGCGCCCGGTGCGTGTCCGGTGTGTCGGGAGTGGGGCCGCCGTCGGCGGCGCTGTCGGTCGTGGCACCGCCGTCGGTGTCGCCACCGACGGCGGTGACCTGCTTCGCGCGGCTCAGCCGCGAATAGCCGCCGATGATGAAGATGACCCCGGCGATGAGCGCGGCGGCTCCCGCGAAGCCGAGGATCGCCAGCGCCTCGAAGTCGTCCCCGGCGATGAGGATGACTCCGAGCAGTCCGTGGCAGCCGGCCGAGATGAGGAAGTCCGAGGCCATCGGCTGGGACTTCAGCCCGCGGTAGTTGAGGTACTCGAGGACGCCGTGGAGCAGCGCCCAGATGCTCAGGGCCGCCCGCGCCTCGGCGGGCTGGTCGGCGAGGAACAGGAACACGATCGCCGGGATCGTGATGACAGCCTGTCCGAGCATGGCCGTGCGCACGGTCAGGGGGGCGCGAAGCGCCTGGTAGACGAGGGCGAGCGCGAAGAGCACGAGGTAGCCGATGCTCAGCAGGTCGACGACGTCGACTCCCACGGTGAGATGAGTGGGATTGGCCGAGTCCCGCGGCCAGAAGACCGTCGCGAGGCCGAAGACGACTCCGAGGATCCCCCGGACGATCATGGGCGATCCCAGTGCCTTCGCCTCGGCGAGGGGCCGGCTGAGCGCGGTGCGCGGTTCGTCGGTACTCATCACGGCTTCAGTCTAATGACATCGCCACGCCGGTGTCCGAACCGCGGAGGCGCGGAGTTGCGAATTTCACGGCGAGCCGCAGCGGGTCGTGCCGGGCCGTCTCGGGGGACGGGAGCCGAGCCGGCGCTCTTTTCGTTATTTACGTAATTACGTAATTACTGTATGATCATCGCATGGACACCGAGCAGACGCCCGATCCGACGGCCGAGAGGATGCGTGCGCTCGAGGAGCGGGTCGCCGCCCTGGAGGCCAGGGTCGCTTCGCCGCCCGCTGGCGAGGACAGCAGGATCGCCCCCTCTCCCGCCACCGGGGGCTCCGCGGCGCACAGGGCGAGCGAGGATGCCGCGACCGAACGCGCCGGCTCCGCCCCCACCGGTTCCACCCCCGTCAACGGAGAGGTGTTCTGGGCGCTCAACGGCCTCATCGAGCGTGCGGGCCCCGCCGGCGGGGTCGTCTACACCGGCCACCTCACTCCCCCGGGCGCCGAGGCCTCGGTCTCCTGGCAGATGGGACTGCCGACCGCGGCCCTCGAGGAGATCAGCTTCGCCGAGGCGGCCGGGTCGCTCGCCGCGCTCGGCAGCCGGGTCCGGCTCGAGCTGCTGCAGGCCGTCTACGAGGGGACGTCCACGGCCGCCGAGCTCAGCGCCGACGACCGCTTCGGCACCACCGGACAGATCTACCACCACCTCAACGCCCTCGCCGGAGCCGGCTGGCTGGAGAACTCGAAGCGCGGCCACTGGAGGATCCCGGCGCAGCGGATCGTCCCCCTGCTCACCCTCATCCTCATCGGAGCCCGCTGATGTCCCGCCGAACGACCGCAGCAGCCGTCGCGGCCGCGCTCGTCGCCGCCCTCCTCCTGCTCATCACACCGTTCCCCCGCGGATTCCAGGGCGACCCCACGGGTGATGCCCGCCTGCGCACCGAGGTCACGGGCGTGCTCGGCTCCGGCCATTGGCATCACCTCGCCGCCGCCCGCATCAGCGGCGAGGAGGTCCGCTGGGCCGGCGTCGGCGCCGACGAGCACACGGTTGTCGAGATCGGCTCGATCTCGAAGACCTTCACCGCCGCCCTCTACGCCGACGCACTCGAGCGCGGTGAGATCACCGCCTCGACCCGCCTCGGCGACGTCTGGCCCGAACTCGACGGGGACGTCGCCGAGGTGACCCTCGAGTCGATCGCCACGCATCGTTCGGGCCTGCCGAGGACGGAACCGGCGCCGAGCGTCGTCGACGGCATCGCCGCGATCGCCGCCGGATACCTCCACACCAACCCCTACCGCGCCTCGGCGAGGGAGCTCGTCGACTCCCTCCACGACGTCGAGATCGGGAAGAGGACGCCAGAGTACTCGAACTTCGGGTACTCGATCCTCGGTCAGGCGCTGGCCGAGGTGACCGGCCGCAGCTACGCGGCCCTCGTGCGGGAGAGGATCACCGAACCGCTGGGCATGGAAGAGACGTCGGTCCCGGCCTCCGGCGAGGGACTGTCCCACGGGTACACCGCCTCGGGGCTGCCCGCGACGCCCTGGGCGCTCGACGGGGCGGCGCCGGCGGGCGGCATCCGGTCCACCGTGCACGACCTCAGCATCTGGCTGCGCGCCACGGCCGCCGGCACCGCACCCGGCGCCCGGGCAGCCGCACCACGGGAGGACTTCGACGAGGACGATGAGATCGGCTGGGCCTGGTTCACCAGGAAGGCCGGGACGGATGCGGTGACCTGGCACAACGGAGGCACCGGCGGATACAGGTCGGTCCTCGGACTCGATTCCGACTCCGGCGAGGGCATCATCGTCCTCGTCGACACCGCGACCAGCGTCGATGCGGCACTCACCCTGCTCGACGAGGGGGCGGCTCCTGCCGGCGATCCGACCTCGGCCGGCGTGGCCGGCCGGGCATCCGCGCGAGACGAGGGGGCATCCCGATGATCGTCACCCAGATCGCCTGCGCCATCGTCACCGTCGTCGCCGGCGTCGGTGCCCTGCGCATCGGCCCCGAGGCCACCCGGGCGCAGCTCCTCGGCGGGCTGCTCTCCGCACTGGTCATGCTCCTCTTCGTCCGGCTCATCGTCGACTTCGGCGGGTGGGTTGGCTGGTTTCTCTACGTGTGGCTGGCCGGGATCGCACTGGTGGCCGGCGGGGCCGCCCGCGCGACACTGCGGTGGCCGGATCGGCCCGCGCGGGCCGACGATCCGAAGGCCCGGCGAAGCGAGGTGCTGACGAACGCGATCGCCGCCGCCTTCATCCTCGTCCTCGCCGCGGTCGCCGTGGCCCTGGGCATCGTCCACGGCTGATCGTGCGCATGCGCCCGAGGGACGCTCCGCATCGGCGGCTATTCGGTGATCGTCAGGGTCCCGCCGGCCTCCTCGACGGTGAACTTCTGCAGGGGTTCTGTCGCTGGCCCCGCGATCACCTCGCCGGTCGTCGGCGAGAATTCGGAGGAGTGGCACGGGCATACGATCTGCTCGGCGGTCACGGTCCGCACCTGGCAGCCCTGATGGGTGCACACCGAGGTGAACGCGTGGAAGTCCCCGGCGGTGGGCTGGGTGACGACGTACGTCTCGTCGACGACGATGCCCGAGCCGACCGGAACGTCGTCGGCCGGAACCGTGGCCCCCGACCCGGATCCACCCGATCCCTGCTCGGCGTCGTCGGCCCCGCACGCCGAGGCGAACGCCGCCGAACCGCCGATGACCCCGGCGGCTCCCGCTGACTTGATGATGGTGCGTCGGTTCGCTTCCATGTCCGCTCCTGACGGTGTCTGTCTGCCTCTGCCCGGCTGCGGCGACCACGCCGCTCCGCTCCAGGCGTCCACTCGCGCGGTCCCTCCACCTCAGGGTACGCCTCCCGGCGGACACCGGCCGAGGAGAACCGCCGCCGGCGCCCACCTGGGCGCTTCGGCCGTGTCAGCCGCGCCCACTAGGGTGGAGGCATGACCTCCGCTCCCACGACCTCCCCGCTCGACGTGCTCCGCGATGTCTTCGGGTACGAGGAGTTCCGCGGTCAGCAGGCGGCCGTCGTCGACCACCTCGTGGGAGGAGGGGATGCCGTCGTCCTCATGCCCACGGGCGGCGGGAAGTCCCTGTGCTATCAGATCCCGAGCCTCGTGCGATCCGGCACGGGTATCGTCATCTCCCCGCTCATCGCGCTCATGGCCGATCAGGTGGCCGCGCTGGAGAACCTCGGCGTGCGGGCGGCCTACCTCAACTCGACCCTCGACCCCTATCAGGCCCAGGACGTCGAGTCGCGGCTGCTCGCCGGTGAGCTCGACCTGCTCTATCTGGCGCCCGAACGACTCGTCCTGCCGCGCACGATGGCCCTGCTCGAGCGCGCGGAGGTCGCGCTGTTCGCCATCGACGAGGCGCACTGCGTCTCCCAATGGGGCCACGACTTCCGCAGCGACTACCTCGGGCTCGGGGTGCTCGCCGAGCGCTTCCCCTCCGTGCCGCGGATCGCCCTGACCGCCACGGCCACTCCCGCGACCCACGCCGAGCTCACCTCCCGCCTGCACCTCGAGGACGCCGAGCACTTCGTCGCGAGCTTCGACCGGCCGAACATCACCTACCGGATCGAGCCGAAGAGCTCCGCGCGGTCACAGCTCATCAGCTTCATCACGACCGAGCACCTCGGGGACTCCGGGATCGTCTACTGCCTGTCCCGCCGCGGCGTCGACCAGCTCGCCGAGGCCCTCGTGGCCCGGGGGATCCCCGCGCTGCCCTATCATGCGGGTCTGCCCGCCGAGGTGCGCGCCGACCATCAGGCCCGGTTCCTCCGCGAGGACGGGCTGGTCATGGTCGCGACGATCGCCTTCGGCATGGGCATCGACAAGCCCGACGTCCGCTTCGTCGCCCACCTCGACCTGCCGCGCAGCGTCGAGGGCTACTACCAGGAGACCGGTCGCGCCGGACGCGACGGTCTGCCCGCGGATGCGTGGATGGTCTACGGCCTCGGCGATGTCGTGTCCCAGCGCCGGCTCATCGAATCCGGCGAAGGCGATGAGGTGTTCAAGCGCCGGGCCATGTCCCATCTCGACTCG
This sequence comes from Brevibacterium sanguinis, assembly GCF_003315415.1. GTDB lineage: Bacteria > Actinomycetota > Actinomycetes > Actinomycetales > Brevibacteriaceae > Brevibacterium > Brevibacterium celere_A. Next base: position 239,298 of record NZ_QNSB01000002.1, read on the forward strand.
ATGCTCGCTCTCTGCGAGACCGTCGACTGCCGGCGTGTGCAGCTGCTGCGCTACTTCGACGAGGAGTCGGGCCCGTGCGGCAACTGTGACACGTGTGCCACCCCGCCGGCGACCTGGGACGCGACGATCGCCGTGCAGAAGCTGCTCTCCGCCGTCATCCGCCTCGATCGCGAGCGCGGGCAGCGCTTCGGCGCCGGGCAGATCATCGACGTCCTGCGCGGCACCGACAACGAGCGCTCCCGCGCGAGCGCGCACCAGAGTTTGAGCGTGTGGGGCATCGGCGCCGATCTCAGCGAGAGCCAGTGGAAGACCGTGATCAGGCAGGTCCTCGCCCGTGGCCTCCTCGCCTCCCACGGCGACTACGGAGTGCTCGTCCTCGGGGAGGACACGGGACCCGTCCTCCGCGGTGAGGCGGAGGTGTTCCTCCGCGTCGACCCCGTGAAGCGGGCCGGCGCGAAGAAGGCCTCCTCCTCACGCCGAGGCGACCCCGCGGCCACGCTCGATGCGGCGGATTCCGCGCTGTTCGAATCGCTGCGGGCCTGGCGGGCCGAGCAGGCGAAGGAGCAGGGTGTGCCCGCCTACGTCATCTTCCCCGACGCGACCCTCTACGGCATCGTCGAGGCTCGACCGTCGACGATCGCCGAACTCGGCGGTGTCAGCGGCGTCGGGCTGAAGAAGCTCGACCGTTACGGTCCCGCCGTCCTCGAGCTCATCGGCGCGCGGCGGTGAGCGAGGGTCGGCGGTGAGCCCGGGTCAGCCCTCCTGCTCGGCCATGAATGCCTCCGGGCCCTTCTCGGCCGCGACGGGATCCATCCACATGAACTCGAGGATGTTGCCGTCGGGGTCGGTCATGCTGATCGAGTACATGAAGCCGTGGTCCTGCGGCTCCTTGTTCTCTCCCCCACCCGAGTCGAGGATCGTCTGGCGCATGGCGTCGACGTCCTCGCGCGACTGCCGGCTGAGTGCGGTGAGCACCTGCGCGGTCGTCTGCGGGTCGGCGATGGGCTTGTCCGTGAACGTGCCGAGGTACTCCTTCGTGAGGATCATGAAGAAGATGTTGTCGTCCCACTTCACGCAGGCGGCATTGTCATCGGTGAATTCGGGGACGATCTCGGTGCCCAGGGCGGAGTAGAAGGACTTGGCCCTCTCGAGGTCGGTGGTCGGCAGATTGACGAAGATCTCGGTCATGATGGTCCTTCGGTCAAGTGCGCTCGTGCGCGGGGATGGGAGGAAATGAGTGCTGAGGTGCGACCGGTCGCGACTGCGAGCCCGGCGTGACCCATGCCACTACCTTCACCCTCGCCCTGTCTCTTGTCAAGGCTCAGGTCCCTCGTCGCCTCGGCGGACTTCACTGGGCCCGCGATTCCTGACACCATGTGCTCATGAGCGAAGAGAAGCGCAGCATCGAACTGACCAGAGTCGCCGAGAACCACTACCGGGCGACCGCACCGAGCGGGGCATCCATCGAGTTCGGCCGGGGTGAGGGGCTGATGACCCCGGTCGAGCTGCTGCTCGCCGCCGTCGCCGGGTGCTCATCGATCGATGTCGACACCGTGACCAGCAGGCACACCGAACCGCTGCGCTTCGACGTCTCCGCGACGGCCGACAAGCTCGATGAGGACGGCGCCTCACGGTTGGACAACGTCCATCTCGAGTTCTCCCTCGAGTTCCCCGACGACGAGGCGGGACGCCGTGCCGATTCCCGGGTGGAGAGGCTGGTCGGCCTCTCCCACGACAAGTACTGCACGGTCTCGCGGACGGTCGAGCACGAGACGACGGTCGACTTCAGCATCCGTCGCTGAGCCTCACGTGGCGAGCTGAGCCGCAGACCCCGTCCGCCTCTCAGTACTCGCTGAGCCTCAGGTGGCGAGGAGGCGCCTCTTCTCCGCCTCGACGTCGAAATCAGCCGTCGGCCACTGCGGATCGATCTGCTCCAGCGCATTCTGCAGCAGTCGCTGGACCGCCAGCCGCGAGTACCATTTCCGGTCGGCGGGAACGACAAACCAGGGTGCGGACTCGGTGGACGTGCGGTCGAACACTGCCTGATACGCGGCCATGTAGTCGGGCCACAGGGCACGCTCGTCGACATCGCCGGGGTTGTACTTCCAGTGCTTGTCGGGACGGTCGAGCCTCTTGAGCAGCCGCTCGCGCTGCTCGTCCGGAGAGATGTGGAGCATGACCTTGATGATCCGCGTTCCCGCTTCGGTCAGTTCCGACTCGAAGTCGTTGATGGCCTGGTAGCGCCGCTCGATCTCCTCGGCGTCCGCGAGCCCACGGACCCGACCGATGAGCACGTCCTCGTAGTGGGAGCGGTCGAAGACGCCGATCATCCCGGGGTCGGGGATGCGTCGGCGAACCCGCCACAGGAAATCGTGGGCGAGTTCCTCCTCGGTCGGCTTCTTGAATGCCGCGAGTTCGATCCCCTGCGGGTCGACGGCACCGACGACGTGGCGGATGATCCCGCCCTTGCCCGCCGTGTCCATGGCCTGGAGGACGAGGAGCACGGACGGGCCCGACTCCGACTCGTGATGGGCGGCATAGAGACGCTCCTGGAGGTCGCCGAGCTCGCGACCGCAGGCGGCGAGGTCGTGCTTCGCCGTCTTCTTGTCGCCCTCGTATCCCGGAGTCGCCCGGGTGTCGACGAAGTCGAGGCGGAATCCGGTGCTCACTCGGAGCGGATCTGCCGGGTTCTCGGTCCACCGACCGCCGCTCACTGCCTGTCCGGTCCTCGCGTCTGCGATCGTCTCTGCCATGGGCTCATCCTCGCAGTCACCCACCAGCTCGTCCAGAACCTTCGACCAGTGAAAACCGAGGGCGGGCGCCGAGGCTGCACCAGCCCGGGTCCGTCGGCTCAGCTCTGGACGTCCTTCTTGAGGCTGCCTGCAGCCAGCACGCATCGCTGCCGTTCGGCCAGAAGGGAGATGATGCGATGATCGAGTTCGTCGATGTTCTTCCGCACGTCGTCGAGTGTGATGTCCGCGTCGGTGGTCATGCCTGTGAAGTCTACTCGGAGAGCGCTGTCCTAGAGCCAGGTTCCCCGTGCGCGGATGCTTGCCTGAGGAAGAAGGGGACTGGTGCTGTCCACCCGCTTGAACCGAATATCCCGTTCCCCGCCGGCATTCAGAATCAGGCTGTCGATCCGGCCCGAGTCATCGCGCAGGAACTCGACGATCATCTTCAGCTGTCGCCTCAACCGGTCCCCGGGGTACTCGAAACGGTCCGGCAGTACCGGTGACAGCTTCCCCGATAGTCGATTCGACCACAGGTGGCACGTCACGAGTCCGCCATCCTCGATGCCGATGTTGTACGTGATGTCGAGTTCAGGGCTGCGAAAGTCACCGACGTACTCGGCGAGATCGACATTCAGGTGGTCTGGAACCGATACCCGTGGCAGTACCTGCGAAGCTCCGGATCCGGGCTGAGGAATCTCGATTCCAATCACCCGTCCGTCCGCGTCGAGAATCGGAACAAGCGACTGCAGGCGAGGTGAACCGAAGTCAAGAGTTCCGTCGGCCCTGGCGGTCAGCCTTTGAGGCTCACGGCTGCCCAATCGATGAAACAGCGACCCGTCGCGGAGTTCAAGTCTACGTGAGATGTCATGCGGGGGCGCATAAACGCCTACCCAGCCTGAAAGGTCGGCTTCCGTGTCCTCGATTGGTGGCTCCTGAACCTCTGGCTCGGCCTCCGGCAGGTACAGGTCGGCGATCGCACTGACTTTGCTCAACAGACCGAGCTCGGTGTTGGCGAGAATCGCCACCGTGAATTCATGGTCCGGGAAGTGCGTGAATACTGACCGGAAAGCAGCATCGGAGCCAGTGTGACTGAACGCCTCGCGTCCTGCGATTGCGCCGCGTTCGAGACCGAATCCGTAATTGATCGGAGTGCCGTCATCTAGCGTTCCGCCACCACAGAGTTGTTCGATACAATCTTTGTCACCCACCACTGGGTTGACGAGGTTTCGGGACCAGAGCGCCAGGTCCTCGACGGTGGTCAGGAGACCAGAGGAACCGACATTGTCGAAGTTGAGAAGCGCCCGCGCCCATTCTCCAGTGTCGTGCCCATATTCGTCGCGACGTCGGGTGTAGGAACTGGCACGGAACGGCCCAACCTCGGTGATGTCGTCGACAAAAAACGTGGATTTCATGCCGAGCGGGGCGAAAATCTGTTCGGCACAGAATTCTCTTAAGGTCCGGCCGGTCGCGGCGAAGACGATTTCCGCCAAAAGGACGTATCCAGTGTTGCTGTAGGCGTAGTCGGTCCCCGGTCTGAAGTTGAGGGAATTCTGACGAACGACGAGGTTGAGGACCTGCTGCTGAGTCATCCTGACCTCATCACCGTGCCCACTCAGCAGTGATAACGTAATGTGGTTGCGCAAACCACTGGTGTGAAGAATGAGGTGGCGTACCGTGATCGTTTCGCCGAAGGCGGGCACATACGGCAGGTATTCACGGACATCAGCGTTCAGGTCCACGCGTCCTTCCCCCGCCAGCAACGCAATCGAGAACGCGGTGAACTGCTTGGAGACACTGGCGACATGGAAAGGCGTCCGAGCAGTGATCGGTCGAAAGCCTTCCAGATCTGCGAGACCATACCCTTTGGCAAACATCAGTTCGCCTCGGTGATAGATACCCACCGCAGCACCCGGCTCATCCACGGCGACATCGGCAAAGAGTGAATCGATCGCAGACTCGTGTCTGAACTCCATGAGCGGGAGTCTACTGTTCAAAGTTTTGGATTCGTAGTCGGTGGTCCCGTGCAGTCGTGGATTCGCCTCTGAACCTCGAAGCCGTCCAAAGGCGCGGCAGCCCATCAACTCCAACGGCCATGACCATGGCCATTAGTTTCCGCCCTGCTCAGCGAGAACCATCCGCAATTGCGCCCTCAGCACCGCCCGGATCCGGTGAGCACTGAGACTTCCGTGCGGCGTAAGCGCGTCGATCGTCAGGCCACCGATCGTGGCAGCGACCTGCGCCGCCGCGATATCGGCTTCGGCTACCTCCAACTCCTCGAACGCTTCGCTCAGCACAGCGGCGAGGTCGGCGCCCATCCGCTGGGAGATCGATTGGAACACCGGCATGGTCCGTGAGGCCATGATCAGCTCGAGTACGACAGTCGCCTCATCGCGTCGCTCATCATCGACGGGCAGTACCGCTTCGACCATCGACTGCACAGCATCGAGGGCGGCGTCGCCGCGCAGACCCCGCAGCGCCTCGGCGGGCTGGGCGGCGAGCCGACGCCCCATCCGCTCCCCAGCTTCCTCAGCAGCGGCAGCAAGCAGGTCCTCATGACCGTCGAAGTAATGTCTCACCGAGCCGATGTTCAGTCCGGATTCCTCGGCGACTTTCCGCAACGACATACCGGCCACCCCCTCGGCGACGACGAGGCGGAATGCAGCCTCGATGACCTGCCTTCGACGCTGTTTGGGATCGATCCGTGCGGGCATCGGCTCAGCTCCTCCTTCCAGCGGCCCCGGCCTCTTCCCACACAGGTTCGTCACTCTCGCGGACACTGCCGTCTGCCCCGAAGATCAGGTACCGCTCGAAGTCGCGGGCGAACCAGCGGTCGTGTGTCACGGCGAGAACCGTGCCGTCGAATCCGCGCAGCGCCTGCTGCAGGGCTTCAGCGGAGACGAGGTCGAGGTTGTCGGTCGGTTCGTCCAGCAGCAACATCGTCGCCCCGCCGAGTTCCAACAGAAGCACTTGGAACCTGGCTTGCTGGCCTCCCGACAACGACTCGAATCGCTGCTCTGCCGACCTCGCCAGCTCATAGCGGGCGAGCGCCCGAGATGCGTCCTCACGGGGCAGACCTCCGCGGTGCTCATCGCCCCGATGCAGGATCTCGAGCAAAGTGCGGCCGGTGAGGTCGGGTCGGCTTCGGTTCTGTGCAAACCACCCCGGACGCACTCGTGCGCCCAGGAGCGTGGTTCCGGTATGCGCCGCGGGGTCGATGACGACATCAGTGACGGGCTCCTGGTCGGGCGTCGGGTCAGTACCACCTGCGGCGAGCAGCCGCAGGAAATGCGATTTGCCGGAGCCGTTGGAACCGAGCACGGCGATGCGATCTCCGTACCACGCTTCGAAGTCGAATGGGCGCATCAATCCGCTGAGCTCGAGCGATTCGCAGGTGAGCACGCGCTTGCCCGTGCGCCCTCCGCGCAGCCGCATATCGATTTGCTGTTCGCGCGGCTGCTCCTCGGGCGGCCCGGCTTCCTCGAACCTGGTGAGCCTGGTCTGCGCAGCTCGGTACCGAGAGGTCATATCGGAGTTGTAGGCGGCTTTCTGCTTGTACATCAGCATCTGCGATCGAAGCTTCTCCCGCTCTTCGTCCCACCGGCGGCGCATCTCGTCCAACCTCTCGAAGCGCCGCTCCCGCGCATCGTGGTACGAACCGAAATCGCCCGGATGCGACCATGCTGTGTTGCCGGCAGCACCGAGCTCGAGAGGCACGATCGACGTCGCCGTGCGGGCGAGCAGTTCCCGGTCATGGCTGACGTACAGCACACCCTTGCCTGTCTGTCTCAACTGTGTTTCCAACCAGTGTTTACCCGGCACATCGAGCGAGTTGTCCGGCTCGTCGAGCAGCAGCAGGTCATCGGGACCATTGAGCAGGGACTCGAGGGCGAGGCGCTTCTGCTCCCCTCCTGACAGCGTTGACAATGGCCGCTCGCGGCATCTTTCGAATGCCACTCCCAATGCCGCGGTCGTGCAGGCATCCCACAGCACCTCGGCGTCGTAGCCTCCGACGTCTCCCCACGCCACGACCGCCGAGGCGAAGGCCACCTGCGATTCCACCGTTCCGCGGTCTTCCATTGCAGCCTCGGCCCGGGCGAGATGCGATGCCGCGTGACGAATCGCCGGCGGCGCGACCGACAGCAGCAGCTCGTGGACCGTGCCGTCGGTGATGAACTGGCGTATCACTCCGAGGCTTCCCACTGTGGACGCCCCTCCGGAGTCGGGAGCGAGTTCTCCAGTCACGATGCGCAGCAGCGTGCTCTTCCCGGCCCCGTTCGCCCCGATCAGTGCGACTCGCTCGCCCTCACCTACCCGGAAGGAGACATCGCGCAGCAGTTGACGACCATCGGCGAGCGAGAACGAGACAGAGGAGACGTCGAGGTGAGCCATGCCCGCGACTGTATCACATGCGTGATAAATAGATCGGAGACCTGCTCCGGCGCCGACCGAGGCACCGGCCGGCACCTCGCCGACTGCTCACTTCCCGAGCGGCGTCGGCCGCCTCGGCGACGCGAGCCGCCTGCAGCCGGAGTGCGTCTGCAGGCGGCTCGCATGGAATGGCTGCTCGCCCTAGCTGAACTCGGGGAAGTTCGCCTGATCACCCGCCGTCGGGATCAGCCGGCGCAGCTGGGTGACGTGGCGGGGCTCGAGCTCCTCGAGCGAGGACACGCCGAGGAGGGTCATCGTGCGGCGGATCTCCCCGCTGAGGATCTCGATCATCCGGTCGACGCCCTCACGACCACCGGCCATGAGCCCGTAGAGGTACGCCCGGCCCACCAGCGTGAACTTCGCACCCAGGGCCACCGAGGCGACGATGTCGGCACCATTCATGATGCCGGTGTCGACGATGACCGTGGCGTCGCGGCCGACCTCGCGCACGACCTGTGGCAGGAGATGGAACGGCACCGGTGCCCGGTCGAGCTGCCGACCGCCGTGATTGGACAGGATGATCCCGTCGACACCCGCGTCGATGAGCTTCACCGCATCGGGCACGTTCTGCACGCCCTTGATGACGAGCTTGCCCGGCCACATCTCGCGGATGACCGTGAGGTCCTCGTACGAGATCGTCGGGTCCATCGCCGCGTTGAGCAGATCCCCGACCGTGCCGCCTGTCGAGGACAGCGAGGCGAACTCGAGCTTCGGCGTGGTGAGGAAGTCATACCACCACCAGGGGCGGGGGATCGCATTCGCAACGGTCTTCAGCGACAGCTGCGGAGGGATCGAGAAGCCGTTGCGGGTGTCGCGCAGCCGGGCTCCGGCGATCGGAGTGTCGACGGTGAACATCAGGGTGTCGAAGCCCGCTGCGGCAGCACGCTCGACGAGTCCGTAGGAGATCTCCCGATCACGCATGACGTAGAGCTGGAACCAGTTGCGCCCGTGCGGATTGGCGGCCTTGACGTCCTCGATCGAGGTCGTGCCCAGGGTCGAGAGGGTGAAGGGGATGCCGGCCGCGCCGGCCGCGCCCGCACCGGCGACCTCGCCCTCGGTCTGCATGAGCCGGGTGAAGCCGGTCGGGGCGATGCCGAACGGCAGAGCGGACCGCCCGCCGAGGATCTCCAGGCTCGTGTCGACGTGCTCGGCCGGCTTCAGGATGTCGGGGTGGAACTCGATGTCCTCGAACGCCTGCCGCGCGCGATTCATCGACAGCTCGGCGTCAGCGGCCCCGTCTGTGTAGTCGAAGGCCGCCGCCGGCGTGCGCCGCTTGGCAACTGTGCGCAGATCGGCGATGGTGAGCGCCGACTCCAGACGCCGCTTCTTCCCGTTGAGCTGCGGCTTCTTGAACTGCATGAGCTCGAAGAGCTCGGAGGGACGGGGCAACTGTCGCTGGACCATGGTGTTCCTAACTGTGCCGAGATGGGATCAGTCTAATGAACGCGAGACGGCGAGTTCCGGGGTCGCCTCCGGGGCTTCGCGGTGCGCCACGCGCTTGATGAACAGGGAGGCGACGATGGAGATCGCGGCGCACACGGCGACGTAGACCGCGATCGGCCACCACTGTCCGCCGCTGATCTCGAGCAGCCAGGCCCCGATGAGTGGCGCGGTCCCGCCGAAGACCGCCGCGCCGAGCTGGTAGCCCAGGGAGGCACCCGTGTAGCGCACCTCGGGGGCGAAGTTCTCCGCGATGACGGTGCCGAGGATCGCGTTGACGCTGCCCCACAGGAGACCGAAGCCAAGGATCGTCGCGACGAACAGCGACCACACCTCGCCGAGGTTGAGGATGAGGTAGTAGGGCACGACGAGCACGATCGTCGCGGCGGCCGACCACCGGTAGAGCAAGGCACGCGAGATCCGGTCGGAGATGGCGCCGAAGATCGGCATCCAGATCGTGGCGACGAGTGCCGCTGCCGCGACGGCCAGCAGGACGACGTTGTCACGGGCCCCGAGGACATCGGTCGCATAGGCGACGACGTAGGTGCCGAAGATGTAGAACGGGCCGGTCTCCGCGGCCTTCGAGCCGATCGAGACGAGCACGGCGCCCCAGTGCTTCGTCACGACCTCCTTGAGCGGCAGCTTGAGCTGGGCGCCGGTCTCACGGATCCGCTTGAACTCAGGGGTCTCGTCGAGACCGTTGCGAATCCACAGTCCGACGAACACGAGTACGATGCTGCCGACGAACGGAACCCTCCAACCCCAGGTCATGAACTGATCGTCGGGCAGCTGGGTGAGCAGTGCGACGACCGCGGCGGCCAGGAGCATCCCGAGGCTGATGCCCATCTGCGGCACTGCCCCGTAGAGCCCGCGCCGGTTCTTCGGCGCGTACTCGTAGGCGAGCAGCAGGGCACCGCCCCATTCGCCTCCGATGCCCAGTCCCTGGAGGATGCGGAAGCAGATGAGCAGGATCGGGGCGGCGATGCCGATGGCCGCGTAGTCGGGCAGCAGACCGATCGCCACCGTTCCTCCGCCCATGAGCATGAGGGTGAGGAAGAGCGTCCTCTTGCGGCCGATGCGGTCGCCGATGTGGGAGAAGATGATGCCGCCGAGGGGACGGAAGAAGAAGGTCAGCGAGAACGAGACGAAGGCGAGCATCGTCGAGATGAACTCGCTGTCGCTGGGGAAGAAGAGCTTGTTGAAGACGAGAGCGGCGACGGTGCCGTAGATGAGGAAGTCGAACCATTCGATGACGCTGCCGCTGAGGCTGCCCAGCAGCACGCGATAGTTGAGCTTCTGCGGGTCCGAGGTGGAGGTCAAAGTTCTCTCCCTTGAGAAGGTGTCCGGGTGGGGTCCGCTCCTGCGGAGTTGTGGTCGGACCATATGGTCCGACCACAGAAGAGTGTAAGCGGGCCGTTTGTGTGCGTCAACATCTGTGGGGCGCTCGGTCGGTGTCAGTCCGAGGACTCGGGCGAGGTCTCGAGGTAGTAGCCCTCGATGTGGTCGTGGAGCAGCCGTGCCGCCGTCCCGGGCTCACCGTCCCTCAACGCGGTGTAGATCGCCCGGTGCTCGGAGCGCAGACGGGCGGCGGTGCGCTTCCAGTCGGGCAGGGCTCGGGCGCGGGCGAGCGTGTGGTCGGCGATCGACGTGCGCAGCGCGTCCATGAGCGTGCTGATCAGAGGGTTATCGGCGGCCCGGGACAGGGTGACGTGGAACTCGGCGTCGAGCGGGAGGAACTCCTCGAGCGGCAGCTCGGGGTCGTCCATGAGGTCGAGCAGTCGCTCCGCGTCATCCCACGGCGCCTCGGCGGTCGCGTGCTCGGCGGCCCAGGTCTCGAGGAGTTGTCGCATCTCGTAGACGTGGGAGGCCTCGACATGGCTCGTGGCCAGCTGCATGTTCAGCGCCAGTGTCAGCGCCTGTTCGGGAGCCGCGGTGACGATCGTGCCCGATCGCGGACCGGATCCGGTGGCGGTGCCGATCGTCCCGAGCGCCTCGAGGACGCGCAGTGCCTCACGAATCGATCCTCGGGAGACCTGCAGCTCCTCGGCGAGCGCCCTCTCCCCCGGCAGATGGTCACCGATCCGCAGTCGACCGCTCCTCAGCTCTTCCGTCACCCAGTCCATGACCTTCTCGTGCGCCTTCATGGGCACCGATTATCCCAGTCGACGCGGACGTTCGGTGCCGGTGCCCGTTCCCAGCGGCAGGGATGCCCGGACCCGGTGCCCCTCACGCCCACCGCCCTCAACGAGGACGGGGCTGGTGCACTCGCGGCACGTAGACGAGTTCCTGGATGTCCCCGTCGAGGCGGGTCGATTCCACGAGTTCGAGATCGAAGTCGGCGGCACCGCCGAGGACCGGTTCGACTCCCGTCAGTCCGGTGATGACCGGGAAGATCGTCACCTGCAGCCGGTCGACGAGCCCGGCCGCCATGAGCGACCAGTTCAGCCGCAGACTGCCGTGCGAGCGCAGGGGAAGCGAGGAGGTCTCCTTGAGCTCGGCGACGACATCGACGGCGCTGCCCCGGCGCAGGGTCGTCTCGCCCCAGTCGAGCGGTTCGTCCGCTCCCATGGTGGTGGAGACGACGATCTTGGGCGCCGCGCTCATCCTCCGCACCCACAGGTCCATCGCCTCGGGTTCGGTAGTGGTGATCCGGGACATCATGCGATAGGTGTCGGGGCCGAACACCATGAGCTGATCCTCGGCGAAGATGCGGGCACGATGGTCGAGCAGTTCGGGCCCCTGCTTGCCCCAGTAGCCGGACCACTCGTCTGTTCCCGCGCCGAATCCGTCGAGGCTGGAGAAGACGTCGAACGTGTATGTCGTGGTCATGGTCATCACTCTCTTCGTCGAGATGGGCGTCCGGCACATCCGCGGACGGTGCGCCGCACACTACTCCTCATCGCTGGGATCGCCCTGACAGCAGCAGGGAAGCCCCGGCCGGTTCGTTGCCGTCGGCTTGTGGCGGCCGTCGGCGTCTCATGGCGGCCGACGGCCGCCCCCAGCGTCCCGTCCGGCTGTCAGTCCGGCCTGCGGAACACCGAGGACCGGATGCGCGACCTCCCGTCGCGACCGCGGAACGACCACTGGCGCATCGGCTGCGGCACCCGCCACTGCTTGGTCCAGGCGAGCATCCGGAACCCGAAGGCCAGCAGCGCGATGATCACCGCGGTGACGACGTTGAACCAGCCGACCGCCTCGGCGATGATCGTCAGTCCCGACCCGAACAGGGCCGGGATGAGGTAGAGGTCGGTGCCGCGGAAGACGGCCGGATCCTCATTGGCGACGACGTCGCGAAGCAGTCCCCCACCGCATGCCGTCAGGGCTCCCATGAGCAGCGCTGCCGGGTGGTTCGCGCCCGCGTCGAGGGCGATCGCGGTGCCGGTGAGGCTGAAGAGGCCAAGTCCCATCGCGTCGAAGGTGACGATCCAGATGCGGGCGCGCACGGTGTGGCGGCCGACGAGGTAGACGAGGAGCGTCGCGACCAGCGGTGGAACGAGGTAGATCGGGTGGGCCAGAGCGTTGGGCACCCGGTCGAGGAGGACGTCGCGGACGAGTCCGCCGCCTGTGCCGGCCAGGAGGCCGAGGACGAGACCGCCGGTGATGTCGAAGTTGCGCCGCGCCGCGAGGAGGACGCCCGAGATCGCGAAGACGAAGGTGCCCGTGAGGTCGAGGACGAGCACCACGGTCTCCTGGAACGTCACGACGGCTCCCCAGCTCTCGGTGCCCGGATGCCCGTGGTGGGCAAAGCGGCCGGGCACGACGGATTCGGCATCTCGACCTCCACTCTACGGCCGGCGTCGACGGTTACGGTGAGTCCATGACATCGACGACGAATCATCCCGCTCCGACGATCGTGCTCGTCCACGGGGCCTTCGCGAGCTCCTTCTCCTTCGCACCGCTCCAGGCGGAACTGGCGCTGCGCGGGATCCTCTCCGCGGCCGTCGACCTCCCGGGGCACGGTTTCGCGGCGACGTTCCCGACCGCCTACCAGGCGCCGCAGGACCTGGCGGATCTCGCCCGCGCTCCCGGAACGCTGCGCACCGTGACCTTGGCCGACAACGTCTCCCAGCTGGCCCGGACGCTGGCGCGGGCGAAGGAGAACGGCCCCGTCATCGCGCTGGCCCACAGCCGGGGCGGGATCACGCTGACGGCGACGGCGAACGCGCATCCCGACCTCATCGATCACATGGTCTATGTCTCGGCCTGGGCACCGGTGACGCTCGATGCCGCCGCCTACAACGCCGAGCCCGAGATGGCGGGGGTCGACGGGTCGGCGATCGCTGCGGCGCTGGCCGCCGACCCGCGTGAGCTCGGTCTGCTCCGCTGCAACTTCCGCTCGAATGACGTCGATCTGCTCGAGGGGTTCCGCGCGCTCTTCTTCGCCGAGGCGGAGCCCGACGAGTTCCGGGCGTTCCTCAACACCCTCCAGCCCGATGAGAACCTCGACGCGGGAACCGCCGCCGACCGGGCCCAGCCGGGCACGTGGGGCACGATCCCGCGCACGTTCGTCCGCCTCGGCGAGGATCGCAGCATTCCGCCGGCGATGCAGGACCGGCTCATCCGCGAGGGCGATGAACTCGTCCCCGGCAACCCCTACCGCGTCCGCACGCTCGACTCATCGCACTGGGGCTGGCTGGCGCGACCGGCGGCCGCGGCCGACCTGCTCGCCTCGATCGCCGCCGAGGTGCGCGAGCGGCCCGAGGTGCGCGGATGCTGAGCCCGACCGGTGTGCGGGTCCTGAACCCGAGGGGTGAGCGAGTCCGTCAGCTGAGTTCGAAGGTGTCGGGGTTCTTGTACTCCTCGACCTCGACGATCGGGGTGCCCTGGCCTTTGAGGAGTTTGGAGATCGGGCAGCGGGCGTGCGCACGGCCGGCGAACTTCTCCATCTCCTCCTTTCCCAGGCCGTCGATGGAGATGAAGGCGCGCGGAACGAAGTAGAACCCGCCCGACTTCTCCTTGTGGAGCTCGACCTCGACGCGCACGCGCGAGAGGGCATCGACCTCGGCGACGGCGAGCACCACCTTGAGGGTCTCGCCGAGGCACGTGCTCCAGGCCATTGCGAGGAACTGCTCGGGATTGTTGCCGGCCTCGGTGTGCGAGGTGGGTGCGGTCGCGAGTTTCTGACCGTCACTCACCCGCACCTCTCCCGAGGTTCCGCCGATGTTCTCGACGCACGCGGTGTAGAGGGGGGCACTGGCGCTGCGTGGTTCGTCCGAGTCTCGGCTGCGCACCTGGGGCTCGGCGTATCCGGGGTTCGTCGTCATTGATCCATGCTACGTCAGGGCACAGCCCGATTTGCTGAATGTTTGATGAATCGAGGGTTTCGATTCGGTCCGCAGCCGCAGGCCTCGGTTCACACGGGACCGGAGCTGCCGGCCTCGTACTCGCGCAGGGGCACCGAGCCGTCGGCGAACGCATCGAGGATCTCCCCGGTGATCCTCCACCCCTCCTCGGCGGCGTCGCCGCGCACGCTCATCGTCGGGTCCCCGTCGAGGATGCCGCGCAGGACGCTGCCGTAGGCGGACAGCTCGGGCGCGGCGGTGTCGGTCTGCGCGGTCACCCGCGTCATTCCCCGGGAGTCGAACGGTCCGCCCATGTTGAGCTCGAGCAGGACCTGATCCTGTTCGAACTCGAGCCGGAGCACGTTCTCGGGCACGTTCCCGTCGTTGGGGAACTGCGGATAGATGTGCGGGGGCTGCCGGAAGCGCACCACGATCTCCTGCCGCGGATTGCCGATCGCCTTGCCCGAGCGCAGGGTCACGGGCACACCGCTCCACCGCCACGTGTCGACCTCGAGCGTCACCTGCACGAACGTCTCGGTCCCGTTGTCGGGGTCCACTCCCTCCTCGGCGGTGTAGTCGGGCAGATCCACTCCGCCGACTGTTCCCGCGGTGTAGCGACCGCGGACGATCGACCGTCCGGGGTCGTCGCCCCAGATCCGCGTCGCCCGCAGGATGTGCGCGGTCAGGGCGGGCAGCTCGACGTGGTCGAAGCGGGCGGGGGGATCCATCATCATCAGGCCCATCACCTGAAGCAGATGGGATTGGATCATGTCCCGGGTCGCGCCGGTGGGATCGTAGAAGCCGGCCCGTCCCTCGAGGCCCAGGGTCTCGTCGAAGACGATCTCGATCGACTCGACGTTGTCCCTGTTGAGCAGGGGCTCGAGGATCCGGTTGGCGAACCGCATCCCGAGGAAGTTGAGCACGGCGGGCATGCCGAGGAAGTGGTCGACGCGGAAGATGTGCTGCTCGGAGACGAGACGGGAGGCCAGGAGGTTGAGCTCCTGAGCGGACTCGAAGTCGGTGCCGATCGGCTTCTCGAGCGCGAGGAGCAGGTCCTGCGGAAGGTCGAGCTCGGCGAGCACGTCCAAGGACTTCATCGTCACCGACGGAGGGAGGGCGAAGTAGAGACAGGTCGCGCCGTCGAGGGAGCCGAGGAGCTCGGCCATGTCGTCCTTCTTCGTCACATCGCACTGCACGTAGGTGGTCGTCTCGAGGACGTGGTCGACGGCGGGACCGTCCGCGCCGACCGAGTCGAACGCCTCTGCGACGGTCGAGGACCAGGAGTCGTCGGCGGTCTGCGAGGAACCGATGAGCGTCACCCGCCTGTCGGTGCGCTGCGCCAGCAGCGTTCCGAGCCCGGGCAGCAGCAGTCGTGAGGTCAGGTCTCCGGTCGCGCCGAGGATGACGAGGTTCGTGATGGCTGACATGTCGTCACCCTACTAGGGGTGACGTGAGATATCGAGGGTGTCCGGGGTGCCTCAGATCCAGGTCCGCGAGGCTCTCTTCCGCTCCGGTCGACTTGAGGTTAGGTTGAATGGATGGGAGACGAACACGCCGACTGCACCCCGCTCGAGGACTACGCCCTGCTCTCCGATCTGCGCACCGGTCCCCTGCTCTCCCGGGAGGGAAGCATCGACTGGCTGTGCCTGCCGAGATTCGATTCGCCGGCCGTGTTCTCGGCCCTGCTCGGGGAACCCGACGACGGCCGGTGGCTGCTGCGCGTCGTCGACGGGGCAGTCGTCTCACGGCGGTATCTGCCCCGCACGTTCGTCGTCGAGACCGTCTGGCAGTCCCCGACCGGTCGAGCCCGTGTCCTCGACTTCATGCCCCTGTGCGGCGACAACGCCGACCTCATCCGCAGCGTCGAGTGCACCGAGGGCACCGTGACCATCGAGCACGATCTGCGGATCCGCTTCGACTACAACCGCGCCAAGCCGTGGACCCGCAAGATCGCCCTCGACGGCTCGGGGGCCGGTGGGCTCCTCTCGGTCTCCGGGCCCAACGCCCTCCTCCTCACCGGACCCGAACTCCACCCGGATCGCGCCTGGCAGGAGCGCCACAGCTGCGCGGACCCGTCGGACGCCGACTGCGCGGGAGATGCCGGCCCCGAGGACGACGGCAGCTTCGAGACCGACGACGACGTGGAGGGCAGGCCCGACGACTACCAGGGCGCGGTCCCCGACCGCCTCACCGGCGAGTTCGGGATCTCGGCCGGGGAATCCCTCGACTGGGTGCTCACCTGGCATCCGTCCTATCACGAGTCACCGGCACCTGCCGATCCCCACCAGGCCCGCGACGAGGTGATCGCCTACTGGCGCGGCTGGTCGAAGCACGTCGAGGTCCGCAGCAGGCATGACGAGCTGGTGCTCCGCTCCCTGCTGGTCCTGCGCGCCCTGACCGACAGGGCCACCGGCGGGATCGTGGCCGCACCGACGACCTCGCTGCCGGAGTACTTCGGCGGCGAGCGCAACTGGGACTACCGCTTCACCTGGCTGCGCGACGCCTCGCTGACGATCGGCACGCTCATCTCCCACGGCTTCACCGAGGGCGCCCTGCACTGGCGCGACTGGCTGCTGCGGGCGGTGGCCGGGGACCCCGACGACGTGCAGATCATGTACGGGGTGGCCGGCGAGCGCAACCTCACCGAGTTCGAACTCCCCCACCTCGCCGGGTACGCCGGTTCCCGTCCTGTGCGGATCGGCAACGGCGCCTCCCTGCAGTACCAGGCGGACGTCGTCGGGGAGGTGATGCTCGCGCTGGCGGCGCTGCGTGACGCGGGCAAGTCCGAGGACGAGTTCTCGTGGGGTCTGCAGAAGAACCTCCTGCGGTTCCTCGAGCACAACTTCGACCGGAAGGGCCATGGGATCTGGGAGATGCGCGGCACCCCCGACTACTTCACGCACGGGCGCGCGATGATGTTCGCCGCGTTCGACCAGGGCGTCCGCGCGGTCGAGGAGCACGGGCTGCCGGGGCCGACGCGGAGGTGGCGCGACCTGCGCTCGCGGCTGCGGGAGGAGATATTCGACCGCGGCTTCGACGCGCAGAGCGGCTCCTTCACCCAGACCTACTCGAACACCGAGGTCGACGCCTCCCTCCTGCAGCTGCCCTTCACCGGGCTGGTCGCCCCCGACGATCCCGCGATGCTCGGCACCGTCGCGCGGATCGAGGAGGACCTCATCGACAGCGGCGGGATGGTCCGCAGGTACCGCACCGAGTCGGGAGTCGACGGGCTGCCGGGCGGCGAGTACTCGTTCCTCATGTGCACCTTCTGGCTCATCGAGCAGTATGCCCTGTCCGGTCGTCGCGCCGAGGCAGAAGAGCTGCTCGAGCGCACCGTGGGCTTCGCCACCGACCTCGGTCTGCTCGCCGAGGAGTACGACGAGGCCGGCGGGCGTCTGGCCGGGAACTTCCCGCAGGCCTTCAGCCACCTCGGACTCATCCGCGCCGTCGACGCCGTGACCGGAGTCGACCGGTCGCCGCGCACCGCGACGGACTGAGCCCGCGACGGACTGAGCCCGTCCGGGTGCTCACACCACGGTGAAATTCGCCATCATCGCCATGTCCTCGTGCTCGAGGTTGTGGCAGTGGAGCATGTAGAGCCCGCGGAACCGCGGGAACGTCACCAGCACCTCGACGACGCCGTAGGGAGTGACACGCACGGTGTCCTTCCACCCCCGCTTCGACGGACCCGTCTCCCCGTTCCGATCGAAGACTACCTGGAAATGCCCGAGGTGGACGTGGACGGGATGGTCGAAGTCGGAAGTGAAAGTCCACCGCTCGACCGTGCCCGAGCGCGGCGACGCCGACGATCCCCAGGGATCGTAGGGCTCGCCGTTGATCGTCCACAGGTGGTCGCCGGCGAGGCGGAAGTCGAAGGTCCGCTCGGCGACCGCCTCGGCGGGGTCGAGGGTGACGAAGTCCTCCTTGAGCACCGCGGGCGCCGGTGGGACGGTCTCCACACCGCCGGCGACATCGAAAGCGAGGATCCTCTCGAGCCCCCCGGGGTCCGCGTTGCGCATCTCCACCCGGGTGCCGGCGGGCAGGACGGAGAAGTCGACGAGGAGGTCGACCCTTTCGGCAGGGGCCAGGTCGATGGTCTCGACCTCGACAGGTGCCCGCAGCAGCCCGAGGTCCGAACCGATGAGGGTCAGCGGCAGATCGGGACCGGCGCCCGGGTTCAGCCGCAAGCTCAGCTGCCGGGCGTTGCAGGCGTTGAGCAGGCGCAGGCGGTAGCGTCCGCGCGCAACCGTCGTCCGCGGGCAGGGGGCGCCGTTGACGAGCATGACGTCTCCGATCACGCCGTTCATGAAGGTGTCCTCGACGCCGGGGGTGCGGAGGAGTTCGGGGTCGCGGGCCGGGTAGAGCAGCTGACCGTCCTCGTCGAAGGCCCGGTCGGTCAAGCACAGGAGGAGTTCCCGGTCGTCGCGGGGGAGCTCCAGCCCGTCCTCCGTGTCGTCGCGGATGAGGAACATCCCGGCCAGCCCACGCCACACCTGTGGGCCTGTGAAGTCCATGCGATGGTCGTGGTACCACAGCAGGGCCGAGTCCTGGACCATCGGATAGCGGTAGGTCCGTGAACTCTCGTGCAGCCTCCACGGCACCCCGTGGCGGCCGTGGTGGTGGGAGCCCATCGCCGAGTGTCCGGCGGACATCGCCTCGTCGAGCACCGCGGCGTCGAACCCCGGCGGGACGATGAGATCGAGGGGACCCCCGTCGGAGTCCGGTGGGGTGACGCCGCCGTGCAGGTGCGTCGAGGTCGGAACCGCGAGATCGTTCCTCACGGCGAGGTGCACCGGGGATCCCCGCCTCGCCTCGATCGTCGGGCCGGGGAAGATCCCGTCGTAGCCGTAGATCTCGGTGGACATCCCGGGCAGGATCTCCGCCGAGGCGGTCCGCTGGGTCAGGGTCAGGCGGCCGCCTGCGTCGGGGCGCCGGACGGGGACGACGGGGAGCTCTCTCGAGTACGGAGCCGGAAGCGGGCAGCGGCTGCGGAGCGGAACCAGGCGGGGAGCGTCGGAAGGGACGCGCAGGAGGCCCGAATCGCATCCGCCGAGGCCCAGTCCGGCTCCGATCGCTCCCCCGGCGAGCAGACCCGTGCGGAGGATCGTCCGTCGATCGCAGGTCATCACCGCGCACCCCCATTCCTGCGCTGCGACGAGGGAAGGTCGCCGAATGATGCCGAAGCGGGCACGCCTCTCCTGCGGCGCCGGGTCCGCGGCGCGTGCCGGCATCGCCAGAGTGCGACGCAGGTGAGCAGGGACAGCGCGACGATGAGCACTCCCCCGACGATGTGGGGCCCGACGGTGCGGGTGTAGCCGAGGATTGCCTGCGCCATCGTGAGGACGACGAGAAGCGGGATGACCGCAAGGGGCCAACGGGCGCCGCGGGCGACGACGGCGTTGAGGATCGCCACGGGGACGGCGAGGAACAGTGGGAGGACCAGGATGACGGCGGCATTGAGGCTGTGCATCGAGAACCAGGAGGTGCTCCCCGACACGAAGCCGGCGGCGAACACGGTCTGGAGCAGCACCTGGAGGAACCACAGGGTCATGATGATCCGCAGCGCATACCACAGCCAGGTGGATCTGTGCCGGGGAGTCGGGTGGAGGTTCATCCCTCAATTGTTTGCGCCTGCGCAACCAATGGCATTGGGGTTTTCCTCCGGACGGGCTCGGGGTTCCCCGGCACCCGCTGATGCGGCCGGCCGCGGAACCGGCCGTGGCGCGTCTGCGGACGCGCATCCGCCGAGGCGGGCGGCCGCGGTCCCGCCATGGCGCGTCCGCGTGTGAGATATTGGCCCGGTGACGGACAGCGACCCACCACTCCAGGACCCCTCGACGACGGTCCGGGCCTACCTCGCGTCCCAGATCCTCTGGGGCGTCCACGTCGCCTCCGTCCATGGCCTGAGCATCAGCGAGTATGCGACGCTCATGGTGCTCCAACTGGCCGGAACCGCCACTCCGGCCGAGCTCGCCGAGACGACCCGCCTGAGCCCGGCGGCAGTCTCGCGGATGATCACCCGTCTTTCCGACCGCGGATTCGTCGTCCGCGAGACGGATCCCGACGATCGGCGACGGACGATCATCTCGATCTCGCCCGACTGGGTCGAGACTGCGGAGGACGCCGCACGACCCCATCGCGAAGCGAACATGGCGGTGATGTACTCGCTCACTCCCGCCGAACGTGCTGCCGTCTTCGGCTGGATGGCTCGGGCCACCTCGGCGAGCCTGTCCGCTCTCGATGAGGACTGAGCACGAATCGTGCGACGGGCAGGACCGGCCGGCTCCGACGCGCTCGATCGCCGTCGGCCCAGCGGCGCACTTCCACCCGCAGGTGGATGTGAGCGCGAAGCCTCGGTGTCTAAGCTGAAGGGATGACAGAGACCACGGCACGCTCCCGCCGCGCGACGTCGGGGGCTCGAACCCGAGCGGAGGCAGGGCCCGGAACGGACGCCTCGCCCGGAGCCGAGGCTCAGGCCGGGTCGGAGACCCAGCTCGCATCAGGGACCCGGCCGAGTTCGGCATCTCGACCAGGCCCGGCATCGTCGCAGGTGCCGACCGTCCCCACCGAGAGCGAACGGCGGATCCAGCGCAGCGACTGGTACCTCACCTTCGGCCTCGCGGTGTCCTCGGTGGTCTTCGCGGTGCTCTACTTCACCGCCGGCAACTGGCCGTTCGAAGCCCCGCTGTGGGTCGCCTGCCTGACCTCCGTCCTCATCTCCGTGCCGCTGCTCTTCCGGCGCCGCTGGCCCAGCCGGGTGGCCTGGGCGCAGTCGGTCGTCTACGGGATCGCGATGATCTTCGGAGCGATGGAGCCCGGCATCTCGCAGATCATCGTCTTCATGGGCATCTACTCGATCGGCGCCTGGCAGATCGACCGGCGCACGGCCTTCATCTCGCGCGTCTTCCTCTGCATCGCGATGTTCGCCCTGTTCGTCGTCGTCATGGTCACCGAGTTCACCGACACGGACACGATGACGGTCCTCCAGTACGCCGCCAGCATCGGCGTCGCGTTCCTCGTCAATATCGCCTTCTTCGGCGGCGCCTGGGTCTTCGGCGACCGGGCATGGAATCAGCGCCGGCTCGTCGACGATCTCAAGCGCGCCAACGAGGAGGTCCACGCGCAGGAGCGGCAGCTCGCCCAGCAGGCCCTCGATCTCGAGCGGGTGCGCATCGCCCGCGAACTCCACGACGGAGTCGCCCACCACATCGCGGGCGTCGGGATCCATGCGGCCGCGGCGCGGCGGAGCCTGGAGAGGAATCCCGAGAAGGCCCGCGAGTCCCTCAAGGTCATCGAGGATTCCACTCGGCAGACCGTCGACGAGCTCCGGTCCCTCGTCTACACGCTGCGCGAGACGGGCACGGACGACGCGGGTGCGGGGGCGTCGGGGGGCTCGGATGCCAGGGCCGGTTCCTCGGATGCGAGTGCGCCGGTCAGCCCCGGAGCGACTGCTCCGGGAACGCCGAGCGCGACGGAGTCGGGAGTCCGGGGCGCGTCATCTCCGGGTGCGACCGCAGGCACCGGGGACGGCGGTGACGAGCATCGGGTGCCCTGCCTCGGCGACCTCCCCGAACTCATCGCGGCCACGCGCGCGACGGGACGGAGCGTCGAGCTGATGACGATCGGAGAACCCCGCTGCCTGTCGCCGATCACGGAGACCGCGATCTACCGCATAGTCCAGGAATCGCTGACGAACAGCCAGCGATATGCGGCCCCGGACGCCGAGGTGGAGGTCCGTCTACGCTATGGCGACCATGCCGTCGAGGTCGAGATCAGCGATTCCGCCTCGGCGGGATGCACTCAGCAGTCGAAAGGCACCGGGATGGGCATCATCGGGATGCGCGAGCGCATCACCGCCCTCGACGGCACCCTGCGGGTCGGGCCGAAGTCGCGGGGCGGATGGCTCGTCAGCGCGAGCATCCCCTATCCGCGCACGGGCTCCACGGCTGCGGAACTCGGATCACCGCCGAGCGCCTCAGCGGATTCCCAGACCAGGGGACACGTCTCTCCGGATTCCGAGTCCGCATCACGGGAACACGTTCCGCCGCCCGCATCCCCTCACGACGCCAGCCCCTCGAACTCTCAAGGACGTTTGCCATGATCCGAGTCCTCCTCGTCGACGACCAGTCGATGGTCCGCACGGGCTTCCGCACCATTCTCGAGAGCGAGGACGGCATCGCCGTCGTCGGAGAGGCCGAGAACGGCAGGCAGGCCATCGACCAGGCCCTCGCCCTCTCCCCCGATGTCATCTGCATGGACGTCCAGATGCCCGTCATGGACGGACTCATCGCCACTGCCGAGATCGTCCGCCGCGGCGCCGCCGGCGCCGTGCTCATGCTCACGACCTTCGATCGCGATGACTTCCTGTTCCGGGCCCTGTCCGCGGGTGCCGGCGGATTCCTCCTCAAGACCGCCGAGGCCGAGCAGCTCATCGCAGCGGTCACGGCGCTGGCCAGGGGCGACGGTCTGCTGTCACCCGAGGTCACGCGACGGGTCATCGAGCGGTCAGTGCGCACGCCCGAGGCCGAGACTCCGCGGGACCCAAAGTTCGAGCTGCTCACCGACCGCGAGGTCGAGGTCCTCCACCTCGTCGCATCGGGGCTGAGCAACGCGGAGATCGCGGGGGAGCTCTTCCTCGGCGAGGCGACGGTGAAGACGCACGTGTCGAACCTGCTCGCGAAGCTCGGGATCCGCGATCGCACCCACGCCGTCATCTGGGCCTATGAGAACGGGGTGGTGAAGCCGCAGTCCCAGGAGGCCTCGTCCGCGATGGGGAGAGCGAATCAGCCCAGGGGCTGAGGCAGCCGGCGGGCGACGCGCCTAGCGTGGATGCATGATCACCTTGGACGGCATCTCGCGCAGCTTCGGCTCGACAACGGTCCTCCACGACCTCGGCTTCACGATCGGGGCGGGAAGGATCACCGGTTTCGTCGGCTCCAACGGGTCGGGAAAGACGACGGCGATGCGGATCATCCTCGGCGTGCTCGCCGCCGATTCCGGCCGCATCACGGTGGACGGTGAGGACATCACCCCTGCTCACCGCAGCGCGATCGGGTACATGCCCGAGGAGCGCGGGCTCTACCCCAAGATGCCGATCATCGATCAGCTCATCTATCTCGCCCGGTTCCACGGGCTGAGCCGGGCCGACGCACGCCGGCGGGGACTGGAGCTGCTCGAGCAGCTCGATCTGCGCGGCAAGCCGAGCGACACTCTCGAGTCAGTCAGCCTGGGCAACCAGCAGAAGGTCCAGATCGCGGCCGCGCTCATCCACGGACCGCAGGCCCTCGTCCTCGACGAACCGTTCTCCGGGCTCGACCCCGCCGCCGTCGAGCGCACCCTCGACGTCCTCAAGGGCTTCGCGTCCACGGGAGCCCCGGTCCTCTTCTCGAGTCATCAGCTCGACCTCGTCGAACGCCTCGTCGACGATCTCGTCATCATCAACCAGGGTCGGCTCGTCGCCACCGGGACGACGGACGAACTCCGACGACTGCGCAGCCGGCCCGAGTGGACGCTCGAGAGCACTGCCGACCTGGCCTGGATCCGCGAGCTTCCCGATGTCGACGTCATCGAGCTCGACGGCAGCTGGGTGCGCTTCGCAGCTGCGGACTCCGGGAGCGCCGAGGCGGTTCTGCGCCGAGCGCTCGAGCGCGGTTCCGGCGCCTCCTTCGCCCCCCATCGACTCCCCCTCAACCGGCTCTTCCAGGAGGTCACGCAGTCATGAGCACCGATCCCGATCCCGCCATGACCACACGGCGGAACGCGACGATGACAGCATCGGCCCGTCCGCCTGCGTCCTCGTCTCTCCCCCCGGCGGCGGACTCGTCCATGTCCCCCGCGATGACCGCGGCGCGCGCGAGCTTCACGACGGCGATGGGCCTCGTCATCGAACGCGAGGTCATGGTGCGCCTGAAGTCGAAGGCGTTCATGGTCTCGACCCTGCTCGGCATCGTCCTCCTCGGGGCTCTCGTCGCGGTCTCGGGCTCGCTTCCCTCGCTGCTGGACTCGACCGACCGCGTGGCGGTGACCCCTGCGGGCGCCGAGGCGATCGCGGATGCCGACGGTCTCACGGGCGACGACACGTCGGCGGGTGCCGAAGCGTCCGCGGGGACCGGAACGCCCGCGGCCGGAGCGCCGGCGGAGACCGAAGCACTCGGAGGAGCCGGCGACATCGAGCTCATCGATGTCACCGATGCCGAGGAGGCGAAGGACCTGGTGAGAAGCGGCCGGGCCGATGCCGCTGTCGTCGAGGACGAGGAGTCGCCCGTCGGCCTGTCGGTCATCGCACAGCGCTCGGCACCTGAGTCCCTCGTCAGCTCCCTCAGCCGATTGCCGACGGTCGAACTCCTCGATCCCGACGCTCCCGATCCCGCCCTGACGTCGCTCATGGGACTGGGTCTCGGGCTCGTGTTCTTCATGTCCGCGGTGACGTTCGGGTCGACGATCGCCTCCTCGGTGGTGGAGGAGAAGCAGTCGAGGATCGTCGAGATCCTGCTCGCCTCCACCTCGGCACGGGCGCTGATGTTCGGCAAGGTCATCGCGTGCACGATCCTCGCATTCGGACAGATCGCCCTCACCGCGGTCGCCATCCTCTTCGGGGCGGCGATCAGCGGGAACGACCTGGTGCTGGGCAAGATCACGGCGCCCATCGCGTGGTTCATCCCGCTCTTCGTCATCGGATTCGTCATGGTCGCCGCTCTCTATGCGGCCGCCGCCTCTATGGTCTCCCGAACCGAGGATCTGGGGTCGACGAGCACCCCGATCATGATGATCATCCTCGTGCCCTACATGGCCGTCGTCATCTTCGCCGACAACGAGGCGGTGATGGAGGTGATGTCCTTCATCCCGTTCTCGGCGGCGGTCGCCGTACCGATGCGCGTATTCCTCGGCACGATCGAGTGGTGGGAGCCCCTCGTGTCGCTGCTCATCCTCGTCGTCACCACGCTCGGAGCGCTGCTCCTCGCGACCCGGATCTTCGAGCGCTCGATCCTGCGCTCGGGTCCTCGCCTGTCGTGGACGCGCGCCCTCCGATCGCAGTGATGACCTGAGGTGCGGCGCGTCCGTGCCCGGAGTTCGTGTCCGAGGCCCGGAGGGCATCCGTGCCCGCACCTCCGGAGGCCGCATGCGTTTCAGTCGAAGAGCGTCTCGGCGATCTCGCGGGCGATGAATCTCGCGTGGACGACCGGTCTCCTCGCGGGATCGATCGAGGCGGGCGGCACCCACGCCGGTCGTCCGTCCTTGAGCATCACCGTGTCCCAGTCCGATCTGTCGATGAGCCTGTGGTGATAGCCGCAGGCGAGCGTGAGGTTCGAGACATCGGTCCTGCCCTGTTGGGACCACGGGACGATATGGTGGGCGTCGCACCAGCCGGGCGGAGAGTCGCAGCCGGGAAAAGTGCAGCCCTGGTCCCGGGAGGAGAGGATCGCCAACTGCTTCGAGTTCGCGAATCGTCTCTCGGTCCTCACTTCCACCATCTTCGCCTTCTCGCTCATCAGGTGGAAGAAGACCGTGCCGTTGAGGCCCTCGTCCCGTGCCGTCGAGAGGGGAATCGGGTTCTCGGCGTCCGTTTCGGCCACCATGGCCCCCGCGCCGGCCGCTTCGGAGGTGAGATCCTCGGCTTTGGCGGTGACCACGAGGGCGAACGGCGCTCCGGCGAGGATCCGGCCCATCTCCACGTGTGAGATCACCGAGGAGAAGCGCTCGTAGATCTGCTGTCTGACACTCGGCAGGTTGCCCACGTCCACCTGGCTGCCGTCTTCGCGGACCCCGCGGGGGTCGACCGGTGCGGGTTCGGCGGCTGTCGCCGGTGCGTCGCTGCACTGACCACTGAGCACCTCGTCGAACACCCGGACGGCGCTCGACTCGTCGATCTGACCGCCGACGCTCGTCGAGGATCCGTCACCGATCGCCGAGTCGTCGCGGGTTTCCGCGGTGGTCGTGGTTCCCGCGGCATCGACGGTGGTGGATCCCTCGGCCTTCGGTCCGTCGGCGGTGAGGCGCGACGTCAGGAGGCCATGGAGGATTCCTCCCGTGACGGCGTCGAGGAGGCCCTTGAGGTCCCAGTCACCACCTCGGCGAGCGCGCATAGTGATGAAGTTGCGGTTGCGGTCGTTCGAGTCGGTCGGTTCGGCTCCGTCAGGGTCGGCCCAGGCCATGATCGTGCGGAAGAGGGTGCCGAGGTCTCGGACGCGTACGTTCGGCGCGTTCTCGACGAGGATCTCCTCGGCCTTCAACCGGGCGTCCTCCCCCACCCTGGAGGGCATGCTCGTGAGCTGAGCGGAGATCACGGTCGCCTGGACCGCGGACAGGCGACCGTCGTGGAGCGCCCCTGCGACGAGAGGATATCTCGGCTCCACGGGTTGACCGGTCATCTCGACCCGGGCCCCGAGGTCACGGGCCAGAGCCACTCGACGATTGGCTTCCCGCTCGGAGGTCTGCAGCCTGTCCGCCACGAGGGCTGCCGTCGTCTTGGCTCCGCATTCCGCAGGCGTGCCCACACGTTCGAAGACCGACAGGGCAATGACCGAGAGTGATTCGACCGCGCGATCGAGGGCTTCGAGCCCGTCCATGAGGACCAGCGCCTCGTCGGGTCCCATCGGACGGTGGAACGTCCGCAGCTGCTCGGCCAGCGCACCGAGAGATGTCAGGCTCTCACAGACCTCGGGGGCCAGGGCCGACAGATCGTTCCAGGTGGCCTCCGTGAACATGGACGGGAGTGCGGAGTCCCGTTCTCCGCCATCGGAGGGAGCGGTGGACAATTCCGAGGACGGCGCGGACCGCGGCGCAGTCGCGCCCCCACCGGACGAGCTTCCCTCCGCCCCCGCACCGGCGTCCGGGGAATCCGCGCGGGATCCCTCGGAGAGCCAGTTCCTGTCCGGGGTGAGCGTCATCGCCTGCGATCCGTCCTCAGTGAAGCGTGTCCTGCTTGACCCCCATTCTAGTGACGCAGGACACAGACGTCAATAGCAAATACGCGAATTATTCACCTCTTGAGATTTTTGATCGATTCAGAGTCGATTTCAATGCCGATTGTTTCTATATCAGTTCTATCAGCTGGCGAGCTGCTCGAGGGGCGCACGCGTGGAAGGCGCGGCAGTCGTGCCTTCACACGCGCGACCGTGGCCTGCGGGCCCGCCGCGCGGGCAGGCAGAGCTGAGAAGCGTTGACCCAGGTGCGACCGGGCGGCGGTGAGCGAACATGCGGACGCGGCCCGGTGAGCCCGAAGACCCTGACCACGAGCGCGTGAGGCTTTGCCCCGGCCCCGCGATGTGATTGCGTGGACCCATGGACAGCATCCCCCTGCCCCTGCTCACCGAACGTCTGCGGCTGCGCCCCTACCGCGACAGCGACGTCGAGGCGCTCCTGCCCATGTATTCGCGCGAGGACGTCTCCCGGTACCTGCTCTCCGATCCCTGGACCGCCGAGGTGGCCCGCACCGAGATCGCCAGACGCAGACCCCGAGTCGGGCTCGAGACCGACGCGCGCGCCCTCGCCCTGGTGGTCGAGACGAGCGGGACCGGCATGCCGGCGCCGGAGGCCGCGGCGCAGGCCGTCGGGGTCATCGCCCTGAAGGTCACCGCCGAGGCGCCCGCTCCCACCTCGCCCGCGTCGTCCGCCACCGCGTCCGAAGTCGTCGGGGACGTCGCGCTGTGGACCGAGGGGGCCGACCCGACGAAGGCGGAGATCGGCTGGGTCTTCCATCCCGACCACGGCGGGCACGGCTATGCCACCGAAGCGGCAACCGCGATGCTCCGCGTCGCCTTCGACCACTACCGCCTGCGTCGGGTCGTCGCGCAGATGGACGCCCGCAACACCGCCTCGGCGAGGTTGGCGGAGCGGATCGGCATGACGCGGGAGGCCCACCTGCGCCAGGATTGGTGGTCGAAGGGCGAGTGGACCGACACCGTCGTCTACGGGATGCTCGACTCCGATCCGCGCGCGGCCGGGTAGCCGTAGTCCTCCCAGTTCTCGAGCACGCTCTTCTGCAGCTCCGCGGGGAACGAGGTCGTGAACTCGGCGGCGATCCCCGCCGTCCGCCCGGTGGCGAGCTGCTCGGGCTGCAGCAGGCTCATGATCGACTTCCCACCACGACCGGCCTTCCTGTCCTCGGCACTGAGATAGGGCACCAGGGGGATGCCGGGGGCATCGCTGAACACGTACTCGGTGCCCGGCCGGTACCGGGTCGCGAGCGCCCAGACGAGGCGGTCGATGTCGGTGATGTCGACGTCGGATCCGACCAGGAGGACCTTGGGCACGAGCCAGCCGACGTGCGAGGTGAAGAGGACGTCGGCGACCTTCCGCACGAGATCCCCCTCGTCCCAGGGGCTTCGCGCGAGCTCGTCGAGATCGATCGACACCGCGATCCAGCAGGTCGCCGCCTCGTAGCTGCACCAGGCGAACGACACCGGCAGATCTGCTGAGCGGAGAAGGTCGAGCGCCGAGGCGGAGATCATCGTCCCCCAGATCGTGTGGTTCTCCTCCGGCGGCATCCCGGCGACGCAGAACGGGAGGATGGGATCATCCCGGTGCGTGATGACCTCGACCTCGAACACCGGCTTCGGGGAGCCCTCGGCGAACTGGTAGCCGTGGTACTCGCCCATCGGTCCCTCGATCGCCGTGCGCTCGGGATCGATCCACCCCTCGACGACGATCTCGGCATTGGCGGGGACGGAGAGGTCGTGCATCTCGGTGCGCACCACCTCGACGGCCTCTCCGGTGAGCGCGCCGATGTAGCCGTCCTCGTTGACCTCGGCCGGCAGCGGCATCCCGGCGGCCGCGATCGCGGCGGGCGGGGCACCGAGCACGAACGCCCACGGGGTGCGCTTGCCGAGCGCCTTCCACTGCTCATGGATCATCCCGAGGTGCTGCATCGGCATAGCGGGACCCACGAGTGACGTCGAGTCGTTGACCATGAGCCGGCTGATCGACCAGCTCGTCCACTTGCCATCGGGCGTGGCCACGATGTGCATGCCGTAGGTCCCGAAGTAGCGCCCTCCGTCCTGGGCATGGAGCAGCGGCGAGCCGAAGACGTCGAGGTCGACCTCGTCCCCGCGGATGATGTTCTCCTTCACCGGACCGGTCTCGACGGTCACCGGAGGCTTCGGCGTCGCATGCATCGCCGCGACGAGGTGTTCGACGATCTCGTACGGACCGCTCGCCTCATGGAGGCCGAAGTGAGCGGCGATGCGGGAGAACCCGTTTCCCTGGGAGCTCATCCCCGCCGGCACGCCCATGAGCCGGAACCCCTCGGCGGCCCCTCTGACGTTCTCGAACACCGGCGCCGGGGCCCTCCGCTCACCGGCGAGCCGAGCGATCGCCGCCGCCTCGAGGTGCGAGTCCACTTCCCGCTCGATGAAGACGGCATCTCCGCTCGCCCGGAGTCCGTCGACGAAGTCCCTGAAACTCAATGCGCTTGAGTGCTGCATCTCTCGCCCTTCCTGGCTCATCTGTCGACCTGCGGGCGCAGGCCCGACCATCGTCTGGCGGTCGGCGCATCGAGATCGAACTGGTCGAGGATGCGCACCGCGAGGTGATCGACGAGGTCGTCGATCGTGTGGGGATCGTTGTAGAACGCCGGAGTGGGAGGGAAGATCGTCGCTCCCATCCGGCTGAGCTCGAGCATGTTCTCGAGGTGGATCGTCGACAGCGGCGTCTCGCGGGTGACGAGAACGAGCCGTCGACGCTCCTTGAGAGTGACATCGGCCGCGCGTCCGATAAGAGACTCGCCGAACCCGATCCGGATCCCGGCCAGGGTCTTCATGCTGCAGGGCACGACGATCATCCCATCGGTGCGGAACGATCCGCTGGAGATCGCCGCGGCCTGGTCCTCCGGCTTGTAGCAGGTGTGGGCGAGCGCCTGGAGGTCTGCGACTCTCAGCTCCGTCTCCTGGCGCAGGGTGCTGCGTCCCCATCTGCTGACGATGAGGTGGGTCTCGACGCCCAGCTCCCCCAGCAGCCCGAGGAGCCGCACCGTCAGCGGTGCCCCTGTGGCCCCGGTCATGCCCACAACCAGTCGCATCCGCCGTCCAATCATTCCGTGTACAAACTATTTCAGTTTGCACGCGTACAATCGAACCGTCAAATCCCAATGGTCGAGGAGCGATGCGATGTCACTGCCCGCGGAAGTGCTCGGGGGCGCCGGGCCGCTCGCCCGGCGGCTCCACCACGACCACAACCGGCTGTGGGCGGCTCGGGTCGACGATCAGCTGACAGGACCCCAGTACAGCGTGCTCGCGGTCCTCCTCGATCGCACCGACGCCGATCACACACGACTCAGTTCGCTGACCCACCTCGACAAGTCGACGCTCACCCCTCTCCTGGCCCGGCTCGAGCAGCGGGGGCTCATCGCGATCTCACCGGACGCGCACGACCGTCGGCGGAGGATCGTCTCGATCACGGACGCGGGGGCCACGCTGGTCGACGAGCTCTCCCCCGCCGCCGCGGAGGTCGGCCGCGACCTCCTCGGCGCGCTGACGACGAAGGAGCAGGATGACCTGCTCCGTCTGCTGCGCAAGGCCGTCGACGGCGCCGCGAACGGACAGGGCGACAACACCATCGACCATGACTAGGGAACCGGCCCTGGCAGGGCGACGACGTCGAGCAGCGACAGGGGGCTGTCCGAGCACGCGCCGGGGGAACCGTGAAAGGGCAGAGGGAGACGGTGGAAAGGTCTCCGAAACGTGCCTCTGCGCGCTTGGGTCCGCCTCGGCGCGCGACATAGCGTAGGGGTGGACACGACTTCCACGAAAGGTTCCGGGTTCCCCATGTTCAGGCAGTCCTCCAAGCTGGCCAACGTCCTCTACGACATCCGAGGACCCGTCCTCGAAGAGGCGGAGGCCATGGAGGCCGCGGGCCATTCCATCCTCAAGCTCAACATCGGCAATCCCGCCCCCTTCGGGTTCGAGGCCCCCGAGGCGATCGTCGTCGACATGGTCAGGCAGCTTCCCGTCGCCCAGGGCTACTCGGACTCCCGCGGGATCCTCTCCGCCAGGCGAGCCGTCGTCCAGTACTACGAGACGCGCGGGATCACGAACCTCGACCCGCAGGAGGTGTTCCTCGGCAACGGCGTCAGCGAACTCATCACCCTCTCCCTCCAGGCCCTGTGCAATCCCGGCGACGAGATCCTCGTCCCCACCCCCGACTACCCCCTGTGGACCGCCTCAGTGGCACTGTCCGGGGGCACACCGGTCCACTACCGCTGCGACGACGAGAACGGCTGGCTGCCGGACCTCGAGGACCTGGAGGCGCGGATCACCGACCGCACCCGCGGGATCGTCGTCATCAACCCGAACAACCCCACCGGCGCCGTGTACCCGCGCGAGACCCTCACGGCGATCGCCGACATCGCCGCGCGCCACGGCCTCATGGTCTTCGCCGACGAGATCTACGAGAAGATCACCTACAACGGCGTGGAGATGGTCAACATGGCGACCATCACCGGCGACGAGGTCCTGTGCCTGACGTTCTCGGGCCTGTCGAAGGCCTATCGGATCGCCGGCTACCGCTCGGGCTGGCTGGCGATCACCGGCCCGCTGTCCGCCGCCCGCAACTACATCGAGGGCATCACCCTGCTCGCCAACATGCGCATGTGCGCGAACGTCCCGGCCCAGCACGCCATCCAGGCCGCACTCGGGGGGAAGCAGTCGATCGAGGATCTCGTCCTGCCGCAGGGAAGGCTGGGCGCCCAGATGGAACTCGCCCATGCCGGCCTCAATGCCATCGACGGGGTCTCGGCGCAGCGCGCCGACGGAGCCCTGTACCTCTTCGCCAAGCTCGACATCGAGAGGTTCGGGATCGTCGACGACGAGCAGTTCGCCCTCGACCTGCTCCGCGAGCAGAAGATCCTCATCTCCCACGGCACCGCCTTCAACTGGTCCCGTCCCGATCACTTCCGCCTCGTCACCCTGCCGTCCACCGAGGTGCTCGCCGAGGCGATCGACCGCCTCGGCGAGTTCCTCTCCGGCTACCGCCAGCAGGCGAAGAGCTCCTGCGCGATCACCGCCGCGGCCGGTTAGACGCCCCGGCGGCTCGCGCGGCCGCGTCCAGCGGCCGACGACACGACAGCGGTTCCCTCGATCGGGCGATTCGGTTGGCTCCGCCATCTCGGGATCCCGGCCGCGCGGACTGAGCGCGCCTCCGCCCGAGACCCTCCACGTCACTCGACGCGGCTCCCGGGAACGTCACAGAGCTTCATAGTCTAGTAATTCACTTAACTTAATGACTATTGTATGGACACCACCTTCTCGTGAAAGGCGCCTCCATGCGACAGCTCATCGTCCTCGGCCTCGTCGGACTCCTCGCCCAGCTCATCGACGGCTCACTCGGCATGGCCTACGGAGTCACCTCGACGACACTCCTCCTGGCCGCCGGAATCGCACCCGCCACCGCCTCGGCGGCCGTGCACTTCTCGGAGATCGGCACCTCGCTCGTCTCCGGCATCTCGCACCACAAGTTCGGCAACGTCGACTGGAAGACCGTGTCGATCCTCGCCGTTCCCGGCTTCATCGGCGCCTTCGCGGGAGCGACCTTCCTCGCAAGCCTCAGCGGCGACGCGGCCACTCCCTGGGTCTCGGGGATCCTGCTCGCCCTCGGCGTCTATGTCATCTGGAGGTTCCTCGCCCTCGGCGGTGAGCGCCCCACCTTCAAGTCCCGTCCGGGCGCGGCCTTCCTCGTGCCGGTCGGCCTGGTGGGCGGAGCATTGGACTCCATCGGCGGAGGCGGATGGGGACCGGTCGGCACGACCTCCCTGCTCAGCTCCGGTCGACTCGAGCCGCGCAAGGTCATCGGCTCGATCGACACGAGTGAGTTCGTCGTCGCCGTGGGCGGCTCTCTCGGCTTCCTCTTCGCGCTCGGCTCACAGGGAATCGAATGGTCGATAGCC
This sequence comes from Brevibacterium sanguinis, assembly GCF_003315415.1. Classification (GTDB taxonomy): domain Bacteria; phylum Actinomycetota; class Actinomycetes; order Actinomycetales; family Brevibacteriaceae; genus Brevibacterium; species Brevibacterium celere_A. The sequence continues at coordinate 272,057 of NZ_QNSB01000002.1, forward strand.
GGTGCGCTGCTCGCCGGCGGCGTCGTCGCCGCGCCCTTCGCCGCCTGGCTCGTGCGGATCCTGCCCGCCCGGGTGCTCGCGATCGCGGCGGGAGGAATCATCATCCTCTCCAACACCCGGACGATCGTCCTCACCCTCGGCGCATCGACCGAGGCCCTGTCATCCACCCTCATCGGTCTGGCGCTCGTGTGGATCGGCTTCCTCGTCCACGCCGTGAGGATCGAGCGCGCGACGCGTCGTGACCAGCAGGCAGAGGAACCCGCGGCCGAAGCCGTCACCGGGAGCTGAGGGAACGCTCGAGCCCCCCTCCGCCCGGCACGTGCGCTGTTACCATGGCGGAATGCGGGTCACCACGAAATCCGACTACGCATTGCGCGCGCTCATCGAAATCGCCAATGTGCTCGACGAGGGACCCATCAGCGCCGAGGAGCTCGGACGGCGACAGGACATTCCCAAAGGGTTCCTCCAATCGATCCTCGCCGACCTCCGCCGGGCCGGTGTCCTCGCCTCCGTGCGCGGGAATGCCGGCGGCTGGAAGCTCAACCGACCGGCCCACGAGGTCTCCGTCGCCGATGTCATCCGCGCGGTCGACGGGCCTCTCGTCTCCATCTACGGTCAGCGACCCGAATCCGTCGAATACGATGCCTCGGCCGAGTCGCTGCAACAGGTGTGGATCGCCGCGAGGTACGCCCTGCGCGAGGTCCTCGAGCATGTGACGATCAAGGACCTGGCAGCGAAGACCCTGCCCCACGAGATCTCCGAGAAGGTCGCCATCGAAGACGCCTGGAACCCGCACTGACCAGCCCGCCGAGAGTGCCCTCATCCCACGAACGTGCACCGATCACTCGAGAGCGCACCGTTCACTCGAGATTGCGCCTCGCGAAGTGCCCCCGCGGCGGATCACTGCACTGTCGCCGGCCTCGCTTGCACAGACGCTGCCTGAGCGTCATCGCCACTGCGCGGTGACGGTGCCGATGTCGGCGACCACCTCGGCGATGGCGGCATCATGGGCCGCGGCGATCGGATCACGGCGCCGCTGGGCCTGCGTGGGGCGCGCACCCTCGGCGCGGGAGACGAGGAGCACGTCGCGGCGGCAGGCGCTCAGGGGCATGGGGATGACGGCGATCGACGGGTCGTCGGGCAGCGACGACTCCGGGATCATCGCCACGGCCAGGCCGGCGGCGATCATCCGGATGATCGCCGCGTAGTCGTCCATCCGCATGCCGATGCGCGGCTCGAATCCCGCCGCCAGGCAGAACGACCGCACCACCTCGTCGATGGCGTCACCGGGGTCGATGCTGAAGGCCCAGGTCTGCGCGACGAGCGCGGCGAGGTCCGGCAGGCCCTGAGCGCCGACGGCCACCGGTCCCACGGAGCGCGGCACGCAGAGGAAGAGCTGCTCCGAGTACAGGTGGCTCGCGGTCAGCGACGCGGGGATCCATGCCCGCTCGACATCTGTCGACACGAGCAGGGCGAGGTCGAGCGCGCCGGATTCGAGCCTGGCGACGAGCTTCGCATGCTCGTCCATCGTCACATCGAGAGCAGCGCTGACGAGATCCCCCGCCTCCGTCCCCGGGTCCTGCGGCCTCCACCGCGGCCGCCTCCGCAGCTGGTGATGCAGCTTCGGGATCACCCTCGCACCGACCGTGGGCACGGCCCCAATCCGCACCGGGACCGCCTGGGTCTCGCGCCACAGCGCGACCTCGGCACCGAGGCGCTCGCACAGTCCGAGGATCTCGATCGCCCGGGTGACGACGAGGTTCCCGACCGCGGTCGGCTGCGATCCGCGCGGACTCTTCTCGACGAGCGTGCCGCCGAGTCGGCGCTCGAGGTTCCGGAGGTGATGGTTGACGGTGGGCTGGCTCCAGCCGAGAGCGAGCGCCGCGCCGGCGACCGACCCGGACTCCGCGATCGCCGTCAGCGCCTGCAGTCCCCGAGTATCAAGAGCTTCCATGGTCCTCCGGACACTGGATGAATAGCGTGTATTCAACACTGTAGAAAACTTGGTGTTCTGCGACAAGGCATCCGTTCCCTACGCTGATGACATGACCGTGCACCAGGATCTCCCCATGCCTTCCCCGTCCGATCCCTCGGCCTCCGACGTCTCCCCCGGGACGCGCCGCTCCCGCGCGCCCTATGCCGACGCTCTGCGCGCCGCAGCCGACCGTGACGCGCAGTTCCTCTGCACCCCCGGACACGCGGGAACCGGCAGCGGGGTCTCGGCCGGCCTCGCCGAGTACTTCGGCGACGACATGCTCTCCCTCGACATCCCGCCCCTCTTCGACGGCATCGACCTCGGCACCGACACCCCGAAGGACGAGTCCCTGCACCTGGCCGCCGAGGCCTGGGGCGCACGGCGGACCTGGTTCCTCACCAACGGCTCGTCCCAGGGCAACCGGATGGCGGCACTCGCCGTCGGCACCCTGGGCACCGGGGTCGTCACCCAGCGCAGCGCTCACTCGAGCTTCATCGACGGCATCGTCCTCGCCGGCCTCCACCCGGGATTCGTCTCCCCCAATGTCGACGAGGTCAACGGCATCGCGCACGGAGTCACCCCCGACTCCCTGCGCGCGGCGATCGCGGCCCACCCCGAGGAGATCACCGCCGTCTACCTCGTCACCCCGAGCTACTTCGGCGCGGTCGCCGATGTCCGGGGCCTCGCCGAGGTGGCCCACGAGGCGGGCGCGTTCCTCATCGTCGATGCCGCGTGGGGCGCTCACTTCGGCTTCCACCCCGACCTGCCGGCCTCCCCCGTCACCGAGGGCGCCGACGTCGTCATCATGAGCACCCACAAGCTCGCCGGATCCTTCACCCAGTCCGCGCTTCTCCACCTCGGCGACACCGAGTTCGCCGACAGAATCGAGCCGGCTCTCGAGAGGGCGTTCATGATGACGGCCTCGACGAGCGAGAACGCCCACCTCATGGCCTCGATCGACATCGCCCGGCGCGAGCTCGTCGACTCCCGAGAGGCGATCGCGGACTCCCTCGAGAACATCCGCCACCTGCGGGCGCAGATCGAGGGCAGCGAGCATTACCACCTGCTCTCCGGCGACTTCATGAGCTTCTCCGACGTCGTCGACATCGACCCATTCCGCCTGCCAATCGACATCACCGCGACCGGGCTCGACGGTCACACGGTGCGCAAGCGCCTCGCCGAGAATTTCGGGATCTTCGTCGAGATGGCGACGGCCACGACCATCGTCGTCCTCATCGGACTCGGCAAGTCCCCGGAGATCTCGCGCCTGCTCGGTGCCCTCGACCAGCTGCGCCTCGTCCACGCGCCCGCGGCGGATGCAGCGTCCACGGCGGAGGCCGGGTCCGCGGGGCACGCCCGGTCCGCAGCGGAGGCCGCCACGATTCCTCCGCTCCCGTCCGCGGGGAGGCTCGTCATGCTCCCGCGCGAGGCGTTCTTCGCCCAGTCCGAGCTCGTCCCCGCCGCCGAGGCGGTCGGACGGATCAGCGCCGGCTCGCTGGCCGCCTATCCCCCCGGCATCCCGAACGTCCTCCCCGGCGAGGAGATCACCGCCGAGACCGTCGAGTTCCTCCAGGCCGTGGCCGCCAGCCCCTCCGGGCATGTGCGCGGCAGCGCGGATCCGCAGGTCACCAAGTTCCGGGTCGTGAAGAACCCGGATCCCCTCGACTGAGGAACGAGCTCGACCATGTGAGCTGCCTCACAGTCGCAGCTGCCGTCGGAATGCGCTTCCGGCCATGCCGACGTTGCGACTGAGCGGCCCGCGATCGGGGCCGCTCACCTGCCGCCGGTGTGCTCCGGTTCACACTCATCGTTGACATGACTTGCGATCAACGCAAGGATATTTGGCATTGTCTCGCCGCCCGGACGATCCGGCGGCGGGTGTTTCGCAGTCAACGTGAGGAATCAGCAGTGACATCCGGCAACAGCGAACGCACGACAGAGACCACCCAACGCTCCCGCCGCAGGAGGAGGAGAACGCGGCTCGAGGCCGACGACTGCATCGTCGTCAAGCCGAAGTCCATCCGCACCGCGATCGGCGGCACCACGGTCGGCAATTTCATGGAATGGTTCGACTTCGGCGTCTACGGATACCTCGCCGTCACCATGACGACGGTGTTCACCGAAGGAATGGACAAGCAGATGGGACTACTCGTCACCCTCCTCGGGTTCGCGGTCTCCTTCCTCGTCCGTCCGCTCGGCGGAATGGTGCTCGGCCCCCTCGGCGACAAGATCGGCCGACAGAAGGTCCTCTTCTTCACGATGGCGACGATGGCGACCGCGACCGCGCTCATCGGCGTGCTTCCCACCGCCGGGCAGGTCGGACTGTGGGTGATCATCCCGCTCTATCTGCTCAAGATGGTCCAGGGCTTCTCCACGGGTGGGGAGTACGCCGGGGCCACCACATACGTCTCGGAGTTCTCCCCCGACAAGGACCGCGGTTACTGGTCCTCCTGGCTCGACGTCGGTTCGTACCTGGGATTCGCCTTCGGCGCCGCCACGGTCGCCATCACCAGCGTGATCGCCACGAGCGTCTGGGGTGAGAACGCGATGATCGACGGCGGCTGGAGGGTGCCGTTCCTCATCGCCATCCCGCTGGGAGCCGTCGCCATCTGGTTCCGGATGCGGATCCCCGAGACCCCCGGCTTCGAATCCTCACAGGCCAGCGGGCTGGTCACGAAGGATGACGACGATCCCTTCGCCCGCCATGGGCTCATCGGAGTGGTCCGCCACTTCTGGAGGGAGATCCTCATCGGCATCGCCATCGTCGCCGGATCGCAGACGGTCGGGTACGCGCTGACCAGCTTCATGCCCACCTATCTCGAGGAGACCGTCAAGGTCTCGAACATCGAAGCGGCCGTGGCCACCATTCCGGTTCTCGTCGTCATGTCCGCCTGCCTGCCCCTCATCGGCCGTCTCTCCGACAGGCGCGGTCGCAAGTTCGTGTTCCTCGTCGCGGCGGGGCTGACGATCGCGCTCATCGTCCCGGCATTCGCGATCATGCAGATCGGGCAGATGTGGGCAGTCCTCGTGGCGCTGTCCATGGTTGCTCTCCCCGCGGCCTTCTACATCGCCTGTCTCGCCTCCACGCTGCCGGCGCTGTTCCCCACCGCCTCACGCTACGGAGCCATGGGGCTGACCTTCAACCTCGGCGTCTCGCTGTTCGGCGGAACCACGCCCCTGTTCAGCCAGGCACTCATCGACCTCACCGGGAACTCCTACATGCCGGCGTTCTACATCATGTTCTTCTCCATCATCGCGTTCGTGGCCGTGTGCCTGATGAGGGAATCCGCTCAGCGGCCGTTGCTCGGCTCGTTCCCCACGGTGACCTCGCAGGAGGAAGCCACCGAACTCGCCCGCACCCAGGACGACAACCCCGACATCGACACCGCGACAATGCCCCTGGTCGCGGAGAAGTGACCGCCCGGATCCGACGTCCGCCGCCCACGAATCATCGGCCCTCCCGCACCCTGCGCGGGAGGGCCGAACGGCGCAGAACGGGGGTCGAGTACACTTGTCCCGGCAGGATCGATCCCCCTCTCGGCCTCGAGGCCAGTGACCCTGCCACCGCACACCACTGCCGATGACGATCGAAACAGGACCGGATGGACGCGCACCTTCATCAGCCGGGGGACAACCTCGCCGAATTCAGAGACGAAGATCTGCTGTCGCTCATCGACGCCGGAACCTCCGGGGCATACGCCGAACTCCACCGACGGTACCGCGACCAGGCGCTGCGCGTCGCCGCTGAATCCCTCGACCCCGGCGCGGCTCGGGACGCGGTCGCCGACGCCTTCCTCACCCTCCTCAAGACCCTCCTCCACGAAAACCCCACGGTCGACGCCGCCGAGGTCGATGCTCCGAAGCAGGGAGCCGAGTTCGAGACCAGGCTGATGGAGACCCTGCGAGAGGAGATCACCGCCCGCACAGCTTCGGTGCCGCAGCCCGGTGCCGCGACCGCGCCTGCCCCCGCCGAGGCCCTGAACGAGGCCGTTGACCCGGCACTCGCGGCCGCCGCACTCTCGGCACTGCCCGACAACTGGCAGCGCATCCTGTGGCTGCGGGAGGTCGAGCGGCTCTCCCCTCGCGCGGTCGCCGATCATCTCGACATCACTCCCACCGCCGTCAATCAGCTGGCGGTCCGCGCACGTCGCGGTCTCCAGGACGCCTGGATCGCCCTCCGTGCCTCGGGTGACGCGATGACCTCCGACTGCCGGTCGACCGCCGACCGCCTCGGCGACCTCGCATCCGGGAGGATGGGCCCGGCGCGAAGGCGCGCAGTGCGCTCCCACCTCGAGGGATGTGCCGAGTGCTCGGCGATCGCCGCAGAGCTCCACGAGTTCTCGGTCCGCTGTCGCGCCGTGCTCATCCCCGGGCTGCTCGTCTCTCCCACGGTCATCGAACGCCTCGCCGACACCGTGGTCGCCGTCGCCGCGGACCCCGAGCCGTCCGCGATCGTGCCCGCACCATCACCGGAACCGACCAAGACGCATGCCCCGGCGGCGCCCTCACCGCGGGCGCCCGAACAGCCTCGGCCTTCGGCGAGCGCCGGGGCAGGTGGCGCTGCGGCATCGACCGCCGGAGGAGGCGCTGCCGCACCGACGGAACAGACAGCGGCGGAACCGACACCCACCGAGGCTGCGGGGCCGGCCTCCGGACCGGCAGAGCCGCTCCAGACCGCCGAGCCTGTGCCGGACGACGCCGCTGAGCCTGTGCCGGTCCAGGTGGCCGCAGCCTCGGCGCCTGCCGCTCCGGTTCGCCGGAAGCGCCTGCCGAAGCGAGCGATCCTCATCCCGGCCGCGGCCGCCGTCGCCCTGGCGGCGACCCTGCTCGGGTTCTCCTTCTCCTCACCCGACACCGAGGAGGCCGGCTACCACTCCGAGGAGGATGCCCAGAGCGCTCCCCGCGACGCGGCCCCGACCACTCCGGAACCCTCGCCCGGCGATCCCGAGGAGGAGACCTCGACACCGGAGGACCCGGCTCCGCCGCAGACGGTCGACACCGACGAGGACTCCCCGAGCACCTCGTCGGGCGAGCACGATGCCTCCGATCGGGACCGCGACGAGGAGACCCGCGACGACGAACGCGGGCCCGAGGCCCCGAACGGAGAGTCCGGCAGCAGGCCCTCGCCGAGGGAGCCCGGTCGCGACGACTCACCCGGCGAGCTCGAGGAGACGCCCTCGATCGGCCCCGGACCCGATGACGGCACGGGGTCGGAGGCACCGTCGACACCGGTGGAGGAACCCTCGGCTCCGACACCGGCACCGGAACCGCCGTCCGAGCCGGCCCCGGAGCCGCCCTCGTCACCATCCCCCGGCGGAGACACCGGCGGAGACGGTTCGAGTCAGATCGGGACGCAGTCGTCTTCCGCGTGACTTGGTGACCGTGGTCACATAGGATCGGGGCACCTCGCACCTCCCGTGGTCGATGGTCACCGGTCATCGACGACCGGCATCCATCGGCGTGCAGCCCACACGCGGACGGTGCCCGATCGATCAGGGGAACCGACGATGACCGACGAGCAGCACAAGGACATCACGGGCAGCCGCAGACTGTCGCGCAGGGAATGGAAGTCTCTCGGGAAGAAGCGGCTCAAAGCCGATCAGTGCATCGTCGTCCACAAGCGCGACATGCGCATGGCGATCGGCGGCACGACGGTCGGCAACTTCATGGAGTGGTTCGACTTCGGAGTCTACGGGTACCTTGCGGTGACGATGACCGCGGTTTTCACCGAGGGCATGGACGAATCCATGGGACTCATCGTCACCCTCTTCGGATTCGCGATCTCATTCCTCGTCCGCCCCCTCGGCGGAATGATCCTCGGTCCTCTCGGAGACAGGATCGGGCGGCAGAAGGTGCTGTTCTTCACCATGGCCACGATGGCCGCAGCCACCGCGCTAATCGGGATGCTGCCGACGGCCGGACAGGTCGGACTCTGGGTCATCGTCCCCCTCTATCTGCTCAAGATGGTCCAGGGCTTCTCCACCGGCGGTGAGTACGCCGGCGCGACGACCTACGTCTCGGAGTTCGCACCCGACAAGTCCCGGGGCTTCTGGGCGGCTTGGCTCGACGTCGGGTCCTACCTCGGGTTCGCCGCGGGAGCCGGGACCGTCGCCGTCACAACCATCGTCACCACGAGCATCTGGGGAGAGACGGCGATGATCGACGGTGGTTGGAGGATCCCGTTCCTCATCGCCATCCCCCTGGGCGTCATCGCGATCTGGTTCCGGCTCCGCATTCCCGAGACCCCGAGCTTCGAGGTCGTCCACGCCGAGGAGGAAGCGCACCACCTCGATGCCGACGATCCCATGGCTCGGCACGGCCTCCTCGGCGTCATCCGCCACTTCTGGCGCGAGATCCTCATCGGATTCGCCCTCGTCGCCGCGTCGATGACGGTGTCCTATGCGCTGACCAGCTACATGCCGACGTACCTCGAGAAGGAGGTCGGCGTCTCGAACCTCCACGCCGCGGTCGCGACGATCCCCGTCCTCGTCGCGATGTCGCTGAGCCTGCCGTACTTCGGCGCCCTGTCGGACAAGTACGGCCGGAAGAAGCTCTACGGACTGGCCGCCGTGCTCACGATCGCCCTCATGTACCCGGCGTTCGCGATCATGCAGATCGGCGAGCAGTGGGCGGTCATGGTCTCGCTCGTCATGGTCGCGATTCCCGCCGGCATCTACATCGCGCTCGGGGCCTCGACGCTGCCCGCGCTGTTCCCCACCGCCTCCCGCTACGGCGGCATGGGGCTGACATTCAACATCGCGGTCTCACTCTTCGGCGGTACGACCCCGGTGTTCTCCCAGCTCCTCATCGATGCCACGGGGAACACCTACATGCCTGCCCTCTACATCATGTTCTTCTCGGTGCTCGCCTTCGTCGCCGTGTTCTTCATGAAGGAGACCGCGCGCAGGCCGCTGCTCGGCTCGGTGCCGACGGTGTCCTCGTACGAAGAGGCGGTCGAACTGGTCCGCACTCAGGACACCAATCCCGACCTCGACACGGAATCGATGCCCATCCCGATCGTCCACGAGACCCGCTCCTGAATCGCGGGCCGACACCCTTCACGAGGTCTCGCTGAGCTTCTCCTCGACCCGTTTGAAGTAGTGGAGGTTCTCGACGACGAGCTCCCTCGCCCGCTCGGAGTCCCCGGCCTCGAAGACGCCGACGAGGTCGACGAGCTGGCAAGCGAAGTCGATGTCGATCTCGGGCGCGCCGGTGACGAAGATCCGCGACTGATCGCGCAGCCGCAGGCTGATCGCCGAGGCTCTCCGTCCGAGCCCGTAGGCGAGCAGGCGCTCGTGGAAGTCGCGGTCGGCGGCCATGTACTCGGACCGGTCCTCCGCCTCGGCGGCCGCGAGCGCCGCCTCGGCGATGGTTCTCAGCTCGTCCAGCTGCTCTCGGACCTCAGGGTGTCCCGCGCGAGCGCGCTCGCACAGCGACTCGACGGCAGGGCCCGCGAGCAGCGAGCGGATGCGGATGATCTCCTCGAGGTCCTCGAGCGTCACGGGGACGAGCCTGAACCCCCGGTTGGGCACCGCTTCCACGGTTCCCTCCGCGACGAGAGCCATCATCGCCTCGCGGACAGGGCTGAGCGAGACGCCCAGCTGCTTCGCGAGTCCGGCCGCCGAATAGATCCTGTCCTCCGCGAGGTCGCCGTTGGTGATCGCGTTGCGGATGATCCTCAGGGCATGCTCCCGCAGACTCGGCGCCTGCTGGGGACGCGCCGTCATCATCGTCATCACATCCCTGCCGTTCTACGCTGCCCTGATCCCCGCCCGGGATCGTCGAGAGAATTCGTTCGTGCCGTCTATTGACAGCATAGCCGCCGAGGCCGACGATGGTGAGAGATAGTCGGTAATCGATTACCCGACTGTGAGACGAGAAACCGCATGCGATGAAGGATGAGGCCATGATCAACGATGCTCTGCTGCGCCCCGGACAGCTGGGTCCGGTGCTGCTCAAGAACCGAATCGTCTCGACGGCCCACGAGCCGGCCTACACCGAGGACGCGATGCCCAAGGAGCGCTATCGGCTCTACCACAAGGAGAAGGTGCGCGGCGGTGTCGGGCTGACGATGATCGGCGGTTCGGCCTGCGTCTCGGCCGATTCGCCCGCGGCCTTCGGCAACATCGACCTCAGTCGGGACGAGGTGGTCCCCTGGCTGTCCGCCATCGCCGAGGACGCCCATGCCGAGAACGCCGCCATCATGATCCAGATCACCCACCTGGGCATGCGGTCGTCGAACTTCGCCGGGGACTGGCTGCCGCTGGTCTCCTCGAGTCGGAACCGTGAGGCCACTCATCGCTCTTTCACCAAGGCGATGGAGGAGTTCGATTTCGAACGGATCACGGGCGACTTCGCCGCCGCGGCCCAGCGGGTGGTCGCCGCCGGGTTCGACGGGCTCGAGATCTTCCACACCGGCCACATCTTCGACTCGTTCTTCGAACCCTGGCTCAACCACCGCACGGACGAGTACAACGGCGCTCTCCTGGAGCGGGCGAAGTTCTTCCTCGACGTCATCGACGCCGTCAGGGCCGCCGTCCCCAAGGACTTCGCCGTCGGGACCCGGATGGGCGTCGACGATCGCCGAGAGGGAGGCATCACCGAGGCGGACGCGATCGAACTGCTCGGCCACTACACGGATCACGGCATCGACTTCCTCAACCTCAACGTCGGCACGATCGACAACGACCGGCGCCTCGCCGAGGCGATCCCCGGCATGGGAACCCCCTCGGCGCCCTGGCTGGAGACCTGCCGCCGGATCCGTGCGGCCATCGACATCCCGGTGATGCACGCCGCGCGCATCGCCGACGCCCCCACCGCTCGCTACGCCGTCGAGGACGGCTGCGTCGACTTCGTCGGGATGACGCGTGCGCAGCTCGCCGACCCCTACCTCGTCCGCAAGATCGAGCAGAAGCGTGAGGACGACATCCGGCCCTGCGTCGGGGCGAACCTGTGCCTCGACTCGATCTACACCTCGGGCTCGGCCACCTGCATCCACAACCCGGCGACGGGTCGCGAGCAGACCCTGCCGCAGGAGATCGGCCCCGACTCCTCCGATCGCGCCAAGCACGTCGTCATCGTCGGCGCCGGCCCGGCCGGGCTCGAGGCGGCTCGGGTGGCGGCCGTGCGCGGGCACCGGGTCACCGTCTTCGAGGCCGACTGCCAGCCCGGAGGTCAGGTGCGCATCGCCGCACGGTCCGAGCGGCGCCGGGACCTCATCGGGATCGTCGACTGGCGGCAGCAGCAGTGCGAGAAGCACGGCGTCGAGTTCCGCTTCGACATGCTCGCCGATGTCGACGACGTCACCGCACTCGACCCCGATGTCGTCATCATCGCCACCGGCGGCACCCCGGACACGGATTACGGTCTCGACACCCGAGCGACGATCAACGACACATGGGACGTGATGAATGACCAGCTGCGCAAGAAGAAGGAGGTCATCGTCTATGACGACCACGGCTCCTATCCCGCGCTCGATGCGGTCGAGAGATTGGCCCGGAATGGCCAGTCGGTCACCTATATCAGCCCGGAGCGGACGATCGGCATCGACGTCGGGGCGATGAACTCCCCCGCCTACCTCCGGATGATCTCCGAATTCGGGGTGCGAGTGATCCTCGGCGAGCGGCTCATCGACGTCGCCCGCGCCGAGGGCAGGCGAGTGCGGGCGACCGTGCGCAACGAGTACTCCGACCTCGACACCGAGTTCGAGGCCGACGCCCTCGTCATCGACCACGGCACCATTCCCAACGACGATCTCTACCACGAGCTCAAGCCGCTGTCCCTCAACCATGGACGCACCGACCTCAAGGCCTGGGTCGACGGACGCCCGCAGCCGATGGTGCTCCGTTCTGCCGTCGGCGCACCCGTGCCGATCGGCGCCGGAGGCGCGGGGCATCAGGGCGGCAGCGCCGACGGTCGCGAGCGCGCCGCCAGTCGCGACGGAGCGCAGACGTTCGGCTCTCCGGAATTCGGGTATGACGGATCGGGTGCCCTGGTCCCGGTCGCCGACCCCGAATGGGACTCCGGTTTCCGGCTGTTCCGGATCGGCGATGCCGTCTCCTCCCGCAACATCCACGCAGCCGTGCTCGAGGGACTGCGCATCGGCGTGGGGCTCTGAGCCCGATCCGGTCGAATGAGTCCAGCACACCCTCCCCGCTCGAAAGGCCCAGCACACATGGATCATTCCGCGACAGGCGTGAGCACCGTCGACTATCACACGGCCGGAGAGCCCTTCCGCATCGTGCCCGCGCCTCCGCTCGACATCCCCGGCGACACGGTCGCCGAGAAGCGGATGACCGCGATCGCCTCGGCCGAGATCGACGGGCTGCGCCGCTTCCTGTGCTGGGAGCCCCGCGGTCATGCCGATATGTACGGCGGGTTCATCACCGAGCCCGATGACGAGGGTGCGCACTTCGGTGTCCTCTTCTGGCACAAGGACGGCTTCTCCACTGCCTGCGGCCACGGAACCATCGCCCTGGGGATCTGGGCCGTGCGCACGGGGATCGTCGCCGTCGACCCCTCCGGGACCACGGACGTCATCATCGACGTCCCCTCGGGTCGCGTCACCGCCCGTGTCCGCACCGACGCCGACGGACGGGTCACCTCGGCGGACTTCGTCAACGTGCCCTCGACTCTCATCGCCGAGGCTGTGCCCGTCGAGACCTCACTCGGCTCGGTCACCGTCGACCTGGCATGGGGCGGGGCGATCTACGCCTGCCTCGACGTCGCGACCCTCGGTGGACGACTGTCCGTGACGCCGGAGAACCTGCCGACCTTCATCGCCCTCGGTCGCGAGGTCAAGGCGGCACTCGCCGAGGACCGTCGGACCGAGCACCCCGGCGACCCGCGGCTGAGCGGGGTCTACGGCACGATCGTCCACGAGTCCCTCGATTCGCACGCGGGAGCGGGGGCCGAGGCACTCGGCGATCTCCATCAGCGCAATGTCACGATCTTCGCCGACGGCCAGGTGGACCGGTCCCCCTGCGGTTCGGGCACCTCGGCGCGAGTCGGTGCGCTGTGGGCCCAGGGGCACCTCTCGGCCGGCCAGACGCTCATCCACGACTCGATCGTCGGCACGCGGTTCCGCGCGCGGGTCCTCGCCGAGGACCACGCCCTCGGCCGGGCGGCCGTCGTCCCGGTGGTCACGGGAACCGCCCATGAGGTCGCGCGGTCGACGTTCACCCTTGACCCCGACGACACCCTGGTCCCCGGCTTCGTGCTCCGATGATGGACACTGGATTTCTCGGGGAGGAAAGGGCTGATCTCTGGCATCGAGGTCGACCCTTTCCTCCCTGAGAATCGCTCCTCGCCCCAGGAGTCAGCTGGAGGGCCGTCCCTCACTCCACGACGAGGTCGCTCTTCGGTGTCGAGCAGCAGGGCAGGAACTTCCCCGCCGCGATCTCCCTCGGCCGGATGCCGCCGTTGTGCTTCATGTCCACCTCACCGCTGACCAGCACGGACTTGCAGGTGCCGCAGGCGCCTTCCGCGCAGGAGGAGGGCATCGCCAGACCAGCGCGGAGAGCGGCGTCGAGGACGGTGGTATCGCCGTCGCAGTCGACGCGCACCCCGGTGTGCGTGAACTCGACGCTGAACCCGACGCCTGCTCCCTTGAGCGCGTCGCCCGCTCCCCGTCGGGTCGCACCGGGCCCGGCCGTGCCGCGCACGTCCCTCCCCATCCGGCCGGCGGCCTCGGCGGCGGCCAATCGGTCAACCAGTGTCTTCCCGAACCGGAACGACTCCTCGTGCACCCGGTCCGCCGCGACGCCCAGTCGGTGGAGCATGTCCCGCACCGCATCCATGTAGCCCTCCGGCCCGCAGACGAAGACCTCACGGTCGCGCAGGCCGGGGACCACCTCGGCGAGGACCTCCGCTGTGATCCTCCCCCTCCTGCCCGCCCACACCTCGGCGGCGGAGTCGCGCGAGCACATCGTCACCACGCGGATGCCCGGCACCTCGGCGAGCTGCTCGAGCTCGGAGCGGAAGACGATGTCGGCCGGGGTGGCGGCGTTGTGGATGAGGACGATGTCCGGCGGAGACTCCCCGGGGGCGGCGAGCAGGGACCTGACCATCGACATGATCGGGGTGATGCCCGACCCTCCCGCGACGAAGAGGTGCGCTGACGCCGGGTGGGCGCTCGTGCTGAACAGACCATACGGTCCGTCGACGTGGAGCCGGCTGCCCACCGCCACATCGTCGTGGAGGTGCGTCGACACCGGCCCGCCGGGCCGCCGTCTGACCGTGATCGTGAAGGTGTTGGTGCCGAAGGGCGCCGAGGAGATCGAGTAGCAGCGCTCGAGCCCGAGCTCGGGCACCCGCACCGTCACGTACTGGCCCGGCTCGAAGTCGACCGCGTCCATCCACCCCGCCCGCAGCTCGAAGGACTTCACGTCGCGAGCCACCTGAGTGACGCCGACGACGTCGACCATTCCGGTGAGCTCGTCGACCATTCCGGTGAGCTCGTCGGGCGCCGGCTCCGCGGAGGCGAGCGCGCCCGGTGATGCCAGGTGCTCCGGCTCCGTGGAATTGCGCGCGCCCGGTGATGCCAGGTGCTCCGGGGCGAGCGCCCCGTGCATAGCGAGCACTGAGTGCGCTCGGGCCGCCGCCGGCGAAGGCTCTTCCACCCCGGCCGCTGCCGCGGCAAGCTCCTCCGCGGCCGGAGCCCCAGCAGCACGCGCCCGTCGGGCGGGAACCCGGAACGTGAACTTCGACTCGGGCTCCTTCACCGAGGTGGGAAGGGTCGAACGACGGTACTCCATGGCGTCTCCTGCTCCCGATCAGCCCGCACTCGTCCGCGGACGTACCTGCGAGGCGGTCCTCTCGCGGTGGGCTTTCAACCGCTCGATGTACCACGTGCAGAACTCCTCGAGGTGGTTCTCCGTGGGGGCGTAGGGTCCGGGCTCATAGGCGGGCGAGGACACTCCCAGCTGCCCGCGCTCGCAGAACACGGCATCCTGTTCGTTCGTCCTGATCCACACCGTGGTGAGATGGTCGAGGTCGTAGTCGACGCCCTCGGCCGCCTCGGCGTCGACGAGCCAGGTGGTGCGCACCAGCGTCCTGTCCGGTCCCAACGGCACCAGGCTGAAGGTGACGACGTGGTCGCCCATCGCGTGGAACCACATGTTCGGCTGGACGTGGAGGGACGCCCGGCCGAGGACGAAGGTGTCGAGGTCACCGAGGAGCTTCGCCGAGGCGGCCGAGCCGTCCATCGTGTACGACTCCCCCTTCCCGTCGAGCGCGGCCCGCTCGATGCGGAACCCGGTGGGCCGCCCGCTGAGCTCCTCGACCAGCGCGTAGGGCAGGCCGTTGCGGCGACAGTTCTCGTGCAGCGCCTCCTCGGCGTCGAGGTATCGCTGATAGGCGGGCAGCAGCCGGTTCGGGATCTCATTCGGCCGGTAGCCGTAGGTGGGGAAGAACGTGCAGGTCAGCTCGGGATGGCCGGCTTCGCAGTGATAGCACTCGCGGTTGTTCTCCATGACGAGCTTCCAGTTCGCGTCCTCGACCAGATCGACCTGGGCCGCGACCTTCGTCCGGTCGATCGCGTGTGGGGCGATGTACGGTCCGACCACGGCGGCGAAGTCGTCGAAGTCCTCGGGCGCCTCGGCGGCGAGGCAGATGAAGATGAGTCCCGCGACCACGCGCACGTCGACCGGCCGGAGCGTGAAGCACGCCATGTCGAAGCCCGGTGCCTGGACTCCCGCGGAGATCAGCTCCCCTGTCGGCGTGTAGGTCCACTGGTGGTAGCTGCAGACGATGTTGCCCACGGATCCGGTGGCCTCGGTGAGCAGCCGGGTGCCGCGGTGGCGGCAGACATTGTGGTGGGCGCGGATACCGCCGTCGTCGTCGCGGATGACGATGACCGAGTACGTCCCGATGTCGATCGTCACGTAGTCGCCGGGTTCGGGCACCTCGGCGGTCGAGGCGACGAAGATCCACGTCGAGGCGAAGATCGCGTCGACGTCGCGCTCGAAGAACTCCTGGGAGATGTAGAACGGCGCCTCGAGCGAGTATCCGGGCCGGCGCCGGTCGATGAGCGCGTCCAGGTCGAGTCCCTCGTCGCCGCTCAGGGTCATCTGCCGTTGTGGTGCCATGGTCATGGGGTCTCCGCTTCGTCGCGCCGTCAGTCCTCTCCCTTCAGTCTCCGTCCGACGACCCATGAAGAACAGCGAATCCTTTTCCACTGATTCGTGCAAAGATATTGCATGATCGATCATCGACTCCACGTCCTGCGCGTCGTCGCGGAACTCGGCACCGTCACCGAGGCGGCGCGGCGGCTCGGGTACACCCCTTCGGCCGTGTCGCACCAGCTCAAGTCGCTGTCCAAGGACCTCGGAATCGCCGTCGTCGAGCCGCAGGGGCGCGGTCTTCGGCTGACCGCCGCGGGGTCCCTGCTCCTCGAGAGGACGCAGGAGCTGTTCACCCGGTGGGAGGAGATCCGGGGAGAGATCGCCGAGGCGGGCACCGGTGCGGCGCCGAACTCGAGGATCCTGCGGCTGTGCGGGTTCTCCACGGCCGCCGCGACCCTCCTGCCGCCGACGGTCGACGCCGTGAGGAGGCGGCACCCGGACAGCACCGTGACGATCATCGAGGCCGGTCCCGAGGAGTGCTTCGAGCTGCTGCTGGCCGACCAGGCCGATGTCGCGGTCGTCGTCGCCACCGATCCCCTGCCGCCGCGCAGCGATGCGCGCTTCGAGCAGGACACGCTGCTCAGCGACCGGCTCGACCTCCTCGTGCCCGACGGTCACCCCCTGGCCTGCCGCGCCTCGGTCTCGCTCAGCAACGCGGCGGAGGAGAGCTGGATCGTCGACCGGCCCGGAACCCCCTATCACCGCCTCGTCCGCGCAGCGTGCGCCGCGGCCGGTTTCGCCCCCGAGGTCGCGCACCTGTCCCACGAGTGGGAGACGGGGGCCGCCCTCGTCTCGGCGGGACTGGGCGTCTCACTCATCCCCCGGCTGGCCCGGCTGCCCCACGGCTATGCGGTGCACCGCGTGCCCCTGCGCGGCGATCCGGTGCCGTCGAGGACGATCCTCACCGGCATCCGCAGCGGGTCGAGCCGCCAGCCCCTCATCGCCGCCGCCCTGGCCGGTCTGCAGGACATCGCCGCCACGCTGGGGCAGAACGGCGGGGACAGCCGATCGTCCCTCCCTCGGGTTCCGACCGAAGAGTAATATCGGAATCGGCACGCCCAGCCCCAACACGACTGAGCATGTCGGTCCCAGCGAGGGCCGGAATCACATCGAACGTCGAAAGGAACCGTCATGAAAGCGGTCATGTACTACGGGCAGAACGACCTTCGCGTCGAAGACATCCCCGAGCCTCCGGCTCCCGCAGCCGGGGAGGTGACGATCAAGGTCGCCTGGGCCGGTATCTGCGGCAGCGACCTCCACCTCTACCACGACGGCCCCTCCTATCCCACCACCCCGACCGCTGATCGGCCCCAGCCGCGCACCGGTGAAACCCTGCCCGTGGTCCTCGGCCATGAGTTCGCGGGCACGGTCGCCGAGGTGGGAGACGGAGTCACCGGACTGGGCGTCGGCGACGCGGTCGCCGTCAAGGCCGACGTTCCCTGCGGTGCCTGCCCCGCCTGCACGGCCGGGCTGACGAACATCTGCCGCAATTCGCGCGGCTTCGGGCTCTCCGGTGGCGGTGGAGGACTGAGTGAATTCGTCACCGTCCCCGCAGCCAACGCCTTCGCCGTCGGAGACCTCCCACTCGACCAGGCCGCGATGATCGAACCGCTGTCCGTGGCCACGCATGGGGTCCGTCGATCGGGAGCGACAGCCGGGGACCTCGTCCTCGTCGGCGGCGCCGGCCCCATCGGCGTGCTCGCCTCGGCGGTGCTCACGGCCACCGGCGCGACGGTCATCATCAGCGAACCCAATGCCGCGCGTCGCGCGTCCGCGCTCGACGCCGGAGTCGCCGCCCATGTCGTTGATCCGATGAACGAGGATCTGCAGGCGATCGTCGCCGAGGTCACCTCCGGCAACGGCGTCGACGTCGCCTTCGACTGCGCCGGAGTCATCCCGGTCACCCACGATCTCATCAAGGCGATCCGTCCCGGCGGTCACCTGCAGGTGATCGCAATTCCCAGCCGGCCGCTCGACCTCGACGTGCAGACCGAGATGCACCTGACCGAGATCACGTACTCGGGGATGTTCGGGTACCTCGACGAGGACTATCGGGAGGCCATCGCCATGGCGCGTAGCGCCGACCTCGACCTCGGCCAATTCATCTCGAAGCGGATCAGCCCCGAGCACATCGTCGACGAGGGCTTCGCCGTGCTCCTCGACAAGGGCAACACGGCGGTGAAGATCCTCGTCGACCCCACCGCCTGAGGAGCCGGTTGGGGGCCCGTCCGGACCCCCAACCCTGCTCGCGTCCAGACCCACGGGCGGACATCATGGTCAGTCGCCCGCCGATCGCCTATCGTCAGTTCAAGGCCAGAGCGCGGCGCCAGTCCGCAGCACAGAATCGGCCGAGCCCAGCGACGAAGGAAGTGCCCCGATGGACGATGTGAAGTACCTCGATGCCGAGTCGGTCTTCTCCGCCCTCTCCCCCGCCGAGGCGGTCGACGCACTGACCCGGGTCCTCGCCGCCGGATTCGACCCCGAGGACGACATCCCGCGCACCATCCGCGACGTCTCGGCCGGGAACATGATCATGATGCCCGCCGAGATCGGTGACTGGGTCGGGGTCAAGCTCGTCGGCGTCGCGGTGAGGAATGCCGAGCTCGGCCTGCCCCGGATCCAGGGCCAGTACCTCATGTACGACAGCCGGACGATGACCCTGCGCGCGATCCTCGACGGCACGGCCCTGACCACCCTGCGCACCCCCGCGGTGTCCGTGGCGGCGGTCCGGCCCGCATTCAGCCGCTTCACGGACCCGGTGAGACTCGTCGTCTTCGGGGCGGGACCCCAGGGCATCGGACATGTCGACACTCTCGCCGCCGTCCTCGACGTCGGCCTCGCCGAGGCGACCTTCGTCGTCCGGCACCCCGACCGCGTCGACGCCGTCGTCCGCGAGCGCGGTCGCGTGCTCAGGGCAGGGTCCGCCGAGGTGGACGCCGCCCTGGCCGCCGCCGACATCGTCGTCACCGCCACCACCGCCCGGACGCCCCTGTTCTCGGCAGAGCTCGTCCGGCCGGGCGCGGTGGTCCTCGCGTGCGGGTCCCACGATCCCGACGCCCGCGAGCTGCCCGGTGGTCTCATGCGCTCCGCGACCGTCGTCGTCGAGTCGATGAGCACCGTGCTGCGCGAGGGCGGCGACGTCGTCCTCGCGATCCAGGAAGGTGCACTTGACGCCGAGTCCCTCGTCACGATGAAGCAGTTCACCGCCGCCGAGGCGCCCGCCCCCGAGGATCGGACCGTCGTCTTCAAGGGCTCCGGGATGTCGTGGGAGGACCTGGCCGTGGCGACGACGATCGTCGAGCGGGCCACCGGCGAACACGAGTCGGCCGGCGGCGAACCGGTCAGCGCAGCGACCGAGCGGGCGAGCGCCGGGGAGAGGCCATGAACTCATCGACCCGCGGTGAGCTCCGCCGGACGATCGGTCTGACCGAACTCGTCTTCATCGGGCTCGTCTTCATCGGCCCTGCCGCCGCGGTCGGCGTGTTCGGCACCCTCGACGCCCGCTCCGGCGGGGCCGTCGCCCTCGTCTACGTCATCGCGACGATCGTCATGTCGTTCACCGCGGTGAGCTACATGCGCATGTCGCGGGAGATCCCGCGCGCGGGAACGGTGTTCGCCTACGCCTCGGCGGGGATCGGCCCGCGCACCGGGTTCGTCGCCGGGTGGATGATCCTCCTCGACTACCTCTTCATCCCGTCCGTGGCCTACCTCTTCACCGGGATCGCGCTCAACTCGATCTTCCCCTCGGTGCCCGTCTGGGTGTTCACCGGGGTCGCGGTCGTCGTCACCACGGGGCTCAACCTCGCCGGGGTGAAGGTCGCCTCCCGGGTCATCACCCTCGTCGTCATCCTCGAGGTCCTCGTGCTCGGGCTCGTCCTGGTCCTCGGCATCGGCTATCTCGCCGCCCATGGACCCACCCGCGACTGGCTGTCCCCGCTGACCGGCGTCGACACGTTCTCGATGGCTGCGGTCCTCGGGGCCGTGTCGGTCGCGATCCTCTCCTATCTCGGCTTCGACTCCCTGGCCACCTTCGCCGAGGAGGCCAAGGGCGGACCCCGGATCGTCGGCCGGGCGACGCTCACCTGCCTCATCATCGCCGGGGTCTTCTTCGTCGCCCAGACCTGGGTGGGATCGCTGCTCTCGCCCGTCACTCCCGCCGAGCTGCGTGCGGCCCCGGAGCAGGAGGGAGCCGCCTACTACTCCGCCGTCGACGCGACGCTCGGGACCTGGGTCCATTGGCTGCTCGCGTTCGCGAAGGGCGCGGGGGCGGCGTTCTCCGCGATGATCGGGCAGGCCGCGGGCTCCCGCATCCTCATGGACATGGGCAGGCAGGGCCGCGTGCCGCGATTCCTCGCCGAGGTGTCTCCGCGGTCCGGTGTTCCGTGGAAGGGCGTCCTCGTGGCCGCCGCCGGCAATGTCCTCGTCGCCGGCTGGGCGACCTCTCGGGCGGACGGCCTCGATCAGCTCACCTCGATCGTCGATGTCGGCGCGCTCACCGCATTCGTCTTCGTCCAGGCCTCGGTGGTCGGCTACTTCCTCGTCAAGCGCCTCGGCGGCGAGGATCCCAGCTGGTTCCGGCACGGCCTCATCCCCGTCGTCGGCGGCCTGCTGCTCATCCTCGTACTCGTCAACGCGCGACCCCTGGCGCTCATCATCGGCGCGGCGTGGCTGCTCCTCGGTGTCCTCGTCTACGTCGTCCAGTCCCGCCGCGGCGCCCTCGTCGCCGAGTAGGAGCGCGGACCGACGCCAGGACTCGGGGGCAACCCACCTCGGCGAGGCCGGTCCGATCGAGGTGAGGACTGGCCGCTTCGATCATCCGGCGGCCGGAGCCAGGGTCTGGGCGTCCTCCGCGCCCATGCGGTTCCAGGCGTCGAGGCCGGCGATCTTGTAGGCCTCGGCCAGCGTCGGATAGTTGAAGGTGTTCTCGACGAAGAAGTCGACGGTGCCGCCGAGGTTGATGACTGCCTGGCCGATGTGGATGAGTTCGGTCGCGCCCTCGCCGATGATGTGCGCGCCGAGCAGCCGGCGGGTCTGCCGGTCGAAGACGAGTTTGAGGAAGCCCGCGTCCACGCCCATGATGTGCCCGCGCGAGGTCTCCCGGAACCGCGCGACTCCCACCTCGTAGGGAGTGCCGCTCGAGCGCACCTGCTCCTCGGACTTGCCGACCGTCGAGATCTCGGGCACGGCGTAGATCCCGTAGGGGAAGCTCTCGGGCGGCTTGGGCACGGGAGCGCCGAACGCGTGGCAGGCCGCCACCCGGCCCTGTTCCATCGACGTCGAGGCGAGGCTCGGGAATCCGATGACGTCGCCGGCGGCGTAGATGTTCTCGGCAGTGGTCTGGAAGCTCTCGGGGTCGACCTTGATACGGCCCCGCGAATCGGGTTCGATGCCGACGGCGTCGAGGCCGAGGCCCGTGACGTTGCCGGCACGGCCGGCAGCGTAGAGCACCATCTCGCTGTGGACGATGCGACCGTCGGACAGGGTCACGCGTGTGCCGTCGTCGACCTTCGCGATCTCGGAGACGGAGGCGCCGAGGCGCAGCTGCATCCCACGGTCGCGCATCTGGTGGATGAAGTCGTCGATGATCTCGTGGTCGACGAAGTCGAGGATGTTCTGTCGCGGTTCGACGAGCGTGACGGGGACGTCGAGGGCGGAGAAGATCGTCGCGTACTCGACGCCGATGACCCCTCCGCCGATGACGGTGAGGGTGCGCGGGAGCCGGCTCAGCTCGAGGATCTCATCGCTGTCGAAGACGTGGTCGCGGTCGAAGGGCACGTGGTGCGGACGATGGGGTCGGGTGCCGACGGCGATGAGAGCATGGTCGAACCCGATCTCGGTCACCTCCCCGTGCTCAGCGGTGAGCTGGAGGGCCTCGGTCGACAGGAACCTCGCCGAGGCGCGGATGTGCTTGATCGCATTGCGCATGAATTGGTGCTGGAGGACCTCGACCTCGTGGTCGAGCGTCTTGTGGAGGCGGCGGATGAGGTCGTCGATCCCGATCTCCTCCTTGACCCGGTACCCACGGCCGTAGAATCCACGCTCCCGCCAGCCGGAGAGGTTGAGAACGGTCTCACGCAGCGTCTTCGACGGGATCGTTCCCGTGTGCACCGAGACTCCACCGACCCGGCTGCCACGGTCGACGACGAGCACCCGCTTGCCGAGTTTCGCGGCCTGGACCGCGGCGCGACGGCCCGACGGTCCGCTTCCGATGACGACCATGTCGAAATGCTGCATGACGGCTCCTTTGTCGTATGCACAGCGATGTCGCGGTCAGCTTACCCCGGGGACGAGAAGCCGTCGGTCACCGTCCGGACAACGCGCGTGATCCGCAAAGTGAAGCCCTGCGATCACACTGCAGTGATCAGTCCTGGAGCCGTGTCGTGCCCTCGTATCCTCCCGAGGTGTTCAGCTGCTTCGCATAGCAGTGATCGGGCCCCAGCCCATGAGCCGAGCACCAGGTCAGGGCCTCTTCGGGGTCGTCATAGCCGATGCCCACGATCGTCACCCAGAAGTCGTCCTCCTTGAAGCTGTTGAAGTCCCCGGACCAGACGAGCTGCACGCGCGGATGCTCCTCTCGCAGCTTCTGGTGCTCGGCGAGGATCTCCGCTTCGTTCCACGTCCTGCCCTCGGCCTGAAGACCCAGCTTCTTCGAACTCAGCTGCGGCACCCACTTGCCGTCAAGGTCAGCGATCACCGTCTTCCGGTCCGTTTCGACGAGCTGGTCCAGAGCCTCGGCGGGATCCTCCGGCAGGGCAGGCGCCGTCTCCGTGGGCGTCGGCTGACCGCTCGGGACGGGAGGCGACGATGGCGCACCCGCAGTCTCACCACCAGCAGGTTCGCTCGGGACCGACACCACGTCACCGTCGGTGGATTCTCGGCTGAAGTACTCGGAGGCACCCCAGCCGATCCCGACACCGGCGATGACGATGAACGCCACGACCACGGCGATGAGGCCTCGCCTCCGCCGTGGCGCCACCGGTGCCGTGACCGCACCCGGTACACCGCTGTGGGCGTGCTGGTCCGCGGACGCCCACCCGGTCCCAGCCGCTGGCACGGTCCCAGCTGAGTACGCCGGCTGGGTCGCCGCCACGTTCCCCTCGGCCGGCCGGTGAGGGGCCGGCCATCCCGTCGCCTGCGGCGCTCCGGACGGGAACTGCGGCGGAGTCGAACGAGGTGGACTCGGAGGTGGGGGCGCGACGTAAGGACGCGGCGGGGCGGGGGGCGGGCCCCAACCCGAGTTTCCTTGGGATCCATTCGGCCAATGACCCGCCTGTTCCCTATTGATGTCCCATTCGTTATCGTCCCCGCGGCCAGGTGGGGGAGGATTCTCACTCATCGACGACTCCAGATCGGCTGTGCGGCCAAAAATAACAATAGAGGAACTTCACTTGCCCCCAGAGTTTAATATAGTGTCACCACTACAGTTGACGAGACGATCCGATGATCGGCCGAGAAGTGAATTCCGGCGACATCAGAACATCTCTAGTGCGATTGGTTGAGGAACCGAGATGAGTGACAAGCAGGCCGGCGAGTCCGAAACCCCCGATCCCGCCTCGTCCGCAGGCGATGAGGCTGCCGATCGAGTCGACGGCGATACTGCCGACGGCGATACGGCGGCTCCGCCTCGTCCTTCGTCGTCCCCTGCCCCAGGACCTGAGTCACCAGCGCGACACGATGAGTCCTCTGCGCGGTTCGCCCCTCCCTCCGAGCCCAGCAGCGAGGAATCCGCGGAACCGGGATCCACTCACCCCGAGTCGCCGTATGACCCGATGCATCCGAGTGACGGAACTCCGTCTCCGCCACAGGGCCCGGCGCCCGCGCAGCACGGATCGCCCTACCCGCAGCACGGTTCGCCCTACCCGCCTCAGGCGACGCCGTACCCGCAGCACGTCGACTACCCGCAGGGGCCCAACGGCTCGGCACCCGGTCCTGCGGCCTTCGGTCCACCGCTGCCCCCATCGGGTTCGCAGGTGCCGTCGGCGTTCGTCTCCGCCCTGAGGAAGGGCGCCACCTGGAGAACCGCGCTCATCCCTCCCGGCCTCGCGCTGTTGGCGGGGCTCATCGTGTCCATCATCATCTCGGTTCTCCTGACCTCCTTGGCGGAGTTCGATTCCTTCGCCGCGGACACGGGGATCAGTCTTGATGGACTCAGCTACGCCCTGCCGTTCATCTTCCTCGCCCTCTCACTGTTCGGCTCGGCGGTCTTCCGTTTCGACCTCGCCTCCAGCGGAATCGTCGAAGCCAACGGGAGCGTGGTCCTCCTCGGCGCACCCCTCCTCGTCACCGTCGTCGTCATCGGCGTCCTCTGGTGGTCGACGAAACGCAGCGAACTGCGCGCGCCCGCCCCGAATCGCGCCAGCACCTGGACGCGGATCGCGATCACCGGTCTGGCCGCGACGCTGGTGCTGTTCCTCCTCCAGCTGATCTTCGCCGCACGGTTCTCCGCCCTCGATGGCGAGCAGCTCATCGAACTCGAGTTCTCGGCTGTCACGGCCCGGTCGTTCTTCCTCCCCCTCCTCGCCATCGTCGTCACCAGTGTCGTCGGGCGTGCAGCCGGGCATTTCAAGGGCACCGAGGCGCTTGGTGCGCCGTTCCTCAGACGAGCCGTTCCCCCGCTCCTCGTCACCGCCGTCCATCTCGTGGTGTCGGTGGGACTGCTCTCCATCGTCGCCCTCTTCGTCATCCCCCTCGGTCTCGATCTGCCCTGGCAGCTCATCCCGCTGGCCGTCGTCAACGTCGGTCTCATTCTCTCCCTGCTCGTCCACTTCGGAGGGGTGAGCGCCACGGGTCAGGGTGATCTCGGCTTCGCCTCGGACAGCTTCTCCCAGTCGCTGACCATCTTCAGCAGCGACGCACCCGGTCAGCTGTGGATCGGTGTGCTGGTCGCGGTCCTCGCAGTTCTCGTCGCCGTCTCGGTCTCCACGGTGACCCGCCGTCCCTATTGGACGGTGAGAGGCGAGGACCGGCAACAGTGGTCGTCCGTCTGGCAGGTCCCCGTGGCCTTCTGCGTCATCTGGGGGCTCGTCTCCGTCCTCGCGGTCCCTCTCCGGGCCTCGATGGAAGGCTCGGCGGAGGCAGCCATGCTCCTCGGCGGGTCAGGAGCGGCGCGATTCGGCATCGGTCCGCTGGCCTGGTCGTTCCTCATCCTGGCCCTCTGGGGCGCGCTCATCGAAATCCTGTCCCGAACCATCGGCGCACGCTTGGTCCTCACCGTGCCCGCGATCGCGAAGTTCGCCGCCGGCCGGGCGATTCATCCGTACTGGGGCCAGACCCTGGGGATGAGCGAGCCCCGGTTCGCTCTCATCCATGCGGACGCGCTCGCCGAGGCGACGGCTGTCGCGCCACCACCGCCCCCGACTGCCGCACCGACCGATGGCTCGACTGCTCCGCATGCCGGAGCGGCACCCGTTGCCGGATACGCCGCACAGCCCGGGGCCGCCGCGCACTCCGGGATCACCGGAGCCGCAGAGCACCCTCTGACTGCCGGCGGCCGGCCGGAGTTCCCCGGCGCGACGCCCTACGTGCAGCAGCACTCGGCGAGCGTCGCAGCGGCGACCGCCCCGCCCCCTGCGAAGCCCTTCGACAAGCGGAAGGCGACCATCGTGGGCGTGGCCGCCGGATCGATCGCGGTCCTCATCGTCGCGGCCCTCATCGTCGTCAACCAGGTCAACGCACGTGCGTTCAGCCCCGAGGCCGCCGTCGAGAAGTACTTCTCCGAGCTCGCCGACGGTGACGCCGAAGGAGCACTGGAGATGGCAGACGTCGATGTGGCCGCAGAGCAGCGCCAGCTGCTCACCAATGACGTCCTCAGCGCCTCGAAGGCGCTGCCCCAGAACGTCAGCGTCGAGGACGCCGAGATCAGCGGCGACGTCGCCACCGTGTCCGCGACATACGACATCGGTGGAAGCAAGGGCACGAGCACCTTCACCCTGCACAAGGCCGGGAGAACCGCCGTCGTCTTCGATGAATGGAAGCTCCAGGCGCCAGAACTCGCCCATCTCAGCGTCGAGACACCTGGACTGAGCACGGTCAAGGTCAACGGCGTTCCCGTCGACACCGACGGCTCGGCGCTCAGCCTTCCGGCGTTCCCGGGGCTCTACACGGTCGGTCTGGCCGAAGAATCCGAGCTGGTCACCGCTGACGCCGTCGAGACCCGCACGTTCTTCGCCGACAGCGCCGATGTCGAGGGCACCGAGACCCCACCGCTCTCGGCTCAGCCGACGGACGCCTTCCGCGCCGAGGTGGACAAGCAGGTCAAGACTCTCATCGACAGCTGCGCCGACAAGACCGTCGCGCAGCCGGACGGCTGCCCTTTCGGATCGTCCCTGGCCGAGAGCTATGAGGCCGAGAACATCAAGTGGTCGATCTCCTCGTATCCCACGATCACCGTGGCCGACTCATCCTCAGCAGACATGTACTTCGATTCCGGTTCGCCCACGGGTCCCAATGGCGGTCCGGCCTGGTCGATCACCTCGGAGACGAGCGGCGAGGCGTTCATCACCGGCGACTACGAGATGTTCGGCGATGAGCGAGAGACCTTCGATGACACGGTGACGTTCTCGATCGACGGCACCGCGGAGGTCGTCGACGGCAAGGTCGTCGTGAGCATCGCCGCGGATCCGTACGGATTCTGAGACCCGCGGATTCCGTGCCTCTCCCTTCCCGGCGTTCCCTTGGCCCGGATCAGTCGATGAAGCTCACCGGTGCTGGGTCCTCGTCTCCGATGAGGGACATGAGGCGGACGCCTTCGGTGACGTAGCGGCGGCGCTCCTCGACCGGGACCATGGCGCCGCCGGTGAGCCAGACGAGGTGGTTCGTCGAGCCGTCGAGCGGCCATGGCACCCCTGCTGCGGAGGGCCCGCTCACCTCGGCGGCGCCGTCGGCTTCGTCCCGGACGCCTGTCTCGTCACGGACGCTCGCCTCGGCGATCACCGCACGCCACGGGACCGTGAGCCCCGCGGCCGCAGACGGCTCGACCTCGAGACCCTCGCACTCGGCCAGGACGCCCACGCCCGCTCGGATGATGTCGTCGCTCACGGTCGCGAAGGCCGAGATCAGCGGGTCGACGACGGGACCGACGAAGCGGGAGGGACGGGCGACGGCGAGCCCGTCGGCAGCCGTCTGCCCGCTCAGCCCGATGTCCTGGACGGCGATGTCGTGGTGCCGGCCGGTCCGCACTCCGAGGACCATCGCCGGAACCGCTGTCGGCTCGACGAACACGCAGTGCACGGCGTCGCCGAAGACCCGTTTGAGGCCGTAGGTCACGCCACCGGGGCTGCCGCCGATCCCGCAGGGGAGGTAGACGACGAGCTGATGGTCGGCGTCGACGGGCTCGCCCCGCTCCGCGAACTGCTCCTTGAGCCTCAGTGCTGCGACGGAATAACCGGCGAACAGGCTCACGGAGTCCTCGTCGTCGACGAAGTGGGTGCGCGGGACTCCCTCCGCCGAGGCGCGACCGGCCTCGACCGCGGCGGCGAAATCGCCCTCGTACTCGATGACCTCGACGCCGTGGCTGCGCAGCTTCTCCTTCTTCCACTCCCGCGCGTCGGCGGACATGTGCACGGTGGCGGCGAATCCGAGGGCGGCGCTGAGGATGCCGATCGACAGACCGAGGTTTCCGGTCGAGCCGACGACGATGTGGTGCGCCGCCGCCCGCTCCCGGAACTCGTCACTGGCGTACGTCGCCGGGTCGTGGGCGTCCATTCCGCCCTCGACCGCCACCGCCTCGGCGTACTCGAGGACCTCATGGAAGCCGCCGCGAGCCTTGATCGACCCGCTGACGGGCAGTGCGTCATCGCGTTTGAGCCACAGCTGCCCGGGAAGCTCGACGCCGAGGCGGTCGTCGATCTCCCGTCGGGCGGCATCGGCTGCGACGAGGGGCGATTCGAGGATGCCCTGCGCCTCGGCGGTCTCCGGGAACGCCGAGGCAAACCACGGGGCGAAGCGCTCGAAGCGCGCGGCGGCCTCGCCCATCAGGCTCTCGTCGACGGCGATGTCGCGCATCACCTCCGCGGTGCGGGGACGGCCCGGGCGGAACCAGGTGATCGGCACCCCCTTCGCGAGGGCGGCGATCACCTCGTCGTCGGTGTCGACTGTGACGTGCTGTTCGTCTGCGCTCATCGTCTCGGCCTCTCCACGATCGGGTCTCGTCGCTGCGGGAGTCGCTCGGTCCCACCCTATTCGCCGACCGGTCCTGGCGAGAAGGGGCAGGGACATCCGGAGTCGGCGGCGGGAAGCGCGCTCAGGTCGTGACGTCCTGCGCGGATTCGAGCACTCCGGTGATCTCGTCGATCCAGGCCGCGTAGCCATCGTAGGTGTAGGCGCGCTTGTCGTCCCAGGTTCCCAGCTGCCCGGCCTTGACTGCGGGAAGGCGGGTGTAGACGGGGTTGTCCTCGTACTCGGTGGAGAAGTCGTGGACGAGCAGGACGTCGGAGGGGTACTCGCCGATCTTCTCCCAGGACACCTCCGCCCAGGCCGACTCCCCCACGGGATCCGGTCCGACGAGGGTGAGACCGTCCTCGGTGAGCATCTGGGCAATGCCGAGCGATTTCGCGGTGTAGTTGATCTCGGGGCTGAAGTTCGCGAGCAGCACGGTGAGGCCGTCCTGCTTCTTGGCGACCTCCCGCAGCCGCTGCCGGGCCGCTTCGTAGTCCTCGCGCAGACCACTGATCGTGCCCGATTCGGTGTCCCTTCCCAACGCCGAGGCGACCGCGGCGTACTGCTCGAACATGACGTCCGGTGTCCCCCCGTCGAGCTTCACCGGGACGAAGGGAGCCAGTTCGGACACCTGGGAGGTCACCTTCTCCTCCCACCACGTCCATCCGTCGCCCTTCTCATTGCCGTAGGCGATGATGAGGTCGGGCGCCGAGGCGGCGAGGGCCTCGAGGTCGATCTCCGCGTCCTCACCGACGATCTCGACGCCCGTGAGGTCGAAGGACTGGCCGGGCGAGTCGTCCTTGCCGTATCCGAACACCGCCACGGGAGCGATCCCGTACGGGGCGAGTGCGGCTGCGGAGTAGAAGTCCATCGCGATGCGCTCGACGGGCGAGTCCGTGGAGATCGTCAGGCCGTCATAGCCGGCCGGCGAGTAAGTGAAGCCGGCCGCGGTCGATGTCGCAGGCGCGCTCTCTCCGCTGGTGGACGAGCATGCGGCGAGGGCGAGCGGGGTGAGCAGGGACAGGGTGAGCATCTGGCGACGATGCATGGGCGCCTCCGGGTCGGGTCGAGGGAATGCGTGCCTCCGGTGAGGAGTATCGCGACGTTGGTCCGCGCGCACCGACGACATCGGTCGCACACGGATCGGAATCAATGTACCATCGGTTTGGAAAGGCTCACCTAACCTCACCCGGGTGCCCCTCATCCGGTTCCCCGTCTGCCAGACTCCAAGGAGCACCAGTGTCACGAGCACCGATCATCGCCTTCGAGGCCACCGTCGTCGCCGTCGAGGATCTCAGCCCGGCGTTCCGCCGCATCACCCTCGGCGGTCCCGGCCTGGCCGACTTCGGTGTCCCCGGGCACCCTCGTGACCTGCGGTTCAAGCTCGTCATCCCTCCTGCCGGGGCCCCGGAACCGGCGTTCGACCTGCTCGAGTTCCTCTCCTCGCAGGACGGCTCGGGGCTGTCGTGGTACCAGTCCTGGCTGCAGCTCGACCCCCAGGTGCGCGGAAGCATGCGCACCTACACCGTTCGTGAGTGGCGGGACGAGGACCGCGAGCTCGTCGTCGACATGGTCCTCCACACCGACGCCGAGGGTCATTCGGGTCCGGCGGCGAGCTGGGCCCAGTCGGCCGAGGTCGGGCACCGCCTCCACCTCATCGGACCGACGCGCTACGCCGAGACGTACTCCGGACTCGAGTTCGAGCCGGGCGGGGCCCGCCAGATCCTCCTCGCCGGGGACGAGACCGCGGTGCCGGCGATCGCCTCGATCCTCGACTTCCTCCGCGGCTCCGGCGTTGCCGGTCGGGCGATCCTCGAGGTCCCGACCACCGCCGACTTCCTCGAGATCGAGGCTCCCGACGGATTCGAGGTCCAGTGGCTGGCCCGCGGATCGGCCGTCCACGGCGAGCTCCTCGAACCCGCCGTGCGCGAGGCCGTCCGGGCGGAGTCCCCGGCCCTCGCCGAGGTGGGTGCCACGGCGTCCGGCGGCGGCGCGCTCGTCGAGCTCGAGGACGTCGACATCGACTCCGAGATCCTCTGGGACGTGCCCGCGGCGCTGACGACGGCGGCCCAGGGCAGCTCGAGCGACAGTGCGGAGGGTGCGCGTCCGTTCTATGCGTGGATCGCGGGAGAGGCCGGACCGGTCAAGCGCCTGCGCCGTTACCTCGTCCAGGAGGTCGGCGTCGACCGCAAGCAGATCGCCTTCATGGGCTACTGGCGCGCCGGTCGCGCGGAATCCTGAGCTCTACAGGGCGCCGAACATCTTCCCCGGGTTGAGGATGCCCAGGGGGTCGAGGGCGGCCTTGACTGCGAGCTGCATCCGCTGCCCTCCTTCGTCGAGCTCGCTCGACAGCCAGTCGCGCTTGAGGTAGCCGACCCCGTGCTCGCCGGTGATCGTGCCCCCGAGTTCGAGTCCGATGCGCATGATCTCCCCGAAGACCTCCTGGGCCCTCGCCGTCTCCTCGGCGTCCGCGGCGTCGAAGAACACCGACGGGTGGGTGTTGCCGTCCCCGGCATGGGCGACCAGGGCGATCGTCAGCCCCGACCGGGACCGCAGCTCGCCGAGGCGATCGCAGAATTCGGGCATCGCCATCCGCGGCAGGCACACGTCGTCGAGGAGCTGCCCGCCGCCGTGGGCGTGGGCGAATTTCTCGTAGGCCGGCTGGATCATCCGCCTCGCCGCGACGAGCGCCGCACTGTCGGCGGGGTCATCGGAGTACGCGACGTCGAGGGCTCCGCAGGCCTGGGCCACCTCGGCGAAGACCGCCATCGCCGCTTCCGAGTCGGTCGGATTCTCATCGATCTGCATGATGAGCATCGACCCGGCGTCCTCGTCGAGGCCGAAGTCGCCGAAGGCGTTGAGCATGCTCAGGCTGGTCGCGTCGAGGAACTCGAGGAGGCTGGGCACCCCGCCGGCGGCCATGAAGTCGGCGACGGTCTGCAGACCGGTGCGCTCGTCGGGGAATGTCGCGACGGCGGTGACCGGTTCCGGCAGGGCCGGGATGAGGCGCAGCGTCGCCTCGACGATGACGCCCAGCGTCCCCTCCGATCCGATGAACAGGTGCCGCAGGTCGAGGCCGGCCACTCCTTTCGCGGTGCGCGGACCGAGGGTCGTCAGCGTGCCGTCGGCGAGCACGACCGTGAGGCTGCGAACGTAATCCCTGGTCACGCCGTACTTCACGCAGCACAGTCCGCCCGCGTTCGTGGCGATGTTGCCGCCGATCGAGGACAGCGCCACCGAGCCGGGATCGGGCGGGTAGGACAGTCCGTAGGGGGCAAGGTGGTCCTTGAGGTCCTGGTTGATGATCCCCGGCTGGACGGTGACGAGCCGCTCCGCCTCGTCGACGGCCACGACCTCGTTCATCCGGGAGACGTTGAGCAGGATCGCGCCCGGGGATCCGTTGGCCCCGCCGGAGATCCCGG
The DNA here is from genome assembly GCF_003315415.1 of Brevibacterium sanguinis. Classification (GTDB taxonomy): domain Bacteria; phylum Actinomycetota; class Actinomycetes; order Actinomycetales; family Brevibacteriaceae; genus Brevibacterium; species Brevibacterium celere_A. The sequence goes on from NZ_QNSB01000002.1 coordinate 303,733, forward strand.
ACCGGGCGCCCTGCGGGACCACGGGCACCCGGTTGGCGGTGGCGTATCGCATGACCTCCTGGACATCGCTCGCCGAGGCGGCTCTGACGAGGGCGATCGCCCCCTCGTGCGGGCAGAACAGCGCCTCGTCCCGGGCGTGGGCGGCGATGATGTCAGGATCGGTGGTGAGCGCACCCGCGCTCAGTCTGGCCGCCAGCTGCTCGATGGTCATGGGACTCCCCTGTCGCGCTTCTCGTTGTCCCCCGACCCTATCGGTCGGTCGCCGCGTCGACGTGATCGGGTGCCGGTGCGCCCTTGAGGATGAGGGTGACGATGCCAGCGGCGACCATCGTGGCTCCGACGACCCACATGCCGGCGTTCTGAGTGCCGGTGAGTTCGGCCAGCCAGCCGGTGATGTAGGGGGCGAAGAACCCGGCCGAGTTGCCGAGGGAGTTGATCAGCGCCAGCCCCGCGGCCGCCCCCGCGCCGGCGAGGAAGGTCTGTGGCAGCGGCCAGAACGTCGGCAGCGCCGCACAGATCGCCATGCACGTGATCGTCACCGCGATCATCGTCGTGAACGGCGAGTTGAGGTAGAGGGCGATCGGGATGGACACTCCGCCGACGAACAGCGGGAGGGCGACGTGCCAGACGCGTTCGTTCGTCCGGTCCCCGTGCCGTGACCAGAAGTACATCGTCGCGGCACCGAACACCCAGGGGATGGCGGTGATGAGTCCGACCTGGACGATCGAGAACTCGGTGCCGAAGGACTCCTTGAATCCCGCGATGATGGTGGGAAGGAAGAAGCTCAGGGCGTAGAGCCCGTAGACCATTCCGAAGTAGACGAACGACAGCGCGAGGACCCGCGGCTGCAGCAGGGCGCGGCGGATCGGGTAGTGGAACGTCTCCGACTTCCTCGACTCCTCGGCGTCCATCCGATTCTGCAGCCACTCCCGCTCCTCCGGGTCGAGCCACTTCGCGTCGCGCGGCCGGTCGGTGAGGAAGAAGAGGCAGATGATGCCGAGCACCACGGCGGGCAGGCCCTCGACGAGGAACATGAACCGCCAGCCGGAGAAGTTCTCGAACATCTCGTTGCCACCGGCGATGATCCACGACGACAGCGGGGTCCCGATGACGCTCGACATGGGGATGGCGAGCATGAACAGCGCCGTCGCCCGGGCCCGCGTGCTCGACGGGAACCAGTACGTGAGGTAGAGGATGATGCCCGGGAAGAATCCCGCCTCGGCGACGCCGAGGAGGAACCGCAGCACATAGAGCCAGCCGGCGTTGGGGACGAACGCCATGAGGGCGGCGACGAGTCCCCAGCTGACGAGGATGCGGGCGAGCCACTTCCGCGCGCCGAACCGGTGGAGGGCGAGGTTCGAGGGGACCTCGAGCAGCAGATAGCCGAAGAAGAACACCCCGGCCGCGAATCCGAACTGGGTGGCGCTGAGCCCCAGCTCCTCATTCATCCCTCCGGGGCCCGCGATTCCGAGATTCGTGCGGTCGAGGTAGTTGATGAAGTACATCACGATGATGAACGGGATGAGCCGGAGCGTGACCTTCTTCAGCGTCCGCTTCTCCAGTGCGGCATCAGGGGTCTGTCCCGGTGCTGACGGATTCGCCTCAGATGACATGAGATCTCCCTCGATCTGGGCCGGACCAGGGATGATGCCCGGCGCGCTACGGATCAACAGTACGCCGGGCCCTCGTCTGCGACCAGGACCGGGAGGGAAATTTCCGATAGTCGGGACTTGGCCCTGCGCCTCGGGGAGGTGCGCTGCGCCGCGGGACCGTGCCCGTGCACCGTCCGGACCGTCGGGTCCGGTCAGCCGCTCGACGGCAGCCGACCGGACCCGACGCTGTCGATCATTCGGCGCTCAGGGACACGTCCTCGGGCTGCCGGGCCTCGAGATCCTCGGGCTTGCGGATGAAGAACGCGAGGACCACGGGCACGAGGGCGATGAACCCGGCGAGGAGGAACGCCGACTGCGCGCCGGGGGCACCCGCCTCGGCGACGCTGCGTCCCGCCCCCTGCCCCGCGTGAAGTGCCGAGGAGTAGATCGAGATGAGCAGGGCGGTGCCCGCGGCCCCCGCCACCTGCTGCAGAGTGTTGAGCGCCGCCGAACCGTGCGAGTAGAGCGAGCGGTCCAGGGAGCCCAGCGACGCGGAGAACAGCGGCGTGAATGAGGCGGCCAGGCCCAGGGACATGACGGTCTGGATGCAGACGAACACCCATACCGGCGTGCCGATGCCCACTGCCGAGTAGGCGAACATCGCCGCGGCGATCATCGTCGCACCGGGCAGCAGGAGCACGCGAGGTCCGCTCGCGTCATAGATGCGGCCCATCACCGGGCCGAGGAGACCCATGAGGATCGATCCCGGCAGCAGGACGAGCCCGGACTGGGTGGCGCCCAGGCCGATGACGTTCTGCAGGTAGAGCGGCAGCAGGGAGAAAGTGCCGAACATCGACAGCGCCACGACGGCCATGATGATGACCGAGAGCACGTAGTTGCGCGAGGTGAAGACCCGCAGGTCGAGCAGAGCGGCGCTGTTCCGGATGAGGAACAGCTGACGCCAGACGAAGAGCCCGAGGAAGACGACGCCGACGGCGATCGCACCCCAGGCGAGCCCGGTCGTCGACGAACCGCCCTCGCCGCCGTGGCCGCCGAACTGGCTGAGCCCGAAGACGATGCCGCCGAAGGCGAGCGCCGAGACGACGATCGAGAGGACGTCGATGGGGGCATGCGTCGTCTCGCCGAGGTTGGTCATCCACTTCGCGCCGAGAGCGAGGGCCACGAGTGCGACCGGCAGGACGATGGCGAAGAGCCACCGCCAGCCGAGGGAGTCGAGGACGATGCCCGACATCGTGGGGCCGATGGCCGGGGCGAGGGAGATGACGAGTCCGACGCGTCCCATCATCCGACCGCGCGAATGCGCAGGGACTACGTTCATCATCGTCGTCATCAGCAGCGGCATCATGATCCCGGTGCCCGAGGCCTGCACGACGCGGCCGACGAGCAGTGCCGGGAAGCCGGGGGCCACGAGGCAGATGAGCGTGCCCGCGGAGAAGAGGACCATCGCGGCGACGAACACCTGACGGGTCGTGAAGCGCTGGATGAGGAAGCCCGTCGTGGGGATCACGACCGCCATCGTCAGCATGAAGGCACTCGTCAGCCACTGTCCGAGCTCGGGTGGGATGCCGAGCGTCGCGTTGAGCTCCGGGATCGCGATCGCCATCGTGGTCTCGTTGAGGATCGCGACGAAGGCGGCGACGAGCAGCAGCCAGATGACGCGCATCCCGGCCGGGTCGATGGTCTCGGTCCGCGCTGCGGCCGACGGTGCTGTCGAGGGTGAGCTGTCTCTGGACACAGGGGAGCTCCGATCACATGATTGAGTCGAGGACTCCGCGCCCGGACGCCTGTGGGCCGTCCGATGGAGTCTTCCGCCGAGGGGGAATGTGCGGACACAGCAGAGAACCGCCACTGCTGCGGACTTATTCCCGAATTGCGCAGTGATCCTCGACACCGCTGGTCAGGGGCTGCGGTCGTCCGTGCTCCGCGATCTCGGCGACGGTCGGGGCGGCCATGTCGGGCCCGAGCGGGATATCGTCGGAGCATGGCCTTCCGTGACAGCGTCGGTGGGACTCCGGGGTCCTCCGGCGATCGGGTCTCCCATGCCGGAGCCCGCACGCCGCCGAGCCCTGCGCGCATTCGCCTCGTCGCCTCGGTGGCGGTGCTCACCGGGGCGCTGTCCCTGTCGATCTCCGCGGTGCTCATCAAGCTCGCCGGGGTCGATGCCCCGACGACCGCGCTGCTGCGCTGCGCCATCGCACTCCTCGTGCTCGTCCCCATGGCCCTGCTCGAGGCGCGGCGGCGCGGGCGGCTGTCCATGCGGGGGATCCTGTGGTCCCTGGCCGCGGGACTCGCCCTCGGCATCGACTACTCGGCGTGGACGGCGGCGATCTACCAGGTGGGCGCCGGCATCAGCACCGTGCTCGTCAACGTCCAGGTGGTCGTCCTCCCCCTGCTCGCGCTCCTCATCGACAGGGAGCGGATCGCTGTCCGCTTCGTCATCGCCCTGCCGGTCATGCTCGTGGGACTCAGCCTCGTCGGCGGACTCTGGGAGGTCGACACTCTGGGGCCCTCCGCGGTCACCGGCACCCTGCTGACGATGCTGGCCGGAGTCGGCTACGGCGTGTACATGTTCCTCACCCGCCGGGGAACCCGGCGGGAACCTCGGCTCATCGATCAGCCGCTGATGTGGGCGACCGCCTCGGCGACGGTGACGACGACCGTGGCCGCCCCGTTCACCGGCGGCCTCCACCTGACCGGGATCAGCGCGCGGTCCTGGGTGCTGCTCGCGGTGCTGGCGGTCCTCGGCCAGGTCGTGGCGTGGGTCTTCATCAATCGCGGCAGCGCCGTCCTCGAACCGGCGGCGACCGGCGCGCTCCTCCTTCTGCAGCCGATCCTCGCGCTCGGGTTCGCGGCCCTCATCCTCGCCGAGCATCCGACGAGGCTGCAGCTCATCGGCGCGGTCCTCGTCGTCATCGCCGTGGCGGTGGCCAATGGTGTGGTGAGCTGGGTCCTGCGGGATCGACGCCGCCGAGGTCGCCGGTCGGCGACCTGAAGCTGCCCGACCTCCGGCGCTGCTTCATTCCGCGTCGGGTCAGTCGCGTTCCGGGCTCACACAGCGGTCGACGCGACCCCGGCGCACTCGTCCGGCTCGCCGGCGCACTCGTCCGGCTCGGCGGTGCGGGGCTCGACCTGGGATGCTGCGCGGGAGCGATCTCGAAGGGCAGGCTGCCTGCCGGCCCGCAGGACGATCTGCTTGGCGGCGATGTCCGCCCCCGCCAGCAGCGGCGAGGACTTGTGCGGGGTCGCACCGATGGCGCTGCCCGGCTGCGTGGTCGACGCGGGAATCCCGAGCACGACGATGCGCTCGTCCACCCCGCCCGCGGCATCGACGAGGTTGTGGCCGAGTTCGGCGTCCTCGCTGACCAGGGCGCCGGTGGCCTCGATGTAGTCGGTCGGCACGCCGTCGATGGCGTGGATGCGCGCGCGTCCGGACTCCAGGAGGGCGGTCAGGAGCGGGTCGTCGGTGGCCGAGACCTTCCCCTTCGACATCCGGGTCTCGAGCAGCACGCGCGCCTCGGCGGTGCGTCCGGTGATCGCCGAGACCGCCCGGAAGCCGGCGTCCGGTTCGGTCGGCAGCTCGATGACCGTCTCGGGGCCGAGCAGGTCGATGACCCCGGCCTCGATGAGGGCGAGCACTCGCCGCACCCTCTCCGAGGGCGGTCCGGAGGCGAGGAAGAGCCCATCGGCGTCGAACCATCCGTGGAGGTCACGGACGAGGGAGTCTCCGGCGATCGCGCCGACCGCGCCGAGTTCCTGGGCGGGGCCGCGAAGGACGCTCATCACCCTGTTGACGGCGGCCCGGGGATGGACCGCCGCCCTGGACATCGAACCGAGTTCGTCGGTGATGAGCCGGTCGACGAATTCCTCCCAGTCCTCGGGGCTGATGGGCTCACCGCGGGTGGGACGGCGCAGATCCGCGATCGTCCAGTTCCACCGCGAGTCGACGACCGCCTCGGCGAGCACCCTGTCGACGTCCTCACCCGTCATGCACTCCTCGAGCAGGGGGATCCATGCGGCGGCCTGGTCCGCCGGGATCGCAGCGTCCGGGCGCAGGTCCGAGCGCAGAGTCTCCGGTGCCCATTCGGACAGCGCGGCGAGGTACTGATCGGCGATCTCCCGGGCGATGGTCGGCCACACCTCGACGGCGAAATCGAGGTTCCTCCGCGCCCGGAGTCCGGCGAACCATTCGTCTCGAGCCCAGCGGGGACGGTAGTCCCGCTGCGGGGTGTAGGGAACGGGCTTGCTCCGGTAGGGCATTCCGCGGCGCGAGCCGGCCACGAGCCGTGGCTCCCGCCCCGAGGGGATGTAGCGCAGCCGCCCGTGCGGGTCGCCGGGGACGTCGTCGAAGCGCCCGCCCCATTCCTCGGCGAGACCGCCGATGACGTCGAAGAAGTTCGCCCCCAGCCCGCGCACGAGCACGGTCTCTCCCGCGGGCAGCCCGGAGAAGTCCCGTTCGGCAGGCATCCCCGGAGGCACGTACCGGAGGCCGCGGTCGGCGGCGAATTCCGCGCACGCTCTGACCTGGGCGTCCGGCACCGCCTGGACCATGCCCTGGGCGAGGACGATCGTCGGAGCCGAGAGTCGGCGACCGTCGGCGAGGACGACGCGCGTGGCCGCTGCGTTGTCGAGATCGTCACGGCTGCTGCCGTCGACCGGGGTGCGCGTTGCGCGAACTGCCCCGTCACCGTCACCGGACTCGAGGTCGACGGCGAGCGCGGTGAACTCGGTGAGGTCGATGAGCGGATGTGCCGCAGCCGCCTCGAGCTGATCACGGTAGTAGACGCCCTGGAGCCGGCGCGAGGTGAAGTCGAGGGCCCGCAGCGCTTCCGCCTCCTCGGCGACCCAGTCCCCCGCCGCGTGCCGGCCGGCGCGGGCGACCTCGTCCATCCACTCGACGAGGGTGGGGCCCGGTGACGGAGGCCCGCTGAGGTCCGTGGACTCGTCCGGGTAGATCGTCGTCGCCGAGGCGGTGGTGTTGTTGAGGTACTGCCCGGGCTGCGCGGTCGTCCAGGTCGCCCCCGGACCGACCTCGTGGGCGTCGACGATGGCGATGCGCAGGGGCGCCGGTCGGGCGTCGTCGGCCGTCCGTGCGGACTCGCCGAGGCGAGCGGCGATGCGGATGAGGGTGGCGACCCCGCGGGGACCGCCGCCCACGATGACGGCATCGAAGGTCTGGGTGGTCGGATCGCTCAACAGTCGGGCGTCGGAGGAGGGTTCGGATGTCACGGATCAACTGTCGCAGATTTCCACCTCACCCGTCCATACGGGGTCGGATTCCGTCATGTTGCCCGAAGGACGCTGCTTCCCGCAGTGCCTGGGAAGGCGGGGATTGTTGGGCGATCCGGCGCCGGTGCCGCTCCTTCGCAGCCGCGACCCATGTGGTGCGGGCCCATAGCGCGTCCTCGACGACGCCGTCGGCAGCGACCCCGACTCGTCGGCCGCGACCCAGAAGTGGAATCGCGACGCCTTCGTGCACCGTCTCACGCAGCCGCTACCAAGAAGTGAGAACGCGACGGTGAAATGCCGCGCGATTCCACTTCTTGGTAGCGGTCAGCTGCGAGGACGGGGCTGGGGACCCCCGAACCGGGTCCGCCGCACTGTGGACGGACGCGGCATGCCTCGCCGAGGGCCGCCGATCGGTGGGTTGGGACTGGCAGGCGGCCGCCGCTCACCTACGCTGGCATGAACCTGCCCCAAACAGCCCCCGCACGCCGAGGAGCACGACCATGCAACCGAGCAGCCCGAGCGAACCCGAGTCCCTGCGCACTCACTACGAGCGATTCGCCGAGCTCGAGGCAGCTGGTGCCTCGGAGACGTACGCTGCATGGGCGAGGGGTGTTGCCGCGGACGAGGAGATCCTCGACCTCGTGCTCACCCTTCCCTGGCCGAAACGGCAGGCCAACTTGCTCTTCGCTGCTGCTCGGCACCTCGGCGCCGGGGCCACCGAGTTCCCGATTCTGCGCACCTGGCTGCTCGATCACTGGGAGCCGGTCGTCGACGTCATGCTCTCCCATTCGACGCAGACGAACGAAGCGGGCCGGTGCGCGGTCCTGCTGCCCGTCCTCTCCGAGCTCGAGCAGCCTCTGTCCCTCATCGAGGTGGGAGCCTCGGCCGGACTGTGCCTCTTTCCCGATCGCTACAGCTACGACTTCGACACCGCGAATGGTCGGGTCGAAGTGCATCCCGCCTCCGGACCGAGCTCCGTGTCCATCCGCTGCACGATGGAGAACCACGATCCGCCCGATCGCGTCCCCGACGTGGCGTGGCGGGCCGGCATCGACCTCAATCCGCTCGACGTCACCGATCCCGAGCAGCGCCGATGGCTGCAGTCGCTCATCTGGCCCGAACACCGTGAGCGCAGGAAGCGGTTGGAGGCCGCGGCTGCGATCGCCGCCTCCGATCCGCCGAGGATCCTCGCCGGGGACCTGCTCGGAACGGTGGACGCGCTCATCGACGAGGCGCCTTCGGGAACGCGAACGGTGGTGTTCCACAGCGCGGTCCTCGCCTACCTCGGGGCCGCTGAACGGAGGAGATTCGCCGAACTGATGCTGGGCAGAGCCGACGTCACCTGGATCAGCAACGAGGGCAGAGCCGTCCTCCCGGAAATCGGACGGGGCCTCCCGGGCATGCCCGACGGCCGATTCGTCCTCGCCGTCGACGGACGACCGGTCGCTCTGACCGGGCCGCACGGGCAGAGCTTTCAGGGTCTGGGGGACGTCCCGCCGCCCGGGCCTCACAGGTGAGGCCCGGTGCGAACGCACCCCGCCTCTCGCGGCCGCGACCCAGAAGTGAAATCGCGACGCCTTCGTGCACCGTCTCACGCAACCGCTACCAAGAAGTGAGAACGCGACGGTGAAATGCCGCGCGATTCCACTTCTTGGCAGCGGCCGCGTGAGAGCCGACTACCAGCGCACCCCACGGCCTGGTCAGCTCGGTTCGCCGGCCGTGTCGACCATCCAGGGCACGCCGTAGCGGTCGACGCACGCGCCGAACGCCTCTGTCCAGAACGTCTTGTCGAGCGGCATCTGCACCTCGCCGCCTTCGGACAGGGAGTCGAACACGCGCCGCGCGGTCTCGGCGTCGGGTGCCGTGTAGGACAGGGAGATCCCGGTCTTCGGGCCGCCGTCGCCGGTCGGATCGTCGGATCCCATGAGCAGGGCATCGCCGAACGTCAGGGCCGCGTGCATGACGCTGTCCTCAGGCGCCCCGGGCATCCGCTGGTCCTCGGGCGCGTCCTTCATCAGCATGATCGACACCTCACCCCCGAAGATCCCCTGGTACCACTCGAAGGCCTCGGCGCACTGGCCGTTGCTGAAGAAGATGTAAGCGTTGATCGACATGATGGACACCTCTCGCTGGCTGCCGTTGCGGACATCGTCGTCCGCACTCAGTATCGACCCACACATGCACTACATGGGCAGTGAGACCGGGATCCAACGGTGAGATGCGGGGTCTAACGGACGACTTCGCGCTTGGTGTTGTCGATCCGCCGGGTCCACCCCCGCGAGTCGAGATGCTCGAGCAGCGGGATGACCACGCGCCGCGTCGTCCCCAGAGCCTTGCGCGCCTCACTCGTCGTGAACGGCTGATCGAGTCCCGCGAGGATCCGCATGGCCTGCGCGGGTGTTCGCGGCGAGACGACGACACCGTCGCCGAGGCGCAGCAGCCGTCCCGCGCTCTCGGCGACCGCGAGCTCCCGCGCTCCCAGGCCGAGGGCCCGGAGATCGTCGGCCTCGGGAGCGGCGAAGAGATCGGCGCCCAGGCGGCGCTCCACCTCGGCGACCCCGGCCTCGGCCGGTCCGAGGTCTGCGGTATGGCCGGGCGGCCGCACCATTCCCCTGACAGATTCGAGTCCCGCCTCCGCGAGGATCGCGGTGACGAGCTCCGCGGCGGGCGCTCCGCTGCCCGACTGCGCGGGCACAGGAGGGCGGAGGCGGCGCGCCTCCTCGGTGACGGCCTTCTCCGGGACCCCGGCGACGAGGGGATTCGCCGCGAGCGCCCTCGCCACCGAGGTCCGCACCTCCTCGGCCCAGGTCCGCAGTGTCGGGCGGTGGACGAGCCATCCCGCGGCCGGTTCGACGACATCGTCGGGGAGCGCCGCGGGGATCTCGAGTCCGAATCCGATGAGCCGCTGCCGTCGCACGGCACCCCGGCGCGCCACCTCGGCGCCGATGTCTCCCGTGACGGGACGGTCGGCGAGCTCGGCGGCACGGCGGGCGCCATCGCCTCGGCGGGTGAGGTCGGGGACGTCGACGTCGAGGACGATCGCACCGGCGAAGACATTGCGGCTGCCGGGGTTGCGCAGGACCATCCGATCGCCGACCTCCAGCGGAAGGGGTCGGTCGAGGGTGAGGCGGGCGTGGTCGGCGTCGAACGGCCGGACGTGGGCGGGGACGGCCGCGGTGCCGATGTGGAGCATGAGCTCACGCACCCCCGCGTCGAGGTCCTCCCCCATGCTCCGACGCACGTCGATGACCTCGACGAGCGGCCAGGTTCCCGGGGTGATGAGCGCGGCGCCGCGATGGACGTCGGAGGTGGCGACGTCGCGGAGGTTGACGGCCACCCGCGCAGTCGGGGTCACGGAGCTCGCGGCGGCGTTGCGGCTCTGGAGCCCGCGGATGCCCACCCGGCGGGGCGCGGACTCCCCGACGATCTCCATCTGCGCACCCTGGGTCAGGGTCCCGGCGGTCAGGGTCCCGGTGACGACGGTGCCCGATCCGGTGATCGAGAACGTGCGGTCGACCCACAGGCGGACGCGGGCGTCGGCGTCAGGTGCGGGCGCCGAGGCGAGGACCTCATCGAGTCGCTGAACGAGTTCATCGAGTCCGTCGCCGGTCGTCGCCGACACCGCGACGACCGGAGCGTCCTCGAGTGGAGTGTCGCGCAGTTGGGCTCTCGCCTGGACTGATGTCGTCTCGACGGACTCGGGTGCGAGATCGGCGCGGGTGATGACGACGATGCCGTGGGTGATCCCGAGGGCCGTGATGGCGTCGCGGTGATCGCTCGACTGGGCCTGCCATCCCTTGTCCGCGGCGACGACGAGGCACACGAGCGGAGCGGGTCCGACCCCGGCGAGCATGTTCGCGAGGAAGCGTTCGTGGCCAGGCACGTCGACGAAGGCGAGCTCGCGACCCGAGGGCAGGGTCGTCCACGCGAATCCGAGGTCGATCGTCAGCCCGCGTTTCCTCTCCTCGGCCCAGCGGTCGGGTTCCATGCCGGTGAGGGCGCGGACCAGCGTCGATTTGCCGTGGTCGACGTGCCCGGCGGTCGCGACGACGAACATCAGCCCTCCTCGCCGAGGCCGTCGCGGCCCTCGCCGAGGTGGTCCGCCCGCGGTTCGGGATCGTCGCGGCCCTCGCGGAGGCGGTCGGCCGCGGCGAGGACCGCGGCGGCCACCCGATCGTCCTCGGTCTCGGGCACGCACCGCAGGTCGAGAAGGCATCGCCCCTGGTGGAGTCGGGTGACGATGGCGGGATCGCCGAGGCGCAGGGGCTCGGCCAGGGCTTCGGGCAGTTCGAGTGCCCAGCCGGGCAGCGGGACTCCCGGAGCTCCTCCGCCGCCGACCCGTCCGTCGTGGGCGACGACCGGCAGATCGCCGAGGCCCGCGTCCGCGCTGAGGACGGTCGCGAGTCGGTCGGTGCGCCCCCGCAGCTCGTCGACGTCGATGTGGAGGGCCTCGTGAACGGGATTGCGGGCACTCGTCACGGTGGCCTCCAGGGCGGCCAGCGTCAGCTTGTCCGTGCGCATCGCCCGGGCCAGGGGGTGCGTGGCGATCGTTTCCACGGCATCGCGACGGCCGACGATGAGCCCGGCCTGCGGACCGCCGAGGAGCTTGTCCCCGCTGACGATGACGACGTCGGCGCCGGCCTCGAGAGCGGTCGTGATGTCGGGTTCCTCGGGCAGCGCGGGATCGGGGACGAAGAGGCCGCTGCCGAGGTCGGCGATCAGGGGCAGCCCGTGCTCGTCGGCGAGGCCGCGCAGGCTCGCGATGTCGACCTCGGCGGTGAATCCCTCGACCCGGAAGTTGCTCGTGTGGACCTTGAGCAGACAGCCGGTGGCGGCCGAGATGGCGCGAGCATAGTCGTCGAGGTGGGTGCGGTTGGTCGTCCCGACCTCGCGCAGGCGGGCACCGGTGGTGACCATGAGGTCGGGAAGTCGGAACCCGGCGCCGATCTCGACGAGTTCGCCGCGGCTGACGATGATCTCCCCGAGGCCGGCTGCGCCGGAAGCGTTCGGCCTCCTCTCCGCCAGGGCCGTGACGGTCAGCAGCAGAGCTGCCGCACCATTGTTGACGACCAGGGCGTCCTCAGCGGCGGGACAGGCGCGGAGCAGAGCCGCTCGTGCGCCCGTGCCGCGGCGGCTGCGCCTGCCGGACTCGAGGTCCATCTCGACGTCGACGTAGCCCGTGGCATCGAGGACCGCCTGCCGGGCCTCGTCCGACAGCGGTGCGCGACCGAGGTTGGTGTGCACGATGATCCCGGTCGCGTTGAGCACCGGTGTCAGGGAGGAGGCCGCACGGGGTGCGAGGCTGCGGATGATCGTGGGGACCACCTCGGCGACGGGCATCCGGCCGGACCGGGCCGCTGACTGCGCGTCGGCGACGATCGCGCGGATCGTCGACTGGCCGAGCCGCTCACCTGCGGCGATGACCTCGGGGAGGGCGAGGAGGCGATCGGTGCGCGGAATCCTCCGCCGAGGGTCGGTATCGACCATGACAGCGACCTCCGTGGCAGTCGACGGTGGGCCTCGCCGAGCAGCCCGACATCGCCTCGCCGAGGGTGGGCATCACCTCGGTGGGGCATCGGGACAGCACGAACGGGGCGCGATTGCGTATGTGGCGGAGACGGACGGGAATCGAACCCGCCAGACCGAGATGCTCGGTCTCACCGGTTTTGAAGACCGGGGGGCCCACCAGGACGCCGGACGCCTCCACCCCGCATCCTACCCGGTGCGATGCCGGCACAGTGCACCGGCAAGGACCCCCTCATCGCCTCTGCTCCCCCTGCGCCTGTGCCGGCCCTGCGTCCGCGGCTGCGCCCCCCATGGTGTCTCCATCCGCGCACCCGGCGGTTCTTCGCGGGCCAAGCCGCCGGTGTTAGTCTCGGGCGTATGACTGCCATCACCGATCGTCTGACCTCGTACGCCCACGGCGGGGGATGCGCGTGCAAGATCCCGCCGGGTGAGCTCGAGGATGCGGTGCGCGGCCTGACCGGTCAGGATGCCCCCGATGTCCTCGTCGGACTCGACGACGGCGACGACGCCTCGGCGGTGCGGGTGCGCGAGGACCTCGCGGTGCTCTCCACGGCGGACTTCTTCACCCCGGTCGTCGACGACGCCTACGACTGGGGCCGCATCGCCGCCGCCAACGCCCTCTCCGACATCTACGCGATGGGCGGGACGCCGGTGACGGCGATCAACCTCGTCGGCTGGCCGCGCGAGCTCCTGCCGATGGAGCTGCTCACGGAGGTGCTGCGCGGCGGGCTCGATGTCGCGGCCGCCGCGCGCTGCCCCGTCGCCGGCGGCCATTCGATCGACGATCCCGAACCGAAGTACGGCATGGCCGTCACCGGCATCGCCCACCCCGATAAGCTCATGCGCAATGACTCCGCCGAGGTGGGGCTGCCCCTGACGCTGACGAAGTCGATCGGCGTCGGCGTCCTCAACAACCGGCACAAGGCCACGGGTGAGACCTTTGCCCAGGCGATCGCGACGATGACCGAGCTCAACGCCGAGGCCTCGCGGGCCGCGGTGGACGCCGGGATCAGGGCCGCGACCGACGTCACCGGGTTCGGACTGCTCGGGCACCTGTTCAAGATGTGCCGCGCCTCGGGGGTCGGGGCCGTCATCGACCACACCAGGGTGCCGGTGCTCGACGGCGTCCGGAGGTTCATCGCCGAGGGCAACGTCACCGGCGGCTCCCGCCGCAACCTCGACTGGGTCCGCCCTCACCTGCGCGTCGACGACGGGATCACCGAGGAGGAGCTCGTGCTGCTCGCCGATGCCCAGACCTCCGGCGGACTCCTCGTCGTCGGCGAACTGCCTGGTCACCCCGTCATCGGGGAGATCGTCGCCGGTTCCGGGATCCGCGTGCGCTGAACGGGCCGCCGCCCGACAGCCACTGGACTGCTCCGCCTCAGCGACCTGTCGTGATCGAATCGTCGGTGATCCCCCGAGCCCGGCGCTCCTCGAGCCGCGCCTTCTGCGGCTCGACGACGTGACGTGGGTCCTTCGTCGATTCGATGCCGGCTTCGAGCACCCCGAACCGGGTGTACGCCGAGGCGGCGGCGAGGGCGACGCCGCTGATCGCGGAGACCGCCCGCAGCACCGTCTTCGTCTTCCACCTGCGGCCACCGGACACAGATTCCGCGCCCTTGGCCAGCTTCGTCGACAGGAACCGGGCGCCGACCTCGACGGCGGCGGTCCCGAGGGCTCCGGCGATGAGCAGCTTCTCCGACCGGTGCAGCTTGTGACCGGGCTCCCCCGACTCGAGTGGCTCGACCTCGGCAGGGTGCATGCGCTTCTTCATCCCCTGCATGGCGACGAGATCGCCGGCGGCTCCGGCCACTGCGAGCAGCCTGGCCGGCCCGGTCTCCCGGACCGGGGCCAGCGCCATCGCCGTCCCGCCCGAGGCCATCGCGGCCGAGGACACGAAGACATACGGCAGGCCGTTGCGCCCGGCGGCGTTCCACGTCGGCACGGCGGTGGCGCCGAGGAGCACCGCGGTGTAGGCGGCGAGCGGGGTCGCGAAGAGCGCGGACTCGACCGCGGCGGTCGTCTCCAGCGCATGGAGCGGCCGACGCAGAGGCCCCAGCGGCAGGAGCCTCTGCCCGGTCAGGCGGTCGACCTCGATCGCCGCGGTCACACCGGCGCCGACTCCGAACCCGGAGAGGATCCACGTGCCCAGGCTCATCGGGGAGGTCACCTTGACCGTGCGCATCATGTTGAGGAAGCGCTCGGGGCGACCGAGATCGGCCACGAGGGCGGCACCGCCGAGGGCCGTGGCCGAGATCGCCGTGAGCCGAGTCGCGGCCCGCAGTCCCGGCCTGTCGGTCAGCTGCGCCCCGAGTCCGAGCAGCGTCGAGCCCCCGGCGAGGCCGCCGAGGAAGAGGTAGAGCGAGATCTCGTGGCCCCATGGCGGAGCCTTGACGATCGGCCGGCCGTAGTATGAGGAGAACTCGACGTCCTCGACCATCGGCATCTCGCGACCGCCGTCGGCGCCCCGGTTCTGCCAGCCGCCGCGACGCGCGCCGGCGGCCCCGGACCCGCCTCGGTCACCAGCGCCTCGGCGCCGTTTCCTCCGGCCTCCGGCCGGCTCGGGCGGACGGTAGGAATCGAATTCGGACGTGCTCATGGACGGCGGCTCCCGAGGAAGGCGAGACCGGCGGCCGCGACCATGCCCAGTGCCGCCATGCCGGCGGTGGCGAACATCTGCGGCAGGTCCTTCGTCGGCACCCGCGGGTCCGGCGGCAGACCGTAGACCTCGGGCTCGTCGAGGAGGAGGAACACAGATCCGATGCCGCCGACCCCGTCGTTCGGGTTGGCGCCGTAGAGCCTGGCCTCGGTGAGGCCCTTCGCGTGGAGGTCCTCGACGCGGGCGTGGGCCTGGGCGACCATGTCGTCGTGGTCGCCGAACTTGATCGAAGTCGTCGGGCAGGTCTGCGCGCAGGCCGGGGTCTGCCCGTCGACGAGGCGGTCGTAGCACAGGGTGCACTTGTTCGCGGTGTTCTTGTGGGGGACGTCCATGTCCGTGGCGCTGCGGTCACGGTCGGTGGGCGTGTTGATAGTCCCGTCGTCACGCCGTTCGATGACCCCGAACGGGCAGCCGGCGACACAGGTTCCGCAGCCGTTGCACACGTCGTTCTGGACGACGACGGTGTCGAACTCGGTCCGGAACAGCGCGCCGGTGGGGCAGACGTCGAGGCACCCGGCGTGCGTGCAGTGCTTGCACACGTCCGATGACATCAGCCAGCGGAAGTCCGGGGTGTCCGGGGGCGTCGTGTCGACGCCGGTGAAGTCGCTGGGATCGCTCGGCTGCAGAGCCCCGGGGGCGAGCAGGTCGACGTCGAGCTGGGGCGAGCTCGGCAGGTTCGGCGCGGCGCCCTGACCGTCATCGGCGAGCGCTGCCGGTCCGCCGGTCGGCCCGGTCCGGGGTCGCACGGTGGGCATGCCGAGGCTGACGAGCCGACGCCCCGACTCCCTGGCCTTCTCGATCCGCTCCTGGTCCTGTTCGATGAACGCGACGTGTCGCCAGGTGTTCGCGCCGAGGCTGCCGGTGTTGTCGTAGGAGGAGCCGAGCAGCTCGTACGTGCCGTCCTGCGGATTGCGGTTCCATTCCTTGCAGGCGACCTCGCAGGCCTTGCAGCCGATGCAGATCGAGGTATCGGTGAAGAACCCCTTGCGCTGGTGCGCCGAATGCGCCCAGTGCCCGTCGGCTACGGTGTCGTGTCCGAACGTCGACGTCGTCATCGGTCCTCCTCGTCCTTGTCTGCTCTGTCCCCGGCCCGCCGGCCCGGCTTGATGTCCACCCGTCCGGTCCGGTCGTCGGCACTGGCCCGACCGGTGTCGTCAGCGCCCTCACCGTCGTCGTCGCGGTCGGTGCCCGCCTCGCCGGTGTCGGCGCCGCCGTCGGCCGAGGCCTCTCCCGCCATCGGCGGCCGCGATTCCGCGGTCTCGGCGTCCCAGCTGCCCTCCGGCCCGGCGGACCCGTCGTCATCGGAACCGGCGACGCCGGCGTCGGGCGGTGCGGCGCCGTCACGGGCCTCGCCGTCCCCGCCGTACGTGCGCGCGGGCTCCGTGCCGACGGCCGAGTGCCCCTCCCTGCCGACGTGCCCGCCCGAGTCGGAGTCGGAGTGCGCCGCCGCCGAGGCGGCCACGACGTCCTCCGGAACCGTGACCTGCCGGTTCCCCGACTCGGTCGTCAGTCCGGCATTGGCCTGGAACTTCTCGACGAAGTCGACGAGGTCGACACCGCGGGGGCGCCGGCCAGGCAGGACCGCACCCGCGACGTACTTGCTGTTCTGAATGAACACGTTCGGATCCATCGTCACGCCGAGGAGGTCGTTGGCCGAGTCCCCCTCGATGACGGCGTTGCCGCCGACTCCCCAGTGATACGGCAGGCCGACCTGATGGACTGTCCGACCGCCGATCGTCAGCGGGGTCATCCTGTTCGTCACGAGCACGCGCGCCTCGATCGCCGAGCGCGGGGACACGAGCGTGGCCCAGCCGTACGGTTCGAGGCCCAGCTCCTCGGCAAGCTCCGGGGAGACCTCGCAGAACATCTCCGGCTGCAGCTCCGACAGGTACGGCAGCCAGCGCGACATGCCGCCCGCCGTGTGGTGCTCGGTGAGCCGGTAGGTCGTGAACACGTAGGGGTAGACCTCGGAGCCCGGGTAGCCGGCGCCGGGGGCGGACAGGTTGTCCTCCCGCTTCATCGTCAGCCGGGTCGGGCTGTTCTGCTGCGCATAGAGGGGGTTGCCCACCGTGGACTCCTGCGGCTCGTAATGCGCCGGCAGCGGTCCGTCGACCATGCCGCTGGGCGCGAACAGCCACCCCTTGCCGTCGGCCTGCATGATGAAGGGATCATCCCCGCCGAGGTGGCTCGGCCCGCCGTGCGGTTCGTCGAAGCGGGCGCTCGGCTCCCGGTCGATCGGGAAGTCGGGAACGTCGTCGCCGGACCAGCGCCCGGCCGTCTCGTCCCACCACACGAGCCGCTTGCGCTCCGACCACGGCTTGCCGTCGGGGTCGGCGGAGGCACGGTTGTAGAGGATGCGCCGGTTCGCCGGCCATGCCCACGCCCATTCCGAGGCCATCTCGTCCTGCTCGGAGCCGGGCTTGCGCCGGGCCGCCATGTTCACCCCGCCGGCGTAGACGCCGGCGTAGATCCAGCAACCGCCGAGGGTCGTGCCGTCGTCGGTCATCTCCGCGAACGAGTTCAGCGGCTGTCCGTGCTTCTCCCCGCCGACGTGGTAGCCGTTGATCTCAGCGAGCACCGCCTCGGCGTCGACGTCACCCTCCGCATCGCGAGGGTAGTCCCATGTGAGGTCGAGGAGCGGCCGGTCCCGGGGGTCGTCGGAGTCCGCGAGCTTCTCCCGGATCCGCTCCCCGAGCTCGTAGAAGAAGTCGAGTTCGCTCTGGGCGTCGCCCGGCGGGTCGACCGCCTTGAACCGCCATTGGACCAGGCGCTGGGTCTGGGTGAAGGTGCCGGCCTTCTCCGTGTGGTTGGCGGCGGGGAGGAAGAACACCTCGGTGTCGATGTCCTCGGGGCGCATCTCGCCCGTGGCGATCTCCGGGCCGTCCTTCCACCAGGTGGCGGATTCGATGAGATTGAAGTCGCGCACGACGAGCCACTTGAGGTGGCTCATCGCCATCCGCTGCATCTTGCCGTTGGCCGATCCCACCGCCGGGTTCTGGCCGAGAAGGAAGTAGCCGTCGACGCCGTCCTCGAGCATCCGCACCTGCGTCTGGTACGTCCCGTGGGCGCCGGTCAGCCGGGGCAGGTAGTCGTACGCCCAGTTGTTGTCCGCCGTCGCCGCATTGCCCCACCACGCCTTGAGCAGATTCACCGCGTACGCGCGGCCGTTGGCCCAGAATCCGCGGTGGGTCTCGGGCGTGCCGACGGCGGCGATGAAGTCGTCGAAGGTGTCGTGGACTCCGGCCCGGGGCATCGGCAGATAGCCCGGGAGCAGGTTGAACAGGGTCGGGATGTCGGTCGAGCCCTGGATCGTCGCATGACCGCGCAGGGCCATGATGCCCCCGCCCGGCCGTCCCATGTTGCCGAGCAGCAGCTGGAGGATCGACGCCGTGCGGATGAACTGGGCGCCGAGCGAGTGCTGGGTCCAGCCCACGGCGTAGGCGAAGCAGGTCGTGCGCTCCCGGCCCGAGTTCGTCGTGATCGACTCGAGCAGGTACTCGAAGTCCTCGGGCGCGATGCCGCAGTTCTCGGCCACCATCTCGGGGGTGTAGCGGGAGTAGTGGCGCTTGAGGATCTGGAACACGCAGCGCGGGTCGCTCAGCGTCTCGTCGCGGATGGCCACACCCGCCTCGTCGGTCTCATACGCCCAGGTCGAGTTGTCGTACGTGTTGGTCTCGGGGTCGAAGCCCGAGAACAGTCCGTCGAGGTCCTCGGTGTCCCGGTAGCCGGCATCGATGAGGTTCGAGGCGTTCGTGTACGCCCGGACGTACTCGTCGAAGTGCAGGCCGTCGGAGAGGATCCGGTTGATGAGCGCGCCGAGGAGCACGATGTCCGAGCCCGCCCGGATCGGGACGTGCTTGTCCGCGATCGCCGAGGTGCGGGTGAACCGGGGATCGACGTGGATGACCCGGGCGCCCCGAGCCTTGGCCTCGGTCACCCACTGGAAGCCCACCGGGTGGCACTCGGCCATGTTGGAACCCTGGATGACGATGCAGTCCGCGTTCGCCATGTCCTGGAGCGGTTGGGTGGCGCCGCCTCGCCCGAACGAGGTTCCCAGACTGGGAACCGTGGCGGAGTGTCAAATACGCGCCTGGTTCTCGATCTGTATCGCCCCGGCCGCGGTGAACAGCTTCTTGGCGAGGTAGTTCTCCTCGTTGTCGATGGTCGCCCCGCCGAGGCTGGCGATGCCCATCGTCCGCCGCAGCGGGTGGCCCTTGTCGTCGAAGTCCTCCCAGTGGTTGCGGCGGGCTTCGAGGAAGCGGTCGGCGATCATGTCGATCGCGGTGGGCAGGTCGAGCTTCTGCCAGTCCTTCGCCTTCGGGGCGCGGTAGAGGACCTCGGTCTGGCGTCCGGGAGCATTGACGAGCTGCTCGCTGGCGGCGCCCTTGGGGCACAGCCGGCCACGGGAGATCGGGGAGTCGGGGTCGCCTTCGATCTGGACGACCTTGTCGTCCTTGACGAAGATCCTCTGCCCGCAGCCCACGGCGCAGTACGGGCAGACGGACTGGACGACCTTGTCCGCGGTCGTCGTCCGCGGCGCGATCCCGCGGGTCCGCTCGGACACGACCGATTCGCCCCGCCCCGACTTGTCGGAGGTGCGCAGCTGCCGGATCACCGGCCATTCGAGCAAGCTGAACCGACCCATGAGCACACCATAGCGAATCGGCAGGGCCGACGATAGTGAAGCAGACCTCACTCCTCGTCGTGTCCCTCTCCGCTCGTCCGTCCGCGGCGGTGGGGACGGTCGCCGAGGTGACCGACTGCCCCTGCAGTCGCCGGCACTCGGTATGGTCGGATGAGGTTTCCACCGTCGTCGGGTGAGGAGCAGGCCCGGCAGACGGTCCTGCTCCCGATCCGACCGCGATCCCGACGCCCCACCTCGATGGAGAGACACATGAGCGAGAACACGACAGCCTCGGCGCTCGAATACGATGCGACCCAGGAACTCAGCGTCAAGGACGCCAACAAGGTCGCCGTCGGGGCCCTGATCGGCACCGCGCTCGAATGGTACGACTTCTTCCTGTTCAGCGCCGCCGCCGCGCTGATCTTCAATGTCCAGTACTTCACCAGCGAGAATGCGACCGCCGCCGCGCTCGCGTCGTTCGCGACGTTCGGCGTGGGCCTGGCGGCGCGGCCGATCGGAGGCATCATCTTCGGGCGGATGGGCGATCGGATCGGACGGCGCCGGGTGCTCATGGTCACGATCGTCGGCATCGGGGTCGTCACGGGACTCATCGGCATGCTCCCGACGTACGCGGCGATCGGATTCGCCGCCCCGGTCCTGCTCGTGCTCCTGCGGATCCTCCAGGGCCTGTTCGTCGGCGGCGAGTGGTCGGGGGCGATGACGATCGTCGTCGAGAACGCCCCGCTGCACCTGCGGGCCCGCTACGCCGCGATCCCCCAGATCGGCTCCCCGATCGGCACGATCCTGTCCTCGGGCGGGTTCTTCGTCATGACGCTCCTGTTCTCGCAGGAGAGCTTCGACTCCTGGGGCTGGAGGATCCCGTTCCTCGTCGCCCTTCCGCTGCTGCTCGTCGCGGTCTGGATCCGCAGCCGCCTCGAGGAGTCCCCGGTCTTCAGGCAGCTCGAGGAATCCGGCGAGGTCTCCCAGAGCCCGGTCCGGACGACTCTGCGCGAGAGCTGGAGGCAGATCGTCGTCGGCATGGCCGCAGCCCTGCTCGGCGTCGGCGGGTTCTACCTCGTCACCGCCTTCTGCGTCTGGTACGGCGTCAACATCCTCGGCTACGACGACTCGCTGCTCCTGCTCGGCAGCATGATCGCCGCGGCGATCGAGATCGCCGTCCTCGTCTGGGGCGGGATCCTCGGCACCAAGTACGGTGCGAGCCGGGTGATCCTCTGGGGCGGGGTCGCCTCGGCGGTTCTCGCCGTACCTTCGTTCCTCCTCTTCTCCTCCGACCAGCCGGTCCTCATCGTGGCCGCCATGGTGCTCGCGGTCTCGACGCTGTCGTTGCCGTACGCGGCCTCGGGGACGGTCCTCACCGGCCTCTTCCCCGCCGCGACGAGGTACACCGGAGTGGGGATGGCGCAGAACGCCGCAGGAATGCTCTCCGGGTTCATCCCCCTGCTCGCCACCGGCTTCGTCTCCTCGGCGGGAGGTCACTGGTGGCCGGCGGCCGCGATGCTCGCCGCTCTGTCGCTGTTCACGGCCTATGCCGGCGCTGTCGCTCCGCGGCTGAGCGTGAGTCTGCCCGGCTTCCGGCACTGAGGCACCGGAACGGGTGGGCGACGGCGGAGAACTCTTGCCCGCGGACTACGCCTGGGTGTTAGCCTCACTGTCATGGTGACTTGTCGACTGCTCGGACACCGGCTCCGTTTCCGTTCCGAAGGCCGCACGATGGTCTGGGAATGCGAGCGCGGCTGTGGCACCTCGGGGAGCAAGACGTATCCCTCACCCGAGCATGCCACCCGGTACTCCGCGGCCCTCGACCGCGACGACTCCGAATCCCTCGGACGCCGTGCACCGTTGATCGGGCTGTTGCCCCTGCGCCTGTGGCGGAAGTACCGAGACCGCCGCTAGGCCCGGGGCCGGCGTACGACTGGGAGGGTGAGCGATGGCACAAGGAGAACTCGGCACCATCACGACGAAGGTGCCGGCCCGACTCGACCGGCTGCCGTGGACGAAGTTCCACTGGCGGGTGATCATCGGCCTGGGAACGGTGTGGATCCTCGACGGCCTCGAGGTGACCATGGTCGGCAGCGTCGCCGCGCGGCTGACGGAAGAGGGCAGCGGGATCGAGCTCACCGCCGGTCACATCGGGATCGCGGCGGCCGTCTACATCCTCGGCGCCTGTCTCGGGGCGCTGTTCTTCGGCCAGCTCACCGACCGCTTCGGCCGCAAGAAGCTCTTCATCCTCACCCTGGCCGTCTACGTCATCGCGACCGTCGCGACGGCGTTCTCCTTCTCACCGTGGTACTTCTACCTCGCCCGGTTCGTCACCGGCGCCGGCATCGGCGGTGAGTACGCGGCGATCAACTCCGCCATCGACGAGCTCATCCCCGCGCGGGTCCGCGGTCGGGTCGACCTGGTCATCAACGGCTCCTACTGGCTGGGCGCCGCCGGCGGTTCGGCACTCGCCCTCCTCCTGCTCAACGAGGACCTCTTCGCCAAGGACCTCGGCTGGCGGCTGGCCTTCGGGCTCGGCGCCGTCCTCGGCCTGCTCATCTTCATCGTCCGCCGGCACGTCCCGGAGAGCCCGCGCTGGCTGTTCATCCACGGCCGGGAGGACGAGGCCGAGGAGATCATCGACGCCATCGAGCGTGAGGTCAAGGAGGAGTCGGGTGAGCACCACCTCGAGGACGTCGACGACAAGGACTCCCTGACCATCCATCAGCGGCACACCATCCCGTTCCGGGAGATCGCCAAGGTCGCGTTCACGAAGTACCCGAAGCGGGCGATCCTGTGCCTGGCCCTGTTCGTCGGGCAGGCGTTCCTCTACAACGGGATCACGTTCAACCTCGGCACGCTGATGACCGGGTTCTTCGACGTCGGTGCGGATGTCGTGCCCGTGTTCCTCGTCCTCTGGGCGATCTCGAACTTCCTCGGACCGGTCATCCTCGGACCCCTGTTCGACTCCATCGGGCGCAAACCCATGATCGCGACGAGCTACCTCGGATCGGCCGCGGTCGCCGTGATCCTCGCACTGATCCTCACGGGAAGCGACAACGAATGGCTGTTCCTCGGCGTGCTCATGGTCTGCTTCTTCCTCGCCTCCTCGGGAGCCAGCTCGGCCTACCTCACCGTCAGCGAGATCTTCCCGATGGAGACCCGCGCCATGGCCATCGCGTTCTTCTACGCGATCGGAACGGGGCTCGGCGGAATCATCGGGCCCCTCCTGTTCGGCCGGTTCATCGAATCCGGCGACATCGGGCTCGTGGCGCTCGGGTTCTATGTCAGCGCCGGAGTCATGGCGCTGGGCGGAGTGTGCGAGCTGATCTTCGGAGTCAAGGCCGAGCGAGCGAACCTCGAGGACATCGCCCAGCCCCTGACGGCAGGCGAGCGCGACGCCTCGGCGGCAGGGCCCGGCCGTTCGCCGGGAGGACCCGCGGGTTCCGCGCGGGAGAAGTGAGCGGCCCCGCTCCCCGGGCGCCCGGGGAACTCGGGCGGTCGGGCCGGAGGTTCGGTCAGGGAGTCCGGCCCGGGGACGTGAGCGCCCTCAGCTGCGGTCGGCCGCCGGCAGCTGCCGGACATCGGCGGCGATGAGGGTCCCGAGCACCGAGGTGAGGGCCCCGGCGAGGACCAGGGCGGCGAGCACGACGATCTGGAACTGCGCGGCCTCCACCGGAGACGCCCCTCCGAAGAGCGCCCCGACGAAGGCGCCGGGCAGGGTCACCAGCCCGGTGCTCTTCGTCTGGTCGAGGTTGGGGATGAGAGCCTCCCTGATCGCGTCCTGCCGCTGACGGGCGACGGCTCGCCTGGGCCTCGCTCCCAGGGACAGCCAGGCCTCGACCTCACCGGTGCTCGCCTCGATGTTCGCGGCGAACCGGCGGATGGTCAGGGTCGCGATCGTCATCGAGTTCCCGATGACGATGCCGGCGACCGCGATGACCTTCTCATACGTTCCGTCGACGAGCCCGAAGGCGAAGACGAGGGAGATCGTCACCGCCGCACCGACGAGGACCCCGATGACCGCTCCGCGCGGACCGTGCCGCAGCGCCCTGGCGCGGCGGAACGACGTCGCCGAGGCGGTGGTGAGCATGAGCGCGACGAAGGCGACGACCGTCCACCACGTCGTCAGCGCTCCCTGCAGCAGGAGGGCGACGAGCCCGAGCTGCACCACGGCTCGCACGACGGCGATGGCGGGCAGCCAGCCCAGTCCCGCCTCGGCGGTCCTGAGGACGACCATCGCACCGCCGACGATGACGGCGATTCCCAGGAGGAAGAGGGACAGCTCCGCGATCGACACGTCTCTCAGTCTAGATCCGCGGGCGGTCCGGCACGGGTTCGTGAGACGGCTCCGGGGATGATTGAATCAGCTGAGCCAGGCATGGGCGCGGGACTCAGGAAGGGGCACGGGCATGATGACAGGAGCCGGCGGGAGCGGTGCTCCCGTTCCCCAGGCGTCGCCGATCGTCCAGCTCGCCCTCATCGCCGGGGTGCAGATCCTCGCCATGGCGACGTGGTTCTCGGCCTCGGCCGTCGTCCCGGCTCTCCGGGAGGCATGGACGATCACCGACGCGCAGGCGATCTGGCTCACCGCCTCCGTCCAGCTGGGGTTCGTGTGCGGGGCCGTCGCCTCGGCGGCGCTCAACCTCCCCGACCGGTTCCCTCCGCAGCGGGTCATGGCCTGCTCCGCCGCAGCGGCGGGCGCGGCCACAGCGGTCATCCCTGTCCTCGGCGACAGCTTCTTCGCGGTCATCGCTCTGCGCCTGGCCACGGGGTTCTTCCTCGCCGGCGTCTACCCGGTGGGCATGCAGCTCATGGCCTCCTGGTTCGCGCCCGCGAGCCGGGGACTGGCGATCGGCGTGCTCATCGGCGCGCTGACCCTCGGGTCGGCCCTGCCCCATCTGCTCACCGGCCTCGAGGCCCTCCCCTGGCAGGGAGTTCTCCTCAGCGCCGCGGCCCTGGCGGGGATCGCGGCGCTCACCGCTCTGCTGTGCATCCGCCGGGGGCCGCAGCTGGGTCGCCGGTCCGGTGGCCACCGTCCGCGCTATGCCCTCGAGATGTTCCGGGAGAGAGGCCCTCTCCTGGCGAATCTTGGCTACTTCGGTCACATGTGGGAGCTCTACGCCCTGTGGACATGGCTGCCGGCATTCCTCCTCGCGGGGCATCCCACGTCCCCCGTCGGGCTCATCTCGTTCCTCACCATCGGAGCCGCCGGCGTCGTCGGGTGCCTGCTCGGAGGATGGGCCTCGGGGAGATTCGGGCGCGCTCGTGCGGCCGGGGTCGCGATGGTCGTCAGCGGCGCATGCTGCCTCGTCTCTCCGCTGCTCTTCGTGGTGTCATGGCCGCTCGTCCTCGTCATCCTCGCCGTGTGGGGTGCCGCGGTCATCGCCGACTCCGGGGTGTTCTCCACCGCGCTCAGCGAAGTCGTCGACCACCGCTTCGCGGGAACGGCGCTGACCGCGCAGACCGCGCTCGGCTTCCTGCTCACCCTCGTGACGATCAACCTCGTTCCGGTGGTCGCCGGCGTCGTCGGCTGGCGGTTCGCCTTCATGGTCCTCGCCATCGGCCCGCTGCTCGGCGCCGTCGCCATGCACTCCTTCCGCCGGCGGATCGAACGAGGACCCGCACCCGGGCGCTGACTCCGGGCTGGCGAGCTCCACACGACCTCCAACGAGGAGGCTCAGCGCACCATGCGCACCTCGACGATGCCCGGGAACTGCTCCTCGACCTGCTCCACACCGTCGACGTCGAACCCGTTGCGTTCGTAGAACGCACGAGCACGCGCGTTGGTCCTCTCGACCCAGAGGAATGCCGGACGGTCGCCGAGCACCGCCTCGAGCAGACCCTGGCCGACACCCGCCCCGTGGTGTTCCGCGAGCACGTAGAGCGAATAGAGCAGCAGCCCACGCGGAGCCTTCGCATCCTGCGGCCGGCCGGCGAGGGCGAAGCCGACGATCCGCCTCTCCTCACCGGGCGTCTCGCTCACTGCCACCCGGACGCTTCTGTGCGGATTCTCGGTGCCGAGGATGACCCTCCACAGCTGCCGGCGCCCCTCCTGCCATTCGGTGGTGAAGAATCCGGCGGGCAGGAGGTGGTCGTAGGTGTCCTTCCAGGCGCGGATGTGAACCTCGGCGATCGCCTCGGCATCGGACGGACGGGGGACGACGATGCGCACGCTCATGAAGGCAGGGTATCCCGCGCGGAGCACCGGAGCCAGACTCGAAACCAGAGGCAGGGGAATTTGCCGGAAACAGGTCACGGAGGACGATTCCGACGGTGAATGTGCGCAAACGGCCTCAAGTCTGATACTGTTGAATTGTTGCCGCACGATCAGGTGCGGAAGATATATGGCTAAGTAAGTGTAGGTAGATCCACTTGACGCCATGCCACTGCCTCTAGGCGCGTGTCTACCATCCGCGCAACCCATTCGGGAATCATTCATTCGCATCACGAGCCGCACTCCAGTCACCTGCCAGGTGTCCGGAATCGTCCCGTGGTATTCTCCGAGTCATTTCTCTTGAGAAACGCCTGAATCGACCCTCCCGTTGGGATATCCGAATAAATCGCAACAATACATCGATCGCGAATGCGGTCGGTCGAAACAAAGGAAAAAACATGAGCACAGGCACCGTGAAGTGGTTCAATTCCGAAAAGGGCTTCGGATTCATCCAGCCCGACGACGGCTCCGCCGACGTCTTCACCCACTTCTCCGCGATCGAGAGCACCGGCTACCGTGAGCTGACCGAAGGTCAGAAGGTCGAGTTCTCGACCGAAATGGGCGCCAAGGGCCTCCAGGCCACCAGCGTGCGTCCCCTCTGATAATCAGAGCTGACGAACATCCAGTGAGGCCCGGCACCGTTGAGTGCCGGGCCTCACTGGTACCGGGGCGTCCACCCCGTGCCACTGGACGATTCGCCCAACGACGCCGGAGAAGTTCATGACCACCACAATGACGATCGCTGAACCAGGTGCCCCTGCACCGCGTCGGAGGCAGAAGCACCTCGGCGTCGATTCCTTCCCCCCGCAGATCAGATCCTTCGCCGAGGTGTCGCAGAACGTCCGCACGCTCGGCCTGCTGGAGCGCACACCCTGGTTCTACCTCACCGTCGGCATCGCCCTGGCCGTGGCATTCGCCGGCTGCATCGCCGGTTTCGTTCTCCTGGGGGACAGCTGGTTCCAGCTCCTCATCGCCGCCGGCCTCGGCATCATCTTCACCCAGGTCGCCTTCCTCTCCCACGAGGCAGCGCACCGGCAGATCCTCGCCACGAAGAAGGGCAACGATCGTCTCTCGCTCATCCTGGGCGTCGGAGTCGTGGGGATGAGCTATTCGTGGTGGGATTCCAAGCACTCCCGGCATCATGCCAATCCCAACAAGGTCGACCGGGACCCCGACATCGCCACCGGCGCCATCGTCTTCCTCGAGGAGGACGCCGGCAAGGACCGTGGCATCTGGAAGCTCATCACGAAGTACCAGGGCTGGGCGTTCTTCCCTCTGCTCACTCTCGAGGGCCTCAACCTGCACTACCAGAGCATCGCGCACATGGTGTCCCGCGGCAAGGTCAAGAACCGCTGGACCGAGCTCACCCTCATCACGGTGCGCTTCACCGCCCTGCTCGTCCCCCTCTTCATTCTCCTGCCGCTGGGAATGGCGTTCGCGTTCCTCGGAGTCCAGCTCGCCGTCTTCGGCGTCTACATGGGCGCGTCCTTCGCCCCGAACCACAAGGGCATGCCGGTCATCGCCCGCGATGCCAAGATCGACTTCTTCTCCAAGCAGGTCCGGACATCGCGCAACATCCGGGGCGGCTGGTGGGCGACCTGGCTGATGGGCGGGCTCAACTACCAGATCGAGCACCACCTGTTCCCGAGCATGTCGAGGCCGCACCTGGCCAAGGCACGCGAACTCGTCATGGCGAAATGCAAGGATCTCGATGTTCCCTACACCGAGACGAGCCTGTGGCGCTCCTACGCGATCGTCATCGACTACCTCAACCGTGTCGGCCTGGCCGCAAGGGACCCGTTCGACTGCCCGATGATGGCCGAGTTCCGGCGCGCCTGACCGCTCGCCGGTGGCAGTCCGCCGGTGGCGGCTTGCCGGTGGCGACGACGTTCAGTCCTCTGCGCTGCCGAGCATCGCCGTGAACCGTGAGACACCGTGGAGACCGATATCGTCTCTGCGGTGTCTTTACCAGTTCTCGCGCGTCAGCCGCCATCTCTGCAGGAGGGCCGGCTCACCTCGGCGGGTGTCCCACTCGACACCGTTCTTCTCGTAGCCGAGATGCTCGGAGACCTTGTTCGACCCGAGGTTGTCGACGAAGGCGTCGGAGCTCGCCTCGGCGGCGCCCAGCCCGTCGAAGGCGAGATGGAGCACCGCGCTGCGCATCTCCGTGCCCAGACCGCGACGACGAACGTCCGTGGACAGCCAGGAGAAGGTCAGCACCGTCCGGCAGGTGTCGAACTTCTCCGCGATGAGGTCCTGCATTCCCACCGCTTCTCCGTCGACGACCACGGCGAAGCTGAGGCGGAACTCCGAGGGACTGAACCGGGCGCGACCGCGCCACCGGCTCTGCAGCCATTTCGCCACTCGCGCCTCGGGGTCGGATTCGTAGAACGGCATCGGATCGTCGTAGGGGGCAGGTTCCGCGAAGGTCTTCCCGTCCTCGACCAGCGGCACCAGCTGCGCGAGCATCTCGTCGGTCGCACCGACGAGCTCGAGCCGGGGAGTGACCACCCTGATCTGCAACGGCGCATAGTCCAACATGGCTCCAACCTAGGCTGAGCAGTGGGAAACCGCAATGGTGCGGCCCGCCTAGGCACGAGCAACACGGCCGGCTCGTCCGTGTACTTTCCGTCCAGATCATCGTTGAGCAACGTTTGCTTGTCCTCGGACCCCGGCGAGCCGACGATGAGAGCATGTGGACCCTGCCCCTGATCCTCCTCGCCGTGACCTACGCCTGCATCCTCTTCGCGCTCGGGCGCTTCTTCAATCCCGACCGCGAGCGACTGTCGCTTCGGCAGATGGACGGTCCGGCCGTCGTCCACACCATCGTCCGCGGCTGGTCGGTCCTCATCTCGGCGCGGTCACTGTCGCGCATCACCGACCTGCTCCACCGCGATTCTCCGGGCCCGCAGCATCCGCTGTGAGAGGACGGCTCGGCAGGTCACGACCTCGTCCCAACAGCGCTTCCTGATGGGCGACCACCTGCTCCCGCAGCGCCTGCACCACCGCGGCGACGGCCGGTCGCCGCAGGGACTCCGGCCTGAGCACCATCCAGTACGGGAGCCGCTCGGAGACGTCGCGAGGGAAGAGGCGGACCAGGTCGGAATGGAGGTCCGCCATGAAGCAGGGAAGGAACCCGATTCCCGCACCCGCCCGAGTCGCCTCGACATGGACGAAGACATTGGTCGAGGTCAGGGCGTCCTTGATCTCGGGGAACAGCCGACGTGGGGCGTCGAGGTCGTCGACCTGGAGCATGGAGTCGATGAAGTAGACCAGGTGGTGAGCCGCGAGCTCGTCGACGGTCGACGGCGTCCCGTTCTCGGCGAGGTAGTCCTCGGAGGCGTACATGCCGAGTTCGTATTCACCGAGCATCAGGGCCTCGGCGCGATGGACCCGGGGCTCACCGACGACGACCTCGATGTCGAGGCCGGACCGCTGCTGCAGCGCCTGCCGGGTCACGGTGACGATCTCCACGCTGAGCCCCGGATGGGTCCGCCGCAGCTTCGCCACGGCAGGCGACGCCACATAGGCGCTGAAGCCGTCGGTCGCCGTCATCCGGACCACCCCGGTGACCGGGTCCGGAGTCTGCCCCAGCTCGCCGAGGCTGCCCAC
This sequence comes from Brevibacterium sanguinis, assembly GCF_003315415.1. Taxonomy (GTDB): domain Bacteria; phylum Actinomycetota; class Actinomycetes; order Actinomycetales; family Brevibacteriaceae; genus Brevibacterium; species Brevibacterium celere_A. The sequence goes on from NZ_QNSB01000002.1 coordinate 333,210, forward strand.
CGCCTTCTCCACCTGTTCGGCCGCGCGCACGGCCTGCTCACCCAATACGGTCAGTTCCCAGCCGCTCTCGGTCCGGGACAGGACCCGTCCGCCCAGCGCCTTCTCCAGGGCGGCGATCCGGCGGGAGATCGTCGTGTGGTTGACGCCCAGCGCACGAGCCGCGACCGCGTACCTCGCCGAGCGGGAGACGGTGAGCAGCACCAGCAGGTCGTTCGGATTGGGGTCCATAGGTGCAATGGTACGCAGACGCTCCGCGCCCACGGTCGGCCGAGCGAGCAGGTTCCCGATCCTAGTGGGGCATGTTGACGAAGCGGGACTTCGCGCCCTGGAACGCGACCGGGATCTCGCCCGTCGGTCCCGCACGGTGCTTGGCGACGATGATGTCGGCCTCGCCGGCGCGCTCATGCTCCTTGTCGTACATGTCCTCACGGTGGATGAGGAGCACCATATCGGCGTCCTGCTCGATCGACCCGGACTCGCGCAGGTCGGAGATCATCGGCCGCTTGTCCGTGCGCTGCTCGCTGCCGCGGTTGAGCTGCGACAGGGCGATGACCGGAACCTCGAGCTCCTTGGCCAGCAGCTTGAGCGAGCGCGAGAACTCGGAGACCTCCTGCTGCCGCGACTCGACGCGCTTGCCCGAGCTCATCAGCTGGAGGTAGTCGACGCAGACCATCTTGAGGTCGTGCTGCTGCTTGAGACGCCGGCACTTCGCGCGGATCTCGGTCAGGGCCATGTTCGGGGAGTCGTCGACGAACAGGGGGGCATCGTTGATGCGGGCCTCGGTCGCCGCCAGGGTCGTCCAGTCGTGGGGGCTGAGCTCGCCTCGGCGGAGGTTCTGCAGCGGGATCTCCGACTCCGCGGACAGCAGCCTCATGACGAGCTCGTTCTTGCCCATCTCCAAGGAGAAGAACACGGACGCCTGCCCATGGTGGATCGCGGCCGAGCGGACGAAGTCGAGGGCGAGCGTCGACTTGCCGACACCGGGGCGGGCGGCGATGACGATCATCTGCCCCGGGTGGAGGCCGTTGGTCAGCTGGTCGAACTCGGTGAAGCCCGTCGGCACACCCGCGGTCATCCCGTCGGTGTCGCCGTTGCGCTCGATCTCCTGCGCGACCTCGCCGAGGATCTCGGAGAGGACGACGTAGTCCTCGGTCGTGTGCCGCTCGGTGACCTGGTAGATCTCGGCCTGCGCGAGGTTGACGACGTCGTCGGTGTCGCCCTCGGCGTCATAGCCCATCTGCACGATGCGGGTGCCGGCCTCGACGAGACGGCGGAGCACCGCCTGCTCGCGGACGATCGCGGCATAGTACCCGGCGTTCGCCGCGGTCGGCACGGAGGAGATGAGGGTGTGGAGGTAGGCGGGCCCGCCGACGCGGGAGAGGTCCCCGGTCTTCGTCAGGTAGTTCGCCACCGTCACCGAGTCGGCGGGCTCCCCGCGCGAGTAGAGGTCGAGGACGGCTTCGTAGATGGTCTCGTGGGCGGGCTTGTAGAAGTCGTCGCCGGACATCGACTCGACGCAGTCGGCGATCGCGTCCTTGGACAGGAGCATCGCACCGAGCACGCTCTGCTCCGCCTCGAGATCCTGTGGAGGAGTCCTCAGACCGTCGTAACCCTGATCGTTGCTCAACAACTGCTTCCCTCTCCAGACTCTCGCACCAGAAGTCAGTGCCCCTCAACTCTAACCGGGTTTGCCCGCCCCCTCGGTCACCCGGAATCCGACCCCGGAACCCTCAACGAGGCGGCATCCTCACTCCCGTGTGCGGCCCGCGGTCGCCACCTGGACGAGGATCGGCTTCGCCACCTGCAGCCCGGCTCTGATGACGAGGATACCCGCGAGCACTGACGCGAGAATCGTGAGGAACGTGACGGGTGCGAGGACCAGAGCGGCCCCGGCAAGAGGCAGCACGAGCAGCAGCCCCAGGCCGCCGGCGAGGAGCGATACCCAGATGACAGGACCGAGCACGGCGCGCACGAGCGCCTGGTGCATCGTCTCCGGGTCCATTCCGGCGGCATGGAGATCCTGGAAGGTGTCGGCCCGGTAGTGGACATCGGCGACCTGGTTGATGAGGGCGGAGACCGCGATGAGGAGGATCGAGATCCCCATGACGAGCAGCACTCCGGTGAAGATGTCGCCGAGGAGGGTGATCTCCTCGGGTGTCATCCCGGAGTCCTCGGCGTGGTCGAGGCCGGTGCGCATGAGCGCGACCCCGCTGCCGCCGACGGCGGCGACGAACGCGGTCATCGCCAGGCCCGACACCCTCCTCCAGAACCTCCTCGGCTCGTCCGAGACCAGACGGGCCGCGATGAGCCGTGCGGGGGTCTGCGCCCGAGCTCCGCTGAGGTGAGCGAACCAGCGGATGAGCAGCCCTCCGATGAGGTCGACCGCGACGAGCCCGAGGGCGAAGACAGCGAGGACCATGGACACGACGACCCCGACACCGAGGCTGCCCGCCTTCGACACGGCGATGAGCACCGGGAGGAGGAGCAGCACGATGACCGTCGCGATCACCCGGGCCAGCGGGAACCTCCGGTCCACGGACTTCGTCCGCACCCCCAGCGGGGAGACCGTGACCTTCCGCAGCCCGAGCAGCGCCGAGCAGAGGCAGACGAGGACGAGGAACGCCACGACCGCACCGAGCAGCCAGGGCGGCATGAGCATGTTCTCGTATCCGATGGGTGCGCCGCGGAACCGGATCGCGCTCACCGGCCAGGCGAGCGCCAGGTATCCGAGGACGCCGAGGACGATCCCGGCGATCGCCGGCATCAGCGGCTCGGCGACGGCGAGCGCGACGATCGCCGATCTCCGGGCACCGAGCAGCGACACCGTCGACAGCCGCTCGTCCTGGCGGCGGGCGGAAAGCGTCGCCGAGGCGGACGCCAGGGTGCTTGCCGGGATCACGAGGAAGACGGTCGCCAGGGAAGCGAGCACCGTGTACATCATGTCGATGCCCGCCTGGGCGGGGTCCGGGTGCGGTGGGACCCGGAAGAAGCTCCAGGCCCCGGCGGCCACGGTGAGGAACAGGGCCGCGCAGGCGAAGAACGAGCTCATCACGAGCACCGCAGTCGACGAGAGCAGCGTCCGGCGGCCGAGGACGAGGGGGACGATGCGCACCGCGGTCATCGTGCCTCCACCTGTCGTCCGCTGTCGGAGACGATCCGGCCGTCGGACAGGCGCACGATCCGCGAGCAGCGCGCGGCCACGGTCTCGTCGTGGGTGACCACGACCAGGCTCGATCCCCGTCCCGCCGTCGAGGCGAGAAGCTCGGAGAGCACCTCGGCGGAGGTGTGGGAGTCCAGCGCCCCGGTCGGTTCATCGGCGAAGGTCACCACCGGCTGGGTGACCTGGGCGCGGGCGATGGCCACGCGCTGCGCCTGACCGCCGGAGAGCTGCCCGATCCGCCTGCCCAGGTGCTCGGCCAACCCCAGTCGCTCGAGCCAGCCACGGGCATGGGCGCTCGCCTCCCGGCGGCTCGCGCCGGCGAGCATGGCCGCCAACGCGACGTTGTCCTCCGCGGAGAGCTCGGGCAGGAGAAGGCCCTGCTGGAAGACGAATCCGAAGACGTCGCGACGCAGGGCGGTGCGCCCGGATTCCCTCAGCGAGGTGATCTCCGCGGGCGGGTTCCGCTCGGTGGGCAGGAGCCGGATGGTGCCGGAATCGGGCGGGATGATTCCGGCGAGGCAGTGGAGCAGCGTCGTCTTTCCGGACCCCGACGGTCCCATGATGGCCACGGACTCGCCGAGGCGGATGCCCAGGTCGACGTCGGCGAGAGCGGTGGTCTGTCCGTAGCGTTTGGTCACGTGTGTCGCGGTGAGGATGGAGGGGAGTTCGAACATGCCTCCATCCTGTGCGCCGGCGAGCCACGGCGGCCATGGAGCGGTCCCGACGGGGAGTCGGGGAAAACCCGAGGACCACGCGGCGGGTTCGCAGAGGCAAGTTCGTGCTTGCCTCTTGACACGCAAGTCATCTCTTGCCTATTGTGGGGTCATGGCGGACGTATTCAAGGCGCTGGCCGACGAGACGCGGCGGATCATCCTCGATGAACTGGTGATCGCCGATGATCAGACGCTGTTCGAGATCTGCGCCCGCTTGGCCAACAAGCACCACCTCGGTCTCAGCCGACAGGCGATCTCGCAGCATCTCGACGTGCTCGAGTCCGCCGGTCTCGTCAACAGCCGCAAGGAGGGCCGGTACAAGTTCCACCGGATCGACCTCGCACCGCTGACCGCCGCCCTCGAGCGGTGGACGGCACCCACCACCCCTCCGCCGAGGTGAGCACCACCTCGGCGCGCACATCCAAGGAGTCATGATGAGAGCACAGTGGATCAGCATCCCCGTCGACGACCAGGCGCGGGCGCTCGAGTTCTACACCGAGAAGCTCGGGTTCCTCCCGAAGTTCGACATCCCCGTCGGCGACGCCCGGTGGCTGACCGTGGTCTCCCCGGAGAACCCGGACGGGGCCGAGATCGTCCTCGAGCCCAAGGGCCACCCCGCGGCGGCGGCCTACACCGAGGCGCTGGCGGCCGATGGGATCCCGATCAACCAGTTCGCCGTCGACGATGTCGAGGCCGAATACGAGCGCCTGAGCGGACTCGGGGTCACCTTCACCCAGAAGCCGACCCAGATGGGCCCGATCACCACCGCCGTCCTCGACGACACCGTCGGCAACCTCGTCCAGATCATCCACCAGCAGGAATGAGGCCTGCGGCCGGGAGTCCGGCCCCTTCCATGCGAAACGCCGTCAGGCGGGCAGGAGAACGATGACGGTGTGGATCGCGATTCCGACGAGGGCTCCGATCACCGTGCCGTTGATCCGGATGTACTGGAGGTCGCGGCCGACATAGAGCTCGATGCGCTCGGCGGCCTCCTTCGCGTCCCACCTCTCGATCGTGTCGGAGATGACGCTGGCGATCTCCGGGCCGAAGCTCTCGGCCAGGTCGCCGGCGGTCGTGGCGATCCGGTCGTCGATCCTGGCGGCGAATGCGGTGTCGGTCTGCAGGCGCTCGGCGAACTCTCCGATGAGGTCGGAGATCCGGTCGCGGACCTCGCCCTTCGGGTCGATGATCGCCTGCCGAAGGAGGTGCTTGAGCGATCCCCACACCTCGAGGACGGAGTCGACGACACCTTCCTGGCCGAGCAGGTCGTTGATGACGACCTCCGCCTTGTCCGCCAGGGCCGTCTCGGAACCGAGGTCGGAGGACAGGTCGACGAGCCACGCGTCCAGGGCCTGACGGGCCTTGTGGTAGGGGTTGTCGCGGACGTCGGCGATCCAGCCGAGGACCTCGCGCTGAAGGCGCCCGGCAAGCTGCTCGTTGACGAAGTCCGGCACCCACGAGGGCGCTCGGTTGTGGACGATCTCGTCGATGACCTGCGGGTTCTGGCTCAGCCAGGTGTGCGCCTCGGCGACGATGAGGTCGACGAGCCTGTGGTGGGCACCGTCGAGGACGATCTGGCGCAGCAGCTGGCCGAGCACCGGAGTCTTCCTCGTCGCGACCAGCCTCGGCACGATGACGTTCCTCGTCAGCGCGGCGATGGAGTCGTCGTCGATGCGGTCGAGGACGTACTCGAGCCCGCTGGCCGCGCGGTCGACGACGAGGTCGCGGTTGGCGGATCTGCTCAGCCATGCCCCGCCTCGGCGGGAGACCTGCGCGGAGCGGATCTTCGTCGAGACCGCTTCGGCGTGGAGGAAGTTCGAGGCCACGAAGGCCGAGAGGCTCGCTCCGAGGGTGTCCTTCTTGCGGGGGATGATGGCGGTGTGCGGGATCGGCAGGCCCAGGGGATGCCGGAAGAGCGCGGTGACGGCGAACCAGTCGGCGATCGCGCCGATCATCGCCGCCTCGGAGGCGCGGGAGACGAAGCCCCAGACCCCGGTGAGGTCGGTGAAGATGTGGGTGGCGAGGAAGATGAGCGTGGCGAGGACGAGCAGCGACAGGGCCAGTGTCCGCATCTTCCGCAGACCGGCCGCCCGCGCGTGATCCTCGACGGTCAGCTCGCCCGGCCCGCTCAGCCGCGGCACGGACAGTGCTCTCTCAGTCGCCATCGTTACCTCCTGCACCGACTTTAGCGAAGTCTGCCGCGAAGCCTGGTCACGGCCGCCTGTGTCACGCCTGGGAAACCGGAGTCGGAACGGTCGCCCGGCCAGGGTCGGGTAGACCAGGGTCGGGCAGACTAGGGTCCGGCTGACCAGGGTCAGGCGGTCGACGAACGACGGCGGCGAATCCGCGTGCGACACGCCAGCGACAGATCCGCGCCCCCAGGGCCGGGCAGACTCGCCGGGACGTGCCGTGACATGGCAAGGCATCTCGCCGTGAGTTCACGATTTCGCAACATCGTCACTTGGGTTCCAGCAAGGACGGGAGTCTCCGCGTAGGATCGAAGCATGAGCCGAGCACTCAGCGAACGAGAGCTGGAAGTGGCCGTCGAGATGATCCGACGGGCCCAGGTCTCGGCCGGGCTCAACGGCTCCTCGGCCCAGCTCTTCGAACTCAACCACAATCACACTCTGGGCAAACCGCGCGCCGATTCCAGCGCTCGCCTGCGCCGCACCACCGATCGTCGGGCGGTGTGGGCGGCCAACCTCGCCAACACCGTCGTCTCGGACACGTGCGCGTGCGGCAAGTGCCCGTCGATCGCCCTGGCGCTGCCCGACGACACCCCGCGCTACGCGCATGATGCCGAGCGCAGCAGCTTCATCCTCGACGCCGTGTCGGGTTCGGCGATCGTCGTCCTCTTCGTCGAGAACGATGTGCCGGTCTACCTCGAGCTGGTCCCACCGTTCGACGCCGAGGCAATCGAGGAGTTCCCGACCGCGGAGTCGCTCGTCTTCACCTCGGAGCCCCCCGCATAACAGCACCGCTGCACGTCTCCTCCCGCCTCGTAAGGCCGAAGGCGCTGGCCCGAAAGCACACTGATCCGCCGAGGGGTCACCTCGTGCGGTGAGCCTTCGCCGGGTCGGTGCTCATTCGCCTAGTCGGTGCTCTTTCAGCGGGTCGCTGCACTCTCGGTGGGTCAGTGTGACCTGGCGATCCCATCTCGGCGAGCCCCGCCGGCTCCGGGAAGCACTGAGCGCCGAGGTGCACCCGCAGTGGGTGCGCCTCGGCGCTCAGGAGCTCGGTTCGGGTCAGGGCGATGAAGCCCCGACCGTCCTCGACGAGCCGTCAGGCCATCGACGAGCGAACTGGCCCGGGATCAGGCCTTGCCGATGACCTCGAACTTGGCGTTCGCGGTGATCGTGTCGTTGACGCGCACGGTCGCGGTGTAGCTGCCGGGGGTCTTGACGTGACCGGCCAGGGCGACCTGGCGACGATCGAACTCGTGACCGGTGGCAGCCTGCAGCGCCTCGGCGACCAGGGCGGGGGTCACGGCGCCGAAGAGGCGACCGTTCTTCCCTGCCTTGAGTTCGATCCGAGCGCTGGTCGACTCCAGCTCACCCTTGACCTTGACTGCTTCATCGTGGTCGGCGATCTGCTTGGACTGGCGAGCCTTGCGGAGTGCCTCGATGTGCTTCTCGGCACCCTCGCTCCACACGCTGGCCCAGCCACGGGGCAGGAGCAGGTTGCGGGCGTAGCCGGCACGCACCTCGACGACATCGCCGGCGGCGCCCAGGCCGTCGACTTCCTGATTGAGAATCACTTTGCGGTTTGGCATGGTCTCTTCTCTCCGATCAGCGAGCAGAGCTCGAGTAGGGCAGAAGTGCCATCTCGCGGGCGTTCTTCACGGCCTTCGCGATGACGCGCTGTTCCTGCACGGTCACACCGGTGACGCGACGTGCACGGATCTTGCCACGGTCAGAAATGAACTTGCGAAGCGTAGCGGTGTCCTTGTAGTTGATCTTGGCCGCTTCGCCCTTTTTGAGCGGATTCGCCTTCTTCTTGATAGGCTTCCGGATCTCTGGCTTTGCCATGAGTATCTCCTGATGTGCGAAATGTCTTCAGACGTGTTCAGAATGGCGGTTCATCGGCGCCCGGGTTGCCCCAGCCGCCGTTGCCGCCCTGTGGACTCGATGATGCCCACGGATCATTCGCCGGTCCGTTGTTCCCCTGGCTGTATCCGCCCTGGCGCTGACCACCCTGTTGGGGGTTGCCCTGCCCGGGGCCGCCCTGGGGCTGGCCGCTCTGCTGGGGATTGCTGCCCCAGCCGGAGGACTGCTGCGAGAAGCCGCCCTGCTGGCCGCCTCCCTGCTGTCCGCCGTAGCCGCCGCCGGAGAACCCGCCTCCGCTGCGTTCGTTCTTCGAGACCTGAGCGGTGGCGCGTCGCAGGCTGGGGCCGACTTCGTCGACGTCCAGTTCCATGACGGTGCGCTTCTCGCCCTCCTTGGTCTCGAAGGACCGCGACTTCAGCCGGCCCTGCACGATGACCCGAGTCCCTCGCTGGAGGCTTTCGGCAACGTTCTCGCCCATCTCGCGCCACACCGAGCAGCGGAGGAACAGGGTCTCCCCGTCCTTGAACTCGTTGGACGCACGGTCGAAGACGCGCGGCGTCGAGGCCACGGTGAAGTTTGCGACGGCCGCACCGTTGGGTGTGAATCGCAGTTCCGGGTCACTTGTCAGATTCCCGACGACCGTGATGACTGTTTCGCCTGCCATTGAATGCTCCTTGAAGCGAGGTAGCCTGACGCTTACTTGGCGTCTGGGCGGAGGATCTTGGTGCGCAGAACGGACTCATTGAGTCCGAGCTGACGATCGAGTTCCTTGGTCGTTGCAGGCTCGGCGTGGAAATCCACCACGACGTAGTAGCCTTCGGACTTCTTCTGGATCTCGTAGGCGAAGCGCCTGCGTCCCCAGATGTCCACGTTGTCGACGGTTCCGTTCTCAGCCGGGATCACCTTGATCAGGTTGTCCACGGTGTCAGCCAACGTCCGCTCTTCGAGTTCGTTGTCAAGAATGAGCATGAGCTCGTAATGACGCATGTGTCACCCACCTCCTCTGGTCTTCACGGCCATGGTCGTTCCATGGCAGGAGGGTATCTATGCATGCCTGCCCCGGATCCGCGATGGCGCGAAATGGGAACAGACCTCACCATTCTAGAGGACGCGGGCGGGCGCTGTCATGTCCGGATTCTCGCCTCCGGCACCCACGGGCCTCGTCCTCGCGGCGACGGCGATGCGACGCGGGGCGCGCACCCGCTGTCGGTGCAGGTTCTCGGCGGCGAAGATGATCGCGACGACGAGGGCGAAGAGCCGCAGGAGGGTGAAGAGGGCGACGAACGCGGGTTCGAGTCCGGCCTCGGGGTCGATGCCCGCGACGTCGCCGAGGTGGCTCGCGACGGCGAAGCTCGCCTCGGCGAGTCCCCAGACGATGAGCACCCACCAGCGGTGGACGGCGAGGACGAGGAACGGCAGCAGCCACAGGCTGTCCCAGGGCATCATGCCCGGGGCGAAGAGGAGGCACGCCCCGATGAGCAGGCAGGCTGCAACCGCCGGGTCGAGACCCCGCCGGCGCACGAGGAGCAGCGCGATCGTCACCGCCAGCACCACTCCGGCACTCGCGGCGATCCACACGGGCGCCCAGGATGCGTTGCTGCCGAACCGCGCCATGACGAGGATCGAGGCGAACGAACCGCCGTCCACGGCGTCGGTGAGCCCGTGGACGACCCGGGCGTACGCGCTGCCGTCGAGGATGAGGATGAGCGCCGAGGTGAGCGCCGCCGTCGCGATCATCATCCGCGGGCTCCGCGCCGGCACCGTCCGCGTCGGATGGCTTCCCGCGAGCGTCAGGGCGAGGAGGACGAGGAGGGCCAGGGGCTTGATGAAGGCGGCGAGGCCGAGGAGCACTCCGGCGAGCCAGGGCCGGGCGGGGATCGGCGGTGACCCGAGGACGACGATGAGCGCCCACACGCTCAGCGCCACGGCCACGGGGTCGAGGGTCGAGCCGAGGGTGAAGAGGATGATCGGCGAGACGAACACCGCGGTGAGCCAGGCCCGCTGCCGGGCGAGGACGAGCAGCCCCACGCCCAGGGCCGCGATCGCGACGACGTTGAGGATGAGGACGAAGGACATGAACACCGAGACGTCGTCGGTCAACGCCCGCAGGCCGGCGACCAGGGCGGCGTCGAGGACGGACAGCCCGGCCGCCCCGCCGGTCGAACGGCCCGGAGCCTCGGGATTGAGGTCGCCGAGGAACGCCGTGGACAGCGGTCCCGCGCACATCCTCGCCGAGGCGGACGGCTGCGCGTACCCTGAGCTCAGACAGGGAGCCTGGAGAGCGAGCGCGAGGAAGGTCGTCGCTCCGAGCAGGCCGGCGAAGATGAACGCCTGGAGGCGCCGGAACCGTGCTCCAGCGGCACCGAGGTGAATGCCGTCCGGACCGCCGAGCAGAGGCTCGGCGATCCGGGTGCTGGGGTGTGAGGGCATGCCTAGAGGCTACCGGTCATAGTCCGAGGATCTCCCCTCAGCCTCCTAGATCAAGCGGGCCCGAGTTGCCGTTGTTCCCATTGGCTCCGGTCGTGCCCTCTCCGCCTCCGTCGGCGTCAGTTTCCGAACCGTCTCCTGGGTCCGTGGTCTCATTGTTACCACCCCGGTCGTTGCCGGAGTCGCTTCCGCTGTCCTTGCGACCCTCCTTCGAGTTGTCCTTGTCCCCGGTGGAGTCCTTCGAGCCGTCCTTCTCACCTTCGGATTCCTTCGGCTTCTCGGACGGTTCCTCGCTCGGCTCCTCCTTGGGCTCCTCGATCGGCGCCTTGGTCTTCTTCGGACGGTCGCTGTCATTGTCGTTGCTCGTCCGCTTCGGACGCGGCGGAGCGGGCTCGCCCGTGTTCACGGGCTTCTTCACCTGGGGCAGCTGCCCGCGCTCGGGGAACTGCTCGATCGGCTCACCCTCGAGGGCGTTGCTCATGTACTTGGTCCACACCTGGATCGGGAAGGATCCGCCGGTGACCTCGCTCCGTCCACCGTAGGCGCCGATCGGCTTGCTGCTGCCGTCCTCACCCTGTCGGTAGAGCGCGACGACGGTCGAGAGGTTGGGGGTGTAGCCGGCGAACCACGCGGAGTAGTTGTCCGAGGAGGTTCCGGTCTTGCCGGCAGCCGGCCGGCCGAGGTTCTGGGCGTAGCTGCCGGATCCGCCGTTGACGACCTGGCGCAGGGCGTAGGAGGTCTCGGCGGCCACGGCCTTGTCGAAGACGCGCTTGCCCTTGTTCTCGGCCTTGTAGACCTCGGTGCCCTCGGCGTCGTTGACGTGGTCGATCGCATGGGTCTCGTGGCGCACGCCGTTGGAGGCGAAGGTCGCGTAGGCGGTGGCCATGTCGATGACACGGGGGCTCGCGGTGCCGAGCACGTTCGCGGCATTGGGCTCGAGGCCCCGGGTGCACTCGTGGATCTCGCCCGCTGCCTCCTGCTCCTTCGTGCAGCCGGGGCGGAATCCGGCACGCTCGGCCACGTCGACGGTCTTCTCCGGGCCGACCTGGATGTTGAGCTGGGCATACGCGGTGTTGATCGAGCTCTGCGTCGCCTTGAGCAGGGTCACGGGTCCATAGCTCGCTCCGCCGAAGTTCTTCGGGGCCCACGTCCCTCCGCCGGGCAGCTGCATGGTCGTCGGGCTGCCGACATAGCGGTCGGTCAGCCGCACGCCGTTCTCGAGCCCGGCCACGAGGGCGAAGGGCTTGAACGTCGAGCCCGCCTGGGCTGCGGCCTGTGTCGAGGCGTTGAACGCCTGGTCGAGGTAGTCCTCGCCGCCGTAGAAGGCCTCGATCGATCCGGTCTTCGGATCGATGGAGACGAGGCCGGCCTGCAGGCCGTCCGGCTTGTTCTCCGGGAGGGACTCGATCGCCTTCTCGGCCTCCTTCATCCGCTCCTCGTCGAAGGTCGTGACGATCTCGTATCCACCGCGGTCGAGCTGGGACTCGTCGATGTTGAGCTTCGCCATCGCCTCACGGCGGACGAACTCCCACATGTAGCCCTTCTGGCCGGACAGGGAGTTCTCCTTGTTGGCCTCCTTGACCTTGGGCATCTCGACCTCGTCGGCCTGCTCCTGGGTGATGAAGCCCTCGTCGACCATCGACTTGAGGACGTAGTCGAACCGGGCCTCGTAGGCCTGCGGGTCGTCGGCCGGGTCAGCCGCTCCGGGCCGCTGGATCATCGCGGCGAGCAGGGCCGATTCGCTGAGGTTGAGGTCCTTCGCGGACTTGTCGAAGTAGTTCTGGCTGGCGACCTCGATGCCGTAGGACCGGCGCCCGAGGTAGATCGTGTTGAGGTAGTTGGCGAGGATCTCGTCCTTGCTCAGCTCCTGGTCGATCTTCAGCGCGATGAACATCTCCTTGACCTTGCGGCTCATGGAGTGCTCATTGGTCAGGTAGAAGTTCTTCACGTACTGCTGGGTGATCGTCGATCCGCCGCCCGCGTAGTTGTTCGTCGCGACGCCGACGACCGCTCGGGACAGGCCCTTGATCGAGATCCCGCGGTTCTCGTAGAACGTCGTGTCCTCGGCGGCGATCGCCGCCAGCTGCATGGGCTTGGCGATCTCGTCGATCGGCACCGACTCGCGGTCCTCGATCTTGTACTGGCCGATCGGCGTCTTTCCGTCGGAGTAATAGATCGTCGATGTCTGGCCGGTCGCCTCGAGGTTCGGCTCGGGGACATCGGTGACCGCGTATCCGATGACGAAGGCGATGCAGCCGGCGATGATGAGGCTCAGGCCGCCCACCGTGATGAGGCGGAGGCTGGGAAGGAAGCGCTTCCACCCGCTCGCTCCGGCGCGCGGGTAGTTGAGTAGGTTCTTGATGCTGCTTCCTCTGGTCGTGGAAGCGGATTGTCCCTTAGCCACCCAAGGTCCTCCAGGTCGGTCTGCCTGTCGCAATGAGTTGGCGACGAGGTTCGAAAAAGGTCACACGTGGGTTTCAGTGTGCCACGCGATCTTTGGAACACCGTGAAAAACGCCTGACACCGCCGATCAGCCCTTCGCCGGCGGAAATCGCCGCCGCGGCGAGGCGCGTCCTCGGTATCGGCGCTGATCTGCACTGATATCCGAAGGCCCCGGAAACACGCCGAGGCGACTGCGGCGTTGGTCACATCTGCTCCACCCGTCCGTCCCCGAGGCGGGGCGCGTGCCCTCCGTCCCCGAGGCGAGGCACCGTCCCTCACCGAAGACGGTGGGCCCCGCCCTCCCCGAGGAGGACGGGGCTGGACCGTCGCGCCGCCTCGGCGGTGGCCTCAGCTTCTGAGGTCGAAGTCCGTGTCCGCGTACTCACGGCCCTCGACCTGCGGTTCGCCGCTGAACGGATGGAGCTGGTCCTCCCGTGCACGCAGCTCCACGCGCCGGATCTTGCCGGAGATGGTCTTCGGCAGCTCCGCGAACTCGAGCCGGCGGATGCGCTTGTAGGGAGCCAGATGCTCGCGGCTGTACGCGAGGATGTCCCGGGCGGTGTCGGCATCGGGCTCATAGCCTCCGGCGACGACGACGTAGGCCTTGGGGACCGCGAGACGGGCGGGGTCGGGTGAGGGGACGACGGCCGCCTCGGCGACGGCCTCGTGCTCGATGAGCACGCTCTCGAGCTCGAACGGGGACAGACGGTAGTCGCTGGCCTTGAAGACGTCGTCGGCGCGGCCGACGTAGGTGATGAAGCCGTCCGCGTCCCTCTGCGCGACGTCTCCGGTGTGATAGACGCCCCCGGAGAACGCCTCGGCGGTCTTCTCCTCATTGCTCCAGTACCCGCTCGTCAGGCCGATCGGGCGCGGGTCCAGGCGCAGGCAGATCTCGCCTTCGTCGCCCTCCTCACCGGTCGCCGGGTCGATGAGCACGACATCGTAGCCGGGCAGCGGCCTGCCCATCGACCCCGGCTTGAACTCCTGATCCGGGGAGTTGCCGATCTGCAGGGTGGTCTCCGTCTGGCCGTAGCCGTCGCGGATGTGCACGCCCCACACTCGCCTCACCTGGTCGATGACCTCGGGGTTGAGCGGCTCACCGGCGCCGAGCGCCTTGCTCGGCGGGTTCTTCAGGTGGCCGAGGTCGGCCTGGATGAGCATCCTCCACACGGTCGGAGGCGCGCAGAAGCTCGTCACCCCGACCCTGTCCATCGTCTCCATGAGCGCGTTCGCGTCGAAGCGCGTGTAGTTGTAGAGGAACACGCAGGATTCCGCGATCCAGGGGGTGAAGATGTTCGACCACGCGTGCTTCGCCCATCCCGGCGAGGCGACGTTGAGGTGGACATCTCCCGGGGCCAGGCCCATCCAGTACATCGTCGAGAGGTGGCCGACGGGGTAGGAGACGTGGGAATGGGCGACCATCTTCGCCTTCGAGGTCGTGCCCGAGGTGAAGTACAGCAGCAGGAGATCATCGGCCCGGGACTTCCCCTGCGGGTCGAACTCGGCGCTCTCCCTCCCGGCGTCGGCGTAGTCGAAGTCCTGGTCCCGGCTCGACTCACCGCCGACGACGATGCGCACCACCTCGGCGTCGACCTCGTCGAACTTCGCCGCGTCCGCGGGCCCCGCGACGACGAACTGCGCCTGTCCGCGCTCGACGCGGTCGGACAGGTCGATGGGTCCCAGCTGGGTCGTCGTGGGCATGAGGACTGCGCCGAGCTTGATGCCGGCGAGCATCGTCTCCCACAGCTCGACCTGGTTGCCGAGCATGACCATGACATGATCACCGCGCTTGACCCCGGCATGCCGGAGGAAGTTGGCGACCCGGTTCGAGCGCTCCGAGAGCTCGGCGAAGCTCCACTTGCCCTCGCTGCCGTCCTGCTCGACGATCCACAGTGCCGGGGCGTCGTTGTCCCTGGCGATCTCGTCGAACCAGTCGAGGGCGAAGTTGAAGTGGGTGAAGCGCGGCCACTCGAAGCTCTCCCGGGCGGCGGCCCAATCGCTGCGCAGCTCGATGAGCCGGTCCCTCGCGGCACGGAAATCACTGGTCACTGTCATTCTGGTCTCCTCGCGTCGGTGTCCTGCCCCGACTGTGACGTCGAGCACATTGCCTGTGGACATGAAGTTACCAGCCGGTGCGAGAGTTCGGGCACGCGGGTCTCCCCGAACCGGCCGAGGAGGGTCGGACGAGGTCAGCCCACGCCGAGGTGGGTGGAATGGTGCGAGGCCGCGCCGAGGCGCGTCGGGCGGGGCGAGGTCCCGCCGAGGCGGGTGCTCAGTCGGTCGAGCGCTCGGCCGCGTCCTCGGCCGTGTCCTCGATCGCGTCTTCCTGCGGCCGGTTGTCCTCCCACCAGGCCCGCAGCAGCTCCTCCGCGCGCTCGGGCGCCATCGGCCCGTGTTCGAGCCGCATGTCGAGCAGGAACTTGTAGGCCTTGCCGACCAGCGGGGAGGGCGGGATGTCGAGGATGGCCATGATCGCCCGTCCGTCGAGGTCCGGACGGACGGCGGCGAGCTCCTCCTGCTCCGTCAGCTTCTCGATGCGCCGCTCGAGGTCGTCATAGGCGAAGGCGAGACGCTCGGCCTTCCTTCGGTTGCGGGTCGTGACATCGGCGCGGGTGAGGATGTGCAGCCGGGTGAGCAGGGGCCCGGCATCGGTGATGTAGCGGCGCACGGCGGAGTCGGTCCACCCGGCGTCTCCGTAGCCGTAGAACCGCAGGTGGAGTTCGACGAGGCGGGAGACGGCCCTGATCGTGTCCTTGTCGAAGCGCAGGGCCTTCATCCGCTTCGCGGTGAGCTTCGCGCCCACCGCGTCGTGGTGGTAGAAGGTCACGGCTCCGCCGGGGAGGAACCTGCGCGTCGCCGGTTTGCCGACGTCGTGCATGAGGGCGGCGAAGCGGACGATGAAGTCGGGCTCCTCGAGGAACTGCGGATCGTCGGCGTCGAGGCCGGCCTCGCGCTGCCGGGCCGCGTAGGCCCGCTCGAGGTCGACGGCCTGCTGGAGCACGGTGAGGCTGTGCTGGTAGACGTCCTTGTGCCGGTGGTGCTCATCGGTCTCGAGCCGCAGTCCCGCGACCTCGGGCAGGACGTGGTCGGCGATCGAGGTGCGCACGAGCAGGTCGATGCCCGCCGCCGGGTCGGCCCCGGTGATGAGCTTGCGCAGCTCGACCTGCACCCGCTCGGCGGAGACGATGGCGATGCGGTCGGCCATGTCGCTCATCGCGGCCTCCACCTCGGCGGCGGCGTGCAGGCCGAGCTGGGAGGTGAACCGCGCGGCCCGCATCATCCGCAGGGGATCGTCGGAGAACGAGTCCGCGGCGGCACCGGGCGTGCGGATGACGCCGGCCGTGAGATCGGCGAATCCGCCGAACGGGTCGACGAACGTCTTCGCCGGCAGCCGGACGGCCATCGCGCCGATCGTGAAGTCGCGCCGGACGAGGTCGGCGTCGAGGTCCGAGCCGAAGGAGACGACCGGTTTGCGCGACTCGGGGTCGTAGGACTCGGCGCGGTAGGTCGTGATCTCGATCTGCACCCCGGACTTCATGGCGCCGATCGTCCCGAACTCCCGCCCGATGTCCCAATGGGTGTCGGCCCAACCGGCGATGAGCTCCTCGATCGCCTCGGGTCGCGCGTCGGTGGTGAAGTCGAGGTCGGGCATCGGCCTGCCCAGCAGCGCGTCGCGGACGGATCCGCCGACGAGCGCGAGCTCATGACCGGCGTCGGCGAAGCGGCGTCCCAGCGGCCCGAGGATGTCGTCGAGCTCCTCGAGGGTGTCGTGCAGACGGGCCTGCGCGCTGTGTGGATCCACCGAACTCCTTCTCATCCGCGGGTCATCGCGAGCGGGTCGTCACGAGCCGGATCGCTCGTCGTCGCGAGCTCATCCGCTGCGTGTCGTCGAGCCGTCCGGGCGGCTCGTCGAGCGTCCACCAGCCTACCCGGCGGCGTTCGACGAAACTTCCAAGAATCGCCCATTAAGGTAGGAGAATGACCACACCGATGCCCAAGCCGGGACCCAGGACGTCCCGTCGCACCACGGTCGAGGAGACATCGGCCGGGGGCATCGTCGTCGACTTCACGAGCCCGGATCGGTGCGTGGCCGTCATCGCCCGGATCAATCGCGCGGGGAGGGTCGAATGGTGCCTGCCGAAAGGCCACCTCGAGGGATCCGAGACCCCCGCCGAGGCGGCCAGGCGGGAGGTCGCGGAGGAGACCGGGATCCTCGGCGAGGTCATCCGTCCGCTGGGCACCGTCGACTACTGGTTCACCGTCGCGGGCATCCGCGTCCACAAACTCGTCCACCATTTCCTGCTCCGTGCCCGGTCCGGGACCCTGACGGTGGACAATGATCCCGATCAGGAGGCGATCGACGCGGCCTGGGTCCCCTTCGACCAGCTGCGGTCGAAGTTGTCGTTCGCCAATGAACGCCGTATCGTCGCCGCTGCCCGTCCGATGGTGTCGGATCCGCAGACGACGGCCGGAGGGGCGAGTGATGACCAGGACCGATGACGAGACGTAGACCGTGGAACCCGTGATCCGTGCGCAATTCCTCTTCGCCCTGCTGAGCGCGATCGCCGTGCTCGCAGGGTCGATTCTCGCATTCCCGGTCCTCGCCTCGGCGGCACAGGCCTCGCCTGGCGCCGCGGCGCCGAACCCCGGGCAGGACGTGAGCATCACCCTCGACGAGGTGACCCCGTGGGTCGACGACAAGGGCACGGTCACGGTCCGGGGGCTCATCGCCAATCCGACCAGCGAGGCGATCGTCGCTCCCGACCTCGATCTCAAGATCTCGACCCGCAGCCTCGACGCCGAGCACCGGATCGAGGCGTGGAAGAGCGATCAGTCGCAGAACCGCACGATCGCCGATCTCGACACCGACGGACCCGAGGCGCGGAAGAAGGCCGAGGAGGAGTCCTCTCAGGAGGACCGGTCCGATCCCGCACCGGAAGTCGACGTCGACTTCGGCGATGAGATCGCCGCCGGTTCGGCCCACGAGTTCACCATCTCCGTCCCCGCCGAGGACCTCGGGCTGCGGAAGTCCTCACCCGTGTCGTCGTGGGGTCCGCGCGGCCTGGCCGTGCAGCTGCGGGACGCGACAGGTCTGCGGGCGTCGGGCATCGGCTTCACGACGTGGTACCCGAACCCCGAATTCGACAAGACCGCCATCAGCATCCTCGCCCCCGTCACCCTTCCCGGGTACTCCGAGAACGGCCTCATCAGCCCCGCGGACCTCGATGCCGCGATCTCCGACGGCGGTGCCCTGGCCACGATCTCCACGGTCCTCGACACCCCGGGTGTCGGCATCGCCCTCGACCCGCGGATCATCGCCTCCTTCGAGTCCGCCCTCGCCGAACCCGGTGCCGAGCCGGCCGCGGACGACGGACAGACCGCCGAGGCGACTCCCACCTCGACCGACGACCCCACCGCCCCGCCCGAACCCGAGGGCAGCGATCCGCGCAACACCGAGACCCGGCCGGCGGCCGACGAGGCCGGCGCGGACGAGGCCGAGGCCAGGGAGGCCCGGCGGACCCGGCTCGAGACCTGGTACTGGGACTTCCTCGACACCGCCGGGTCCCATCCCGTCGTCGTCCTGCCCTACGGCGATCCCGATCAGACCGCCCTGAGCGCCCAGCGCCTCGGCGGCCTGTCCGCGTTCGCGGAATCCCAGAAGGACCTCGTCACCGCGGTCCTGCCCCACGCGCGGACCGACGTCGCGTGGCCGATCGCCGGCAGCGCCGAACGCGATCAGCTTGCGGCGCTCAAGGAGACGGGCACGAAGACCGTGATCCTCGACGACCGCCAGCAGCCCTCCCTCACGGGCATCCGCGACAGCGCCCACTCGCGGACCCGCACCGCGGCGAGCGCCGACTCGGCGATCGAGACACTCGTCGCCGACTCCGCACTCACCGATCTCAGCCGCGGCATCATCCGGTCCGATCGTCCGGCCGCCGGGATCAGCGAGCTCGTCGCGGTCACGGCGGCGATCCAATCCGAGGCCCCCTACCGGACGCGCCACCTGCTGCTGCCGCTGCCGCGCTCGGCCGCCTCGGCGAACTGGGCCAAGGCCGTCACGGCCATCGCCGACGCCCCCTGGGTTCGCACGGCGGGGCTCGATGAGCTCCTCGCCTCCGACGTCTCGCCGCGCGGGGTGCTCCGGACCGACACCGATGCCCAGCACATCGGCAGCCGCACTCTGCAGGGGCTGGCCGAGGTCCGCGAGACGGAGAGCCGGTTCAACACCGTGTTCACGGACGTGGCCACCGCGAACACGACCCTGGACAGGTCGCTGCTCACGTGCACGTCGGTGGCCTGGACGATGGGCGGCAACGCCAACCGCTGCCTCGAGAGCGCGGAGTCGACGAGCAGCGCGCAGACGGACAGCATCCGCCTCGAGGAGGGCTCGTCCGTGCTCCTCGTCACCGGGGAGAAGACGACGATCCCGGTGACGATCGTCAACGACACCGCCGCCGAGGCGCAGCTGCGGGTGCGCATGCGCCCGCAGACCCCGCAGCTGCGGGCACAGCCCACCGAGATGGTCACGGTCGCTCCCGAGTCGAGCACCCGCGTCGAGGTCCCCGTCGAGGGACTGGCCAACGCCGACGTCCCGACGACCATCGAGATGGTCACCGCCGCGGACGCCGTCCTCCCCAGCGACACGTCCCTGCTGGTCAGAGTCCGCGCGGACTGGGAGAACATCGGGACGGCGGTGATCGGCCTCGGCCTGGCCGCGGTGTTCGTCATCGGACTCGTCAAGTCCGTCTCCCGCGGTCGTCGGCAGATCCCCGAGCAGCAGCTGGCGGCCGCGGTCGCCCGCGCACGATCCGAAGAACCGGAGAAGAGGTAGGACTTGTCCAAGCTAGCAGCGCTGGCGAAGTCGTCGGCCGTGATGACGGCCGGCACTCTCACGTCACGCATTCTGGGGTTCGTCAAAGCGGCCATGCTCGCGGCCGCGATCGGCGTCACCGCTGTCCAGGCCGATGCCTTCGACGTCGCCAACAAGGTCCCGAACACTCTTTACATGCTGCTCGCCGGCGGCGTCGTCAACGCCGTTCTCGTCCCGCAGCTGGTGCGGGCCGCGAAGATGAAGGACGGCGGCAAGGACTACACCGACCGCCTGCTCACCCTGTCGTTCCTCCTGCTCGCGATGGTCAGCCTCGCCGCGACCCTCGCCGCCCCCGTGCTCGTCTGGCTCTACTCCTCGGGCTGGGGGGCCGGCCAGATGGCCCTGGCGACCGCATTCGCCTACTGGTGCGTGCCGCAGCTGTTCTTCTACGGCCTCTACACGCTGCTCGGACAGGTCCTCAACGCCAAGTCCTCCTTCGGGCCCTACATGTGGGCGCCGGTGCTCAACAACGTCGTGGCGATCATCGGGTTGGCCGTCTTCATCGTCGTCTTCGGCTCCGACAACGCCGTGTCCCATTCGCTCGGGACCTGGACGCCGAAGAAGATCGCCCTCCTCGGCGGGTCGGCCACCCTGGGCGTCGCCGCGCAGGCCCTCATCCTCATCTGGCCGCTCAAGCGGATCGGATTCTCCTACCGACCCCGGTTCGGCTTCCGCGGCGTGGGCCTGGGCACCGCGGGCAGGGTGGCGTCCTGGACCTTCGCGGCCATGCTCATCGGCCAGCTGGGCTTCCTCGTCATCTCCCGGGTCGCGGCGGGCGCCTCGGGGGCCGGCAACGCCTCGAACGCCGCCTACTCCTACGGCTACCTCGTCTTCATGCTCCCGCATTCGCTCATCGCGGTATCCCTGGCCACGGCGCTGTTCACCTCGATGAGCAGGGATGCCGCCCACCAGGACACCGAGGCGGTCCGGGAGGGCTTCTCCACCGGAGTGCGGATCGTGGGGATGATCAACATGTTCGCGACCGTCGCATTCTTCGTCCTCGGCACCCAGGTCGCGATGGTCATCGCCGCCGGCGCCGACGTCGGTCAGGCGCGGACCATCGCCATGGTGATCACGACGATGGTCATCGGGCTCGTCCCCTTCAGCGCCAACTACCTCGCCCAACGCGTGTTCTATGCCTACGAGGACGCGAAGACCCCGTTCCTCGTCCAGCTGCCGCAGGTCGTCTTCACCTCCGTCGCGGTGTGGGCCATCGCCTACATCCCCAAGGAGTTCACCGTCATGGCGATCGGCGCCGCCATGAGCCTCGGCTACCTGCTCGCGATGGTGCTCTCGTTCGCGATCCTCCACCGCCGTCTCGGCGGCATCGACCTGCGCACGATCGTCCTCAGCCACCTCAAGTTCGTCGCCGCGGGAGCGGTGGCGATGGTCGCGGGATTCGTCTGCCTGTACTTCGCCAACCCATGGTTCCCCGCGGGACGGATCCCGGCGGCGCTCGAGGTCGTCATGATCGGTCTCGTCATGCTCATCGTCTACCTGGGCGTGTGCTATCTGCTCAAAGTCCGGGAACTCCATTCGATAATTGGCGTGGTTGCTGGAAAAATAAGACGATAGCCGCTCTCTTCAGTCCCCTCGGAGGTGATCACCCTGATCCATATCGAACCCGGCATGGTCGTGGCCGGTCGTTATGTTGTATCGACGATCGACCGTCCGTGGATCGAGGAGGCCCCCGAGGCGGGCGCGGTCTGCACGGCCCTCGACGCCATTCTCGACGAGCCCGTCCTCATCCATGTCGCCGACGCCGAGAAGTCCGGAGACATGCTCGATGCGGCAAGGCGGGTGTCGATCCTCGGTGACCACCGGATCGCCCCGACGCTCGATGTCGGACAGGCCAACGGCCTCGACTACGTCGTCGTCGAGCGCATCGCCGCCGCTTCGCTCGGAGAGATCCTGCCCCGGACCCCGCTGTCGGTGGACACCGCCCGCGCCCTCATCGGCGAGATCGGCACGGTCCTCGTCGCCGCTGCACGGCGCGGACTCTTCCACATGTTCCTGCGCCCCAGCACGGCCGGCATCACGTCCAAGGGCGGCGTCCTCGTCTCCGGCATCGGCATCGACGCCGCGCTGGCCCTGGGGACCGGCGTCCTCCCCGCTGAGGACTGGACCCCGACGAAGGCGTCCCGGCAGGACGCACTCGACCTCGTGCGGCTCTTCTACGCGGCGCTGACCGGCCATTGGCCCGGCGACGAGGCGGTCGGCGGCATTCCGCCGTCGGGCCGGGAGAACTCCCGGATCGCCCGCGCCAGATCGCTCAATCCTGAACTGCCTCCCACCGTCGACGACTTCGTCAGCGGCATCCTCACCGGAGCGGACCCGGGACCCGGCTCCGTGGCCGAGGTCCTCGGCTACCTCGCCGAATGGGATCCCGAGCTCCTGCGGTACGTGACCAAGGCTCCCGTCCGGGAGAACGATTCCCTGTTCAACCGGGCCCCGCGCAGCTTCGAGGAGGCCACCCGGCTGCCTGCGCCCGGGTCCGGCGGGATCGGCTCGAACGCCACGGCCAGCGAGGACCAGGTCAAGGCCGCCCTCGTGCGGATCGGGATCACGCGTCCCGGCACCCGTGGGCTGGCGGCGGGCGTCGTCGGCAAGACGACCGGCCGTTACGCCGACCGCATGCAGATGCGCGAGGCCTCGAGCTTCCCCATCGGTGCCTCCCAGATCGACCATGCGGCGAAGGAATGGGACGAGTGGGAGCCGGAGCAGACCTACTCCGAATACTCCGAGTACGCCGATCGCGAGTACGACGACAACATGACGACTCCGATCATGGAGCGCGGTGGCGAGGACCCGACCGACCCCGACACCCAGGCGCTCGACATCGTCTCCGACGACGATGAGGACAACGACACCCGGGTCATCCTCGATGACGAGGACGACGGGTCGTGGTTCCTCGGAGGGATGTTCGAGACCCACGAGCAGCAGCGCGAGCATCAGCTGCGCGAGTACGAACGCGAACGTCGCATCGCCCGTGCCAAGGAGGAGGAGGCCCGGCGGCGCGTCGCGGCCCTCGAAGCCGCCTCGGCGGAGAGACGGGCGGAGGCCAACGCCTCGGCGCCTCCCAAGCAGGTGCGCCGGCTCTCACCCGGCACGGTCGACGACGACGCCACGACCCAGCCGATGAGCACCACCGCGGCGACGGATGCCGCGACGGCGCCCCTGCCGACCCAGGCCCCGGATGCCGGCCCAGCCGGTCGCGGAGACCCGAAGGGAACCGGATCGGTCCGGAAGCAGGGCGATGACGGTCGCCCGACAGTCGCCGCTGCGGTCGGAACCGCCGGAGCGACCGTCGCCGGAGCCACCGGAGCGGCAGCAGGTGCGGCGCGAACCGGAGGATCGGCACCTGCGGGAGCAGCAGGCGCCTCGGGCCGGGTGACCGGGACGAGCACATCGGGCGGGACCGCGGGGGCAGCCGCCGCGGGCGCCCCGGCGGGTGCCGCGGGCTCCGGCACCGGTCCGCAGGGCACCGACCGGCGCAAGAGGCCCCTGCCCTGGATCATCCTCGCCGTCGTCCTCGCCGCCGCGGTCGTCATCGGCTTCGTCGTGGTCAACCAGAACTCACAGGACGAGCCGGCCACCGTCGTCGACTCCCCGGCACCCACCCAGCCGGCCGAGGAGAGCACCGAGGACGCTGCTGAGGAGGAGCCGGCCGTGCCACCGGAGATCGACACGGTCTCGGCGCTCGACCCCGAGGGTGACGACAGCGAGAACGACGACAGCGCAGCCGATGTCATGCCCGGTGAGAAGGGGTCATGGCGCACCGATCGCTACAACAGCGCCGAGTTCGGCAACCTCAAGTCCGGGGTCGGACTCCTCGTGGAGCTCAAGGAGGAGACCATCGTCAAGGAGGTCGAGGTCAAGTCGTCCTCCTCGGGCGGTGCCTTCGAGATCCGCAGCGGCTCCGATCCTGCCGACGCGAAGAAGGTGGGAGAGGGAGAGTTCGACAAGGACGGTGTCACCGTCGAACTCGACGAGGGGGTCGAGACCGACAGTCTGATCCTCTGGATCACCGAGCTGCCGCAGGGCGAAGGCGGCTACCGAGCATCGATCAGCACGGTCGCCGTGAAATAGGCCCGCGGTCCCGCTCCGGCCCGAGCACGGAATAGGCGTTCGGGCCGGACGGTTACATCTACGACAGGCAATCCGCGCCCGCATCGTGGGCGGGCGCATCGAGAACTGAACTGAACAGGACATCTGCACATGACTGAAACCCAACTGGTGATCATCGGGTCGGGACCCGCCGGCTACACCGCCGCCGTCTACGCGGCCCGTGCCAATCTCAATCCCGTGGTCATCGCGGGATCCGTGACCGCGGGCGGCGAGCTGATGAACACCACCGACGTGGAGAACTTCCCCGGATTCCCCGAGGGAGTGCAGGGTCCCGAGCTGATGGAGAACATGCGCGCCCAGGCGGAGAGGTTCGGCGCCGAGGTGGTCTACGACGACGTGGAGACCCTCACCCTCGAGCCCGGCGCCCACCAGATCGTCACGGCGCTGGGAGCCCGATACACCGCGAAGGCGGTCATCCTCGCCACCGGCTCCGCCTACCGTGAGCTCAACCTGCCCAACGAGAAGAAGCTCTCCGGGCACGGTGTCAGCTGGTGTGCAACATGCGACGGGTTCTTCTTCCGCGATCAGCACATCGCCGTGGTCGGGGGCGGAGACTCCGCGCTCGAGGAAGCCACGTTCCTCACGCGATTCGCCTCGAAGGTCACGCTGATCCACCGCCGCCAGGAACTGCGCGCCTCCCAGGCGATGCAGGACCGTGCCAAGGCCGATGAGAAGCTCGAGTTCCTCCTCGACAGCGAAGTCGCCGAGATCCACGGCGACGAGTCGCTGACGGGCATCACCGTGCGCAGCACCGTCACCGGCGAGACCTCGGAGCTTCCGGTCACCGGTCTGTTCGTCGCCATCGGCTCCGACCCGCGGACGAGTCTCTTCGCCGACCAGCTTCCGCTCCGCGCCGACGGCTACCTCGAGGTCGACGGCCGTTCGTCCAAGACGGCGGTCGACGGTGTCTTCGCCGCCGGTGATGTCATCGACTCCGTGTATCGCCAGGCGGTGACGGCCGCCGGGTCCGGGTGCGCGGCGGCCCTCGACGCCGAGCACTACCTCGCAGGACTCGAGTCCGCGGCGAAGCAGTCTCAGGGAGTCGACGCGGCGGCGGCTGCAACGGCGGCGCCGTTAGGCTCCTGAGAGAGGGAATGAAACCCCCTCGCATGCTGTTCTCCACTGAGAACACTGATTGAAGAAAGGTAGGCCATGACGACCGAAGTCACCGACGCCACATTCGAAGAGACCGTTCTCAAGTCCGACAAGCCCGTCTTGGTCGACTTCTGGGCCCCCTGGTGCGGCCCCTGCCGAATGGTCAGTCCCATCGTCGACCAGATCGCCGAAGAGAACGCCGAGAAGCTCACGGTCGTCAAGGTCAACACCGACGAGAACCTCGAAACCGCCAGTGCATACGGGATCACCTCGATTCCCGCACTGTACGTCTTCAAGGACGGAGAAGTGGCGAAGACCATCATCGGTGCCCGACCGAAGCCGGCCCTCGAGGAAGAGCTCGCCGACTTCATCTGATCAAGCTCCGAGGCGCCTGTTGTAGGATCAACAGGCGCCTTCGGTGTATCCGGACCCGACACACACAGCAGATTGGCAAGCACGTGACTGACCGCCCACACCCGCATTTCAAGCGTGGGGACTCCTCAGAAGTACTGGCAACGGTCAGATCGCAGATGAGCCGCATGGGCCTCGACGCAGGCGAAGCGGGTTCTCCGGAGTTCGACCAGTCGTTCGAACTCGCCCTGCGCCAGTTCCAACAGGTCCGGGGCATCCTCTGCGACGGTGTCCTCGGCACAGAGACCTTCTCGGAACTCGAACGGGCGCGGTACCAGCTCGGGGACAGAGTGCTCCGATTCGACCCCGTCAAGCCCCTGGCCGGCGACGATGTGCTCCATCTGCAGCAGAAGCTTGCCGGTCTCGGGTTCTACGCCGGCCTCATCGATGCGGAGTTCAAAGACGTCACCGAAGCCGCGCTCAAGGAACTG
The DNA here is from genome assembly GCF_003315415.1 of Brevibacterium sanguinis. Lineage (GTDB taxonomy): Bacteria > Actinomycetota > Actinomycetes > Actinomycetales > Brevibacteriaceae > Brevibacterium > Brevibacterium celere_A. Next base: position 358,937 of record NZ_QNSB01000002.1, read on the forward strand.
CAGAGGAGCCTCGGAACGGTTCCTGACGGCATTGCTGGGCCCCAGACCCTGCGCGGCCTCTCCGCAATCGATCGCAACCACAGCACCGGGAATCTCTTCGCACTGGAAGAACGCGCTCGGGTGGCCGCGAGTGGCACGTCCCTGGCCGGTCGGACATTCGTCATCGAAGCAGCAACTACAGTTGTAGATTTCGTGACGCTTCCCATGACCGATGAACAGGCCGCATTGGAGAAGGAGATCACCACTGACATCGCCCGCCGTCTGGCGGGTCGACTCGAAGCAGTCGGAGCCGGAGCGATCGTCGTCGACGCCGAGTCGGTCGACATCAGCATGGCCGATCACCTGCGCGCATCGGCGGTCATCACCGTCACCGCCGATGTCCACGATTCTCCGCAGGCCAACGGCATTGCGAGCTTCTACTTCGGGCATGAGAAGCTGCCTCATGTGAATTCCCCGATCGGATCACGACTCGCTTCCCTCATTCAGAGCGAGGTGACCTCACGTACCGGCATGCTCGATTGCCGTACACACGCCAGGACGTGGTCGTCCTTGAAGCGACTGAAGACGCCGAAGGTCCACGTCGTCACCGGCTATCTGACCAACGACGACGATCTGAGACGTCTCGAGCAGCCACATACCCGCGACTCCGTCGCCGTCGGGATCGCTGCTGCCCTTCAACGTCTCTACGTCAGAGAGGACGCTGACCCCGACACGGGAACCCTCAGTATCGAGGCGATCAAAGCGTTCAGCTGAGATCGTCCACGCTCCTGGGAACACACGCATTTGATCCTGCCCACGCGGTCCGGCAAATCGGCGGTTTTGTTCCGGTCGGTGTCTTATCCCAATAGCTCCAACACAGTTTCACGTGAAACTCCGGGTCACATCGCCGTCGAGTAGACGCACCTGGTTGCACGTCCTCGCCACGGACCGAGTACCAGGTGTTCTAACATGACCTGTCGGGCCGGTTTTCATCCTCCCGCGGGCCGGATGAACGGCGATATGCGAAGCGGAAGCACAAACCCGCTCATCTCGTTTCACGTGAAACTTCGTTAAGAATTAATACTTCGTCACGCTATTCCCAATGCGCCGCCAATGACAGAGAACGTTCCCTTAATTCGGTCTCCATCCACGCCGTGCTCGGGCTCCTACTTGGTGCCTACGCATTATGTGATCGAATCGGAGTGTTCTGGTCAACAGCGCCATCAAAGGCGCCAAGCACTGAACGGAGTAGAGTAGTTCCGACGCCTCAAGGTCGATCCACCGGCGAGGCCCCGCGCTTCGATTCAGATCTCACGAATCTGTTCAGGCGTATAGCCCTACGAATACGGTACTTCCTGACTTCCTCCTTGGTTTCACGTGGAACAATCTGCTCTCAAGAGCGACAAGACTTACGGCATTCAAAAGGAAGCGACCCGACAACGGCGCCAGTCAATAGGAGATCGGTGGAAGGCGCACCTGGTCGCATCAACACGGGAAGCGACTGGCACGCCCAGGTTGGCAGTACCTGACTCTCAGCACATGGGTGTGTTCTGCAACGCCTGATCAATGGGGAACTGCCGCTTCTGGGCAGGGGCCGTAGTGTTTCACGTGGAACACGCGTGCTCAACTTGGAGAAAACCCTCAGAACGCCAGAGCTCAGATCAGATGCCCACCTTTGGTTGTTCCCATTGCCTGGGCGCCCACAGTCGAGTCATGAGCGAACGCCGGCTAACAGCAGACGGAGCACATAGAGACGGTAAAGCACGCAGAGTACGAAGCAGCGAGAGCCAGCGCTCCTCCCCAAATGCCCGCTATCGCTCGCTTCTCCGGCACAGTGCAGATTCCAAATCGTCCATGTTCGGCCGGCGGGTAGGTCGTTGGACCGACACATATACTCCTTGCAGGGCAGCAAGAATGTCATCCGGGCCCGTACAAGCTCAACGCCAAACCACATCAACCGCCTGCTCTAGTTGTCGACACTACGATTAGCGCTCTAGCTTCGCAGTTTCACGTGAAACACTCCCGTCGACTGACACGCGCCGGCTGCGTCTCACTAGAAACATTCACACCGCCTCACATTGCGCCGGCTGCGTTTCACGTGAAACATGATCAACAAACACACTGCGCTTTCGGCGTTCAAACTCGCTCCGAATACGTTCTATTCTCCGACCGAAACCTTCAGCCCTAACGGCCTGTCCGAGTCAAACGGCGCAACTCTCGAGGCCTTCGAGGACTCATGCCAGATGGAACCCGAGTCGCGAGCTTGCGGAATGCGGCATCCGACTCATTCTTCACACGTCCACAGCGCCGGGTCGCCTAACGGTGGAGAGCATCGCAAATCGTCTCCGGGAAGTACCCACTGATACGCAGTGAGTTTCTGGGTCCAGGACGGCAAAACAAACATGATCGCAATAGCTACGGGGCGCGAGTCCGAAGTGCCCGTTTGAGACCTGACAAATGGTTTCACGTGAAACGCGGACGCCGTCTCAAATTGCTTCGTCGGACACTAGGTAGGAGCATCCTAGGTGGAGGTGGGATCGAGTGTGCTCCATTGCGCCTGTCTCATCGAGAGACCAAACCGTCGAAGCGGGTGAATCACCCATTCTGCGCGAGGAGTGGTCCGCACGCGAATCCCACAGGAATCACCGTGCCGGCGAGATAGGCGAGCGGCGGCTTTGGGAGAAGCACCCGGATGTTTCACGTGGAACATCGCATTAGAACTAAGGGAGCTATAAGCAGCGAATACACTGATCTACCCGCCCAAGAAGTCAAAGGGCCAACTGAGGCATCTAGTGTAAGTGCGATCGACTATTCACACCCGAGGTACGACTCGACGTCTGATTGCACTGACCGCACTCACCGGGGCAAGTCGGGTGTGGAACAGGCGGACCCGCGAACTGTCCCCAAACCTGTCCATCCACCGACGTAAAGGCGGGGAGCGTGGGACTCCGTGAACGTAGTACCGCCCTCCGGGCACCACAGGCAGCACGGTTTGCGTCGCGATCCGGCAGTTACCGCGTTTGCATAACACCGGGTTCATGCAAACGGACTGGCCATGCAATCGTTGCCGTTAAAGCCAAGACGATGTTTCACGAGAAGCCTCCGTAAGGCCGACCCTCGGAGATGTACCGAGCCCGTCTGCGCTTCGCTGCCCACAGCACACGTTGCGAGACCGAACAGTCATCCGTGCGGTGGGGGCGTAGCCAAACAAGGTACAACACAAGGGCCCGACCCGTGTTCCACGTGAAACCCGTGCAAGGAAGACCGTCGGAAACTCATCGAACCCTTCTGTTGCGCTGCGCACAACACCCGTTGAGAGCCAGAACCAGCCAACCAGTCGGATAATTTCTACTGGTTGCCCTGAGATCACAAGGAATCGAGCGGAATCCTACTGCCTGCAAGCCCGGAATGCAGTGCCATGTATAGCGACCGGAACGTGTGCTTGATCCAGTGAAGTTGTGTCATATACTAAGGCATTTGCAGTATCAAGAGGGAGCAGCTGCGGTCTCCCTGCTCGCCCGCAGGTTTGGAGGCACGCGCTGGGCCGGGTGCGTAGTCCAACATGTACATAGCCAGCGCCGACGTATGGACGCGCGGCCGCGTCGGTTTCACATGAAACCTCGTTCCCAGTGTATCTGCGCCTCCCTCGGAGAGTGGTTGGCACACAGGAACTGCATCAATCTGGTTCTCGTCCCGCGCATCCTACTCCAACTCCAACATCTGAACTCGCGTTGGCCGCCGGGCCGACCGCATTCTGGCAGATGCAGCGATTCCTCAGTTGCCATAACCAGAACGGCCACACCCTGCGGGAAAACAGATCAGCCTCAACTTGCCCCAGACCAGCAATGCTGATGCGCTCATTCTTTCGTCGGTTGCGATACAGAAGCGCTCTGTTCCACGTGAAACACCACTAATGACCCGGCGCCAGGGGAAGCACGGTGGATCAGTCCCTTGCCACCAACAGCAACGCGCGTGGTTGCCCATGGGGGTCGTTCATCGCCGGGTACTCAGGCACAGACTGTGTCACGAACATGCGGAACGCGCCTAGACCCATGATTAACTCGAGCCTCGTTCGACGGAAAACGGTGGAAACGGACTCTCGGCGACCGAACACCGAGCACTACAATCTCCCGAACCCCCGCGCCTATTAGGATGGCATTGCGTTTCACGTGGAACCCCTTCCGCGTACACCGACAGTGTTCCACGATTCGTGCGGGGTTCGGAGACTTGAGCGTGACCACGGTTCCCGATGAACCGCGAAGCGCTGAGCCTAACGACTGTCTGGTAGCGCCCGGTCAATCAGTAGTGTCCGTGGTAATCCAGTCTCGTAGTCGCAGCTACTCACCGGACGGGGAACTTCAGCCGCCATGTGTCAGTCCCAAAATGCCCTACGAAACGCCTCGCCGATCCGAGCAGCCACTATCACCACCGGATTTTCCACCGGAGGGTACGGGATAGTCGGAGATCCACGGTGAACCAACCGACGGTCGACGCTAGTTGGGGTTCGAAGGAAGGTCCGGGAATGCAGCACATGAGGGAGAGCCCCCTCAGCTGCACAGCTGAAGGGGCTCTCTTCCGATTTCAATCAGTTGCTGAAGTCCTTGATGCCAAGGATGTTGAGTATGCGGTCGAGATCCTCCTGATTGGCGAATTCGACGCTCAATTTTCCTTTTCGCTTGCCGACGGTGATGTTCACCTTGGTATCCAGACGGTCCCCAAGGCGTTCTGCCACTTCGATGAACTCCGGAGCGACCTTCGACGTTGCACGTGAAACATTCACGGAGTCACCACGGTTGAGCAGAACGACGGCCTCTTCCGACGCCCGCACGGACAACCCCTCGGCGACAATACGTTGAGCGAGAACCTCCATATGCTCGGGATTCTTCAGCCCGAGAATCGCCCGCGCATGCCCTGCGGAGATGACACCAGCAGCGACACGACGCTGAACCAGAGGCGGAAGACGCAGAAGCCTCAAAGTATTCGAGATCTGCGGACGTGAACGACCGATCCTCTCCGAAAGCTCCTCCTGAGTGCAACCGAAGTCCTCGAGGAGTTGGCCATACGCAGCAGCCTCCTCCAGCGGATTGAGTTCCGCACGATGGAGGTTCTCCAGGAGGGCATCCCGGAGGAGGTCGGTGTCGTCGACATGGCGAATGATCGCAGGGATCGACTCGAGGCCGGCTTCTTTCGTCGCGCGCAGACGACGTTCGCCCATGATCAGCTCGTAGCGTGGCGAATCACCCGGCTTCTGCCGCACGACGACAGGCTGCAGGACGCCGATCTCGCGAATGCTGTGCACGAGTTCAGCCAACTGGTCTTCGTCGAAGACCGTCCGTGGCTGGCGAGGATTGGGATCGATGAGATCGACAGCGATCTCCCCGTACTCGGTGTCGGCGATCGACTCGACCCCGTCGTCCGCTTCGTCGTCCGTCTCGTCGTCGGACTCAGAGGAGCGTTCCGCGGCAGCATTCGCATCCGCTGTGCTCGGACTTTCGGCCTCGGACGATTCCGGCATCTCAGGGCCGGACGAAGAGTCGGACGAAGAGTCGGACGAAGAGTCGGAGGAGAAGTCGCCCGACATGGTAACTTCGCCTGTAGTACTACTCTTCGAGGTCCGCTCAGAGTTCGACGACCCTCCCGCCGAGGTATACACGCCCGGATGGGTCTCCCTGACATCGTCCGCATCCGTGGGTGCAGAGCCTTCTTGCCCAGACGAGAGACCATCGGTCAACGAACCATCGACGGACGACGACGACGACAGTTCAGGGGCGGCATCTGGAGCGGCTTCGGGCACCTCTGAGGCGTCCACAGTCGACGGTTCCTCTGCCGTCGTCTCAGAGACACCCTCAGGTGTCTCCTCGGCAGCCTTCGTCGTCGCTGACGACGACGCGCCTGCAGACTTGTCGTCGGTCCTCGGTGGCGATATCGATTCGGCACCAGTGACTGCATCGGTGGCAGACCTGTCGGTCGTCTTCGAGCGGGAGGTCTTCGCATCGGTCGACTTCGCAGCAGAAGCCTTCCCACCGGAAGTCCTCGCACTGGTCGACTTCGCGCCGGACGTCTTCACAGCTGACGACTTCCCACCGGTCGACTTCGCGCTCGTCGATTTCCGAGCCGTCGAGGTGCTGGAGGAGGTCCCCGCGCTTTCGCCGGCCTCCGCCTTCGACCCACCGGCTCGCGCCTTCTTCGCCTGACCGGTCGTCGGGGGCTCTGCGCCTTCAGCCTTGCCGGCGGCGGCCGTCTTCGCCTTCCTGCGGCGTGATGACTGCATGGAGGCGGCGGGGTCGGTCCGCGTGCGGGCGGGCTTCGCCTCTTCTCCGTTGCTCTGCCTCTCGTCCGTCTCGCCACCGGAGAAGAACACATCCACGGGACGCTCACTTGCGGCGGCGTCCGGGATGAGCGCTCCCAGACCCCGTCCCAGTCCGCGCTTCCTGCGTTCAGCCACGCTTCACTCCTCGAATAGCAATTTCTTCGGCAGCTTCCCGATACGACAAGGCGCCACTGGAATGGGGATCGTACGAGATCACGGTCTGCCCGTAGCTCGGGGCTTCAGAGATCCGCACGGATCGCGGAATCGACGTCCGGAGGACCTGGTCCGGGAAGTGAGTGCGGACGTCCTCGGCCACCTGTGCGCTCAGGTTGGTCCTGCCGTCGTACATCGTCAGAAGGATCGTCGAGATCGCCAGGTTCGGATTGAGGTGCTTCTGGATCAGCTGGATGTTCTTCAGCAGCTGGCTCAGACCCTCAAGGGCGTAGTACTCGCATTGGATAGGGATGAGGACCTCGCGTGCGGCGACGAAGGCATTCACGGTGAGCAGGCCGAGACTCGGCGGGCAGTCCACGATGACATAGTCCACGCGCTGGCCCGCTGCGGCTTCCTCGTCGAGGTACTGGGTGAGAGAGCGGTGCAGGCGCTGTTCGCGGGCAACGAGGGAGACGAGCTCGATCTCGGCTCCGGCCAGGTCGATCGTCGCCGGCACGCATTTGAGGGTCTCGAAATCAGGGCACTGCGCGACTGCCTCCCTGATCGGCACGTCGTCGATGATGACGTCGTAGATGCTCGTCACCTCGGAGTAGTGATCGATGCCGAGGGCGGTGCTCGCATTGCCCTGCGGGTCGATGTCGATGACGAGGACGTTGAGATTCTGCTTGGCCAGAGCGGCGGCGAGGTTCACGGCCGTCGTCGTCTTGCCGACGCCGCCCTTCTGATTGGCGATCGTGAACACTCGAGTCGAATCGGGCTTGGGGAAGCTCACTTGCGACAGACGATCGGCGCGCCTGTTGTCGCGTGCGATCGCAGCGCCTATGGGAGACGACTCGTCCATGATCGGCATACGGCGCACTCCATCATCCATTGGGTTCACAAAGCTGTACTCAGCCTAAACCAGATTTGCTTTGATCTATTTCTTTGCGATTTCCACTACGCGGCTCGGCACTTCGAGGATTCCGCCTCCGTCCACGAGGTGGATCGTCGGCTGACCAAAACGATACCGTTTGAGCAGCTTCTTCGTCTTCGCCAGCTCGGCCTCGACCGAGGCTCCCTTGAGAGCGAGGATGCGGCCTCCTGGTCCCACGACATCGTGAGTCCATTCGATCAGCGTCGTCATCGCCTTGACCGCCCGGGCGGTCACCGCGGTGAACATCTCCTCGTCGACGAGCTCCTCCACTCGAGCCCGGACGATGCGGACATTGTCCAGGCCGAGGTCCTCGACAACCATCGTCAGCCATTCGACACGGCGTTCCATCGGTTCGATGAGCACGACCTGGGCATTCGGCCTGAGCAAGGCGATCGGAATGCCGGGCAGTCCGGCGCCGCTGCCGACGTCTCCGACGACATCGTCGTCATCGATGAACTCGGCGACAACAGCGCAGTTGAGGATGTGCCTCGTCCACAGCCTGTCCACTTCACGAGGACCGATCAGGCCCCACTCGATTCCGGTGGTCGCCAGGTGCTCGGCGTAGCGCTCGGCTGTGCCGAATGACTCACCGAAATAGGCCGAGGTTCCGGTCGGAGGGACCTCGAGGGCGGAGAGATCAGTCATTCGCGGAACGGACGACGACATGCCGTCCGTCTCCTTCACCCTCGGATTCCGAGACCAGTCCGGCCTGTGCCACCTGATCGTGGATGATCTTGCGCTCGAAGCTGTTCATCGGAGGAAAGACATAGGTCTCACCGGTCTCGCGCACCTGCGCGAGCGCCTTCTGAGCCTTCGTGATGAGCTCGTCGCGGCGGCTCGAACGGAAGCCGTCGATGTCGAGCATGAGCCAGGAACGCTGTCCTGTGCTCGTCTGCACGGCCAGCCGGCACAGCTCCTGCAGGGCGCTGAGCGTCTTGCCGTCACGTCCGACCAGCGTGCGGAGATTCGACTCCTCCTGGTCCTCACAGACGATGGACAGCTGCGCGCGGCCATCGGCGACATCGATGTCGATGTCGCCGTCGATGTCCGCGATGTCCATCAGCTCTTCGAGGTAGTCCGCTGCGATCTCGCCCTCTTCTTCGAGGAGTTCTGCTCGGCTCGGCTTCGCGGCCCGGTCTTCGACGATCTCTTCAGTCATGTTCTTCCTCAGCGCTTCTTGTTCTTCTTGCGATTCTTGCTCACGGGCTGAGCGCGCTGCCCCTTGGGCTTGGGCGCCTCGGCGGCGGTCTCGGCAACAGTGCCCGTGGACTCGGGCGTCTTGACGGCCTTGCCCTTGCGCGCCTTGCGTTCGAGCATCTCCTTCTCGGCCTTGGACCCGGGAGCCGGCATGTTGCGGATGACGATGTGCTGCTGGACCATGGTCCAGGTGTTCGAGACCAGCCAGTAGAAGAGGACGCCGAGCGGGAAGTAGATGCCGCCGACACCGAAGACGATCGGCATGATGTAGAGCAGCATCTTCTGCGACTGCATCATCGGATTGGCCATCGCCGCTTCCGACATGTTCTTGGCCATCATCTGCTTCTGCGTGATGAACATCGTCGCCGCCATGATGACGATGAGGACACCGGTGAGGAGCTTGACGCCGATGCCGGGGTCCGTGAAGACCGCCGACAGGGAGATCCCGAAGACCGAGGACTGCTCGGCCTGGATCGCCAGCTGCTGAGTGAACCCGCCGATGGCGCCGATATCCCCGTTGGCCACCTTGGGCATGTTGTGGATGACGCGGAAGAGTGAGAAGAAGATCGGCATCTGGACGAGCAGCGGCAGGCAGGACGCCCAGGGGCTCGTCTTGTTGTCGCGGAACAGGGCCATCTGCTCCTCGGCCATGGCCTGACGCGAGTACTGGTCCTTCTTGCCCTTGTACTTGGCCTGCAGTCGCTGGATCTCCGGCTGCAGCAGCTGCATCTTGCGCTGCGCCTTGATCTGGTAGACGAACAGCGGAATGAGCAGAGCACGGATGACGAGAGTCAGGCCCGCGATCGAGAGCACCCAGGTCCAGCCGTTGTCCGCCGGCAGCCCGATCGCCGTGAAGATCTCGTGAAAGATCGCGAGGATCCAAGCAACCACCCACTGCAGGGGGTAGAGCAGCTTGTCAATCCAGTCCATTCAGTTCTCCTCGTTACAACGAATCTTCACGATCGTTCATTTTGCCATTGTTGCCAGTCGGTCGCGAGACCGCGCAGTGGGACCCCATCTCCTCGCGCGCTGCGCAGCATCCCCAGGGATCGGCAGCCTGGACCGGGGTCGGGATCATTCGCCGGACCGGATCCTCTCGGACCGGGCCTCACGTGCTGAGCCGGGAACATGATCCACCCCACCGCGGGAGAAGGGATTGCATCGCAGGATCCGCCACCCAGTTAACACCATCCCCTTGAGAACTCCGTGTATCTCGAAGGCCTCGAGACCGTACATCGAGCAGCTCGGATAGTACCTGCACACCTGCCCGTAGAGGGGAGAGATGACCAGCCGGTACGCGCGGATCGCCCACACGAACGGAAACCGCGGCCCGATCCTCAGCAGCCACCAGAGAGAGGGACACCACCCGCGCGGACGGGGTGGGACCTCCGAGACATGCCGAAGGTCATGCTCGGCGTCCACGATCCGCCAGCTTCCTCCGTGCCTTCGACAGCAGGGTGACGACCTCGGACTCGAGCACGGCATAGTCCGCCTCGGCGGCGTTCGGCTGCGCTCGGATGACGAACAGGGATCCGGGCTCGAGGTCCGATATCCGCGGACGCATGATCTCTCTCAGGCGTCGCTTCACCCGATTGCGCCTCACGGCATTGCCAACGGCCTTGGATACGATGAAACCCACGCGGCCGGCGTGGGAATCATTCGTATCTGTCAGGCCGTGGGCCATGAGATGATCCGAGCGCACGCGGACTCCGGCTCTGAAGACTCGTCTGAAGTCATCGCCGCTCCGGATCCGGTGCGCTGCGGGGATCATGCCTTATGCCGAGACTTCGGAACGTCCCTTACGACGACGCGAAGCCAGGATGGCGCGGCCGGCACGGGTGCGCATGCGCAGACGGAAACCGTGCTTCTTGGCACGCTTGCGGTTGTTGGGCTGGAAAGTACGCTTACTCACTTCAGGTCTCCGATTTCTAGATCGCCGGTGAACGACAATGCGTTCTCACAAAAAACGGCGGTGCGAGTCTCGACCGCCGAGCACTCCTGTGCAGTAGAGCTTAAAGAGAATCGGATGAAGCCCAGTACACAGGACACTCCATCTTAGCGAAGGCCCGAGTCGACGGTCAAACGAACCGGACATGGCCTGCATCACCGCAGGAGCCGGTCCGCCGAGGCGCTGGACCCGTTCCCGGCTCGGACGAGGGTCACGAATCCACAAGTCACAACGGTGTAGTTTTCCACATCCTTATCCACGAATGTGGAGGATCTCGGCCTCGAGTCGCTCCGGTTCCACAAACTGTGGAAAACTATGTGGATGTCATGCACAGGTGTGGACCGCGCCCGTGACGCAGTGTGGAACTGGAGGAAGATTGCCGAATTCCAAGAATGAGCTCATCAGCCGTTGGCGGACGGTGGTCTCGACCCTGGAACAGGACGAGAACCTTTCCGCCCACCAGCGGGGCTTCCTGCTCCTCGCCCTTCCCAAAGCGCTCGTCGACAACTCCCTCGTGGTTCTCGCCGTCCGCGACGAGCACACTCGACGCACGATCGAAACTCGCCTCCGCGAGCCTCTGACCAGGGAATTCTCCAAGGTGCTGGGCTTCGACGTGACGTTTGGCTTCGTCGTCGAACCCGACCTCGACGTTCCGGTCCAGTTCGAGGAGCTCATCGGCGAGCCCACTCCCCAGAGCACAGCAGCCCCCGAGTTCTCCGCCCCCGCCTCGGCGAGCGCACCGACCCCCCGGACCGAGGATCACGTGCTCGACGAGCCTCCGGCCGCTCCGGCTCCCACCCCTGTGGACAACGTGCCCGAGAAGACCGGCTTCCGCCCCCCGGAGGCGGTCACCGGCTCGGCTGCGACGACGGCGACGTCGTCCCCAGCACCTGTGGACAACTCCCCGGTGAAGCTCGCCGAGGCTCCTGCTGCGGAGACGACGAGCACGGAGATCCCCGGGGTGGCACAGCTCAACCCGAAGTACACGTTCGACACCTTCGTCATCGGTGCCTCCAACCGCTTCGCGCACGCCGCGGCCTTCGCGGTGGCCGAAGCGCCGGCCAAGGCGTACAACCCCCTCTTCATCTACGGCGACTCGGGCCTGGGCAAGACCCACCTGCTCCATGCCATCGGCTACTACGCGACGCAGCTGTTCCCGGAGATCAGGGTGAAGTACGTCTCGAGCGAGGAGTTCGTCAACGACTTCATCAACACGATCGGCTCCTCGCGCACCTCGAACTCCCTCCGGCCGGCGTTCCAGCGGCGCTACCGCGAAGTCGACATCCTCATGATCGACGACATCCAGTTCCTGCAGGGCAAGGATGCGACCGTCGAGGAGTTCTTCCACACCTTCAATGCGCTGCACAACGAGGCCAAACAGGTCGTCATCACCTCCGACCAGCCGCCGAAGATGCTCAAGGGCTTCGAGGAACGACTGCGCTCCCGCTTCGAATGGGGACTGCTCACCGACGTCCAGCCCCCCGACATGGAGACGAGGTTCGCGATCCTCCGGCGCAAGGCCGCCGGCGAACAGCTCGACGTCCCCGACGACGTCCTCGAGTACATCGCCTCACGCGTCTCCTCGAACATCCGCGAACTCGAGGGCGCCCTCATCCGGGTCACGGCCTTCGCCAACCTCAACGACCAGCTCGTCGACGTCAGCCTGGCCGAGACCGTGCTCAAGGACTTCATCACCCAGGACGAGACCCCGACCATCACCGCGGCCGACATCATGGGCCAGACGGCCGCCTATTTCAGCCTCACCCTCGACGATCTCTGCGGCACCTCCCGGTCCCGCACCCTGACGACTGCCCGCCAGATCGCGATGTACCTGTGCCGCGAGCTCACCGACCTGTCCCTGCCGAAGATCGGTCAGGCATTCGGGGGCCGCGACCACACGACCGTCATGCACGCCAACAAGAAGATTCGAACTCAGATGGCCGAACGACGAGCGGTCTACACCCAGGTCACCGAACTCACAAACCGCATCAAACAACAGCATCGCCTATAGAATCGGCTATGCACATCTGTGGATAACCATGGGGACAAACAGGCCACTCTGGGGACGAGGACGTGGACAGAGGGCGAAGGGGACGTGGACGGATGTGAACTACATGCCTGTGCTTACCCAGGCGTTCCCGGGACCCCGCCCCTGGCTGCACACCTCATCCACACCCACCGAAGGGCTGTCAGCCCAGATCATCCGGGAGTCATCGAGGGTTGTCCACAGAGTCCACAGGTGCTAATACTTCTACTGAGTGAATTCATCTCTCAAGAGGGTTCCCGCCACCGCCTGCTGCCTGGCGGGCCGATGAGGTCGACACCGGCACGGAGCACCGAGTCCGGAGCCTTCCGGTTATTCGAACATTCGGTCTCGAGCGATTCTCGGATCCGAGATTCCGTCGCAGGCGGGGCACTGATGTCGGCTACGCTGTGTAGAGTTTTCCGAGCAGCGTGAAACCGGAGAGCAGTGAGTACATCGGGTGGACAGCCCCAAGGAGTGAAGTGAACGCCGAAGCATCGACCCTGAAGTTCAAAGTCAACCGTGATGTCCTCGCTGACGCGGTCACCTGGGCCACCAAGACCCTTCCCAACCGCCCCTCCGCGCCGGTGCTCACCGGCATCCTCATCACCGCCGAGGCGGGTGGCACCGTCCGTCTGGCCGTCTTCGACTACGAGGTCTCCTCGCGGGTCGAGATCTCGGCGGACGTCGTCTCGGCCGGCACCGTCCTCGTCTCCGGCCGTCTCCTCGCCGACATCTCCAAGGCCCTGCCGAATCAGGAGGTGACACTCGAGCAGATCGGCTCCAAGGTCGACGTCACGTGCGGGTCGTCCCGGTTCTCGCTGATGACCATGCCCGTCGCCGAGTACCCCTCGCTCCCGCAGATCCCCGACGCCTCGGGCACGGTTTCCGCCGGGGAGTTCCAGAACTCCGTCTCCCAGGTGACGATCGCGACATCGAAGGACGACACCCTCCCGATCCTCACCAGCGTGCGCGTCGAGATCGAGGGTGAGAAGGTCACCCTGCTCGCAACCGATCGCTACCGCCTCGCCGTCCGCGAATTCACCTGGAACCCGGGCCGACCCGACGTCTCCGCCGTCGCGCTGCTGCGAGGCCGGACGCTGTCCGATGTCTCGAAGTCCCTCGGCGGAGACGTGACGATCGGGCTGAGCACCGATTCGGGCAAGGACCTCATCTCCTTCACCTCGGCGGGACGGGTGACGACCTCGCTGCTCGTCGAGGGCGAGTACCCGAAGGTGCGGTCTCTCTTCCCCGACTCCGTGCCGATCCACGCGATCGTCGAGACCGGGGTCCTCCGCGAGGCCGTGCGCCGTGTCTCGCTCGTCGCCGAGCGCAACACCCCGCTGCGCTTCGAGGTCAGCGACGGTCTGCTCACGCTCCATGCCGGCACCGGTGACGACGCCCAGGCGTCCGAGGCCGTCGAGGCGACCCTCCAGGGCGAACCGATCACCGTCGGCTTCAACCCCCACTACATCGCCGAGGGATTGGCCGCCGTCGAGAGCCCGTACGTCAACTTCTCCTTCACCCAGCCGATGAAGCCCGTGATCATCTCGGGTCAGAAGGACCTCGACTCCCCGGCTGACGAGTCGTACCGCTATCTGCTCATGCCCACCCGCATCTGAATGTGGATATCCCGACTCTCCCTGCGTGACTACCGCTCCTACCGCGAGCTCGATCTCGAGTTCGAGCCGGGAGTGACCACGTTCGTCGCCGACAACGGGACCGGGAAGACCAACATCGTCGAGGCGATCGGCTACCTCGCCCACCTGCGCTCCCACCGCGTCGCCTTCGACGCCCCGCTCGTCCACGAGAACGCCCAGGCGGCGACCATCTCCGCCCTGGTCAATCGCGGCCCGCGCCATGCCGTCGTCGAGGTCTCGATCCAGTCGAAAGGGGCCAATCGGGCGCGGGTCAACCGTTCGGCGGTCAGGCTCCGGGAGATCCTCGGCCTCGTCTCCTGTGTCGTCTTCGCTCCCGAGGACCTCAGCCTCGTCCGCGGCGAGCCCGCCGAGCGCCGGAACTGGATCGACGCCCTCGTCGTCGCCCGCAATCCCCGTTACGCCTCGGTGATCACGGACTTCGAACGTGCGCTCAAGCAGCGCAACGCCCTGCTCAAGCGACTGCGCGAGGACCGCGATCCGGGACTCGAGGCGACCCTCGACATCTGGAACATGGCCTATGCGGACGCTGCCTCGGAGCTGGTGGCCGGTCGACGCAGGCTCCTCGCCGACATCGTCACGGGACTGCAGGAGAACTTCGCCTACATCGCCGCCGATGCCCGCCTGGAACGGCAGGGCATCCAGGCCCGCTACGAATCCCGGATCGACTACTCGTCGGCCGAGTCGGCGGCCGAGTGCCGGGAGCTGCTGCTCGCCGCGCTCGAACGCCGCCGCACCACGGAGATCGAGCGCGGGCTGACTCTGCACGGGCCCGGCCGGGACGATCTGGCCCTGACGATCGGTGAGCATCCGGCCAAGGGCTACGCCTCCCATGGGGAGACCTGGTCGCTGGCGCTCGCGATGCAGCTGGCCGGCTGGGACCTGCTCAGCGCGGATGCCGGCTCTGTCGCCGAGCAGCCGATCCTCGTCCTCGACGACGTCTTCGCCGAGCTCGACACCGGACGACGGTCACGACTGGCCGCCAGGATCACCGAGGCCGAGCAGGTTCTCATCACGGCGGCCGTCGACGCCGATCTGCCCGCTGGCCTCGTCGGCACCAGGATCGATCAGTCCCGGCTCCTGCGCGAGGCGGAATCGACATGAGCGGCATCATCCGCGACGAGGCCACCCCGGTGGCCGCCCTCGAGGCCCTCGACCGGGTCCGTCGCATGGAGGCGACGGAGTCCCGGTACGTCCCGTCCCGCCGGCGCTCCCGGGTGCGCGGAGAGGTCACCTACACCTCGGCGGGCAAGGACAAGCGCGACCCGGCCACGATCTCCTCGGCTCTCGGCAGCCTCATCTCCTCCCGGGGGTGGAGCTCGTCGATCGACATCGGCAAGGTCCTCGGCCGCTGGCCCGACCTCGTTGGCGCCCAGGTCGCCCAGCACTGCACCCCCGTCGACTTCTCGCCCCCTCTCCTCGTCATCGCCGCGGACTCGACGACCTGGGCGACCCAGCTGCGCGTCCTCAAGCCCTCGATCCTCGACGCCCTCGAGACGGGCCTGGGATCGCGGACGATCACCGAGATCGAGATCCGCGGCCCCCGCGGGCGCACCTTCAAGAAGGGCCGCCGCACCGTGGCCGGGCGAGGACCGCGTGACACGTACGGCTGAACGGCCGGGCACGACCGCAGAGCTCTCGAGCTGCGCGGAGGATGTCGGATCCTCCTCAGGGGTATGGGCCTGTCTCGGCGAAAGCGACAGAACGCCGTAAACGGCGTTCGCATGACCCTCACCTGTCCGGGGGTACTGCCGATGGCTCGAAAATCCGCACAACGGCCCTCTGAGGCCGCTTACGGGCATTTCACACTTCGGCACGGTAGAATGGGAGGCCGATAGCGTTCACTTGGACAAGGAGTCACATGACGACCGAGGATCAGTCCCGATACGATGCCGGGGATATCACGGTACTCGAAGGTCTCGAAGCAGTTCGCAAGCGCCCGGGCATGTACATCGGATCGACCTCGGAACGCGGTCTCCACCATCTGGTGCAGGAGATCGTCGACAACTCCGTCGACGAGGCGATGGCCGGCTACTGCGATCACATCGAGGTGACGATCCTCTCCGACGGCGGCGTGCGCGTCGTCGACAACGGACGCGGAATGCCCGTGGCCATGCACCCCACCGAGAACAAGCCCACCGTCGAGGTCATCCTCACGATCCTCCACGCCGGAGGCAAGTTCGGCGGCGGCGGATACGCGGTGGCCGGCGGCCTCCACGGCGTCGGATCGACCGTCGTCAACGCCCTGTCCGAACGCCTCGATGTCGAGGTCAAGCGCGATGGCTACGTATGGACGATGGACTTCCGCCGAGGCGTTCCCACCGGTGAGCTCACCCGCGGGGAGGCGACGGAGGAGACCGGCACCTCGGTGACCTTCTGGCCCGACGCCGAGATCTTCGAGACGACCGAGTTCTCCTACGAGTACCTGCGGGCCCGGTTCCAGCAGATGGCGTTCCTCAACAAGGGACTCCAGATCAGCCTCACCGACGAACGTCATACCCAGGTCGACGACGAGAACGTCCAGATCGACGAGGACGAGCAGACCGAGGCGAAGCCGCGCGAGGTCACCTACCTCTACGAGCACGGGCTGCTCGACTACGTCCAGTACCTCAACTCGACGAAGAAGGCCGAGGTCGTCCATCCCGACGTCATCGTCTTCGAGGCCGAGGAGACCGAGCAGACTCTCGCCCTCGAGATCGCGATGCAGTGGACGACCGCGTACAACGAGTCCGTGCACACCTACGCCAACGTCATCAACACCCACGAGGGCGGCACCCATGAAGAGGGCTTCCGCACCGCGCTGACCTCGCTCATCAACGCCTACGCCCGCGACCAGAAGCTGCTGCGCGAGAAAGATCCCAACCTCACCGGCGATGACATCCGCGAGGGGCTGACCGCGGTCATCTCGGTGAAGATCGGCGATCCCCAGTTCGAGGGGCAGACGAAGACGAAGCTCGGCAACTCCGAGGTCAAGGGATTCGTCCAGAGAGTCGTCCGCGACGAGCTCGGGCATTGGCTCGAGGCCAATCCCGCCCAGGCCAAGGACGTCGTCCGCAAGTCCATCCAGGCCTCCCAGGCGAGGCTCGCCGCCCGCAAGGCGCGGGAGGCCACCCGCCGCAAGGGCCTCCTCGAGACCTCGGGCATGCCCGGCAAGCTCAAGGACTGCCAGTCGAAGGACCCGGCGATCTCGGAGGTCTTCATCGTCGAGGGTGACTCGGCCGGCGGCTCCGCCGCGCAGGGTCGCAACCCGAACACGCAGGCGATCCTGCCGCTGCGCGGCAAGATCCTCAACGTCGAGAAGGCCCGGCTCGACCGGGCCCTGGGCAACAACGAGGTCCAGGCGATGATCACGGCCTTCGGCACGGGGATCGGCGAGGAGTTCGACCTCGACAAGCTCCGCTACCACAAGATCGTGCTCATGGCCGATGCCGACGTCGACGGTCAGCACATCACCACTCTGCTGCTGACCCTGATCTTCCGGTACATGAAGCCCCTCATCGAGCACGGCTACGTCTACCTCGCCACCCCGCCGCTCTACCGGATCAAGTGGACGAACGCCCCGCACGAGTTCGCCTACACCGACAGGGAGCGCGACGGTCTGCTGACGACGGGCAAGGCCGCCGGCAAGCGGCTGCCCAAGGACCTGGCGATCCAGCGCTACAAGGGTCTGGGCGAGATGAACTACGAGGAGCTGTGGGAGACGACGATGGATCCCGACCATCGGCTGCTTAAGCAGGTCTCGCTCGACGACGCGATCGTCGCCGACGAGATCTTCACCGTGCTCATGGGCGACGACGTCGATTCGCGCCGTCGCTTCATCCAGGAGAACGCGAAGGACGTCCGCTTCCTCGACATCTGATCCCCACCTCGCCGAGGTGTGGCCGGGACTTCCGGTCACCTCGGCGGAGGCAGCGCAGACCCCACACACTCACCCGCCGAGCTGACCATGCCTCGGTGACAGAGAAGGAAAGAGCCCACATTGGCTGACGACAACGAAATCGGGACCGAGATCAATCGGGTCGAACAGGTCGACCTCAACCTCGAGATGCAGAGGTCGTACCTCGACTACGCGATGAGCGTCATCGTCGGACGCGCCCTGCCCGATGTCCGTGACGGTCTCAAACCGGTCCACCGCCGCGTCCTCTACGCGATGTTCGACGGAGGCTACCGCCCCGACCGCAACTTCTCCAAGTGCTCGCGCGTCGTCGGCGACGTCATGGGCCAGTACCACCCGCACGGCGACACCGCGATCTACGACGCCCTGGTCCGCCTCGTGCAGCCGTGGACGATGCGCTATCCCCTCATCGCCGGCCAGGGCAACTTCGGCTCTCCCGGTGACGACGGCGCCGCGGCCCCCCGGTACACCGAGTGCAAGATGGCGCCCCTGGCCCTCGAGATGGTCCGCGACATCGAGGAAGAGACCGTCGACTTCCAGGACAACTACGACGGCCGCAACCAGGAACCCGTCGTCCTGCCCTCGCGGATCCCGAACCTGCTCGTCAACGGCTCCGCCGGCATCGCCGTGGGCATGGCGACGAACATCCCCCCGCACAACCTCCGTGAGGTCGCCGCCGGGGCACAATGGCTCCTCGCCCACCCCGAGGCGACGAAGGAGGAGGCGCTCGAGGCCCTGCTCGGCATCGTCAAGGGACCCGACTTCCCGATGGGCGCGACGATCCTCGGCCGCAAGGGCATCGAGGACACCTACCGGACCGGCCGCGGATCGATCACCCAGCGGGCCGTCGTCGAGGTCGAGGAGATCCAGGGGCGCACGTGCCTCGTCGTCACCCAGCTGCCCTACATGGTCAACCCCGACACCCTGGCCGCGAAGATCGCCTCCTACGTCAAGGACGGCAAGGTCGCGGGCATCGCGGACCTGCGCGATGAGTCCTCGGGACGCACCGGACAGCGCCTCGTCATCGTCCTCAAACGCGACGCGGTCGCGAAGGTCGTGCTCAACAACCTCTACAAGCACACCTCGCTGCAGGAGAACTTCTCCGCGAACATGCTCGCGCTGGTCGACAATGTTCCGCGCACCCTCAGCCTCGACTCGTTCCTCCGTCTGTGGGTCAAGCACCAGATCGAGGTCATCGTCAGGCGGACCCAGTTCCGGCTGCGCAAGGCCGAGGAGCGGGCCCACATCCTGCGCGGCTACCTCAAGGCTCTCGACGCCCTCGACGCGGTCATCGCCCTGATCCGCCGCTCACCGTCGTCCGATGAGGCCCGGACCGGGCTGATGGAGCTGCTCGAGGTCGACGAGCTCCAGGCGAACGCCATCCTCGATCTGCAGCTGCGGCGGCTCGCCGCCCTCGAGCGGCTGAAGATCCAGGAGGAGGCCGACAAGATCGAGAAGCAGATCGCCGAGTACAAGCACATCCTCGAGACCCCCGCGCGGCAGCGCGAGATCGTGTCCGAGGAGCTCGACGAGGTCGTCGACCGCTACGGGGACGACCGCCGCACGAAGATCCTCGCCGGCTTCGACGGCGATGTGTCGATGGAGGACCTCATCCCCGAGGAGGAGGTCGTCGTCACGATCACGCGTGGCGGGTACGCCAAGCGCACCCAGACCTCCCTCTACCGCGCCCAGCACCGCGGCGGCAAGGGGATCAAGGGCGCCCAACTGCGCGGTGACGACGTCGTCGAGCAGTTCTTCGTCACCTCGACGCACAACTGGGTGCTGTTCTTCACGAACACCGGACGCGTCTACCGGGCCAAGGCGTACGAGATCCCCGAGGGCTCACGCGATGCCAAGGGTCAGCATGTCGCGAACCTCCTCGCGCTGCAGCCGGGCGAGACGATCGCCAAGGTGCTCTCGATCCGCGACTACGAGGAGGCGGAGTTCCTCATCCTCGCCACCCGCTCCGGCGTCGTGAAGAAGACACGGCTGAGCGAGTACGACTCGAACCGCACCGGCGGCGTCATCGCGATCAACCTCCGGGAGTACAACGGTCAGCCCGACGAGCTGGTCTCGGCGCGCATCGTGGGACCCGAGGACCACCTGCTGCTCATCTCCCGCAAGGGGATGTCGATCCGCTTCGCCGCCGATGACGAGACGATCCGGCCGCTCGGCCGCGTCACGTCGGGGGTCACGGGCATGAAGTTCCGAGACGACGACGAGCTGCTGACGATGGACGTCGTGCAGCCCGACAGGTACGTCTTCGTCGTCACCGAGGGCGGTTACGCCAAGCGCACTCCCGTCGACGAATACCGGCTGCAGGGCCGCGGCGGCCTCGGGATCCGAGTTGCCAAGATCACGGAGGAACGCGGAGACTTGGTGGGCGGACTCATCGTCGAACAGGGCGAAGAGGTCCTCGTCGTCATGGAACGCGGTAAAGTGGTGCGGTCGAACATCGACGAGGTCCCTGCGAAGGGACGCAACACGATGGGTGTGGTGTTCGCCAAGCCGGGCAAGAATGACCGTATCATCGCAGTGACCCGTGGACCCGAGACCGCAGTTGAAGACGAAGCCGACGTAGCCGAGGCTGAGGGCGCAGCGCCTGAGACCGGCAGCGAGGATGTGGAAGAGTGAGCGACAACAAGAAGCCAGGCTCAGGCAAGATCATCAGAACTTCGAGCGGCTCGACTCGCTTGACCGCCGGCTCGGCGAAGACCGACGACAGGGCCGGGTCCGGGCCCGCGCAGTCGCCTCGGCCGGCCCAGCAGTCTCCCGCGCCGTCGGGAAATGCGGCGAAGTCCGGGAACGCCGCGAAGTCGGGCAGCTCCGCCAAGTCGAGCGGACCTCCCACGGTCGTCGCCCCTCCCGCTCCGAAGTCGGCGCCATCGACCGGGAAGTCCGCCCCCACCGGGTCCGGGCCCTCCGCCCCGAGCGCGGGATCGCAGTCGACGGGATCCGGTTCGCAGTCGACGGGCGGCGCCACCACGAAGATGGCAGCGGCGGCGAACACCGTCCGGGCCAGCTCCGGCGGCGTGAAGATGGGCGTCAAGAACATGGTCGAGAGCGGCAAGGGCAAGAAGAAGAAGGGTCCGCGGACCGTTCGGCTCACCGTGTCGGCGGTCGATCCCTGGTCCGTGATGAAGATGTCGTTCCTCATCTCGGTGGCCATCGGCATCGCGACCATCGTCGCATTCGTCGTGCTCTGGGTCGTGCTCCAGGCCACCGGCGTGATGAGCTCGATGGAGGCGACGATGACCGAGTTGGCCGGTGCCGAGTCCGCCGAGCGGATCGTGGGCATCTTCGGCTTCGGTCGGGTCGTGGCGGCCGGCTTCATCATCTCGGTGATCAACATCGTGCTGCTCACCGCCCTGTCGACCCTGGCCGCATTCCTCTACAACATCGGCTCCCTCATCGCGGGCGGCTTCCACCTCACGCTCACCGACGACTGAATCGGACGCACTGACGATCCGGCGGCCTGTGACCGGAGTCACGGCCGCCGGATTTGTGTTCGACGAGGCGGGTTGGGTATATTTTTACTTCGGGTTCACCCCCGGAAAGGGCCTATAGCTCAGGCGGTTAGAGCGCTTCGCTGATAACGAAGAGGTCCCTGGTTCAAGTCCAGGTAGGCCCACATCCTTTCGAGGAGGATCATGAAGAGATGGATTCTCAGCAGTCTCACCCTGGTGGGACTGGGATTCTTCTTCCGGTGGCGGCACAGGAACCAGAGTGCCCAGGCCGAATGGTCCAAGTACACCGACTCGGTGTAGGGTGAACACCCGCTCTCGGGGGTATGGCGCAATTGGTAGCGCATCTGCTTTGCAAGCAGAGGGTTAGGGGTTCGAGTCCCCTTACCTCCACAGAATCGAGGAATGCCCCGTCGAATGGCGGGGCATTTCGCGTTGTCCGGTGCTGACCATGGTCAGCCGGCCACGGCTGCGGTGCCCCGCAGATGCTCCTCCCACGAGCGCAGACCCCGGACAGCGCCGGCCTCTGCCAAGTTGGCTCCCTCGCGATAGGCCCGGCCGATCGTCCCCCACAGCCGCATCGACACGATGGGACGACGCAGCTCTCCCACTCGGTTGTACGTGGAAACCATTTCCCTGCAGTCGAGGACCTGCGGTCCGACGACGTCGGGTACCCGACCGGCCGGAGTGCCGAGGGCCAGGGCGGTGAGGCGAGCCGCGACCTCATCGGCGTCGACCGGTTCAAATCGCAGTCCCCGCGGAGCGATGCGCAGCATCGACAGGGACCGGATGATCGGGAGGACGAAGTCGTGGAGCTGAGCTGCCCTGAGGATCGAGAAGGGCAAACCGGAACCGATGATGATGTCCTCGGCTTTCGCCTTGCGGCGGAAGTACCCGATCGGCATCCGCTCGGCGCCGGTGACTGAGATGAGAACGATGTGCCGCACCTCGGCGCGGCGGGCCGCCGCGACGAGATTGTCCGCCGCTGCATCGTCTCCCCGGGCACCGCCCGCGAGGTGGATGAGGGTGTCGACGCCGGCTACCGCCTCGTCGAGGCCGTGGTTCCGCACTGTGTCACCGTAGACGTATTCGGTGCCCGGGGAGCTAGAGTGGGGACGACGAGTGAGGATGCGCACCTCACGATCGGCCTCGTGCAGCATCCGCACCACGCGCGTGCCGATGTTCCCCGTGCCACCGGTCACCAGGATCGGGTTGACTGTCATGATCATCCTTCCTTCGTCACTCGACGGATTGTTCGACCGTCATCACCCTGACGACTGAGGACGAGGAGATGTGACATGGAATTGTCGGAGAGGTTCGAGACGCAGCGGTCCCGACTGTACGCGATCGCCGTCCGACTCCTCGGTGGCTCGGCGGACGCCGAGGACGCCGTCCAGGAGACATGGCTGCGACTGACCCGCAGCGAGGTCTCGACGATCGAGAACCTCGACGCCTGGCTGACCACCGTGGTCTCCCGGGTCTGCCTCGACCTGCTGCGCTCACCTCGGCGCACCCGCGAGCATTCCTGGCATGTCGAGTCGTGGACGGACGAACCCGTCGATCCGGCTCCGGATCCCGTCGACGCCGTCATCGAATCCGATCGGATCAGCGTCGCCCTGCTCATGGTGGTCGAGACTCTCAGTCCCGCGGAGAGGATCGCCTTTGTCCTCCACGACGTGTTCGGCCAGTCCTTCGACACCGTCGCCGACGTTGTGGACCGGTCTCCCGAGGCGGCTCGTCAGCTCGCCTCCCGTGCCAGGCGCCGACTCCGGCAGAATGGTGAATCGGCAGGGCGCGACCGCCGCCGCGGAATGAGCCTCGTCTACGCATGGCGGCATGCGGTCGAGACCGGCGACTTGCGTACTCTCCTCGAGATGCTTGACGAGAACGCGGTCCTCCGGGCCGACTACGGTGAACGGATCCAGGTCGTCGCAGGTGCCTCGGACATCGCCGCCCAGGCGGTCCAGATGAGCAGGCTCGCCGCCCAGTCGATCCCGGTTCTCGTCGACGGGATGCCCGGACTCGCCGCGGTGCACCGCTCACGCGTGGTCTCGGTCATGGCGTTCGTCATCACGGGCGGGACCATCGCCTCGCTCGAGGTCCTTGCCGATCCGGCCCGTCTCCCCTCCCTCCCCTGGTTCGAGGGGATGAGCTCATGACCGTCCGTACCGGCGCACCGAGGTCGGTGTCGTGAACTCCGAACGCTGGCAGCAGATCATGGAATGGCCGCTCGTCGCGGCCGCTCTCGTCTTCCTCGGCGGCTACAGCTGGCAGGTCATCGGACAGCCGACAGGTCGGACCGGTGAGATCGCCTTCGCACTCGTCATCGTCCCCTGGTTCGTCTTCGTCGTCGACTATGTCATCAGTCTCGTCCTCGCTCCGGACCGTTGGGTCTGGTTCCGCCGCCATCTCTTCGACCTCGCCGTCATCGCCCTGCCGCTGCTGCGCCCCCTGCGGGTGCTGCGCGCCATCACGGTTCTCCACATCCTCAACCGCACTGTCGGCACCGCTGTCCGCGGTCGGATCCTCATCTACACCGCTTCGGCCTCGGCACTCCTCGTCTACGCGGCGGCGCTGGCCGTTCTCGACGCCGAGCGCGGGACCGAGTCGGCGATCAACACCTTCCCCGACGCCATCTGGTGGGCGTTCGTCACCGTGACGACCGTCGGCTACGGGGACATGGCCCCGGTGAGCGGGGTCGGGCGGATGCTCGCCGTGTGCCTGATGCTCGGAGGGATCGCGCTCCTCGGCGTCGTCACCGGCACGCTCGCCTCCTGGATCGTCGAGAAGGTGTCGGAGAACGCTGATGAGAACCAATCCGCGACCGTCGCCCACATCCATGCCCTCGAGGAGACGATCGCCGCTCTCACCCTCCGCATCGAGGCCCTGGGCGGATCCGCTGCAGCGGAGGAGCAGCCCACGGAACCACAGCCGCGCCCCGATCGGACGGCTGAGACTCCGCGAACGACTATGTAAAGTTTCGGTGAACGAACTGACCATTTCCTGATTTCGGTGCTACGTTGAAAGAGAACCTGCGGGATGACGGCGACGCCCGGGTCACTGTGCCTGCGTCTCCGCCGTCTGCTTCCTCTGGAAGGACACGACATGGCCACCGACGCACATCCAGCTGACATCGAATCCCTGCTGCCGAGCACCGGAGCCCGCTGGGGCGCCGAGGCGCTGGGCACTTTCCTCCTCGTCCTGGGCGGCGTGGGCACCGCGGTCCTCGCCGGCGAGCACGTCGGATTCCTCGGGGTCGCCCTGGCCTTCGGACTCACCGTGGTCGTCGGAGCCTATTCGTTCGGCCCCGTCTCCGGAGGCCACTTCAATCCCGCCGTCACCGTCGGCCTCGCCACGGCCGGGCGGTTCGCCTGGAAGGACGTGCCCGGTTACGTCATCGCGCAGGTCGTCGGCGGGCTCGTCGCAAGCAGCCTGCTGTTCCTCATCGCACTGGGACGCGACGGAGCCGACCTGAAGAACTTCGCGTCGAACGGCTACGGTGACGCGTCACCCGATGGATACGGGCTCCTGTCGGTCGCCCTCGTCGAGATCATCCTCACGGCCGTGTTCGTCATCGTCATCCTCGGTGCCACGGCACCCCGGTCGACTCCTGCCGCCGCTGGGCTGACGATCGGGCTGAGCCTGACGCTCATCCACCTCATCTCGATTCCCGTGTCGAACACCTCGGTGAATCCGGCGAGGTCGATCGCCTCGGCGATCTACGGCGGCGGTGAGTCGCTCATGCAGCTGTGGGCGTTCCTCGTGTTCCCGATCATCGGAGCGCTCCTCGGCGGGCTGGTCTTCAAGCCTCTCCTCGACGGGGTGCGCAAGACCGTCTGAGCCCGCGGACCATCGGCGGGTGACCGTGCCCGACCTCCTGCAGGGACGATCCTTTGCGCCGCGGCCGACGGTGCGAGTAGAATCGGCTGGACGTCCGCGACGGAATTCGCGGAACTCGGGGGTATGGCGCAATTGGTAGCGCACCTGCTTTGCAAGCAGGGGGTTAGGGGTTCGAGTCCCCTTACCTCCACTCGAGCAGCATTGAGACAGCACTCGCGGCACAGGCCCCGGACCGGATCGGTCCGGGGCCTTCGTCGTCGAAGTGAGCCAACTCCCTCGATCGTGCACCTAGGCTGGGTGCTGAGAGCACTCGACCACGGAGGTATCGACGCATGCGCACCGTTCCCCTCGGCCCCACCGGCACCGCGGTGCCCAACGTCATCGCCGGCATGATGCGGATCGCCGCGCTCACCGATGGGGAGATCCGAACCCTGTACTCCGCCGCCCGCGAGTCCGGCATCGACTTCTTCGACCATGCCGACCTCTACGGCTTCAATCATCCCGGTGGCGGTCCGCATCTGTGCGAGCAGCGTTTCGCCGAGGCGCTGCGCCTGAGCCCGACGGAGCGAGAGCAGATCATCCTGCAGACCAAGACCGGCATCGTGGCCGAGCCGTGGAGCTACGACCAGTCCTACGAGCACATCGTCGCCGCGGCCGAGCGGTCCCTGCGGGCCCTGCGGACCGACTACCTCGATGTCCTGCTCCTCCACCGTCCGGATGCGCTGGTCGAACCCGAGGAGGTCGCTCGTGCCTTCGACCACCTCGAATCGGCCGGGAAGGTTCGTGCCTTCGGAGTCTCCAACCACACCCCGCGGCAGATCGATCTGCTGAGGACGGTGGTGAGGCAGCCGATCGTCGTCAACCAGGTCCAACTGTCAGTGACGCATTCGACGCTCGTCGCACAGGGACTGTCCTCGAACATGTCCGGCCACGACGATTCGATCACCCGCGACGGCGGCGGGGTCATCGATCATGCCCGGACCACCTCCATCACCCTCCAAGCATGGTCGCCGTTCCAGTCGGGCTTCGAGGACGGCGTCTTCCTCGGCTCACCGAACTGGCCGGAGCTCAATGGCGAACTCGATCGTCTCGCCGACAAGTACGGCGTCACCCCGACCGGGATCGCCACCGCGTGGATCACCCGCCACCCCGCAGGCATCCAGGTCGTCCTGGGCACGACCAACCCCTCCCGGGTGGGCGAGGCCGCCAGCGGGTCCGACATCCGCCTGACCCGCGGCGAGTGGTACGGCCTCTTCCGTGCTGCGGGCCACCAGGTTCCCTGAGCAGGGTGCGGACGGACTCACCGGGCGACGGGTGTCCGCAGAATCCTGAGAGGCACCGTAAGGCCCTCCCCAGACCATGAGCTGACCCCTATCCTGGTCGTGGACGACCGGAAGGACCGCCATGACTCCTCGCAGGCTCATCGTCACCCTCGCAGTCAGCGCGACCGTGCTCGCGGCCGCGGCATGCTCGACGAGCACTGAGCCCGCCGGCACCGGGTCGAACCGCGATGCCGGCACCGAGGCGGAAACGGAAGCAGGAACGGACCAGGCGGCACCGAGCGCCGACCAGGCCGGCGGAGACGTCGGAGTCATCGCCGAGGGCCTCGACGCCCCCTGGTCGATCGCCTTCCACGGCCAGACCCCGCTGGTCAGTGAACGCGACAGCGCCCGCATCCTCGAACTCGATCCCGACGGCAACGCACGGGAACTCGGCAGCATCGACGGTGCCGAACCGAACGGTGAAGGCGGGCTGCTGGGGATCGCCGTCCATGAGGACCACCTCTACGCCTACTTCACCGCCGGCGACGAGAACAGGATCGAACGATATCCCCTGACCGGCGAACCGGGAGCACTGGGTCTCGGGGATCCTCAGACGATCCTCGACGGGATCCCCGCCGCCGGCTTCCACAACGGAGGTCGTATCGCATTCGGCCCCGATGGCCTGCTCTACGCGACGACAGGCGACGCCGGGAGGCGTTCGGATGCGCAGGATCTCGACTCCCACGCGGGGAAGATCCTCCGGCTCACTCCCGAGGGCGCGGTGCCCGAGGACAACCCGTTCGAGGGCTCCCCGGTGTACAGCCTCGGACACCGCAACCCGCAGGGCATCGCCTGGGACGCCGAGGGCACCATGTACTCGAGCGAATTCGGTCAGGACACGTGGGACGAGCTCAACGTCATCGACGCCGGCGACAACTACGGGTGGCCCGAGGTCGAGGGCATCGCGAACGACGACGACTTCGTCGACCCCGTGCAGCAGTGGGAACCGACCGAGGCCAGTCCCAGCGGGATGGCGATCACCGAGGAGACGATCCACATCGCCAACCTCCGGGGTGAGCGGCTGCGCGATGTCCCCCTCGACGCGCTCGATGAGTCCGACGAGCGCCTCGGCGAGGACTTCGGTCGGCTCCGCGACGTCACCGTCGCCCCCGACGGATCACTGTGGGTGCTGACCAACAACACCGACGGTCGCGGCGACCCCGGGCCGGACGACGATCGGATCCTGCGCATCGACCCCTGAGCCGACGGCGCACCTCGGCGCGCAGTGAACCCCGGCCGCGGGACCCTGTCGCGATTCCGGATCCTGTGAGCCGTATCCACACGGTCCTTCTCGCGGTAACTTTGAAGTACCCGCAGACGGAACGGGGGGTGCTGACGGCGGACGACGCGGTCGATGGGTCCCGGCGACGAGGAGGACGTTCGTGCATGAGATCGTCCTGACCATCGTCGCCGCCGCGATCTGCGGAGTGGTCGCCCACGAACTCCGGGTCCCCGCACTCGTGGGGTTCCTCGGAGCCGGCTTCCTCCTCGGCGCCGTCGACATCGCCCCGTTCCCGGGACTGGAGGACCTGGCGAACCTCGGCGTCACCCTGCTCCTGTTCACCATCGGACTGAAGTTCGACCTCCGCTCGCTCATCCACCCGGAGGCGTACGGAACCGCCGTCCTCCACATGCTCGCCAGCATCGTCGCCGGCGGCGCGACCGTCGCGCTCGCGGTCACCATCGGCATCGCCGACCTCGACGGGGACTGGCGGACGCTGGCGCTGCTCGGATTCGCCCTGTCGTTCTCCTCGACGGTGCTCTGCGTCAAGGTCCTCGAGGAACGGTCGGACGACGGCTCCTACTACGGGCAGACCGCGATCGCGATCCTCGTCATCCAGGACCTCGCCGCGGTGGCGTTCTTCACACTGACCGGCGACGAGCCGCCCGATCCGTGGGCCTTCGCCCTCATCCTCATCATCCCGGCGACCTGGGTGGTGCGGCGGATCCTCGACCGGATCGGCCACGACGAACTGCTCGTGCTCTTCGGCGTGGTCATCGC
Source organism: Brevibacterium sanguinis (assembly GCF_003315415.1). Lineage (GTDB taxonomy): Bacteria > Actinomycetota > Actinomycetes > Actinomycetales > Brevibacteriaceae > Brevibacterium > Brevibacterium celere_A. The sequence goes on from NZ_QNSB01000002.1 coordinate 387,662, forward strand.
CCTGGGCCCCGGATACTACGCCTTCGACAGCGTCGGCATCCACGGGGACCTCGGCGCCCTCGTCATGGGCGCGCTGCTCGCCTCCCACCCTCGGGCCCTCGAACTGTCGAAGGTCCTGTTCAGCGTCAAGGAGCTCTTCCTCGTCGGCTTCTTCCTCGTCATCGGAATCCACTCGACGCCGACCTGGGAGGACCTCGAACTGGCGGGGCTGCTGTGCCTCATCCTGCTTCCGCTGACGTTCCTCGGCTTCATCCTCCTCGGCCGGCTGTTCGGCCTGCGCAACCGCACGAGCATCAGGAGCAGCCTCGCGCTGACCAACTTCTCCGAGTTCTCGATCATCGTCGTGGTCGTCGGGGTCGCCGCGGGCCTCTTCGACGACCACTGGATCTCACCGATCTCGCTCGCCGTCGCGCTGAGCATGATCGTCTCCTCCCTGGCCAATGCGCACAGCCTCGCGATCGCGGCGTTCTTCGAGCGGCTGATGCCCGACGAGAGCACCGCGAAGCTGCGTCCCCAGGACCGGCCGATCGACACGACCGACGCCGACGTCGTGGTCCTCGGCATGGGACGAGTGGGACGCTCGGCCTACTCCCGGCTCGTCGACCGCAAGGGCCTCAAGGTGCTCGGCATCGACAACGACCACGCGGTGGTGGGCCGACTCCAGGACGAGGGCTTCAACGTCCTCGAGGGGGATGCGACCGATCACGAGTTCTGGCAGCGTCTCGTCGCCGGAGGATTCGTCCGCACCGTCGTCCTCGCCATGGCCATTCACGACTCCAACGCGTTCGCCCTCGACCAGCTGCGCGCAGCCGGGTTCGAGGGGCACATCGCCGCCGTCGTCCAACGACCCGACCAGGTCGAGCACCTGGAAGCAGAAGGGGTGCAGGCGATCGTCAACATCTACGCGGGTGCGGGATCCGCGGTCGCCGACGCCGCGATCGCCCTGCTCGACGGCGACGGCCTGCTCGACGGCGACGGGCCCGGGATCGGCGACCGCGACGCCGATGAGGATCCGCCCGAGCAATCGGTGCCGGAACCCTGAGATCTCGCAAACCCACTTGCCGCTTGGCGGGTGTTTTCGCTGAGTCAACGCGCGGGGGTTACGGCGTGAAGCGACCTGTGGTTACGGTGGGGCCACGCAACCGTCGGTTGCGACTCCAGCAGCACCAACGGAACAACTGCAGAGGAGAACACCATGATTTCCACGGAGAACATCGCCCAGGTCCTCAACAACAACGGCAAGGTGCTCGGCCCCGACGGCGACAAGATCGGATCCGTCGGCCAGATCTACGTCGACGACCGGACCGGCAACCCGAGCTGGGTGACCGCGAACACCGGTCTCCTCGGCACCAAGGAATCATTCGCTCCTCTCGAGGGTGCGAGGATCGACGGCGACGACATCCGGATCGCCTTCGACAAGGACACCGTCAAGGATGCGCCCAGCATCGAACCCGAGGGCCACCTCAGCGAGCAGGAGCAGGACGAGCTCTACCGCTACTACAACCTCGCCGGCGGCACCCGCGCGGGAGTCCAGGGCCAGGACGCGACCGACCGCGACGCCGTCGGCCGGGACACCTCGGGTCCGACCACCGACGATGCGATGACCCGGTCCGAGGAGGAGCTCCACGTCGGCACCGAATCGCGCGAGACCGGGCGGGCGCGACTGCGCAAGTACGTGGTCACGGAGAACGAGACCCGCACCGTGCCCGTGCAGCGCGAGGAGGTCCGGATCGAGCGTGAGCCGATCACCGACGCCAACCGCGACGAGGCCCTCGACGGCCCCGCGATCAGCGAGGAGGAGCACGAGGTCACCCTCCACGAGGAGCGACCGGTCGTGGAGAAGGAGACCGTCCCCGTCGAACGCGTCCGTCTCGACAAGGAGCGCGTCACCGACGAGGAGACGGTCAGCGAGGACGTCCGCAAGGAGCGGATCGAAGCCGATGGGGATGTCGACCCCCGCGACCGGCGCTGAACGGCATCGACCAGCGAGACCGGCAGTGAGGTGAGGACTGATGAGCACGAACGCAGGCCCGACCGACCCTGATGAGGGTCGACGCCATCTGGGCAAGCACGATGCCGACCGCGACCGCCTCGGCGACCACGGCATCGACCGGGACCCCCATCCGGACTCCGGTGCCGACCCGGTCGACGAGCGGGACCGCGACCGCCTCGGCGAGCGCCGCGCGATCAACGACCCGCGCGACCACCTCGTCGAGAGGGAGCGTGAGGCGTTCGGCGGCGTGAAGATCGGATCGGCCTTCTTCGGCTGGCTCACGGCCGTCGGCACCACGGTCCTCCTCACCGCGCTCGCCGGTGCGGTGAGCGCCCTGGTCGGCGGCGCGACGAACTCCAACGTGGCCGAACAGGCCCTGCAGGATCCGCAGTCGGCCGGGATCATCGGTGGGATCGTTCTCGCCGTGATCCTCTTCATCGCCTACTACTGCGGCGGGTACGTCGCGGGACGGATGGCCCGGTTCAACGGGGTCAGGCAGGGCGTCGCCGTCTGGGTGTGGGCGGTCGTCATCGCCATCGTCGTCGCCGTCATCGGGGTGATCACGGGATCGCAGCTCGGTGTCATGTCGAGCTTCCCCCAGATCCCCGACCTCGGTAACCTGACCACACCGGGAATCATCGCCGCGCTCGTCGCCTTGGTCGTGACCCTGGTTGCGGCGATCCTCGGCGGGCTGGCGGGAATGCGATTCCACCGCCGCGTCGATCGGGCCAGTCTCATCGACACCCCCTGACCGAGAGATCAGCGAGAACAGAATACGCAGCAGTCGGCCTCCGGCGGCGCCAGGAGCGGTGGACACCGCTTCGGCCGTCGGAGGCGCGGCGTGAAAGGACGGAACTATGGCAGCCACCGTGATCCTCGTCAACGGACTCCCCGCCTCGGGGAAGTCGACCCTCGCATCCGAACTCGCCGACGAGGCCGATGTTCCGTTCCTCTCCGTCGACGAGGTGCTCGAGCGCCTCGTCGACTCCGTCAACTATCGCTTCCCCAGGGACCCGGCCCATGAGCTGGCGAACAGGGTGGCCTGGGAGCTCGCCGGCCTCGTCGAGGACACGGTGGTCGTCGAGTCCTTCTGGGCGCTCGAGCGCGACCTCGACTGCGTCCGCGAGGGCCTGCGCACCGCGGGGGCGACGACGGTCGTCGAGGTGTGGTGCGACGCCCCGCTGGACGAGGCGATCGAACGCTATGAGAACCGCGACCGGCACGGCATCCACGAGGACGATCCGAACGACGTCGACCTGTGGCGCAGCAGCGCGCCGCTCGAACTCGGCCCGGTCGTCCGGGTCGACACGAGCAGCGAGTCCGAGAAGGCCTCGGCCCAGGAGATCCTCGCCGCCGTGCGCGAGGCCCTGGCCCAGGACGAGGACCACGGTTCCCGCAACCCCTCTTGATCGCCTGGGCGATCGCCGTTAAGTTCAAGGCACCATTGGGAAACCCGAGAGAAGGAGGCAACATGAAGGGCAAACTTCTGCTGGCAGCAGGGATCGGGATCGGATACGTCCTGGGAGCGCGCGCCGGACGTCAGAGCTATGAGTCGCTCAAGCAGCGGGCTCAGGAGCTGTGGAACGATCCGAAGGTCCAGGACCGGGTTTCCGACATCCAGGAGACCGTCAAGGAGAAGGCGCCGGTCGTCCAGGAGCAGGCCGAGCAGGCGCTGAAGACCGCCGGCGACGAGGTGAAGAAGGCCGGCGGCGAGGTGAAGTCGAAGATCTCCGGCGGCGACGACAAGCCCGGGCAGGAACCGGCGAAGGATCTCCATGGCTGAGATCACCGACACCGAGCGCTTCGGCGCCGACGAGGGAGCGATCAGGGCCGAACTCGGCGTCATCGCCACCGAGTGGGAACAGCAGGGACGGGTCGAGCCGGTCGTCGACCCCGATACCGGAGAGCTCCACCCCGACGCCGAGCAGGAGCTGCTCAACCGCCTCTGAGACCTCCGATCGAGGGGGCGCGCCGGCGACCGCCTCGGCGTGCCTCCTGCTCCCGGCTGCCGAACCATGGCTTGATTGAGGTTGATGGTGTGCGATCGAGGGAGACCGTGTGTCCGTGGGCGACAGGCTGGCCGGGGCCCGCCGCAGGCTGAGGAAGCTCTCTGCCAGGCTGGCCCAGTTCCGCGTCCGCGAGGGCGACACGGGACCCTCATCGAGCGCTGGGTCCGCACGGGTGTCCGTCATCGTGCCCGTCTTCAACGCCATGCCGTACCTGCGCGAGCTCCTCGACTCCCTGGCCGACCAGGACCTCGACCCCGCGCTCTTCGAGGTCATCGCCGTCGACGACGGGTCGACCGACGGAGGCGGGCGCCTCCTCGACGACGTCGCCTCCCGCCACCCGAACTGGCGGGTCATCCACGAGAAGAACAGCGGCTGGCCCGGCCATCCCCGCAATGTCGGCATCGACGCGGCCACCGGCGACTACCTCTTCTTCTGCGACGCCGACGACCGGATGGGACCCGAATCCCTGCGCCGGATGGTGGCGTTCGCCGACGAGCACGACGTCGATGTCGTCGCTCCCCGGCTGGTCGCCCTCGGGGGCCGGCGGATCCAGTCCTCCCTCTTCACCGCCACCGTCGTCGACGTCGACGCGCGCACGGTGCTGGCGACCCTGTCCCCGCAGAAGCTCATCCGCCGTTCGCTCATCGAGGCCCACGGCATCCGGTTCCCGGAGGGGAAGATCCGCCTCGAGGACGGCATGATGCTCACCCGGTGCTACCTGAGATCGCGGCGCATCGCGATCCTCGCCGACTACGACCACTACTTCCTCCGCCAGCGCGACGACGGCCGCAACATCAGCTCCGAACGGGTCCACCCGGAGTCCTACACGGAGTCGGTGACCGAACTGGCCCGCATCATCTTGGAGCTCGAACCCGATCCCCGGACCGCCGAGCTCATGGTGCTCGACCTCTTCCGCCGCAAGGCGCTGCGCTTCTACGCCCCCGAGAGGCTTCCCGCGATGTCAGCGCTGACACGGCGCCGCTGGGTGCACGCCCATGTGCGCTTCATGGAGCGCTTCGTCCCCGAACGTCTGGACTCGCACCTCGAGTTCCCCTACCGGCAGCGCGCACAGCTCATCCGCTCCCGGGACATCTCCGGACTCGAGTCCCTGGCGTCGACGCAGAGACTCCTCGAGCAGAACCCGCGGGCATCGCGGGTCACGCTCGACGCGGAGGCCGTGAGCTTCGACGTCGACCTGGACCCGGCCGACGAGGTCGACATCGCCCGCATCGTCGCCCGGGTCCGGGACGGGGACGCCGAGGCGGCCGGTGGGATCGAGCGCAGGGGGACTTCGCGTCATGCCGTGTTCGCCCGGGCGGACCTCGCGGAGCTCGGCCCGGTCCTCGTCGACGTCGTCGTCGAACTGCGGGCAGGCGACATCGTCGGCACGCCGAGGCGGGTGCGCGCCCCCGCGGAGGGACTGCCCCTGGCCTCGGGGTCCTGCCGTATCTACTCCACGGTCAAGGGGAACCTCAGCGTGGATCTGCGGTGAGGGTTCAGAGGCCCTCGAGCTCCACGACCAGGGTGCTTGCCGCCATCTCTGAGCGGATCGACTCGCCGATCAGAAGGCGACGGAGGCCCGGGCTCATCAGATGGTCGGGAGCTGAGAGCGGACCTCCGCCAGTTTCGAGGACCGGGTGGCGATGTGACCGTCGGGTCGGACGAGAACATACTCCGGCGCATCGCCGACGCCGTACCTTTGTCGGAGATTCAGGCTGGTGTCTGCGCTGAGAGGAATGCGGACCGTGTGCAGGCCCGATTCTCTCTCGACCGTCTCCCGAGTCACCAGCGTCTCGAATTCCAGCAGGGTCCAATGATCGGGAGCGAAGTGCTCGTGCAGAGTGCCGCCCTTGAACGGACCGTCAGGAGCCCGGTCCCCTGGTCGGGGAGCCTGTCCTCGGTCTCCCCCCGGAGTGACGGCCCGGTACGTGGTGAGCAGCTGAGAGTTCTGCAGACTCGCGCGACGGGCGGCACGAGGATTTCCTCCGGCGAGCCTCAGCAGCAGATCGCGGGCTGATCGAGCTATCGGGTTGCGCAGGGCGTACATCCGCCGGCGTGCTTCGACATCTCGGATGGTCGCCTGTGCGACCGCTCGGCGTTCGCGTTCGTACTCATCGAGCAGGGACTCAGGTTCGCCTCGGACAACCGCGGCCAGACGCCACGACAGGTTCACCGCATCCTGGATTCCCAGGTTCATTCCCTGCCCGCCGAAAGGTGGGAAGACATGACCGGCGTCCCCGGCGATGACGACGCGGTCGGATCGATAGGAATCAGCCAGACCCAGCCTGGTCTGGAAGACGGATGTCCATGAGAGCGATTCGACCTCGGCGGTCCCCGGTCCGCGTGAGGAGAGCAGTGAGACCAGTTTCTCCCTCGTCAGCTCAGGCAGTCGACGACGACTGGCCCTGTCGGTCATGTCGACGAAGACCCGCCAGGAATGATCGTCTCCGGGCAGACGCATGAACATGAGCGGGCCGTTCCTTCCCAACCACATCGCGCTGTCGCCGATGTCGACGTCGAGGTCGATCGTCGCATCGGCCAAGTAGTAGGTCTCGCCCGTCACCTGATGCGGAAAGCCGATTCCCACGGATTCCCGCACGCGGCTCCGGGCCCCGTCAGCTCCGATCAGCCAGTCGGCGGCGATCGTCGAACCATCGGCCATGGTGGCGACCACCTGGGCATCGTCGGCCGACACCGAGGTCAGTTCGATATCGCGTTCGACCGGGACTCCCCACTCCAGAAGCCGAGCCGCGAGGATCTCTTCGAGGCCGGACTGCGGAACCACGTAGGTGTAGGGGTAGCGACTGTCGGGCGGGATCCATGCCATGGTCACCAGAGGCCGGTCACCGCGCATGATCGTTGCGTTGGAGAGACGGTAGGAGACCCGTTCCACTCTCTCGGCGATGCCGAGTCCCGAGAGGACCTCCATGGATCGGGCCTGGAGCCCGAGCGCACGCGAACTGGGCCTCGGGGCTGCGCGTCTGTCGACGATTCGGCAATCGATCCCGTTCGCTGTCAGGACCAGTGCTGACACGAGATCTGTGGGCCCGGCTCCGCAGATGAGAACTGTCATGTACCAAATGGTACATAGCCGATCCCAGCCCAACAAGGGTCTGTGACGGCCGTGGCCCTGACTCAGGAGTTGAATCAAGCGCTACACACGGGTCAGCATCCCTGAGAGGCCGTCCTCGACAGCGCGCACTCTCAGGGCTGACGGACGACAAGAGTTATACAATTCGGTCATGGCTGCCGTGGAGATCGTCGGCGGCGGAATCGCGGGACTGACTCTGGCACGCGCCCTCCGACGACCGGACTGGACTGTGACGGTGCGCGAACGCACTGCGCCCGAAACGAGGCGCGAGGTCGATACCGCCTTCGGCATGTGGCGCCCGGCGATGCATGCGCTGGACGCGATCGGCCTCGGCGAGACCGTGCGTCAGCAGGGGATCAGGGTCACGGGTGCCACCGTTCGCGCTGCTGACGATCGTGCCCTGCTGCGAAGCGGCCCCCAGGACATCGTGATGATCGGCCGCGCCAGCCTGCACCGGATCCTCCGCGAGTCCCTTCCCGAGTCGGTCATCTGGCGCACGGAGGAGATCGCCGATTCCCATGCTTTGGACGCCGAGGTGGTCGTCGGTGCCGATGGGGCGCGCAGTGCCGTGCGTCGAGATCATTGGGGTGAGCGCAGTGCCGCGCGCGTCCATGGGGCCACCGTGCTGCGAGGGGTGATCGAGCACGACCTGTCCGGCGGGGAGGTCACCGAGTACTGGGGCTCGGGCACGCTGTTCGGGATCACGCCGGTGCCGGGAGGGCGGACGAATTGGTTCACCGCGTTCCCCGGCCGGCGGTTCGCGGACGCCGAGGAGGGTCTCTCGCACATCAGGACTGTCGCTCGAGGTTTCCCCTCCCGAGTGTCCGACGTCCTCGCCGAGGCGACCGCCGAGCAGACGGTCGTCAGCGGAATCCATGTCTCGCGAGGACTGCGGTCATTCGTCCGTGGTCGTGCTGTGCTCATCGGCGATGCGGCCCACGCCATGACCCCCAACCTCGGGCGAGGGGCGTGTGAGGCGATCCGTGACGCGGTCGCCCTCGGCACTCTGCTGGGTCGATATGAGCCGAGTGAAGCGCTCGCCCGCTATTCCCGCAGGAGGCTGATCGCCCCACAGCTGATCCGCGCTGCTTCGAGCGTGGTCGCGCGTGTCGCTCTGGCCGAGGGCCGGGCGGCAGAGGCTCGCAACCGGCTCGCCGGGATGCTGCCCCATCGCCCGTGAAGGTGATCTCTGGTGCTGTCCTCCTCAGTTCGCGGACGGGGGGAACGTGGAGTCGAGGAGGCTGCGGACGGTGGCGTTCGCCGCATGGACGTCTCCGGTGAGCCTGAGTTCCCAGAGTGCGCCCCGCGCAGTCGAAACCCACAACCGGGCCAGGACCTCCGCGCGTTCGTCCGGCACTCCGGCCAGCCTCAGCCGACGCGACAAGCGGTCGATGTAGAGGGCCGCGCCTTCTTGGAACGACGTTCTCCACGGAGCGCCCTGCATCGCGGCGGCCGAGAGCTCGAACACCAGTGGCATGACCGAGCTGTCCCTGACCAGGGCCTGCCAGAACTGCCAGGCTCCTTCAACGGGATCGTCGAGGTGAGCTTCGGCAAACTGCTCGAGGATCTCCTGCTGGGCGTGCCAGATGTGATCGACGATCGCTGTCAGCAGACCTTCTCGGGACCCGAAGTGGTAGATGAGCATCCGGTGGCTGGTGCCGATGTTCGCCGCCAGTGTGCGCAGACTGACATCGCGAACTCCGTGCTCGATGAGATAATCGAGCACCTTCCCCAGCAGAGCGTCACGTGCGGTCGTCACAGGTGTCGATTCTATTGCGTCGCCTCCGCAGGGTCGGCGACCGGCGTCGAATCTGAGCTGACCTGATCGGACGGAGACTTGGCCTCGGTTGCACGAGAGGTGGGACGACTATTCAGTCCCGCTCCAGTGCCGCTGAGAGAAACTCCGTCTGATCTCGCAGCACCTGCTGACGTTCACGGCTCAGTGCGCCCGGAGGGCACGCAGCTTGTCGGGGTTCCGGATCATCTGGATGCGTGTGACGACGTCGCCCTCGACCTCGAGCCAGACGACGGAGTCGATGCCCCGGTCATGCCGGGCGATGAAGGCGGGAGCGCCATTGACCTCGGTGAGTTCCCAGTTCAGGGCGACAGTCTCGGGTTTGCTCAGCACGCCGGCGATGAACCGGAGCACCTTGGCGGCGCCGGTGATGGGATTGAGTGCGGCCTTCGCCCGACCGCCGGCGTCCGTCGTCAGCACGACAGCGGGAGCAAGCACCGGCAGGACCTCCTCCAGAGGGACGGATCCTTCAGCCGCTGCCAGGAACAGACGCGTCACGTCCCGGTGCGCATCCGGGCCGGCGGACCGCCTCGGCGCTCGGACGCGGATGGCCTTCCGTGCTCGGCTGACGAGCTGTCGCGTCGAGGTCTCGGACCGTCCGAGAGCCTCGGCGACCTCGGCATACGGCAATCCGAAGGCCTCCCGGAGCACGAACGCCGCCCGCTCGAGGTCGGTGAGCGATTCGAGCACGACGAGAAGGGCGAGCGACACCTCCTCAGCCACCTCGGCGAGGTGCCCGGGTTCGGAATCCGTTCCCGTCGCAACAGGCTCCGGCAGCCATGGGCCGGGGTACTCCTCCCGGCGCCGGGACTGGGAGCGGGCGATGTTCAAAGCGACGCGGGTGACCGCCTTGAGGAGGTAGGACCTGGGGTCGCGGATGTCCTGGAGGTCGACATCAGTCCAGCGCAGCCAGGTCTCCTGTACCGCGTCCTCGCTGTCCTGGACGGTGCCCAGGACGCGATAGGCCGCACCCAGCAAGGTGCCGCGGTGCTCCTCGAACACGTCCGCATGATGGTCTTCTCCGGTCACCGGCAGCACCTCAGCTCACTTCGCGAATGGGTACCTCACATTCTGCCTTGAATCCCTGGCTGGTCAGCCCCAGGCCGGCATTCGTGCGGGAGCGGAGATTCTCCAGGGAGACCAGGCTGGCAAGCTCGACGACCTGGGCGTCGGTCAGATCTTCGCGGAGGCATGCGACCATGTCGTCGGTGACCGTCGGCGGGGTCGCGGTCGCGGCGGCCGCGTACTCCATCACGGTGCGTTCGAGATTCGTGTAGGCCCTGCTGGTCCGCCACTGCGGGACATCGCGGAGCTTCGCGGGATCGATTCCCCTGTGGTGGTTCTCCCAGTAGCCGAAGTCCATGCACCACGAGCACCCGATCTCCTGGGCGACGGTCATCACCGCCAGGGCCTGGAGACCCTGCGGGAGCTTCTTCCATCGCATCGCCGCCAGCTCGAATCCCAGGTAGGAGAATAGGACCGGGCGATGGTGGAAGGCGGCGCGGAAAGGATCGAGAACCTTGCCGTACATCTTCTCCGACACCCAGCCGAGTGCGGATTCGACGAGGCCCGACTTGTCCAGAGGGATGCGTGCGCTCGAGCGGTCGGAGTTGTTGGGGGAGCCGATGGTGTTCATCGTTGGTGTCCTTTCATTGAGAGGTCACCATGGAGACACCGCTCGGCGAGTTTCTGTGACATGTGAGCTTCCCCGGCAGAGCGTCACGTGCGGTCGTCTCAGCTGCCGATTCTATTGCGTCGCCTCCGCAGGGTCGGCGACCGGCGCCGGATAGGTCACCGTTCCGTCGTCGCCGATGACCGCGCCCTCGCTCAGCTCCGCCGGCTTGACCTGGCCTCGGCCGAGGATGTGGGCGACCTCGTGGCCGCGGGCGAGCAGGTGGTCGGCGATGAGCCGGCGGTGGCACCGCCACCACACGGCCTCGGAGCACATCACCACAGTCGTCGCCGACGCACCCCAGTCACGGAGCTCGTCGAGGCTCGACCGGAACTCGTCGGTCAGGGCGTGATCGGCGTAGTTGTGGAAGCTGCGGTTCCTCCACCACGCATTCACCTCGAAGGGGATCTCCTTGCTGACGTTTCGCCGCCCGGTCAGCCCGGGCAGACGGCGCAGCGCGACGTCCGCCTCGGCGAGGGACTTCTCGAGGGCGTCCTCGTCGAAATGGGGGTACTTCGTCGACCCGGGAAGCCGTCGGACGTCGACGACGAGGTCGATGTCGCTCTCGCCGAGGAGCTCGATGAACTCCTCGATCGAGCGGTTGGAGTGGCCGATGGTGAAGAAGTGAGTCATCGCCGGCCGATTCGCGTGTTCTCGGTGACCGTGTCGCGGATCTCGGAATAGGAGTATGTCGACCGGGGAGTCGAGGACGGATCGGCGAATCCACGGGCCGTGTCGACTGCGGCGGTCAGTGCGGTGCGGTAGAGCAGAGAGCCGGTGCTGATCCGCGCGACGCCGACGTCCGCCAGCTCCGCCCGGGTCATCCTCGGGGTGGCGAGGACATTGACGGGCAGCGAAGTGTGCTCGGTGATCCTCGCGATCGTCTCATGGTCGAGGTCTCCGGGGACGAAGATCCCGTCGGCCCCGGCCTCGGCGTAGCGATCGACGCGGTCGAGCGCCTCGGCGAGGTCGTCCAAGCCGGTCCAGAAGACGTCGGTGCGCGCATTGACGAACAGATCCGGATGGCGGTCCTTGACGGCATTGATCTTCGCCGCATGAGTGCCCGCGTCCGTGACCGAGCCGTGGGACGAGTCCTCGATGTTGATGCCTCTGACCGCTGAGGCGGAGTCCAGGAGTTCGTCGACCGCGTCCACGACGGCCGCCGGGTCCTGGCTGTATCCGTTCTCCATGTCGCAGGTCAGCATCGGCGCGTCCGCGAAGGTGCTGAGAGTGCTGAGGAGATCGAGGTTCCTCTGCCTGGTCAGGGCATGTTCGTCGGGGACTCCGGCGGAGGCGGCGACCCCGAGACTCGTCGTTCCGATGGCGGGGAAGCCCGCCGCCGCTAGTGTGAGGGCGGAGGCGACGTCCCAGGCATTCGGCAGCACGAAGGGGTCACCGGGGACGTGCAGGGCGAAGAAGTCGGAACTCGATTCTCTCCTCATCCGGCCAGTCTAGGGCCGCCCGTGCTCCGCCGGAACGCCGACCCCGGACCACCGGCTGTCGGCCGGCGGCCGGGGCCCGGCACCCCGGTTCAGCCTTCCCGGATGGTCATCCGGGAGATGTGATCGCCGACCACGTCGAAGGTGAACGAGGATCGGCCATTGGCCCAGGTGGAGGACCAGTCGCCGATGACGGTGACCTGATCTCCCGCGGTGGTGACCTCCTCTGGGGTCAGCGTTCCGGTGGCGCCGATGAACTCCTTGTCGCTCCATGCCTTGATGGCTTCGCGGCCGGTGAACTCCCGGCCCCAGTCGTCGACGGTTCCGCCCGAGGTGAACGCCTCGAGGAAGCCCTCCTCGTCGTGGGCGTTGACGAGGCCGATGAAACGGGCCACGGTATCAGGGATCTGCGGTTCGGTCATGGGTGCTCCTGGTCGTCGGTGGTGAATGGTGATTGCCTGACCGCGAGGGTTCAGCGTGTCGTGTATCCGCCGTTGGCGAGGATGGTCTGACCGGTGATCCACCAGCCCTCGGTGGCGAGGAACCGGACGATCGGTGCGATGTCCTCGATCTGGGTGAGCTGGTTGCCCATGGCCTGGGACTTGTGGAACTCCACCCGCTCCGGCGTCTCCTGGCCGTAGAAGAACGGGGTGTCCATGGGACCGGGGGCGATGGCCGTGACGGAGATGCCGCGTTCGCCGAATTCCTTCGCCGCCGCCCGGGTGAAGTGCTCGACGGGGCTCTTGCCGCCCGCGTAGGTCGAATAGCCTTCGGTGAACGCGGCGAGGAGCGAGGTGACGATGGTGATGATCGTGCCGCCGTCGCCGAGGCGCCTGCCGGCCTCCTTGATGAAGAAGTAGGCCGCCTTGGAGTTGATGTCGAACATCGAATCGTATTCGTCCTCCGTGGTCTCCGCGATCGGCTTGCGCAGGACCTTCCCGACCGTATTCACCGCGACGTCGATGGTGCCCAGGGCGGACGCGGCCTCCGCGAACAGCGACTCGACCGCGGCGGGCCGGGTGAGGTCCCCGGTGAGGAGGACCCCCTTGGCACCGTGCGACTCGACCGCTGCGAGGGTCGCCTCGGCCTCGGCGCGTGAGGATTCGGAGTTGTAGTGGATGGCGACGTCGGCGCCGGCCTCGGCCGCCTGTCGGGCGATGAGACCGCCGAGGTTCTTGCCTCCGCCGGCGATGAGGACGTGCTTTCCCCGAAGGGTGTGCTCGGTCATGAGAACTCCTGTCGTATCGGTGATATGGGGTTCCATATCAACACTACACGATAATATAGCGGTATGACAGAGTTCCCGACTGCCGATACACGCACGCGCCTGCTCAATGCGGCCGCGGACCTCATCGCCGCGGAGCCCGGTGAGGACTTCTCCCTGCGTGCGGTGTGCGATGCGGCCGGTGTCAAGATGCCGACCCTCTACCACTTCTTCGGCAGCAAGCAAGGACTCATCGACGCCGTCATCGAACGTGGCTTCGACATGTATCTGGGGGAGAAGACCGCAGCCGAATCGAGTGGTGATCCGATCCAGGATCTGCGGATGGGATGGGACGCCCATGTTGCCTTCGGGCTCGCCAACCCCGGCTTCTACACCCTGATGTACGGCAAAGTCGTACCGGGTTACTCGCCCGAGGCGCAGTCGCGACCGAGTGAGATCCTGCGGGGACTGACCGAACGGGCGAGTCAGCAGGGGCGTCTGGTGGTGTCGCCCGAGCAGGCCGCGGCGCACATCCTGGTGACGAACATCGGTGTGACACTGCGTCAGATCGTCCTCGGTGCCGAGGATCGCGAACTGTCGGTGGCCGTGCGTGAAGGCGTTCTGACCGCGATCACCGGAGCCTCGCAGTCCGAAGGCGAGGGATCGACGCCGTGGCATTCGATCGTCGAACACGCCGCCGCACACCCTGAAGTCCTGGGCGCCACGGAGACTCAGCTGCTCATCCAATGGATCTCTCGGCTCCGCGACGGCCGAGCAGGGCAGCGGTGAGCACCGCGCGTGGTTGACCCACCTCGGCGACACCACGAGGATGGACACCGAGGTTGCCGTCGGCGCTCTCGTCGACGGTCGCACTCGACATCGTCAAGGAGGAGCCATGCGCGCAGTCACGTACGTCAGCAACAACACGGTCGAGGTCCAGGACAAGCCCATCCCCGAGATCGGCTCCGACGAGGTGCTGCTCAAGGTCGGCGGCGCCGGCCTCTGCCACTCCGACGTCTCGATCATCACCATGGGCGATGACAGTCCGCTCATCGGCAGCACCCTCGGCCATGAGGTCTCCGGCATCGTCGAGTCCTTCGGCGAGGATGTCCACGGCTGGGAGCCCGGCGACGCCGCGATCGTCTCCCTCATCCTCTCCTGCGGGGAGTGCCGGGCCTGCCTGTCCGGACGTGACAACGAGTGCCACGTCGCCTACCCCCGCGACGCGCTCGCCCCCCTCTCCCCGGGAATCGGCTCGCCGGGCGGCATGGCGGAGTACATCGCCGTGAAGTCCCGCCACCTCGACCCCCTCGGTGACCTGGACCCCGTCACCAGCGCGCCGCTGGCCGACGCCGGGCTCACGCCGATGCACAACATCAACTCCGTGCGCGATCGGCTCACGGCCGACGCCACCGTCGTGCTCATCGGCCTCGGCGGGCTCGGCCACCTGGCGCTGCAGATCCTGCGGGCGACGACGGGCTCACGGATCATCGCCCTCGACACCGACCAGGGCAAGCTCGACTACGCCTCCTCCCACGGTGCGGACATCGTGCTGCCCTCCGACGCCGAGGCGGCGGAGGCGATCCTCGACCTGACCTCGGGTCGCGGAGCCGATGTCGTCCTCGACGTCGTCGGGGTCCAGCCGACCGTGGACCTGTCGACCTCCGTCGTCGCCGGAGGCGGCGCGATCCGGTTCATCGGCCTCGGCGGAGGATCGTTCCCCTATGCCGCCCAGAGCACCGAGATCGTGCCGTGGGGCGTCGACATCCAGCGCGCCTACGGCGGCACCCGCTCCGACATGCGCGAGGTCATCGCCCTGGCCAGGGACGGCAAGATCGGCGTCGAGGTGAAGAAGTACCCGCTCGACAACGCCGTCCAGGCCTTCGAGGACCTCGAGGCCGGGAAGATCCCCGCCCGAGCCGTCCTCGTGCCCTGACCCGGAGGTCTCAGGGTGACCGGCCGCCCGCCATTCCTGGCCGGCCGCCCGCCATGCCTGACCGGCGACCGGTGACCCCGCACTCAGCCGTCGACGTCGCCGAGGTGGTGGCGGACTTCGTGGAGCCCGTAGAGGGTCAGTCCGGTGAGGGTGAAGACCCGTCCGTCCGCGCGCCGGCCCGTCCGGGCCCACTGCTCCCCGTCGATGCGTGAGAGCACATCGGCGTAGTCCGCGGCCGCGTCACCCAGGTCGGTGCGAACCACGGCGGGGTCCTGACTCCGATAATCGGAGTCGACGGCCACGGGGTCGCCGTCGAACTTCGGCAGCTCCGGGTGCTCCTCGGTGAGGATGAGGCGGGTGCGGTCGCGGAACAGGGTGAGGATGTCGCGCATGTGGGCCGCGTACTCGAGGTCTGACCAGCGTCCGGGCCGCGATCGCTCGCGCACGTCAGACCGGCCGAGCACCCGTGCCCAGCGTGGCACCGACTCCCGGACGGTCGCCGCGACGCCTGTCGGGTCCTCCCTCCCGGTGAAGCCGCATTCGGCACAGCCCTCGTCGAGGACCTCGGCCCAGTCCTTGGTATCGGGGGCGATCTCGTTCGTCATGCTCTCTCCTCCTCTCCTCGGTCATCGTGACGCGCGGAGCAGCTCGGCGATGACCGTCGCCTCGCTGATGTCGTCGCGCTTCGCGGCCGTCAACAGGGTCAGCGGGCCGTCCTCGGCGTACTCACGGAGCCGCGCCAGCGCCTCGGCGCGCTCGGATTCCTCCAGCTCCGCCCGGTAGCGGCGGGAGAACTCCTCGAACCGCTCCGGGTCGTGGCCGTACCACTTCCTCAGGTCCGTCGACGGCGCCACGTCCTTGCACCACTCGGTGATCTCGGCCCGGTCCTTGCTCATCCCGCGCGGCCAGAGGCGGTCGACGAGGACCCGGGCACCGTCCTCGGGCTCGGGATCGTCGTAGACGCGGCGGACTCGGATAGCGGACATCACCTGCTCCGATCGTTGCTGCTGACAGGGCCCTCCTGGTGCCAGTGTAGGACGTCAGCGGCCACATCGTGAGGCCCCGGAGGCGCTCGCCGCACGCCCGGGATCCCGCGTATCGTTCGACCATGGGATTGACACAGCTGCTTCCTGACCCCCGACCCGATGTCGGCCTCGAGGAGGCATTCGCCTTCGCCGAGGACACGGTGCGGGCGGTGTTCATCGCCTCCGTCGACGGTGCGGCCACCCTGTCGGGACGGGCCGGTGGGCTCGCGAACGCCTGGGACCGCTCGGTCTTCGCCCTCCACCGGGCCCTGGCCGATGTCATCCTCGTGGGAGCGGGAACCGCGCGCACGGAGGGCTACGGTCCCGCCGAGGACGACCCGGCCTGGAGGAGCATTCGGACCGGACGCGGCGCGACCGCCCCGATCGCCCTCGTCTCCCACGGGCTGGGCCTCGACTTCGACTCCCCGCTCTTCGCCGAGGCGCCCGGATCGGCCCGGACGATCGTCATCACCCCCGCGTCCGCCCCGGACCACGCCCTGGAGAGGGCCTCCGCGGTCGCCGAGGTGATCGTCGCCGGTGAGACGACCGTCGACCTCCCAGCGGCGATCCGGGCGCTGCGCGAGCGCGGGCTGCGCCGCATCGTGTGCGAAGGCGGGCCGAGGCTGTTCACCGACCTGCTGCGCGCCGGCGAGGTCGACGAGGTGTGCCTGACCCGCAGCCCCTCACTGGTCGCCGGCTACGAGACGGGGATCCTCCACGGCGCCGAGTTCCCCGAGCCTCTCGACCTCGACCTCGTCAGGGCGTTCGCCACGGACGACAGCTTCCTCTACCTCCTCTACCGCCGCGCCCGGACCCGGGGAGCCTGAGACCCGCGGAGCCTGAGCCCGGGGAGCCTGAGCCCTGCCACGCCCCGACCCGCGGGCCACGAGTCCTGCCGAGCCCGCGGGGCCGGTCCCGCCGGCGCTCAGTCCCCGCCCGGACGGCGCGTGATCCGCACCCGCGGGGACGGGAGGTCGGGAGGCGAGGCCGCCGGCTGCTCCTCGAGCCGGGCGAGCACCTCGGCGATGGCCCGGTCGAGCTGCGGATCGTCGGCGGCGAAGAGCTGGGACGGGTCGTGCTCGACTTCGATGTCGGGGTCGACGCCGTGATTCTCGACGTCCCAGCCCTTGCCCTCGAACCAGAAGGCGTACCGGGGCTGGGTGATCGACGTGCCGTCGACGAGGTCGTAGCGCCCGTCGATGCCGACGACGCCGCCCCAGGTGCGGACCCCGATGACCGGTCCGATGCCCTTGGCCTGGACGCGGGCGTTGATGATGTCGCCGTCGGAGCCCGAGAACTCGTTGGCGACGAAGGCGACGGGTCCGCGCCGGGCGTCCTCGGGGTCGGCGATCATCGCGTCGTAGCCGCGGGCCGCGTTCCAGGCGACCACCCGGTCGGAGAACCGCTCGGCGACGAGGGCACTCGTGTGCCCGCCGCGGTTGTAGCGGACGTCGACGACGACGCCCTCGCATTCCATCGCCTGCCGCAGGTCGCGGTGCAGCTGGGCCCAGCCGTAGGCCATCATGTCGGGGACGTGGACGTAGCCGATGACACCGCCGGTCTTCTCCGCGACATAGTCGCGGCGGGACCGCACCCAGTCCTGATAGCGCAGCCTCTCCTCGGAGGCGAGCGGGATGATCGCCACCGACCGGTCCTTCCTGCCCCGGCGCAGGGTGAGCTCGACGATCGTGTCGGCCGCGCCCGTGAGGTGGGCGGCGGGACCGCGCACCTCGTCGACGCTCTGCCCGTTGACGGCGACGATGAGGTCGCCCTCCCGGGCACCGACGCCGGCCTGCCGCAGCGGCGAGCGGGCTTCCGGTTCGCTCGACTCGCCGGGGAGGATGCGGGCGATCCTCCACCCCTGCTCGTCCCTCTCGAGGTCGGCGCCGAGGAACCCGAGTCGCTGCGACTGATCGCCCGGCGGCTCGGGTGGAGTGACATAGGCGTGGGAGGTGTTGAGCTCGCCGACGGTCTCCCAGAGGATGTCGACGAGGTCGTCGTGGGTGAGCGCCTTCGCCGCGATCCGGCGCCAGCGCAGGGTCACCCGCTCCCAGTCGACGCCGTTCATGTCCGCCCGCCAGTAGTGGTCGCGCATGATCCGGGAGTTCTCGTCGAACATCTGCAGCCATTCGGCGCGCGGGTCGAGCTCGAAGCGCAGCCGCGACAGGTCCACCGACACCACGTCGTCGTCATCGTCGGACTCGACCTTGCGGGTCGCCGGCCGCACGGTGAGGTCCCCGTCGTCGAGGACGACGATGTGCTTGCCGTCGCCGGAGACCCAGCAGCGCTCGGCCTTCTCGACGATCGTCTCGAGCCGGCGCTTGGCGAAGTCAAAGTGCTCGATCGATTCGGTCGGCTTGCCGTCCTTGACCCCGGCGGCCTTCGTGCCGAGCTCGCCCTCGTCGCCCGATCGGATCCACAGCACACCGCCGTCGACGGCGGTGAGGTCGCGGTAGCTGCCGGAGACGACGGGGAACGGGACGATCCGCTCCTCCGCCGCCTCGAGGTCCACCTCGGCGGTGGTCACGGGCTTGGGCTTGTCCGCCTTCGGATCCTCCTCGGGTTCGCTGATCGCCCATCCGCTCGCACTCGGGCCGAAGGGGGCGGCCTCGGTGGCGCTGAGCGGCAGCAGCCAGGGACGGGTCGTGCCGTGGAACGACAGGTCGAAGGCATGCTGGTTGTAGGAGGGGTCGAACGTGCGGTCGGAGAGGAAGGCGATGTACTTCCCGTCGGAGGTGAATGCGGGGGAGAAGTCGTTGTACTTCCCGGTCGTCAGGGCACGACCCGGGTGATCGGACTTCGTGTCGACGATGACGAGCTGTCCGAGCAGCTCCTCGCCCCGGGTCGGCTGGGACCACACGAGGTACCGGCCGTCGGGGGAGAACCGCGGCGACCGCGCCTCCCCGAACCCCGAATGCCCGACGACGCGGACGCGGCCGTGGGCGACGTCGACGAGGCGGATGTTCCCGTCGTGGGAGATCGTGGCGAGCAGCCTGCCGGTCGGGTCCGCGACCATGTGGAGGACACGGCCGAGCGCCCCGGCCCCGATCCGCCGCGGCGCCTCGGCGCCGGTGACGGAGCGGACCTCGATCGCATCCTCCTCCTCGACGTCGGTGACGAACGCGGCCCTTCCCGTCTGCCCGAGGACGACGGGTTCGCGGGTGCGGATCGCGGAGTCGGCGCACAGTGCGCGGGCGGGTCCCTCCCGGTGGGTGAGCCAGAACGTCTTCCCCCGCCACTCGAGCACCGAGGCGTCGCCACCGTGGTCGGGGGTGAGGTCGCCGGGCCCGGAGCTCGCATCGAGGGCGAGCGGCTGCACCTGGGTCCCCGGCAGCGTCACCTCGACGGTCCGCACCTCGGCGTCGAGGCTCTCGAGGAGGCGGATCTCGCCGCGACTGTGCCAGATGATCCGGGTGCCGTCGGTCGTCGCATCCCTGACATAGCCCTCGGCCTCGGACTGGTGGGTGAGCTGCCGGGGAGCGGTGGTCCCCGTGTCCGCACGGGTGGCCAGCCCGTCCCAGATCCACAGATTGGCCTGCTCGTCGGCGTGATCGGGGAAGGTCGCGGCGCGGTCGGAGGCGAAGACGAGGGAATCGCCCACCCACATCGGATCGGTCAGCGGCGCCGTCTCCTCGCGCAGGAGCCGCTGCCAGCCGGCGCCCCGACCGTCCGGCTCTCCGGCGCGATCGAGCCACAGCCGGGGTGCGGTGCCTCCGCGGTAGCGCTTCCAGTGGGCGGGAGGCCGGGAGAACGGGGTCGACAGGGCCGTGACCCCACTGTGGTGGCGCGCGAGTCCCGACGCCCGACCCCAGTTCAGCCGGGTCACGGTGCCGTCGATGCCCACGGATCTCACGACGAGGCTGCGGACCTCGAACTCCGCAGCGTTCGAGGCGACGAGGACGTGCTCCGCATCGGCCCAGCCGAGCATCGTCATCGCCGTCCCGCCGAGCCAGGTCAGCCTGCGCAGCGACCCGCCGGCCACGTCGGCGAGCATGAGCTCGGGATGGCCGCTGCGGGTGGACACGAACGCGATGCGGGAGCCGTCGGGGGAGAACCGGGGGCTGCGGACCGGAGCGTGGTCCGAGGTCAGTCGCCAGGCCCGACCCCCGTCGGCGCCTGCCAGCCACACATCGTCGTCGGCGACGAACGTGATGAGGTCGGCGTGGATGTGGGGGCAGCGGAGGTACGGGATGGAAGTCACGTGGCCCACATTACATTCCTCCGCCTCGGGCAAGGCCGGTCCGCGGACCGGCGGCGAGGGCCTGCACCGGATTGCCCGCCCCCTGGCCGTGACCAATAGAATGGCATCATGCCTTCTCTGACTTCGGTTCTCCACTCCCGCTTCGCCCACGCCCTCGAACAGGCCTTCGGGGAGGAATTCGCGCACCGGGACCCGGTCATCAGGAGCAGCCAGTTCGCCGACTTCCAGGCCAACATCGCCCTGCCCCTGGCCAAGGAGCTGAAGTCGAAGCCCCGCGACATCGCGACGACGATCGTCGAGCACCTCGACGTCGCGGGCATCTGCGAGACCCCGGAGATCTCGGGACCCGGCTTCATCAACCTCACCTTCACCGCCGACTGGCTCGCCGCGACCCTCGGCGAGGACCGCACCGAGGCGGGAGACGCCGAAGCGGGAGGCGCCGAGTCCGGCACCCCGGGCGGTGTCGGGGAGAAGGTCGTCATCGACTACTCCGCGCCGAACGTCGCCAAGGAGATGCACGTCGGCCATCTGCGGACCACGGTCGTCGGCGATGCGCTCGCCCGCACCCACGAGTTCCTCGGCAGCACGGTGATCCGGCAGAACCACATCGGTGACTGGGGCACGCCGTTCGGCATGCTCATCGAGCACCTCCTCGACGTCGGCATCGAATCGAGCACCGCGGAGGAGATCTCCGACAACCCGAACGCGTTCTACCAGGCCGCGCGGGTGAAGTTCGACAGCGACGAGGAGTTCGCGACCCGTTCGCGGGCCCGCGTCGTCGCCCTCCAGTCCGGTGACGCCGCGACGCTCGAGCTCTGGGAGACCCTCGTCGGGTACTCCCGGACGTACTTCAACCGCATCTACTCGACCCTCGACGTCAGCCTCACCGACGCCGACCTCGCCGGCGAGAGCATGTACAACGACTCCCTCGCCGACGTCTGCGCCGAACTCGAGGAGAAGGGCCTGGCCCGGATCAGCGACGGAGCCCTGTGCGTCTTCCCCGAGGGCTTCACCGGCCGGGAGGGCGAACCGCTGCCGCTCATCATCCGCAAGTCCGACGGCGGCTACGGCTATGCGACGACCGACCTCGCCGCCGTGCGCCACCGGGCCCGCACGCTCGACGCCGATCGCGTCCTCTACGTCGTCGGCGCCCCGCAGGCGCTGCACTTCGAGATGGTCTTCTCGATCGCCCGTGCCGCCGGCTGGCTCAGTGACGACATCCGGCTCGAGCACGTGAAGATCGGCAATGTGCTCGGCTCCGACGGCAAGATCCTCCGCACCCGGTCGGGGGCGCCGCTGCGCCTGGCCGAGCTCCTCGCCGAGGCGATCGACCGCGCCAAGGCCACCCTGCAGGAGTCGTCGGCGGAGTTCGGCCCGGGTGAGGAGGACGAGGTCGCGGCGATCGTCGGCATCGGGGCGGTCAAGTACGCCGACCTCTCCGTCGCCCACGACACGAGCTACACGTTCGACCTCGACCGGATGCTCGCTCCGATCGGCAACACCGCGCCCTACCTCCAGTACGCCGGCGCCCGGATCCGCTCGATCCTCCGCAAGGCGGAGTCCGCGGCGGGCGACTCGGCTGCCGGACCCGGTGAGACCGCGGGGTCATGGCGGAGTGCGCCGATCCGCCTCGGCGAGGCGGCCGAGCGCGATCTCGCGCTGGCGATCCTCGGCTTCGACGACGTCATCGCCGAGGTGGCGGCCGCGTCCCAGCCGCACAAGCTGTGCACGTACCTCTTCGACCTCGCGCAGTCGTTCACGACGTTCTACGAGCAGTGCCCCGTCCTCGTCGCCGAGACGCCCGAGCTGCGGGCGTCGCGACTGCGCCTGAGCGCGACGGTGCTCGAGACGCTCGAGACCGGTCTCGGGGTCCTCGGCATCCGCGTCCCCGAACGGATGTAGCACCGGCGAGAAGGCCGATGGGCCGGGGCCCCGCCCCGGCCCATCGGCCTTCTCAGTGCTCGACCATCGGGCTCAGTGCTTGGGGTCGGAGTCGTCCTTGCCGGCGGGAACGGTCGTCTGCGTCACCTGCGGAGTGGTGCCCTGGCGCGAGGCCGGGGTCGAGCCGACCGGACGGGCATCGGCGGGACGGTTGTTGGGCAGAGGGGTCGACCACGGATCCTCGACCGGCTGGGCCTTCTTCCACATGTAGTAGCCGATGCCGGCGGCGGAGCCGATGACCAAGGTCCAGACGAGAGCCTTGCGGCCGCCCGAGCTCTTCTGCTTCGTCTGCTTGGCGATGCGCTTGCTCGCATCCTCCAGAGCCCTGCGCGCCTTCTTCATCGCCTTCTTGTCGCCGGTCAGACGCACGGCGAGATCGTCGATGAGCTGCGGGGTCTCCATCGCGGCCAGCGACGCGGCGGCACCCGAGGCGACCTTGCCGGCCTTCTCGGTGGCCTCCGGACGGTAGGCCTCGATCCTGTCGGCCAGGGCGTGAACCTGCTGGTTGGCCTTGTCGGTCAGCGCCTCGACCTGGGGACGGGCCTTCTCCGTGAGCACTTCGACCTGATGATTGGCCTTGTCGGCCGCCTCGCGCAGCTTGGGGGCGGCGTAGTCGCCGGCGTCGGAGAGAACCTTGAGCGAGGACTTCTTCGCGGAATCGAGCTTCGACGCGAGCGGACCCCGACGTGACTTCTGAGACATGAACATTGAAAATCCTCCGTGCCGAGTTCAATTGACCAGTCTTCAGTCTACGACGAGATCAAGGAGCCTGTGGATCACGTTCGTCGGGAAATTGCCTGCGCAATCCCTGGCAGAGTCGCCCGGACCGGGTGGACGGATCCTCATCGGCCGGGTGCCCGTGGAAGAATGGTCGTATGACTACACCTTCAACGCACACAGCGGTCCTGCACACCAACCACGGCGACATCACGATCAACCTCTTCGGACACCACGCTCCGAAGACCGTCGCGAACTTCGTCGAACTGGCCAAGGGTGAGCGCGAGTTCACCGACCCGGCCACCGGTGAGAAGAGCCAGCGTCCCTACTTCGACGGACTCGGGTTCCACCGCATCATCCCGGACTTCATGATCCAGGGCGGCTGCCCGCTGGGCACCGGCACCGGCGGACCCGGCTACACCTTCGACGACGAGATCCATCCCGAGCTCCAGTTCGATCGCAAGTACCTCCTCGCCATGGCCAACGCCGGCAAGCAGATGGGCCGCGGGACCAACGGCTCGCAGTTCTTCATCACCACCGCCGAGACCCCGTGGCTCAACGGCAAGCACACGATCTTCGGCGAGGTCGCCGACGAGGCCTCGAAGAAGGTCGTCGACGAGATCGAGGCCGTTCCCACCGGAGCGATGGACAAGCCGCGCGAAGCCGTCGTCATGGAGTCGGTGGAGATCTCCTGATCGTCAGGCATCGATGAGTACGATGGTGTGATGGACACACCGGAAGAGGGCTCGGCACAGGAGACTGGCCGGGCCCCTTCTGCGTTCCGACCCCTCGTCACCTGGTCGATCCTCGGGCTGACCGTGCTCATGTTCCTCGTCCAGCTGGTGCCGGGACTCGGGCTCATCCATCGGCTCGGATTCGTCCCGGCGCTCGCGCTCGAGCAGCCGTGGCGGATGCTCACGGTCGCCCTCGTCCACGATCAGCCGTCCCCGGTCCACCTGCTGGCGAACATGATCGGACTGTTCTTCTTCGGCAGCTTCGTCGAGCGCGCGCTCGGGCATGCCCGGTTCCTCGTCGTCTACGTCCTCGGCGCCATCGGCGGATCGACGATGGTGCTGCTCCTCGCCGATCCCCTGAGCAGGGACTGGGTGACGCTGAACATCGGCGCCTCGGGAGCGGTCTTCGCGATCGTCGGGGTGCTGCTCGTGCCGACGCGGGCTCTCGACCGCAACATCGGCGGGGCCGTGCTGTTCGTCGCCCTCAACTTCGGCTACGGGTTCCTCGTCGCGGGCGTCTCCTGGCAGGCCCACCTCGGCGGCCTGCTCACCGGATTCGTGCTCGGCTGCGCGGCGCTCCTCGTGCCCCGGAAGGCCTCGGGCATCACCTTCGCCCTCGCCGCGATCGGCGGGCTGGCGGCGATGGGGACGGGCGATGTGCTGCGCGTCCTCAGCGCCTGACACCGTTCTCCACAGGCTCCATCCACAAGGTGGATAACTGACACCGGTGTGTTTCCCCAGGTCGCAGGCGTGCTAGCGGTTGTCCACAGGGGAACTGTGCAGTCTGGGGACAGCTACCTCCACCGTGTGGACATGATCAGCCCGGCGACGAAGAACGTGAAGCCGATGAGGATGTTCCAGTTGCCCCAGGCCTCGACGGGGAACGCGCCCTGGGTGATGTAGAAGGCGACGAGCCAGATCAGGCCGATGAGGAGGAGGCCGATGAGGACGGGCAGGAACCAGCTGGGGTTGGGCTTGATGGTCTGCTGGCCGGTCTGCGAGGTGTAGGACGCGGTCTTGCGCCCCTGGGAGCGCTTGGCCGGGTTCCCCGAACGCGAGGTGCGCTTCGTGGCGGTGGCCTTCTTCGCATCCCTCTTCGCGTCCACGGTCTTCTTCGAATCCGTGGTCTTCTTCGCGGTCGCCTTCCCAGTGGTCTCCTTCGC
The DNA here is from genome assembly GCF_003315415.1 of Brevibacterium sanguinis. Lineage (GTDB taxonomy): Bacteria > Actinomycetota > Actinomycetes > Actinomycetales > Brevibacteriaceae > Brevibacterium > Brevibacterium celere_A. The sequence goes on from NZ_QNSB01000002.1 coordinate 412,582, forward strand.
CTCCGTGGCGGACTCGTCGGCGGTCGACGACTCCGCGGCGGCGTCCTTCTTCGTCCCGGTCGCCTCCGTGGCGGACTCGTCGACCGCGTCCTCGGCATCGACTGCACTCGCCCCGGCCGCTTCGTCGGCGGAGGACGTCTCGGTCGTGGTCTCCTCGACGTCGGCCGTCGTCGACTCGTCCACGTCGGCGGTCGACGTCTCCGAGTCGACCGCCTCGGCGTCGGTGCCGAGGGTGGCGTCGTTCTCGACCGAGGTGCTCGGCTGCGCGGTGCTGCGAGAAGTGCGCGCAGGGCGCTGGGTCCGACCTTTGGACTTGGCCACGGGTACTCCTTCTATGGCCGACCGCTGAAGAGGTGACCGGTTGTTCGGGTGGGACAATCGCCACCAGTCTACTCGCCGAGCCTCGGTCGTCGAAAAACCCGAGAGGGCGGATCAGCGGTGCGAAGCCACTTAGGATAAAGTGCAGTGGTGTGTCCCCGCCCACGCGCGGGCGCCCCGATTCGAAGCAGCAGACACGGTGGAGCAGTGGTGAATAGTCCCTACCCGGGTGACGAGTTCGGCGCAGAGGCGTCGTCGCGACCCACCATTCGTCCTGCGCAGCGGCGGGAGCCGACTCCTGTCCAGCCCTCGCCCTACGACCAGCCCCTGCCCAGCCGCCGGGAGCTGCGCCGCCGCGAGGCGGCCCAGGCCGCCGGAGGTTCCCCGGCCGCGCCCTCGTCCCCCGACGCACCGCCGCTGCGCCAGGGTTCCGGCCATTCGGCACCGACCGCTCCGCAGGCCGCCGTCCCACAGGCCGCGGCCCAGCACTCCGCGACGGCTCCCGTCCCGGGTGCGGGCGCGACCTCCTTCGACACGGCCGTGCACGGCTCGGCAGCCGGACCCGAGACCGCAGCGGGAGGGGCAGGCGATGGCGCGGGAGGCGGTTCGCGCCGCGACCGCCGTCGGCCTCCGGAGCGGGAGCCGCTGGGACCGATCCGCGGCACCATACGCACCTTCGGCGAACTGTGCATCACGGCCGGCCTCATCCTCATCCTCTTCGTCGTCTGGCAGCTGTGGTGGACGGACATCGAGGCCAACCGCGGCAACGAGGTCCTCGCCGACGAACTCACCGAGGACTGGTCGAACCAGGACCCCAACAAGCTGCCGGAGGACCCGGACGAACCGGTGGTCGCCGAACCCGTGGCGAAGAACGAGGCCTTCGGGATCTTCTACATCCCGCGCTTCGGCGACGACTACTACCGGACCGTGGCCGAGGGCGTCGACATGGAGCCGGTGCTCAACCGGATGGGCGTCGGCCGCTATCCCAACTCGGCGATGCCCGGGGAGATCGGCAACTTCTCGATCGCCGGCCACCGCGTCACCTACGGCAAGCCGCTCAACAAGATCGCGAACCTGCGCCCGGGCGACGAGATCATCGTCCAGACGAAGGACGGGTTCTACACCTACACGTTCCGCAACTTCGACATCATCCTCCCCGACGCCGTCGAGGTGCTCGCCCCCGTCCCGGACATGCCCGAGGCCAAGGGCAAGGACCGGATCCTCACGATGACCGCCTGCAACCCGATGTTCTCGGCCCGGGAGCGCTATGTCGCCTACGCCGAGCTCACCGACTGGACCCCGGCCGGCGGCGAGGCGCCCGAGAGCATCAGGGATTCGCAGGCCTATCAGAACGTCAGCAAGAACGGCGGTGCATGAGCATGTACGAATTCATCTGGCGCATCCTCCCCGGCAACTGGTTCGTCAAGATCCTCATCAGCCTGATCCTCATCGCCGCCGTGGTCTTCGTGCTCATGCAGTACATCTTCCCGGTCGTCGCGCCCTACATGCCCTTCAACAACGCAACCGTGACCGATGGTGGCCAATGACCAAGATCCTCGTCATCGACAACTACGACAGCTTCGTCTACACCCTCGTCGCCTACGTCCGTGAGCTCGGCGCGCAGGTCGACGTCATCCGCAATGACGACCTGTCCGCCGAGGCGGCGCTCGAAAGGGCGCGCGAGTACGACGGCGTGCTGCTGTCGCCGGGCCCCGGCACCCCGTCCGAATCGGGTCTGTGCCCGGTCCTCATCGAATGGGCCGAGGGCTCGGGCATGCCGGTGTTCGGCGTCTGCCTGGGCCACCAGGCCCTCGGCGAGGTCTTCGGCGCCACCGTCACCCATTCGCCGGTCCTCATGCACGGCAAGACCTCGGTGATCACGCACGACGGGGAGGGCATCTTCGCCGGCTGTCCCAGCCCGCTGACCGTGACCCGCTACCATTCCCTGGCGATCGTCGACGAGACCCTCGACCTGGAGAAGTTCACCGTCACCGCCCGCACCGAGGATGGCGTGGTCATGGCGATCGAGCACCGATCCGCGCCCCTCTACGGGGTCCAGTTCCATCCGGAGTCCGTGCTCACCGAATGCGGGTACATGATGCTCGGCAACTGGCTCGAGGTCTGCGGGATCTCCGGTGCCGCGGAGCAGGCGGCGTCGATGTCCCCGCTGGCCACGGCGATCTCGACGACCACGGCGTCGTCCGGGCACGGCGACTGAGCGCGAAGACCCCGTGTCCGCCCTGCGGTGAGCGGCGGCCGGTGAAGGGCCGGCGCACCGGTCGCTGCCCGGCCGTCGGCGACCGTTAGGCTCGTCCCATGGATCACGCACTCGTGGAGAACCTCACCTCCGTGTGGTGGATCGTGCTCGTCGCGGCCATCGCGCCGGTCCTCGCCCTCGTCACCCGGCGGTACGTCCCCGATGTCGTGTGGCTGCTCGTGTTCGGGGTGGTCATCGGGCCCCACGGCTTCGCCCTCGCCGAGCAGACCGAGGCCGTCGGGTTCCTGCGCGAGCTCGGCATGGGGTTCCTCTTCCTGCTGGCCGGTTTCGAGGTCAGCACCTCGGACATGCGCGCGAAGCAGGGCAGGCAGGCGGCGCTGACCTGGGTGATCTGCGCGGTGCTCGGCGTCATCGCGGCCCTGTTCATCGTCGCCGGCGACTGGCAGGTCGCGGTGGTGTTCGGCATCGCCTCGACATCGACGGCGCTCGGCACGCTGCTGCCCATCCTCAAGGACTCGGGTGCGACGACGACGCCGTTGGGCAAGGCCGTGATGGTGCACGGCGCCTACGGCGAACTGCTCCCGATCGTCGCGATGTCACTGCTGCTCTCGACACGCGGGACCTGGCTCTCCGCCGGTCTGCTTGTCGCCTTCGCGATCATCGCGGTGGCCTCCGTCGTCATCCCGGGACGCGTCTTCCGCCGGGTTCCGCTGCTCACCCGGGCTCTCGGCGGGGCGGCGAACTCGACGATGCAGACGACGATGCGCATGACCGTGGTCCTGCTCGTCACCCTCATGCTCGTCACGGCGGTCTTCGAGCTCGACGTCGCCCTCGGCGCGTTCGCCGCCGGAATCCTCGCCAACGCCGCGATCAAGGCGATCGACGCGGACCATGCGCACGAGGTGATGCACAAGGTCGAGATCGTCGGCTTCAGCCTCCTGATCCCGGTCTTCTTCGTCACGAGCGGCATGAGCATCGACATCGCCGAGGTGGTCGCGAAGTGGCCGATGCTGCTCGGAGTCGTCGGCATGATCGCCGTGGTGCGGGGACTGCCGATCGTCCTCCGGGAGGCCTGGACCCCGACGCATTCCGGGCTGACGAGCACCCGGGAGCGCATCGCGCTCGGCTTCTACGGAGCGACGGGACTGCCGATCATCGTCGCCGTCACCCAGGTCGCGGTGTCCAGCGAGATCATCACGAGTACGACCGCCTCGGTGATGGTGACCGCGGGTGCCATCACCGTTCTCGTCTTCCCGATCGCCGCCAGGCTGGCCACTCCGTCTCCGGCGAAGCCTTCCGCGCGCTCCGACTGACTCGTTAGGCTGGGGCCACGATGCACCACACGGGTGGTGCCGACCCGAGAGGACCAGTCATGGAAGAGCAGAGCTACTTCCCGCCCCAGCCATTCACCGAGCTCACCGTCTTCGAGGCCGCCTCGGTGCCGACCGCCGTCGTCGAGGCGAGGAACCATCCGATCGACGAGCTGCCCAGCCTCTTCGACCGCACCTTCGCCGGCCTCTTCCCGGCCCTCGAGGAGGCTTCCGTCGACATGATCGGCCCCGCGCTCGCGCTCTACACGCGGCAGCCGAGCGATTCGGTCGACATCCAGGTCGGGGTGCCGGTCTCGGCCGGTCTCCCGCGCTCCCTCGACCTGGGCGGGGGCCTGACCGCGGTTCCATCCGAACTCCCCGCGGGCTCGGTCGCGGCGATCTCCCACATCGGCGGCTTCGACGGTCTCTCCGCCGCATGGGGCGGGTTCATGGATGAGATCCGCTCCGCCGGCCTCCACCCGGGGCTGCCGTTCTTCGAGGTCTACGTCACCGAGCCCGGGCCCGACGTCGACCCGGCGACCCTGCGCACGGACCTCTTCATCGTGCTCGGCTGAGATGGACGATGCCCTGCCGGTTCTCGCCCGGCAGGGCATCGCTTGGCCGCTCGGCGGCAGGGCGGGCGCAGGAGCGAGCGTCGGCCACGACGAGTGCGGCTCAGTTGTCCTCGAGCCAGTCCCGCAGACCCCCTGAGCCGCCTCCGGCGGGATCCTCGTCGTCGCTGGGTCCGGGTGAGGTCGGGGCGGTGGGGATGCCGCCGGGCAGCGACGGCATCGTCGGAGACGGCTCCGGCGGCTTCTTGGCCACCCGGACGGTGATCTCCGCTCCCTGCTGGACCTCGCTGCCGCCTGTCGCCGACTGCTCGAACACCGTGCCCTCGTCATGGTCGGCGGTCTCGACCTCCTCGACCTTGCAGCCGAGCTGGTAGTCGTCGCCCTTCAGGACCTGGCAGGCCTCGTCCTCGGTCTTGCCGAGGACGTCGGGGACCTCGACGAGGCCGGAGGAGACGACGAGGTCGACATTGGAGTCGACGTCGACCTTGGTCCCGGTGCCGGGACGGGTCTCGATGACGACGCCCTTCTCCACATCCGGTGAGTTCTGCGAGATATGGGTGCCGGCGCGCAGCTTCGCGTCGGTGAGGATCGTCCGGGCGTCCTCCTCCTTCTCGCCCGAGACGTCGGGGACCTCCACGCTCGAGGGACCGGTGGAGACGAAGAGGGTGACGAGCGTGCCCTCCGGCGCGGTCTGCCCGGCGGCGGGGTCGGTGCGGATCGCGTCGCCCTCGTCGACCTCCTCGCTGAACTCCTCCTCACGGTCGACGGTGAGCCCCGATTCGATGAGGGCCGCCTCGGCGTCGTCGGCGCTCATCCCCGCGACATCGGTGATGGGAACCTGGACGATGTCCGGCGGCTTGTTGATCTCGTACACCCACAGGGCGACGGCGGCCAGTGCGAGCAGCACGAAGATGCTGCCGATCCACACCCAGGCCCGCGATCGCTTCTGCGGAGTCTTCTCCTCCGTGTCGAGGATCGTCGCGACCGCACCCGTCTCGGGGGCCGCCTCGGCGTCGGAGGCGTACGGCGCCGCTCCGCCGACCATCGTCGGGGCCATCGGGAACGCCTGGGTACGGTCGGCGTCGTCGTCGAAGCTCAGCGGTCTGCCGTCGCGGGCGGCCAGCACGTCCTCCCGGAACGTGAAGGCGTCCTGATAGCGCTCGTCGCGGTCCTTGAGCAGGGCGTGGAGCAGGAGCCTGTCGACCTCCGGCGGGACGTTGGGATTGTAGAAGCTCGGCGGCTTCGGGACCTCGCCGACGTGCTGGTAGGCGACCGCGAGCTGGGAGTCGCCGACGAAGGGCGGTCGGCCGACGAGGAGCTCGTAGAGCAGGCACGCCGTCGAGTAGAGGTCGGAACGGGCGTCGACGACCTCGCCGCGGGCCTGCTCGGGCGAGAGGTACTGGGCGGTGCCGACGACCGACTGGGTCTGGGTCAGCCCGCTGTTGTCCTTGAGCGCCCGGGCGATCCCGAAGTCCATCACCTTGATGTCGCCCTCGGGGGTGAGCATGACGTTGGCGGGCTTGATGTCGCGATGGACGATCCCATTGCGGTGGCTGTACTCGAGCGGGGCGAGCACGCCGGCGATGACGTTGAGCGCCTCGTCGATCGTCAGGGTGCCGTGGTCGTTGAGGACCTCGCGCAGGGTCTGGCCCTCGACGTACTCCATGACGATGAAGGGCACGGACACCGAGGAGCCGCCGGTCTCGGCGAACTCCTCCTCTCCCGAGTCGTAGACGGCGACGATGCCGGGGTGGTTGAGCCCGGCCGCGGACTGGGCCTCCCGCTTGAGCCGGGTGTGGAAGGACGGATCGCGGGCGAGGTCGGATCGCAGCAGCTTGATCGCGATGCGCCGGCCCAGCCGGGTGTCGACGCCCTCGTGCACTTCCGCCATGCCCCCACGGCCGAGGAGCGCACGAACTTCGTACCGCCCCGACAGCACCTTGGGTTCAGTCATTCTCGTCCTCCGCTGTGGTCCGCCCGCTCCGGGCGGAAGCTGCTGCGCAATTGTCTGGTGTTCCGATCGCTCATCCGTGGCACCGTTAGTTGTTCTCGGTGCTTCCGGCGCCCTGGCCGCCGTTGGCCGCGGCGTCCTGCGAGTTCGCATTCGCCGAGGCGCCCTGGTCCGCCTCGCCGCCCGCCGAGGCGGTGGAATCGGAACCTGTGGTCGAGTCCGTCTCCGCACCCGATTCCGAACCGGTGTCCGTGGCCGTGTCCGACTCGTCCTCGGCGGCGCCCTGGGAACCGGTGTCCGAGCCAGAGTTCGACCCGGAGTTCGAGTTCGACCCCGATCCGGAGTTCGACCCAGATCCGGACCCGGAGTTCGAGCCCGAGTTCGATCCGGAGTCCGACCCCGATCCCGAGCTCGAACTCGAGGTGCCGGGCTCCTGCGTCGGCTCCGGTTCCGGCTCGGGGGCGGGTCCGGACGAGATCTCGAGGACGACGGTATCGCCTTCGGCGAAGGTGTAGCCGTTGTCGCCCTCTCGGACGTCGACGACGGTGCCCGCGGCCTCCTGGGATTCGACGCTGCGGGTGTCGGCCTGCAGGCCCTGCTGCTCGAGGTTGTCGACCGCCGAGGACTCCGAGAGTCCGATGTAGTCGTTCGGGTCGATCTCGATCGTCTCCGCGGTCGCCGAGGTCGACTGCGAGGTGCTCGGTGCGGGCGCGGGTTCGTCGCCCCCGCCGCCGAGGAAGTACCAGAGCAGGGCGCCGAGGCCGATGAGGGCGAGCAGGGCGAGGATCCAGATGAGCGCGCGGCCCTTCTTCGACTGCTTCTCGTCGACCTCGTCGTCGCGCCTGGCGTCGACGTCGCCGTCGGCCTCGTCAGCAGAGAGCGGTCCCCGCTGCGCCCCCGCCTCGTCGGCAGTGTGGGCACGGGTCACGTCGTTGGCCGCGGTGACCGGCATGACCTGCGTCGATGCCGCGGTTGCCGGTGCGCCGAACGCCTGGGTGAGCGCCTCGGAGGCGGCATTGCCCAGACGCATCTGCGGGAGGATCGCCTCGGCGCCGGCGACGTCCCCGGCGGCCAGGGCGTCCGCGGCCCGGGCCACGGCGGTGGCGTCGGAGGGCCGGCGGTCGGGCTTCTTCTCCAGGAGGCAGTCGACGAGGCGGCGCAGCGGTTCGGAGACCGTGTCCGGCAGCGGCGGGTGCTGCTGGTTGACCTGTGCGATCGCGATCGCGACCTGCGAATCGCCCGTGAAGGGGCGCTGGCCCGCCAGCGCCTCGTAGGCGATGATGCCGAGCGCGTAGAGGTCGGAGCCCGGCCCCGAGCCCTTGCCCGTGGCCTGCTCGGGGGCGAGGTACTGGGCGGTGCCCATGACCTGGCCGGTCTTCGTCAGCGGCGCCTGATCGGCGACGCGGGCGATGCCGAAGTCGGTGATCTTCACCCGGAAGTCCGGGGTCATGAGGATGTTGCCCGGTTTGATGTCGCGATGGATGACGCCGACCCGGTGGGCGGCACCGAGGGCCTGAGCTGCCTGCGAGACGATGCTCAGGGTGTCCTTCTCCGACAGGGGCGCGCTGCGTTCGATGATCGTCGACAGCGGCTCCCCCGGGACGTACTCCATGACGAGGTAGGGCGAGCCGCCCTCGTCGCCGTAGTCGTAGACGCCGGCGATGCCGGGATCGGAGACGCGACCCATGTTCTGGGCCTCGGCCTGGAACCGGGCGAGGAACGAGGGATCGGAGAGGTACTCGTCCTTGAGGATCTTCGCGGCGACCTCCCGGCCGAGCACCGAGTCGGTGCCCTTCCACACCTCACCCATGCCTCCCACGGCGATGCGGGAGGTCAGGGTGTAGCGATTGCCCAGCTGGGTGCCTTCGACCGGTCTCATTCTTCGACCACCGCTTCCATCATGTCCTTGGCGATCGGTCCGGCGACCGTCGCCCCATAAGCTTCGCTGCCGGCGTTCCCGCCGTTCTCCACGACCACGGCCACCGCGATCTGCGGATCGTCGGCCGGGGCGAACGAGATGAACCAGGCGTGCGGGGCCGCGCCCTGCGCGTGCTGGGCGGTGCCGGTCTTCGCGGCGACCTTGACGCCGGGAATGCTCGCCACCGAGCCGGTGCCGTTGTCGACGACGCCCTCCATCATCGAGGTCAGTTCCTCGGCGGTGTCACCGGAGACCGGGCGCGACATCTCCTGCGGCCGGTTCTCGGTGATCGTCTCGAGGGTGTCGGAGTTGAGCACCCGGTTGACGAGCTGCGGCTTCATCATCGTGCCCCCGTTGGCGATGCCGGCGGTCATCATCGCCATCTGCAGCGGAGTGGCCCTGACCTCGAACTGGCCGAGGGAGGACTGCGCCAGCTGGGGCGGGTTGAGGTCGCTGGGGAAGGTGGACGGCTCGACGGAGAGCGGGATCTCGATCTCCTGACCGAAGCCGAACTTCTCGGCCTGGTCGCGGATCGCGTCCTCGCCGAGGTCCATGCCGAGGGAGGCGAACGAGGTGTTGCACGATTCGGCCAGCGAGTCCGCGAGCGACGGGCGGCCCCCGTTGCGGCAGGCCCCCGGGTGGGAGTTGCTGATCGTCGCGGTGGTCTGCGGCAGGTCGAGCGTGCCGGGGCCGTTGAGCGTCGACGTCGGCGTGTAGTCCCCGGATTCGAGGGCGGCCGCGGCGACGAGCACCTTGAACGTCGACCCGGGCGGGTAGAGGTTGCCGCCGATGGCGCGGTTGTAGGCCGGCTTGTCCTCGGCGGTGTTGAGGCGGTCGAACGCCGCCCGGGCCTCCTCGGAGTCGTGGCTGGCCAGGGCGTTGGGGTCCCAGCCCGGCGTCGAGGCCATGGCGAGGATCTTGCCGGTCTTCGGATCGAGAGCGACGGCGGCGCCGTTCTGATCGCCGAGTCCGTCCCACGCGGCCTTCTGCACCTGCGGGTCGATGCTCAGCTCGACGGCGGCGCCTCGCGGCTGCTCACCCGTGAAGATGCTGCCGACCTTGTCGTAGAAGAGGGCGTCGGAGTCCCCGGAGAGGTACTCGTTGGCCGCGCGCTCCATCCCCGAGGCGCCGGAGACGATCGAGTAGTACCCGGTCAGCGAGGCATAGGCCCGCGGGTTGAGGTCCCCGGAGCCGTACTTGCGCTGGTACTCGTAGCGGTCGTCGACGGGTTCGGAGTAGGCGATGGGGGTGCCGTCGACGAGGATCGGCCCGCGGTCGCGGGAGAGCTGATCGAGGATCTGACGGTTGTTGAGCGGGTTCGAGTTGAGGGAGTCCGCGGTGACGAACTGCACCCAGCTCGTCGACCCGAAGAGGAGCGCGAACATGGCGAATCCGACGACCGCGATGTGCGTCAGGGACTTCTTCATCGTTCACCTCCGGTCGGTCCCACGTTCGTGGTGGGGGCGTCGTCCGCGTTCGTCGTCTTCTCCCGTGCCGAGGCGTCGGTCCGGTCCGGATCCTCCGTGACCGAGAGGACGCCGGTGTGGAAGTCCTCGAGCGGACGTCTCGCATTGTCGGAGATGCGCAGGAGGAGGGCGATGATCACCCAGTTCGCGACCAGCGACGAACCGCCCTGCGCGAGGAACGGCGTCGTCAGACCGGTCAGCGGGATGAGGCGGGTGACGCCGCCGACGACGACGAAGACCTGCAGGGCGATCGTGAAGCTCAGCCCCGTCGCGAGCAGGGTCCCGAATCCGTCGCGCAGCTGCTGGGCGGTCTTGATGCCGCGCTGGAAGATGAAGAGGTAGGCGAGGAGGATGACGAACAGTCCCGCCATCCCCAGCTCCTCGCCGAGGCTCGCGTAGATGAAGTCGGATTCGGCGTAGGGGACCATGTTCGGCCGTCCTTCGCCCAGGCCGGTGCCGGAGAGGCCGCCGTTGGCCATGCCGAACAGGCCCTGGACGAGCTGGTAGGACCCGCCGGGGGTCTTGTTGTACTCCTCGGGGCTGAGCGCATTGAGCCAGCCCGAGACGCGCTGCTCGACGTGCGAGAAGAGGAAGGTCGCGGCGACGGCGCCGACGGCGAAGAACCCCAGGCCGAGGATGATCCACGACTTGCGGCTCGTCGCGACGTAGAGCATCGCGACGAACAGTCCGAAGAAGAGCAGAGAGGTGCCGAGGTCGCGCTCGAGGACGAGGATGCAGACGCTGGCCACCCAGGCGATGACGATGGGACCGAAGTCGCGCAATCGCGGGAAGCGGATGCCGAGGATCTTCGGGCCGGCGAGGACGAGCTGATCGCGGTAGCTGACGAGGTAGCCGGCGAAGAACACGGCGAGGAGGATCTTCGCGAGCTCGCCGGGCTGGAAGGAGAACCCTCCGACCCCGATCCAGATCCGCGCGCCGTTGATGGTCCTGCCCAGTCCGGGGATGAGGGGGAGCAGGAGGAAGACGAGGGCGGCGAGGCCGGAGAGGAAGGTGTAGCGGCGCAGCCAGCGGTGGTCCTTGACCCAGATGATGACGGCAACGGCCAGGCCCACGCCCAGGGTCATCCAGATGAGCTGCGTGAATGCGGTGGCGTCGACGCCGGTGCGGTCCTTCGCGTAGTCGATCCGGTAGATCATCGCCAGGCCCAGGCCGTTGAGGAGCACGGCGATGGGCACGAGGACGGGATCGGCGTACTTCGCCTTCCACCACACGACGACATGGAGGATGAGGCCGAGTGCGGCCAGCCACCCGGCGTAGCCGTAGACATTGGCCGGGATGGTGCCCTCGGTGCCGAGGCCGACGAGGGCGTAGGCACTCGCGGCCACCGCGATCGCGAGGATGAGGAGGCCGAGCTCGGCGAGCCGATAGGGCCGCGGCCGTGCGACCTGGTCGGGGGAGGCGGACATCACTGGGACTCCCGGGTGATCGAATCACTGGGGACGCCGGTGGGAGCGGTCGGCGGGGACGGCGCCGGGTCGCTCGGGTTCGTGCCGTCCGAGGCGTTGCCGGTCACTCCGCCGGCCTGCCGGGACTCGTTGCGCAGGTTGTCGATGATCCGGTCGGCCTCATCGCGGGAGTCGGCCTGGATGGAGCCGCGCAGGCGGTCCTGCGAGAAGCTGTTGAGGGTGCCGACCTCGATGTCTGTGGTGTCCTCGAGGCGGTTGAGCTCGATCGGGCCCAGGGTCGTGTCGAGGCCGCGGTAGAGGGTGACCTTGCCGTCGACGCTCGTGAGGAAGTAGTGGTTGCTGATGTAGTTGTAGGCGAAGAAGCCGGCGACGGCGAGGGCGATGATGACGATCGCGGTGATGATCCAGCCGAGGAACGACCGTTTGTCCACCTCGTCGTCGTCGGCGGCGAGGTCATCTCCCTCGGCGGTCTCGGAATCGGCGGACGCGGCCCGGGACTCCCCGGTCTCGATCTCCCGGGTCTTCGTCTCGATCTCCCGGGTCTTCGCGTCGCGGCGGGAGGGCAGGACCGCCTCGGCGGTGGGTTCGGGCTCGTCGGAGTCCGCGACCATCTGCAGGGGTACGGTGTCGGTGGGGACGTCGCCGTCGCCGAACTGGTTGAGGGCCTCGGTGGAGGCGTCGCCGCCGGGGTCGGTGCCGATCCGGGCGTACTGGGGGTTGATCTCGACGGATCCGACGGCGACGCCGGTGGGCGTCTCGACGCTGCCCTCGAGGACGTCGCCGATGACGACCGTGACGTTGTCGGCGCCGCCGCCGGCCAGGGCGAGGTCGATGAGCTGCCGGCAGCATTCGTCGGGGTCGGAGACCTCGGTGAGGACGCGTTCGATGTCGGCCATCTCGGCGAAGCCGGTGAGCCCGTCGGAGCAGAGCATCCAGCGGTCGCCGACCTGCGCCTCACGCAGGGACAGGTCGAGGTCGGGGGAAGCCCCGACATCGCCGAGGACCTTCATGACGACGGAGCGCTGGGGGTGGGTCTCGGCCTCGTCGGCGGTGATGCGGCCCTCGTCGACGAGCATCTGGACGAAGGTGTGGTCGTGGGTGACGATCTGCAGCTCGCCGTCGCGGAGCACGTAGCCGCGGGAGTCGCCGATGTGGGCGAGGGCGAAGCGGTTGCCGGGGGCGCGGAGCAGGGCCGTGACCGTGGTGCCCATGCCGGCGAGCTCCGGCTGTTCGACGACGCCGCGGCAGATGCGGTCGTTGGCGTCGAGGATCGAGGTGCGCAGGAGCTCCAGGGCGTCGTCGCCGCTGGGCTCGCGATCGAGTTCGGCCAGCCGGGCCACGGTGATCGCCGAGGCGACGTCGCCGCCGGCGTGACCGCCCATTCCGTCTGCGATGAGCAAGAAGTTGGGACCCGCGTAGCCGGAATCCTGGTTGTTCTTACGCACCAGCCCGGTGTGCGACCGGGCTGCTGAGCGGAGCGAAATGGTGCCAGCGGTGGTCACGATTGGGTCTCCAGCGTCGTATGGCCGATGGTGATCTGCGTGCCGATGCTCAGAGAGACCGGGGAAGAGATGCGGGAGCCGTCGACGAAGGTGCCGTTCGTCGACCCCAGGTCCTCGAGGACCCAGGCGCCGTTCTGGGCGACGATGCGCGCATGATGGCTGGAGGCGAAGTCGTCGCTGATGACGATCGTGTTGTCGGGGGCACGGCCGAAGGTCACCGGTGCCCCGGACAGGATGAGCGAGGTGCCGGCCAGGGGGCCGGCCGTGACCCGGATGGAGCCGGGGTGCGCTCGGGACCGGTCGGGCGTGGGACTGCCGGGAGGCGGGCTCGGGGGTGCGTCTGGGGGCGAC
>NZ_QNSB01000003.1 GCF_003315415.1 Brevibacterium sanguinis
CGGCGCGGCGCCGGGCCGTGTAGTCGACGTACTCGTCGAGGGACTTCGGGTCGAGGAGGGCGCCGGGGCTGGCGACGGACTCCGGGTCGGCGCCCTGCACGATGCGTTTGACCGGGACCTCGAGCTTCTTGCCCGTGCGTCCGATCGGGATCCTCGTCACCGGCACGATCTCGTCGGGCGTGTGCCGTGGGGACAGGCGGGTCTTGAGCTGCCTGCGGATCGTCGTGGCGAGTTCGGGGGTGAGGTCGATCCCGTCCTCGCACCGGACGAAGAGCACGAGATCGCCCATCCCGCCCTCGGGATCCTCGAGGTGGATGACCAGGCTGTCGGCCACCTCGGGGAGGGTGTCGAGCACGGTGTAGAAGTCGGCGGTGCCCAGGCGGACCCCGCCCCGGTTGAGGGTGGCGTCGGAGCGGCCGGTGACGATGATCCCGCCATCGGAGCTGAACCTCGCCCAGTCGCCGTGCCTCCACACCCCCGGGTACTTGTCGAAGTAGGTCTGCTCGTAGCGGTCGTCCCCGCCCTCGCCCCAGAACGTCACGGGCATCGAGGGGACGGGCTCGGTGATGACGAGCTCACCGAGGGCGTCGCGGACCTCGCGGCCGTCCTCGTCGAAGGCGGTCGCCGCGAACCCCAGCGTAGGGCTCGACATCTCTCCGGCGTAGACGGGGGTGATCGGGGCGGCGTGGAGGATGCCGGTGCACACGTCGGTGCCGCCGCAGCCGACGTTGAGCAGGACCTCTGGCCCGAATTGCTCGAGCACCCATTCGAAGCCCTCCGCCGGCAGTGGGGAGCCGGCGACGCCGACCTGCTCCACTCTCGACAGGTCGAACTCCGCGGTGGGGGAGAACCCGGTCTTGCGGGCGGCCATGATCGCACCGGGGGAGATGCCGAGGAAGGTGGCGCGGGTCCGCGCGGCGATGCGCCACAGCTCCTTGGCGTCGGGATGATTGGGATTGCCGTCGATCATGACGATCCCGGACCCGAGCACGAGGGCTCCGACGAGGGCGTTCCACACCATCCAGGCCGTGGTGGAGAACCAGCAGAACTGGCTGCCGGGGCCGAGATCGAACTGGAGCCCGTGGCCCTTGAGGGTCTCGAGCAGGATTCCGCCGTGACTGTGGACGATGGCCTTGGGCCGGCCGGTGGTGCCGGAGGAGAAGAGGATGAACAGGGGATGGTCGAAGGGCACGGCGACGAAGTCGAGCTCGGCGGACTCCTCGCCCATGTCGCGGTAGTCGAGCACCTCGAGCGGATGATCGAGCCCGTGTCCGGCGGTCAGCGCCTCCCGCAGGCTGTCCGGGAGTTCGAACTCTCCGTAGTCGACGGCGATGACGCCGCTCAGGCTCGGCAGTGCGGCGACCACCTCGGCGAGTTCCGCGGAGCGGTCGATCGCCTTGTCCCCATACCGGTAGCCGGGCACAGCCAGCAGCACCGTCGGGTCGACCTGGGCGAAGCGATCGATGACGCTCTGGGTGCCGAACTCCGGGGCGCAGGCGGCCCAGATCGCGCCGAGGCTCGCCGTGGCGAGGAAGGCCACAAGGGCCTCGGGCTGGTTGGGCAGGTATCCGACGACGCGGTCGCCCGAGCCGACCCCGGCGGCGGCGAGGGCCGACCGGACGCGAGCGACTTCGGCCCGCAGCTCGGCGAAGGTCAGAGTGATGTCGTCGCGGGTCTGGGACACCGCGGTGACGGCCACGTCGCCGGCCTGCTCGGGGGAGCCGAAGGAGTGCTCGGCGTAGTTGAGGCTCGCCCCGGGGAACCACTTCGCGTGCGGCATGATCCGCTCCTCGAGCACCGCGGTGTGGGGAGTGTGGGACCTGACCCCGAAGTAGGTCCAGATCGATTCCCAGAAGTCCTCGATCTCGGTGACCGACCAGGCGTGGAGATCGTCCCAGCCGGAGAAGTCGTGACCGTGTTCGGTGTTGAGCCAGCGCAGGTAGTGTCCGATGCGACTGGTGTCGAGGGCGTCGGCGGGGACCTCGCGGAGGATGGTCGACATGAGTGCTCCTTGAGCGATGGTGGGATCAGTGGTGGGAGCGGGGCTGGTCAGCGGGTGACCTTGGCCCCGGTGCCGTCGAGGAAGGCGCGCATCAGGTCCTTGGCCTCGGTGCTCGACTGGGCGACCGTGGCCATCAGCGCCTCCATCATGTACCCCTCGTCCCGGCCGGATTCGACGATGCGCGGCAGCGCCTGGGTCACGGCGTAGTTCGTCACCGGGGAGTTGCCGGCGATCGTTCTCGCGAGCTCCTTCGCCCTGCCGGTGCCCTCGCCCGCGGCGACGAGGTAGTTGACGAGACCGAGGGATTCGGCCTCGGCGGCGGAGAAGGAGCGCCCGGTCAGCATCATGTCCTGGACCCGGGAGAGACCGATCAGCCGGGGCACCCGCACCGAGGCGCCGCCGCCGACGAAGAGACCACGCCGACCCTCGGGGAGGGCGAAGTAGGCGGTGTCCTCGGCGACGCGCAGGTGGGCGGCGCTGGCGAGTTCGAGTCCTCCGCCGATAACCGCTCCCTGGAGGACGGCGATGACGGGGATCGCGGAGTCGGTGATGGCGTTCATCGCCGCGTGCCACATCCGGGAGTGGTGGAGACCGGCAACGGCATCGCGGTCGCTGAGCTCGGACAGGTCGAGGCCGGCGCAGAAGTGATCGCCGACCGAGTTGAGGACGATGGCCGCGACCGCGGGAGGGCGGCGGAAGAAGTCGCCGAGCCCGATGACGGTGGCATCGTCGAGGGCGTTGCGCTTGTGGGGCCGGTCGAGGGTGAGGATCCCGATGTCGCCGTCGGTGTCGAAGTGCAGGGTGTCGGGGAGATCGGTCATCGCTCGTCCTTGGTCGTGTCTGTCTGGGTCGTCTCGGTGGTGCTGGTCGCGGCGGGGGTCGAATGGGCGCCGAGGGCGCCGGTGCGGCGCAGGGTCACCTTGTGCACCTTGCCGGAACCGGTGCGAGGGAGGGAGTCGACGATGTCGAAGTGCTTGGGCACCTTGTACTTCGCGAGTCGGGTCAGCAGGAAGGCGCGCAGGTCCTCGGGATCGGTGTCGGGTGCGGCGACGACGAACGCGTGTCCGACCTCGCCCCACCGCTCGTCGCCGGCGGCGACGACGGCGGCCTCGGTCACGGCAGGGTGCTCGAAGAGGACGGATTCCACCTCGGCGGGGTAGACGTTCTCGCCGCCGGAGATGAACATGTCCTTGAGCCGGTCGACGATGAAGAGGAACCCGTCCTCGTCGAGGTAGCCGACGTCCCCGGTGTGGAACCATCCGCCGGGGGAGAAGGCCTGGGCCGTGGCCTCGGGGTTGTTCCAGTAGCCGGAGGTGACGTTGGGTCCGCAGACGACGATCTCCCCGCGGATCCCGGCGGGGCAGGAGTTGCCGGCGGGATCCCGGACCTTGACCTCGGCGAAGGGCACCGCCCGGCCTGCCGACCCGGGCTTGTCGAGGGCGTACGCTGCGGGGAGGAACGTCGCTCCGGGGGCGGTCTCGGTCAGTCCGTAGCCCTGGCAGAACATGATGTTCCTGGCCTGATAGGCCTCGATCAGGGAGACGGGGATCGGGGCCCCGCCGGAGTTGACGAACCGCAGTGACGACAGGTCCGTGGTCTCCCACCGCGGCGAGTGGAGGAGGTCGGCGTACATCGTCGTGACCCCCGCCATCCAGGTCAGTCCCTCCGTCTCGATGGCGTCGAAGGCGCGATCGGCGTTCCACTTGGATTCGAGGAGAACTCGGGCCCCGCGCAGGTAACTGGTCAGCACCTGCTGATTGAGCCCGACGACGTGGAACAGCGGCGCGGCGACCAGGGTGACGTCGTCGGCGGTGAGGTCGGTGTTGAGAAGGAGGTTGAAGGAGTTCCACAGCAGGTTCGCGTGGGAGAGCACGGCCCCCTTGGGCCGACCGGTGGTACCGGAGGTGAAGAGGAGGAACGCGGCTTCGCTGCCCTCGACGTCCGCGGCGGGCACGGCCGGCACCCGCGCCGAGGTGGCCGCCGGGTCCCAGTGCACCGTCTCCTGAGCCACGGCCGCGGTGAGACCGGCGGCGGTCTCGGCCAGCTCGGGGGCGACGAAGAGGCGGGAGACCTCGGCGTTGGTGACCTGGTAGTCGAGTTCTGCCGCCGCCAGGCGCCAGTTGAGGGGGATGAAGATCATCCCGAGGCGCAGGCAGGCGAGCATGACCACGACGGCCGCGGGATGGTTGGGTCCGAGGTAGGCGACGCGGTCGCCTCGGCGCAGGCCCCGGGCCAGGAGGTCGGCGGCACAGGCGAGGGTGCGTTCGTGTATCTGCGTGTAGGAGTAGTCGACCCCGGTGAAGGTGATCGCGGTCTTCTCGTCGTAGTCTGTGGCCTGTCGTTCGGAGAGCCGGGCCAGGCTGGGATGGGTGAAGGTCACGGGAGGGCTCCATCGGTCGAGGCGGTTTTGGCGACATCCGTCGTCGCAGGGCTGTGCGTGCTCTTGCCTGTGGAACCACCTGTGACGTCGGAGAGGCTGCGGGTGCTGGTCTCGCCGAGCTTGAGGATGCACAGGACCGAGATCACGGCGAAGCCTGCGATCAAGAGGGAGAGAGGGATGGTGGTGTCTCCGCCATTGCTGCTCATGATGCCGGCGAAGAGAACCGGTGAGATGCCTGCCCCCATGCCGGCGAGCTGATACCCGAGGGAGGCGCCGGTGTAGCGGTGCTCGGTGTCGAACAACTCCGTGTACAGGCCGGCCAGCGGGCCGTAGATCATCGGATGGATGATGCCTCCGCCGACGACCATGCCGATCGCGATGAGCACCCCGGACCTCGTGTCGATGATGGGGAAGAGGACGAAGCCCCAGACCGCGATGAGCACCGCGCCGGCGATGACGAGAGGGCGCCGACCGATCGCATCGGAGACTCGTGACCAGACGAGAACGCCGATGATCGCGGTGAAGGAGGTGATCGACAGAGCGTTGAGGATCGTCTGCCGTTCGACGCCCACCTGCACACCGTAGGCGACCGAGTAGGTGGTGAGCAGGCCCTGGAAGATGAAGGCGGAGAGACCGACGCCGATGGAGAGGACGAGGGTGAGCGGCTGGCGGCGCAGCGTCGCGAAGATCGGGATCGTCGTGGGTGCTTCTGCCGAGGTCCGCTTCCGTTCCTGAGCCAGGAGGAACTCTGGGGACTCATCGACCTTGGCGCGGACGATCATGCCGACGACCAGGAGGAGGATCGACGCCAGGAAGGGCAGGCGCCAGCCCCACGCAATGAAGTCGTCGACGCCCATGACCGCCATGGTCACGGTGACGACGAGGGAAGAGGCCAATGTTCCGCTGGGGCCTCCGGCGTTCGTGAAGGAGGCCCAGAAACCGCGGTTCTTCGTCGAGTGCTCGGCGGACATGAGCACCGCACCGCCCCACTCGCCGCCGATGGCGACGCCCTGGGCGACGCGGATGAGGATGAGGAGGATCGGGGCGATGACCCCGGCCTGCTCATAGGTGGGCAAGAAGCCGATCGCCGTCGAGGAGATGCCCATGACGGTCATCGTGAGGACGAGCATCTTCTTACGGCCGAGCTTGTCGCCGAAGTGCCCGAACACGATGCCGCCGATGGGCCGGGCAAGATAGCCCGTGGCGAACGTCGCGAGGCTCGCCAGAGTTCCGACCAGGGGAGGGAGATTGGAGAAGAAGATGTCCTTGAATACAAGGGCGGCGCAGACCGAGTAGATGAAGAAGTCGTAGTACTCGATGACGCTGCCGAGATACGCCGAGGCGGCTGCTCGCTTGAGCATGGAGGGGGATTTCGTGGTCGCCATGAGGTCCTCGCTGATCGTGTGGCTGAAGTTGTCTGTCATCCGTGCGAACGGAAAGCCGGTGAGTCCGGGCCACGGTGACCGGACTCACGAACAATACTATGCAATTTCATGCCGGGTCGTCAACAGAATGCGATATAAAGATCGGCCGACGACGATCGTGCCAGATCGGGACCTAGAATCGGGTTATGACCGTCCACCCGCAGTCCCTGTTCCTCTCGCTTGCCGGCCAGCACCTGCTCGATGTTCAGCACCCGCTCAGCGGAGCCTCGATCGTCGAGGTGATGAGTGAGCTGGGTGTGGGGGCTTCGGCGGCACGCTCGGTGCTGCATCGGATGGGCGTCAAGGGGCTCATCGACCGGACCAAGCTCGGGCGTAGGACCTACTATTCGCTCTCGAAGCGCGGACGGAGCATCCTCGCCGAGGGGCGCGAGAAGATGTTCAAGGGCGGGGGTGGCGATGGCTGGGATGGGACCTGGACCCTTGTGCGCGTCCAGGTGCCCGAGGCCAAGCGAGCCCTGCGCCACCGGGTCTCGACGCGTCTGTCCTGGTGCGGTTACGGTCAGCTCGACGGCAGCACATGGGTGGCTCCGGGGCGACACGCCTTTCTGGAGTCGCTCGGCGACCTCGGTGACGAACTTGCCCCGGTTGTTCTCGTGGGGCGACCGCAGCCGCCGACGACCGACGAGCAGCTGGTCGCGGCTTTCGACATCGACGACCTCGCGAAGGCCTATCAGCGCTTCGGTGAGAAGTGGGACGGTCTCGACACCACCGTCCTGACGCCGCGCCAGTCACTGATCGCCCGGGTCGAACTCCATCACGACTGGCTCACACTCACTCGTACCGATCCGCAGCTGCCGATGGCCCTTCTGCCTCAGGGGTGGCCTGGCACGACCCAGGAACGGCTGTTCCGAGCCCTCGACGGCCGATTGACAGAGGCCGAGTCGAGCGTGCTCGACGCGTTCTTCGCCGGGGAGCTGCCCGCTGACGAGGATTCAGCAGGCGTCTGAGGCGCGGAGGGGTGCAGAGTGACTTTCGCAGGGATCGACCTTGCAGCTGAAGCCGACCGGACCGGGCTCGCGATCCTCGGTGAGGTCGGCTCCTCGTGTGTCATCGAGAGAGTTCACGTCGGGGTGGACGATGACGCCATCGTCGCAGAGTTCCTCGCCGCCGAATGTGTCGGCGTCGATATGCCCCTCGGGTGGCCGGTGAGCTTCGTCGACTTCGTCACCGCTCACACGAATGGAACTCTGCCGCGACCCGAGTCCTCCGGCCGCGAATGGCGAAAGAGCTTGGCGATGCGCACGACGGACCTGGTGGTGCGCCGTCGGACCGGAAGCACGCCGCTGAGCGTCTCCACCGATCGCATCGCTCGCGCGGCCATGCGGTCGGCACGAGTCGAGGCGCGGTTGCGCGATGCAGTGGTTCCGGTGGCGAGAGACGGTTCGGATCGCATCGTCGAGGTGTGCCCCGCGGCGGGCCTGAAATGCTGGTCGATGGTCAACCGCGGGTACAAGGGATCGGCGAATCTCATCCGCAGGTCGGAGCTGGTCGTCCGCGCGGCTGCAACCGGCGGATGTGAGCCTCCGCCGGAAGACCTGCGCGACGTCACTCGCCGAGAAGGATGGATCTGGCTTCCTCGCCCGGGCGGCACCGCGCGGGCATGATGGTGCTACTTGTCGACGACGACACCGTCGGCGTCGGCGAAGACCATTGCCCCGGGCCGGATCTCGGCCCCGCCGATGGTGACGGTGACGTCGACCTCTCCCTGGCCGGTCTTCCCGCTCTTGCGGGGGTTGCTGGCGAGCGCCTTGATGCCGAAGTCGAGGGTGGCGAGTTCTACCCGGTCGCGGACCGCGCCGTTGATGACGACTCCGGACCAGCCGTTCTCCATGGCGGTCCTCGCCACCATGTCGCCCATGAGGGCCGCGCCGATCGAGCCCTGGCCGTCGACGACGAGGACAGCACCGTCGCCTTCCTGGGCGACCAGCGATTTCACCAGGGCATTGTCCTCGAAGCAGCGGACGGTCCGCGCGGGTCCCGAGAAGGCGATCTTGCCCCCGAAGTCCGTGAAGTCCAGTGCGATGGAATCGAGCTCGGGACCTCGTTCGTCCCAGAGGTCTGCGGTTGACACGGTCATGGAACTCCCTTTCGAAGCAGCGACGTCACGATCGATGCTCGCATACTTCTTCGGCCTGTCACCAGGCCTCCAACACGACGCAGTGGCGGCCGATGGGTGAGAGACTGCCCCGTCACCTCGGCGCCGGTCGCGTGCTCGCGTCCGGAATGAGCGAATCCGAGGTCGATGAACTCCTGTCAGACCTCGGAGAGATCGACATGCAGTCGGGCATCCTAATTCCGGGCCTCGCTCGATGAGATCCGCGGCAGCGGGTTACCTCGTCGTCAGGAGCTGACGTGCCGCCGGCGTCACCTCGGTGGCGGCACCTGTGGTGAGCATCGAGGTCGACATATCGGAGCCGTCATCGTCTCGGGCACCGAAGCGGGCATTGACGAATCGGCGATCACCCGGGCAGTCTCCGAAGTGCGGCAGGCTGCGCGAGTCAGGGTGCGGCGACGTCCTGGCTCTGGCGCTGATCCATGGTGGGGGAGGTGTCGATGCCACGGGCGTTGAGCTTCTTCTTCACCAGCGGCCAGAACACGACGAGGGCGACTGTGGCGATGAGGCTCGTCGAGACCTGTGCCCGCCCGGTCTCGCCGAGGCACATGATGATGACGACCCCGAGCACGACGGCGATGAGGAAGAAATTGAGGATCGGGGTCATCCACGATCTGATCGGCAGGGCAGCGCGCTCCTCGGGAGTGAGCTTGACTCGCATCCGCCACTGGGCGAGGGCGATGAACACGTAGACGAAGAGCGCCACGAGGCCGCCGGAATTCATGATGAAGTCGAAGATGCCAGATGAAGGAACCGCGAAGTTCGCGACGACCGCGGCGAGAGCCCCGAGGCTGGAGGCGATGAGGGCGGCCACCGGGACGTTGTTCTTCGACCGCTTCGTGATGAAATGAGGTGCGTAGCCCTTGTCCGCGAGCGAGACGAACATGCGTGAGGCCGAGTAGAGTCCGGAATTGAGCACGGAGATGACGGCCGTGAAGAGGACGATCGTCATGATCTGCTCGGCGCCGGGCAGGCCGAAGAGTCCGTAGACGTAGGCGAACGGGGCGACATCGAGCGGGTCGGGGAGCTGGTTCCACGGGGTCGCCATGACGATGATGAGCACGGCGCCCACGAAGAAGAGCATGATGCGCCAGATCACGGTGACCGTCGCCTGATTGATGCCGCGGGCGGGATCGACGGATTCCGCGGCTGCCATGACCGCGATCTCAGTGCCGAAGTAGGAGAAGATCACCGTGGCCACCCCGATCATGACCGCGCTGTAGCCCATGGGGGCGAAGCCCCCGTGGGACCAGAGATTCGGAACGGCGAAGTCCGCGTCCGGCCACAGGCCGAAGGCGAAGAGCGCACCGACGACGAGGAAGACGACGATGGTGATGACCTTGATGCTGGCGAGCCAGAACTCGACCTCGCCGAAGACACGCACGGAGAGGATATTGGTGCCGATGAAGACGAGGACGAGGATCAGCGCCCAGAGCCATTCGGGAAGCACGGGGAACCAAGCGACCAGCAGTCCGCCGCCGACCACCGCTTCATAGGCGATGACTCCCACCCAGAAGTACCAGTACAGCCATCCGACGAGATAGGCGGCCCAGCCGCCCATGCTCTCATTCGCATACTCCATGAAGGATCCGACAGAGGGTTTGCGCGCGGACATCTCGCCGAGCATGCGCATGGCGAGGAACACGAGCACGCCGCCGATGAGGTAGGACAGGATCGCCGCCGGACCCGTCGAGCGGATCACATTGCCCGAGCCGACGAACAGGCTGGCGCCGATGATCCCGCCGAGGGTGATCATCGTGATGTGCCTGTTGCGGAGCTTCGCCTTGGTGACGACGGGCGCGCCGCCGTCCGCGTCTGATGACGAGGTGTGCATGGAGTTCTCTCTCTGCGTGTCGAGAGGATCCGCGCCGTCGGCGGCGGGCCGGTCGTGGCGAGGATCCTGTGGTTCGAAGTGTGATGACGAGATGGGATCTTACCCGTCTCGGGCCATGTCCGGAGTCGCTCCGACCGACCCGGACAGCTCCTTCTACCGCAGCACGGGATCCGTCCCGCCGGCGATGAACCCGTCCAGTTCCTCCGGCGTGGGGGAGGCCTCCCAGTCGCCCGGTATGGTGCACATCAACGCACCGCACGCGTTCGCTCGGGTCAGCTTCTGGTCGATCGGCCAATCCTGCACATCTCCGCTGAGGTATCCGGCGACGAAGGCGTCACCGGCACCCACCGTATCGACGACATCGACCGGATGGCCGGCAGCGATGAACGAGGAGCCGTCGAAGCAGCTGGTGGCGCCGAATGGTCCGCGCTTGACCACGACTTCGCGTCTCCCGTCGGGATCGAAGGTTCGCACGAGGCCGTCAATCCCCTCGTCGTCATCCTCCAGGTTCCTGGCTCGGGCGAGCAGGGACTCGAGAGTTTCGTTCGCCGTCCCGGGCGTCCTCGGGGAGACGAGTGCGATCTCCTCCGGTGACCCGAACACCAGATCCGCAGACGAGGCCAGTTCGCCGATGACCTCCGCCGCCTCATCCGCCGACGCGAGCGACGGCCGGTAGTTGATGTCAAGACTGATCCTGACCCCGGCGACGCGAGCACGTCGGGTGACGTCGAGGCAGGCGGCTCGAGCGGAGTCCGACAGCAGCGGAGTGATGCCGGTCAGGTGCACGAGGGAGGCGCTCTCGACCACCCCGGGTCCGACATCGGTCGGATTGAGGCGGGACCCGGCGGAGTTCGCACGGTAGTAGCTGACTCGGGAGGTCCCGCGGCCGCGGAACTCCTTGAGCATGAGCCCGGTCGGAGCATCCGGGTCGAGGGTGGCTCGGACGTCGACGCCCTCCCCGCGGATCTCGCGCACGACGCGGTTGCCCAGGGAGTCGTCGCCGACCCGACCGACCCACGACACGGGGACCCCGAGGCGGACGAGTCCGACGGCGACATTCGATTCGGCGCCGCCGATTCCCACTTGGGCGTGGGCCACGTGTGCGAAGGACCCCACATGTGAACCGGTGATGAGTCCCATCGTCTCACCGAGGGTGAGGACGGAACCGTCGCTCGTCAGCATCGGGAACGACTCCCCGTCCCCGTGCACACCTCGACGAACGCGCGCGTCCGCTCGGCCAGTTCACCGAGGTCGCCGCCCTTGAGGGCGTCTCCGAGCAGGGGACCGCCGACGCTCACCGCGGCCGCGCCTGCGGCCAGCCATTCGCGCGCAGAGTCGAGGTCCACCCCGCCCGAGGGCACGACGACCATGTCCGGGAACGGCCCGCGCAGGTCCTTGACGTAGCCGGCGCCGAGCCGGCCGGCCGGGAACACCTTGACCGCGGCAACCCCGCGGCTCCACGAGGAGAACAGTTCGCTGGGAGTGAATCCGCCGGGGATCAGCGGCACGGACCTGTCCAGGGCGCGGTCGATGACGGCAGGGTCGGTGACCGGAGTGACCAGGTACTTCGCACCCGCGGCGACCGCCTCGTTGACCTGCTCGGGCGTCGTGATCGTCCCGACCCCGAAGTCGACAGTTGGGCCGTGCTCGGTGATCAGCGTCGGAAGGAGAGCGAAGACGTCGGGCGTGGTCAGGGTCAGTTCGAAGCTCCTGACCCCGGCCTCGGCCATGGTGGCGATGACCGGGGGAAGGTCCTCGGCGCGCTGTCCGCGGAGGACGACGACGAGGCGGGATTCGGAGGTGTTTTCGGGAAGTGTCTGTCGGGTGGTCATCTTTGGTCCTTTGCTCACCAGTCGTGCAGGGAACCGTCGAGGAGACGGTTGACCGGCAGATACGCGGCGGTGTAGGGGTACTGGGCAGCGAGTTCCTCGTCGAGTTCGACGCCGAGGCCGGGAGTCTCACCGGGATGGAGGAACCCACGGTCGAAGGCGTATGAGGTCCTGAACACCTCGAGTGTCGTGTCGCTGTGGGGCATGTACTCTTGGATCCCGAAGTTGTGGATGGCCAGACCCAGATGCAGGGCCGCGGCCATGCCGATCGGGGAGATGTCGGTGGGACCGTGCATGCCCGAGCGGATCCCGTAGATGCCGGCGAAGTCGAGGAGCTTCTTCATCGCCGTGATCCCGCCGGTGTGCGTGACCGCCGATCGGACGTAGTCGATGAGGCGGTCGGTGATGAGGGTCTGGTAGTCGAAGACCGAGTTGAAGACCTCGCCGGTGGCCAGGGGAGTCGTCGAGTGCTGACGGATGAGGCGCACGGCTTCCTGGTCCTCGGCGGGGGTGGAGTCCTCGAGCCAGAACAGATCATAGGGCTCCAGCGACTTCGCCAGCCGTGCCGCCTCGATCGGCGAGAGCCTGTGATGTCCGTCGTGGAGGAGGCGCAGCCCGGGCCCGAACTCCTCCCGCACCTGGGCGAAGACCTGGGGGATGTGGTTGAGGTAGGCGTGGGTGTCCCAGTCCTCTTCCTGCGGCCGGGTCGCGGCTGCTCCGTCGACGCCGCGGTGAGCCGGTTCGTAATCGTACTTCTGGCCGGGCTTCGCGGTGGCCGAGACCCCGTACACGGAGTTGAGGCCGGGTACCCCGGTCTGGATCCGCACGGCGGTGTAGCCCTGGTCGACGTATCCGCGGATCGCGGCCGACAGCGCCGCGTAGTCGGACCCCGAGGCATGGGCGTAGACCCGCAGCCCGTCGCGGCTGGCTCCGCCGAGGAGCTGGTAGAGGGGCACGCCTGCGCGTTTGGCCTTGATGTCCCACAGAGCCATGTCGATCGCGGCGATCGCGGCCATGGTCACCGGGCCACGCCGCCAGTACGCTCCCCGGTAGAAGTACTGCCAGGTGTCCTCGATACGGTTCTCGTCGCGCCCGATGAGCGCGCTGACGAGGTGGTCGCCGAGGTAGGACGCGACGGAGAGCTCACGACCATTGAGCGTCGCATCGCCCCAGCCGACGAATCCGTCGTCCGTGGTGATCTTGAGGGTGACGAAGTTGCGTCCGGGACTGGTGACGATGACCTCGGCGTTCGAGATGCTCACAGTGGTCGCTTCCTTTCGTGGGATTCGGTGGTGTCTGTAAGAGATGACGTGTCGAGTTCGTGCTCATGGTTGTCGTCTGCTTGCCATTGAGCGTATTCCAGTCCATCACGGCGACTCGGAGCGGTCTCGGGGAGGAACTGGATCGCAACGATACTGATGATCACGAGTGCGGCAACATACAGTGCTGACCAGAGATAGGACCCGTTGCCGACGACGAGCAATGCGGTAGCAACAACCGTGAATGGTCCGCTCGCAAGCATCGCACCGAACTGCCACACCACGGATACTCCCGAGTATCGTGCCTGAGCGGGGAAGAGCTCGGGGAAGAACGATGCTTGCGGTGCATAGGTGCCGGCATGACCCAGGGCGAGGCCGGCCGCGAGCAACGCGGCGATCACTGCGAAGTTCTCTGTCTCGACAGCGAGAAACGCCGGCCAGATGAGGACGAGGTTGATTACGGCGGCTGCAAGGTAGACCGGTTTGCGGCCCACTTTGTCGGTGAGTCGGCCGAGCAGCGGAATAGCCACGATTTCGCAGATGATCGCCACGATTACGGCGTCAAGGATGATCTGCGAGTTGTATCCGGAATTGTTCGCATAAGCGACGAGGAATACGGTGTAGAACGGGAAGACCGCCGCCTCGACGAACTTGGTGAGCATGCCGCCGATGACTTCGCGTCGATTGCGGGTCATGATCACTTTGAGCGGTGCTTTGGTCGACTTCTGCTTCTTCTTGATGTTCTGGAAGGACTTCGATTCGGGTACTCGGCTGCGAATGTACAACCCGATTGCAACGACGAATATGCTCAGGAGGAAGGGAACACGCCACCCCCATTCCATGAAGGAGTCGTGGTCCATCGCACCCATCAGCCAGGCGAAGAGGACCGTCGGGATGAGGTAGGCGACGGGAGAGCCCAATTGGACGAAACTTGCGTAGAATCCTCGACGGTTCGGTGGAGAAGCTTCCGCGGTTAGCAGCACCGCTCCACCCTGTTCCCCGCCGACTCCGAATCCCTGGATAAGCCGCACAATGACGAGAATCACTGCTGCCCAGATCCCGATAGTGTCGTAGGTCGGCATCAGTCCAACGGCGAAAGTTCCCAGTCCGGTCAGCAGGAGAGTGAAGACCAGTGCTCGTTTACGCCCGATTCGATCGCCGATGTGTCCCCAGAAGAGACCTCCTAATGGGCGTGCGAAAAATCCGACTGCGTAGGTTGCGAAAGCGGCGAGAGTTCCGACCAACTGATCAGTTTCCGGGAAGAAGATCTCATTGAACGCAAGTGCGGAAGCAGTTCCATAGATGAAGAAATCGTAGTATTCGGCGATGGTGCCGACGACAGATGCACTGATTGTCCGTCGGAGATCCTTCGGCGTAATGGGTGATTCGACCTGGCTGGTCATGTCGTTTTCCTCTCTGAATCTGTCGCCTGTGACAGTTCTGGGCTGTATCGAAATTTCAGACCGCGTTGCGAGGATCGCGCAGGTCGCGGCCGGCCACCTCGGGCATGAGAAATGTGCCGATGAGCGGGCAGGCGGTGAAGAAGGCGAGCATCACGGCGACCGGGATCCACGATCCGGTGGTCGCGCCCACCCAGGCGGCGGCGAGGACGGGGCCGATGCCGGTGGCGATCATCGCCGCGATCTCCCGGATGATGCCGGTCGCGGTGTAGCGGTGACGGGATCCGAAGATCTCGGGCAGGGTGAGGTTCTCCAGCGATGCCAGGGCCATCACGGAGACGTTGTGCATGACGACGTAGCCGATGAGCACGGCGGGCATCTCGGCCCCGGCGATCGCCATCATCGTCGGCACGATGAGGATGAGCGAGATGATGCTCATCACCTGGTACATCCGGCGGCGGCCGAACCGGTCGCCGAGCGCACCGATGATCGGCACGGTGGCGAAGGCGAAGAGCGAGGACACGATGACGACGCTCGTGCCCACGGAGGCGGACATGGCGAGGGTGACGGTGATGAACGAGACCATGTAGGTCTGGAGGATGCCCGAGTTGCCGGCCTGGCCGAAGCGCAGGAGGAACGCGGGGACCATGGCCCGCCACTTGTTCTGGGACAGTGCTTCGAGCATCGCGGTGTCGTTCTCGGCTTCTGCCTTGGACCGGACCTCGTCCTTGGTCAGGGCGATGCCGTGCTCGACGTGGGTGCTGTCCTCGAACACCGGGCTCTCCTTGAGGCGCAGCCGGATCCACACGGCGAACAGGAGGATGAGGGCGCTGGCGAGGAACGGGATGCGCCAGCCCCAGCTGAGCAGCTGCTCCTCGGTGAGGACGGCGACGAGGATGCCCCAGATCGCCGAGGCGCCCAGTGTCCCGCAGTTGGTGCCGAGGGCGACGAGGGAGGCGATGATTCCGCGGCGGTTCTTCGGCGCGTACTCGGCGAGCATGACACCGGCGCCCGAGATCTCGGCTCCGGCGCCGAATCCCTGCACCAGGCGGAGGACGACGAGGAGGATGGGGGCGAGGATGCCGACCTGGTGAGCGGTGGGCAGGGCGCCGATGAGTGTGGTGGCACCGCCCATCAGGGCGATCGTGATGAAGAGGACCTTGGTCCGTCCCACCTTGTCGCCGAGGCGGCCGAAGTACCAGGCGCCCAGCGGCCGGGCCAGGTAGCCCACCGCGTAGGTGGCCATGGCGGAGACGACGGCCAGGGCCGGGCTCTCGCCGACGAAGAAGAGCTGCCCGAACACGAGCGCGGCGGCCAGCGAGTAGAGCTGGAAGTCCATGAACTCGAGGGCGGTTCCCAGCCATCCGGACATTGCGGCGCGCACGAGGTCCGTGGTGCTGCGCTTCGCGACGGCCGGATCGTCCATCGCGGGCTGATTGGTGGAAGCAGACATCATTGTTCCTTCAGTGATCGGTCGGCGCCTTCGTCGGCGCCGGTGAGCTTGGCAGTGCTGAGAACTGGTTCGGCCGGTCAGCCGGTGGGTTCCTCGAATTCGATGAGGACCTTTCCGGAGGCGGCCGAGTCCTTGGCGATTCCGAATGCGGATTCCGCCTCGGCGGCGGGGACGACGTGGGTGACGACCTGGCCGATCGCAGGCTCGGCAGCGAGCAGCTCGATCGCGTCGTCGATCTCGGTGGAGAAGCGGAAGCTGCCGCGCAGCTGGACCTCCTTCGACACGAGGGCGGCGAGATTGACGCTGATCGGGGCGTCGGCGAGCATCCCCACCTGGACGACCACGCCGGCCCTCGTCGCCGAGGTCACCGCCTGGGACAGCGAGGCCGGCGCGGCCGAGCATTCGAAGACGAGCGGGAACGAGGAGGTGGGAATCTCATCGGTGCCGATGAGAAAGGTCTCATGGGCGCCGAGGCCGCGGGCGCGGTCAAGCGCCGGCGTCTGGATGTCACCGACGGCGACGTGCTCCACCCCGCGGGCGACCAGGGCCGCGACGACGAGGAGCCCGACCGGCCCGGCGCCGAGGACGAGCGCCCGTCCGCCCAGCTGCTCTCCGGCGACGGTGAGCGCATGGAGGGCGACGCCGAGGGGCTCGGCCAGAGCCGCGTCGCGCAGTGACAGTCCTGCGGGCAGGGCGCGCAGCATGTGTTTGTCGACGATGAGGTACTCGGCGGCACCGCCCTGCCGGTGAGGCACGGTCGCGGCGCTGCCGAGGTAGTCCCCGCCCGGCCACAGATGCGGGTGCGAAGGGATCTCCTCGACGGGTTCACCAAAGCGGGCGGGGTGGACGGTCACCGGGGTGCCGACCGTCCACTCGCCGGACGGGTCGGTCACGACCGTGGCGGAGAGTTCATGACCGGGCGTGAAGGGCTCACGGATGAGGTTCTCGCCGTTCCTGCCGTGGAAGTAGTAGTGGAGGTCGGAGCCGCAGATGCCGACGAAGCGCACGCGCAGCAGGACCTCACCGTCGCCGGGTTCGGGAACGGCGCGGTCCTCGAGGCGCATGTCCTCGGCGCCGTGGATGAGTAGGGTCTTCATGGTCAGCTCCTGCGATCGTCTGCGGGTCAGTGGGCGGCGTCTGCGGTTGCTGCCGGCACGCCGTCGCGGGTGAGGACGGCGAGCAGCTCCGCCACCCGCTGTGTGAACGAGTCCTCGGCGGCGAGTTCGGCGGGGAAGAAGCCACCACCGAGGATCCGGCGGACATGGTCATCGGTCGTGACCGCGCCGCTGACCGCTTCCGCCAGGGCCTCCCTGGCAGGGTCGCGGATGTCGGCGGCGAGCGGGCCGGGGGTGAAGCCGAGGGGCGGCGCCACGCAGGCGATCCAGGCAGCCGTGCACAGCGCCAGGTGGTGGGGCATCCGTCCCTGTCGGAGGTGGAAGAGGGCTGCGTCCGGAATGCGCTGGAGGAGTTTGAGCGAACCATCGGAGCCGACCTGGGTGGTGGCATGGCCGATGAGCGGATTGCGCCAGCGGGCGTCGAGCTGGGCGACGTAGTCCGTGGCGTCGAAACCGGTCGGCAGCGTGAAGGTGGGAAGGTAGTCGTGTTCGATGCCGCCGAGCACTGCCGAGCGGACGCTGTCGAGGCTCCAGGAGGCGTCGATCGTCGCGGCGCCGGAGAGCACGCCGAGGTAGGCGATGAGGGAATGGGAGCCGTTGAGGAGGCGCAGTTTGACCATCTCGTACGCCTCGACCTCGTCGGTGAAGAGGGCCCCGGCCTGGTCCCAGGCGGGGCGTCCGGCGGCGAAGTCGTCCTCGAGCACCCACATCGTGAAGTCCTCGGCGGGGACGGGGGCCTGGTCCTCGACGCCGAGGAGCCCGGCGACGGCGGCGGTGTGCGAGGCGGTGGTCTTTGGCACGATCCGGTCCACCATCGCGTTGGGGAAGGACACCGACTTCTGCACGAAGTCGACGACATCCTGGGAGGCTCCAGCGGCATCGAGGTAATCGGTGACAGCGGCGCGGGTGACCTCACCGGCGGACTGGAGGTTGTCGCAGCTGAGGACCGTCATGGGTTCGCCGGATTCAACGCGGCGGGTGAGCCCGCGGGCGATCATCCCGATGGTCGACCTCGGAGTCTCGGCGGACTTGAGTTCGGCGGTGAGGGCGGGCGAGTCGACGGCGAGTCGACCGGTGACGGCGTCTCGGGTGTAGCCGGCCTCGGAGACGGTGAGGGTGACGATGCGGTGAGCGGGATCCGCGATGGCCGAGACCACGGCATCGGGATCCGCCGAGGCGATCCCCAGGTTGCGGTGGACATCGATGAGTCCCGCCTGAGCGCCGGATTCGGTGAGCTGGAGGATCGAGTAGAGGTTGTCCTGGGCGCGCAGTGGGGCGACGACCCGGTCCGAGGAGTTCGCGAAGCCGCGGATGCCCCAGTCGCCTCCGGCGGCCGCCATCGCCTGGGCGGTGTAGACCGCGGCGTGGGCGCGATGGAAGTTGCCCAGCCCGAGGTGGACGATTCCGGTGCGATCCGGGGCCGAAGCGCCGACGAGGGCGTCGAATGGTGCATTGGAGCGATTGAGCGCTGCTGTCATGACGTCGTTGGCTTCTCCCCGGAAAGGTCCGATCGATCTGCTATAATTTCGATATACGAAACGCACGTTTCAACGTGCAAAATGGACTGTACTCGCGTGGAGGCGAAGGCGCAAGGCCCTCGGGCCCGCCGGGCAGCGAAGGGAAGCGGAACGATGGCGACGACACGGAACAATGGCCGCATGACTGCAGATCCCTCTTCCCCACCGCCGGTGACGAGCCTCGACCGTGCTCTCGATGTTCTCGAGGCGGTGGCGTCCGCGGGTCCCGAGGGGATGGCGCTCGGCACCGTGGCCGCGCGGACCGGCATCAACAAGGGGTCGGTTCATCGCCTGATCAGCGGGTTGGTGCGGCGAGGGTACGTGGTTCAGAACGACGAGGATCGGACCTACGTCCTCGGTGAGGCCCCGCACCGGCTCGTCCGGTCCTTCAGCGCCGAGGCGAACCTCCCCGTGCTGTTCCGGCCTCTGCTCCTCGAACTCTCCCGGCGGACGGAGGAGCTCGTGCATCTGGGCACGCTCGACGGCCGGCGAGTCGTCTACCTCGACAAGATCGAGCCGGAGCGCTCCGTGCGCGTGTGGTCGCGGGTGGGCCGCCGGGTCCACATCGCCACCACGGCGCTGGGGCGAGCACTCACCGCCGCCGGACCGGACAGCGACTCGCTCATCGACAGTCTCGTCGCCGAGGCGGACCCCGATGGGCGGCAGCCCGATCTGGGATCGCGATTCAAGGCTGCCGTGGATCATGCCAGGCGGCGAGGCTGGGCGATCGAGAACCAGGAGAACGAGGCCGGCATCGCCTGCGTGGGCATCGCGCTGGTGTCGTCGACGTCGAGCGACGTCGCCATCAGCGTCACCGGGCCATCGGAGAGGATGACGGCCGAGCGCCTCGACGAGGTCGGTCGTCTGCTGCGTGAACTGGGGGAGCGGTTGGCACCGGAGGGCTACCGGGTCGCCGGGTGAGGCGCATCCTGTCCGTCGTCGCCGCGACCGAGCGTTCGATCATGACAGCGGGTCTTCGGCTACGGGCTCAACCGCTGACGATCTGCAGGCCCGACCTTTCGACGATCACTGCGATCCGCACGCGGTTGTTGGCATCGAGCTTCGCTCCGACCCGTGCGAGATGAGTCTTGACCGTGGCCTCGCTGGAATAGGTCGCCTCGGCGATCTCCCGGTTCGAGAGGCCCTGGGCCACGAGGACGGCGATCTCCCGTTCCCTGGCGGTGAGGGTCGCCGCGAGGTCGACCGCCTCACGGTGGGCACGACGGTCCTGTTTGGCGACGAATGATCTGATGATCCTCTGCGTCGCGCGGGGAGCGAGGATGTTCTCTCCGCGGTGAACGATTCTGATCGCCTCGGCGAGGTCCGTCGGTCCGACGTCCTTGAGCAGGAATCCCGACGCTCCCGCCTCCAGGGCCTGGAACAGGCAGTCGTCGGAGTCGAAGCTCGTCAGCGAGATGACCTTCGGCGCGCGCACACCGTTGACGATCCGCGCGGTGGCCTCGATCCCGCCGATGCCCGGCATGCGGACGTCCATGAGCACGACATCGGGAAAGTGGAGCGCGGTCTGCTCCAGCGCCCCTTCACCGTCGTGAGCACAGCCCACGATCTCGATGTCTTCGAATCCGGCCAGAATGGCCTGGATCCCGGTGAGGACCATGGAGTCGTCATCGACGAGGAGCACGCGGATCGAGGCGTTGGAGTGAGGCATGGGAGCAGACTACAGGAGGGCTATGACATGGCTTCGGAACTCCTTCCCACTTCTCCCTTCCGCCGCTCGACTGCAGGCCTATCGGTTGTCCATCGCTCCGATCATCTGTCTGTCTGACCGATCAGGTCCGTCCGACGGGGAAAGGGCGGGAAACGGACATCGACGATGAACTCGTGTCCCTGCGGACCGATCTCCGCGCTGCCGTCGAGCATGCGCGCCCTTTCCCTCATGCCTTCCAGTCCCGCGCCCATGCCCGTGCTCCCGAGTTCGCTGTCCTCGTCGACGCGCGGGTGGGCGTCGATGGGATTGGTCACGAGGACGCGAGCGCCTTGGTCGGCGGACACCGCGACGTCGAGTTCGACGGGTGCACCATGCGCGTGCTTCATCGCGTTGGTCAGGGCTTCCTGGACGATGCGGTAGACGGCCTGGTCGAGGACGGACGGGGCGCTCTCCACATCCTGCATGATCACCGTCGGATGCACCGCGGTGCCGGTCGCCTGGACAGACGCGATGAGCTGGGGGATCGACTTCATCGACGGGTGGACCGGGGGATTGGGTCTGCTGCGTTCGGTCTCGAGGGTTCCTTCCCGCACGCCGCCGACGATGTGCCGGAGGTCCTCGAGGCTCGCGTGCGCTTCCTGACGCATCGCCGAGGCGGTCGCCGCAACCTCATCTGCCGATCTCCCGCCGAGCTCGAGCGCCCCGCTGTGCAGGGAGATGACGGAGAGCCGATGAGACAGGGTGTCATGGAGTTCGCGGGCGAGGAGTTCACGTTCGGCCCGGCGTGCCAGTTCCGCCGTCAGAGATTCGTTCTTCTTCGTCTCCCGCTCGGCCACGGTTTCGATGGCCTTCATCCGTCGGGTTCGCCGGATCAGGAAACCGGCCCCGATGCTCACGACCAGTCCGATGACCCCGGCCAGCACGGTGACCACGACCATGCCGAACAGTGAGTCCTCCGATGGAATCGAGGCTTCGACAGCCGGAATCTGATTCGGGTCGGAGAGGTAGAGAAGCCCGAAAGGGTTGAGCGCAGCACTCTGCAGGCAGATTCGCAGCACGCCGGCGACGACGAGCGCGGAGCCGATCACTGCACACGTGACGGCTTGCCGGCGCGGTGCCCGGACGATGAGATGGAACATGCCGATGAGCAGGAGGAGGCTGTCGCACCAGGCAGCGGAGAGAACCGCGCCGATGACGAACGGCACCAGCGGCCAACGGCGGCGGACGAATACCGAGAGCCAGAGAACGCCGACGAGCAGGGCGAAGACGACTCCCAGCACAGTCAGTTCGCCCGCGTCGTCGAACGCCAAGGGGTTGGCGGTCAACGCCATCCACGAGGTGAGCGCGCCGATAGCGTAGATGACCGAGCCGACGATGAGGTCCACAATGACCTGCAACACACGCCGCATGCGACGAGGGCGCCCGGTCGACCGGAGGGTCGACGACATGGTCACGTCGGCCGACCGGGGCCCTGGCGACATGGGGGCGACGGTCGGACGCGGCGGGATCGGCGCCGATCGCTGCGTCGCATCGCGCGGAGGATGAAAGGGATGACTTGGCACACGTCGAATCGTAGTCGGGGGTTCTGACACGCGTAGTCACCCGATCGGCCAGTGCCACCCAGCCGGTCGGTTGCCGAAGTCCGACCGTTCGGTCGATGCCGGGCGACCACGATCGCGGAATGCTGAAGAGGTCAGTCAATGACTCGCCGCCGGCAATAGATTCGGCCACCAGATCACAGCACCCGTGCCACCGGCACCCCACTTCGGAGGAAGACCATGTCCACACCGCACAACTCACAGCAACCCGGTCCGCAGCAGGGACACCCGTATCAACAGCCCCAATGGCAGCCGCAGCAGCCTCAGGGACAGATGCTCGGCGGTCAGTATCCGCCTGCGAACGGCCAGTTCCCGGGTGGATACCCGGGCGGGAAACCGCCGAAGCAGAAGAAGCCGCTGCTCAAACGGTGGTGGTTCTGGGCGTTGGTCGTCGTGTTCCTCTTCATCGGCCTCGCCAGCCTCGGCGGGGGAGGCGACGACACCACGGAAACCACGTCGACCTCGACAACCGAAGAGAAGCCCGCTGCCGAAGAGCCGACGGCCGAGGAGCAGGCCGCTGAGGAACCGGCGGTTGAGGAGAAGGCCGCCACATATGCGATCGGCGACGCTGTAGCTGCCGATGGATGGGAGATCACCGTCAACGAGGTCAAGGACGGGGTGTCCGAGGTCGGAAACGAGTTCCTCAGTGAGAAGGCTCAGGGCCAATTCGTCACGGTTGACATCTCTGTGAAGAACATGGAATCGAGTCCTGAGTACTTCTTCGAGGACAACATCAAACTCGCGGACAAGGACGGCAACGCCTACTCCTCGGACTCGGAAGCGGCGATGTACGCCGATGAGGACTCCATTCTCTTCTTGGAAGAGATCAACCCGGGCAATACGGCCAAAGGTGTCCTCGTCTTCGATGTGCCGAAGGACGTCTCCCCGGACCGGCTCGTCTTCGAAGGCGGCATCTTCTCGGACCCGATCGAGATCGCAATCGACTGAGAGGATCCCGAATCACGGTGGCCCAGAGCTCGTATAGAGGTCGGGGCCACCGGGGCCGTCTTTGAGCCGGGATTCAACCCGGATGCTCACACCGGCCCCAACCTGGTCGGAGAATCAGTCACCATGCGATGGGTCAGGTGAGCTTGGCGAATCGGGAACTGCCGAAACCTGTCTGATCAGGAGTTCAAAAGTCAGTTAGTGAAAATACCCGAGATCTGCTTGAGGCTCCCAATAAGGTGGTACTCGAGCCGGCGTAGCGCTTCTTCCCGGTCGAAGTCCGCCAGAGCCTCGGCGATCCTGGCGTGTTCGTTCACGGCATCACATGGCCGCCTCGAGACCGCACCGAACATCGCGATGCCGATCCTCACCTGCCGGTCATGAAGTGAGTTATAGAGTTGAGCGAACTCAGTGTTACCCATCGCCTTGACCAGGGTCCAGTGGAACTCTTTGTCGATAAGGACCATTTCGACGATCTTGTCCGGATCAGATTCGAGTACTCCCGTCTGTTCGTTCACCAAACGCGTCAATTCGTCAGCGACGGGAATTTTGTTCTCGCAGATCTGTTCGATCCCGTAGCCTTCCAGCACCAGTCGAGTCTGGGCCTGTTCCTGAATATTCCTCAAACTGATCGCCGGTACGGAGGCACCTCGGCGGGGGAGCAGGTCGAGGAGTTTCTCGGCCTGCAGCCGGAAGAATGCCTCGCGGACGGGAGTCCGCGACACACCTGTGGCCGCTGCCACTTCAGTTTCAGTGATGATCGTCTGCGGCGCGATTTGAAGCGTGACGATGAGCTCTTTGAGATATTGGTACGCGTAGTCGGCTGCTTTTACCGACGGATCACGAACGCCCGGTGGCAGCTTAGCCGAAGTCGACCAGCCACCGAACCGGGCTTTCGCGGTGTCATGAAATTGACTCATCTACTCATTGTCGGTCAAGTGGAGTTACTCCGAACCGTCGTCCTTTAAGACTCGGGTTCGTCGCGCGGACGGATTCGATTCTGTCTGATGAAACGATACCCGAAGCGATTGCGCCGGCGGCTTCTCCTGCCGAGGCGATCGTGACACCCATCGGATCGACGATCATACTGTGCCCTGCGCACGATGGACCGGTCTGTCCACTGCCCACCATATAGATCGTGTTCTCAATCGCACGAGCGCGCAGTAAGGTCTCCCAATGAAACTCCTTAGCTGGCCCTGAGGCCCACGCTGCGGGCAAGGCGATGAGATCGGCACCTTCGTCGGCGATCCATCGGAATATCTCCGGGAACCTAAGGTCGTAACATGTCGCCGCGCCGACCTTTATTCCAGCGATTTCGAACATGAGCGGCCTGTCGATCCGTGCCGCAGTGACCTTGTCCGACTCCTTGTAACCGAAGGCGTCGTAGAGATGTATCTTCCGATAGACATCAACGAGTTGACCTTGTGAATTGACGTACACCAGAGTGTTGAACGGACGACGAGGATCGTCTGCATTAGTTTCGGTCATTCCACACACAACATGGACCCCGCTGTTTGCAGCAGATTTCATAAGTGCAGCTACGAACTGTCCGTCGACCGTCTCGGAGTAGCAAAGGTCGGGTTGAGTCTTTCCGGGGTCTGAGTACATCGCGTTTTCGGGGAGCACCACCAGATCTCCGGTGGGGGCGGCGGTAGCGATGAGTTCGGTGACAGCCAAGCGATTGGCTTCAACATCGGTGCCGGCCTCGAACTGGGCAGCGGCGACTCGCAGCGTACTCATGCGACTGGTTTTCCTTTCATGAATTGTTCGGCGGCGCCTGACCATTCCGCAAGGGAGTGCCCAGCGCTGATCCTCGATTTCAAGTCCGGTTCAGCCCCCTCCTTTTGTTTGAGTATTTCGACCACCTCATCGATCTCATCCTCCTTGAGCACCGCAATCCCATCAGAATCAGCAACCACAGCGTCGCCGGGTTCGACAATGCATCCACCCACTGTGACGGGGACGTTGATGCTTCCTTCGACCCCGAGGATCCTCGTTGTTCGAGCGGAAACTCCATTCGAGTACACGGGCAGGCCGAGCTCGAGGACTTCATCGAAGTCATTCATCGCCCCGGCTAAAATCACGCCCTCTGCCCCTCTTGTTTTCGCGGTGAATGCGACCATGCCCCCAAAGCACGAGCGTGGGTCGCCGGATTGTTCGACGACGAGGACGTCACCTGGTCGAAGCTTGTCCGCAGCGACATGAAGGGCAGTTGAATCGAGATGTGGGAGACGCACGGTCACTGCCGTTCCGGCAAACGCGATCGGTCGATAGTTTGGGGTCAGGCCCAGCACGAAACCGTGATCACGCAGGTGCCCGAGGGTGGAAGTCTGAACTTCGAGCAGGGATTTTCGTCGACCATCGTCAATTTGTACAGGCATAGGGTTGTCGATGAACATCAGTGTCCTTTCGCTGTGACCACCCGCGAAAAGCCCGAACGACTGTAGCGTCAGAATGGGGGCGGGCGGGGATGTGAGCACCATCGAATCGTGATTTGTATCAGCCGGGATCAATGCACGAGACGGTGTGTGTACCCAATGTATACACAGGATGTACGTGGAGGCAATAGTTCGTTCTGAAGTTTTTTGTTTCGTGCTGGAAAGTGAGAATTTCTTCATCGAACCCTTGATCGGGCAGGGTGATCGTGGCACTATCGACTCAGCCGGGGTCAATGACCGAGATGGAACCCATTGCGCAAGTGAAGATGCTTGCGGGACGAAGGAGTTCCATCATGTCAAAGAAATCCCTCCTCTCTGCCGCAGTTCTGGTCGCGGCCATCAGCGCAGTTTCCGCGTGTGGTGGATCGGGTTCGGACGCCGGTGCAAACACGGAAGTCAATATCCTTGGCTACGCTGCGCTCTTCGAAGACAAGTACACCGAGGCAGTCATCAGCAAGTTCGAGGAAGAGCATTCCGAGATCGATGTCAATTTCGTGCCGGCTCAGAACAGCGCTGAAATGCTGGGCAAGCTGCGAAGCGAGAAGGCCAATCCCACAGTCGACGTGGCGATAATCGATACCTCCGTTGCCAATACGGGGAACAAGGAAGGTATCTTCTCGAAGATCACAGAGGACGAGGTGCCGAATCTCGCCAATGTTGTCGACATGGGCAAGAGCGCGGATGGATACGGGCCGGCCGTAACGTTCGACAACCTCGTTGTCCTGCACAACACCGAGAAGGTTCCGCAGGCACCGAATGAAGTCGGCGATCTCTGGAATGCCCCCGACAAGTCGGTTGCGATTCCGGCGCCGCCCGACATCCAGGGCATCGCTCTCACCGTGCTCACTGCGAACAACCTCGGCGACGACTACAAACAGTCTATCGATCCGGCCATAGCGAAGCTCGGGGAACTGGCGCCAAAGGTCACGACCTGGGATCCGCAGCCGGACGTCTACCAGACTGTGATTTCGGGTCAGGCCCAGTACGCCATCGGGTGGAACGCTAGAGCACAGGTATTCAGTGATGAATCGGGCGGGACACTTGGGGTAGTCCAGCCCGAAGACGGTGTAGCTTTCCAGATCAACACAATCAACGCAGTGGAGGGAGCGAAGAACGCAGACGCTGCGAAGACCTTCATTGACTTCGCCCTGTCGAAGGAGGCGCAGGAGTCCTTTGCTGACACGATGTTCTATACTCCGACTGTCTCAAATGCCGAACTCTCGGAGGACACGAAGAAGCGGGTCGCGTCGCCGGAGGATCCGAACATCGTCGATATTGACTGGAACTGGATGTCGGACGAGCGCGACTCTTGGACCGAGCAATGGCGCCGCGGCGTCATCGGGGGCTGAGGGATGAGCATCAACACAGCGCACCTGAGTATCAGGAATCTGCAGAAGACCTATCCGAAGACCACGGCGCCGGCTGTCGACGACGTCTGCCTCGAAGTAGCTGAAGGGGAGCTAGTGGCCCTGCTCGGTCCATCGGGTTGCGGAAAGACAACCACCTTGCGCATGGTTGCGGGACTGCTCGACCCAAGCGCTGGTGAGATCGTCGTCAATGGAAAGGACGTCGTCTCGACACCCGTTCACAAGCGCGGAATGGGCATGGTGTTCCAGTCATACGCCCTCTTTCCGCATATGAATATCGCAGAGAATGTAAGCTTCGGTCTGCAGATGCGCAGACTGTCTCGAGCAGAGGCGACGAAGAAGGCTGACGAGGCGCTCGACATGGTTCAGCTGGGACATCTCAGGGACCGCCGTCCGGCTGAACTCTCTGGTGGTCAGCAACAGCGAGTCGCTCTTGCACGCGCACTCGTCATCGAACCAACCCTTCTGCTTCTCGACGAACCTCTATCGAATCTCGATGCGAAGCTCCGTGAGGCGATGCGACACGAGATTCGATCGATCCAACAGCGGCTCGGTACCACCACATTGTTCGTGACCCACGATCAGGACGAGGCGCTTGACATGGCCGATCGAATCGCAATCCTCAACAACGGGCGGATCGAGCAGTACGCCCCACCGAGCGAAGTTTACGACCGACCGGCCACAAGGTTCGTCGCAAATTTCGTCGGAAAAGCCAATTTTCTCGATGTCGAGAACGTCGAGAAACTCGGAAATGACACCTACCGAGTAAAGACTAAGGAATTCGGGATGCTCGATGTGGGCGGTGTCGACGGACTTGATCCCACTCGCGCGAGCCTCGTGATCAGGCCGCATCGGCTCATGACCACCAAGGTCGATGACAGTGCGAAGAGTTCTCGTCCTGCATCGATCGGCGAGGTCATTGCAACGAGTTACACGGGCAATGTTCAGAGCTACGAGGTTCGGCTCAACGAATCCGCGGTTCTCCGCGTGGACCAACTCACTGACACCCTGAGAGATCTGCGGATGGGGGACCGGGTGCAGCTCACCTTCGATCCGGCAGAAGCCTATCTCGTCTCGGACCAGTGAGGAGAGCGCCATGACTTTGACACAGATGGGAAGCCGGAAGCGAACGACCGGATTCCGCAGTAGAAGGCGTTGGGAACTGTTCGGACTGTTGTTCCCTGGACTCCTGGGCATATTCGTCGGTTTCGTCCTTCCCGTATTCGTGATGTTCAGGATGTCCCTGAATACTCATGGAACAGGCGGCCAGCTGGTCGAATCTGTCAGCCTCGGTGCCTATCGGGCTGCCCTGACCGATCCGTTCTACTGGGAGGTCATTGGAAACACTCTCGTGCTCGGACTCGGATGTGGCGCTGCAGCCACAATCCTGTCCTATCCGCTGGCCCTCTTTCTGGTGAGGACTACCTCGAAATGGAAGGGCGTGCTAATCGCGCTCGCCATCGCCCCGCTTCTCACCTCGGCAGTCGCTCGCACCTACGGTTGGATCGCGATCCTCGGTGACCAGGGAGTTGTCAATGACTCCCTCATGAGGATCGGCGTCCTCGATGCGCCGATCCAGCTGAGCAACAATCTGCTCGGGACGACGATTGCGCTCGTCGAGATTCTCATGCCGTACGCGATCCTCGCGATGATCTCCGGATTCGGACGGATCAGCCCCTCGCTCGAGGAAGCTGCTGGTTCCCTTGGAGCGTCGAAGCTCAAGACCTTTGTGCGGATCACCTTGCCGTTGTCACTTCCCGGAGTATTCACGGGATTCCTCCTGGTCTTCGTTCTGGCGATCAGTTCGTTCGTCACACCGAGACTGTTGGGTGGCGGGCGAGTATTCATCCTCGCGACCGAGGTCTACAACGAAGCCACCCAGACTCTTAACTGGCCATTGGCATCGGCGCTGTCCGTGATTCTTCTCGTGGTCTTCGGCCTCATGATTGCCGTGTATCAGCGCCTCATCGCCAAGTTCGAAGGATAGGGAACTGCCATGTGGAAATTCTTCAACCAGGTCCTCGTTACCGTCGTCTACCTGTTCCTCCTGGCCCCAATCATCGCCGTCGTCCTCATTTCATTCAACGGATCGGCGAAACTGTCAATCGATCTGGGTTCTCCGTCGTTGCAGTGGTACGAAAGCATGCTCATGAACGAAGGGTTCATCGAGGGAGCGAAAGTCAGCTTCATCACGGCGAGCATCGTCGCCCTCGTCGTCCTGTGCTTTGGAGTACCGGTCGCTCTAGCCATTGCTCGTTATGACTTCAGGGGCAGGAGCTTCGTTTCCGGACTCTTCCTGTCACCGCTGCTCGTTCCCACGGTGGTCCTTGGACTCGGCCTACTGTTGGTTTTCCAACCGATCGCCCTGACGGGAACATACGCGGGCATTATCATCGCTCACTTCGGAATCACGGTGCCCTATGTTATCCGAACGACTCTCATGAGCTTGACCACAAGCGACGTCTCCTGCGAGGAAGCGGCCAAAGTCCATGGGGCGAACAGCTGGGAGACCTTCCGCCGAGTCACTTTGCCGATCATCTCCCCAGGCCTGATCGCCGGAGCAGTCATGGCTTTCATCATTTCCTTCGACGAAGCGGTCATCTCCCTATTCGTCGCAGGAGCGGGTCGAACGACCCTGCCCGTCGAGATGTTCAGGTACCTGCAGTACAGGTCAGACCCCGGGGTGGCAGCACTGTCCGTGATACTTATTGCGATCTCGGTGGTCATAGTCATCGTTGTCGAACGAGCTGTCGGACTGAGGAAAGTGATGAACAGTTGACTATTTCCTGTTCTTGGATTCAGCGGGAATCAGACGGATATTTCCGTTAGAAGACTTTCACCTCAACGAATGAGGCAGTACCAGCCCGACGCGACACGCCGGTGCTCGGCAGGACCGACACGTCGTCCTGCCGAGCACCGGCGTCGTCGGTCAGTCCCCGCTCACCAAAGAGAGCCGCTCACACATGAGAGCGGGGTGGCAGTGGTCGGGCTGGATCATTCACCCTCGCAGGAGAAGGACCACATCACTCCGAACTTGTCGAAGACCTGGCCGTACCAGCCGCCCCACGGAGCGATCTCGAACGGCATTCCCTCGCTGCCCCCGGCTGCGATGAGCTTCTCGATGTAACCGCGTGCCTCGTCGGGGGTGTCGGTGGTGTAGAGCAGCGAATACGCGGTGCCCCGCACGGCATATTCGTTGCCGTCTTCCATGGCATCTCCGCCGGCGATGATGCCCGACGGCATCTCCAGGGTCGCATGGGCCACCGCCTGCGGATCGGGCTCGAAAGGCATCTCTGGCATCGACATGTCACCATAGCGGAGGATGTTCAGCTCACCCCCGAACACCTCATGCCAGTGTTCCATCGCCTCGCCGGTGGTGCCGGGAAGAGAAATGTACGTTGCGAGTGAATGCGCCACAGTGGTCTCCTTCGTCGCTCTGAGCTGGTCTTCTCAGTATGCGCCCGTTCGGGGGCCCGCGGAACACCTCACCGAGGAGAGCTCACCGACGTCCCCGAGTTCAATGCCGGTCGACGATCCGCCGCCCCGAAAGCCTCCTCCAGGGTGAGCGCGAATTCGAGGAGCCGCTGTTCGCTGCGGGGCGGACCGATGACCTGAAGCCCGACCGGCAGCCCCTCGGAGGTGAAACCGGCGGGCAGGGACAGGGCCGGGCACCCGGTCATGGTCACCGCCGACGGCAGGGTCATCCATTCCAGGTAGTCATGCATCTCCACCCCGGCGACCGAATGGGGGTAGTCGAGGTCGCCGTCGAAGGGCACGACCTGAGCGACCGGACAGACGAGGAAATCGTGCTGGGTGAAGAACTCCCGGATCCGGTCGCTGATGACGGCGGATGCGAGTTCGGCCCGTGACACTTCAGGCCCGGACAGCCGGCGCCCGACTTCGACATTCCAGTGAATCGATTCACCCAGTTGGTCACCGTGGGTCTCGACCAGAGACCCGAGGGCGGCCTCGAACTGCCAGGCTCGAAGGACCCCGAACGCATGAGCGGCACCGGTGAGGTCGGGATGGGTGTCGTCGACGATGACCCCCAGATCGGCGATGGAGCCGACCATCGATGTCAGCGCCTCGATGACCGCGTCTTCGACCGGGATGCCCAGACCGAGGTCGCGACTCCAGGCCACCCTGATCCCATTCGGGTCGAGACCATGGTCGAGGCCGGGGAAGTGCGCACCATAACCGACGGGTGATCGGGGATCGTCTCCGGCCTGGACCGAGAGCAGAAGGTAGAGATCACGCACCGTCCTGGCCAACGGTCCCTTGACCGACAGCCGCGTCCACGGCTGCTTCTCCGGCCAGCTCGGGACGGTGCCCAGGCTCGGTCGCAGCCCGACCACATTGCAGAAGGACGCCGGGGTCCGCAACGACCCTCCGGTGTCGGAGCCGTCGGCGATCGGCAGCATCCGGGCCGCGAGCGCGGCGGCGGCTCCTCCGCTGCTGCCGCCGGCACTGCGTGCGAGGTCCCAGGGGTTGTTCGTTCTGCCGTAGACGGGGTTGAAGGTGTGAGACCCCAGCCCGAGCTCCGGGACATTCGTCTTGCCCACAGTGACGACGCCGGCGGCCTTCTCCCTCTCCACGACACTGTGGTCGACCTCCGGGACGGTGTCGGCGAAGACCGTGGACCCGGATGTCGACAGCCAGCCTCGAACCGGCAGCGTGTCCTTGTGCGCGATCGGCAGCCCGTAGAGCGGCGGCAGGTTCTGCCGATTCCGGGTGAAATGCTTGTCAAGGTCATCGGCCGCGGCGCGCGCCCGCTCACCGTCGAGGGCGACGATCGCGTTGACCTCTGGGTTCACTTCGTCGATGCGAGCGAGGTGGGCATCGAGGACCTCGCGGACGGATGCACTGCCTGAACGCATGAGCTCGACGAGTTCGACGGCGGTGAGGTCAGTGAGATCGGTCGGTGCCACTGAGGAGTCCTTTCGTGAAGCGGGGCGGAAATGTCCTCAGGGGTCAGCCGGAGTAGAGGCCGAGCGACTCGAGGACTTGGACGACGGCGAGGAAGCCGAAGAGGAGGAGGCAGGCGACGAGCGCGATGTTCGACAGCCAGCCGTTGCGCAGGCGCTGCGGCAGTGAACTCCGGTTGAGCAGGCGCAGGAGTGCGAAGGACAGGATCGGCAGCACGA
Source organism: Brevibacterium sanguinis (assembly GCF_003315415.1). Classification (GTDB taxonomy): domain Bacteria; phylum Actinomycetota; class Actinomycetes; order Actinomycetales; family Brevibacteriaceae; genus Brevibacterium; species Brevibacterium celere_A. Next base: position 31,509 of record NZ_QNSB01000003.1, read on the forward strand.
AGGCGCTGACGGTGGCGTAGACGATGACGAGTGTCACCGGTTTGCCCAGGGTCGAGACGGCGAACGTGCAGACGAGTGCGTAGACGAGGGCGACGCGGAACGGGATCGAAGCCGGAGCCATCTCGCGATCGGCGTGCTCGTCGGCGATGCCGCGCAGAACGCGGATGCTGTCGGCGGTGAGATAGCCGATCGCCGAGAACCCGCCGATGATCGAGGTGTAGACGATCGCGACGAGACTGACGAGGAACATGATCCGGCCGATGTCGCCCGCCAGGGGCTCGAGCAGATTCGCGATGGGGATGATGGCCTCGCCCTCGGTGATCGACGTCTGCGTGGTGTAGAGCAGATGCGTGCCGACCACGGACATCGCGATGGCGAAGATGCCGATGATGACATAACTGGTCCCGGAATCGAGGCGCACGACGGACTTCCACTCCTGACCGCTCCAGCCCGACTCCCGGACCCAGTACGAATAGGCGAGGATCCCGATCGCTCCTCCGACGCCGCCGATGAGGGAGAGGACGGTGACGAATGAGCCTTCGGGCAGCGTCGGCAGGAGCGTGCTCGTCGCGGCCGCGGACGCTCCCTCACTGCCCGCCGAGCCGAAGGCGATCCAGATCATGCCGATGAACATGATCACGCCGAAACCGTACATCGCCTTCTCCACGACGCTGTATCGGCCGATGCCGACGAGGACGACGGCGGAGACGACGACGGCGGCGAACGCGGGCCAGTAGGGCAGACCAGGGAAGATCGCCTGGAGGGTGAGAGTGGTGATCGCTGTGAGGCCGGAGCCGTAGAAGAAGCCGACGAGGAGCACGATGACGAGGAAGAGTGCCGGGAAGAACCGACCGCCGAGGTCCGTGAGGTGGGAGAGGAACGTCCGGTCGGAGGTGAGCTGAAGCCGTGCGATCGCTTCGGACAGGGCGAACTTGAGGATGAGACCGACGACGAACACCCAGACCAGCCCGAGGCCGAACTGCGAGGCGGAATTGAGCGTCGTGACCATGTCGCCTGCGCCCACGCTCGCCATCGCCAGGACGATGCCGGGGCCGACGAAGCGGAGCCGGGCTGCCCAGGAGCGTGGGGGAGCGTCCGCCGGCTTGGGGTTGATCTGAGGCTGAGTATTTGCGTTGGCCATGTGTCCTCTTTGACGGTGTGGTCCGATGCGAACGTGCAACAGTGGGATGGGATGGCATGTCTGACGACAACGATGTGTTGCGTCGATTTCATCGTAGGACTCTGCCCGGATCCTGACATCGGCCTGTCGAAGATTGACGGAATCTGACAGAATCGAGGCCTATGTCCTCCAGTTCGTTCGACCCTTTGTCCGAAGACCGGCGTATCCGGGATCCCTCTGTCGCCGCCGGCAGTCGAGATGCGGTCGCGGGTCGGGACAGTGACACAGCACGGATTCTCGCGGCTCTGCAGGTGCATCCGCGAGCTTCCTGGCCGCAGATCGCCCAAGTCCTCGGGATGAACGAGCGCACGGTGGCCCGCAAAGGTCAGGACCTTCTCAGCAGGGGCGTCGTGAGAGTCTCGGTGGTGTCCGTGGGTGCGCGCGGCTCTCTTGTCGAGGTGGTGGCCGAACGGGGTGCCATGCGCATGGCGGCGAAGTATCTGGCGGCTCGCCAGGAGGTCCTCTGGCTGCACATGACGACAGGGCCGCAGGACCTCCTCGGCGAAGTCAACGTGCCCGACTGGGAACTGGCCGACGTCGTCATCGACGAACTGCAGGCAGTGCCCGGAACCCAGGCGGTGCGGACCTATCCCATCCTCGACTATCTGCGACTGGCCAAGGACTGGGACCCGGGGCTGCTGTCCGCGGAGGAGAGAACCGCGCTCGACGAGCAGAACGAGTTCCGCACCCCCTTCTATGAGATGGGGTTCGATGCACCCGCTCTCGATCCGATGGACAGGCGGATCGGAGAGGAGTTGGCCCGCAACGGTCGGGCGACGTTCGTCGACCTCGGCCGTGCTGCCGGAGTGTCCGAATCGACCGTGCGCAGACGGGTCGCGCGGCTGGTCTCGACAGGGCGGATCGCCTTCCGGGCCGTGTTCGACCCGAAGCACCTCGGACTGCCGCTGACGGCAGTGCTGAAGCTGTCGGTGGCGCCGGTCCACCTGACTTCGGTGTGCGCGGCGGTCGCGGGTGATTCCCGGATCCGCAACGCCCTGGTGCTCACCGGTTCCGCTGCGGTCCTCGTCCAGGTCGATGTCACCACTCGCCGGGACCTCCTCGATCTCCTCGCGACTCATCCCATGATGGAGCACGTCGGCTCGGTCGAGACGTCGGTGGTCCTGCAGTCGGCGAAGAGGTCGAGAACACAGTTCGACGTGTGAGCCGATGACGTCTCACCCGCGGACGTTACTGAACCGCGATTCAGTGATCTATGTTACTGTCTGTGGTCATGGCGACAACTTCAACCGCTCACCTCTCCGCCGACTCCCCACTCGCGCACCGCGATCCTGGGGAGCGGGAACCGGTCGAGCTTCCCTCGGCCCGCCGCTACCGGACCGATCCGCGGCCGGTGACGGTCATCGAACACACAAGAATCCCGCTCTCCGACGGTGTCGAGCTCGCTGCCCGCGTCTGGCTGCCCGCCGACCTCGGAACGGACAGTGTCCCCGCCGTCCTCGAGTACATTCCGTACCGCAAGAACGACATGACCGCCGGCCGGGATCAGACGATCCACCCCGAATTCGCCCGCGCGGGCTACGCGAGCGTACGCGTCGACCTCCGCGGCGCGGGGGACTCCACCGGGATCATGACCGATGAATACTCCGCCACCGAACTCGACGACGGCCTCCAGGTGCTCACCTGGATCGCTGCCCAGGACTGGTGCAACGGGAAGGTCGGGATCATCGGCAAGTCCTGGGGAGGGTTCAACGGACTCCAACTCGCGGCTCTTCGACCACCTGAACTCGCCGCTGTCATCACCGTGTGCTCGACCGACGACCGCTACGCCGACGACGTGCACTACAACGGCGGCGCCATCGTCGGCGATCAGATGCTCTCCTGGGCTTCGACGATGTGGGCCTACAACGCCCGACCCCAGGACCCGCTCACCATGGGCGAGGGGTGGGAGGAGGACTGGAGGCGCAGAATCGACGAGTCACCGGTCAACATCGAGGACTGGCTCGGTCACCAGCGTCGCGACGACTACTGGAAGCACGCATCGGTGTGTGAGGCGCCGGACGCCATCCAGGTCCCGGTCCTCGCGGTGGGCGGGCTCCTCGACGAGTACCGCACGGCACTGTTCCGCCTCATGGACAACGCCCACGAGCAGCGGAAGTCCGACCCGGACTGCCCGCCGGTCCACGCGCTGCTCGGGCCCTGGGCCCACAACTACCCCCACCAAGCCGCACCCGGACCGGGAATCGACTTCATCGCCGAGGCGGTGGCCTGGTGGGACCACTGGATGTCCGGGATCGACAACGGGATCAGGGAGCAGCCGCAGCTGCGCGCCTTCGTTCCCGACAGCGCTCCCGTCCACTCGGATCGAAAGCTCAGGCAGGGGCGGTGGATCTCCGAGGACCGCTGGCCCTCACCGCATCTGACCGAGACGACCTTCGACCCCGAGGCCGCTATCCTGGCCGGCCCGACTGAACTGGACAGCACCGCGCTCATCGGATTCAACGGTGGCAGCTGGCTCCAATTCGGAGAGGCTGCAGGAATGGCAGGCGACCAGGCGGTCGATGACGCCCGCTCCTGCACCGAGACGTGGCGCCTCGAGGAGAGCCTCGAGATCGTGGGGATTCCACGGGTCACGATGAGGCTGAGCTCGAGCACGGACAGGGGCGTCGTGGCCGCCAGACTCTGCGACGTCGCACCGGACGGCAGCTCACGTCTGCTGACGATCGGCCTGTTCAACCTGACTCACCATTCAGGTCACGAGCACCCCGCGGCACTGACTCCGGGCGAACCCGTCGACGTCGAGTTCCCGCTGCTGGCGCTCACCCACCGATTCGCCGCCGGACACCGTCTGCGGCTGAGTCTGTCGGCGAGCTTCTGGCCGAACCTGTGGCCCTCTCCCGAAGCCACGACGATCACCGTTGTCGCGGCACCGGAACTGACGCTGCCCGTGCGGGCCGTCGCCTCGGTGGACGACGACGCCGAACGCACCCGTGAACTCACCGCGGCCCTGGGCGTCCCGCCGACTCCGCCGCGCTCGACCATCGACGCCGGCGGAGCACCGATGACCCGGGAACTGGTCGCCGACCTCGTCGCGAGAACCGCCACGGTCACGACCGTCGTCGAGGACTGGCAGACGAACTCCGGCGACGGGCTCTTCTACTCCACCCTCGAACGCGACTCATACGAGCGCAGTGAAACGGATCCACTCTCACCGCGAGCCGTGTGCGAACGGGTCATCCGGTACCGCAGGCCCGCGCTCGCCGCCCCGCTCAGCAGTGCCGGCCAGGACCAGTGGACCGCCGGAGACGCCGAGTCGGCAGCCGACCACGGCTGGGATGTCGAGCTGCGCACCCGCAGCACTATGACCGGGGATGCCGTGAACTTCCTCGTCACCAACGAGCTCGTCGCCTACAAGGACGGGAAGCGGTTCCACTCGCGGACCACCTCGGCGAGCATTCCCAGAGAACTGAACTGAGGGTCCATGCGCACTATCACCAGACGCACCGCTCTGTCCGCACTCGCCGCCCTGGGCACCGGGGCCGCCGCGACCGCGATGGCCGGATGCACGCCGCCCTCGGCCGCGACGGTCGGAGAGCGGAAGAAGGACGTCCGGACGATCACGATCGGTTCGAAGGGATTCGCAGAGAGCTGGATCATGGGTGAGCTCTACGCCCAAGGACTGAGGGCGCTCGGCTATCAGATCGACCTGAAGACGAACGTCGGTTCCAGCGACATCATCAGCGCCGCTCTCACCTCGGGACAGATCGACATCTATCCCGAATACACCGGGGTCATCCTCGTCAGCTTCATGGGGGAGGAGAGCCTCATGGACTCCGCCGAGGCCACGTATGACCTCGCGGGACGCTGGGCGGAGGAGAACTCGATCCGGATGCTCAATGCGACTCCGTTCGAGAACAAGAATGCGATCGCCGTGCGCAAGGAATTCGCGGACGAGCATGATCTGGCGCGAATCTCCGACCTCCAGGGCATCGGCGACTTCCTCTACTCCACCTACCCCGACAACGTCACCGGTGCCCAGGGGTACGAGGGGATCGTCGAGGCGTACGGGCTGGACAATATGGAGCTGAAGACCCTGAGCATCGGGCTCAACTACCAGGCGATAGAACGCGGAGAGATCCAGGCCGCGGACGTCTTCACCACCGACCCGCAGCTGCTGCGCTCCGATCTCGTGGTTCTCGACGATGACAAGAAGCTCTTCGGGTTCCAGAACGTCGTGCCGCTGATCAGAGACGACGCATATTCAGCGATGGATGAGGACGGCCCCGAGTTCCTCAACACCCTTCATTCGCTGCTGACGCTCGAAGCCATCCAGGCACTCAACGAAGCCTCTGCCATCAACAGGATCGACGCTGCACAGGTGGCCAAGGTCTTCCTCAACGACAACGGATTGATGTGAGAATGCGATGACCGAATCACCGAACACCACCACAACGACGATCTCGACGAAGCGGTCGGCGCCCTCGACGGTCAGGTCGACCAAGAACTCCTCCATCGTCTTCGACAACGTAACGAAGACCTACCCGGGCCAATCAACCCACGCACTCGACTCTCTCAGCCTCGAAGTGGCATCAGGCGAGCTCGTCTGTCTCGTCGGACCCTCCGGTGGCGGAAAGACCACGGCATTGCAGCTGGTCAACCGGCTCGTCGACCTGACGAGCGGAGAGATCCGGATCGGGGACACGGACATCAAGGCCCTCTCGCCGATCGAACTGCGACGCACGATCGGCTACGCGATCCAGCAGTCCGGTCTCTTCCCGCACTGCACGGTCGCCGAGAACATCGCCATCGTCCCCACGATCCTCAAATGGGACAGGAAGCGGATCGAGGAGCGCACGAAGGAGCTGCTCGAACTCGTCGGTCTCACACCGATCGAGACCTGGCTGGGACGCTATCCCGGGCAGCTCTCCGGAGGCCAGCAGCAGCGCGTGGGCATCGCCCGCGCACTTGCGGCCGATCCTCCAGTCATGCTCATGGACGAACCATTCGGCGCCCTCGACCCCATCACGAGGGCGGCGGTGCAGGACGAATTCCTGGAGATCCATCGCGCCGTGGGCAAGACGACGCTGTTCGTCACCCATGACATCGACGAAGCGATCAAGATGGCCGATCGCATTGCGATCCTCAAACCCGGCGGTCTCCTCGCCCAGTACGACACACCGGCAGCAGTGCTCGCCCGACCCGCCGACGACTTCGTCGCCGAGTTCCTCGGGGCCGAACGCGGTCTCAAACGACTGGCCCTCACGACCGTCGCCGAGGTGCTCATTGACAGCCAGGCGCGACGGAACGGATCGTCAACCCGCTCGGAGTCAGGTGCGAATTCTCGAACCGAGGCTTCTCCGGCTGCGGACTGGCCGGAGGTCGCCGCCACCATGACACTGCGTGAGGCACTGTCCGTGGTCTCTGCGGCCCACGCCCAGGGAGCGCGCGTCATGGATGCCGGCAACCACCTCGGCGATGTCACCCTCCACGAGCTCGTCTGCCCACCATCGGACGAGCTCGGACGGCAGTCGGAAGGTGCCGGAGTATGAGCGGATTCGCTCCTGCCGGAGACCCCGTCATCCCCGACTACGGGCAGGCCTCTGAATGCGTCATCGACAACGGCGTCTTCTGCACTGACTGGTTCGCCTCTCAGTGGTCGACGGTCTTCTGGCCGCCCCTTGTCGATCACATCTACATGGTGCTCATCGCCGTGGTGGTCGGATTCGTCATCGCATTCACCGCTGCGCTCGTCGCCTACCGGAGGAAGTGGCTGGCAGGCCCGATCGGCGTTGCCGCCACGTTCCTCTACACTCTGCCGCCCCTGGCGCTGTTCCAGCTGCTGGTCCCATTCACCGGCCTGACCCTGCTCACAGTCGAGATCGCACTGGTCTGCTTCACCCTCGTCATCATCTTCCAGGCAGTGCTCGCCGGACTGGCGGCGGTGCCCGACGATGTGAAGAGGTCAGCAGTCGGCATGGGACTCGACAGCAGGCAGCTCATGCTCAAGGTGGAACTGCCCCTGGCGCTGCCGTCGATCATCTCAGGTGTGCGAATCGCCACCGTGCTGACCGTCAGCGTCGCCACCATCGCCGCGTTCGTCGTGGACAGCGGCCTGGGATCGCCGATCCTCAAAGCGGTTTCGTCGCCATTCAACACGCAGTTCATCGCGGCCGGTGCCCTCGCCGTGCTGCTCGCATTCGTCCTCGACGGGCTGCTGGTACTCATCGGCCGAGCACTGACCCCCTGGACGAGAGCGAGAATCTGATGGATGTCGTCGTCGGCGCATTCCCATTCATGACTGCGAACCTCACACTGCTGCTGGAGAAGACCGGCGAGCACCTCGTGATCAGCCTCGTCCCACTGCTGGCGGCCATCCTCGTGGGAGTGCCGCTCGGAGTATGGCTCGGGCACATCCACCGAGGAGAATTCCTGGCGGTGAGCATCACGAACATCGGGCGCGCACTGCCCAGCCTGGCACTCATCGCCATCCTCATCGGCATCGTGGGGATCGGGATGCTCAATGCGATGATCGCGTTGTTCCTCCTCGCTTTCCCGCCCATCCTCAGCTATGCGTTCCAGGCGGTGAACTCGGTGGACGCCGACCTCACCCGGGCCGCCCGCGGAATGGGCCTGTCACCGCGGCAGGTTCTCACGAAGGTCGAGCTTCCCCTGGGACTTCCGATGATCATCAGCGGAATCCGAACCGCCGCCGTGCTCACGGTCAGCTCTGCGACGATCGCGACGATCGCCGGCAGCGGCGGTCTGGGGGACGTCATCCTCAATCAGGTCGCCTACGGAATGGAAGGCGTCATCGCGGCGGCTCTCTGGGTCGCGGCCCTCGCGATCCTCGTCGACCAGTTCTTCGTTCTGCTCCTCAAGATCGCCTCGCCCGCAGGGGTCAGATACCTGCAGGCGGTGGTCGCGCCCTAGATGTGCGAGGGTGCGCCTGTCGGGTTCAGTTCTGAACGGACGGCCGCCGCAGGAACACGATCCCGGCGATCAGCTGCCATACGAGGATCGCATAGAAGGTCATCCGCTCCCAGACACCATCGGGCAGCAGCGTCATCGACAGGACCCGGACGTCGACCTGGAGCATGATGAGGCCGAGCAGACCGAGGGTGCCGAGGACGATGCCGCCCCAGCCGGGCAGTCGTCGATTCCCGGTGCAGACCAGGGACGCCCCGGCCACGACGGCGACGAGGTTCCCGGCGATGAACGCGAGGAAAGCGCCGAGCATGTGGAACGTGTCGAGTCCGAGCTCGACGTTCTGTCGACCCCCGTGGACGAGTGCGATCGTCACCATTCCGACGGCATGCGCGAATGAGAGGACGAGGAAGCTGCGACGCAGTGGGAAGCGGTGAGCCCGGAAGACTCCGACCGCACCGACGGTGAACAGCATTCCCTGGACGATGAACGCCGCCGTGACGAGGAGGTGCAGCGGAGAGTCGATCTCACGACCGGCGAGAACCTCGACATCGGGAACGGCGAGGTCGCTGATGTAATTCGTCGCATACGAATAGCCAGGGAACGTCGAGGCCGCGACCGCCTCGGCGAGGAACCAGAACCCCGCCGCAACGACCCAGCAGACAGCCGGGACTGCTGAAGCCGTCGCGGTCTCCGGCGGCAAGGTGGGTATCCGCATGCCGTCCATGCTAGGGGCACGGCCCCGGGCAGTCAGCCCCTCCCGTCGCCCATGCAGACCTCCAGCGCTGCGGGGCGGATCCGGATCCGGGCGCTGACGATGGACATCCCTGGTCGAGTCGGCGGCGGCCAGGTCGGCAGCCGGATCAACCGTTTCCTCTGCGTCGTGGTCGGGGACGTCGTCGAAGGAGCTCATGGCTTCAGTCCATGGACGCGAACGGACCACCGGCGATGCGTGTTCACCGGTGGTCCGTCGACTCACGGTCGCTGCCAGACTTAGAGCCCGCTGTCGAGCTGCGCTCGCTGATCAGTCCGAAGGCGTGCGCGTCTCGGCACTGAGGAACCAGGCCTGCTGCTCGAGCTTGGCGATGAACTCGTGGAAGATGTCCGCGGTGGTCGGATCGGCCGAGTCGACCTCGTCATGGACCTGACGCATGGTTCCGACCGTCGCCTCGACCGCGCGGACGGTGAGATCGATGGCGTCATGCGTGGTGATCTCCCCGGCGGGGAACTCGGGCAGGGCGGTCTGCTCGGCGACGACGGCCGGGCGACCGTCGGCGGTGGCATGCAGAGCCCGCATCCTCTCGGCGATCTCGTCCGCACCGTCGCGTGCGATGGCGACGACCTCGTCGAGGTTGAGATGGAGGTCGCGGAAGTTGGGGCCGACGATGTTCCAGTGGGCCTGCTTGCCCACCAGCTGGAGGGCGATGAAATCGACGAGCACGGTCTGCAGGTTCTTGGCCAGGGACGGCGAGGCGGTGAAGCCTCGTTCGGCGTTCTCCCGTTCCGTGGTCGAGGTCCCGGCCGGTTGGGGCACTTTGACGGTATCGCTCATGATTCGTTCCTCCCTTGTTGAATGCAACGGAATGCATCGACGTGTCACTGGGGGACACCGATATCCGTCACGTTAATCCGCCTTCTTGAGTATTCGATCAGTACCGGCTGAATGCCGAGCGCACGGTCCCCGCCGCAGACAAAGGGGCTTGTCACCGGATATCAACCGTGCAACTATGAAATGAATCCAGTGGATTCCGACAATCGAATATCTGGAAAGGGAGGAATTTCATGAATACCTCAACCATCATCTGGATCATTGTGGCGATTGTCGTCGTTCTGATCATCATCGGAATCATCGTCGCCGTCATGCGGAAGTCTCCGGACAGGAAGCGCCAGGAGGCGGCGCGGATCCGTGAGGAGGCCGCCGAGAAGCAGGCCGCCGTCCAGGCGAGAGAGGCCGAGGTCAACGAGCAGAGGGCACAGGCGAAGAAAGCGGAGGCCGACGCGGAAGCCCATGCCGCCGAGGCGAAGCGTCGAGAGGCCGAGGCCCAGCAGCGCGCCGCCGAGGCCGATCAGCTCCACAACGACGCCGGAATCCGCGACCAGGAGGTCCAGGAGCAGCGCCGCGAGCAGGAGGAGCGGCTCAAGCGCGCCGACGAGCTCGACCCCGACGTCGACACTCGCCGAGGCGAGGGCACTCAGCTGACCGACGGCCCGTCCCGGGGCCGCCATGAGGGAAACACCACTCGCGACGAGAGCGTCGGCACTCGTGACGAGGGCGTCGACACCCGGGACGAGGGCCTCGACACCCGCCGAGGCGACGGCACCGACCGTCGAGACGACGATGTCGACCCCCGAGGCGTTGGCAGCGAGCGCAGCGGCGCTCACCCTGAAAGGCGACCGGACCTTCCGCCGGACACCGACTCCGGGCACGGCAGACACTGATCATCACACCCGCCTGCTGAGCCGGCACCCGCCGACACAGCCGAAGAATCGAGGTACGTCATGGCAACAATCCTGTGGATCATCGCGGCGCTGCTGGTCATCTCCGGCATCTTCGCCCTCTTCCGGCGGCAGATCGTCTGGGGCATCGTCCTCATCGTCCTCGGTTGCCTGGTGGGCCCCGGGGGCGTGAGCATGTTCGCCTGATTCGGCCGCGTTCGCACAGACGAATGCGGCCCCCCAGGGCGGTGTCGACCCATCCGCTAGACTGCCGATGATGTCGAGAATCACCTGCCCCCAGCTGTCCGAGAAGATCACGTCCGCCGAGGCCGCCGCGGCGGAGATCACGCTCGGCGACCGTGTCGCCATGAGCGGCTTCACCGGCTCCGGGTACCCCAAGGAGGTCCCCGGGGCCGTTGCCGTCCGGGCCCGTGAGGCGCATGCCGCCGGGCAGGACTTCGCGATCGAGCTGTGGACGGGGGCGTCGACCGCACCTGAGCTCGACGGGGTCCTCGCCGAGGCGGGTGCGGTGAGCAAACGGCTGCCGTTCCAATCCGATCCCACGATGCGCAGGTCGATCAACAGCGGGCGGACCGAATACGTCGACACCCACCTCAGCCACTCGGCGCAGCAGGCATGGTTCGGCTTCTACGGGAACCTCGAGGTCGCGGTCGTCGAGGTCGCGGCCATCCTCCCGGGCGGGCTGCTCGTGCCCGGCAGTTCGGTCGGCAACTCCAAGACCTGGCTCGATCTCGCCGACAGGGTGATCCTCGAGGTCAACTCGTGGCACCCCCGCGCCTACGAGGGATTCCACGACGTCTACTACGGCACTCGCCGCCCACCCGAGCGCCTGCCCATCCAGCTGCTCGAACCGATGCAGCGCATCGGCGACCCCTACCTGCGCGTCGACCCCTCGAAGGTGGTCGCGGTCGTCGAGACGAACTCGCCCGACCGGAACCTGCCCTTCAAACCCGTCGACGAGGACTCCGCGGCGATCGCCGGCCACCTCGTCGACTTCCTCCGCCATGAGATCGGTGCCGGACGTCTTCCCGCGCACCTGCTGCCGCTGCAGTCGGGCGTCGGCAACGTCGCGAACGCGGTCATGGCCGACCTCGCGGCGAGCGAGTTCGAAGGACTCACCGCCTACACCGAGGTGATCCAGGACGGAATGCTCGACCTCCTCGACAGCGGCAAGCTCACCTCCGTGTCCGCGACGGCGTTCTCGCTGTCGGCGGAGAGGGCCGCGGATTTCAACGAGCGCATCGAATCGTACAAGGGCAGGATCCTCCTGCGGACGCAGGAGATGTCGAACCATCCCGAAGCCATCCGGAGACTGGGGATCATCGCCATCAACGGTATGGTCGAAGCCGACATCTACGGCAACGTCAACTCGACGCACGTCATGGGCAGCTCGATCATCAACGGCATCGGCGGCTCCGGGGACTTCGCCCGCAACGCCTACCTCAACTTCTTCGTCTCCAACTCCCTGGCCAAAGGGGGAGCGATCTCCTCGATCGTTCCCTTCGCCAGCCACATCGACCACACCGAGCACGACACCCAGATCCTCGTCACCGAACAGGGACTGGCCGACCTGCGCGGCCTCTCACCCCAGGCCAGGGCACGGCGGATCATCGACAGCTGCGCCCATCCGGACTACCGCGACCGACTCCGGGACTACCTCGACCGAGCCGTCTCCGCGAATCCGGACGGTCAGCACACCCCGCACCTCCTCGCCGAGGCCCTGTCCTGGCACGGTCGGTACCAGGAGACCGGAACGATGCGCGCGTGATATGCATTCACCGACTCAGCAGAGTCGGTATCGCGGCGACGACCCACGCCAGTGCCGGTCCGATGAGGCACATGAGCCCGGCGTATCCGATCATCTGCCGATAGTAGCGATCGCGGATCGTCTGATCGACATTGGCGAGGAGCATTGCGCCGTTGGTGGAGAACGGACTGATGTCGACGATCGTGGCGGAGATGGCGAGCGCTGCGACGAAACCTCCGACATGGACTTCGCCTGATTCCAGGAACGGCACTGCCAGTGCGATGACCACACCAATGATGGCCAATGACGAAGCCAGTGCCGAGACGATGCCGGATAGGTAGAAGAGCAGGAGAGCAGCGAGGAGCGGAACACCGATCGCTGTGATGGATGCGGAGACCCATTCGACTGTCCCTGCTGATTGGAGCACTTCGATGTAGGTCAGGACTCCGGTGATGAGAATGACGACGGACCACGAGACCTTCGTCATCGCCGCTCGTCCGGCCGACGGATAGATCGCCGCCAGGAACACGGCGATGACAATCGTCACCAGGCCGACGTCCCAGCTGAATACGAGCACCGACACGGCCATGAGCGCCAGACCGATCAGGGTGAGCACCTGCTGACCATTCAGCTTCGGCCGGAGGACGGTATCTGTCGGGTTGCCTGCTTGCTCGACCAGCGTTGAGTCCTCGTCGTCGTGCGGGGCACGCAGACCTTCTCTACGGTGGAGAACGAGGTGGACGACGGCGGAGAGAACGGCATTGAAGATGAACGGCGCGAAGAACAGAGTGGTGGGTGCCGGCTCGAAACCCTTGCTGTCGAGATAGTCATTGATGAAGATCCCGTACACACTGATCGGAGAGAAGGCCCCAGCCAAAGCGCCGTGAACGACCATGAGGCCCATCATGAACTGATTGATGCGATGTCGCCGGGCGAATGACAGTGCGAGCGGTGCGACGATGGCCACGGCGAAGAGCGCTCCGAATGCGATGAGCACGGCGGTGAGGACGAAGAAGACCCACGGCATCGCGGCAGTTCTGCCGCCGACGAGCCTGACGCACCAATCGACGAGGATCTCGATGGCTCCGTTGCTCTGAGCGAAGCCGAACAGATAGGTGAGGCCGACGAGGGTGAGGAACAGGTCGACGGGGAAGCCGGAGAGGAACTCCTCTGGGGCCTGACCGAGGACGAGGCCTCCGAGTCCAGCCGCCGCGATGAACCCGAGGAGGCCCATGTTGATGTCACGCCACGTGGCGATGATGAACATCGCAGCGAGAACGATGATCGAAATCAACTCAGCGTGCAACGATATCTCCTCGTCCCGTCCGACCTTTGCCGACTCCGGAATGCATGGTCTCTGCGCTCCGACCACACCAGAAGATATTCGAAAGTCTCCGGCTTCGAAACTGTGTCTCAGATTCCAGTTGTCCCCAGTCGGACGGCGACGGATCTGCGGCTGACGCTCACATCCGATCGTCGTCGGACCGGTCCTCATCGTCGCGGAGGTTGACCTTCTTCACCCCGTCGAGATCGAGGAGCTCGGGGATCAGCGCCTGCAACGGGGGTTTGCCGAGGAATTTCACGTCGATCTGGACGAGTCGGGTGCCGTCCTCGCCCTCGATCCTGTCGGTGTCGAGAATCGAGTTCGTGAACCCCATGGTGCTGGCCACGCCGAGGATCTTGCGGAGGAGGCCTTCGCCGTCGACGTAGGTGATGCGCAGCAGCCGGTGCTTGTTGTGGTCGGGCAGCTTGGCGATGAGCGGGGCGATGACGAACAGGGTGAGCAGGTGGACCGCTGTGACGATCGCGGCAAGGGACAGCATTCCGGCCCCACACGCCATGCCGACTGCAGCCGCCACCCAGATGGTCGCGGCGGTCGTCAGCCCGCGGACGACATTGTGGCCCTTGAAGATCACGCCCGCGCCGAGGAAGCCGATCCCGGACACGATCTGCGCGGCGATGCGCGAGGGGTCGAGGACAGTCTCCTTGTCGAGGACGGCGGCGAAGCCATACGTCGAGACCAGGGTGAAGGCACAGGACCCGATGCCGACGAGCACGTGAGTGCGGTACCCGGCCGCCTTCTGCCGGAACTGGCGTTCGAAGCCGATGAGCGAGCAGAGGACGAAGCTGGCCAGCAGCAGCTGAGCCTCGACGAGGCTCGTGGATTCGAAGAACCCGACGAGCGACTGCGCGGTGTTGTCCATAGTGAGCTACATTAGCGCGCAATCACGCGAATGGGGACGTCTCAGTCGCAGCCCTCGGGACCGCACGCGGCGCCACCGGTCGAGTCGGAGCCGGAAGGGTCACCGGCGAGGACCGAGAGCTTGCCGCTCTCCTGCCAGGAGGTCTCGAGCGCCTCGGCGAACACTGCAGACGGCTGCGCTCCGGAGATCCCGTATCGGCGGTCGATGACGAAGAACGGGACTCCGCCGATGCCGAGGGCTCGGGCCTCGGCGATGTCGGCCTCCACCTCGGCGACGAACTCGTCCGAATCGAGGACTCGGCGGACCAGTGCGGGATCGATGCCCACCGCCTGCCCCACCTCGGCGAGGTAGTCGTGGTCGGAGATGTCGCGACCCTGCTCGAAGTGGCCGGAGAGGAGGGCCTCCTTGGCCTCGCCCCCGACTCCCTGGGCCTTGGCCAGTTGGAGGAGCCGATGAGCGGTGAAGCTGTTGGCGACGACGACGGAGTCGAAGTCGAAGCGCAGCCCCTCGCCGGCGGCCTGTGCCTCGACATGCCTGAACATCTGCTCGACCTGGTCGAGAGCCATCCCCTTCGAACGGCTGAGGTAGTCGGCCTCGCTGCCGTCGGCACGTGTGGGCAGCGTCGGGTCGAGCTGGAAGCTGTGCCATTCGACGTCGACCTCATCCCTGTGGACGAAGGCGTCAAGAGCGGCCTCGAACCGGCGTTTGCCGATGAAACACCACGGGCAGGCGATGTCGGACCAGACGTCGATTCTCATGTCGGTGCCAACCGGTGCAGGGGAGGCGATATTCCGCTGGGGATCACTCGGCGATGTTCTTGAATGAGCTGCGATGGAAGACGAGTGCGTCGGGGGACGTCGAGGTGGAGGCGTCGAGGATCTCGAGCAGCGCAAGGGTGTGATCGCCGGCGGGCATCTCACTGTGGACGTGGGTCCACAGGTGTGCCGGGCTGTCGGTGACGGTGAGGGCTCCGTCGAGATCGACGGCGGTCTCGATGCCGGTGAACCTGCTCGCGTGATCGGGGGAGGCCAGCTGACGTACGAGCCCCGACTGATGCGATCCGAGGAGGGAGACCCCGATCGATGGGGCGGCGCGAAGGCGGTCCCACGTCCAGGAGCCGAGTTGGATGGCGACACTGGCCAGGGGAGGGTCGAGCGAGATCCCGACCGTGAAGGTGGAGGCGATGAGGCCGTGCCGGACGCCGTCGACCTCGGCACCGAGCAGGACCACTCCCTGCGGGAAGTGGGAGAACGTCTCGCGAAGGGTGTGTGGGGTGAGTCCTGTGTCGCCGATGGTCGTGGTCACCCAATCGCTCCTGGTGCTGACGGTGCTGTTCCCTGCTGGTGGGGTAACGGCTGAGCGCCGTGCGCTATTCCCGGACGTTCCGGCGTGGGCGCAGGGTCACATTCGGTCCTCGGCACAGCGAGTGCTGCTCCGGCGCAGGGTCACTGGCCCTGCCGAGCCTCAGAACAGTGCGTCCTGGACGGGTGGAGGCGGTGCCGGCCCCCATTCCTCGCCGCTCGCCGGACGCAGTTGATCCTGGTCGGTCGGGCGCAGCCGCATCTGCTCCCGGCGAGCTCGGAACCGCCGCCAGCTCATCGGCCGCCGGGCCGCCGGAGGACCGCCGGCCGCCAGGTCGCGTGGAGCCGGATCGTCCGCGTCGGCCCCGCGCAGCCCGTACCTGTCGATGAGAGGATCGATCCGCGCGGCCAGCCACCGCCGATACTCCTTCGAGGCGTAGGCCGAGTTCGCGTACATGCGCCGGTAGCGGGGGATGAGCTGCGGATGCTCGCGTTCGAGCCAGGTGAAGAACCACTCGCGGGCGCCCGGGCGCAGGTGCAGGGCGCCGTAGACCACGCGCGCCGCGCCGGCCTCCGAGATCGCCCGGAGGGCGGCGTCGAGGTGGTCCATCGAATCGGTGAGCTTGGGCATCACGGGCATGAGGAACACGGTGACGTCGAAGCCGAGCTCCGCGGCGGCCGCGACCGTCGCCAGACGTGCGGTGGTCGTCGGGGTTCCCGGTTCGATCGCCTGCTGGAGCTCGTCGTCGTGCACGGCGATCGACATGCCGAGCTCGACCGGCACCTCCTCGGCGGCGCGGGACAGCAGCGGCAGGTCGCGGCGCAGCAGGGTGCCCTTCGTGAGGATCGACATCGGGGTGTCGTGCTCGGCCAGCGCCGAGATGATGCCGGGCATCAGCCGGTACCGGCCCTCGGCGCGCTGATACGGGTCGGTGTTGGTCCCGAGCGCGACGAGGTCGTGTGCCCACTTCGGCTTCGCCACCTCGGCGGCAAGCACCTCGGGGGTGTTGATCTTGACGATCACCTGCCGGTCGAAGTCCGCCCCGGCGTCGAGGTCGAGGTAGCGATGAGTGCTGCGGGCGAAGCAGTAGACGCAGGCATGCGAGCATCCGCGGTAGGGATTGACCGTCCACGAGAACGGCATGGAACTCGAGGCCGGCACCTTGTTGAGGGCCGACTTCGCGAGCACCTCGTGGAACGTCATTCCGGCGAACTCGGGGGTCGTGACGCTGCGCACGAGCCCCTTGACCCCGAAGAGCTGCCCGGTCGGCTGTTCCCACCTCATACCTACATTCGAACACGTGTTCGATGGTTCGTCAATGTGCGAGTTCGATCACCGAACTACCGCGCGCACGCGCGCATCGTGGATAATGGTCTGCGGCCATTTTCTCAGCAGACCCGAAGCCCCCAAGCGCCCGGACCTTCGCCTGCCGAACTCCACGAGGACACCCATGACAGCCGCCACGCCCAATACCCCCGGCGCCCCCGAGGCGACGACCGACCCGCAGCCCCGGTATCGGGTCAAGGCGCTGTTCGCGGCGGCGGTCGGCTACGGGCTCGACGGCTTCGACCTGCTCATCCTCAGCTTCGCGCTCAGCGGCATCATCGTCTCGTTCGGGCTCACCGACGTCCAGGCCGGATCGCTGTCGACGATCACCCTGCTCGGCGCGGTCCTCGGCGGAGTGGTCTTCGGAGCGCTCGCCGACCGCCTCGGTCGCATCCGCGTCCTCACGTGGACCGTCCTCATCTTCGCCGTGTTCACTGGGCTGAGCGCGTTGGCGCAGGGGTACTGGGACCTCGCGGCATATCGGTTCATCGCCGGCATCGGCATCGGCGGTGAGTTCGGAATCGGCATGGCCCTGGCCGCCGAGGCGGTCCCGGCGAACCAGCGAGCGCGAGCGACATCATGGGTCGGGGTGGGCTTCCAGCTGGGCGTGTTCGTCGCGGCGATCATCTCCGCGCCCATCATCGCCCTCTGGGGCTGGCGGGCACTGTTCGTCGTCGGCCTGCTCCCGGCCGTCTACGCCTTCGTCGTCCGCCGAGGGGTCGACGAACCGGAGAAGTTCAAACAGGCCCACGCCGAGGACAAGGCCGGACCGAGCCACGAGACCTTCGCCGCGAAGATCTCGGCGCTGGTCAAGGACAGAGCGACCGTCAAGATCACCATCGCCCTCATCATCCTCACCACCGTGCAGAACTTCGGGTACTTCGGCATCATCACCTGGCTGCCGAACTACCTCTCCGAGCAGATGGACCTCGGTGTGACGAAGGGATCGCTGTGGACCGCGGTCACCGTCGTCGGAATGCTCACGGGGATCCTCGTCTTCGGCCAGGTCGCCGACCGCCTCGGCCGTCGGCCCGCCTTCTGGATCTTCCAGGCCGGTGCGATCGTCTCGATCCTCATCTACAGCCAGATGGAGAACCCGACCGCGCTCCTCGTCGGCGGATTCTTCATGGGAGCCTTCGCCAACGGCATGCTCGGCGGCCATGGGGCACTGCTCGCCGAGATGTACCCCACCCACGTGCGAGCGACCGCTCAGAACGTCATCTTCAACATCGGGCGCGCACTCGGCGGGCTCGCGCCCGTCGTCATCGCGGTGCTCGCAGGTTCCTTCGGCTTCGGCGTCGCGCTCGCCCTCCTGCCGGTCATCTACCTCATCCAGTTCCTCGCGATGTTCCTCCTGCCCGAGAAGCGCGGCGTCGAACTCGACTAGCCGCCGAGGCGCGGCCGCCGTCCGGTGGCTCGCCTCACGTGAGGTCGTCGAACTCCCCGGAGACCCACCGGGCATAGCGGTCAGCGGACTCCCGGACCGCCGCATGGGCGCCCTGCGCGAGCTGCTGACCGAAGTTGCCGTACATGCGGTCGAAGTCGAGATCCGCGACCGAGGACGCGATGCGCCGGACCACGGCGGCCGAGAGCGGCAGATAGTTGGGGAAGCTGCGCATGAACGTCACCCACCCGGTGCGGGCCACCGGCCCGATCGAATCGCCGCTGAGCATCACACCGCGACCGTCCGCGCCGGTCCACAGCGCCACGGCGCTGCCGGCGAAATGACCGCCGACGCGTCGCACGCGAACACCGGGCAGGACCTCGGCTTCATCGTCGTAGCAGACGATCGCCTCACCTCGGCGCTGGAGCCACGAGGAATCCGCCGAGCACACGTGGACCGGGGCGCCGTCGAACGCGGCACTCCATTCGAGCTGGACGCCGTACATGTGCGGATGACTGGGCACGATCGCGGAGACCCCGCCGAGGGCCGAGACGGCGGCGACCGCGTCGGCGTCGATGTAGGGCGGGACATCGAAGAGCAGATTGCCGTGCTCCGTCTGCGCGAGGTAGCAGGTCTGGCCGATGGCGAACCGCGGTTCGACGCGGACGGCATGGAGGCCGGGCTCGCGCTCCTCGACGACCACGGAATGGCCGGCGGAATCGAGCTCGGCGCGGGTCGTCCACTCCTGACCAGAAGCGGGCACGAACTGGCGGTCGTCCGCGCAGATCGGGCACACCGGGGGAGTGGGCTCCGCGAACTCGACACCGCACGTCCGGCAGAGCGTGACATTCGTCAATGGGGGCATTCGCCGTCACCTCCTGTCCTCCGAGCATAGTGTCCGGGCAGGTGCCGGCCATGCGCGGCGATCCGGACGGTTCCCTCCCGCGCCAGCCACTGACGGCACGACTTGCTCTCAAGGGCACTGGTCGCACACAGTGCCCTTGAGAGCAACCAGTGCCGCAGCCTACCGTGACGGAGTATGACGGTGCGCGTCCGCGATCGGACGGTCCGGCTTCACACTGGACCCTCGTGACTGAATCAGATCCCACTCCCGCATCAGGGGGCACCGCACAGACCGCGAACGAGCACTCCGTCTCGACCGAATCTGCCTCGACGAACCCCGCCACCACCTCGACGACACGCGTCGTGCGCTCGGCCACGGACGTCAACTCCCTCCTGGCCGAATTCGGCTCGCAGGGCACGAAGACGACCGCCGTGATCATCCTCGCTCTCGGCGGGATCTTCATGGACGCCTACGACTTCTCCTCCCTCGCGTTCGGAATCACCGCGATCAAGGAGCAGTTCGGGTTGTCCGGCTTCATGACCGGCCTCGTCAACGCCTCGATCATGGTCGGCGCCGTCATCGGCGCCCTCTTCGGCGGGTACCTCGTCGACCGGTTCGGCCGCTACAAGCTCTTCATGGCCGACATGGTGTTCTTCGTCGTCGCCGCGATCGGCTGCGCCCTCGCCCCCGAGGAGTGGACGCTGATCTTCTTCCGCTTCATCATGGGCATCGGCGTCGGCCTCGACCTGCCGGTGGCGATGGCCTTCCTCGCCGAGTTCTCCAAGCTCAAGGGCAAGGGCAACCGCTCCCAGCGCGTCAACGCGTGGTCGCCGGCCTGGTACATGGCCACCGGCATCGGCTACCTCATCGTCCTCGTCTTCTTCGTCTCGCTGCCGTATGACCAGCACGACATCCTCTGGCGCATCGTCGTCGGGTTCGGCGCGGTTCCGGCCGTCATCGTGCTCCTCGTCCGCCGCCGCTACCTTGCCGAGTCGCCCCAATGGCTGGCCGACCAGGGCGATCTCAAGGGCGCCGTCGACGTCATGCGCTCCCATCACGGTCTCGACGTCGAACTCGCCCCCGAGACCGCGGCGCCGGCGTCGGCCGAGCGCGCCGACAAGCGGTGGGCCGTCTTCGCCGAGCTGTTCTCGCCCAAGTACCGCATCCGCACGATCGTCGCCCTGTGCGTCTCCGTGTTCTCGACCTTCGGCTACAACGCCGTCGCTTACGGCACCCCGCTGATCATCTCGACCCTGTTCCAGCAGGGACCCTTCGTCACGATCGTGTCGTCGCTCGTCATCAACCTCGGGTTCGGGGCGATCGGCGGTCTGCTCGGCATGTCGATCGTCAACCGCTTCGGCAGCCGGACGATGACGCTGATCGGATTCTCGATCCAGGCGGCCTCGCTCCTCCTGCTCGCGATCGTCGGCATCCCCTCCGGCGCACTCGTGCTCGTGTCGGTGGCGATGCTCGCCGCCTTCGTCTTCGCCCAGGCCGGCGGCCCCGGTGCCAACCTCATGAACTACGCGACCCTGTCCTACCCGACGAGGCTGCGCGGCGTCGGCATCGGCTTCAACCAGTCGGTGCTGCGGTCGTTCTCGATCGTCTCGCTCATCATGTTCCCGATCCTCGCCGCCTCGCTGGGCACCGGGGTGTTCTGGATCGTCGCGTGCGCACCGCTGGCCGGAGCGATCGCCGTCGGACTCATCACGTGGGACCCGACCGCCAAGGACGTCGATGCCGAGGTGTGAGTCCGCTGAGGTGTGAGCCTGCCGAGGTGTGAGCCCGCGGAGGTGTGACGATGGAGCCCGCGGAATCCGCGCGGCCCCATCGTCACATCGGTCGGCGAACCGCTGCGGGACCTCAGTCGGCGAACGGGTCCGTGATCACCTCGAAGGGCCCGGCCGGGGGCGTCTCCCGGAAGTGGGACTCGACGTAGAGCGTCTGTCCGCGCAGCTGCGCCACGGTCGTCAGCACCCGGTCCGGGTCGGTGTTCTGCTGCCGGGCGGAGCGCACCTGAGACCCGTCGGCGCTGATTCCCAACGTGCTCAGCCTGTGATTGAAGTTCTGGACCACCTGCAGCGTGGTGCCGCGGAGGAGGAGTCCATCGGCGTTGGTCAGATCGACATCCTGCGTGTCGATGGCGGTGGCCCCACCGGTCCGAGCGTCGAAGCGCCAGAGCCGGCCGGTGTTGCCCTGCGCGACGACGAACCCGGAACGGTCCTGGCTGAGCACGATACCGCCGAGGTTGAAGCCCGCCTGCCTCGTGATCGTGCCGGAGGCGTCCGCCCACAGCTCGACGCCGAAGCGCCCGTCTTGGTCATCGGACCCGGCGAGGTCGGCGGAGACGCGGAAGATGCGCGGATCGTTGGAGTCGGTGAAGTAGGCGGCTCCGTCGGCCCCGATCGTCACATCGTTGAGGAACACATCGTCGCCGGGGGCCTGGAGAGCAGCGAGCAGCTCGCCCTCGGGGGAGTAGACCCAGAGATCCGGCGCTCCCGGGTTGGTGATCCCGTTCGGGCCGCCGGCGATGTAGAGGTTGCCGTCCCCGTCGACGGTCATGCCGCGGGCGGTGAAGCGCCCGTCGGTGCCGTCTCCGGGAAGCCATTCCTCGGTGTCCTCGGTGCCGGAGCGCCCGCGGTGGATCTCCCCACCGGTGGTCTCACTGACGTAGAAGGAGCCGGACTTCTCATCGGCGGCGATGCCCTCGAACATCGATCCGCCCTCATCGGCGTCGAGCAGGTAGGTCGAGGCGCGGCCGGAATCCGGCTGCGCGGCCGCGGACCCGACGGCGCCGGCGGGCGAGGTGATGAGAGTGACGGCGGTCAGGGCGCCGGCGAGGACGGCTCCCGACAGCAGAGTGCTGGTCACGACGTGGCTGCGATTCACTGAGATCTCCTTGACAGGTGGACGGGCATTCCGATCGGTGGTCCGATCACCACCGATTCTTCTCGCCCTGCGTTCCCCGCGCGTCTGGCACTCGGCCAGCGGTGAATGGCCGATCGGATGATGCCGGCAGCTCTTCAGCCTCCTTATGCTTGAGTACGATGCCCGCTCTGCTCGCTCCCGTCCGCCGCCTCGACGTGTGGCTGTTCGTCGTCCTCGTCGTCCTGCTCGCGACGAGCTCCCTGCGCTACATCGTCCGCCATGGACTCTCACCCGTGGGCGTGCTCATCCTCCTCGGTGCGGCGGCGCTGCTCGCGTGCTCCGCCCTGCGGCCGATCCTGCCGGAGGAACCTGCCTGGCCCCGGGCCTGGGCGCTCACCCTCGCCCTGCTCGTCGCCTCGCTCACCGTCGCCGCGCCGTCGTTCGCGTGGTGTGCGGTCCCCGTCGCGTTCTCCGTGCTGCGCACCCTGTCCTTCACCTGGGCGACGGTGTGCGTGAGCGCGCTGATGATCGTCGTCACTGCCTCCTGGCTGCGGATCAGCACCCATCCTGACCCGACCCTTGTCGTCGGTCCCCTCGGCGTCGCCCTCGTCACCATCATGTCCTTCCGCGCCCTCGATCGGGAGTCGAAGGCGCGGTCCGAGCTCATCGACCGCCTCGTCGCCGCCCAGGACGAGCTCGCCGCCGAGCAGCGGCGGGCCGGTGCTCTGCGCGAGCGCACCCGCCTGTCCCGGGACATCCACGACTCCATCGGCCAGGACCTCTCGAGCATCCACCTCCTCCTCCAGGCGGCCGAGCGCAGCTGGGACGCCCGGCCCGACATCGCCCGGTCGAACGTCTCGACCGCGATCGACGCCGCGCGCACCGGCCTCGAGGAGATCCGCACGGTCATCCACGACCTCAGCACCGAGGTGCAGAGCGCGGACCTCGTCGACGTCGACGAACTGCGCCGCCGCCTCGGCGATCTCCTCGAGCGCCGGCACGGCACCGCCGAGGTTCGACTGCGCATCGACGGAGCTCCCGTCATGCTGCCCACCCGGGTCGCGGCCGCGCTCATCGCGAGCACCCGCGGAGCACTGGCCAACGTCGAGGAGCACGCGGCCGCGTCCCGCGTGATGATCACGCTGACCTTCACCTCCGCCGAGGTCCGCCTCGACATCCGCGACGACGGACGCGGCTTCGATCCGCGCGTCCTCGCGGCAGGCTCGGCTTCGGCAACGCCGAGGCGGGGGCTGGGCCTGCGGGGCATCCGCGAGCGGGCGGAGGAGCTGGACGGTGGCGTCGAGGTGGACAGCGAGCCAGGCGATGGGACGATGGTGTCCGTGTGGCTTCCGATCACGGGGACGACGCCGACCGCGGTGCCGGCCGTCGACGAGGCCGAGGAAATCGGGACGGCGAATGAGTGAGGACGGGGAATGACTGCGGACCGGATCCGGATCCTCCTGGTCGACGATCATCCGATCGTGCGCGCAGGATTGGCGGCGCTCATCAACGGGCACGGGGACATGAGCGTCGTCGCCGAGGCGCAGGACATGGATTCCGCCCTGCGCGCGGTGGCAGGTCACCGGCCCGACGTCGTGCTCATGGACCTCAATCTCGGCGCGGCAGCGCACTCCGGCGCCGCGATCACCGCCGCCATCTCCGGCGCGGACGCCGCGACCGAACGCCCTCCGCGCGTCCTCGTGCTCACGACCTATCAGACGGAGTCCGACATCCTCCGCGCCCTCGATTCCGGCGCCAGCGGCTACCTGCTCAAGGACGCTCCGGCCGAGGAGCTCTTCGCCGCGATCCGAGCCACTGCCCGGGGCGAGACCGTGCTCTCGCCGGCGATCGCCTCGACGCTGGTGCGCCGCAGCTCGCAGCCGGGTCCGACCGTGACGGAGCGCGAGGTCGAAGTGCTCGAACTCCTCGCCCGAGGTCTGGGGAACAAGGAGCTCGCGAAGGAGATGCTCATCTCCGAGGGCACCGTGAAGGCACATCTCGCGCACATCTACACGAAGCTCGGCGTGGACACCCGGACCGGTGCCGTGGCCGCTGCGATCGAGCGACGCATCATCCGTCCGCAGGGATGAGACGGCCTCAGACGCGCAGGAGATTTCTCGTCACGATGGTGATCGGCTGAGGTCGTGATCCGAGTTCGGGGCGGATTGCTCGGCCTCACGCAGGCTCTTCTCGCTGTGCGCGATGTGCCGCCGCTGACTGGACTCGAGATGATCGAGCACGAGAGCGCTGATCCCGCTGACATCACGCCGGGCGATGGCCTCGCAGAGCCCGGCGTGCTCCTCGGCGACGTGGGCGAGGTCGTCGTGCTGGCTGAGCAGCCAGCGTTTCCGTGAGCTGAGGAGCCCGCCGATCTCCACGAGGAGCACGTTGCCCGCCAGCTCGGTGACGATCTCATGGAAGTCCGCGGCGGCGCGGCGCGCACCGATCGCGTCGCCGCGCGCCGCGAACTCACGCCCGCGCGCGACGGCGGCCTCGAGGTCGGCCAGCCCCTCCCGGGTGTGCCGCTGCGCCGCCAGCTCGAAGGTCATCACCTCGAAGGCCCCGAGGACCTCGTTGAGATCGGCGATGTCGCTTGCCGTGAACTCACGCACCGTCGACCACGTGTTGGGTCGAGGGCTCACCAGGCCCTCGCCGGCGAGCTGTTTGAGGGCCTCCCGGATGGGCACGCGGCTGACGCCGAGCTCCCTGGCCAGGTCGCGTTCGACGAGCCTGCTGCCCGGCTTCCGGACACCGTCGATGATCTCATCGCGGAGGATGTCGGTGACGCGGACCGTCTCCGAACGTGCTGAATCGCTGGTTCTCATCGCAGACATTCTCTCACTCGCCGAGTCCTCACCGAAAGGTCGGGCCTCCGGAACCGCCGGGAGCGATACCGGGTCAGCAATATTGGATTGGTATACAGTTCCTCGAGCTCAGAACCTGATTATTCTGGGGCCTCTTGACATCTTGTGATTCCGATCATACTTTTGGAATACCATTTCAGTCAACGATGTTGACGCGTTCTCGAAGAGGAGACCTCGGCGATGACCATGTCCCAGCAGTCCGGTCCGTCCACGGGCAGAGTTCCCTTGGCCGACCAGATCGAATCAGCCTATGACCGGATCGGGGTGACGGGCGCCCACAAGCATGTCGTGCTCATGATCCTCCTCGGCGTGTTCTTCGACGCCCTCGAACAGAACGCGGTCGGCATCACCGGCCCCGTCCTCCAGGAGCAGTGGGGGATCGGAGGCGCCGAGATCGGGTTCCTCAACACGATGACCTTCACCGCCACGGCGCTCGGGCGGGTCGCGACGGGCCTGATCGTCGACAAGTTCGGCCGGCGCAACATGCTGCTCATCAACCTCATCATCTTCGCCGGCGGGTCTCTGCTCTGCGCTCTCGCCCCGAACTACGCGGTCCTGGCCATCGGACGCTTCATCGTCGGCTTCGGACTCGGCGGTGAGATCGCCGTCGCCGTGATCATGATGGCCGAGTACTTCTCGGCGAAGCACCGTGGACCGGCGGTCGGCCTCATCAACATCACCGCTGCGGGCCTGGGCAACATGCTCGCCCCGGCGTTCGGCATCCTCGTCTTCGCTCTCTTCCCGGGCGATGACCAGTGGCGCTGGGTGTTCGCGCTGCTCTTCCTCCCGGCCCTGATGGTCCTCTGGTTCCGCCGCAATGTTCCCGAGACCCCGCGCTACCTCGCCGCGAACGGCCGCGTCCACGAGGCGAACATCGTCATCAACCGGTTCGCCCGGGGGCAGCTGCGCGGTCCCATCGAGGCCCCCGAGCAGTTCCTCACCGAACCCACCGTCGGCGGCATGCCCCTGCCCCTCGAACCCTCCCGCCGGGGACTGTGGAAGATGGTCTTCAACAGGAAGTACCTGCTGCGCACCCTCTTCCTCGTCATCGCCGTGGGCATGTCCTACGCCGCGCAGATCTCGATGCTCACCCTGATGCCCTTCATCCTGGTGAGCACCGGCTATGAACTCAACCAGAGCCTGTGGTTCACGCTGATCATGCAGTCCGGATCGCTGCTCGGCGCCGTCTCCGCGTCCTACCTGGCCAGCAAGCTGCCGCGCAAGAAGGTGACGACGATGGCCGCGACCCTCGGCTGCGCCTCCGGACTGTGCATCGCCTTCCTCGGCTCCGACATCGTCTTCGTCCTCATCTTCGGCGCGCTGTTCAACTTCGCGATCATCGTGCAGAACACGACGATCTGGCTCTTCGCCCCCGAGCTCTATCCGACCCGCGTCCGAGGTTTCGGCACTTCGATCATCCTTGCCGCAGGCTCGCTCTCCGGCGGGCTCTTCCCCCTCGTGGCAGGTGCTGTCTTCGATTCGCACGGACTCATCGGGATGTTCAGCGTCCTGGCGGGACTGTTCGTCATCATCGCGGTCGCGATCCAGTTCCCGCCGGAGACGTTCGGAAAGCCGATGGAGGAAGAGGATCTCGCCGATGTCGTCTGAGCCTCGAACGATCGCTCTGATCAACCCGAACACGAATGCCGCCACGACCGACATGATGGTCGACCTGGCCCGGGAGACCCTGCCTGAGTGGAGGGTCGAGGGATACACCGCCCCGTTCGGTCCCCGGATGATCACCGAGACCGTGGCGCTGGAGGAGTCGGTGGTGCCCGTCGTCCAGCTGGGCCACCAGGTGGCCGAGCACGCCGATGCGATCATCGTCTCCGCCTTCGGGGACCCGGGCAGGACGGAGCTGGCCGAGGCCCTCACGATCCCGGTCATCGGGATCGGTCAGGCGGCGATCCTCCGGGCCGCCGCCGACGGCCCCTTCGGGATCGCGACGACGACGCGACTGCTCGCCGATTCGCTGCGTCGCCTCGTCGAGGCCCACGACGGCGAGGAACGGTTCACCGGGATAGAGCTCACTGAGGCGGACCCGCTCGATCTCGCCGCCGACCCGGACGAGCAGTTCAGGCAGCTGCTGGCCGCGGTCCGGCGTGGCAGCGAGAACGGCGCGGAGTCGATGATCATCGGCGGCGGCCCGCTGAGCGCGACGGCCCGGCGCCTTCGGGACGAGGTCGATGTGGGCATCGTCGAACCGATCCCGGCCGCCTGCGAACTGGTGAGCAGCATGCTTCACCCCGCTGAGTGAGACGGGCTCACCGCCGCAGCGCCCGACCGAGCGTGTCGAGTCCGACCGAGCCGAGGTTCAGCGCCTTCGTGTGGAACGCCTTGAGATCGAAGTCCGCTCCCTGTGCGACTTTCGCCTCGTCGCGGAACTGCTCCCACAGGCGCTGCCCGATCTTGTAGCTCGGGGCCTGACCGGGCCAGCCGAGGTAGCGGTCGAGCTCGAACGCGAGGAAGCTGCGGTCCATCGCGACGTTGTCGGTGAGGAACTGCCAGGCCTTCCCCCGGTTCCAGGTCCCGCCGCCCAGGCTTGCCGGCGCCTCGAGCCCGAGGTGGAAGCCGATGTCGAGGACGACCCGAGCCGCGCGCAGCCGCTGCGAATCGAGCATGCCGAGACGGTCCGCGGGATCCTCGAGGAACCCGAGGTCGGCCATGAGCCTCTCGGCGTAGAGGGCCCAGCCCTCACCGTGGCCCGACACCCAGCACATGAGGCGGCGCCACCGGTTGAGAGTGTCGGAGACATAGGTCGCCTGACCGACCTGGAGGTGGTGGCCGGGCACGCCCTCGTGGTAGACCGTGGTCTTCTCCTGCCAGGTGGCGAACTCCGTGACGCCCTCGGGCACCGACCACCACATTCGCCCGGGACGGGAGAAGTCGTCCGTGGGGCCCGTGTAGTAGATGCCGCCGGTGGCCGAGGGAGCGATCATGCACTCGATGGTCCGCACGGGCTCGGGAATGTCGAAATGGGTGCGGCCGAGCTCAGTGATCGCGTCGTCGGCGACCTGCTGCATCCAGTCGCGCAGCGCGTCGGTGCCGTGCAGCGTCCGCTGCGGATCCCTGTTGAGCTGGTCCATTACCGCGAACAGGTCGGCGTCGGGATCGATCCTCGACGCGACCTCACGCTGCTCGGCGTCGATGCGGGCGAGCTCCTCGAGGCCCCAGGCGTAGGTCTCGTCGAGATCGACGCTCGCGCCGAGGAAGTCGCGGGAGTGCAGGGCGTAGGCCTCCCTGCCGCAGGCCTCGTTCTCGGGAGCGACCGGGAGGAGCTCAGTGCGAAGGAACTCGGCCAGCTCGCGGAAGGACCCGCGCACCGCCTCGGCGTCGGTGCGAAGCGCCGTGAACAGGGAATCGGGTACCGCCTCGGCGCGGGCGACGAGGGCATCGAAGCTGCTTCCCGGCTCGGACAGGGCCACCGCCTGGTCGACGACCTTCTCGATCTGGATGCGCGCGGCCACCTGCCCGCGGCTCGTGGCCAAGCGCAGGGACTCCTGGTAGCCGGACACGGAGTCCGGTACCGCGGCCATCGTCGTCTCGACGGTCTCCCAGTCCTCGGTCGTCGCCGTCGGCAGGAGGTCGAAGGCGTCGCGGATGTCCTGCAGGGGAGAGGCGATGACATTGAGGCTGGCGTGGTCGTGCCCGGCCTCGTAGCGCTCCTTCTCGACCGTCAGCCGCTCGCGCATCGCGTCGAGGGTGACGAGGTCGACGTCGTCGAGGTCGGCGCCGCGTTCGGCCTCGGCGAGCTTCCGGAGGGTGTCGAGAGTGAGGTCGTGCTTGGCGGCCAGGCCGGCGGGGGAGAAGTCGTCGAAGCCGGAGGCCCCGTCGAGGCCGAGGTAGAGGGCGAGGGAGGGGGACAGGGCGAGGGATCCGTCGACGTGGTCTTCGGCCACCGCGTCGACGGCTGAGGGGGTTCTGTTCTCGGTCATGCCGCCACTCTATATGGCCATGGACACAGTCCTCGCAGGTCATCTCCCTGTATCCAGGGCGAGCGAGGGACCTGAGGAGTGTGCCTGCGGCGGAGTAGAGCAAGATCACCAGCCCGTAGGACGGATCGGGCGGCGGAGGTGCGGATAGCATGGATAGGTTCTCTCCGGCAGGGAGCAGTGCGACAACACCGACGGGAAGCGAGAAGACGACTCAGTGACGGACTCACGACTGTGGACCAAGGACTTCATCGTCGGCATCTGCCTCAACCTGGCGATGTCGATGGTGTTCTACCTGCTCATGACCTCGATGGCCGGATACGCCGTCGCGCGGTTCTCCGCGGGCGACGCCGCCGCCGGGTTCGCCTCCTCCGGGTTCATCGTCGGCGCCGTCATCTCCCGCATCCTGACGGGGAAATACCTCGACTTCATCGGCCGGCGGAAGCTGCTGGTCATCTCGATGGCCGTGTTCGTCCTCGCCTCGGTCGCCTATCTCGCGGCCGACACCCTCGTCCTCCTCATCGCCGTCCGTCTCATCCACGGCATCGCCTTCGGGGCCGGCAACACCGCGATCATGACTGCGATCCAGAGCATCATCCCGTCCGCCCGCCGAGGCGAGGGCACGGGCTACTTCGGCACCGCGACGACTCTGTCCACCGCCCTGGGACCGTACCTGGGCGTCGTCCTCCCGCGCGAGTTCGACTACCCCATGCTCTTCATCGCCTCCGCGCTCGTGTCCATCATCGCGCTCGTCCTGTGCTTCGTCATCAAGCTGCCCGAACAGGAGCTCAGCGCCGCCCAGCGCGAGAGCAAGTGGCGTCTGCAGCTGAACACGCTCGTCGACCCGGTGGGCCTGCGGATCGGACTGATCATGCTCATCGCCGGCACCGCATACGCCGCGGCGCTGGTGTTCCTGGCCGGCTATGCCGAGGACAATGGTGTGGCCGGCGCTGCGTCGCTGTTCTTCGTCGCCTACGCGATCGCCTCACTGGCGGCCCGCCTCTTCGTCGGCAGGATCCAGGACGTGCTCGGCGACAATGTCGTCATCGTTCCGGTGCTCGTCCTCAACATCGCCGGAAACGTGCTCCTGGCGCTGGTCCCGACGATGACCGGGATCATCGTCGCCGGCATCCTCATCGGGCTCGGCTTCGGCTCCCTCATGCCGTGCGCGCAGGCGATCACCGTGAAATCCGTCGACAGGACCCGAGTGCCGGTGGCCACCTCGTCGTTCTTCCTGCTCCTCGACGCGGGTTCGGGCATCGGGCCGATCATCCTCGGCGCCCTCATGCCGTTGACGGGCGGAAGCGGGATGTTCATGCTCTGCGCAGGCCTCGTCGTGCTCGCGACGATCGTCTACTACTGGGTCCACGGCCGCTACCGCGGCGGTCGGCCCGGACGGGAGTTCCTCGGCTGAGGGGGCGGCCGAGACGGCTGGGTTCTCTCGGGCGGCCGGGCGCGATAGCCTGATGGGGCCGAGCGGAGCACAGCCTCGGCGGTGACGGTGCGGGACGCGGCGCCGTCGGCACCCGAGAAGTCAGAGGACGGTCCATGAGAATCGCACTTGCGCAGATCAACTCCACCACCGACGTCGCGGCGAACCTGGCCAAGGTCGAGGACTTCACGCGCCGCGCGGCCGACTCGGGAGCCGAACTCGTCGTCTTCCCCGAGGCGACGATGTCGGCCTTCAACCGGGAACTACGGGGCCAGGCCGACGAGCACCTGCCGTCATGGCAGGCGTCGCTGGCGAACCTCGCCGCCGAGACCGGGACCATCGTCGTCGTCGGGGAGTTCGCCGCGGCCGAGGACAAGGTCATCAACCTGCTCGCCGCCTACTACCCGGACGGGAGTCGCGCCGAGTACGCGAAGATCCACCTCTACGACGCGTTCGGCTTCAAGGAGTCGGAGACCGTCGTCCCCGGGGAGGAGCCGCTCCTCATCGATGTCGCCGGTGAGGAGATCGGTTTGACGATCTGCTACGACATCCGGTTCCCGAAGCTGTACGCCGAGGTCAGCCGCCGCGGTGCGCGGATCGCCATCGTCTCCGCCTCGTGGGGCGCCGGCCCCGGCAAGGTCGAGCAGTGGCAGGTCCTGGCCCGGGCCAGGGCGCTCGACTCCAATATGTTCATCATCGCCCTGGGGCAGGCGGACCCGCAGGTCACCGGGGTCGAGGTCCCGAAGAATGGGCCCACCGGAGTGGGCCACAGCCTCGTCGTCGATCCGTTCGGCCGGGTCGTCGTCGAACTCGGCGGCGAGGAGGCCCTGGAGGTCGTCGACGTCGATCCGTCCGTCGCCGACGAGGCCGCCACGGCGATCCCCGTCCTCGCCAACGCGAAGCTCGGGTACTGAGGGCGGCGGCACGTCGCGCCCGGAGGCGCCGGCACCGGGACTCTGAGGGGAAGCCCGGGGCCGGCCAGTGAGGGAGACGGCTAGCGCGAGGTCCAGGTCGCGGGGAGGCGCTTGCGGACGTTGCGTCGCGGGGCGTTGAAGCCGGCGCGGTCGTGCTTCGTCGTCTCCAGCTGGGCGTGCACGGCGGCCTGATGGGCCGCGTAGGCGGCGGCGACCTGGCGGATGGCCACCACTGCGGCCACGGCAGCGGCGCTGGCCATCTCCTCGGTCACCGGTTCGCCGTCGTGGGCTCGCACGACGGGTCGTGAGTCCGCACCGGCACCTCCGATCATGTCGGCAGTCTCGACGTCCTCGCTCATAGGGGGATGTTACCGTGCTTGCGCGCCGGCGCGTCGACATGCTTGTTCTTCAGCGCCCGCAGGGCGCGGACGATGCGGCCGCGGGTCTCGCTCGGACGGATGACCGCGTCGATGTAGCCCTCCTCGGCGGCCAGATACGGATTGAGCAGGGCATCCTCGTAGTCCTGGATGAGCTCGGCACGCAGCGCCTCGACGTCCTCACCGGCCTCCTCGGCGGCTTTGAGCTTGCGGCGGTAGACGATGTTCGCCGCTCCCTGGGCGCCCATCACCGCGATCTGCGCGCTCGGCCAGGCGAGGTTGATGTCGGCGCCGAGCTGCTTCGACCCCATCACGCAGTACGCTCCGCCGTAGGCCTTGCGGGTGATGAGCGTGATGAGGGGGACCGTCGCCTCGCCGTAGGCGTAGATGAGCTTCGCGCCGCGTCGGATGATCCCCCCGTACTCCTGGTCGGTGCCGGGCAGGAAACCCGGGACGTCGACGAAGGTGAGGATGGGGATGTTGAAGGCGTCGCACATCCTGACGAAACGGGCGGCCTTCTCGGAGGCGTCGATGTCGAGCGTGCCGGCCAGCTGCATGGGCTGATTGGCGATGACTCCCACGCTCGTGCCCTCGACGCGACCGAATCCGGTGACGACGTTCGGAGCGAAGAGCTCGGACACCTGGAGGAACTCCCCGTCGTCGAGGACGGTGGTGACGACGTCGAGGATGTCGTAGGGCTGGGAGGGCGAATCCGGCATGAGCGCATCGAGCTCTTCGTCCTCCGGGGTCAGTGACAGATCGGACTCGAACACGTCGGCATCGGCGGGATCGAGGTTGTTCTGCGGGAGGAACGAGAGCAGGTCGCGCACGTAGTTGAGCGCGTCCTCCTCGTCGGAGGCGAGGTAGTGGGCGTTGCCGGAGACCGTGTTGTTCGTCCGTCCGCCGCCGAGCTCCTCGTGCCCGACCTCCTCTCCGGTGACCGTCCTGATGACGTCGGGGCCGGTGATGTACATGTGGCTGGTCTTGTCGACCATGATCGTGACGTCGGTGAGCGCGGGGGAGTAGACGGCGCCGCCGGCCGAGGGTCCCATGATCAGCGAGATCTGCGGGATGACCCCCGAGGAGGCGACGTTGAGCCGGAAGATCTCGGCGAAGAGGGCGATCGAGCCGACGCCCTCCTGGATCCGGGCCCCTCCCGAGTCGTTGATGCCGATGATCGGGCAGCCGAGCTTGAGGGCGAGCTCCTGGACCTTGACGATCTTGCGTCCGTTCGCCTCGGCGAGGGATCCGCCGAGGACGGTGAAGTCGTGCGCGAAGACGGCGACCGTGCGCCCGTCGATCGTGCCCAGTCCGCAGACGACGCCGTCGCCGTCGGGCCGATTGTCCTGCATCCCGAACTGATGATTGTGGTGCCGGGCGAACTCGTCGATCTCCTGGAACGACTCCTCATCGAGGAGCGCGTCGATGCGCTCGCGCGCGGTCTGCTTGCCGCGCTTGTGCTGGTTCTCCACCGCCTTCTCATTGCCGCGGTGGGCCGCGTCGCGGCGCTGGAGGAAGGCATCGATGCGCTCGGCTGTGGTGCGAGGGGTGTGGGTCATGCGTCCCAGACTATCGAGGAGCGGCGCGTTCGTTGTGCACTGTCGCCAAAAGAATCTAAAGTGGACTGGTGAACAGCCAACACACTTCCCTCCTCGTCGACGTGGATTCCGTCCGTGCCGAAGCCCGCGCCGACGGGCTCGATCTGCCCCTCGTCATCTGGGACGAGTCCTGCTCTTCGACGAATGACGAACTGGCTGGTCTCGTCACCGGTGCGACCTCCCTCGCCGCGGCGGCCGCCGGTCGTGGGCTCACCGTCAGCGCCGCCGCGGGCGTTGATCCCTCGGCTCCGCCGCGTGAGTACACGATCCGCGGCACCGATCATCAGAACGCCGGCCACGGCCGACTCGGGCGCACCTGGACCGTGCCGCCCCGCCGATCGCTGACGTTCTCGATCCTCCTCGGTCCCGGTGCCATGGTCGGCTCCTGGGGGTGGATCCCGCTCCTGGCCGGAGAGGCCGTCCGCGCCGCGATCGCCGAGGCGGGGGTTCCCGCCGTGCTCAAGTGGCCCAACGATGTGCTCACCCCCGCAGGGGACAAGCTCTGCGGCATCCTCGCCCGGATCGAGTCCCGAGCGGGTCTGCCTCAGATCGTCCTCGGCATGGGGATCAACACCCGGCTCGGCAAAGCCGATCTGCCGCGCGAGACGGCGAGTTCGCTGGCGATCGAGAAGGGCACCGACGGGTCGGAGATCGACCACGGCCAGCTCGTCGTCTCGGTGCTCAGGCGCTTCATCCCCGCCTATCGGGAGCTCATCGACGGCGGCGAGGAGGAGTTCGGCTCCAGCACCACGGCCGCGGCCGTGCGGGAGAACATGGTGACCCTGGGCGCCCTGGTCAGGGTCGAACGTCCCGACGGGAGCAGCATCGTCGGTCGCGCGACCGGACTCGACGCCGGGGGAGACCTCGTCCTCGACGGCGACCGCACCTTCAGTGCCGGCGACGTCCACCACCTGAGGATGGCCGAATGACCGAGAGCCCGGATCAGCCCGAGGACCAGCGGCGCGCCCACCCGCGGCCCGACGCATCCGGAACCGAGGAGTCGACAGTCGGCGTATCCACGGCCTCGGAGCCCGGACCACCGCAGCCCGACACATCCCGTGCGGACGAGAACCCGGCCGCCGACGCACAGCCGCGCTCGGACCGCTCGCGTCCCGACGATCCGCGAGTCGTCTCCGATTCGCGCCGAGGAGGCGACGACACCCCGGTGCCGCCCGCCGCCTCGGCGGAAGTGGACGAGGCGCAACCCCGGACGAGCGCGATGCCGATCGTCGAGGGGCCGACGCACACCGTCGAGCGCGGCGACGACGCCGTCGAGCGTGGCGACGACGCGGGCGATTTCGCGGGAGGACTCCACTCGGATCCGAGGACCGCGGCACTCGACGTCGTCGAGGATGCCGAGGACAGCACGATCGACGAGACGCGCAGCGCCGCGGAACGGCTCGAGGAGATCCTCCTCGACGGCAAGCGGGTGCTCGATCGCCGGGAGGCAGCGAAGCTCGGCGGCATCTCGACCGTGTCGGCGCGGAAGATGTGGCGCGCGCTGGGCATGCCGCAGGCCGGCGAGGACGAGAAGGCCTACACCGTCTCCGATGCCCACGCCCTGCGGATCTGGGCGAAGCCCGTGGCCGACGGCCTCATCGACCAGGAGACCGCGCTGTCGCTGGCCCGAGCGATCGGCCAGACGACCGACCGCCTCGTCGTGTGGCAGATGGAGACGCTCGTCGAGTTCCTCACCGAGGAGAAGGGGCTGACGGATCCCGAGGCCCGTCGCGACGCGCTCCAGGTCCTCGAGGAGATGGTCGACCCGCTCCAGCGGATGCTCACGTACTCGTGGCGGCGCAACCTCGCCGAGGCGATGGGCCGCCTCAACGTCAACGTCTCCCAGGGACTGGCCATGGACAACCGGCAGGGCTGGTACGACTCGTCGATGCCGCTGGCCCGCGCAGTCGGCTTCATCGACCTCGTCTCCTACACGCGGCTGTCACAGAAGATGGAGCCCAGGCAGCTGGCGAACATGGTCCAGAAGTTCCAGGGGATCGCCTACAACATCGTCTCCGCCGGGGGCGGTCGCGTGATCAAGACCGTCGGCGACGAGGTCTTCTTCGCGGCGGAGACTCCCACCGCGGGCGCGGAGATCGCGATGACCCTGATGGAGCGGGTCTCGGCGGAGGAGGATCTGCCGCAGGCACGGGTCGGGTTCGCCTGGGGTCGGGTGCTGTCCCGCCTCGGCGACATCTTCGGGTCGAGCGTCAACCTCGCCGCGCGCCTGACCGCGGTGGCCGAGCCGGGAACAATCTACACCGACGAAGAGACCGCGCGGGTGCTCTCGACCTCGGACGCCTATGTGTTCGAGCCACGCGAGTCGCTGACGCTGCAGGGCCTCGGGGAGACCGGGGTGCGGAAGATGACTCGGGGAACCGCCGCCCGGATGCAGCTCGACATCGAGGACGAGGCCTGACAGGTCCCGGCCCCGGCACCCCACCGGTCCCAGCCCGAGAGACCGTCGCGGTCCGAGCGATCCGCTGCGACCGAGCGCGCCCGAAACGCTCGTCCTACAGTTGGCGTCATTCTGTCGTGCTGCACGGCGCGGTTGTCGAGCTGACTGTAGGGAGTGCGCACGGAACGCTCTGACATGGAGCGGACTGGAAGACGTGTCACTCCGGGTTGGGACTGAGCGGCCGGGTGGGGACTGAGCGGCCGGGTGCGGTTCGGGTCAGAACAGGGCGGAGTCGTCGTCATCGTCGTCGTGCGAGACGATGACGACGTCGTCGGTGTCCATCTTCGACCGGGCGATCGCCTCCTTGGCGTCGTCGAGATCGAGCTGGAGATCATCGAGCCCCGCCGCGAGACCCTGCCCGCCCCGAGAGGCGGCGGACGAACCGCGCGAACGCGAGCCTGGCGCGGCGCCAGCGGACTCGGAGCCGTCGACGAGGCGGATGCCGTCCACCTCGTCGAGCACACCCTGACCGTCACCCGCGCTTCCACGCCCGCGGCCCGCACCCGGACCGCTCACGCCTGTACCGTCGTCGTCCGGAGTCAGGTCGCCGTCGTCCGGACCCGGATCGCCGGTCCGCGGATCGCCGGGCCCGCCGAGGCGGGGGAGCGCACCGATGACATCGATCTTCGACTCGAGCGGCGAGCCGGTGGCATCGCGCCTCGAGGTGTCCGCGGGCAGCGTCCGCGCGCCGCCCGCCAGGGCCGCGGCCTGCGGGGAGTCGCCGACCCAGGCCAGCGACAGCTCGGTCTCTCCCTTGAGGAAGCGGTGGGCGCGCACGCCGGAGGTGGCCCGCCCCTTGGTCGGGAACTCGGAGAACTCGGTGACCTTGATCGAGGAGGAGGGCGCGCCGTAGAAGTTCTCACCGCTGGCCACCGTCACCACCTTGAACGACGCGGCATCGACGCCATCGTCGGCACCTGCGTCCGCCTCCTTGGGCACCATGCCGAAGAAGATCGCCCGGGCCTCGGCGGCGAGCTTGATCCCGGCCACGCCCGAGGCGCTCCACCCCTGCGCGCGGAGGCCGGAGGCGTCGAAGGCGAGCAGCTGCGCGTTCGAGGTGACGAACACGGCGAGCGATTCGTCGATGTCATCGGGCTGGGCGACCCCGATGACGAAGTCCTTGCCCTTGAGCCCGATCGCCTCCCACTCGTCCTTGTTCGGCTTCGACGCCACCGACACCCGCTTGACGACGCCCTCCGCGGTGCCGAGGACGAACTCGCGGTCGAGATCGATGAGGCCGACGACCTTCTCCGACTTCGGCAGGCCCATGTACTCGGCGATCTTCACGCCGCCGGCGACTGTCGGCCGCACGGCGGCCGGAGGCAGCGCCGGGAGGTCGACGACCTCGACGACCTGCAGACGACCCGTCGAGGTCAGCGCCCCGACCCGGCCCCGGGTGGTGGTGACCACCTCGGCGGTCAGGGCATCGTGGCTGGCCCGCTTGCCCGACCGCGGCAGGACGGCGGCGTCGTTCGTCCGGGCGATGCGCCCGGAGGTCGACAGCAGCACGCGGCACGGCGAGTCCGCGATCGTGAGATCCGCGGGCACCTTCTTCCCCTTCGCCGACAGCTCCTTCATCGATCCCTCGATGAGGACGGTCCGACGCGGCGATCCGATGACCTCCGCGGTGGCCTCGAGCTCCGTGGCGACGAGCTCGCGCAGACGCGACTCATCGGCGAGCAATCCCTCGAGGTGCTCGATGCGCTTCCTCAGCTCGTCGCGTTCGGTCTCGAGCTCGAGCCGGGAGAACTTCGTCAGACGGCGCAGCTGCAGGTCGAGGATGTAGGTGGCCTGCAGCTCGGAGAGCTCGAAGACATCCATGAGGCGGGCGCGAGCGGTCCCGGCGTCGTCGGAGGAGCGGATGAGCTGGATGACCTCGTCGATATCGAGGATCGCGATGAGCAGGCCCTCGACGAGGTGGAGGCGGTCCTTGGCCTTCCCGAGCTGGAACACGGTCCGCCGCCGGACCACGTCGATGCGGTGGGAGAGGTAGACGGTGAGGAGCTCGCGCAGACCCAGGGTCCGCGGCTGTCCCTCGACGAGGCAGACGTTGTTGATGCCGAAGGATTCCTCGAGCGGGGTCTGCCGGTAGAGCTCGGCGAGCACGGCCTCGGGATTGAAGCCGTTCTTGACGCCGATGACCAGGCGCAGGCCGTTCTTGCGGTCGGAGTAGTCGTCGATGGAGGCGATGCCCATGAGCTTCTTCGCCCCGACCGCGTCCTTGACCTTGGCGACGACCTTCTCCGGGCCGACGAGGAACGGCAGCTCGGTGACGACGATGCCCTTGCGGCGGGCGTTGATGTTCTCGATCGTCGCCGTCGCCCGGGTCCGGAACGTCCCGCGGCCCGATTCATAGGCCTCGCGGACCCCGTCGAGTCCGATGATCCTGCCGCCGCTGGGCAGATCGGGGCCCGGGATGAAGCGCATCAACTCGGCCAGGCTCGCCTCGGGGTTACGGATGAGGTGACAGCAGGC
Source organism: Brevibacterium sanguinis (assembly GCF_003315415.1). Taxonomy (GTDB): domain Bacteria; phylum Actinomycetota; class Actinomycetes; order Actinomycetales; family Brevibacteriaceae; genus Brevibacterium; species Brevibacterium celere_A. Next base: position 69,753 of record NZ_QNSB01000003.1, read on the forward strand.
CGCGATGACCTCACCGGGGTTGTGGGGAGCCATGTTCGTCGCCATTCCCACCGCGATGCCCGACGCGCCGTTGATGAGGAGGTTCGGGAAGGCGCTCGGCAGGACCTCGGGCTGGGTCAGCGTGTTGTCGTAGTTGCCGACGAAGTCGACGACGTCCTCGTCGAGGCCGGCGATCATCTGCATCGAGGCGTTCGTCAGGCGGGCCTCGGTGTATCGGGGGGCGGCCGGCCCGTCGTCGAGCGAACCGAAGTTGCCGTGCCCGTCGACGAGGGGCACGCGCATGATGAAGTCCTGACTCATCCTGACCAGGGCGTCGTAGATGGCGGTGTCACCGTGAGGATGCAGCTTGCCCATGACATCGCCGACGATGCGGGAGGACTTGACATGCCCGCGGTCGGGGCGCAGACCCATGTCGCCCATCTGGTAGACGATGCGGCGCTGCACCGGCTTGAGGCCGTCCCTGGCATCGGGAAGGGCGCGGGAGTAGATGACCGAATAGGCGTATTCGAGGAACGAACTCTCCATCTCCGCCGAGACGTCGACGTCGATGACTCTGCCTTCGGTCATGGAACTCCTTCACGCGCACGAACTGGATCGGCCGGCGGGCCAGCGATCCGCCGAGGCGAATCCGCAGGATGCGCGGCACCCGTCGATTCTAGCGTTCTATTTGAGTTCTACCGGTCAGGGGCGCCTCGAGCGGTCCCGTGTCGCCCGAGATCGGCCCGCGGGCACCTCAGGCGGTGGCTGTGTTGTCACGCATCCACTGGAGCACATCGTGGACGTAGCCCTCGAGGTTCTCCCGCCTCGCGGTGCCGGCCATGAGCTCGCGGGTCATCACGCCCATCATCGCGCAGTTGACGCGGCGGGCGACCTCTTCGCTCACCCCGCCGACGCGCACGACGTACTCGTCGAAGTTGCGCAGGTTCTTCTCCTTGGCCGCCTGCGCCTCGGTGGGAAGCGCGGGGTCGAGGCTGAGCATGACCATCGCATAGAAGCGGTTGCGGTCGGTCGTCAGCCAGTTCATGCAGAAGTCGACGGCCAGCTCGTCGGGCGACCTGTCGGAGCTCATCTGGGTATGGGGCAGCCGCTCGAGCTGCAGGGAGTTGAGTTCGCCGATGCGTTCCATGATCCCGGTGATCAGGGCGTCGCGGGTGCGATAGACATTGGAGGTGGAGCCCACCGGCAGTCCGGCCAGTGCGTCGACGGCGCGGTGGGTGAGTCCGCGGACTCCTTGCTCTGCGACGACGGCAATGGCGGAATCCGTGACGACGTCCCTACGGGAGATCATTTCTTGAGGCCTCGCTCTCTTTCGACACCTCGAACGGAGGCATCTTCTCGGGGTGAGTGACCAACATCGGTCGTGTCAAGCCTTCAGCACAACTTCATAACGTTTTGTGCTTGAACGGATACCGACATTACCTGTCGAAGCTGGTCATTGGTATATGACTCGCTGAGTTTCTTCGTTTAGCGGCCAGGTTCCCACTCAAAGGGACGAATTGCGCCGGCAATCACCTCCGTCGCCTTTCGGCAGTGCAGGTGTCATCGCCGCCGACAGCCGATCCGCTCTCGCGGCGCAGCTCAGCCGCAGGCGCACGGCACTGCAGGTGCAGGCGATCGGCACAGCAGATGCGGTGCCGATCGCAACGCGACGGACGTTGTCAGCTGAGCAGCCGTCGCGTCGCGTCGATGCGGGTCGCGGTGGGCAGGACCTCGATCCGAGCGCTGAGGAGATGCGACTCGGTGACGGTGGCGACGATCGGATTGATCTCGAGCTCGACGATCTGGGGGTGGCGTTCGACGAGGACGGACAGCCGCTCGATCACCCCTTGGAGCGGGTCGATGTTCACCGGGGGCAGACCGCGGAAGCCGAACAGCCTCGGCGAGGACTTGACCGATCGGATCATCTCGACCGCATCCTTGTCCGTCAGCGGCGCCACCCGATGCTGGACGTCGCCGAGGAGCTCGGTCGTGTCCCCGGCGAGGGAGAAGGAGAGCAGCGGGCCCAGCAGCGGGTCCTCGCCGGCGCGGATGACGCAGGGCACCCCGGGCGGCGCCATCGCCTGGACGTCGATCTGCGGCTCCTCGTCGCCGATCATCGTCCGGATGATGTCCTGGATCGCGAGGAAGTCGTCGCGGAGCTCGTCGGCGTTGGTGATGTTGAGGCGCACCCCGCCCAGCTCCATCCTGTGCCGCAGCGTTGCCGACACGGCCTTGAGCGCGACCGGGTAGCCGATGGCATCGGCCGCGGCGAGGGCCTCGTCCACCGAGGCGGCCGTGAGGTAGGGGAGGACCTCGATCCCGTAGCAGGAGAGGAGAGCCTGGGCCTGGTCCCGCTCGAGCGTCACGGGCCTGCCCGTCTCGGCTCCGGTCAGGGCCGACTCGATGATCGTGCGGACCCCCTTGTCGTCGAGATCCTCGATGTCGAGATAGCGTCCGTGGTCGGCGGCCCGCCACCGGGCGTACTCGGTCGCTCGAGCCAGCGCCCACACCGCGTCCTCGGGTCCGATATAGCTGGGGACCGTGTGGGGTGTGCGCGACCCCGAGTCGTCGGGCAGGTAGGTCGTCAGCTCGTCCTGGACGCCATGGATCCCGAGGAAGCACGCGACGGTCGTCTTCCGCGAGCGAGCCGCCGCCTCGGCGAGGTGGGCCGCGATCTCGCGTTCGTCGGCCCCGGCCGACGGGGTGAAGGTGACGATGACGGAGTCGACGTCCTCATCGGCGTACACGGCCTCGAGCTCGGCGCGGAAGGTGTCCGCCTCGACCTCGGGGTGCAGCGAGACCGGCTCGAGGTCGACGTGCAGGCCCTGCGCGCGGGCGCGCTGGACGATGAGCGTCGACATCGCCGCCGAGTTCCCGATCACCCCGACCCGCCGTCCGGCCGGCAGCTCCTGCGTGGAGAACACCTGCGCGAGGTCGAAGAGCTGGTGGATCGTGTCGGCCCTGATGACCCCGGCCTGACCGAGCACCTGGTCGAGGGCGTGGGGGGCGAGCGAGGAGGTGCGCACCATGTGCCCGGGCGGCAGCTCACGGCCGGTGAGGTCCGATTTGATGACGATGACGGGCTTGACGCGGGAGACGCGACGGGCGATGCGGGCGAACTTGCGCGGATTGCCGATCGACTCGAGGTAGAGCCCGACGGTCTTCGTCGCCGGGTCCTCCTCCCAGTACTGGAGGAGATCGTTGCCGGAGAGGTCGGCCCGGTTGCCGGCCGAGACGAACGTCGAGATGCCGAGGCCCCGCTTCTTCGCCGCCGCGAGCAGCGCCGTGCCCAGCGCCCCCGACTGGCTGAACAGCCCGAGGGTCCCCGACGCGGGGAGGAAGGGGGCGAGCGAGGCGTTGAGCGAGATGTCCTCGGCCTCGTTGACGAGGCCGAACGAGTTGGGACCGACGAGGCGCATTCCGTACGAGCGCGCGGTCGCCACCACCTGCCGCTGCAGCTCCGCCCCGGCCTCGCCGGTCTCGGCGAAGCCCGAGGAGATGACGAGGACGGCCTTGACACCGTGGGCGGCGCACTCCTGGACGACCTCGGTCGTCGCGGCGGCGGGCACCGCGATCACGGCGAGGTCCGCGGTTCCCGGCAGCTCGGCGAGACTCCGGTAGGCCTGGACGCCGGCGATCTGGTCGACCTCGGGGTGGACGACCCACAGGTCGCCGGTGAAGTTCGCCGCGGTGATGTTGCGGATGAGGAGGTTGCCGGTGGAGTTGTGCTTGCGGCTGGCGCCGATGACCACCACCGAGGCGGGGTGGAGGACCATGCGCACGCTCTTCGCCTCGGCGCGGTGCTCCCGGGAGGCCTGGACCTCGATGGAGCGGGCGGTGGGATCGATGTCGAAGTTGACGGCGACCACGCCGTCGTCGAAGCCGCGCGTGACCTCGTACCCGGCGGCCTGGAACACCTGGAGCATCGAGCGGTTCTGGGGCAGCACCTCGGCGGTGAAGCGCCGGATCCCCGACTCCCGGGCGGCCGCGGCGAGGTGCTCGAGGAGGATGGAGCCGACGCCGCGGCCCTGGTGCGCGTCGGCGATATTGAATGCGACCTCGGCGACGGCCGCGGAGATCTTGTCGTAGCGGCCGACCCCGATGATGTCCTCGCCGACGAGCATGACCAGCGCCACCCGGTCGTGGTAGTCGACGTTGACGAACCGGTCGAGGTCGCGCTTGGGCAGCTTCGGCAGCGGGGCGAAGAAGCGCAGGTAGATCGACTCGGGGGACTGAGCCTCGTGCATCCTGGCCAGCGCCTCGGCATCGTCGGGGACGATGGGGCGCAGGTGTGCTGTTCCGCCGTCCCGCAGGACGACATCGGCTTCCCAGGAATGCGGATACTGCTCCATGCTCCCAGCATAGGCTCTGCGCGGCGCACGATCCGGATCGTGCGCCGCGGGCGACCCGGCGCGTGAGCCGTAGGCCATCCCGGCCGTGCGCAGACGGGCCGTCCCGGCCGTGCGCGGGCGGGCCATCCCGAGCATGCCGGTGACCGCACGGGGTGCGCGGCCACCATGCCGGCTGGGCGGTCCTCGCGCGGGTGGGGCACAATGGGACATATGGCTCTACCCGAAGTTCTCGTATCTGATCTGCAGTCGGCCGGCTACTATCCCCAGCTCACCCAGGGGATCCTGGCCGAGTCCCTGTTCGGCGAACCGGTTCTGGCCCACTTCGTCCACATCGACACGCACGTCGACATCGAATCGATCCACCGGCACGTGACCGCGTTCGTCCTCACCGAGACCCGGCTGCTCCTCGCCCACGTCGACGACGACCCCGATGCCGCGCCGGGATCGAAGCCGAAGGCCGTGACGAGCAGCGAGGACATCGAGCTCGAGCGCCTCGGCACCGTGATGGTCGGGCGCACCTACGCCGAACCCGCCGCCTACCAGCCGGGGGACAGGCCCGTCGAGGTCTCGCTCACCCTGTCCTGGGGCGCGGCGCGGCGCATCGAGGCGTTCCCCGAGGCGTGCGGTGACCCCAACTGCATGGGCGATCACGGCTACGGCGGATCGATCTACTCCGAGGACGTCATGCTCCGCGTCTCCGCCGAGGCGGAGGGCCAGGAGGCCGTCGACAGGATCGCCGACTTCGCGGCGAAGCTGCGCGCGGCGGTCTTCCACGCCCGGCTGCGGTCGCGGCGCTGATGTCCGGCGCATCCGACGAGGAGTCGCAGTCGGGGCCCGGGCAGGGCAGGGCGCTCATGGGCCCGCCCGACTACTCCGGTCCGATCCTCTCCGACGTCGTCCCGGCCGCGGCGCTCAGCCTCGGCGCTGGTGAGATCTTCGACGTCGAGACCCGCCGGCGAGCCGAGCGGCTCGGCCTCGACCGAGAGGTGCGCACCGCCGTCGTCGTCCTCGTCGACGGACTGGGGGAGCGTCAGCTCACCCGCTACAGCGGATACACGCCCTTCTTCCGGTCGCTCGTCTCCGACCGCCGGACCCTCTCCGCCGGGTTCCCGTCGACGACGGCCAACTCGCTGTCGTCACTGGCCACCGGACGGCTGCCGGGCAGCCATGGGGTCGTCGGCTACCGCGTCCTCGATCCCGCGCGCGACGCCGTGTTCAACCAGCTGACCTGGGACCTCGACGTCGATCCGATCACCTGGGTGCCCGATGCCACGCTGTTCGAGCGGCTGAGCGCGGCCGCCGTCGACGTCGTCAGCCTCGGTGAGGCGAAGTTCGCCGGACGCGGGCTCAACCGCGCCTCCCTGCGCGGCGGCCGGTTCCGGGCCTCGAAGACGCTCGAGGAGCGCTGCGCGCAGGCCGTCGCCGAGGTGCGCGCCCCCGGCCGTCGCCTCGTCTACCTCTACTGGGGCAACCTCGACAAGACCGGTCATGTGCACGGCTCCGACTCCGCGCAGTGGACCGACGAGCTCGAGCACGTCGACCTCGCGCTCGCGCGTCTGGCCACGGACCTGCCGGGGGACTCGACGATGATCGTCACCGCTGACCACGGGATGGTCGACATCCCCCACGAGAAGCGGCTCGACGTCGTCGACGCCCCCGAGCTGCGCTCCGGGGTGCGGCACATCGGCGGGGAGCCGCGTGCGCTCCATGTCTATGCCGAGCCCGGTGCCGAGGCGGACGTCCTCGCGGCCTGGACCGACACGGTGGCCGGGCGCGCCCTCGTGCTCTCGGGCTCCTCCGCCGTCGAGCGCGGGTACTTCGGGCCCGTCGACCCGAGGGTGCGGGGGAGGATCGGCGACGTCATGGTCATCTGCCACGAGGACTTCGCCGTCGTCGACTCCGCGAACGAGTCGCCCTCGGCCCTCGCCCTCATCGGCCATCACGGGTCGACGACGGCACGGGAGCTGGAGATCCCCCTCCTGGTGGTGTGAGCACCAGGACCTCGCGCGCCGGGGACCCCGACGGCACTCGGAAGAGGACGAAGCGGTACATGAGGTAGCGGAAGACGTTGCCCAGAGCCACGCCGACGACGTTCGCGGAGATGTTGTCGGCCAGCGGCGACGTCCAGCCGATGACGTAATGGGACACGACGAGGCACAGTCCCGCGATCGCCAGGCCCACCGCGTTGACCGCGTAGAAGCCGAGCGCCTCGCGCAGGGGACGATCGGTGCGACCGTCGCGGAACGTCCACAGCCGCGAACCCAGCCACGAGACGGTCGTGGCACACGCGACGGAGGCGATCTTGGGGATGAGGGGACCGACGTCGGTGGTGAACAGCAGCAGGTTGAACGTCCCGAGGTCGACGAGGAAGGCGATGCTGCCGACCGTCCCGAACTTCGCGAGCCGGAAGGCCTCCGTGCGTCGACGCCCCATGACCCTCCCTCACGCGCTCCGGTCGTGGACCGTCGATGTGCCGAAGGCACCGGGTCACGCCTGCGCTCCCATGATACGTCGGTGACGAGCCGACGACGGATCCGTGAGCGATGTCGGTCCCCGCAGGAGCGGGTGCGCCCGTTAGACTGGGGCGGTGACTTTTCCTCGTGTCGGTGTCATTGGCGGTGGCCAATTGGCACGTATGCTCGCCCCGGCCGCAGAAGCCCTCGGAATCCGGTTCTCGGTCCTCGCCGAATCAGCGGACGCCCCTGCCACCCAGGTCATCAGCGAGGTGACCGTCGGTGACTACACGGACTACGCGACCCTCAAGGCCTTCGCCGAGACCGTCGACGTCGTGACCTTCGACCACGAGCACGTGCCCCCCGAGCACCTCGCGGCTCTCGCCGAGGCGGGACACGCCGTGCGCCCCGGACCCCAGGCGCTCATCTTCGCCCAGGACAAGATCCGCATGCGGACGAAGATGGACGAGCTCGGCCTGCCCAATCCCGAATGGGCGACGATCACCTCGCTGGCCGACGCCGAGGCATTCGCCGAGCGAGTCGGCTTCCCGTTCGTCCTCAAGACCCCGCGCGGCGGCTATGACGGCAAGGGCGTGAGAGTCGTCGAGGGCCTCGCCGAGGTCGACGAGTGGCTGCGGGAGACCTCGCCTCTGCTCGCCGAGGAGAAGGTCGACTTCACCAGGGAGCTCGCCGTCATGGTCGGCCGGTCCCCGATGGGCCAGACCGCCGTGTGGCCGGTCGTCGAGACCTGGCAGCAGAACGGGGTGTGCAAGGAGGCGATCGCCCCCGCCCCCGGACTGAGCGCGGAGCGGGCCACCGCGATCACCGAGGCGATCCTCACCGTCGCCGGGGCCCTCGAGGTCACCGGGGTGATGGCGATGGAGATGTTCGAGACCGCCGAGGGCTTCCTTATCAACGAGTTCGCGATGCGACCCCACAACACCGGCCACTGGACCCAGGACGGCGCGGTGACCAGCCAGTTCGAGCAGCACCTGCGCGCCGTCCTCGACCTGCCGCTCGGCAGTCCCGCGGCCCGGGAGGAGGTGTCGGTGATGGTCAACGTCCTCGGCGCCGACCACGAGGACCTCTACCAGCCCTACTTCCACGTCATGGCCCACGACCCGGAGGTCAAGGTCCACCTCTACGGCAAATCGGTCCGCCCCGGACGCAAGGTCGGCCACGTCAACGCCTACGGCGCCGACAGGGACGCGGTGCTCGCCCGCGCCCGCCACGCCGCCGACTTCATCGCCGGGATCGATCCCGACCCCTACCCCGACCGGCCCGCCCCGGTCGACCTCGACGCCCTCAGCGCCGAGGCGCCGGCACTCGAGAAGGACCCACGATGACCGCAGAGAACCCGACACCCCCGGCCGCCGCCTCGGCGAGCGCACCCGCCGTGGCCATCGTCATGGGCTCGGACTCGGACTGGCCGACGATGCAGGCCGCCGCCGAGGCGCTGACGCAGCTCGGCATCGACTCCTCGGCCGAGGTCGTCTCCGCGCACCGGATGCCCGAGGACATGGTCGAATGGGCGAAGACCGCGGCCGATCGCGGGATCCGCGTCATCATCGCGGGAGCCGGGGGCGCGGCCCACCTGCCGGGCATGATCGCCTCGCTGACCTCGCTGCCGGTCATCGGCGTGCCGGTGCCGCTGCGGCACCTCGACGGGATGGACTCCCTGCTCTCGATCGTGCAGATGCCCGGGGGGATCCCCGTCGCCACCGTCTCCATCGGGGGCGCGAAGAACGCCGGCCTCCTCGCCGCCCGCATCCTCGCCGCCGGAGACACCGAGGATGCCCTCGAGCTGCGCTCCCGGCTCGACGACCATCGCCGGGAGCTGCGTCAGGTCGCCCTCGACAAGGGGCGTGCCCTGCGGCAATAATGAGATCACTTAACAACTGATCAGTACGAGGAGTGCGATGTTCGATCTCTACCAGCCGACCGAGGAGCACGAGGAGATCCGGGCCGCAGTCCGGGCCGTCGTCGACGACAAGATCGCGCCGTTCGCCGCCGAGGTCGACGCCGAGCCGCGCTACCCGCAGGAGGCGCACGACGCCCTCGTCGACACGGACTTCTTCGCCGCTCACATCCCCGAGGAGTACGGGGGAGTGGGTGCCGACGCGCTCGCCGTGTCGATCATCATCGAAGAGGTCGCACGAGGCTGCGCCGCATCGTCCCTCATCCCCGCCGTCAATAAGCTCGGCAGCCTCCCGGTGCAGCTGGGCGGCAGCGCGGAGATCAGGCAGCGGTACCTGCCGGCGGTGGCGCGCGGAGAGGCGGGATTCTCCTACGGACTGTCCGAGCGCGAAGCCGGGTCCGACACGGCCTCGATGAGAACCCGAGCCGTCCGCGACGGCGACGACTGGGTGCTCAACGGAGTGAAGACGTGGATCACCAACGCCGGGATCTCCGAGTACTACACGGTGATGGCCGTCACGGACCCCGACGGCCCGCGCGGCCGCAACATCACCGCCTTCGTCGTCGAGAAGTCCGATCCCGGCTTCACCTTCGGGAGCAAGGAGCGCAAGCTCGGCATCAAGGGATCGCCCACCCGCGAGCTCTTCTTCGAGAACGTGCGACTGCCCGGCGATCGCGTCATCGGCGAGGTCGGCGCAGGACTCAAGCTCGCCCTGTCGACCCTCGACCACACCCGGGTGACGATCGCGGCCCAGGCCGTCGGCATCGCCCAGGGGGCGCTCGACTACGCCCTGGGCTACGTCAGGGAGCGCAAGCAGTTCGGCAAGCGCATCGCCGACTTCCAGGGCATCCAGTTCATGCTCGCCGACATGGGCATGAAGCTCGAGGCCGCGCGTCAGCTCACCTACGCCGCCGCGGCCAAGAGTGAGCGCGGCGACTCCGACCTCAGCTACTTCGGCGCCGCCGCCAAGGCCTTCGCCTCCGACGCGGCGATGGAGATCACGACCGACGCCGTGCAGCTCCTCGGCGGGGCCGGCTACGTCGTCGACCATCCCGTCGAGCGGATGATGCGCGATGCCAAGATCACCCAGATCTACGAGGGCACGAATCAGATCCAGCGCCTCGTCATGGGCCGCAAGCTGCTCGGCTGAGCGAGCTCCGCGGGGCGGCGCCGGGAGGCCGTGAGCGAAACGACATGCCTGGACGGCGGCATGTGCGCGGCTGGGGCGGCCTCAGCAGTCACAATGGATGGACACAGTCGACTCCCCGCTTGGTCTGGGACAGTTGACGCTGTGAGCGACGGCGCGGGCGCACGCGATGCTCTCCACGGGGATCCTCGCGGCCCCGTCCGGGCCGTTGCAGTGCAGGACCCGCCGTCAGGTGCCCGACGAGGCAGAAGGAAGCTCAGTGGCCGAAACGAGATACGTCGACCCCATCCACTACCCGGCGTACGCTTCCCAGCCGACCCGGGATATGCGGGCGTGGCTGCTTCTCCTCGTCACCACGGTGCTGCCCGGAGGGGTGCAGCTGCTGTTCGGGTCCCGCCGGTGGGCCAAGGTGTCCCTGCTCATCACAGCCGTCAGCTGGCTGCTCGTCCTCATCGCAGGGGTGGCGATCCTCGTCGACAGGACGGTCGTCTTCACCCTCGGCACGAACCCGATCATCCTCACCTTCCTCACGCTGTGGGTGCCGATCATCGGTCTCAACTGGCTCATCTGCCTCGTCGACTCGCTGCGCCGGATCCGGCTCGTGACGATCTCCCGGCGGGCGCGCAAGCGCTTCGTCGCCGCGTTCTGCGCCCTGCTGCTCATCGTCGTCGGCCCCCTGGCCTGGGGGACGTCGATGCTCAACAGCCAGCGCGGGCTGATGAGCGAGCTCTTCGCCTCGGGGAAGGCCGTCAAGCCCGTCGACGGCCGCTTCAACATCCTGCTCCTCGGCTCGGACGCCGGCAAGGGACGGACCGGCATCCGGCCGGACTCGATGTCACTCGTCTCCATCGACGCGAAGACGGGCCAGACCCTCATCATCGGGCTGCCGCGCAACATGCAGAACGTGCCCTTCCCCGAAGGAACCCCGCTTCACGACGTCTATCCGCAGGGCTACGACTGCGGCAGCGAATGCCTCCTCAACGCGGTGTTCCAGGAGGGGGAGAAGCATCGGGAGGAGTTCGAGAACCCGGAGACGGCGGGGGAGCAGGCGACGATGGACGCCGCCTCGGCGATCACCGGCCTCGAGACGCAGTACTACGTCATGGTCAACCTCAAGGGTTTCGAGAAGCTCATCGACTCCCTCGGCGGGATCACCCTGGTGTCGGGCAAGCGGGTCCCGATCTCGTCGAAGATCGACCCGAGCACGGGTCGGCACGGACCGGTCAAGGGATGGATCGAACCCGGGAAGCAGAAGCTCGACGGCTACCACGCCCTGTGGTTCGCCCGCTCCCGCGAGTTCTCCAGCGATTACGAGCGCATGGTCCGGCAGCGCTGCGTGCAGACGGCGATGGTCAAGCAGCTCGATCCGGCCACCGTCCTCACCCGGTTCCAGGAGATCGCCAAGGCCACGCCGGGGGCCGTGTCGACGGACATCCCCTCGACCCAGGTCGACACCTTCGTCGATCTGGCGCTCAAGGTGAAGTCCCAGAAGATCGAGTCGCTTGACCTCACTCCTCCGCGTGTGACACCATCGCACCCGGACTTCGACGAGGCCCGAAGCCTCATCGCGGACAAGCTCGCGCAGATGTCCGAGGACGCGAAGAAGCAGAAGAGCGCCCAGGAACCCGCGGCCGGAGCCGGGGTGGGCGCGGGCGTGACGGCCGCAGGGGCGCCGGGAGCCGAGGCGTCGGTGCGCATGCAGGCGCTGGGAGCGCCGGCGGCGGCACAGGACGTGCCACAGGCGCAGGATGAGCCGGCGGTGCAGGCCCAGGGTGCGAGCGGCTCGGAGACGCCGTCGGAGGACGACACGCGATCGATCTGCTACGTCCCGTGACGGCTGCGTGCGGAGCCGGACGAAGGCGTCCGGAAGTGACTCGGGCGTGGGTTCGCGGGAAAAGTTTCACCACGGTGTGTCCCTTGCCAACACTGGGAAGCACACGCGTGTAATTCGACTGATTTCGCTCTTGGCTAGTCTGACACGCCGAAAATGTGTAACAATTTTGAGATGTTGGGGTTACTCACCGTCCTGCCAACGGCGAAGTGATCCTCAGGCCTGAACTTCCCTGTCTTCCTCGAAAAGGCTGAACGATGAAACTCATACTGCCCACAGTCGCGGGCTGCGCCTCGGTCGCGCTCGTCGGCACCCTAGCGGTCACGGCACCGTCCGCCTTCGCGGCGACGGTCGAGCCGGAGGTGACCCAAGAGGCGCTGAGTGTGAGCGAAGAGGGGCTCAAAGTCCCCGGTGCTCGCGACTCCGCCGATTCCTCCGGCCAAGTCTCCAATCGGAGCGCGACGAGCAACCTGCCCAACATCTTCAAGTCGCAGACGGCTCTCGCATCCACCCAGGTCGCCGCGGCCCCGGTCGCTGCGACGGGCACTGCCACCGTCACCCCCGCCTCGGCGAGTCTGACGGGCCCGCAGGAGTCCACGTCGCCCGCCCCCACCGAAGGCTCGACCCCGGAGGAGTCCGGTGCCGCCGAGGCGCCCACGGCGCCTGCGGAGGACGAGAAGGACTCCGCGGAGTCGAAGGACGGCGCCGAGGAGAAGTCCGACGGCGACATCTCGGGCTCGGTCCAGCAGAAGACCGAGGACGGGGTCAACATCGCGCTGATCTCCGACGTCCTCGACGTGCCGACGAAGAACCCCAGCCTCATCGGGTTCACCTTCTCCCAGTCCCAGTCGAACATCCGCATCCAGGTGCGCATCAAGGACGAATCGGGCTGGAACAGCTGGACGACCCTCGACGAGGAGCAGGGCGAGGAATCCTCGACCGAAGGCTCCGAGCCCTTCACCGTCAACGACGCGACGGGCGTGCAGATGCGCATCCTGGGAGATCAGGCCCCCAGCGACGCCGAGCTCGTACTCGTCGACCCGAAGCGCTCCGCTGCCGATGCCACGGCCGTGGCCGAGAACGCCCCGGTCGAGATCGACCCGCAGAGCACCGGCGCTGAGTCGGACACGGCACAGCTGCCCGCGGACCCCGGAGAAGGACAGGCGCCGGCAGACTCGGGAACCGCCGACACCGCCTCCGCACAGACCGCGGCCGCTCCCGCCGAGGCGACGGTGACCAACCAGAACTTCGTGCCGGGCTCGGCGACCGTGAGCACCGTCGCGAAGTCGAAGAAGGTGCCGAAGCCGGACATCGCCTCCCGGAAGTCGTGGGGCGCGAAGTCCTACAAGGGCAGCCCCGACTACGCGAGCAAGGTCAAGCAGGCGGTCGTCCACCACACGGCCGGCTCCAACAGCTACTCGGCCGAGGACGTGCCCTCGATCCTGCGCGGCATCCAGACGTACCACCAGAAGGGCCGCGGTTGGTCCGACGTCGGCTACAACGTCATCGCCGACAAGTACGGCCGCCTCTGGCACGCCCGCGGCGGCGACCTCGAGAAGGCCGTCGTCGGAGCCCATGTCGCCGGACACAACACCGGAACCTTCGGAATCTCGGTGCTCGGCAGCTACGGCTCGAAGGCCCCGCCGCGCAAGGCCCGTGACGCCGTGGCCTCCGCGATCGCCTGGAAGCTCTCCCTCAACGGCCTGAAGTCGAACAAGTCGACCGTCGTCGCCCACCGCGACCTGGCCGGCACCGACTGCCCGGGTGACGCCTTCTACGCCAAGATGGGCGAGATCCGCGACACCGCGGCCGGCATCCTCAAGTCGGGCGAGCTGCCCGACGACGGCGAGAAGAAGGACGAGCCGAAGGAGAAGCCGAAGCCGAAGACCTCGATCGAAAGGTACGCCGAGGCGCACGCGAAGGAACTCGGCAAGGCCACGAGCGGCGAGTACGACGTCAAGGGCATCGAGGGCGGCAAGGCCCGCAACTACGAGAAGGGCGTCGTCTACTGGTCCAAGAAGACCGGCGCATACCACCTCAGCGGCGGCATCGCCAAGGCGTACAAGGGTGACGTCGTCTCCATGCTCGGCCTGCCGATCGGCAACGAGAAGGGCGGCCTGAAGAACGGCGGCACCTATCAGTCGTTCGCCAAGGGAGCGATCCACTGGTCGAAGTCGACAGGCGCCCACGCCACCAGCGGGGTTCTGCTCGGGTACTGGAAGTCGAAGGGCTACGAGAAGGGCCACCTCGGCTACCCGAAGTCGAACCCCGTCTACAAGGACGGGCGCGGCGAGCAGCTCTTCGAGGGCGCTCGGATCGTCTGGGCGGAGGGCTACGGGACCACCGAGTTCTCACCCAAGGGGACCATCGCACCGGGAGCGTTGGACGCCAACGCTCCCGGCGATGCCGGCTCTGCTCCACCAGGAGACAAGGCCGCAGATGGCGGTTCGGCTGCAGACTCCGGGGAAGGTTCTGCAGACGACTCCACCGCCGACGCTGACGGCAGCGAGAAGCCGAAGGACGACAAGCCCAAGGACAAGCCCAAGGACGACAAGTCGAAGGACAAGCCCAAGGACGACAAGTCCAAGGACAAGTCGAAGGACAAGCCCAAGGACAAGCCGTCGAAGGACGAGCAGATCCAGGCTCAGCGCGACGCCATCATCAAGGAGGCGAAGAAGCACCTCGGCGTGAAGTACGTCTGGGGCGGCACCTCGCCGAAGAAGGGCTGGGACTGCTCCGGCTACACCCAGTACGTCTACGGCAAGCACGGCATCAAGCTGCCGCGCACGACGAGCCAGCAGCGCAAGGCCGGCAAGGAGATCGCACTCAAGGACGCCAAGCCCGGCGACCTCATCTGGGTGCCCGGGCACATCGGGATCATCTCCGAGACCAAGGGCAAGATGTACGACGCGGGCTCGAGCCGGACGAACACCTCGAAGCGCAGCTACGAGTGGATGCTCGGCCGCGGTGCCAAGGTCATCCGAGTGATCGGCTGAGAAGCCATGTGATCGGCGGACCCGAATCCGCCGGACGGTGCCCCGTCTCCGTCACCCACAGCACTGCCGTGGGTGGGGAGGCGGGGCACCGTCGTTGGTGGACACGGGGCGGTCCGCGCGCATCTCGGCCCAGGTCACGGGCGTGAACTCAGTGTGACAAGTTCTGAACAATCGGTGAAGGTGGAGCAAAATGCCACGATCCCGGCAGTCGGACGCGCTACGGTGGATGGACAGACACCCGTCCACCCGAAGGGGCCCACGACATTGCGCCGATTGCACAACACAGTCAAGAACTTTGATTGGGGCAGCACGGACGCGATTCCGGCGATTCTGGGAACCGTGCCCGATGGCACGCCCTGCGCCGAGCTGTGGCTCGGAGCCCACCCGCTGAGCCCCTCCCGCCTGGCCGTGCAGTCCGACCGTCCATCGGCCACGGACTCCGGCTACCGGCATCTCGGCTCCGCGTCGGCGACGCGCACGGCCACCGAGGCGACGCAGCAGACCGGGCCCAACCTCATCGAGTACCTCGCCGCGGACCCCGAAGGACTGCTCGGCCGGGACTCCGTCGAGGCCTTCGGGCCACGGCTGCCATTCCTGCTCAAGGTCCTCTCGGCCAGGAGGGCCCTGTCGATCCAGGTCCACCCCAACCCCGAGCAGGCCGCGGCCGGATTCGCCCGCGAGGAGGCGGACGGACCGGACCTCGACTCCCCGGACCGCAACTACAAGGACCCCTCCGCCAAACCCGAGCTCATCTACGCCCTCACGGAGTTCCATGCCCTGACGGGGTTCCGGTCCCGCCGCGCCGTGCGGGCGACCTTCGAGCGGTTCCTCTCGCTTCCCCTGACCTCGCAGGCGCTGGACTTCCTCGGCGAGGTGCTGCAGTCCCTGAAGGCCCTCGGCGAGGGCCGGGCCTTCTCGCGGACGGTGGAGCTCGTCCTCAGCGATCCGCGCGCCCCGCTCTTCGTCGACGAGCTCACGACCCATGACCTCGGCGATCTCCCGACGGACGATGTCGGTCGCATGGGCAGTGCCGTCGACCCGATCGAGACCCTGCGTGAGCTCGTCGCCGACTTCCCCGGCGACCCGGGGGTCCTCGTCGCGCTCATGCTCACTCGCACCCACCTCGAGCCCGGCCAGGCGCTGGCGATCGAGCCCGGTGTTCTCCACGCCTATCTCAGCGGCACCGGGATCGAGATCATGGCCTCGAGCGACAACGTCCTGCGCGGAGGTCTGACCCACAAGCACGTCGACGTCGACGAGCTCGGCGCAGTGGCGAAGTTCGCAGCGGCCCCGCCGCGACGGGTCGAGCCCGACCGCGACGGCGTCTTCCGCGGGCCGGGTGAGGACTTCGCCCTGCAGGTGCTGCGCTGCCCGCGACTGACGGCGATCGAGCGCCGCGGTGCCGGCATCGTCCTCTGCACCTCGGGGACCATCACCCTGACCTCGGCCGGTTCGTCGGTGACGCTGACGCGGGGCCAGAGCGTGTTCATCGCCGCCAACGAGCCCACGGTCACCGCCGATGGTCACGGCGATCTCTTCGTCGCGACGACCGGACTGGACGCGTCACTGCCCTTCGCCTGACCTCCGGTGCCGCGGCCGGCGGTGCGGGGTGTGAGGCAGCTGCAGGGAGTCCGGCCAGCGGGTGGTTATGGTCCTGCGGGTGCGGACAACCCGTGGTGTCAGCGCAAGAGCAGAGAACGGCGCAAGAGCAAAGCGGTGCGAACCAGAACGGCACACGAGAAGAGCGGCACCGTCGAATCGACGATGCCGCTCTTCTCGCAGTCGAACTGAGGCCGGAGGCCCCACGGCCGTGCTGCAGACCCGCGCCGCGGTGCCGCAGACCAGGTCGGCCGCGCCGCGGGGGACTGCTCAGACGTCGGGGACGGTGATCGTGCCGACCTCGTCGGGGACGACCACCTCGGCGCCGGTCTTCTCCCTGATCTCCTCGACAGTGACTCCCGGGGCCAGCTCGACGAGGGTGAACGCGTCGCCGCTGACGTCGAGGACCGCGAGGTCGGTGACGATGCGCTCGACGACGGCCTTGCCGGTCAACGGCAGTTCGCACACCGGCAGCAGTTTGGGCGACCCGTCCTTGGCGACATGGTCCATGATGACGATGACGCGCTTGGCACCGTGGACGAGGTCCATCGCCCCGCCCATGCCCTTGACCATCTTGCCCGGGATCATCCAGTTCGCGATGTCCCCGTTGACCGCGACCTGCATCGCGCCGAGGATCGCGGCGTCGATCTTCCCGCCGCGGATCATGCCGAAGCTCGTCGCCGAATCGAAGTAGGAGGAGCCGGGGAGCATCGTGACGATCTCCTTGCCGGCGTTGATGAGATCGGGGTCGATCTCGTCCTCGGTGGGGTAGGGGCCGACGCCGAGCAGGCCGTTCTCCGACTGGAGCACGAGGTGCACGCCGTCGGGGAGGAAGTTCGGCACGAGGGTGGGCATGCCGATGCCGAGGTTGACGTAGCTGCCGTCATGCAGCTCCTGGGCCGCGCGGGCGGCCATCTGGTTGCGTGTCAATGCCATGTCTGGTTCTCCTCAGCCCTTGTCGGCGCTCGGCTCGGTGCGGACGGTGCGTTTCTCGATCGGCTTGTCGGCGACCTGCTCGGGCGTGAGCTCGACGATCCGGTGGACGAAGATGCCCGGCAGATGGACCGCGTCGGGGTCGATCTCCCCGGGTTCGACGAGCTTCTCGACCTCAGCGATGGTGATCCGCGCCGACTGCGCGGCGGGAGGGTTGAAGTTGCGGGCCGACGAGTGGAAGACGAGATTGCCGTGACGGTCGCCGACCGCGGCCCGGACGAGGGCGTAGTCGGGGGCCAGCGACTTCTCGAGGACGTACTCCTGCTCCTCGCCGAAGGTGTCGAAGACGCGGATGTCCTTGGGCGGCGAGGACGTGACGACGTTGCCCTCCGAGTCGTACTTCCACGGGATCCCGCCCTCGGCGACCTGGGTGCCGGCGCCGGTGATCGTGTAGAACGCGGGGATCCCGGCGCCGCCGGCGCGCAGCTTCTCGGCCAGGGTTCCCTGCGGAGTGAGTTCGACCTCGAGCTCACCGGAGAGGTACTGGCGGGCGAACTCCTTGTTCTCCCCGACGTAGGAGGCGATGATGCGGCGCAGTCGGTGATTGGCCAGAAGCACTCCGAGGCCGCGTCCGTCGACGCCGGCGTTGTTGGAGATCACCTCGAGGTCCTTCGTGCCCTGATCGTCGATCGCGCGGATGAGGAATTCGGGCACGCCGACGACCCCGAAGCCGCCCACGGCGATCGAAGAGCCATCGGCGATATCGGCCACTGCCGCAGCGGCTGTGTCAACTACTTTGTCCATGATCCCAGTCTGCCACGGACCTCACCGAGTTCGGCGGCGAGGTCCGCGATCCGATCCTCGTCCGCCTCGGTGGTCAGCAGGACCTCACCCCCGCCGAGGAGGTGGGGCAGCAGCCGTGACCACTCGTGAGCGCGCGGGGTCGACCGGGAGACGAGGATGCCCTGCGGGCGGGAGGCCGCGCCGGACCGGCCGGCCTCGTCCGCCGGTGTGCCCGTGTTCCCCGGCGCCGCCTCGGCGTGGGTCCAGGGGACGTCCTCGGTCCCCACCGTGAGCGTCCCGGTCGCTCCGAGGCGACGGGGCGTGACGTCGGGGTAGGCGCGGATGGCGGAGTTGACGTCGATGAAGCCCTCGTCGACCGGGGTGCTCAGGGCCAGTGCCGGAGGGTTGTAGACGAAGATCTCCTCGGCGTCGCCGAGGCGGTCGTCGCCTTCGCTGCCGAGCGGGACGAAGGCGTGGAAGTCGTCACCGGGCGCCTCGTGGCCGATGACGACCCTCCCTCCGGCGAGCAGGACGGAGAGGATCGCGACGAGCTCCCGCCAGTGGAGTCCGTTCGGCAGGGGGAGGAGAAGGGTGAAGTCCTCATCGAGTCCGTAGTCGCCGAAGAGTCCGACGCCCTTGTTCACCCAGTTGGCGATGACGGGGCCGGTGAGGTCGAGGCGATCGTGGTCGGGTCCGCGCCAGAACAGGGCGGGGCCGCCGGTGCGGCTGATGACGGAGAGATCCATGGGCGGACCTGCCTTCCTGGGGAGAGCGGGTTGCGTCAGTCTGGGTCGAGCGGGTGGCGTCCGCTCACGCCCGGGGCATCTGCAGACCGATGTCGATGACGGCCCCGCGCGGGTAGGAGGACTGCTCCCACCGCCAGCGGGTCGTGGCGGTGAGGTCCTCGGCGAAGAGCGCGGTGTGGAGGCGTTCGACGAGCGACCCCAGCCCGACCATCGCCTCGAGCAGGGGAGGGCCGTCGGTCTGCGGGCTCGCGGGAGCGTCGGAGGGGCTGATGATCACCCGCGAGCCCGCCCCCTCGATGCGCATCCTCCAGGCCTCGTGTCCCGGGGTGCGGGACTCGCCGGCGCGCACGACCCGCAGCGCGCGGGAGACGCGTTCGAGGATGTCGTCGCCGCCGTCTCCGGCCGCCGCCCGGCCGGGGAGGCGGTCGACGCCCAGCCCGCGATGGACGGCCTCGACATGTCCGCAGCGGAACCAGTCGTCCTCGAGCTCCCGGTTGAGAGCCCTCGCCCCGGCCGTCCCGTTGTCGAGGTAGCCGCCGGCCCCGCGCACGAGCGCCATCGGCAGTCCTCGCGACGATCCCTTGACGAGGTCGGCGGCCGCGGCGATCTCGTCGGCGACGGCCCGCACGGTCACGGTCTGCACACGTCCGTCGTCATCGAGTCGCCCACGCTGATCGTCGAGCCCGGAGAATCCGGACAGACCGAGCGCGAAGTCGCCGACCCCGACCCGCCAGGGCCGCGAGGTGGTGTCGGAGATGACGACGCCGATGCGCACGGCGAACGCCTTCTCCACCCGTGCGCGCAGCTCATCGGCCGACCGGTCCGAGTCATGGGGGTGGAGGACGACCGCCCCGCCGGAGTTCGACTGGTCGAGACCGGCGGCGGCCTGGACGGTTCCGGAATGAGTGCGCACGACCTGCACGGTCGTGCCCGAGGCGTAGGAGCGCTCGGCGACGAGGTGGGTCGAGTTCGCGGAGACGAGCTCCTCGAACTCGGCCCGGTCCCGCACCTCGGTGATCCGGCCGGTGGCCTTCGACACGACCTTGGACGCGATGACGAGCACATCGCCGTCCTTGAGGTCGATCCGGTTCCGGCGCAGGGCATTGATGAGGATCGCCGCGAGATCGGAGCCGGGGACGATCGGCTCCTCGACCGGCGGGGCGTAGACAGTGAGCAGGCGGTCGTTCATCGCGGATCCCAGATCGTCGAGGTGGTGCGGTCGATCTCGCCGAGGGCCAGCGCCTCGGCGACGCCGGCGACGAGGGTCAGGGACGGCAGATGCTCCCGCAGGCCCCCGCCGAGGCGCCCGCCCGGCGGTCGGTCACCGCCGGGCGGGGCGAGGGCGACGACATGGGCTCGGGTGCCGACGAGAGCGTCGGTCATCCCGGGCAGGGTGAGGATCGCCTCGTGTCCGAGCTCGGGCACGGCATCCGTGCCGACGAGGACGAGATCGGCCGCGCGGATCGCGGCCAGGACGCCGGGAGCGGCCTGGGCGGAGTCGAGCCCGCTGAGGACGAAGCCCTCGGCGGCGGGGCGGGACTCGGCGAACCAGCGGTGGATCGGCCACGCGGTCCCGTCGACGATCGCGAACGCCTCGACGGCCTGATTGCTCAGGGGGAGGAGGGCGAAGGCCGGGTCGAACCGCTTCGCCATCGCCTCGGCGGCCTGGGCCAGGGTGTAGCCGAGGTTGAGCAGGCGGGTCCGCAGCACGGCGGCGGCCAGGGTCCGCTCGGTCATCGGGAACCATTCGGCGTCGACCCGGTAGGCCCGCAGCTCGTCGACGGCGCCTCCGGGGACGGGATCGGCCGGCGGCATCGTCAGGGCGTCGATGTCGGGGCAGAAGCGCAGCCCGTGGACCGTGGCGTCGGTCAGCGTCGAGGCGACGACGGTGAGAGACGTGGCGGTGTCATGGGGGTCGGTGCCGGCGGTGAGTTCGTGCAGGATGGGGAGGGAAGCGCCAGTGGCACCGAGCAGGACGACCTTCATGACTCCATGGTCCCACCGGTGTGAGATCTTTCGGAAATTCTCACGTTCTCCTCAGTTCCGACCCACAGGTTGTGCCCGGGCGGTCAGGCCCGCGCTATATGTGGTGTCGACGGCGCGTGTGCATGAGAAGGTGTGTTCGAATAACCGCTGCCCTGCCGTTCGCGGCGCCGGGGAGGGCTTGACTCGGCAGTAATGACACGCGTGTAATTTATACCTAAGGGGAACGCACCCGGCGTGAATCCGCAGGGATTCGACCGTGCACCACGAGGACCATGATAGTCGTCGCGGGTGCCGACGCCGGGGGTGAGAAAGGGGATGATCGTGCAGAGCGCACAGAGACAATGGCAGGAGAAGGAGGACTTCGGGCCGTTGCCCGGAGTGACCTCACGCAGTGCTGAGGACTGGTTCGTCGAACCGGGTGCCCGCACCGTGGAGACGCTGCCCGATCCGCTGGCGATCGATCCGAACGATCTGACTCCGCTTCCCACCGACGATGCCGCGGTCTCACCGCTGTCGCTGCTCCTCGGAGCCGCGAACGACGGAGAGCTGTCGTGGCAGGACCAGGCGCTGTGCGCCCAGACCGACCCGGAGGCGTTCTTCCCCGAGAAGGGAGGATCGACCCGTGAGGCCAAGCGCGTGTGCGCGTCCTGCGAAGTCCGTTCCGAATGCCTGGAGTACGCTCTGGCCAATGACGAACGGTTCGGGATCTGGGGTGGGATGTCCGAACGCGAACGTCGCCGGCTGAAGAAACGAGCCGTGTGAGTCCTGCCGTGACGGTCGTCGTCACCACCGGCGACGCTTCCAGCAGGGCCGAGCTCGACACGGCTCTCCGCAGGACCCACCCCGAGATCCCGATCGTGGATCTCGGGGGTCTTGCGGTGAGCGAGGCACTCGCGCTGCCCGCCGTCGCGGGCAGCACCCATCTGTGGTTCCTCACCCCTGATTCCCGCCCGGACCCCGACTGCCTCGACGAGCTCCTCGAGGCGATCGGCGCCACGGAGTCCATCGCCGCAGTCGGCCCCAAGATCATGCACGCCGAGCGCATCGTCTCCGCCGGGGTGACGACGACCGCGGCGGGGGAGCGGTTCAACCCCGTCGGCACGGGAGAGATCGACCAGGGACAGCGCGATGCCCAGCTCGAGACGCTCGGGCTCGACCTGCCGGGCATGCTCATCGCCACCGCCGACCTCGAGCGAGTCGGCGCCCCGAGCCGCTCCCTCGACCCCGCCCATCGCGGCCTCGAGTACTCGCGCCGCTTCCGTGACCTCGGCCGTCGTGTCGTCCTCGCGCCCGGCGCGCAGCTCGAGATCTCCGCGTCCCACGCCGTCCGGCTCGGCTCGTCGGCCCGTCCACCGCTGTCGAAGTCCCAGGTCAGGGCCGAGCAGCGCTACCGGCTCAGTCTGGCCCGGCCCTCCCTGCCCCTCCTCATCTGCCTCCTCGCCCTCACGCGGCTCGGGGACGCCGTCCTCGGCCTCCTCGCCAACGACGTCCGCGCCGCCTCCTGGCATCTGGCCGCACTGGTCGGCCTCGGCACCGATGCCCGCGTCACCGCTCGGGTGCGCAGGGCGAACGCCCGCCGGGCCCGCATGGCCGGCCGGGGCGGCACCGCTCACCTGAGCGCGCTGTTCGCCGACGCCGACGAGCTCGAGATGCAGCGCAGGAGCATGCATGCTCCCGAGCATCGCGGAGCCGAGGCCGCGGACGAGAGCCGCGCGCCGGCCGCTCCCGACGACGCCGATCTCCACCAGGTCGGGGACACCGAGGAGGAGCTCGACTCGTTCTCCCGCCTCGAGGTCAGCGGAGGACCCGGCCTGCTGCGCCATCCCCTCACGTACCTCGTGGCCGCCGCCGCGCTGCTGAGCGGGTTCCTCTCCCACCGGCTGTTCGGTCCCGGGCACCTGAGCGGCGGTGCGCTCGGCTCCACCGATGTCTCCTTCGGCGCGCTCCTCAACCGTCTGCTCACGGAGGACCTCGACGTCTCGACCGGGGCCCAGGTCCCCGCGGACCCGTATCACGTCGTGCTCACCGTGCTCAGCCTGCCGTTCCTCGGCAATGTCGACCTCATGGTCCGCACCCTCCTCCTGCTGGCCCCGATCCTCGCCGTCATCGCCGCCCACTCGTGCGCCCGCATCGTCGTCAAGAGGACGTGGGTTCGGGCGCTGGCCGCCCTGCTGTGGATCGCCGCCCCCGTCTTCACCTCCGCGGTCTCGAGTGGTCGCCTCGGCGTCGTGATCGTCTGGATCACCGCGCCGCTGTTCGTCCTCGCCGTGCGCCGCAGCCTGCGCACGGGATCGACGGCGGCGGCCGCGACCGCGGGTCTGCTGCTGTTCGTCATCATCGCAGGCTCCCCGCTGCTGCTCATCGCCGGTCTGCTGCTCACCGCCCTCCTGCTCATCCGGGGACACGGAGCCCGACACGTGTGGCTCCTCGTCCCGACCCTCGCCCTGGGATGGCCGTGGCTGGTCGGACTGCTGCGCGAGCCCGGGGCCCTCTTCGCGATGCCCGGTCAGACGCTCGCCCCGCCTGCCCCGCCGACGTACCTGCTCGCGCTCGGCTTCCCATCCGACGTCGACCTCTCGTGGCTCGCCGCGCGCCTCGCCGATCTCGGCGTCACCGGCACCGACGCCGAGGCGCTCGGCCTGTGGGTGCCGCTCCTGTTCCTGCCGATGCTCCTCCTCGCCTTCCTCACCCTCATCGAGGCGCGTCTGAAGCTCACCAGGCTCCTCTGGGCGGTCGGCCTCTGCCTGTCCGGACTCCTGCTCGCCACCCTCCAGATCCTCATCCCCGCGCAGGTCGGGCCCTTCCACCTCATCGGCTCCTACCCGCTGGCGGGGCTGACCCTGCTCGGCCTCGGCGCGGTCATGCTGCTGGCGATGGGTGCCGATCGGACGACGGCCAAGCCGACGAGCGCCCGCCGACTGCCGCTGCGCTCGCTCTCCGGACTCGTCGCCGTCGCCGCAGTCGTCCTCATCGTCGTCGAGGTGGGGACCGCGACCACCTCCCGGCCCGTGGTCCGGGCGGAGGAGACCGGCCGCATCCCCGCTCTCGCCGCCGACCGCGCCGCGGGTGAGACCCGGGCGCGGACTCTGGCCCTCGACGACGTCGACGGGGAGGTCCTCGCCTCGCTCATCGCCACCGTTGACGAGACCGTCGTCGGGACCTCGACGATTCGCTCGGCGCAGGCGCTGCGCGGGTGGCCGTGGGAGCGGCGTCCGCAGCCGATCGGAGACGACCAGGTGCTCGTCGCGCAGGCGGCGGCCGCGCTGTCGGCCGGTGACGCCGGAGACGTCCGCGACCTCCTCACTCGCCTCGGCGTCGATTTCGTCCTCGTCGACGGCGAGGCCTCCGACCTGCAGAACTCGGTCGGCTCCTCCGCCGGGCTCGTCCAGGTCGGCCCCACCGAGTCGGGGATGCTGTGGCAGGTCGACAAGCCCGCGAGCGGTCGCTACCTCATCCGGGAGGCCGATGGAAGCACGAGCACCGCCCGGATCGGCGACGACGGCATCGAGGTGCCCCCGGGAGGCGACGGGCGCAGCCTCGTCGTGGCCACGAGCGTCGACGGTCTCACCGCCCGCCTCGACGGCGTCGACCTGCCCCGCCCCGACACCGACGACTGGGCCGCCGTGTTCTCGCTGCCGGAATCCGGCGGCACCGTGGACCTGGAGAGCGGGTCCCCGCTCCACGCCGCCGGGGTCATCGCCGGGTTCGTCGTCGGGATCATCTGCCTGCTCGCGGCGATCCCGTTCGGCTCCCGGGCTCGCAGGCCGGCGCGGAGAGCGGCCGACACCCAGCGGCCGTCCGGCCCTCCGCGGCCGTCCAGCCCCTCGCGGCGCGGGGATCCGGTCGTCCGGGCGGACGCCGGCACACCGCCGTCGCCCGACACCCCGCCGCAGGGCCGAGCCGCCGAGGAGGCGCGACCATGAGACATCTGCGCAGCGCCGTGACGTTCGCGGCCATCGCGGTCCCCGGCGTGCTCGTCGCCACCACGTCGTTCCTCGCCCCGCCGACCCCGGGCACTCTCGATCGCAGTCCCGAGCAGGTGCGGATGCCCACCGCCGACACCCGGGTGATCTGCCCCGGTCCCCTGCTCGTCGACGGCGCGGCAGAGGGCACCGACGCCGAGTTCGTCGACGACTCGACCGTGAGCACCCGGGTCGTGTCCGCCTCGGCGCCGATCGCGGCGACCGACGGTTCGGTGTCCGCTGCCAGGCTGCAGGTCGCCGATCTCGGCGGGGACGCGAACTTCGACAACCCCGTCTCCGCCGGCTTCGTCTCCGGGGACGACTCGATCTCGGCGACCAAGCTCGTCACCGGGTTCGCCCGCCCGGGAGCGCCCGCCCTGACCACGGGCCTGCAGACGGTCGAGGGCTCCTCGGGCGACCTGACGGGCCTGGCGACCCTGACGTGTGCCGAACCCGCCACCGACCTGAGGATCCTCGCCGGGTCCGGCACCGCCGGATCGAACTCGCAGCTGCTGCTCAGCAACCCCGGCGACGCCCCCGTGCAGGCGCAGGTCACCCTGCTCACGCCCTCGGGCACCCGGGGCGAGCCCACCGAACTGAGCATCAGGGGAGGCGAGCAGCGGGCGGTCCGCCTGGCCGGACTCGCCGCCGGCGCCGAGGCCCTGGCCGTCGAGGTGTCGGCAGACGGCGGAGTGCTCGCCGGTTCCGTGCAGGAGACGCTGCTCGACGGGCTCACCCCGCGCGGCATCGACCTCGCCGCCGCCGGCGCCGGACCCGACCGCCAGCAGGTGCTCACCGGACTCGGCGGCGACGGGGTGCGGGTGCGTGTGGCCAACCCCGGCGCCGACGTCGCCGAGGTGCGCCTGCGCGCCTTCGGCCCCGACGGGGAGATCGACATCCCGCGCTCGGCGATGACCGTCGCCGCGCACGGCGTCGCCGAGGCCGACCTCGGCGAGCTCGAGGCGACGAGCGTCGTGATCGATGGGAACCGGCCCGTGCAGGCCGCCGGATCCGTCACTGCCGAGGGCGAGGGCGGCGCCGCGGACTTCGGCAGCGTCCCCGCCGGCGAGGCGCTGGCCGACACCCAGGTCATGGCCCTGCCGCGCACGGGCTCGAGCAGGCTCTTCCTGTCCCCGGGCAGCGGGCAGGTCCTCGTGCAGGGAATGCTCGACGACGGATCGCTCACCGACCCGATTCCGGTCGACCTCCGGGCGGAGGGCACGAGCGCGCTGAACCCGGCCGAGCTCAGTCCCGAGGCGGTGCGCGCAGTGGTGATCAACGGGGAGAACGCCGCCGGCAGCCTCGCCGACGGGGTGCATGCGAGCCTCGTGACCACGACCGAGGACGGGATCTCCGCGGTGGCCCCCGCCCCGGCGCCGGCCGGGGTCGCCTACCGCGACATCCGTCTCAGCTGATCCCGCCGCGGAGGATGTCGACCTGGTCGGCGATCACCTCGGCGATGAGGGACTGCCGCTGCGCGCTCGAGCTGTGGTCCTCGATGACGCGCCGGTAGAGCACGATATGGGTCCGGCGATCACCGGCGGCGGGGAACACCCGGCCGAAGCTCGGCTCCGTGGAGCTCGCCGGAGGGATCGCGTCGATCGCGAGCACCACCTCGGTGAGGAGCTCGGGCTCGGCCGACTTCAGGCGGGCGAACTCGGCCGAGGCCATCCGCGCGAAGCCGTCGGCACGGCTCAGCCGGGCGGGGACGTCGGCCCGGAACAGCGGGGAGCGCAGTCCCCGCCCATGCCGATCCCGATGCCTGGTGCCCATGGTCGCCCATTCTACCGATCGCCTCGGCCCGGGCTGCCGGGCCGCGCCGCGGTCACCGGGTAGAGTGGGGGACTGTGTCCGCTGTGAGAATCTGTTCCAAAGTCAGCTGCTCCCGCAGCGCCGCCGCCACCATGACGTACGTCCATGCCGACGCCTGCGTCGTCGTCGGGCCCCTGTCGCGTCGCGCGGAACCCGGTGCCCACGATCTGTGCGTCGACCACGCCGCCAGGCTCACCCCGCCGGTCGGGTGGGAGCTCATCCGGATCGACGGCGTGGGCGACACCCCGCCCGAACGCACTCACGACGACCTGCTCGCCATCGCCGACGCGGTCCGGGAGGCCGCGGGACGACCGGTCGGCGCGCCCGTGGAGCGCGCCGAGGAGCCTCCGGCCGGCCGCCGGCACGGACACCTGCGCATCATCGGCGAAGGGCCGCGATGACCGACGCCGACCTCAGGGCCACGCGCAGCCGCGCGCTCGAGACGGCCGTCGGCGCCTACGACGTCCGCGGTCGGATCCCCGACCAGCTCGACGAGGACATCGTCTTCGCGATCGGCTGGGCGAGTGCCGGGACGATGGGGCGGATGCACGGGACCGCCGAGGTGGTGGTCGGGCACGACATGCGCCCGAGCTCCGCCGGGTTCGCCCAGGCCTTCTGCGCGGGAGTCGCTGCCGGCGGAGCGACGCCGGTGCTCATCGGCCTGTGCTCGACCGACCAGCTCTACTTCGCCTCGGGGATCCTCGACCTGCCGGGGGCGATGATCACCGCCAGCCACAACCCCGCCGACTACAACGGGATCAAGATCTGCGCCCCGGGCGCCGGAGGGGTCAGCCGCGACTCGGGACTGTCGGAGATCAGGGACCTGGCGGCGGGCGCCCCGGGCTCCTCCGGACGCGCGGCGACCCCGGTCGACGAGGAGCGCGCGGACGAGGTGCGCCGGCGCTACGTCGAGCGCATCCGGGCACTGACCCGCATCGACACCGTGTCCGATCTGAGAGTCGTCGTCGACTGCGGCAACGGGATGGCCGGCAAGCTGATCGGCGAGGTGTTCGGAACCGACGCCGGGTTCGCGCCCGTGCCGTTCACCGTCATCGGGCTGTTCACCGAGCTCGACGGTACGTTCCCCAACCACGAGGCCAATCCGCTCAAGCCCGAGAACCTCCTCGACGTGCGCCAGGCGGTCATCGACCACGGCGCCGACCTCGGACTCGCCTTCGACGGCGACGCCGACCGCTGCTTCTTCATCGACGAGCGGGGAGAGACGCTGTCCGCCTCGGCGGTGGGCGCCCTCGTCGCCGGCCGGGAGATCGCCCGGGCCCGGGCCCTGGGACGCGTCGAACCCGCCGTCATCCACAACCACATCACCTCACGCAGCGTGCCCGAGGCGATCGCGGCCGCGGGCGGCCGGGCCGTGCGGTCGGCCGTCGGCCACTCGGGGATCAAGACCCTGATGCGCGAGGAGCGCGCGGTGTTCGCCTGCGAGCACTCCGCGCACTTCTACTTCGAGGAGTTCTTCGGGGCGGACTCCGGGATGCTCGCCGCCTGCCACCTCATCGCGGCCCTGGCCGAACGGTCCGGGGACGGCATGCTCGCCTCCGAGCTCGTCGCCGAGCACGACACCTACCTCCAGTCGGGGGAGATCAACTTCACCGTCGCCGACCCCGCGGCCGTCCTCGCCGACTTCGCCGGCATGGCCGCGGACCTCGGCCCGTGCCGGATCGAGCGGATCGACGGGGTCAGCCTCCAGGGCGAGGACTGGTGGGTCAACCTCCGCGAGTCGAACACCGAACCCCTCGTGCGCCTCAATGTCGAGGCGGCCGAAGCACGGCAGCTCGAGCGTCTCACCGCCCTTGTCAGCGACGTCGTCACCGGTCATGGCACCGCTCCCGGTCGCAGCAGCCGTCCCGCCGTCGACCCGCTCCCGGCGCCCGTCCTCTCCGACCCCTCACCCGCTACGGAACCACCACGACACGCAGGAGGCACAGTGCTCGACCCCACCGACTTCAAGGTCGCCAACCTCGGTCTCGCCGAGGCCGGACGCCACCAGATCCGCCTGGCCGAACGCGAGATGCCCGGGCTGATGTCCCTGCGCGAGGAGTACGCGGGGTCCCGCCCGCTCGCCGGTGCCAGGATCGCCGGCTCCCTGCACATGACAGTGCAGACCGCGGTCCTCATCGAGACGCTCGTCGCCCTCGGTGCCGACGTCCGCTGGGCCAGCTGCAACATCTTCTCGACGCAGGACGAGGCCGCGGCCGCAGTCGTCGTCGGCTCCGGCACCCCCGAGGAGCCGACCGGGGTGCCGGTCTTCGCCTGGAAGGGCGAGACCCTCGAGGAGTACTGGTGGGCGGCCGACCGGATCTTCGACTTCCCCGACGGCCCCAACCTCATCCTCGACGACGGAGGCGACGCGACGATGTACGTCCTCGAGGGCGCCAAGGCCGAGGCGGCCGGGGGAGTGCGGACGCCCGGGGACGACGACCCCGCGGAGCTCACGGCCTTCCTCACCCAGCTGCGGACCTCGCTCGAGGCGCAGCCGGGCCGGTTCACCGCTCTGGCCGCCGGTCTCAGGGGCGTGAGCGAGGAGACGACGACCGGCGTCAACCGGCTCTACCGGCTGGCACAGGAGAACAGCCTGCCGTTCCCCGCGATCAACGTCAACGACTCGGTGACGAAGTCGAAGTTCGACAACCGCTACGGCATCCGCCATTCCCTGCCCGACGGCCTCAACCGCGCCACCGACGTGCTCATCGGCGGGAAGATCGCCGTCGTCGTCGGCTACGGCGACGTCGGCAAGGGCGCCGCCGAGGCGCTGCGCGGGCAGGGTGCGCGCGTCATCGTCACCGAGATCGACCCGATCTGCGCACTCCAGGCGACGATGGACGGCTACCAGGTCGACCTCCTCGACGACGTCGCCTCCCAGGCGGACATCGTCATCACGACCACCGGCAACACCCGCGTCGTCGGCGTCGAGGTGCTCCAGAAGCTCAAGCCCGGCGCGATCGTCGGCAACGTCGGCCATTTCGACGACGAGATCGACCTGGCCGGGCTGGAGCGGATCGAGGGCGTGTCGAAGGTCGAGATCAAGCCGCAGGTCCACGAGTGGACCGTGCCGGTCCCCGCCGAACTCGGCCTCGACCGCGAGACCACGGACATCCTCGTCCTCTCGGAGGGCAGACTGCTCAACCTCGGCAACGCCACGGGCCACCCGTCGTTCGTCATGAGCGCGTCGTTCTCCAACCAGGTGCTCGCGCAGATCGAGCTGTGGCAGCGCCACGACCGCTACGACAACGCCGTGCACCGCTTGGCCAAGGAACTCGACGAGAAGGTCGCCCGACTCCACCTGCCGGCCCTCGGCGCCCGGCTGACCGAGCTGAGCAAGGAGCAGGCCGAGTACATCGGCGTCGACGTCGCCGGCCCCTACAAGCCGGAGCACTACCGCTACTGAGCGCCGCCTCGCGGCACGGCCGACCGCGAGTGTCGAGGTGAAAGAACGAACTCTGATAGGGGACAATAGGGGAATGAATGCTCGTATCCTCGTAGTAGATGATGACACGGCTCTGGCCGAGATGATCGGGATCGTTCTCAAGAGCGAGGGCTTCGAACCCTTCTTCTGCGCCACCGGGGACCAGGCCTTCGACGAGTTCCAGAAGGTCCGCCCCGACCTCGTCCTCCTCGACCTCATGCTGCCGGGCAAGGACGGCCTCGAGGTCTGCAGGGAGATCCGCGAGGTCTCCTCGGTGCCGATCATCATGCTCACCGCGAAGTCGGACACCGTCGACGTCGTCCTCGGACTCGAGTCCGGCGCCGACGACTATGTGCCCAAGCCGTTCAAGCCCAAGGAGCTCGTCGCCCGCGTCCGCGCCCGCCTGCGGATCTCGGAGCCCCAGGCCCCTGAGCTGCTCACCGTCGGCGATGTCGTCGTCGACGTCGCCGGCCACACCGTGACCAAGGGCGGCGTCCCGATCTCCCTGACCCCGCTCGAGTTCGACCTCCTCGTCGCGCTGGCCCGCAAACCCTGGCAGGTGTTCTCCCGCGAGACCCTGCTCGAGGAGGTGTGGGGCTACCGCCACGCCGCGGACACGCGACTGGTCAACGTCCACGTGCAGCGGCTGCGCTCGAAGATCGAACGCGACCCGGAGAAGCCGGACATCATCGTCACGGTCCGCGGAGTCGGCTATAAGGCCGGCCGGGCGGCGTGAAGCGGTTCCCGGCCCCGGCCGGAGCAGTGCGCAGCGCCATCGAGGGGATCCGCTCACTGTGGCGCTTCCTCGTGCGCTCGTTCAGCCATTCCCTGCAGGTGCGGATCGTCGTCCTCACCATCGTCCTCACCTCGGTGGCGATCTTCGGGGTGGGGACGTACATGTCGCAGCAGATCGCTCGTGGGCTCTTCGACACGCGCCTGCAGTCGCTGTCCTCCCAGGCCGCGACGATCGTCTCCGAACTGCGCGGGCTCGCTCCCGTCGACGGCCATGCCGTGGATCAGGAGACCCTGAGCTCCCAGCTCAACTCGATCTCCAACCGGTCGACGGGGTCGCTGTTCTCCCTGACCCTGGAGCCGAAGGACCCCAACTCCTCGTTCTCGACGATCACCGCGGGCACCGTGACCGGTGACGATCCGCGCGCCTCGGTGCCGGTCAGCGACGAGCTGCGCCGGGCCATCGCGCGCGCCCCGCAGGACGACATGCTCTACCAGTCGGTGACGCTGCCGGGATCCTCGGCGCCGGGCCTGCTCATCACCCAGGAGGTCACGATCCCCGGGGCCGGGCAGTTCCAGCTCTACTACCTCGGCGATCTCTCCGAACAGCAGGACACCCTCGACTTCGTCCAGAACTCGATGCTCGTCGCCGCCCTCGTCCTCGTCGTCCTCGTCGGTGCGGTCGCGTGGATCGTCACCCGCCTCGTCGTCACCCCCGTGCGCACCGGCGCCGAGGTGGCCCGCCTCATCGCCGACGGCGACCTCGACGAGCGGATGCCCGTCACCGGCAACGATGAGATCGCGGTGCTGGGGGAGAGCTTCAACGACATGGCCGACACCCTCCAGCACCAGATCCAGCAGATGGAGCGGCTCTCCGTGCTCCAGCGGCAGTTCGTCTCCGACGTCTCCCATGAGCTGCGGACCCCGCTGACGACGATCCGCGCCGCGGCCGACCTCATCTACGACGCCCGCGACGACCTCGATCCGGTCACCGCCCGCAGCGCCGAGCTGCTCAACTCGCAGGCCGAGCGCTTCGACAGCCTGCTGTCCGACCTGCTCGAGATCTCGCGTTACGACGCCGGCGCCGCGGCGCTGGTCGCCAAGCCCGTCGACGTCGGGGCCATCGTCACCTCCGTCATCGAATCCGTGTCGATGGTCGCCGAGCAGATGTCGACCCACATCATCGTCCACGCCCCGTCCTCACCGGTGATGGCCGACGTCGACCGGGTCCGGATCACCCGGATCGTGCGCAACCTCGTCGTCAACGCGATCGAGCACGGGGAGGGCAAGCCGATCGACGTCTACGTCGCGTCCAACGCCGAGGCGGTCGCCGTGAGCGTGCGCGACCACGGCGTGGGCATGACCGAGGAGCAGGTCGAGCACGTCTTCGACCGGTTCTGGCGCGCCGACCCCGCCCGGAAGCGCACCCTGGGCGGATCCGGACTGGGGTTGGCGATCTCGCTCGAGGACGCCCACCTCCACAACGGATGGCTCCAGGTCTGGGGCAAACCGGGAGAGGGCTCGTGCTTCCGGCTGACCATCCCGCGCCGTCCCGACCAGGAGATCACCTCCTCGCCGCTGCCGCTGCCTCCCCGGGACGCCCAGATCCAGGGCGCGGCCCTCGTCGCCGGGCCCCTGTCCTCCGACGGATCGGTCCGGATCCAGACCGGATCGATCCCCATCGTCGTCGAGGCCGAGTTCGACTCGCCGAGCCACGAGGGGTTCGTCGACGAACCCGATGCCGACGCCGACGAGGAGAGGCCATCCGATTCCCCGACGGTCGACACACCCGGGTCCGGCACGCCAGGGCCGGACTCCTCGGGGCACGGCGCCGGGCACGAGGAGACCGGGACCGCACCCGGGACGGGAGCGACCCGGGCTCCGGCCGCCGACACCGACTCCGAACCGAGAGAAGGAGGACTGCAGCGATGACGACACGACTGCGGATGCTCGCGACAGCCCTGTGCGCGTGCCTCGCGCTCACGGCCTGCGCCTCCATCCCCACCTCCTCACCCGTCGGCCACATCGACGCGGGCTCGACCCAGCCGGGCGCGAACAGCGCCCGCACCCCCGACGGACCTGCGCCGGGCGCGAGCGTCGGCGAGATCGTCCGCGGCTTCCTCGCCGCCGGTGCGGGCACCGGGAACAACTTCTCGGTCGCCCGCTCGTACCTCACCGAGGCGGAGGCACAGGAGTGGAGTCCGCTCGAGTCCGTCTCCCTGCTCCCCACCGATGTCGACCTCGACTCCCTCAACTACGAGGTCACCTCCGACCAGCAGCGCCTCAACCTCTCGGCGCCGGTGACCGGGCTCGTCAACTCCTCGGGCATCTACCACTCGACGAAGCCGGGAACCCGGTCGAACCTCGAGTTCTCGCTGCGGCAGGAGAACGGGGAGTGGAGGATCTCCTCGGCTCCCGACGGGCTGCTCATCTCCCAGGCCGCGTTCCGCACGGTCTTCCTCAACTACTCGCTGAAGTTCTTCACCTCCGACTTCTCCTATCTCGTTCCCGACTCCAGATGGTTCCTCAGGTCCTCCTCGACCCCGACGGTGCTCGTCAACGAGCTGCTCAGCGGGCCTGCCCCCTACCTCACCGGCGCGGTGGTCACGGCGATCCCCGATGGGGCCGAACTCGGCGACTCGAACGTCGTCACGGTCGAGAACGGAGTCGCCCGCATCACGCTCAACGAGCAGAAGCCGGCGCCGACGGACCGGGAGAAGGGACTCATCCGCTCCCAGATCGCCTCGACGCTGCAGGCCGTCCCATCGATCTCTAGCGTCGAGCTGACGATGAACGGCCAGACCGTGTCCGAGAGCCTGCAGCCGCGGGTCGACTCCTCGGTCAAGGTCGACGGCCCACCGGTGCTGCTCGCGAACGGACGCCTCTCGCGCATCTCCGGGACCACCGTCACCCCTGTCGAGAACAGCCCCGACCTCTTCGACGCCGAAGCGAGCGACCCGGCCGTGTCCCTCGACGGGTCAGTCTTCTCCTACCTCGCCGACGGCGGCAGGAAGCTGATGCGACTGAAGGACGACGACCGCGAGCCGGCGACGATCCTCGAGGGCGAGAACCTCGTGGGACCGAGCATCGACCGCTTCAGCACCGTGTGGACGGCGGAGCAGGACAATCCCGGGGAGATCAGGGCCGTCGGCGATGACGGTGAGGTGTTCGACGTCGGCGCCGACTTCCTCAACGGTCGGAAGCTGCTCGACCTCGAGGTCTCCCGCGACGGCACCAGGATCGCCCTGCTCAGCACCATCGAGGGCCAGCCGGCGCGCATCGACGTCGTCGGCATTCCCCGGGACAACGCGGGCAACCCGACCAACGGGCTCTCGGCGACGCCGATCGAGATGGGATCGATCTTCAACCGGATCGAGGACATCTCCTGGGCGGGCTCGACCTCCCTCGTGGCGCTCGCGTCGATGGAGCGGAGCGAGCCGGCTCAGCCCTTCCGCATCGACGTCACCGGACCGCCCGAGCAGCTCGGCGAACTCCCCGACGGCAGCCGGATCTCGGCGGGGGACGACGGCCGGTCGATCCTCGTCACGAGCGAGCAGGGCGAGATCTACTCCTACAACTCCAACGCCTGGCAGAAGCTCATCGACATCTCGGCGCAGGATCCGTCCTACCCCGGCTGAGCCGGTACTATTCCCCCATGGGTCTGCTGGCCGAGCTCGGGGAGCTGCTCCTCCCACGCCGCTGCGCCGGATGCGGGCGGGAGAACGTCTCCCTGTGCACCGCATGCCTGCACCTGCTCGCCGGGATCCCGCGGGCGATGGAACCGCGCTACGGGGGCATCCCGGTGGTGGGGATCGCGGAGTACACCGCCCACCTGTCGCGGATGGTCGTCGGCTTCAAGGACGACGGCCGCCGCGACATCCTCGACCCGCTCGCACTCGGGCTTGCCCGTTCCATCACCGCTGCCTTGGAGATGGCTCCGTGTTCGCCCGGACCGGTCCTCGTCATCCCGGCACCGAGCTCGGAGCGTGCCCGGCGCCGTCGCGGCGGCTCGCACACCGCGGCCCTGGCCCGCCGCACCGCCGCGCTGGCCCCCGAACTGCGGCTGCTCGTCGTCGACGTGCTGCGCGCCCGCAGGCGCCGAGACCAGGTGGGGCTGGGGGCGCGGGCCCGACAGGAGAACGCGTCGGGAACGCAGCTCCTCGCACCCGGCGCCCGCGAACTGCTCACCCGCCCCGAGGTGCTCGGCGCCGGTGCGGTGATCCTCGTCGACGACTTCGCGACCACCGGCGCGACTCTGGCGGAAAGCGCACGAATTCTGGCATCAGTGCAGATCAGACCCGCTGTCGCCGCTGTTCTCGGACTCGGCCGGGGAGGCACTCGATTTGTCTCTCCCTTTACTGTATAACGGTGACTACCCATCCAAGGGAATGGGATCGGATTCATCCGAAGATCGAGTCGCTAAGGACGCATCATGGACATTGTTGTCAAAGGACGTCAACTGACCATCTCCGACAGCTTTCGCGCCCACATCGAGGACAAGATCGCCAAGGTCGAGCAGCTCGCTCCCCGGGCGCAGCGCGTCGAGGTCCTCGTCGCACACGAGAAGAACACCCGGCAGCCGGAGACCAGCGAGCGAGTCGAACTCACCGTGGTGGCGAAGGGCCCGGTGATCCGGGCGGAGGCCATGGCAAGCGACAAGTACGCGGCCCTCGATCTCGCCTGGGCGAAGCTGGTCGAGCGACTGCGCCGGGCCAGGGACCGCAACAAGGTGCCGCGGGCAGGACGGCACCGAAAGGAATCCACCGCCGAGGCGCTGGCCAAGGTCCCGGTCAACGATGCTCCCGCCGGCGACGAAGCCCCGGTCGAGGACCAGGCACCGGCGACGGACAAGACCAACGGCCGGATCAGGGCCGAGGGCGATTCCCCGATCGTCCTGCGCGAGAAGACCTTCGCGGCCGCCCCGATGGGCATCGAGGAGGCGCTCAACCGGATGGAGCTCGTCGGCCACGACTTCTATCTGTTCATCGACGAGGAGTCGAGCAAGCCCTCGGTCGTCTACCGGCGCAAGGGCTGGAGCTACGGGGTCATCGCGCTCGACCACGAACTCGAGGCCGCCCTCGACTGACTCTCGCCGACCATCGGTCGAGACCCATCGCCGAGGCGGGTGCGAGCGCATCCGCCTCGGCGATTCTCGTGTCCGCCCCGTGTCCTAGTCTTGGGCCATGGAGAAGATGACCCTGTCAGCGGCCCGGAGAACCGCGATCGCGGCCACCGGTCTGGCCCGGCCCCGGCCCGCCGCCGTCACCGCCAGACAGCTGCGCACCGTCTTCGCGACGCTGGGGCTCGTGCAGATCGATTCCGTCGCCCGTGTCGTGCGCGCCCATTACCTCCCCTTCTTCTCCCGACTGGGTCCCTACCCGCGCGAGACGCTCGACCGGCTGCTCGGCACGGCACCGCGGATGGGCGTCGAGTACTGGGCGCATGCGGCCGCCTACGTCCCGCCGGAGACGCTGCGGCACTTCGAGCGCATGCGCACGGAATGGTGGCGGGGTGACTACGGCCAGCGGCATGCCGAGACCGGGACGCAGTTCCGCCGGCTGCAGCGCTCCGTCCTCGAGGTCCTCGAGGCCGGTCCGAAGTCCGCGCGGGACGTCGCGGCGCTCGTCGACCACGAGATCCCCGAACGCGACCGCGGACACTGGGGGTGGAACCCCAGCCAGGTGAAGCTGGCGCTCGAGGCGCTGTTCATGGCGGGAGTGGTCAGCTGCGCGGCACGCAACGACCACTTCGAGCGGATCTACGCCCTGCCGCGCGACGTCCACCCGCTGCTGCCGCGGCCCGACCTGGTCTACGGCCCCGCGTGGGCGCCGACGCTCGGCATCGACGGGGGTCAAGAGGCCCGGCGCAGGGGAGTCTCGGGGACGAGCAACGACGTCCTCGAGCTCACCCGGATCGCGGCGAAGGCGCTCGGCGTCGCCCGACCCGACTGCCTCGCCGACTACTTCCGCCAGTCCCGCGCCGAGACCGATGCCGCGATCGCCGAGCTG
Organism: Brevibacterium sanguinis; assembly: GCF_003315415.1. Classification (GTDB taxonomy): domain Bacteria; phylum Actinomycetota; class Actinomycetes; order Actinomycetales; family Brevibacteriaceae; genus Brevibacterium; species Brevibacterium celere_A. The sequence continues at coordinate 106,414 of NZ_QNSB01000003.1, forward strand.
CTCGGGACGGGGGAGCTCGTCGAGGTCGACGTCGCGGGCACCGCCGCACTGAAGTGGCATGCGGCGCGGACTCCGCGCAGGGTCACGGCCCGGGCGCTGCTCGCGCCCTTCGATCCGCTCGTCTTCCACCGGCCGCGGATCGAGTGGCTGTTCGACTTCCACTACCGGATCGAGATCTACACTCCCGCCGCCCGGCGGGTGCACGGGTACTACGTCCTGCCGTTCCTCCTCGGCGACCGCCTCGTCGCCCGTGTCGACCTCCATCGCGACTCCCGGGCGAAGACCCTGCGCGCGCACCGCATCACCTGGGAGCCCGGGCACGAGCACACCGCCGAGCTCCGGGCCGAACTCGAGGCGATGGCCCGCTGGCTGGGCGCCGAGGCGCTGGACATCGAAGGCACTCACCTGCCGTTAAGCTAGGAACTATACAGTCATTCGAGTTGTCGTCAGGCTCTCCACGAGCCATCTAGGAGTGAAGTGGCTAATTTCCTCGAGAAGCTTCTGCGGACCGGTGAAGGCCGCACGCTGAAGAAGCTCCGCCGGTACACGGACGCGATCAATCAGCTGTCCGAGGAGTTCAGCGCCATGACCGACGCTGAGCTGAGGGAGGAGACCGATCGCTTCAAGAAGCGGTACGAGGACGGCGAGACACTCGATTCGCTGCTGCCCGAGGCCTTCGCCGCGGTCCGGGAGGCCTCGAGCAGGACCTTGGGCATGCGCCACTTCGACGTCCAGCTCATGGGCGGGGCGGCCCTCCATCTCGGCAACATCGCCGAGATGAAGACCGGTGAGGGAAAGACGCTCGTCGCGACGCTGCCGGCGTACCTCAACGCCCTGACCGGCAACGGCGTCCACGTCATCACGGTCAACGACTACCTGGCGACCTACCAGTCGGACCTCATGGGACGCGTGTTCCGGTTCCTCGGCATGGAGACCGGCTGCATCCTCGCGAACATGCCCGCCGACAAGCGCCGCCAGCAGTACGCCGCGGACATCACCTACGGCACGAACAACGAGTTCGGCTTCGACTACCTGCGCGACAACATGGCGTGGTCGGCCGAGGAGCTCGTCCAGCGCGGACATCACTTCGCCATCGTCGACGAGGTCGACTCGATCCTCATCGACGAGGCCCGCACCCCGCTCATCATCTCCGGTCCCGCCGAAGGCGACGCCAACCGGTGGTACGAGGAGTTCGCGAAGGTCGTCAAGCGCCTCAAGCCGGACCGGGACTACGAGGTCGACGAGAAGAAGCGCACGGTCGGCGTGCTCGAGCCCGGCATCGAGCGGGTCGAGGACTACCTCGGGATCGGCAACCTCTACGACGCCGAGAACACTCCGCTCATCAGCTTCCTCAACAACGCCATCCGCGCCAAGGAGCTGTTCAAGCGCGACAAGGACTATGTCCTCCTCGACGGGGAGGTGCTCATCGTCGACGAGCACACCGGCCGAGTCCTCAAGGGGCGCCGGTACAACGAGGGTCTCCATCAGGCGATCGAGGCCAAGGAGAACGTCAAGGTCCAGGCCGAGAATCAGACGCTGGCCACGATCACCCTGCAGAACTACTTCCGCCTCTACGAGAAGCTCTCGGGCATGACCGGCACCGCCGAGACCGAGGCCGCGGAATTCATGTCGACCTACAAGCTCGGCGTCGTCCCGATCCCGACGAACAAGCCGATGCAGCGCATCGACCAGCCCGACTACGTGTACAAGAACGAGGTCGCGAAGTTCGAGGCCGTCGTCGACGACATCGTCGAACGGCATGAGCTCGGCCAGCCGGTGCTCGTCGGCACGACCAGCGTGGAGAAGAGCGAGTACCTCTCGAAGCACCTCGCCAAGCGCGGGGTCCGCCACGAGGTGCTCAACGCGAAGAACCATGCCCGGGAGGCCTCGATCGTCGCCCTGGCCGGCCGCAAGGGCGCTGTCACCGTTGCGACGAACATGGCCGGTCGCGGCACCGACATCATGCTCGGCGGCAACGCCGAGTTCATCGCCGTGTCCGAGATGGAGAAGCGCGGCCTCGATCCCCACGACAACCCCGAGGAGTACGAGGCGCAGTGGCAGGATGTCCTCCACGCCGCCGAGGAGAAGGTCAGGGCCGAGGCCGAGGAGGTCACCGAGCTCGGGGGGCTCTACGTGCTGGGCACCGAGCGACACGAATCGCGGCGCATCGACAATCAGCTGCGCGGTCGTTCGGGACGTCAGGGCGACCCCGGCGAGAGCCGGTTCTACCTGTCGCTGACCGATGACCTCATGCGCCTGTTCGGCTCCGGAGCCGCCGAGCGCATCATGGCCACGGCCAACGTCCCCGACGACGTGCCCCTCGAATCGAAGATGGTCACCCGGGCGATCCTCTCCGCCCAGACGCAGATCGAGCAGCGCAACGCCGAGCAGCGCAAGAACGTGCTCAAGTACGACGACGTCCTCAACCGGCAGCGCACCGTCATCTACACCGAGCGCCGCAAGGTCCTCGACGGCGAGGACCTCGCCGAGCAGGTGGCGAAGTTCCGCGAGGAGGTCATCGACGCCTATGTCGCCGAGGCGACCACGGGTCCGGTCGAGGAATGGAAGATCGACGAGCTCTTCACCGCCCTCGGCAAGATCTACACCCCGTCGATCACCGAGGAGGACCTCGCCGAGGAGGTGGGCGGGCTCGCCAAGCTGACCAAGAACCGGCTCAACCAGGAGATCCACGCCGACATCGAGCTCTTCTACCGGCAGCGGGAGGAGGAGCTCGGCGAGGAGGCGACCCGTGAGCTCGAGCGCCGGGTCGTGCTGTCCGTGATCGACAAGCGCTGGCGCGAGCACCTCTACGAGATGGACTACCTGAAGAACGGCATCGGCCTGCGGGCGATGGCGCAGAGGGACCCGCTCGTCGAGTACCAGCGCGAGGGCTACGAGATGTTCACCACCATGCAGGACGGGATCAAGGAGGATGTCGTCCGCCTGACGAACACGCTCAAGGTCACCGTCAGCAAGCCCGTCGAGGCGAGCGACGGTTCGGACGTCGAGGTGGACGCCGCGGAGCTGCGGCACACGACCCCGAAGATGCAGCTGACCGCTCCCTCGGTCGACGGCTCGAGCACGAGCTCGACCGAGAGCGAGGACGAGGACGCGGCTCCGGTGGGCAACCGCGCCCAGCGCCGGCAGAAGAAGAAGGTCAAGGGCTGATCGGAGGCCGTCACGGCGGCGGGGCTACATCGTCTGCAGAGCGGTCATCGTCCATCGGGTGGTGATGAGCTCCAGACGAATCGCCACGGCCCGGCTCCGCTGGGGAGTGTGGACGACGACGGTCACCTCGGCGATGCCGTCGTCGATGCGGCAGACCCTGGCGGTGCCTGCCCGCACCCGGCGACGAGGATCCGGGTCAGCGGGCGGTCGCGGCGGACTGAGCTCCGCGCGCAGCTGAGCTCGACGGTCGATCCTCTCGAGAAGGTCACGATCGACCCAGCGGGCGATGGACTCGCTGCGCCTGAGCCCGGCGAAGATCTCCAGGCAGGCGACCGCCAGTGAACGGGCCGTGGCGGCGATGCGCGCGTCGTCCTCCGGACCGGGTGGTCGGGGACCCTGCGCCGTGCGACGGCTCAGCGGTCGCGCCGGTGACGCCGCGCGCGGACGCGAGAGCACGAGGGGTGCGGTCATGAGTCGATCTCCAATCGCTGGCCGGGCATGATGAGGTTCGGATCGGGGCCGATGACCGCGCGGTTGGCCTCATGGATCTCCCTGGCGGCCCGCGCGGTGCTCCCCTCGGAGTAGGCCGCGGCGATCGACCACAGGCAATCGCCGGGAACGACGACATGGACGACGGGATCCGCGGACGCGGCCGGGTCGTCGCTCGCGCCCGTGCCCTCGGATGGGTGATCCTCGTCCGGATGTCCTCGAGGGGCGTCGTCACGAGAGTCATCGTCGTCACGGGGGCCATCGGGCGCCGGGCGCGCGCCCGGCTCCTCGGGTCGGTCCTCGGAATCTCCCGGCCCTCGCTCGTCCTCGGCCGGAGGCGTCGTCGGCCAGCCGGGGTCCGGCCGGACAGGAGGGGACTCGTCGCTCGTCGGCCACCCCGGGTCGGGAGGCACCGAGGCGCCCGCGACAGCGCCGGCGGCTGCGGCCGGGGTTTCCACAGGCGTCGTCGCCTGGGCGGTCTGGGCGATCAGGGAGGCGGAGACCACCGCGAGCACGCTCGAGCGCAGGAGCACGGGTCCGCAGCGCAGCAGGGTTCGGGCCATCCGTCGCCGCAGCGCGCCGTGGGGGAGCAGCCCGAGGGCCAGGGCGATGAGCGCCGTGACGCCGATCCGGCCGAATGCCAGCACGGCGGTGCCGACGACCCCGAGCACGAGGAGTTCGGCGGTCGACCACGGCTGCGCGGCGTGGACCCACGCCGCTGAGAACGCGCCGAGGAGCGCGAGCCAGGACGCCGCACAGACGATCAGCAGATACATGATGACTGCCCTTCATTGGGAGAGTCCATCAACTATGCGCTTTGATGCGGTTTGCTGTCAACAGCAGTATTCTGATCGGATTCCGCATCGAGTGATGTTCTGCTGCTCGGCGTGAAGCGACAGAGAAGTCTCTTGAAAGTGGGTCGGGGGTGGGGCAGGCTTCAGCTATGGATGAGAGGATCGATGCCCTGCTCACCGACCTCGAGGGGAGCCACGCCGCCCTGGAGCGTCATGTCCGCCGGGGAGAGCTCGCCGAGGAGCTCGCCGCCCAGTCCGCCGAGCGCAGTCTGCGCGAACGACTGCGCGGAGCGCTGGGCCGACCGGTGCGGCTGACGGCGGCGGGGCGGGAGGTGGTCGGCACCGCCGCCTTCCTCGGGGCCGGGATCCTCGTCGTGACCGGGACGGAGACGACGATCGTCGCGACCGACCGCATCGCGTGGCTGCGCACGTCCGACCGCCACCACGTCATCGCGGAGGGCGGACTCGAGCGCCTGGGCATGGCTTCGGCGCTGCGCCGCCTCGGTGCCCTGCGGGAGGAGGTCACGGTGGTCCTCATCGAGGAGGGCACCACGCTGCGCGGGCACCTGCAGCTGGTCGCCGCCGACTACCTCGAGATCGCCGGGAGGATCGTCCCACTGGGAGCGATCGCCCTCGTCATCGCCGCAGTCGATCCGTTCGCATGAGGTTCGCGATGAGGTCAGTCGTCGATGGAGCCGGACTTGATCTCGTGCTCGGTCCGTTCGTACATCCGCTGGATGTAGGCTTCGATCTCCGATTTCTCGACCCGCCACTGGCCGCGGCCCCCGACCTTGATGGCGCGGAGATCGCCGGTGCGCACGAGCGCCCGTGCCTGGGCGATGGAGACATTGAGCAGGTCGGCCACATCGGTGAGGGGCAGGAAGCGGTTTTCGACGACCATGAGAGACCTTTCTCTTTCACCGGCGAACTGATTTTTGCCGAAAGCATTGCTTTGGCTTCGTTTGATGCCCAATACTATCACTACCACGTGGTTCCTGTCAGGGGAATCTTCGTCTCCCAGGAGATGCAATGGAGCTCTCGAAACGGATCCGCCGGCCCCGGTGGACGGATGCACGGCTGCTCATCGGCGCGATGCTCGTCGTCGCCGCGATCGTCGGAACGTTCCTCCTCGTCGACGCCGCGACCTCGACCACGAGAGTCTGGGTCAGCGCCGGCTCACTCGTGCCCGGGCAGGTGCTCGAGGCCGATGATCTCGTCGTCGCCGAGGTGAACCTCGCCGACGTCGGGGAGCGCTATGTCTCGGCCGAGGCCCCGATCCCGGAGGGGTCGAGCGTGCGCACCGTCATCGCCCCCGGTGAGCTGCTGCCCGCCTCGGTGCTCGTTCCCGTCCACGAGTTGGCGGGGCGGGTCGTCGCGATCGACGTCGCCGGCTCCGTGCCGACCGGAGTCGACGTCGGCAGCCTCGTCGACGTGTGGGCGCTGCCCGAGTCGAACGGACTCGAGGACGCCACCGCGGAGCCGGCCCAGATCGTCGCCTCGGCGCCCGTCGCCCACATCACCAGGGAGACGGGCAGCTTCGGGGTCGGCGACGGGGCGAGGATCGAGGTCTTCGTCCCCACCGCCGAGCTCTCGGGACTCCTGTCCGCACTCGACGGCACGAGCATCCTCTCCGTCGTCGGAGCGCCGGGAGCGGCGAGCGGGGTGCGGCGATGACCCAGGTGCTGCTCGCCGTCGACTTCGAGCTCGACCTCATCCTCTTCGAACTCCTCAGCTCGGTCGACGACGTGACGATCGTCGCCCGGCCTGCCGACGACGTCGAGCTGCTCGCCCTTGCCCGGACGGGAAGCGCCGACGTCGCGATCGTCGGCCAGTACTTCCCCGGACTCGACGCCGACGTCGTCGCGGCGATCGCCGCGACCGGGATCAAGGTCCTCGGTTTCGGCAACGACTCGGCGGCCCTGACCTCGCTCGGGGTGCTCCGCAGCATCGGATCGGACGCCGACGTCGCGGCCATGCGCACCGCCCTCGACGAGGTCCTCCACTCGCTCGCCGTCCCGCCGCGGCCGAGCGCACCGCCCGGACCGGATCGCGGGGCGGGCCGGATCCTCACGGTGTGGGGGACGGGCTCGTCGCCGGGACGCACGGTCACCGCGGTCAACCTCGCCGATGTCGCCGCCCGGCAGGGACACCGCACGGTCGTCGTCGACGCCGACACCGTCTCGGCCACGGTCGCGACGGTGCTCGGGCTCACCGAGGAGTCGTCGCACCTGGCGAGCCTGTGCCGACGGGAGGCGGAGAGGAATCCTCCCCACGAGATCTCCGACGTCCCGCACGCCGCGGTCTCCGAGCGGTTCCACGTGGTCACGGGACTGACCCGGGCCGACCGGTGGCCCGAGGTGAGGGCGGGCACACTGAGCGCTGTGCTTCGACGGCTGGCGACGATGTACGACCTCGTCGTCGTCGATGTCTCCGATCGCTGCGACCCCGACGACGACTTCGCCGACCCGTTCTACGATCGCCACTGCGCGACACGTGCGGCGCTCGAGGCCGGCGACCTCGTCCTCGTCCTCGCCGCGGGCGAGCCGATCGGGCTGCAGCGCCTCGTCAAGCTGCTCGGCACCGAGCGTGCGGAGTCGCTGCGGGCGAAGACGCGCATCGGCATCACCCGGGTCCGGGCCCAGGCGGTGGGCCATCCGGCGCTGGAGCGCATCGGCGAGGTGCTCGGGCGCTTCGCCGATGTCACCCCCGATTTCGTCTTCAGCGACGACCGTCCCGCCCTCGATGCCGCGATGCTCGGGGGTCTGACCCTCCATGAGGCGACGCCGAAGTCCCCGCTGTGCCGCGAGTACGCCGATGCGCTCGCCGGGCTCCTGCCCGCACGGACGCGCGCGCGTCGGAGCGGGAGGAGGTCGCGGCTCTGGGGCCGCAGCGGCGCGAGGTCCTAGGATGGGCACATGGCCATTCGCTGCTACATCCCCACGACCCTGTCGGCGCTCGCCCGGGGACTCGGCCCGGCCCACGCCGTCGCGCCCGACGCCCGCGGGCGGGGCCTGCGCGGCGAGGAGGGTGAGGCCGAGGAGTTCGACGCCCTGTGCATCGCCGCGGGACTCGCCGCGGCCGAGGCGCTGAGTCCCGAGACCGCTGCCGAGGGCTCGCCGCGGGCGGTCCTCGCCTACGACGCCGCGGAGACGACCGGTCACGTGACGCTCATCGAGGGATTCGACCTGCTTCGCCTCGACGCCGTCGACCCCGCGCGGATCGTCAGCATCCACGTCGACGAACCCGAGGTCTGGGAGCAGGCGGTGGCCCTCGCGGAGGCGGAGGGGACCGAAGCGGCCGAGGATCGCCTCGGCGAGTCGGACCTGCTCTGGTACGACGTCACGGAGCTGCCCGACCTCCTCGGGCATTGATCGGACATGCCCCGGATCCGCGAGCCGTGAACCGGGATCCGTGAGCCGTGGCCGGCCTCAGGCAGCCGTGAACGCGGCGAGCCTCTCGGCGAGCTTCCTCTCGAGCACCGGCGCGACGGCGGATTCGACCATCGAGCCGAAGATCGGGATCGACGAGCTGATCTCCGCCCGCACGGTGACCGCGGTCCCCGAGGCGGCGTCCGGCACCGCGTCGCGCACGTCGATGAGCGCATCGATCTCGACCGGGACACCTGCGGCGCGAGCCGACATCCGGACCTCGCTCGCCTCACCGACGGCTTCGCCGGGCACGACATAGGTCTCGACGAGTTCCGCGCCGCTGGGCAGGCGAGAGGCGAGAGCCGCCGGCAGGTCGGACACCGACATCGGCGTCCGGACGGTCACCTCGGTGTCGACGTCGAGACGTTCGAGGCGGGCGTGCGATCCCAGCGATTCCCACAGGGAGACGTCGGTCAGCCGCGTCAGGAACGACGATCGGTCGATCGTCGTCTCACGCTCGAGTGTCACAGTTCGCATGGTCCCAGTCTGCCAGTCGCGCGGGGGAGCGGCGGCCAGGCCTCCCGGCGTGCCTTTCCCCGCTTTTGAGCATAGTGTTGGTGGTGGTGATCCCGACGGGATCGCACGGACAGCAACGCGTTGAACATAGAGGGTGACATGGTGTCTCAGGTCTCATATTCGGAGATTGCAGAAGAGTGGAGGAAGCTCAAGGGGCAAGCGGCCCCGGCGAACTTCATCGAAGCCTACTTCCCGCGATTCGAGCCGGGAGCTCCCGAGACCGACGCCCGCGCCCTCGCCGCGGCCGCCGCACGCCACTACGCTCTGGGCCTCGAGTACGACGGCACGACGCCGGTCATCTCGATCGACAACCCCCCGGTCGACTCGCCGGAGTTCCTCGGCAACCACACCGTCATCGCCATGGTGCTCGCCGACATGCCGCACCTCGTCGCCTCGGTGGTCAATGACCTGGCCTCGAACGGCCACGCCATCCGCCTCGTCCACCATCCCATCCTCGCCGTCGAGGGACAGGGCTCGCAGCTGAGCATCCTCTCCCGCGCCGAGGCGCCCGCCGTGTCCGCCGACACCGCGGGTCTGCCGATGGTCGGGGAGACCGCTGTCTCCGATGCCGACGGTCCCGTGCAGCAGTCATGGATCCGGATCGAGATCGACCGCGTCCCCGAGGACGAGCTCGCCGGGATCGAGGAGCGGCTGCGCACGGTGCTCTCCTACGTCGGCGCCGCCTCCGGCGACGCCTCGGCGATGGCCGACCGCGCCCGGGAGATCGCCGCCCAGCTGCGGAGCCGACCTCCGCGTCCGGAGCTGGCCGGAGAGGCCGAGTCGGCCGCCGAGCTCCTCGACTGGCTCGACGGCCACTTCACGTTCCTCGGCTACCGGGAATACGACTACTCGCACTCGGGGGAGACGAGCGAGCTCGAGCCCATCGAGCACACCTCGCTCGGCATCTCCGCGCTGCGTCCGCTGACGAAGTCGAAGCTGGGCCAGGCGGTCGCGGCGAAGGCGCTCGAACCCCACGTCCTCGTGCTGACGAAGGCCAACTCCCGGTCACGGGTCATCCGCGGCTCGTTCATGGACTACATCGGCGTGAAGACCTTCGACGAGGCGGGGCAGATCGTCGGCGAGCGTCGGTTCGTCGGCCTGTTCAAGCCCGAGTTCTACAACGACAGCGTGCTCAACATCCCGATCATCAGCCGCAAGGTCCGCAGGATCCTCTCCGCCAGCGGATTCCCCGCCGGCTCCCACTCGGCCAATGAGCTGCTCGGCATCCTCGAGACCTATCCCCGCGACGACCTCATGCACGATCGCACCGAGGCGATCTTCGACATCGTCATGCAGATCGTCGACATGCAGGAGAGGCGCCAGACCCGCGTCTTCATCCGCCGCGATCCCTATCAGCGATTCGTCTCGGTCATCCTCTACCTGCCGCGCGACCTCTACGACACGGGCGCCCGGGTCCGGGTGCAGGAGGTGCTGCGCGGCTTCTACCACGCCGACAGCGTCGACTTCGACGTGCTCCTGTCGGAGTCCGCACTCGCCCGCATCCACTTCGTCGCGCGCGTCTCCCGCTCCGGCGAGCTGCCCGACATCGACGAGGACGCCGTGCGCAACCGGATCATCGGTGCGGTGCGTTCCTGGTCCGAGGACGTCCACGCGTTCCTCGCCCCGACCGAGAAGTGGGACACGGGCAACTCGATCGCCCGCGCGAACAAGTGGGCCCGGGCGTTCCCGCCCAGCTACAAGGAGTACCACACCCCGGCCGAGGCGGTTGCCGACATCACGCGGTTCGAGGCGCTCGACGGAGGCGGGGGACCCATCGTCCACCTCTACCGGCCCGGTGACGATGACGACGCCTCGGTGCGCCTGGCCCTCTACCGCAGTGACCGGATCGGCCTGTCGGAGGTGCTGCCGTTCCTCACCGCGTTCGGCGCCACCGTCCTCGACGAGCGACCCCATGAGCTCGACCTGCCCGACGGCACCCATCGCTACATCTACGACTTCGGGCTGCGCTTCGACGAGGAGCTCGACGACGCGGACTACGAGCGGATCTCGCAGGCCTTCATGGCCGGCTGGGAGGGCAGGAAGGAGGCGGGGGTCTTCGACCGCCTCATCGTCTCCGGCCTCGACTGGAAGAGCGTGACGATCATCCGCGCCCTCGGGAAGTACCTGCGGCAGGCCGGTTTCACGTACTCCGACGCCTACGTCGGCGAGGTCTACAGCGCCAACCCGGTGATCTCGGGTCTGCTCGTCGACTACTTCGCCGCGAAGTTCGACCCGGACGTCGACGACTCCACCCGAGAGGACACGATGGCCGAGCTCAATCGGTCGATCGAGTCCGCACTCACCGAGGTCGCCAGCCTCGACGCCGACCGGGTGCTGCGCTCCTCCCTCGAGCTGCTGCGCGCGACCGTGCGGACGAACTACTACATCAACGGCTCCGGCGAGCTGCCGACGGCCCTCGTGCTCAAGATCCGCGCGAACGAGCTCAACTTCGTCCCCAAGCCCCGCCCGGCCCTGGAGATGTGGGTCTACTCGCCACAGGTCGAGGGCGTGCACCTGCGCTTCGGCACCGTCGCCCGCGGGGGGCTGCGCTGGTCGGATCGTCGCGACGACTTCCGCACCGAGGTGCTCGGGCTGGTCAAGGCGCAGATGGTCAAGAACGCGCTCATCGTGCCCACGGGTGCGAAGGGCGGGTTCTTCCCCAAGCAGCTGCCCCCGATGAGCGACAGGGACGCCTGGATGGCCGCCGGTCAGGCCGCCTACGAGGTGTTCATCGAGAGCCTGCTCGAGGTCGCGGACAATCTCGTCTACGCCGAGGGCGCGCAGGAGGTCGTCCACCCCGATCGTGTCGTGCGCCATGACGGCGACGACTACTACCTCGTCGTCGCCGCAGACAAAGGGACCGCACGGTTCTCCGACGTCGCCAACGCGATCGCCGAACGCCGCGGATTCTGGCTCGGCGATGCCTTCGCCTCGGGCGGCTCCGTCGGCTACGACCACAAGAAGATGGCGATCACCTCCCGCGGCGCCTGGAAGTCCGTGGAGCGGCACTTCCGGGAACTCGGCGTCAACACCGCGAAGGACGACTTCACCGTCGTCGGCATCGGGGACATGAGCGGGGACGTGTTCGGCAACGGGATGCTGCGCAGTGAGCACATCCGCCTCGTCGCCGCCTTCGACCACCGCGACATCTTCCTCGATCCGAACCCGGACGCGGCAGCCGGCTACACCGAACGGCAGCGGCTCTTCGACCTGCCGCGCTCGAGCTGGCAGGACTACGACCGCAGCCTGATCTCGGCGGGCGGCGGAGTCTTCCCCCGGTCGGCGAAGTCGATCGACCTCAGCCCGGAGGCCGCTGCGGCGCTCGGCGTCGAACCCGGCGGTCGCAGTCCGGCCCAGCTCATGTCCGAGATCCTCAGGGCCCCCGTCGACCTGCTCTACAACGGCGGGATCGGCACCTACATCAAGTCCGGAGACGAATCCCACGGCGATGTCGGGGACAAGGCCAACGACCCGATCCGCATCGACGGCAGCGAGCTCCGCTGCCGGGTCGTCGGCGAGGGCGGCAACCTCGGCGTCACTCAGCTCGGACGGGTCGAGGCCGCGCTGCACGGTGTGGCGATCAACACCGACGCCGTCGACAACTCGGCGGGCGTCGACAGCTCTGACCACGAGGTCAACATCAAGCTGCTGCTGCGCACGCTCCTCAACAAGGGCGTGTTCTCCGCCGCCGACCGGGAGAAGGTGCTCCTGTCCTTCACCGACGAGGTGGCCGAACGGGTGCTGTCGAACAACTACGCCCAGAACGTCGTCCTCGGCGAGGCCCGGGCCCAGACGCGGGCGATGTCGGGCACGTACGGGCGGATGCTCGGCTACCTCGAGAGGCATGCCGAGCTCGACCGCGTCGTCGAGTTCCTCCCCAACGCCGACGAGCTCGCCAAGCGAGAGTTCCCCTACTACGTCTCCCCGGAGCTGGCGGTGCTCCTCGCCTATGCGAAGATGCACGCCGCCGACGAGATCCTCGCCAGCGAGGTGCCCGATGAGGACTGGATGAACCGGGAGCTCGCCTCCTACTTCCCCGACGCCCTCGTCTCGCGGTTCGGGGAGCTCATCCCCGAGCACCCGCTCCACCGGGAGATCGCGACGACGAAGCTCGTCAACCGGATGGTCGACCGCGGCGGACTGACCTACGTCTACCGGATGCTCGAGGAGACCCCGGCCTCGGTGCCGCAGATCGCGCGCGTGTTCGTCGTCGTGTCCGAGATCTTCGAGCTCGACGAGTTCTTCGACGCGGTGTGCGCCCTCGACAACGTCGTGCCCACCGAGGTGCAGGTCAGACTCCAGCACGACTACGTGCGCCTGCTCGACCGCTCCTCGCGGTGGCTGGTCCAACAGGCCCCGGACACCCTCGACGTCGACTCGGGGATCGAGAAGTACGGACGGGTGGTCAAGGCCCTGCGCTCCCGCGTCCCCGAGCTCGTGCGCGGCTACGACGCCGAGGTGATGGCCGCGACCGCACAGGAGTACATCGACGAGGGCGTGCCCTCCGAGCTGGCCTGGCGGGCGGCGGCGCTGCTCGACGAGTTCGCGCTCCTCGACATCGCCCAGCTCGCCTCGCGGTCGAGCGAGTCGGCCCAGGACATCGCCGAGGTCTACTACGCGGTCAACGACAAGTTCTCCGGCTCGCAGGTGCTCTCCCTCATCGGCGGCCTCGACCGCAGCGACCGGTGGTCGGCACTCGCCCGCGGTTCCCTGCGCGACGACTTCTACTCCGCGATCCTCTCCGTCGCCGGCTCCGTCGTCTCGGCGACCGAGTCGCCGGTGGCCGGGACCCCGGAGGAGCGCGCCGACGAGCGGCTGGCCGAATGGCTCGAGCGCAACGAGACCGCCGCGGTGCGCGTCCTCGACACGATCGACACCGTCCTCGGCCTCGACACGGTCACCCAGGCGCCGCTGTCTGTGCTCCTGCGCATGATGCGCGGAGTCGTGCGGTCCTCGGACTGGGAATCCGAGCACAGCGCCTGATGCTCGGGGAACTCCTCGCCGCCGAGGGCATCACCGATGAATCCGACGTCGAGTACATCCACCTGCTGGTGGGGGACTGGCAGCTCATCGCCGACCTGTCCTTCGCCGACCTCGTGCTGTGGGTGCCCTCGACGGGCGGGACCTACACGGTCGCCGCCCACGCCCGCCCCACGACCGGGGCGAGCGTGTTCAACCGCGACCTCCTCGGCGCCCGCGCGACCGGGCTCGAACGCGAACTCCTCGACTCCGCCATGGACGCCGACGACCTCGTCTCCACGGTCGCGGAGGCCAGGAGCATGGGCGTCAACGCCGCCACCGACGACACGGCGGTCACGGCCGAGGCCGTTCCCCTCGTGCGGCGGGGCCAGACGATCGCGATCCTCGTCCGTTACTCGGAGGAGGTCCGCCGCCGCGGCTCCTCCCGGCTGGAGAGGCATTACCGGCAGGCCGCCCTGACGCTGCTGGGGATGATCGCCCAGGGCGCGTTCCCCGACCGGGACGCGCCGACCGGCGCCCGGCACGGTGACCCCCGGGTCGGCGACGGGATCCTCATCCTCGACCGCGACTCCCATGTCGAGTACGCGTCACCGAACGCGGTGTCCCTCGTCCATCGCCTCGGCCATGCGGGCGAGATCGAGGGAGCCTACCTCGCCGAGGTGGTCTCGAGCCTCACCGACGACCTGCGTCAGGTCGACGAGACGCTGCCTCTCGTGCTCACCGGCCGCGCGCCCTGGCGGACCGAGCTCGAGGTGGGCCGGATGAGCGTGTCCCTGCGGGCGATCCCGCTCACCGATCGGGGGACGCGCACGGGGGCCATCGTGCTCGCCCGCGACGTGTCGGAGATGCGCAGGCGCAAGCGGGAGCTCCAGTCGCGCGATGCGATGATCAAGGAGATGCACCACCGGGTCAAGAACAATCTCCAGACGGTCTCGGCGCTGCTGCGGCTGCAGACCCGACGGATCGACGAACCGGCGGCGAAGGCCGCGCTCTCCGAGGCGATGCGCCGGGTCTCGATCATCGCCGTCGTCCACGACGTGCTCAGCCAGGGCGTGGAGTCGGAGGTCGACTTCGACGAAGTCGTCGACAAGGGACTGCGCCTGACCCCCGAGCTGACCAGCCCCCTCGTCCACATCACACTCAAGCGCTGCGGCAGCTTCGGCACGATCTCCTCGGCGGATGCGACGTCACTGGCGCTGGCGATCACCGAACTCATCACGAACGCGATCGAGCACGGCTTCCCCGTCTCGGAGCAGGAGAGGCTGGCACCGGGGGAGACGCTCGACGGGCATGTGTGGGTGACCCCGGAGCGCAACGGCGACCATCTCCACGTGACGATCGCCGACGACGGCGTCGGACTGGGGGAGTCCCAGAGCCCCGGCAACGGGCTGGGCACCCAGATCGTGCGCACCCTCGTCTCGGCGGACCTGGCCGGGTCGATCCAGTGGCGCGAACGCGAGGGCGGGGGCACCGTCGCCGTCCTCGACGTGCCGCTGCGCGATGACACCTACGACTGAGGTGCCCATGACTGGGGTGCGGAGACGACTGAGCTGCCGGGATCGATGATCGTCCGGCAGCTCAGGTCCAGTTCGGGGTGCGCTCTGTCCGAGGTCGAAGGTCCTCAGCCCGCCCGGCGGGCTCGCGCCGCACGGCGCTTGAGGGCGCGGCGCTCGTCTTCGCTCAGTCCGCCCCAGACGCCGGCATCCTGGCCGGTCTCCAGGGCCCACTGCAGGCAGGTCTCTGCGACTTCACAGCGGCGACAGACGGTCTTGGCCTCCTCGATCTGCAGGAGGGCCGGACCGGTGTTTCCGATGGGGAAGAACAGTTCCGGATCCTCGTTGAGGCATGCGGCACGGTGTCGCCAATCCATGGTGACCTTTCGACGGTGGTGAAATGACCTCGGTGCGCCGCAGTCGGCGGGCGCAACTCTCTCAGTCAAGGTTCACATAAGCGACATAGGGGCACAAGGGTATGGCAGTGTGAAATAACTGACAAACGAACCGCCCATTGTCCTGCTACCGGGGTCCCCGACGCAAATCGGATGATGCCGCATCCGCCATGGTGAGACGGCGGATAGAATGACGATGTCCGGCACCGCCCGGCACGGGCGGCAGGACCCGGGACGACTCTTACGGAGGGCTCATGACCAACGACGATCACTTGTCCGCCCGCATCATCAGCGTGGCAGGGCACACACCGCAGATCGATCCCGGGGCGTTCATCGCCGCCGGCGCCACGCTCGTCGGCAACGTCCACGTCAAGGCCGGGGCGAGCGTCTTCTACGGCTGCGTGCTGCGGGCCGAATCGGCTCCGATCACGATCGGTGAGGACTCGAACGTCCAGGACAACACCGTCATGCACACCGACGAGGGCCGCCCCGTGGTCATCGGGGCCAGGGTC
Organism: Brevibacterium sanguinis; assembly: GCF_003315415.1. Taxonomy (GTDB): domain Bacteria; phylum Actinomycetota; class Actinomycetes; order Actinomycetales; family Brevibacteriaceae; genus Brevibacterium; species Brevibacterium celere_A. The sequence goes on from NZ_QNSB01000003.1 coordinate 122,189, forward strand.
TCCATCGGCCACCAGGCCCTCGTCCACGGGGCCGTCGTCGAGGACGACGTCCTCATCGGGATGCACTCGACGCTCCTCAACGGCGCCCGCATCGGGTCGGAATCCCTCATCGCCGCCGGCGCCCTCATCCTCGAGGATGCCGAGATCCCTCCCCGGTCCCTCGTCGCCGGGATGCCGGGGAAGGTCCGCCGTGAGCTGTCGGCGGAGGGAATGGAGAAGGTGCGCCGCAACGCCGAGTCCTACCTGCGGATCTCCGCGCTCCACCGCGACACCGCCGAGGTCGTCGACCCGCGGTGACCGGTCCCCGCCCCGCTGTGCCCCCATTCGCCCCCGAGCCCGTCGATTTGAGAGAATTGCCTCGTGAACACCACTGAATTCGAATCCGCCGCAGATCGTGTTGTCATCATCGGTGGGGGACCGGGCGGCTATGAGGCCGCCCTCGTCGCCGCCCAGCTCGGTGCCGACGTCATGCTCATCGAAGCCAACCGGTGCGGGGGTGCGGCCGTCGTCACCGATGTCGTCCCCTCGAAGTCCCTCATCGCGACCGCAGAGATGATGGATGAGATCTCGGGCTCGCACGCCCTGGGCATCCGCATCGCCGGCTGGGAGTCGGAGCCGGCGGAGGGCGGGACGGTGAGCGCCGACCTCAAGGCCGTCAACTCGAGGATCATGAAGCTCGCCGACGCCCAGGCGACGCACGTCTACGAAGCGCTCGTCAGGGCCGGCGTCAAGGTCATCAAGGGGCGGGCGACGCTCGCCGAGCGGGACCGGGTCTCCGTGGTCGAGGAGGGAGGCACCCGATACGAGCTGCAGGCCTCGACCATCCTGCTGGCCGTCGGCGCCCACCCGCGCGAGCTGCCTTCCGCGCAGCCCGACGGTGAGCGCATCCTCAGCTGGACCCAGCTCTACGACCTCGAGGAGCTGCCCGACCACCTCATCGTCGTCGGCTCGGGCGTCACCGGCGCCGAGTTCGCCTCGGCGTACCGGGCACTCGGGGCCAAGGTCACCCTCGTGTCCTCCCGGGACAAGGTCCTGCCGGGCCAGGACGAGGATGCCGCGGACGTGCTCGAGTTCGTCTTCCGCAACAAGGGTATGAACGTCCTCTCCCGATCCCGGGCGCAGACGGTGGAGCGCACCGACACCGGCGTCCTCGTCACCCTGGCCGACGGACGCCGCGTCGAGGGCTCGCACTGCCTCATGGCCGTCGGCTCGATCCCCAACACGGCCGAGCTCGGACTCGAGGCCGCCGGGGTCCGGGTCGGGGAGTCCGGCCACATCGTCGTCGACGGCGTCTCGCGGACCTCGCGACCGGGGATCTACGCGGCCGGCGACTGCACCGGCGTGCTGCCCCTGGCATCGGTCGCGGCGATGCAGGGCCGCATCGCGATGTCACATGCCCTCGGCGACGCGGTGCAGCCGCTCAAGCTGCGCAATGTCGCCTCGAACGTGTTCACCGCACCGGAGATCGCCACGGTCGGCTTCACGCAGAGCGACTACCGGGACAACCCCACCGACATCGACACCGTCATGCTGCCCCTGGACACCAACCCGCGGGCCAAGATGCTCGGAATCAGGGACGGCTTCGTCAAGATCTTCGCGCGCCGCGGCTCGGGCTCGATCCTCGGCGGCGTCGTCGTCGGCCCGCGGGCCAGCGAGCTCATTCTCCCGATCACGATGGCTGTCGAGAACCGCCTCACCGTGGATCAGCTCTCGGCCTCATTCGTCGTCTACCCATCCGTCAGCGGCTCCCTGACGGAAGCGGCGAGGAAGCTCCACCGGCACCTGTGAGGACCTCCACCCTGACCTCGGGGGAACGGCGGGGACGCTCTGCCGTCACCTCGAGAGGACATCGAGAGGAGATTCTTCGCCGACCGTGTCGATGTCGACAGGTCTCACCCGTCAGTTGAGTGTCGGGCACTTCCGCCCGACCTGAGAACTCCTTCGAAAGGGGAGACTGATGAAGTATGTGCTGCTACTCATGGGCGACCACCAGGACGCCGAATGCGGTGACCGGTCCGGCCCGGATCCGGCCGAGTTCATGAAGTTCGACCAGGAGATCACCGAGGCGGGAGTCGTCGTCGGCGGCTTCGCCCTCGAAGGACCCGAGACTGCGGTGAGGGTGAACGCGGACGCGGAATCCGGAGAGCTGCTCGTGACCTCCGGGCCCTTCGCCGAGACCGGCGACTTCGTCGGCGGAAGCTACGTCATCGAGGTCCCCGACATCGATGAGGCGATCGCCTGGGCGAAGAGGAGCCCGGGAGCGCGGTTCGGACACATCGAGATCCGACCCGTCGCCGACTACTGAGTCGCCGATTGCCGAGCCGCTGACGGACTGAGCCGATGAGCGCAGACCGGGACGAGCCCACCGCGGCCGTCGCGTCCGTCCTCGCCCGCCTCGGGGCCGAGGACCGGTCGCGGCTGCTGGCGGTGCTCGCCCGACGCTTCCACGATCTCGACCTCGCCGAGGACGTGCTCGCCGACGCGATGGTCCGGGCCATGGAAACCTGGCCGCGGACAGGGATCCCGGACAGGCCCGCAGCCTGGCTGCTCACAGTCGCGAAGAACCGTGCTCTCGACATCGTCCGCGGCGATGCCGCACGGGCCAGGCGATTGGCGGCGCTGCGGATCGAGGATGAGATCGGGACGGGAGCGGCCCGTGACCATTCCGAGGACATCGTCGATTCCCTCGGAGCTGCGGACATCCCCGACGAGCGGCTGACCCTGTTCTTCACCTGCTCTCATCCGACACTGAGGACGGGCGAGCACGTGGCGCTCATCCTCCGCTGCCTCGGCGGACTGTCCACCGCCGAGGTCGCTGCCGGGTTCCTCGTCGACACGACGACGATGCAGCAGCGTCTCGTGCGGGCGAAGAGGCGCATCCGCGTCACCGGGATCCCCTTCCGCCGGCCCACCGACAAGGAGGTGGCCGACCGGCTCCCGGCAGTGCTGCGGGCGCTCTACCTCATCTTCACGCAGGGATACGTGGCGACGACCGGGATGGCCCATGTGCGTCCGGAGCTGACCGCCGAGGCGATCCGCCTGACTCGCGTGCTCGCTCGGCTGCTTCCGGAGTCGACCGAGGTGAGGGGACTGCTCGCCCTGTTCCTGCTCACCGAGGCCAGGCAGCCTGCCCGCAGCGACTCCGCGGGGCTGCCGGTGCCGCTGTCCCGGCAGGAGCGGAGCCGCTGGGTGTCGGCCCTCATCGTCGAAGGGCTGTCCCTCGTCACCCGTGCGGCCGGGGAGCCGGAGGCCGCCAGCTACACGATCCAGGCGGCGATCGCCGCCCTGCACGCGGAGGCCGCGAGCTTCGCGGACACCGACTGGAGGCAGATCCGGGTGCTCTACGCGATGCTCACCCGGCTGGAGCCGACCCCGATGGTCCGCCTCGCCGAGGCGGTCGCGATCTTCCGATGCGACGGCCCGCGGGCCGGCCTGCGCGCCCTCGACGCCCTGCCGCTCGAGGGCCACCGTCCGTTCCACATCGCGCGGGGGATCATGCTCCGCGAGCACGGCGACGAGGCCGGTGCCGCGGCGGAGGCCGCCCGTGCTCGGAAGTGCCCGGGCAACGACGCGGAATCCGCCTTCATCGACCTCGACGGGTGAGGGCGGTCTCGCGCTGCTCGGCCGAGAGCAGCATGGCTCCGGGGTTGAGGATGCCGTGGGGGTCGAACGCGTCCTTGACCCGGTGGTTGAGCTCCATGACGTCATCGCCGAGGTAGCCGTCGAGCCAGGGGCGCTTGAGCCGTCCGACCCCGTGCTCTCCGGTGATGGTGCCGCCGAGGCCGACGGCGAGGTCCATGATCTCCCCGTAGGCGGTGTGCGCCCGGTCGCGCTGAGCGTCGTCAGTGGGGTCGAAGACGACGAGCGGGTGGGTGTTCCCGTCGCCGGCGTGGGCGAGGACGGCGACGATGACATCGTGGCGGTCCGAGATCGCGGCGATGCCCTCGACGAGGTCGCCGAGCGCGGGGATCGGGACGCCGACGTCCTCGAGGAGGATCGTGCCCTTCTTCTCCACGGCGGGGATCGCCAGCCGGCGGGCGGCGACGAATGCCTCCCCGTCGTCAGGGTCGTCGGTGGAGAACACCTCGGTCGCTCCGGCCTCCTCGCACAGGCGGGTGACCTCGGCGATCTCCACGCCGGCGTGTTCGACGGGCTCGTCGGACTGGACGATGAGCATCGCCGCGGCGGTCCGGTCGAGACCCATCCTCGTCTCGTCCTCGACGGCGTTGATCGTCGGCGCGTCCATGAACTCGAGCATGGACGGACGCATCGACGAGGTGATCGCGAGGACCGCGGCGGTCGCCGCGCCGAGCGTGGGGAAGGTCGCGACGAGAGTCTGCGGCCGCCGCTGGGCGGGGATGAGGCGGAGGGTGACCTCGGTGATGATGCCCAGGGTGCCCTCGCTGCCGACGAAGAGCTTCGTCAGGGGCAGTCCCGCGACGTCCTTGATCCGGGGACCGCCGAGGCGGACGGCGCGACCGTCGGCGAGGACGACCTCCATGCCCATGACGTAGTCGACGGTGACGCCGTACTTGACGCAGCACAGCCCTCCGGCATTGGTCGCGATGTTCCCGCCGATGGAGCAGAACGTGTAGGAGGCGGGATCGGGCGGGTACCAGAGTCCGTGGACGGCGGCGGCGTCCTTGACCTCGGCGTTGAACGCGCCCGGCTGGGCGGTCGCGATCCTGGTCACGGGATCGACGGTGATCTCGCGCATCTGCTCGAGGGACAGGGTGATCGCCCCGTCGACGGCGGTGGAGCCGCCCGAGAGGCTCGTCCCGGCTCCGCGGGGGACGACGGGGGTGCGGGTCGCCGAGGCGAAGCGCAGCACTTCCTGGACGTCGGCGGTGCAGGTGGCGCGGACGACGGCCAGCGGGGTGCCGGCATCGGGGTCCTCGGCACGATCGCGGCGATAGGCCTCGAGCTTGATCGGATCGGTGATGAGTGCGCCGGCGGGCAGTCGCTCGGCGAGGTCGTCGAGAGTCGTGGCAGGGTTCACACCAGTGAGACTAGCATCCACCCGACGGCGCGGCACGGCGTGGGAGACTCGCGTCCCTGCCGACCGGCAGTTCGCCCCGCGCCAGGATGCCGACCGCACGCCGCCGGCGAGCACTCGATCACAGGCGCTCACACCTGAGCGCTCGGACGTGCGCTCAGGCGGAGAAGCGGACCAGGGGCTCACCGGCCTTGACCGACGAGCCTGCCTCCACGAGCACCTCGGCGACGGTGCCGGCATGACCGGCCTTGAGGGGCTGCTCCATCTTCATCGCCTCGATGACGGCCAGGGTGTCCCCGGCTTCGACGCTGTCACCGGGGGCGACGGCGACGGAGACGATGGTGCCCTGCATCGGGGCGTTGAGCGAGGCCGAGTCGTCGGCGACGCGGGCGCCCTTGCGGCGCAGGCTGCGCTTGCGCCTGGGCACGCTCGGGCTGGGCACATGTCCGAGGTCGGAGACGACGTCCTTGGGCACGGACACGGTCATCCGTCGCCCGTCGACCTCGACCACGACGGTGAAGCTGTCGACGCTCGTGCTCATGTGATCTCCTGGGTGTGGGGTGGCGAGCGGATTGACGAATGCGGTCTCGAGCCAGTTGGTCCAGACCTCGAAGTCCTTGGCGAACGCGTCCTCGGCGACGAGGACGCGGTGGAGGGGGAGGAGGGTCGAGACGCCCTCGATGCGGTACTCGTCGAGGGCGCGCTTGGCCCGGGCCAGCGCCTGCTCGCGATCGGCGCCGGTGACGATGAGCTTCGCGAGCATCGGGTCGAAGTCGGTGCCGACGGCGCTGCCCTCACCGATTCCCGAATCGAGGCGGACTCCCGGACCGGAGGGGGCCCGGTGGTTCTTCACGGTGCCGGTGGCGGGGAAGAAGGTCGTCGGATCCTCGGCGTTGATGCGGAACTGGATGGAGTGGCCGCGGACCTCGGGGAAGCTCTCGGGCAGGCGTTCGCCGGAGGCGATGCGCAGCTGCCAGGCCACGAGGTCGACGCCGGTGACCTCCTCGGTCACCGTGTGCTCGACCTGGATCCGCGCATTGGCCTCCATGAAGATGATCGTGCCGTCGGTGCCGAGGAGGAACTCGCACGTGGCCGCCCCGACGTAGCCGACGTGGGCGAGGACCCGGGCCGAGGCCTCGCTGACGATGCGCTCCTGCTCGGCGGAGAGGTACGGGGCCGGAGCCTCCTCGACGATCTTCTGGTTCCGGCGCTGGAGCGTGCAGTCGCGGGTGGAGAGGACGCGGACGCTGCCGTGGGAATCGGCGAGGCACTGGGTCTCGATGTGCCGCGGGCGCACGATCTGCTTCTCGATGAGGCATTCCCCGCGGCCGAACGCGGCCTGGGCCTCCCGGGTTGCCGCGGTGAAGGCGGCCTCGAGCTCGCCGGCTTCGGCGCAGGCCCGGAAGCCGCGTCCGCCGCCGCCGTGGACGGCCTTGATGACGACTGGATAGCCGATGCGCTCGGCCACCTCGGCGGCCTCGGCCAGATCCGCCACGGCTCCTGCCGAGCCGGGGGCGACGGGGGCGGAGACCGCCTCGGCGACCTCACGGGCCCCGGACTTGTCACCGAGGAGCTCGATCGCGGACGGGGGCGGACCGATCCAGGTCAGTCCCGCGTCGATGACCGCCTGGGCGAACCGGGCGTTCTCGGCCAGGTAGCCGTAGCCGGGATGGACGGCGTCGGCGCCGGAGCGGCGGGCCAGGCCGAGGATCTTGTCGATGTCGAGGTAGGTCTCCCCGGCGCCCGTGCCGTCGAGCAGCCAGGCGTCGTCGGCCAGCTGTACGAAATCGGCGTCCGAGTCCGCTCGCGTGTAGACGGCGACGGCCTTGATGCCCAGGTCGTGGGCGGCGCGGATGACCCGCAGCGCGATCTCGCCGCGGTTGGCGATGAGGACGCGGTGGACGGGGGCCGTCGGTACGCGGGTGTGGAACAGGTCGGGGAGAACTGCGGTCATGGTGCTCCTTTTGTATGATCTCCGATCAATTTAGGGACGGGCACCAAGGGATTGTAGGCAGGCGATAAAAACCGGGGTCGATGTCTTCAGTGGGGTCGGGCGTGTCGCCGTGATCGGGGTGGATGCGCTATCGGCGCGACGACCACAGGTCCGGCCAGAACAGGCCCATGTCGGTGACGAGCCGTCGGACCAGGGGCAGGCTGAGGCCGAGGACGGTGAGATGGTCGCCGTCGAGCCGGTCGACGAACGCGCCTCCGAACCCGTCGATGGTCAGCGCGCCCGCGACCCCGAAGGGCTCCTCGGTGGCGATGTAGGCCTCGAGCTCGGCCTCGCTCGGGCGACCCATGAGCACCCCGGTGGACGAGCGCGCCGAGCGCAGGTCGCGGACCTCGCACGTGCGCCGACCGGGGTCGACGTCGAGAACGGCAACGGTGTGGCCGGTGTGGAGAGTGGCCCACCGACCTGCCATGGCCGTCCACACCTCGCGGGTGCGCTCGGCGGTGCCTGGCTTGCCGACCGGCCGGCCGTCGAGTTCGAGCAGCGAATCACCGGCGATGAGGACGACGGTGCGGGCGCCGTCCGCCCCGGGGCCGGCGGCGTCCGCCTCGGCGAGGAGCTGCGGCGGCGTCCGGGTTCGGAGGGACTCGATGACCGCCCGCGCCTTCGCCTCGGACAATGCGCAGGTCAGCTCCGGGACATCGCCGGCGAAGGACGCCTCGATGGCCGCTTCGTCGACGTGGGAGACGACGATGACGGGATCGATCCCCGAGGCGGTGAGGATCTGACGACGGGCGGGGGACTGGGAGGCGAGGACGACGGGGATCATCCGGTCACCCGCTCGTCGGTGGTCGCGGGGTCGGTGCCGGCAGCGCAAGCGTCGCTGCCGGGACCACCGGGGTTCTCGGGGGCGCCGGCGTCCTCGGGTGCGGTGGCCTCGGTTGGGGTGTCGTCGGGGTCGGTCTGCTCGGCCGCGTCGGCGTACTCGGGGATGTCGAGGGTGCGATCGACGAGGACTGGGGCGTCGATGCGCTCGGCGATCGCGGCGAGGACGGTGCTCGAGAGCTGTGCGTACCCGAGCGAGCTCGGGAACCGTCCGGATCCGTTGAGCAGAGATGCCTTCGTCGTTCCGCTCAGGGACTGCGTCGCCGTCAGCGGCACGGCGTGCGCGGCCAGTGCCGCCAGCCATTGCGAACCCGCGAGGACCCGGGAGGTGCGTCGCAGGGACGTTCGCAGCGGATCGCGCAGGCCCGGCAGTCCGCCGAGGTTGGGGCAGACGAGGACGAACACCGTGTACCGGCCCTCGCGCTGCAGGCGGTTGATCGCCTGGTTGAGCACCGGGATCCCGATGGTGCCGTGGATGGGGTGGATGATGTCACCGGTGCCGATCGAGACGATGGCGAACCGGTGCGACTCGCCCTGCCTCCCCGGTGCGCGCGCGAGCAGGGCGGAGCCGAGGATCTCGTCGACCTGGGCGGGCAGATCCTCGGACAGGGCCGACGGTCGCGCCGCGGACTGCACCCGCACCGTCGTCGAGAGCATCCGTGCGAGCCCCCGGGCGATGAGGAGGGAGGGAGTGCGGGTGGGGTCGGAGACCTCGAGGCCGCACAGCCACGAATCACCGAGGATCGCGACCGCCGCCGAGTCGTTCCCGGTCCCGCCCTGCGGCGGGGCGACGGTCTCGGCGATCGCGTCGTAGTGCCGGTCGACATCGTCGTCGAAGGCCCGGCGCAGTGAGCTCGCCTGATGGCGGAGGAGTCCCACGGCCGAGGCACCGACACCCACGGCCGTCCCGGTCATGGTGGCGAGGGCGTAGAGCGTTCGCTTCCCCATAAGAATCTCCCCTTTCCCCGACATCATTGCACTGCAGCCGGCAGGGAACAACTATTGTTGAGACATGTCTGAGAACGAGAAGAAGCCTGCCGCGAACAGATTTCGGGGAGCGTGGGACACGTTCCGGCTGAGGAGGGACCAGGCCAGGACGCCTGCGCAGACCGACCGGTACGGCGATCTGCACCTGACCGCCGAGGAGATCGCCCGGATCCGTGCCGAGGCCGAGGCCGAGCCCTATGTCTCGCCGGGACTCAAGACCGCGGCGGCCTGGTCATGGCGCTCGATCGTCGTGCTCGTCGGCATCGGCGTCGCCCTGTGGCTGCTGTCCCAGGTCTCCGACGTCCTGCTGCCCGCCCTCATCGCCCTGCTGCTGGCGGCACTGCTGGCACCGCTGACCGGGTGGCTGGCGCGGAGGGGAGCGCCGCAGGCGCTGGCCGCCGCAGCCAGCTTCGTCGGGTTCATCGTCGTCGTCGTGGGGCTGCTCATCCTCGTCGGTCAGCAGATCTACTCCGGGATGCCCGAACTCGTGTCCCAGGTCATCACCGGCTTCTCCGCGATCAGCGCCTGGTTGGCGAACAACCCCTTCGGGATCGACTCCTCGACGGTGTCGGCCTACATCGACGAGATGATCACGACCGCGACGAGCTGGCTGCAGACCAACAGCAGTCAGCTCCTCGGCGGGGCGTGGAGGGCGACGTCGTCGGTCGGCTCCTTCCTCACCGGCGCCGTGCTGTGCCTGTTCACGACCTTCTTCTTCCTCTACGACGGGAAGAAGATCTTCAAGTGGATGATCAATCTCCTGCCCATCCCCGCCCAGAGGACGGCAGAAGGCGCGGCCCTGCGCGGATGGAGGACCCTCGTGCAGTACGTGCGCTCCCAGATCCTCGTCGCCGGCATCGATGCGATCGGCATCGGAATCGGCGCCGCGATCCTCGGGGTGCCGCTCGTCGTCCCTCTGACGGTGCTCGTGTTCCTGTCCTCGTTCATCCCCGTCGTCGGTGCGATCGCCTCGGGAGTCATCGCGGTGCTCGTCGCCCTCGTGTCCAACGGCTTCGCCAGCGCGATCATCATGCTGATCATCGTCATCGCCGTGCAGCAGATCGAGAGCCAGGTCCTCCAGCCGTTCATCATGGGCAAGGCGGTCTCGGTGCACCCGCTGGCCGTCGTGCTCGGAGTCGCTGCGGGTGCCTTCCTGTTCGGGATCGTCGGTGCCCTGTTCGCCGTTCCGCTCATCGCCGTGCTCAACACGGTGGTCGGCCACATCGTGCGCTCGAACGGTCCTCGGCCGGGATTCGATCCCGACGACCCGGAGACGGCGGCGAACGAGGCCGAGGCCTCCGAGAGCCCCTCCGAATCGGCCGATCCTCAGGCCGACGACAGCCCGGAGGTCCCGGCTCCCGGGGCGGGCGGAATGGACGGCACCGGTGAGGTCCGCGTCGAGAAGGATTCTCGTCGAGGCTGAGCCCACGGCGGCCTCGACCGATGGACGGATATGACGAGGGCGGGTGCCGCGGCACCCGCCCTCGTCGTGTCTCTCCTCGCCCGGATCCGGTCATCGGCCTCCCAGTGCCGGAGTCAGCGGCAGCGGGAGGCCCTCCGTGGCCGACGCCTCGGGGCAGACGAGATCAGGCCGCGAAGGGTTCGATCTTGACGACCTCGACGCTGATCTCCTTGCCGTTGGGCGCTTCGTAGCTCGTCTTCTCTCCCACGGACACACCCAGCACGGCGGCACCGAGCGGGGACTTCTCGGAGAAGACGTCGATGTCGGAATCACCGGCGATCTCACGGCTGCCGAGGAGGAAGCGCATCTCGTTCCCCGCGACCTTGGCGGTGACGACGGTTCCCGGGGAGACAGTCTTGCCGTCGCTCTCGCTCGACCCGACCTTCGCCGACCGCAGCAGCTGCTCGAGCTGACGGATGCGAGCCTCCTGCTTGCCCTGCTCCTCGCGGGCAGCGTGGTAGCCGCCGTTCTCCTTCAAGTCACCCTCGTCGCGGGCGGCTTCGATCTTCTCGGCGATCTCCGCTCGGCCCGGCCCGGAGAGGTATTCGAGTTCCTTCGACAGGCGATCGAAGGCCTCCTGGGTCAACCATGTGGTCTCCTGGGCGACGTCCTCAGTCATGACTTCTCCTTGATCGGTCCGGTGCGCTGACTCAACGCGTCAGACAACGAAAATCCGGGCGTTGGGGCACGCCCGGATGGTGAATGAAACTACAGTTTAGCCCATTCGCTCGCAAAGACAATGACGCACGTCACTTCACGGACGGTGTGCGCGCACAGCCGCCGAGGCGCGTGCCACGGTCCGCACGACCGCTGTCGGAAACGCTGTCCGCATCCGGCAGACCGTGCGCCGGGAGCGCTTCACCGCCGAAGCCTGCGGCCCCCGGCGAGCCGCCAGGCTACTCGAACCAGCAGGTGTCGACGTGGCCGGAGGAGGCGAGCTGCGTCGTGGAGAGGTCCACCTCGAGGGCCTTCGGAGTGTTCGGATCCGCGTCGGGATCGGCCGGCACCGTCACCTCGGTGAAGCCGACGACCGCCTCGAAGTCGTTCGTCGCCTGCACAGTGCAGTGCACGTCACGCTCCCGATCGGGAAATATCGCCACGGTCACGAGTGTTGAGGAAGAGTCGACGACGGAATAGCTGAGGGTCCGGGGAGTGGATGGGGTGCTCTGCGGACGGAATGCCGCGAAGGCGATGACGACGACCACGGCGACGAGGACGATTCCGGCGAGAACCATCGCGCGGGGGCTCAGGCGGCGCTTGGGTTCGCGGGTCCGCCCGTATCGGTTCTCATGCAGTGGTCTCTCCACCGTTGCCTCTGTCATCGGATTCCTCATCTGTGAACGTCGCGCACTAACCTAGAGTAGTCGATCCGTGTTCCGCGGGCATTCCCGCGTCGAGGACGGATCGTGACCGGACCGAATCGAAAGGGACATTCAATGACTTCGCTTCCGTACCATGGGCTGCGCCTCCTCGCGGTCCATGCACACCCCGACGACGAATCCTCGAAGGGTGCGGCGACGACGGCGAAGTATGCCTCCCTGGGTGCCCGTGTGCTCATCGCCACCATGACCGGCGGCGAGGCCGGCGACATCCTCAACCCGGCGCTGCTGCAGAGTCCGAAGGCGTCACGGGACATCGCCGGTCTGCGGCGCGAGGAGATGGCCGCCGCGGCCGCGGCGCTCGGTGCCGAGCACGTGTGGGTCGGCCACGTCGACTCGGGTCTGCCCGACGGCGACTTCGACACCCAGACGCCGCCCGGGTGCTTCTACCGGGTTCCCGACGAGATCGCGATGCTCCCCCTGGTCCACATCATCCGCAGCTTCCGTCCGCAGGTCGTGACGACGTACGACGAACTGGGCGGATACCCGCACCCGGATCACATCAAGAACCACGACGTGACGATGGCGGCGGTGGCCGCCGCGGCGGATTCCGCCGCGCACCCCGAACTCGGCGAGCCCTGGCAGGTGCAGAAGGTCTACTTCAACCAGGACCTGTCGGCGCGCAAGTGGATCACGATCCACGAGAAGATGACCGAGGCCGGACTCGAATCGCCGTTCGCCGAGCACCTCGACGATTTCCGCAAGCGCGACGCCGAGCGCACCAACTGGCTGAGCACCCGGATCGACTGCGCGGACTTCTTCCCCGCCAGGGACCGGGCACTGCTGTCCCACGCGACGCAGATCGACCCCAACGGCGGGTTCTTCTCGGCCTCGCGGAAGGCGGCCCGGACGTACTGGCCCACCGAGGAGTTCGAGATCGCCGTCGACAACACCGGCCGCGAACCGCTGGCCCCGGGCGTCGACTTCCAGGAGACCGACCTCTTCGCCTCGGTGACCTTCGACGACGGCCGGATGGTCCCCACCGAGGGCATGCTTCCTCCCTCGGAGGCCCGCGACGAGTCGATGGCGGGGGAGCGCGCATGATCCTCGCACAGACACCGGCTCCGACGGGCGCACCCGATCCCGATCTCGTCACGCCCGGCACGATCGGGTTCCTCGTCACGCTCTTCATCGTCATCCTCGTCATCTTCCTCATCCGGGACGCGCTCAAGCGGGTCCGGCGGGTGCGAGCGCGCTCGGCGGCCAGCGACGCCTATCCGATTCCGCTGCGCAAGCACGCGGTGCCCAACCAGTCGAAGCTCTCCGGTGCGAAGGCGCCCGAGGACGAGACGACGGCTGCGCCGGGTCGCGCCTCGGATGCGCGGCAGACCCCGGACGGTGGAACGGATGTGCCGCGGACCCGGGACAGCGGTCCAAGCTCAGCGGAAGCCGACGACCGGGGCACGGGCGGCGAGGGTCCCGGAGCCGGTGCGCAGGACCGCTGACACTCAGTAGGCGGCGGCGGCCGCGACGAGCAGCGCGGCGAGGTGGCAGCCGTAGCCGCAGATCGTGAGGATGTGGAAGATCTCGTGGAAGCCGAGCCACGTCGGCGACGGGTTCGGCTTCTTGATCCCGTAGATCACCGCCCCGGCGATGTAGCAGATGCCGCCGGCGACGATGAGCATCCCGACGGCCGGGATCGACGCCCACATCTGGGGGATGTAGCCGACGCCGGCGACGCCGAAGCCCACATAGACGGGGACGAAGAGCCACCTCGGCGCGGTGATGAAGATCGTGCGGAACGCCACCCCCAGCGCCGCGGCACCCCAGAGCACCGAGAGCAGGAGGATCGCCTGGTCCCTCTCGAGCATGAGGACCGCCAAGGGTGTGTAGGTCCCGGCGGTGATGAGGAAGATGTTCGCGTGGTCGAGGCGGCGGAGGATGAGCCGGGCTCGGCTGCGCCAGCGCCCGCGATGGTAGACGGCCGAGGTGCCGAAGAGCAGCATCCCGGTGACGGCGAAGACCGCAGCGGCGATGCGGGAGCCGATCGTCGGGGAGATGATGACCAGGGCCAGTCCGCCGAACATCGCCAGCGGGAAGGCACCGGCATGGAACCAGCCGCGCAGCCTCGGCTTGACCTGGCCGGCGAGCTTGCTCAGCTCCAGACGCAGGGCCGAGCGACGGCGCGCGGCTCGCGCTCGGCCCTCGGCGCGAACCCCGGTCCCCGTCGTCCCGGGCGAGGTCTGTTCAGCAGGTGCGTTCATGACTCCACGTTACCCGGCGCGGCTGGCAACTCATTGACTGCGCCGTGTGCCCATGGTGACCGACCCATCCCAGGTGAGGAGGGTCACAGCCCGGGTTCTGCGGATCGGTGTCCGGGCTGGGCAGGCTCTTCGAGGCCGGGGAGTCGCAGCCGTGTCGACCGTGGTCGAGAGAGTAACCTTGGAGGAGTCCGGTGAGCCCGAGGCGGCGGCATCCTGCCCGGTCCGCTCACCGATGGGACAGTGCGAAGCGAAAGAGGACAGTGTGGCGCGACCGGTGAGCCTGCTCTACCGTCTCTACGAGAGGCGGCTCCTGCGCGAGCTCGACGGCTCGGTTCCCGTGCCCCGTCACGTCGGCGTCATCACCGACGGCAACCGGAGGTGGGCGAAGGAGTTCGGCGCGACCACCGCCGACGGCCATCGGGCAGGGGCGGAGAAGATCGTCGAGTTCCTGGGCTGGTGCCACGAGGTCGATGTCGAGATCGTCACCCTCTACGTCCTGTCCAAGGAGAACCTCGCCCGGTCGCCCGAGGAGGTCGAGGTCCTCATCGAGATCATCTCCGACATGGTCGAGAAGATCGCCGAGCTCGACGGAGTGCGGGTGCAGCTGGTCGGCGACCTCGACGTGCTGCCGGCCGATCTCCGGGCGCGACTGGAGGCGGCGGCGTCGACGGGTGAGAGCGGAATGCGGGTGAATGTCGCCGTCGGCTACGGGGGACGGCAGGAGATCGTCAACGCCGTGAAGTCGCTGCTGCGCACCCGCGCCGCCGAGGGCGCCGACCTCGAGACGATCATCTCCGAGCTCTCGCCGCAGCAGATCGGCGAGCATCTCTACACGAAGGGCCAGCCCGACCCCGACCTCATCATCCGCTCCTCCGGGGAGCAGCGTCTGTCCGGTTTCCTCATGTGGCAGAGCGCGTACTCCGAGTTCTACTTCTGCGAAGCCTACTGGCCGGACTTCCGGCGCACCGACTTCCTCCGCGCCGTGCGCGCCTACGGGCTGCGCCAGCGCCGTTTCGGCAGGTGAGCCGCGAGCGCCGGCGGATCTGCGCCGCCCTCGGCGCCGTGACGAGGTGGTGCCGGCAGTCGCGAGGAGGCCGGCGACGATTCGGCAGGCGAGCCGCCGGAGGCGTTCACCCGGAGTTCAGGCTCTCGCCGCCGAGGAAGTGCGCGTGCCGGGACCGATCAGGCGGCATTGTCCGATAGGTTGGCAGTAGTTGGTCGACACCAACCCGAGGTCGTGGGATCTCAGGACTCGCACCTCGGCGGAACTCACGCCACAGGGGTCCCCATGGCCGTTCACACCTACGTTCTCGACACCTCGGTGCTGCTCTCGGATCCGGGAGCGCTGCTGAGGTTCGACGAACACCACATCGTCATCCCTCTCGTCGTCGTCTCGGAGCTCGAGGCCAAGCGCAACCACCCGGAGCTCGGGTTCACCGCGCGCAAAGCGCTCCACATCCTCGACGACTTCCGCTCCGAGTACGACAGGCTCGACGAGCCGATCCCCGTGGGCGACTCCGGTGGCACCCTCCAGGTCGAGATCAACCACATCGACTCCTCGACGATGCCGGTGGGCTTCGACCGGACCGAGAACGACACCCGCATCCTCGCCGTCGCCCGGAACCTCGCGGCGGAGGGCCACGACGTCATCGTCGTGACCAAGGACGTGCCGATGCGGGTCAAGGCCTCCGCCCTGGGACTGCGCGCCGAGGAGTACCTGGCCGAGCTGGCGACCGACTCGGGATTCACCGGGATGAGCGAGCTCGCCCTCGGCGACGAGGAGATGGCGCAGTTCTACGACACGGGCAGCGTGGTCACCGACGCCGTGTCCGACGAGGTGGTCAACACCGGGGTCGTCATCACCTCGCCGCGGGGGTCGGCACTGGGACGGGTGCATCCGAACAACACGGTCCGGCTCGTGCGCGGGGACCGAGACGTCTTCGGCGTCCACGGCCGGTCCGCGGAGCAGCGGGTGGCCATCGACATGCTCCTCGACGACGCTCTGGGGATCGTGTCCCTGGGAGGTCGGGCCGGGACGGGGAAGTCCGCGCTCGCCCTCATGGCGGGGCTGCAGAAGGCGCTCGAGGAGAACAGGCACTCCAAGATCATGGTGTTCCGTCCGATCTACGCCGTCGGCGGTCAGAACCTCGGCTACCTGCCCGGCAGCGAGGGGGAGAAGATGAACCCGTGGGCGGAGGCCGTGTTCGACACCCTGAGCGCCCTGGTCAGCAAGAACGTCATCGACGAGGTGGTCAACAGGGGAATCCTCGAGGTCCTTCCGCTCACCCACATCCGCGGTCGCTCGCTCCACGATGCCTTCGTCATCGTCGACGAGGCGCAGTCACTCGAGCGCAACGTCCTGCTCACGGTGCTCTCGCGGATCGGGATGAACTCGAAGGTCGTGCTCACCCATGACGTGGCCCAGCGCGACAACCTCCGGGTGGGCCGCCATGACGGGGTCGCCGCGGTCATCGAGAAGCTCAAGGGCCACGGCCTCTTCGCCCATGTCACCCTCACCCGCTCCGAGCGCTCGGAGATCGCGGCCCTGGTCACGGACGTGCTCGAGGAGTTCGATCCGTTCCGGACCTGAGCACAGCCGACGGTGCCCCCTGGGCCGAGGGCTCACCGGCCGAGGGGGCGCCGATCCGCCGAGAGACGACTGATCCGCCGAGGGCGCACTTCGTGAAGTGCACCCTCGGCGGATCGGTCCAGGCTCGGGGTGGTCCTACCTGTAGCTGCCGATCATCGTGGTCACGTCGAGGGCCTTGTCGAGATCCGCCTCGGTGATCGATCCGTTCTCGACGAAGCCGAGGTCGATCGTTGCCTCCTTGACTGTCATCTTGTTGGCCACCGCGTGCTTGGCGATCTTCGCGGCCGCCTCGTAGCCGATGACCTTGTTGAGGGGCGTGACGATGGAGGGGCTCGCCTCGGCGAGGAAGCGGGCGCGCTCCTCGTTGGCGGCCAGGCCGTTGATCATCTTCTCCGCCATGACCCTCGACGAATTGGCGAGCAGGCGGATCGACTCGAGGAGGTTCGACGCCATCACCGGGATGCCGACGTTGAGCTCGAAGGCGCCATTGGTCGAGGACAGCGCGACGGTCGTGTCGTTGCCGATCACCTGGGCCGCGACCTGGATGGTGGCCTCGCAGATGACCGGGTTGACCTTGCCGGGCATGATCGAGGAGCCGGGCTGGAGATCGGGGATGGCGATCTCGCCGAGGCCGGTGTTCGGTCCCGAGCCCATCCACCGCAGGTCGTTGCAGATCTTCATGTAGCCGTAGGCGATCGTGCGCAGCTGACCGGAGACCTCGATGAGCCCGTCGCGGTTGGCCTGGGCCTCGAAGTGGTTGCGCGCCTCGGTGATGGGCAGGCCGGTCTCCTCGGCGAGGATCTCGATGACGCGGGCGGAGAATCCCTCAGGGGTGTTGATGCCGGTGCCGACGGCGGTGCCGCCGAGGGGCACTTCGGCAACGCGGGGCAGAGAGGCCTCGATGCGTTCGATGCCGTAGCGGACGGTCGCCGCGTATCCGCCGAACTCCTGGCCCAGTGTCACCGGGGTCGCGTCCATCAGGTGGGTGCGCCCGGACTTGACGACGGAGGAGAACTCCTCGGCCTTCTTCTCGAGCGAGGCGGCCAGGGTCTCCATGGCCGGGATGAGCGTCGACACGAGGGCCTTCGTCACGGCCACGTGCACCGAGGTGGGGAAGACGTCGTTCGAGGACTGGGAGGCGTTGACGTGGTCGTTGGGGTGGACGTCGACTCCCGCGGACTCCAGGGCGCGGCTGGCCAGGGAGGCGAGGACCTCGTTGGTGTTCATGTTCGACGAGGTGCCCGAACCGGTCTGGAAGACGTCGATCGGGAAGTGGGAGTCGTACTCGCCGGAGATGACGGCGTCGGCGGCCTCCTGGATCGCCTGTGCGCGCTGCTCGTCGAGGACGCCGAGTTCGGCGTTCGCCTTCGCGGCGGCTTTCTTCACCTGGGCGAGTGCCGCGACGTGCGCGGACTCGAGCGTCTTGCCCGAGATCGGGAAGTTCTCCACGGCCCGCTGCGTCTGGGCCCGGTAGAGGGCGTCCTTGGGAACCTTCACTTCTCCCATGGTGTCGTGCTCGATGCGAAACTCTTCGCTCATGGTCTTCCTTTCGACAAGGTTGCGGGTTCTGCGGCCCAGCTTGACCGCTGCGGTGCTGACCGGCCTCAGGAGGCGATGGTCGAGACGTCTGAGTCCTCGCCGCCGTGGCGGGCGACGACCGTGATCCGGCCGTCGTGGAGCTGGTAGGTGAGGCCGACGATGATCAGCCTGCCCTCCTCGACGGCGGTGGAGATGATCGAGGACAGCTGCATGATCTTGTCGGTGACGTCGATCGTGTTCTGGGCCACGGTGGCGTTGACCGTCGCGCGGCCGTTGCGGCGGGCGCGGGCCACCGTGGGAAGGAGCCTGGCCACGACGTCGGAGATGAACCCCGGCGGGGTCTCTCCCGAGTCGTAGGAGTTGACCGCAGCGGTGACGGCGCCGCAACTGTCGTGCCCGAGCACGACGAGCATGGGGGTGCCGAGGACCTCGACCCCGTACTCGAGGGAGCCCAGGGTCACCGGATCGATGACCTGCCCTGCGTTGCGGACGACGAACATGTCGCCGAGGCCGACGTCGAAGATCATCTCGGCGGCGACCCGGGAGTCCGAGCAGCCGAAGAGGGTGACGAACGGGGTCTGCGACTCGGACAGCGACTCGCGCCGAGCCGTGTCCTGATTGGGGTGCTGCGGCTCACCGCTGACGAAGCGCTGATTTCCTGCCATCAATCGTTCCCAGGCCTGATGCGGCATGCGGGCACCTTCTTCCGTGATGCGGGTGGATTGTCGGTGGATGCGCCGTGGCGGCGCAGGGGAGGTCGTGCTGGTGCGATGACCGGGAGAGGGGTAGGGGCACCGAGGCGGTGCACGGGCGGCTCAGACGAGACCGCGGCGAGCGGCCTCCTCGGCGGCCTCGACGTAGGAGCGCGTCTTCTCGACCTGGTGCTCGGCGAACACCGAGCGCACCGTGCCCGACTTCGAGCGCATGACCAGGGAGTGCGTCGTCACGTGTCCGCCCTGGAACTTCACTCCGTCGAGCAGGTCGCCGTTGGTGATCCCCGTCGCGACGAAGTAGCTGTTGTCTCCGGTGACGAGGTCCTCGGTGTTGAGCACCTGGTCGACGTCGAGGCCGGCCTTCGCGGCGGCTTCGCGCTCGGCGTCGTCCTGCGGCCACAGCCGGCCCTGGATGACCCCGCCGAGGGCCTTGATGGCGCAGGCGGTGATGATGCCCTCCGGGGTTCCGCCGATGCCCATGAGCATGTCGACGCCGGTTCCCTGCCGGCACGCGGCGATCGCTCCGGCGACATCGCCGTCCGTGATGAGCCTGATGCGGGCTCCGGCAGCGCGGATCTCCTCGATCATCTTCTCGTGGCGCGGGCGATCGAGGATCATCACCGTCACCGAGGCGGGATCGGTGTTGCCCTTGGCCTTGGCCACGCGACGGATGTTCTCCGCCGTCGGCAGGCGCAGATCGACCGCGTCGGCGGCCGCAGGCCCGGTGACGAGCTTCTCCATGTAGAACACGGCGGACGGGTCGTACATCGCGCCGTCTTCCGTGACGGCCATGACGGAGATCGCGTTGGGCATGCCGAGGGCGGTCAGCCGGGTGCCGTCGATCGGGTCGACGGCGACATCGCAGTGGGGGCCCTCGCCGTCTCCGACGCGTTCGCCGTTGAAGAGCATGGGAGCTTCGTCCTTCTCTCCCTCACCGATGACGACGGTGCCCGACATCCGGACCGAGGAGATGACGTTGCGCATCGCGGCCACCGCGGCGCCGTCGGCGGCGTTCTTGTCCCCGCGCCCGACCCAGGGGGCGGCGGCGATGGCGGCGGCTTCCGTGACGCGCACGAGTTCGAGCGCCAGGTTGCGGTCGGGGGCATCCTCTCCGACCTGGGCCTGCTGCGACCATGAATCGGTCACTGCGACGGGGGGAGCGGCGGCGTCGACGCGACCCCGGTCGTGATGAGATTTGGCTTCAGCGGATTCCTGTGAGTCACTCATGACACCAATTGTGCCACCCCGTCGCCGACTTCCCGACAGCGGTCTCGCGCACTCGGGCGCCGATGCGGACGCGGGGGATTTGGCCCTCTCGTGCGCCGAGAGGACAATTGGGAGCGTGAATGCTCAAGCACAGCCCGAATCCAGCGCCATCCTTCCCGGCTCCCGGGAGGAGATGCGAGTTCTGCGGAAGAACTCGAACTGGGTCAACATGATGATCGCGATCCTCGCCTGCTTCGCCGTCGTCGTCGGGGCTCTGCTCATGGCTCCGCAGCCCGAGGTCGAGACCGAACGCGTCGTCGACTACCAGGCGATCGCACAGCAGGCGCAGGGGAGCGCCGACTTCGATCTCATCGTTCCCGAGATCCCCCCGGGCTGGTCCTCCAATGAAGCGAGCCTCGGACAGGTCGGCGATTCCGAGCACACGTCCTGGTACATGTCGTTCATCGGCGCGGAGCAGCAGTGGGTGAGCATCGAGCAGGCCGCGGCCTCGCAGAAGTGGGCCGAGAACCAGGTCGGTGATGCCGTCCCCGCCGAGACCGCGACCGTGGGCGGCGCCCGGTTCCAGGTCTACCGTGCCGAAGACGGCAGGGAGCACTGGGTGACCTCGCACGACGACATGTACGTCGTCCTGTCGGCCACTGCGCTGCCGGAGACAGTCGACGGCTTCGCGCAGCAGATCGCCGACCAGCTGCGCTGACCCTCACTCCTCGTCGTCGGAGGACTCCGCCCGAGCGCGGTCGAGGCGCTCGCGGGCGCCGTTGAGCCACGCCTGACAGCGATCGGCCAGCGACTCTCCCCGCTCCCACAGGGCCAGGGACTCCTCGAGCGGAAGGTTGCCGGTCTCGAGCCGCTTGACGATCATCACGAGCTCCTCGCGCGCCTGCTCGTAGCTGAGGGTGCTGATGTCGGTCTGGGTCTGTTCAGTCATTGTCCTCGTCCTCCGGAGTGGGGTGGGTGTGGTGTTCGGTCTGGATGGTGCTGACCTCGGCGTCGAATCGGCCGCGGGCGACGCGCACGTGCACGGTGGCTCCGACTCTCACCTCGGCGGCGTCCCTGATCGCCTGCCCGGCGTCGGACTGCACCACGGCGTAGCCGCGTTCGAGGGTGCGCAGCGGAGACAGGGATCTCGCCTGGGACCGCAGGTAGCTGATCTCCTTCTCGCCGTGGATGACGAGTCCGGTCGCGGCCTGCAGACTGCGGCGTCTGATCATCGCCAGTTCGTCCTCGCGGGCCGTGACCATGGTCTGGGGCTCGGCGAGGACCGGGCGCGAACGCACGGCGGTGAGCATCTCCTGCTCACGGTCGATGATCCGATTGACCGCGGCATCGAGTTCCGCGCGCACGCGCAGCAGATTCATCGTCTCCTCGGCGACATCGGGAACGATCCGCTTGGCCGCGTCGGTCGGCGTCGAGGCACGAAGATCGGCGACCTCGTCGAGGATGGGCCGGTCGGCCTCGTGCCCGATCGCGGAGACGACAGGGGTCTGGGCGTTCGACACGGCCCGGACGAGGGCTTCGTTGGAGAACGGCAGCAGGTCCTCCATGCTGCCGCCCCCGCGAGCGATGACGATGACGTCGATGGCCGGGTCGGCGTCGAGCTCGGCGAGGTTCCTCATCACTCCGGGCACCGCGTCGGGTCCCTGGACGGCGCAGTTGCGGATCTCGAACTCGGCGGCCGGCCAGCGCAGGTGGACGTTGCGCACGACGTCCTTCTGGGCATCGGAGTCCCGCCCGGTGATGAGGCCGATCCGGTTGGGCAGGAACGGAAGGCGGCGCTTCCGGGCGGGATCGAACAGGCCCTCGGCCGCGAGCTGCTTCCTCAGCCGCTCGAGCCTGGCCAGCAGCTCGCCGAGCCCGACGGCCCGGATGTCGTTGGCCCGCATCGTCAGTCGTCCGGTCTTCGTCCAGAAGTCGGCCTTGAGGTTCGCCACGACGTGGCTGCCCTCGGTCAGCGGGGCCCCGGTGCGATCGAGGACGTTCTTCCAGATCTGGACGGGAAGGGACATCTCGACGTCGGTGTCGCGCAGGGTGAGGTAGCTGGCCTTGCCGCGATGGTTGAGTTCGACGACCTGCCCTTCGATCCACACGCTCGACATCCGGTCGATGTAGGACTTCATCTTCTGCGACAGCAGGCTCAGCGGCCAGGGGTTCTCCGCGGTCGTCTCGGCGGCGGTGGCGGCCAGTTCCCGCGGCGCGACCGATTCGCCGAGGGTTCCGGGAGTGCCGGAGATGCGTTGGGCCATGCGATTCCTCCTTGTGCTGGTCCCACCCTAGCGAACGCCACGGACGCCGGCCGCGCCGTGCCGAGTGCGCGCCCCCGCCCGGTGTGGGGTCCGCCGACCGCGGGGTCCGGAGTCCGCGGCGCGTCAGCCGCGGAGTCCGCCGCCCGCAATGTGTCGAGTGCGCGCTGCCTGCGGGTGTGGAGTGGTTCACCTTTGTGGCCGTCTCCCAGGTCCGGGACCTAGACTGGGGCACGTGACTGCCGTATCTGTGCCCATGCCGACGATTCCGCGCAAGCGTCTGGATCCCGAGGACATCCGCAAGCCCCGGGATGCCGAGCAGAGAGTCCTCCTCGCCGCGCCGCGGGGCTACTGTGCCGGCGTCGATCGGGCCGTCATCGCCGTCGAGCGCGCGCTCGAGCACTACGGCGCGCCGATCTACGTGCGTAAGGAGATCGTCCACAACCGTCACGTGGTCGAGACGCTGTCCGAGCGCGGTGCCGTGTTCGTCGATGAGACCGACGAGGTCCCGCAGGGTGCGCGTGTCGTGTTCTCCGCGCACGGAGTGTCCCCCGCCGTCCACGCCGAGGCGGCCGAGCGGGAGCTGTCGACGATCGACGCGACGTGCCCCCTGGTCACCAAGGTCCACCGCGAGGCCGTCCGTTTCGCTCGTGACGGCTACCGCATCCTGCTCGTCGGTCACGCCGGCCACGAGGAGGTCGAGGGGACGATGGGTGAGGCGCCCGAGCACATCACCCTGATCCAGAACCCCGCAGAGGCGCGCACCGTCGAGGTCGACCCGGACGAGCCCCTCGTGTGGATCTCGCAGACGACTCTGAGCGTCGACGAGACCATGGAGACGGTGAACATCCTGCGGGAGCGGTTCCCGCACCTGCAGGATCCGCCGAGCGACGACATCTGCTACGCCACTCAGAACCGGCAGGTGGCGGTGAAGAAGATCGCCCCGGAGGCCGATCTGGTGCTCGTCGTCGGTTCCGCGAACTCCTCGAACTCGGTCCGCCTCGTCGAGGTCGCTCTCGAGCACGGCGCGAAGGCGGCCCATCGCATTGACTTCGCCCGTGAGGTCGACGAGGCCTGGTTCCACGACGTCGCCACCGTGGGCGTCACCTCGGGTGCCAGCGTTCCCGAGCCTCTGGTCCAGGATCTGCTCTCCCTCCTCGGCGACTACGGCTTCACCTCCGTCGAGGAGGTCGTCACGGCCGAGGAGGATCTCATGTTCTCGCTGCCCAGGGAGCTGCGCAAGGATCTCAAGGCCGCGGGCAAGAAGACGGCGAACAAGCCCGACGGCGCCGACCGGGATCACAGGATCATCTGATCCGGATCACCTGATCGGCGCGTGCGGGCTCCGTCGCTGGCCCGCGTCCCCGACCGACCGGTGCCGGCGAGCGCTCTCAGTCGGCGAGGGCCGCTGAGGCGTCGAACCGGAGAGTGGCGGCGACTCCGTCGCTGATGTCGGCGTCGACGAGCCGCAGCTCGGCCGACGACCGGACGGCATCGGCGATGAGCCGTCCCTCATCGGCGGCGACGGTGTCGCGATTGAGCAGCAGGGTGTCGACCGCTCCGCGCTCCACCGCCTTCGCGACCTCGGTGCGTCCCTCGACGGCCAGCGCATGGGCCAGTCCCTGGGACAGGCTCTCCTCCGCCTCCTTCATGCGGTCTCGGCTGAGGTCGGAGGCCAACGACCTCAGTGCCACCTCGAGCGCCTCCTCGGCGGCCTCATCGACGATCCCGCCCTCGGTCACCTCATGGACGATCTCGTTGACCCGGGCCGAGAACTCGGCCTTGACGGCCGTGCGCCCCTGCACCTCGCCGGCGATGACGACGGCGTCGGGGGAGCGTCGGGTCACGAGGTCGTCGACGAAGTCGGCGACGTCACGGGCATTGTCCTTGATGATCTCATCGGCGCGCCGCCGGATCTGGTTGTGGGACAGCGCCTGGCCGCGAGGCTTGTGGATGCTCTCGTCCTCGTCGCCGGAGATCTGCGTCTCCGCTGACTGGGAGGTGACGTGCTCCTCGCCGATCGTCAGCTCACGGATGACCGCGCCCGTCTGATCGGCGACGACGAGCACGACGTCGACGAGGCGGTTCTTCTCGCGCAGGTACGTCCCGAGTTCGGGGACCTCGGAATGATGGGCCGAGTCACCGGTACCCAGGGCGGCATCCCAGTGCTCGTCGAGCAGGACCCCCGAGGCGTTGGCGACGATGATGCGTCCGTCGGTGTGCGCCTCGGTGCGGGTGTCGTCGTCGAGGAGGACGCCGTCGATCGCGGAGAGGAGATCGTCTTCCGCTCCCTGTTCCTTGAGGTCGTCGCGCAGCTCCTCCCATCGCAGGCGCAGCTGCTGCCCGGCGTCGGCCGAGGGGGAGCGGCTCTCG
Organism: Brevibacterium sanguinis; assembly: GCF_003315415.1. Lineage (GTDB taxonomy): Bacteria > Actinomycetota > Actinomycetes > Actinomycetales > Brevibacteriaceae > Brevibacterium > Brevibacterium celere_A. Next base: position 146,735 of record NZ_QNSB01000003.1, read on the forward strand.
AGGTAGACGGTCGCGAAAGGGCCCTGGGCGTCGAAGGTCGGTCGCAGTTCATCGAGCTTCATGGTCGTTCTCCTCGTCTCTCGCGGTGCGAAGCCGTGCGGGCTCCGCCGGGACCTGACTGGGTCCCACCAGACTGGCATCGCGGCTTGACGTTGTAAACGACTGCCCGTGAATCACACAGTTGGCGCTGGGGGGGCCGGAGGTCCGGACGATCGACGGGGAGCCCGGGCCTCAGCCGGTGCGCTTCGCTGTCGACTCCTTCTTCCCGTCGGACCTGCCCTTCTTCTCGGATCGGGTGCGTTCGACGGACTTCCGCAGCGCCTCCATGAGGTCGACGACGTCGCCGCCGGAGTCCTCGTCCTCCTCGGACTCGTCGGGGAACGTCTCCTCGAGATCCAGAGTCTCTCCCTTCTCGATCTTCGCGTCGATGAGCTTGCGCAGTTCGACCTGGTAGTCGTCGGTGAACTCCTCGGGGGTGAAGTCCTCGGAATAGCTCTCGACGAGCTTGGCCGACATCTTCAGCTCCTTGTCCGAGATCTTCGCGCGGGAGTTGACTCCCTTGAAGTCGACGTCACGGATCTCGTCGGCCCATCTCAGGGTCTGGATCATGAGCACCTTGCCGCACACGCGGAGGATCGCCAGGCGAGTGCGGGTGCGGAGGGTGATCTTGACGATCGCGGTCCTCTCCGTGTCCTCGAGGGTCTGACGCAGCAGCAGGTAGGCCTTGGGGGTCTTCGACGTGGGTTCGAGGAAGTACGACTTCTCCAACATGATCGGGTCGATCTGGTCGTTGGGGACGAACTGGAGCACGTCGATGTCGTCGCTCTTGTCCGCCGGCAGCGCCTCCAGGTCGTCCTTCGTGATGATGACCCGGTGGTCGCCGTCGTCATAGGCCTTGACGATGTCGTCGTACTCGACGATCTTCCCGCACTCCTCGCATCGTCGTTGGTAGCGGATGCGCCCACCGTCCTTCTCGTGGACCTGATGCATGTCGACATCGTGGTCCTCGGTGGCCGAGTACAGCTTGACGGGCACATTGACGAGCCCGAAGGCGATGGATCCTGTCCAGATGGCTCTCATCGTTCCATTCAAACCGAGGCCAACACCTTTGCCAACCCCTGCCGAGGACTCGGCAATTGCACCCACTCGACCTGCCGGAAGTCGGGTAACGTGCTGGACACAGGAGGTGCGACATGCCACGCGATGAGCAGAGGATCTCCGTCGACGGCCATCGTCTGACGCTGAAGAACCTCGACAAGGTCTACTACCCGCAGACGGGAACGACGAAGGGCGAGGTCCTCGACTACTACGCGAGGATCGCTCCGCATCTCATCCGACATGCCCGGGACCGGATCGCCACCCGCAAGCGCTGGGTCGACGGAGTCGGGACGCCTGAGGATCCCGGCAGCGTGTTCTTCGAGAAGGATCTGCCCGACTCCGCACCCTCCTGGATCACTTCCCGCGCCATCAGGCATTCGACGGGATCGAAGAGGTATCCGCTGGTCCAGGACCGCGCGACCCTGACCTATCTGGCCCAGATGGCGTCCTTGGAGATCCACGTACCCCAATGGCGCGTCGGTCCCGGCAGGTCGGATCCGGGAACGATCTCGTCGGAGGACAGGCATCCCGATCGAATGGTGCTCGACCTCGATCCCGGGCCGGGACGGGAACTGGCCGACTGCATCGAGGTGGCGCAGCTGGTCCGGGAACTGCTCGAGGGCATGGGCCTCGAGGCCTATCCGGTGACGAGCGGATCGAAGGGGATCCACCTCTATGCGCCGCTCGACGGCTCCGCGAGCTGCCAGCAGATCTCCGACGTCGCCCATGAGCTTGCGCGCAGCCTCGAGGCCGATCACAAGGACCTCATCGTCTCGGCGATGAAGAAGACGCTGCGCGAGAACAAGGTGCTCATCGACTGGTCCCAGAACTCGGCGGCGAAGACGACGGTCGCCCCCTACTCATTGCGGGGACGGTTCACCCCGACGGTCGCCGCGCCGCGGTCGTGGGACGAGTTCGACGACCCGGGCAGCGTCGAGCATCTGCGCTTCGAGGAGGTGCTCGACCGCGTCGACGAGTTCGGCGACCTGCTCGAACCGCTGTCGGCGTCCGCCGGTGAGTCCGATGCCGGCACCCTCGACGCGCCGCGTGACCGGCTCGAGGTCTATCGGTCGAAGCGGGATCCCAAGCGTACGAGTGAGCCGATCCCCGATCGGCACGGCACCAGCGGGGACGAACTCTCCTTCGTCATCCAGGAGCACCATGCGCGCCGTCTGCACTGGGACTTCCGCCTCGAGCATGACGGGGTGCTCGTCTCCTGGGCGCTGCCGAAAGGGCCGCCGACGGACCCTGACCGCAACCACCTCGCCGTGCAGACCGAGGACCACCCGCTCGAGTACGGCACGTTCGAGGGCACGATCCCCAAGGGGGAGTACGGGGCCGGAGAGGTGACGATCTGGGACTCGGGCACCTACGAGCTCGAGAAGTGGCGGGAGGGCAGGGAGGTCATCGCCACGCTGCACGGACGCGAGGACGGGGGACTGGGCGGGGTCCGGAAGTTCGCGCTGTTCAACACCGGCGAACATGGACCCAACAGCGAACCGGAGAAGAACTGGCTCATCCACCTGACGAAGGACTCTCCCGCCCCGGAGGGGGACTCCGCTGCGGCCGTGGGGGACGACGATTCCGTCGCGGCCGCGGACGGCGAGGCGAGCGAGACCGCGGCCGAGCCCGGGACTGTCGAACCAGCCGACATCAGCCCGATGCTCGCGAGCCTCGGTGAGGTCGACCCTGTGCGGCGCGACGCGGACGACTGGGCGTTCGAGATGAAATGGGACGGGATCCGGGCCATCGCCACAGTGCGGGCGAGCACTTCGACCACGCCGGGGTCGGTCGCGCTGGCGAGTCGCAACGGCCATGACCTCACGGTTGCATATCCGGAACTGGGAGAGCTGGCCGACTGCGCGGACGTCGACTGCGTCCTCGACGGCGAGATCGTGGCGCTCGGAACGGGGAGCAGACCCGACTTCAGCAGGTTGCAGCGCCGGATGGGACTGACGGATGAGCGGGACATCGAGAGGGAGCGCCACCGCACCCCGGTGCACCTCATGGCCTTCGACGTGCTGCGTGCCGACGGTGATTCGCTCCTGCGCACCCCCTACTGCGACCGGCGTGAGCGATTGAGGGAGATCGTCACCGAGGGCGAGAGCATCCATGTGCCCATCGCCTTCACCGGCACCGTCGACGAGGCGATGGATGCCAGCCGTGAGCTGGGTCTCGAAGGGGTGATGGCGAAGAAGATCGACAGCGTCTACCTGCCGGGCCGTCGCACCCGCACCTGGCTCAAACTCAAGCACTCGACGACCAGGGACGTCATCATCGTCGGCTGGAGAACCGGGACGGGAGAACGTTCCGACACGTTCGCCTCCCTGCTCATGGCCGCGCACGGCAAGGATGGCCTCGAGTACCTCGGCCGGGTCGGGACGGGCTTCGACGAACGGCAGCTGAGATCGCTGCGCAAGCTGCTGCAGTCCCATTCCCGCAAGACGGCCCCGCTCGACGTCCCCGCCGCCGAGGCGCGAGATGCCCATTGGGTGCGGCCGGTTGTCGTGGGCGAGGTGAGGTACGGGGGCCTGACCGGTGGCGGGCGTCTCCGGCACCCCGTATGGCGCGGTCTCCGGGACGACATCGACCCGCAGGACGTGACCCTCTGACGTACAAGGGGCCTTTGCGCTGTCGGTGATATCGAGAGGCCCGATCACAGGCCCCCACCGGGCCCTGTCCAGGCGTAGACTTCCCACGTGACCAGCAATTCAGAGAAACTCGAGGAACGGGCCGCGCAGACAGCCGCCCGCCTGTCCGAACTGTGCATCGAATCAGGTCTGCGGGCGGCGGTGGCCGAATCGCTCACCGGTGGGAAGATCGCCGGCCAGTTCGCCGCCGCACCTGATTCAGGGACGTGGTTCGCCGGGGGAGTCGTGGCTTATTCGAGCGACGTCAAGCATACTCTTCTCGAGGTGCCCGCCGGCCCCGTCATCTCCCAGCAGGCGGTGGAGACGATGGTCCGTTCGGTCGCGCGCATCATGGGAGCCGACGTCGCAGTCGCAGCCTCGGGTTCAGGCGGTCCCGAGGAGCAGGAGGGTCAGGAGCCGGGGACCACGTGGATCGCGGTGCTCGTCGGCGATGAGGTCTGCTCCGAGATCCATCATTTCGACGGTGAGCCGATCGACATCCTCGCCCAGACCGAGGACCGAGCGCTAACCCTGGTGACGACCACGCTCGAGAAGCATCTGCATCGAGGAGACGACGAGGACGACTCCGACAACGGCTGAGCACATCCAGCCACTGCAGGGGATGACGATGCTGACAAATGCGTCAGGAGCTCACGCGGAGCCCCGTTCCTGCACGGTGTCGAATCCGGGGAGATGGGGCTTCGACAGTTCCGCGGCGCTCAGGTGGCGGCTGCGCGAGTCGAGCTCGGCGACGGTGTCGAGTTCGGTGTCGACGATCCCGGTCGACGGGAACTTTCGGGCCGTGACGAGGAACCGGGTCTCCAGTGAGGACACGAACCGGTTGTAGTCCTCGACGGAGCGGTCAAGACTCGTCCCCATCCGGCTGACGTGGGTCACGAGCGTGCCGATGCGCTCGTAGAGTTCTGTCCCGAGTCTGAGCACCTCGGCGGCCGATGTGCTCATGTCGGCCTGCCGCCAGTTGAGCGCGACGGTCTTGAGCAGCACGAGGAGAGTTGCCGGCGACGCGAGGACGACGCCTTTGCCCAGGGCATGGTCGATCATCTTCGGGTAGGTGGCGGCCGCCGCCGAGAGCAGCCCGTCGGTCGGCACGAAGCACACGACGAAGTCCGGGGTCGTGTCGAAGGACCGCCAGTACTCCTTGGATGCCAGGGAGTCCACATGGCGCAGCAGCGCCTTGGCGTGATCGTCGTTCGTCGAGTCCGACTCCGTCATCCGGGCCGACAGAGGGGTCTTGGCGTCGATGATGATCGTGCCGCCGCCCGGGAGATGGACGATCATGTCCGGACGGTGGCGCACCCCGTCGCGCATCGCGGTCACCTGCGTGTCGAAGTCGACGTGGGGCAGCAGGCCTGCGTATTCGACGATGCGTTTGAGCTGGACCTCTCCCCAGTCTCCCCGCTGCGTCGTCGAGTTCAGGGCGTTGGCAAGCGATCCCGTCGATTCCTGCAGCCGGAGATTCTGCTGGCTGAGATGGCTGATCTGGGCATTGAGGCGAGTGATCTGCTCGATCTGGGTGCGATCCTGTGCCTGGATGTTCTCGTGGAGGTGCCTGACGCTGGCGGCCAGGGGCCCGATCGCGGCGGTGATCTCACCGGCCATCTGGGCATCGGCTTCCAGGTCCTCCGTGCGCGCGGACAGGAGCTGAGCCTTCGTCTCGGCGCGGGTGAGGCGTTCGAGGTAGCGGGAACGGGTGAGCGCGCGCCCGAGAAGAAACCCGAGCACAGTGCTGAGCAGGATGGCCACGACGAAGGCCGTGATGACTCCGGAGGCGGGGAAAGCGTTCATGGGTCCACAGTGACAGACCGCACGGACACGACGTTTCGACCCGCGCCTCGGCGCCGGGATAGACTTGACTACCGTGGCTCTAACTATCGGAATCGTGGGACTGCCCAACGTCGGCAAGTCGACCATGTTCAATGCACTGACCAAGAATCAAGTTCTCGCGGCGAACTACCCGTTCGCCACCATCGAACCGAATGTCGGCGTCGTGCCGCTGCCGGACCCGCGGCTGACGCGATTGGCGGAGATCTTCGGGTCGGAGCGGATCATCAATGCCACGGTCGACTTCGTCGACATCGCGGGGATCGTCCGCGGAGCCTCGGAAGGCGAAGGTCTGGGCAATCAGTTCCTCGCCAACATCCGTGAGGCCGACGCGATCTGCCAGGTCATCCGCGGCTTCGTCGACGACGACGTGGTCCATGTCGAGGGCAAGATCAACCCCGCCGACGACATCGACACGATCAACACCGAGCTCATCCTCGCCGACCTCCAGACCCTGGAGAAGGCGCGCCCGCGAATCGAGAAGGATGTGCGCGGCAAGCGGGCGCCAGCCGAACTGCTCACCGCCATGGATGCCGCGACCGCGATCCTCGAGGACGGTCGGACTCTCTACCAGGCGATGCAAGCCGACGGTTTCGACGCCGAGCCGCTGCGTGAGCTGCAGCTGATGACGACGAAGCCGTTCCTCTACGTATTCAACGTCGATGACGACGTGCTTGCCGATGAGGCGAAGAAAGCCGAGATGCGGGCCCTAGTGGCGCCGGTCGAGGCGATCTTCCTCGACGCGAAGTTCGAGTCCGAGCTCGCCGAGCTCGACGAGGAGGAGGCTCGGGAGATGCTCGAGTCGACCGGTCAGGAGGAGGCCGGCCTCGATCAGCTGGCCCGGGTCGGCTTTGACACCCTCGGTCTGCAGACCTACCTCACGGCCGGCCCCAAGGAGTCCCGAGCGTGGACGATCCCCAAGGGCGCGACGGCCCCTGAGGCGGCCGGAGTCATCCACACCGACTTCCAGAAGGGCTTCATCAAGGCCGAGGTCGTCTCCTTCGCCGATCTCGACGAGCACGGATCGATGGCCGATGCGAAGGCCGCCGGCAAGGTCCGCATGGAGGGCAAGGACTACGTCATGGTCGACGGGGACGTGGTGGAGTTCCGTTTTTCGAACTGAACCTTGGGCTCGCGCCTTTCGCTTCTCCCGCATTCGCGCGAGCATTGAATACTCGCTGAGCACTCATTAGTCTCATCGCATGAACGAACGTACAGATCGACGGGGCCAGCTGGATCTCACGCAGACTGACGCCGCGCGCAAGGCGGGCGTGAGCCTAGCGACTTGGCGTCGCTGGGAGGATAATCCCGAGTCCGTCAGCGCGAAGACGCGCAACGCCTGCGAGGGAGTGCTGGAACGGGGATCCGATTTCGAGCGCGCACTCGCCAAATCTGCTGAAGCATTTACCGCGGCCTGGTCGAACTCGCCCCGATTGACACCGCGACAGGCGTATGCCATCGCTCTTGAGCTTGACGGCTGGGTTGATATGCACATCGCTGAGTGGCTCCGCGAGCCGAGCGAACCGCTCCATGAGATCCCGCCCTTCTCTGATTTCGACCTCCGAGTCATGATGCTCGTGGGCGAGAACCGTGCTTGGGCGGAAGCGGTCCGGCAACGCTGCCGGGCGATCTCAAATGAAATCGAGGCCGGGATACTTCCCTTCGACCGTCCAGGACCTCTCATCGACGAGGTGCTGATCGGCGCAGCGCTCGACGGTGCGCGAGCCTCATTGGAGGACATGCCTGAACTCTTCGAGCTGATTCCGCCGCGTCACGCCGCCCATGTCGGCGATGACGATGACGATGACGACGAGGAGTATTCGATTGGAGATGATGACTGGGAGTCCGTCTCCGATGGGTTCGATGACGAATGCCAGTGGGATGAATGGGAAGTGCCTATCCGGCATGATCACCCGCTGCTCCCCGCGATTCTTGCTGAACGGCACCCGTACCGTTGGTTCGACGCAGTCGAGCCGTCCGGTGCTGGCTATCTCCAGCGATTGTCGGGTCTGCTCGTCGATGACTGAGCGTGCGCAGAGGTTGGTATCTGCGGCGACGTGGTGGAATATCGCCTCGCCGTGTGATTCTCAATCTGTGGCCCGGAGCCCTCAGGTGTGAGCCTAATCAGAGGTGATCAAAGTCGAGTTCTATCATTGTGATTCCAGTCCGGGGGCCACTCTTCCTGTGCGGCATCGCACCATCCGTCGGTGCCGGCTGAGAGCCAGGAAACTGGCGGATTCTCGCCTTGGTAGGCTCCGGCAGCGGCCTTGTCGCGGCTCGTGTCATCGGCTCCAGCTGTACCTCGATGGCTGCCGTTCCTCGTGCGATGCAGTACGGGGCGGTTGAGTAGCTGGCGAGGTGTCCACAGTGATCGCTCTGTGGGCGATGTCGATGAGCGGCTTGCTGAGGACGGTATTCAGCGGGAGGGCGTCGCCTGCACCCCTCGGAACGGAACGCCACCGCGTGGTACACCTGCACGCCAATATTCCTTGACAAGACTATTCGTGTACGCGAATATAGAGCTATGTTCGACTCGTTCAAGGCCATGGCTGACCCCGCGCGATGGCGGCTGGTGGAGCTGCTGGCCGAGCGCCCTCGGCCTGTCGGTGTTCTTGCGCAACTCGCTGGGGCGCGTCAGCCACAGACGACGAAACATCTTCAGACGCTGGAGGCCGCGGGGCTCGTGACCGCACAGCGCAGCGCGCAGCGTCGTATCTACGCGCTTCGGCCTGATGCGTTTCGTGAGCTGGCTGCCGAGCTGTCGCGGATCGCGGACGTCAGCGACCGGTCGAATCGTGAGACTTTTGATCGCTATGGCCAGAATCTGGAGTTGGAGCGGCACGCAGCTCTGCAGCCCGGCTGGGCAGATGGTCGTTCGTTCCGGTTCCGCCGCGCCCTCGCGGCGCGACCCGACATTGTGTGGGCGCACCTGACAGAGCAGGCCTTGCTCCAGCAATGGTGGACACCAGACGACCTGCGCGTCTCCCGGCTGGAGTTCGACGCCCGTCTCGGAGGGCGGATCGTGCACGAGTACCGGGATGTGGAGGACGTGGACGATGCGGATGTCGTCGCAGGTCACGCTGAGGGGGTCGTCGACCTCGTCGATCCGGAGAAGCGCCTCGCGTATCGCCTGTCACCGGTACTTCCCGACGGGCGCGCGGCCTTGACATCGCACCTGGATTTGCGCCTCTCGCCGGCACCGATCGGGACCGTGCTCGATGTCGAGTTCCGCATCACGGACTCGGTCGTCGAAGGAGCGGACTTCGTCGCCGGCATCGAGATCGGCTTCGGCCAGAGCCTCGACAGGCTCGCCGCGATCCTCAGCGCAGAGACTGCGGAGGGACGGTAGCTCCGCAGCCACACCATCACCTCGCACAACAACACGCATACCGGAAAGCATGGAGAAGGAGAGAACATCATGGGGCGACTGATCATCAACGTGGCGATGACCGTCAACGGGGCGTTTGAAGCGCCGGCACCGGAGCCGATGGGGGGCTGGCTCGTCACCGACGCAGACAGCATGGAGGCCGGTCGGGAGATGTGGCAGGCCGCGGACGCGATGCTGCTGGGCCGGAAGACCTACGAGGGGCTGGCAGCCGCCTGGCCGCAGTTGGCGAACGCACCCGGCTTCGAGGCCTACGCGGCGCGCATGAACAGCATGCCGAAGTTTGTTGCCTCCCGAACGCTCACCGCTCCCCTTGAATGGAACGCGACCCTGCTCGACGGCGACATGGTCGACGCGATCCGACACCTCAAGCACGAGCACCCGGGTACCCTGATCGCTCCCTCCGCCGGCGAGTTCGCTCGGGAACTGATCGCGCACGACCTCGTCGACGAGTACTGGATCACCGTCAGCCCGTATCTCTGGGCGAACGGCCCCCGGCTTTTCGACGGTATCGGGCCGATCCGTCTGGAGCCGACAGGAACCACGATCTACCCCTCCGGGCTGGTTCGCCTCAGCTACCGACCCGTTCCGCAGGTCGAAGCATGAGAACGCAGAGGACGTCGCGATCGGCGATACCCAAGAGGCTGGTGAGTGTCGTTCCCAACCGTGGCGACGTGGTGGAGTTCCGCTTTAACGTCTAGCGTTAATGTCGGATCGCGTTATACGCTGATGGTGTGATCAGATCGTTCGCCGACCGCGACACCGAGAAGGTCTGGCGTCGCGAACCAGCGAAGCGGTTTGATCCTCGCATCCACAAGGTTGGGAACCGCAAGCTGCACCTGCTCGATGCTGTGACGACGTTGGATGCTCTCTGGGTGCCACCAGGCAACCGCTTGGAGGCTCTCAAAGGCGATCGGGCCGGCCAGCACAGCATCCGGATCAATGATCAGTGGCGCATATGCTTCCGCTGGACTGATGCCGGTGCCGAAGACGTGCAGATCGTGGACGACCACTAGGAGGAGAGATGGTCGAGAAGCTGTATTCGCCGATTCATCCAGGTGAGGTCCTGATGGAGGACTTCATCAAGGGCTTCGGAATCACGCAGAACAAGCTCGCCGTGTCCATCGGTGTGCCGCCGCGGCGGATCAATGAGATCGTGCACGGCAAGCGGGGGATCACGGCAGACACCGCGTTGCGGCTCGGGCGCTTCTTCGGTGTGGAGCCCCAGTTCTGGCTCAACCTGCAGACGCGTTACGAGTTGGAAGTCGCCGAGGATCTCGTGGGGGAGCGGATCGCGGAGATAAAGCCGCTGCAGGTCGCGTGACGCATCTGTCGATCGCAGTCGTGGCGCACAGCGCGCTGACAGTCGGAGACGTCGACGACCTGAGGCGACTTTTCGACGAAGAGTATCTTCACGATTTCGGGTCATGGGACCCGAATCAGCCCTACGGCTACGCGCCTCATGATCTTCACGTGATCGCCCGATCCGATGACGGCATCGTTGGACACGTGGGCTGGGCGCGTCGCGCCATCGGTGTGGGTGCTGCCGAGGTCGAGATCGCTGGAGTCGGAGGAGTGCTGATCTCCGAGCGTGCACGCGGGGCGCGGCTGGGGAAGAGACTCATGTCCAGTGCGGGGCAATCGATGCTGGATGCCGGTGGCATTGACTTCGGATACCTCGGATGCCGGGAGGAGGTGGTGCCGTTCTATAGATCGTGCGGCTGGAGTCGAGTCTTCGCATCCGAACGCTCGATCGGACGGGACGGGCTGCTTATCGAAGAACCCCCCGGGCAGCCGCTGCTGGTGCTGCCAATAGCCTCTGAACTTGCCGCCTGGCCTGCTGGATCGATCGATCTGCGTGGGCGTGCGTGGTGATTGAGTGATAGCCCTCGCCGAGGAGCACCGTGACGAGCTCGAGTCGGCGGCTCGCGAAGACCGGCGGTCTTCGTTGCTAGACTGCTCTACGACTCGGACGCATCCGATGCGTCCGGCAGAGACGATAGAGGCGCGGTGATGACGAAGACTCTGGCGGTGGACATCCGACTCGACGGGATCGAGATCGATGGGCGGCTCTACGAGTACCCGATCCTGCTGACCGATCTGAAGGCCCTGTTCGACGAGGAACCCGAGGAGCTGGAGGGATCGCGCTCCTCGAGGACCTCGTCCTCATGGGTGTGGTTCGACTCCGGACTGAGCGCGACCCATAAGGACGGCGTGCACGCGCTCGCGCTGAAGTTCGACGTCGACGACCCCGCGCACGACGTGCGGATCGAGGGCCGCCCCTTCGGTGAGGAGTTCGGGCCCCAGGGTCCCACGTACCCGAGCCGCGACTTCGGCAACGGGTACATCATGGCCCGTCGCAGCAGCGACCGCGGCCCCGATCAGCGCGTGAGGACCATCATCGTCGAGCAGAAGGTTCGGCGCCCGGCGAAGAAGAAGCAGGCGGCTCCGGGGAAGACCGTGAAGCCCGCGAAGTCCCCGGAACCGAAGCCGAGCGTCGACCCGGCCGAGTTCACCGACCTCAACTTCAAGCTGCTCGTGCTGCAGGATCTCATGTACGATCAGCAGCTCCTCACCCCCGCCTTCCAACTCGGAGAATTCATCGAGCACCACGTCGACCGTGAGATCGACCTGGACGAGGAGGGGTACGCGCCCATCCCCGAGGCGCTTGCCTACTTCGCCGAGTATCCCGTCCCGCGGGAACTGCTCGGCAGAGTCGTGGAGCTGGTGCAGGACGGCGGCAACGACATCTACCTGCAGATAGCCCCGCTCTGGGACGGAGAGGACGACGTCTTCGACGTCAAGGACTTCGCCGATGTCGATCTGCTCCCCGAGCTCCGATCGCTGACACTGACCGGCGTCGACGAGGTGACGCTGGAATCGCTGCGCGAGAAGGGCATCGAGGCCGACCTCCTCTGAACCGAGGCATGCGCGGCGCGCGAAGACGCGGCTGGCTGTCTGCCCGGATGACCGCTACCGACTGAAACAGTGGCGACCGCCGAAACCAGCGGATGTATTCTGAGGGTGAGGCGAGGGAGGTATCGGTGTGTCCGTCCACAATGAACATCAGTCTCATGAGCATGAGCCTGTCCCCGGAGAGTTCGTCAACCCCGATCTCGAGGTGGACGAGTCGGTAGCGCCTCGACCTGAAGAGGAAGTCGCCGATGCACTCCGGACTGACGAGAACCTCGACGATGATGACCAGAGCGGAGCCTGAACGCGCTCACTCCAGCTCATTCGCGTAATGCTCGACCGAGAAAAGGCCGGAAGCGTGCGGGAGAGTGCGAGCAGCGCCGCGACCGGCTGGAAGGGGGGCGAACCGTAAGGTGGAGAGGACCGATCGCCCTCTTCTCGGCATGGGTCATCCACGACATCGAGGAAGCTCTGGCGTTCCCTGCGATGTGTGAACGGCTCGCCGGCCGCACTGGTGTCGACGCGCTGAGAATGACTGCTCCCCAGTCGTGGGCCGCGGTGACAATGATGGGTGGGCTGGTGGCAGCGGCCTGTCTCCGTGGTGCGCAGATCGGTGGCCGATCGACGGTCTATCGGGCCCTCGTCGCGGGGTTGGAGGGGCACGTTGCAACTCATCTCGGCGCCTCGATTCTCCAACGCGGCTACACCGCGGGAGTGGCGACGGCGCTGCCGGTGATGCTGCCCGGAGCACTCGTCGCCCGACGAGAACTCGAGCGTGAAGGCAGAGCGCTGCAGCTGCGAGACTCGGTTAATGGTGTCGCGATGCTGCTTCCCGCCGCCGTAGGGTGTCATGTGATCGCCCGATCGCGGCGTCGAACGCCCGAACCCAGCAGCTGACCGACGGACACGGCGAAGGGATGCAACGCTGCCGTCGTCCGTCCCGGCCGGCTCAATCGTGGGCGCCATTTCCGCCGGCGGTACCGGCAGCACCATGACGGTTCAAGGCCATCCCGACGTCAGCACAGACGGTCGGTTGAGGGTATTGATCGATTCAAGCTCGGCCGAATCTGCACGTTGCGTGCACCGCTGGTCGAACACGACTCTTGCGCTAAGTTTGGTCAGGTGGAGACTTTCAAACGAACGCCATTGCAGCTGTTCAACCTGCCGCAGAATTTTGTCATCCCACTGTTTCAACGTCCTTATGTGTGGAAGGAAAGTGAGCAATGGGAGCCCCTGTGGAATGACATTCGTCGAATCGCTGAAATGAGAATCGCCGAGCCCCACCGCTATCCCACCCACTTCCTCGGTGCCGTCGTCATCCAGGCGCAGGAAGTTCAAAGTCGCCGACTCACTGCCTGGAACGTGATCGACGGCCAGCAGAGACTCACGACACTGCAGGTGCTCGCGGATGCCACGTGTGCGCTTCTCTCTCAGACTGATCATTCGAAGCTCGCCGGTCAGCTCGAAGACCTCACACATAACTCAGAGAAGTACGTCGAAGAAGATGACAGCCGCCTTAAAGTTCGTCATCTGAACAAAGACCGGGAAGCCTTCTCCGAAGTGATGTCTGCAGAGCCGCCTGTCGACTATGACGATCTCGCCCACGCGAATTCACAGATAGTCGCAGCTCATCGCTTCTTCTCCACCGTCGTCGAGCAGTGGTTGGGAGCGCCGACGTCCGAGGATTACTCAACAAAGGCACGGGAGCTGACGAACGTTCTCCTGGACGGGTTGCAATTGGTCTCGATCGAGTTGGAAGCCGGTGAGAATTCCCAGGAGATATTTGAGACTCTCAATGCCCGCGGTACCCCTCTGACCGCGGCAGACCTTGTTCGCAACTTCGTTTTCCAGCGACTCGCTGCCGAGGGAGGAGACACCGAGAGGGCCTACCGAGAGGACTGGCCCTTCGAAACGAGCTTCTGGATGAGGGAAGTGAGCGTTGGCCGAAATCTTGTCAGTCGCAGTTCGCTCTTCCTCAACCAATGGCTGATCTCCCGGACAGGCGAAGAAGTCAGCCCGCAAGCCACATTCACTCGTTTCAAAGCATGGGTCGAACACGAGTCAGACGGAAGAATGGCCGACCTGCTATCCGTGATCAAACGACAGGCACAGCAATACGAGGCGTGGACTGAGTGTTCAGCGCGGCGAAGCGGATCACTTGATGCTGTGGAGATGGCCTTCTATCGGATGCGCGCGAGCGGCATCGAGCTCCTCAAGCCGTTACTGATCTGGTTGCACGAACCCAGCAGGAACGTCACGCCGCAGACCATCGCCCAAATCATCCAAGCTGCCGAGAGCTGGGTCTACCGTCGTCAGTTGATTAGGCTGTCAGGCAGTGACCTGGGGCGAATCGTGGCCGACGTCATCTCCGCCAATAACACCGCCTCTCCCGCCGAGCTCCCGGACCGAGTGACCGGCCACCTGGCGCGACTCAATGTCACCAGCACCTACTGGCCAGGTGACGAAGAGATTCGACTGACGTTGAGCACGGAGGCTGCGTACACTCGTTACCCGCGCGGTCGATTGCGCATGATTCTCGAAGCAATAGAGAACCGATACCGCGCCCAGACCGATCAGCCGCAGATCGAGCGAAAGGACTATCCCATCGAGCACCTTCTTCCGAGGTCCTGGAAGGACACCTGGCCGGTGGACGACCCGGAGGCCGCTGAAGAACGGGAAGCACGAGTGCATCGACTCGGAAATCTCACTCTCTTGACGAGTTCGCTGAACTCGAAGGTCTCGAATGGTCCTTGGCGTAAGAAAAGGGCCGCACTCCTACAGCACAACACGGTCACCCTCACAGGCCGCGTCGTCGCCAGGACGGAGGAACACGATTGGGACGAAGAGCTCATCGACGAGCGCATTTCTGAAATGATTGACGCGATACTCGACATCTGGCCCGTGCCCGAAGGGCACCACGGCAGAGTTGTCGATCCCCAAGCAAAGGCAGGCGACTGGGTCGAGCTCAAGCACTTGATTGAGGCGCGACTGATTGCGGCCGGGGATCGATTGACCGCGACTCACCGGGATTTCAAGGGCACCGAAGCGGTAGTGACGCCGGATGGCGGAATCGAACTGGACGGCAAGCGATACCGGACGCCGTCGGCTGCCGGATACGCCCTCCGGAAGAAGAGCACGAACGGATGGTATTTCTGGGCGGTGAGCGACGGACGCCGACTCCGCGATGTTCGGGCAGAATTCCAGAACGACATCCCCGAGGACACGATGTCGCAGTAACTGGTCTCGGCACGATGCTCAAGGACTTGGGTTCGGGGAAGAACATCAGTGATGCCGAACGAGGTCTTGGCTGTCGGCCAGTTCCTCGCATTCGAAAGGACGACAATGAGGGCGGCCTGTCCTCGGGCACATGACCGCTTTGAAGTCCTCAATCGGAGGGCGCGCAACACATGACGGATCAGGGATCTGCACCCCGATCCCCGCATCGACCACGAACTGGAGAACCCGAATTGAGCGACCGACCGGCGGACCCGACGCGCACCGTGACCGTCTTCGACAGGAAGGCCGGATGGCTGCCCCGGGTGGTCCGTGAGGATGGCCGGCTGCGGCTCGACTTCGCCGGCGGATCCGATGCACTGCACGATCCGCGCTCCTTCGGCATTCCGATCACCGAGGCCCACCTCGAAGCTCTCCGCAACGACCTGCCGCGGCACGTGATCCTGTGGAGTGTCCTGCGACCACTGTGCGATGCGGCCGGAATCCGCGGCCCTCTGGATGAGAGCGCAGCTGTCGCCCTCCTCGACCCGCTGCTCCTCTCCAGACCCGACGACGCCGATCGGCACCTGCAGGACACGAAGATCGACCGACTGACGCTCGTCGCGCACGGCGCCGACATCGAACTGCTCGAGAAGGGCCGAGTGGTCGACGCCCTCCACTCCGCAACCGCAGGCTCGGACTGGAAGAGAGCCCAGGAGTACGATGCGCAGCGCCGTCGCGCGCAGGCAGGTGTCGTGCTGACTCAGCTCGAGACCGCCATCCTCCGGTACACCGGCCAGTACGTCCATCGGGCAACGGTCCCTCACCGTGATCCATCCGCCATCGACCCGGATCTCCTGCCGCAGGTCCTCACGGTGATCGGCACCGCCGAGGCGGCAAGCGCGGGCATGACCATCGCCCGCGATCCTCGTCGCGGCAGCCGCGGCACGGACAAGCAGGACTGGACGAGGATGGAGGAAGCCGTCGAAACGGCCGTGCGGGAGGCCCACCCCGGACTCGGCGAGGACGCGGTCGGTACCGTGGCCTTCCTCATGTGCGCCGAGGCGGCAGACCGTGCGAGGACGCAACCCTATGATCCCGAGGCAGGTGTCGACGGCAATCGGTCGCGATTCGGAGCATTGATCTTCACCGACGACAAGGACAGTGAGCAGACCTGGCGCACCGCCGACGGATTCAGTGCCGTCGAGGCGTTCTGGGAGTTCGTGGCACAACGATACGGAACGGGCAACCAGGTGTTCACCCTCGAGGACGAAGCCAGGAGCGAGGGCATCCAGCTCTACTTCTACGCGGACGCCCTCGCCCGGATCGCCAGGGAAGCGAATGGCACCAGCTCGTACCGGGTCGAGTACGGCCTCCTCGACGACCTCGCCCACTGCCGAAAAATGGTCCGCGGTTTTGTCAGCGGCGGTATCGCCGCTCTCGAGGGACTGACGCACTGGATGAGCGATCCGTCCGAACTCGAGGCGGCACGGCGACGACGGGACGACCGCCGGCACTGAGCATCTCTGCGCAATTCATCAGGCACGCTGTCCGGCAGAATGGGAACCATGTCGACACAGCTGCTGCCCGTCTTCCTCGACTGCGACCCCGGCATCGACGATGCCGTCGCCCTCGGCTATCTCCTCTGCCAGCACGACGTCGAGATCCTCGGCATTGCCGCGTCCGGCGGAAATGTGCCGACCGCGCAGGTCGCCCGCAACACGCTCGGATGGCTCGACCTGGCCGGCCGATCCGAGATCCCGGTCCACGAGGGGGCCGAACTTCCGACGGCCTGGCAGAACGGACCGCCGGGCGAGACCGCACACCCCGAGTTCGCCGAACTCACCCATGGACCGTCAGGAACAGGACACGCACTCCTCCCCGAACCGCGAACAGCGGTGAGCGCAGTCGACGCCGCACACGCGTGGGTCGACGCTGCGCGGGCCCGCCCCGGAGAGCTCATCGGAGTGCTCATCGGGCCGGCGACGAACCTCGCGCTCGCCCTCGACATCGAACCCCGCCTCCCGGACATGCTCAAACGACTCTTCATCATGGGAGGCGCTTTCAACCATCGCGGCAACACCCATCCGACCACCGAATGGAACATCACGTTCGACCCCGAGGCGATGGCCGCAGTCCTCGCAGCCTTCGGTCGCACCCCTGCCGTGACCTCAGGACCGGGGGAGCGGCAGGGGTGCGACCGGCAGGGGCACCTGCCGGTCATCGCACCGATCGATGCCACCGAGGCCATCGAGATGACTCCGGTCCGTCTCGATGGCATCCTCGCCACGGACGCCCGTGCTGACGAGACGTCGGCTTCCACGCCGAGGTGGCAGGAATGGCTGCGGCAGCTGGCCGCCGCCCTGCGCTTCTACTTCGAGTTCCACGAATCGGACGGGTTCGGCCACATCGCCCACCTGCACGACCCCTTCGTCCTCGCCTGCGCACTCGCGTGGGGCAGGGACCACCTCGGCGATCCGCCGTCACCGCGCCAGCCGGTCGCCAACGGCACGCCGGGCCGGCTGCCATGGGCCCGAACACTGTGTGCGCCAGTCGACGTCGAGCTCACCGGGACGCTCACCCGCGGTGAAACCGTCGCGGACTGGCTGGGACGATGGGGACGCGACGCCAACGCGGAGATCATCCGCACGATCGACGCCGCGGCATTCCTCGACCACCTCGGCGACACCCTGCGGCAGGGGCCGAGGCCCAGCGAAGGCTGAGGACGGTCGGGGACCACGGCCGGCTGTGGTCCGAGGCGGTCCGCGGGCAGAGAGTGTCCGCGAGCCGATTGCCCGGCCGTTTCACTCGAGGGCTGCGGCGAGGACCTTCGGTTGCTCGAGATGCGGGATGTGACCGGCTCCGGGGACGACGACGACTCGCGCGTCTGTCAGCCGCGCTGCCAGGTCATGGGCGGTCTCGGGTGAGGCGTGGACGTCGTGGTCGCCCCAGACGAAGGTCGTGGGCACATCGGCGGAGACGAGTTGGTCCTCGGCACGGGCGCTCGGCTTCCAGCCGCGGACAGTCGCGACGGATCGGATCACAGCGCGACTGTGCGTTCGCGCACCGGGGAGATTGACCCCGGCGAGTGCGAGCCGAAGGAGGTCCTCGGCGATGGTCGAGGCATCCGAGACGTAGTGGCCGAACATGTGCCTGCGCACAGCGTCGATATCGCGCATCGGCAGTTGGGCGACCAGTCGCCCGAGGCCGGGCACCGTCCACAGTCGGAGGAAGGTCCCGATGTCCGCGAACAGTCCGCCGGCGCTGCCGGCCAAGGTGAGGGATTCGACGCGATGCCGATGCGCTGCGGCGAAGTGGATCGCAGCGTAGCCGCCCATCGATCCGCCGACGATCCGCAGTCTGGAGACGCCGAGCGCATCGCAGACATCGAGGAGCCACTCTGCGCAGGCGGGGCCCCATTCGATGTCGGGGGAGGCGACGGGCTCGGAGAGGCCGAAGCCGGGGGTGTCGACCACCACGACCAGACCCGGGACGAGTCCGACGACATCGGCCCATTCCGCGGAGTTGCCGACACCGCCATGGACGAAGAGCGTCGGATGCTCTCCCTCGCCGAAGCTCAGGGCATAGAGGCGGCGGCCGTCGCGGCGGATGAACTGGTGCTCGCGTGGGGCGAGGCCCCGGTCGGCGAAGACAGCGAGGCGCAGCTGCCGGAAATGCTGGTGCTCCCCACTCCACGCGGAGTCATCCAATACGCTCAGCGACGCTTCCATCGTCGGCTCCCATCCCTTTCGTTACGATGTAACGTAACAGAGTTGCGGTATGCTGTCAATATGGGACGACCACGGATCCACGACGCGCGCACCGCCGCGGGCCTGCTCGATGCCGCCGAGGCAGTGATCGAGGAGGAGGGGCTCGCGGCTCTGTCGATGCGGGCCCTGGCCCGGCGCGCCGAGGTGACGACCCGGGCGATCTACAGCCTGTTCGAGTCCAAGGACGAGCTTCTCGGGGCGCTCGCCGCCCGCGGCTTCGAGCTGCTCGGCGCGGCGGTGGCGGGTCTGCCGGTGACCGAGGATCCGCGCGCCGACCTCATCGCCGCAGGGATGGCCTACAGGGACTTCGCGCTGCGGCGCCCCGCGCTCTATCAGCTGGCCTTCGCCCTCGACCGAGCGGCCGAATCGGGACCGGCGGAAGGTGGACGACCGGCGGAAGGTGGACGACCGGCGGTACGATCCGTCGGCGACGAAAACGCCGGGGCGCGCTCCGCCCAGCAGGCGGCTCTGGCCGATCTGACCTCGCGGGTGCTGCGGGTCTCCGGTGAGGAAGCCGCGACCGCAGGACCTGCCTCGCAGGTTCTCACCTTCCACGCGCTGTGCGAAGGACTGGCGGCGATGGAGCATCGTCGAGCCCTGCGCGGCTCGGCAGCCGAGGCGTCGTGGCGAGCCGCCCTCGAGATCTGCGTCCGCGGGATCGGAGCTCCCGAGCCGACCGCCCCCTGAACGGCCTCCCCGTGCAACCGCCCGGACATGGTCGCTGGACCGATTGCCCATGGCGGAGCCCGTGCGGAGGGGGACAATGGAACCTCGAGCACCGATCGAAGGAGAACGTGATGATCGACGGAATCCTGGCCAACTGCCCTGTGGCGGACCTCGATCGAGCCGAGGACTGGTACACGCGCCTCTTCGAACGCGGGCCGGATCAGCGTCCGATGACCGGACTGCTCGAATGGCACCTCGGCGAGAGTTTCGGGTTCCAGGTGTGGGCGGACCGGCAGCGGGCGGGCGGCACGGTCGTCGTGCTCCAGGAGACCGCCCTCGATGACCTCGCCGACCGTCTGACGACGACCGGAATCGACCATTCCGGGCCCGAGCCCGGCGGAGGTGCGAGGATCCTCCGGGTGAGAGATCCCGACGGAAACCTCATCGTCTGCACCGGCGACTGAGGGACCGCGGCGCCTCGGCACCGACGCTCACTGCTCGGCCCGGAAATTCACACCGACGGCCTCACCTTGGGAGAAGTAGTGCCGAAACGTCGAGTAGACGGGACGCCAGGTCTCGAGGTCGATGTGTGAGGACCCGGGCAGGACCAGGTGAGCGTGGGCGTGGGTCCGGACCACCTGAGCATGAGCGATGACGACGTCGTCGCCGTCGTCCAACGGCGTGAATCGGGACACTCGGGCTTCGATCTGGACCGGGCACTGGGCGATCCGGTCGGGCCGGACGAGGTCGCTGCGTCGGGCGGAGAAACCGCCGAGGCGCCACTTGTCGGGCTCGTGGCGATAACGTCCCACCTTGTGCACAGGGATGTCCGGGGAACCGGTCGTCGGTGCGATCGCCTCGATCGCCTCGACCTGGGAGGCATCGGGCAGGTTGATGACCAGCTCGGGGCACTGGTGGAGATTCCTCACCGCCTGGCTGTCCCTGCCGATCCCGAGGACATAGGTGCCATCCAGCGCCCACGCCGAGGAGATCGGGGTGATGTTCGTCGACCCGTCAGCGGTCGTCAGGGTGGTGATGAGGGCGACCGGTGTGCCGAAGTAGTACACGGAGGGGGAGATCGTCGTCGTTTTCATGCCGTTCAGTCTGGACAGCGGATGATTCGGCTCCGCCCGAACCGTGCCTCTCGTAGAATCCGAGATATGGATGGAGCAGGAAGCCCTGATCTGGCGGCAGTGGCCGCACTGCTGGCGAGCGAGGCGCGGTCGACGATGATGCTGGCCCTGCTCGACGGTGCGGCGTGGACGGTGACCGAACTCGCCGAGACGGCAGAGATCTCGCGACCGACCGCGAGCGAGCACCTGCACCGGCTGGTCGACGGCGGTCTCCTCGCCGAGGTGCGCCAGGGCCGCCACAGGTATGTCCGCATCGAGGACCCGGTCGTCGCCGAGACCGTCGAGGCGCTCGCCGGACTCTCCGGACGGCTCCGCCCTCCCGGCCGTTCCCTGCGGGCCCAGCGCGCCGATCGTGAGCTGCGGGAGGCCCGCACCTGCTATTCGCACCTGGCGGGACGCCTCGGCGTCGCACTCTGCGACGGCATGCGGGAACTCGGTCACGTCGACAGCGGGTGGGGGCTCACCTCGGCGGGGCGCGACTGGTTCGACACCCTCGACATCCCGCTGCCGGCGACCCGCCGACGGCCGCTGCTGAGACCGTGCCTCGACTGGACAGAGAGACGAGAACACCTGGCCGGCGTCGCCGCCGACGCCCTCCACGCGGCGATGCGGGAGAGGACGTGGATCGAACCGGGAACGACACGCCGGGCGGTTCGGCTCACCGCAGCCGGTCACCGTGCCCTCGCCCACCTCCTCCCCGAATCCCCGACCCGGAAGGCCTCCGCATGACCTCACCCATCCGTTCCGCCGTGCCCGCGGACCTCGACCGAGCGGCAGGAGTCCTCGCCGCGGCCTTCGCCGACTCCCCGTGGACCCGCTGGGCCCTTCCCGCCCGCGGGTACCTGCGACGTCTGCGGGAGATCCAGCACCTCTACCTCACTCATGCCCGGGACCACGGCATCGTGCTCGTCGACGACGATATCCACGCGGTGGCCGCTTTCCTCCCACCCGACCCTCCCGCCCCCGCCGAGGCGGAGTGGCGGAGGATCGCCGAACTCCACGGTCCCCGCCTGGCGGAGGTCAGCCGGGTCCCCACCCCTGCGCCGCCGAGCGGCGCGTGGACCCTCGAGACCGTGGGGGTCGACCCGGAACAGCAGGGGCAGGGACTCGGAACGGCGATCCTCACCGCCGGACTGGCGCTCATCGACGACCGGGGAGACTCGATCGCGCTCGAGACCTCCGACGAACGCAACGTGCGCCTCTATGAGCGCCTCGGCTTCGCCACCGCGGCGACGACGGCGATCGCCGACGGTCCGTTCGTCTGGTCGATGAGCCGACGGTGCCCGACCACGAGTGCAGCCCAGGGGTGATTCAGCCGCCGATGTCCGTCCACCCGCCGACGGCGCACTGACCGTCCGAGTCATCCCCTGCGGCCACCACCGAGCCGTTGGCGCGCAGTCCGAGAGTGTGCCGGGAGCCCGCGGCGACGGCGACGAGGTCCCGCCAGGCACCCGCCTCGGGCCTC
This sequence comes from Brevibacterium sanguinis, assembly GCF_003315415.1. Classification (GTDB taxonomy): domain Bacteria; phylum Actinomycetota; class Actinomycetes; order Actinomycetales; family Brevibacteriaceae; genus Brevibacterium; species Brevibacterium celere_A. The sequence continues at coordinate 168,850 of NZ_QNSB01000003.1, forward strand.
GACGGACACGGTGAAACGCTGAAGAATGAGAGGATCACGGCCGGCAGAGGTGCCGCCGCGGGAGGGAGACGGCGATGATTCTCACCTTCGTCGACGGTGCGGAGTGGGAGTCCTGGCTCGAGCACCACCACGCGACCGAGTCCGAGGCATGGCTGCGGATCGCGAAGCGCCGATCACCGGTGCCGGGGATCTCGATCTCCGCGGCACTCGATGGTGCGCTGTGCTTCGGATGGATCGACGGTCAGCGCCGGGCGAACGACGCGGATTCCTTCCTCCAGAGATACTCGCCGCGCCGCCCGCGGAGCTCCTGGTCGAAGATCAACGTGACCCGATTCGAGATCCTCGAACGGGAGGGCAGGGTGCGCCCGGCGGGTGCGACCGAAGCCGCTGCGGCTCGGGCCGACGGGAGATGGGCGGCGGCCTACGAGTCCCAGCGCACCGCCACCGTGCCCGACGATCTCTCCGCCGAGCTCGTCGCGCACCCTCGAGCGCTGGTCGCGTTCGACCGGTTGGACCGGACCTCCCGCTATGCGGTGATCCTCGATCTGCTCAGGGCCCGGACCCCGCAGAGGCGCAGGGCCCTTCTCTCCCGGCACATCGCCCGACTCGAATCCGCCGAGGAGTAGCCGACGCCGAGCGGACGGGGCGTCGCCGAGGAGCAGCCGACGTCTCCGAATCGGCGCCGTCAGTCGAGTCTGCCGGTCAGCCGCTGCGCCCGCGTCGCGGGAGTCTCATCGGTCAGTCCGCTCCGATCGATGTGATGATCGGTGAACAGGTCGACGATGTCGCAGTCGAGGGCGCCGGCGAGCTCCGGCAGCCGCTTGATGTTGATGCCCATCCGCCCGCGCTCGAGCTGCGAATAGGTGCTCACGGAGAGACCGGACCGGAATGCCACCTGCTCCTGCGGGAGGCCGGTCTTCCGGCGCAGCCGCTGCAGCCGCTGGGCAAAGGCCTGGAGGAAATCGTCGTCACCGGTCACACCATCCAAACTGCCGACAGCTGGGCGAATACACCAGAGCGACGACGACTGGGAAAATACTCACTGACCCGGCGTGACGCCGCCCGTCGGCTACGGGCGGATCGCCCTCTCCTCGCTGCCGCGGCCCGGATCGAGGTCTCCGACGTCGGAGACCCGCAGCGGCGTGAATCGGCCCCCGGTCTCGGCGGAGACGACGCGGGTCGTCACGCACACGTGATCGCCGCCGTCGTCGAGCAGGGCCAGACGCTCGAGCACCAGACGGTTGGGGCATCGTCCGAGCAGGGGCAGACCCGACGCATCGGTGTCGACGTCGAGGTCGGTGAACTTGTCGACCTCCGTGCCCGAATGGCCACCGAACAGCTCGGCGAGGTCGTGGTCGGCCGAGGTGAGGAAATGCGCTGCGAAGCGACTGGCGCGCAGGCCCACGACATAGGTGTGGTTGGCCTTCGACAGCCAGATGCCGTACTGCTGCGGACCGATGCTCGACTGGGAGTGGAATCCGACCACACAGCCGGCGCGTTCGCCCTCGACCGCGGTGGTCACGACGAGGAGGGGGGTGTCCGTCGCCGCCATCAGGGTCTCGAATGCCGAGTCATCCATGTCGTCCATCCTTCATCTTCTTCTCATAGCGGAGGAACAGAGTGCTCTCCTCGACAGCGGTTCCCACGAGGTCGAACTCGGCGATCCCGGACCCGACGGGATTGACGCAGACCGGGAGCGGGTCGCCGCCGATGAGCGGGGAGATCGACAGGCACAGCTCGTCGAGGCGATCGGCGGCGACGATCTCACCGAGCCAGGTGGGGCCTCCCTCGCACAGCACCACCTGATGTCCGCGCGCCGCCAGCGCGGTGAACGCCTCGGCGGGGTCCACGCGGTCGCTGCCGGCGACGATGACGTCGGCCACCTCGGCGGCTCGCGCGCGCAGCTCGGGGTCGGAGGACTCGCACGTGATGACCCGGGTCCGGGCATGCTGTGGTGCGTCGGTGAAGATCCGGGCACCCCAGTCGAGGTCGAGGGACCGGCTGACGACGGCGACCGGGGGAGTCGGAGGTCTGCCCGCCGATTCCCGCGCCCGGCGGGCCGCCTCGTCGAGGCGGACGACGCCGTACTTCTCACGGCGCACGGTCTCGGCCCCGATCATGACGACGTCGGCGATCCGGCGCATGCTCCTGAACAGCGCCTGGTCGGGACCGGTCGACAGGGGGCCGACCTTGCCTGCGATCGCGGCGGTGCCGTCGAGCCCCGCGACCATGTGTCCCATCACCCAGCACTCGTGCTCCACCCGTGTGCGGTCGACGTCGAGGTAGGGAAGCAGCGGAACGGACAGTTCGCCTGTCCTCTTCAGCAGGTGCATGCCCTCACCCTACCTGCGCGGCCCCGGTCCGGAGTCGGTCATTTCGGGGAGCGGGCCGTGGCCCGCAGCCACCGGTGACCATACGATCCCAGCTCGATGGTCAGGGTTTCCGCGACGTCGAGGTCGGCCGATTCGAGGAGATCGATGATGTCCGCGTCCTCCTCGACGATCCGGGTGAGTGGAAGTTCGACGGTGCACGGTTCGTCCTCGAAATTGTGGACGGCGATGAATGCCGCGGTCCCCGAGCGGCACGAGTGGACGAGGACGCCGGGTTCGTCGACGTCGATGACCGCGAAGTCTCCCCAGGCGATCTCGGGGGTCGCACGGTATTGGGCGATGAGCGTGCGCACGAAGTTGAGCAGCGATCCGGGATCGCGTTCCTGGTCGTAGACGTTGACGTGCTCGGGTCCGAAGTCACCGGCCGTGAGAGGAGCGACGAGTGCCGACTCCGACGCCGAGGAGAAGCCTCCGTTGCGCCCCGACGACCACTGCATCGGTGTGCGCATCCCGTCCCGACCGCTCGTGTCCCCGGGCTCGCCCATGCCGATCTCCTCCCCGTAGTAGATGAGCGGGGCGCCGGGCAGGGAGAACAGGAGACTGTGGGCCAAACGCACGCGACGGGGATCGCCCTCGAGCATCGTCGCCGTGCGGCGGACGATGCCGCGGTCGTAGACCCGCTGCCGGGGATCCGGCGCCAGGGTCTCGAAGACCTCCTGCTTCGTGTCGCCGAGCAGTTCGAGGCTGAGCTCGTCATGACTGCGCAGGAACATCGCCCAGCCTTGGCTCAGGTCGACGACAGGGCGCTGCGAGAGGACCTCGGCGAGGGGTTGCGGGTCGTGGCGGACGAATGACAGGAACATCGTCTGGGCGATGAGGAAGTCGAGCTGCAGGTCGAGTTCGGTCCCGGACTCGCCGAAGTAGGGCAGTTGGTCGGTATGATCGAGGCCGACTTCGCCGAGGAGCATCCCCGATCCCCGCCGCCGACCGGCGAATCGGTGGAGTTCGCGCATGAACGCGTGCGGGTCGGCTTCGTCGGGAACTCCCGGCGGCTCGATGACGAAGGGGACGGAGTCGATGCGGAAGCCGTCGACGCCGAGCTGGAGCCAGAATCCGATGATCCTCGCGATCTCGGCTCTGACCGTCGGATTCGCGAAGTTGAGCTCGGGCTGGTGGCTGTAGAAGTGGTGGAGGTAGTACTGGCCGGTGGCGTCGTCCTTCGTCCAGATCCCCTCCTCGGTGTCGGGGAACACGTTCTCGCCCTGGTCCTCCGGAGGCGCATCCCGCCACACGTAGAAGTCGCGGTAAGGTGAATCGCGGTCGCTCCTCGCCGAGACGAACCAGGGGTGCTGATCCGAGGTGTGGTTGATCACGAGATCGATGATGATCCTCATGCCGCGATCGTGGGCGACCCGGATGAGCTCGACGAAGCGACCGAGATCGCCGAGGCGGGAGTCGACGCCGTAGTAGTCAGTGATGTCGTAGCCGTCATCACGGTTCGCCGTCGACTGGAACGGCATGAGCCACAGGCAGCTGACGCCGAGTCCGGCGAGGTACTCGATGCGCTCGATGAGCCCGTCGATGTCACCGACTCCGTCGCCGTCGGAGTCCTGGAACTTCTCGATGTCGAGGCAGTAGATGACCGCAGCGCGCCACCACAGGTCGGCTCGGTCCGCTGGTCTCATGTTCCCTCCCTGAGTCGCCGGAGGAGAGCGGGTGCCTGGTCGAGGAACCTGCGCTGATCCTCACCGACGTCGTGGATGTAGACGTGGTCGAAGCCGATTGCGGCCGCGGCGATGCTCTCAGCGAGCTCCTCGGGCGTCGATGCGACGGCGACCGCGGAGCGGATCACCTCGTCGTCCGGTTCGGCACGGGCGTCGAAGTCCTCCGGTTGCTGGAGGTCCCACATCAGTCCCGCCGGCACCGCCGCCTGGCGCCATTGGTCCTTCGCGGTCGCGAGTGCCTCCTCCACGGTGTCGCCGAGGCTGACATGGATCTGGAGCATCGCCTCGCCGACTCCGTCGCGCTCCCGGTAAGCGGAGAGTACCTGCGAGGTGGTCTCCTGATCGGCGCCGACGGTGATGAGGCCCTCGGCCCAGCCCGCCGCCCACCGCGCGGTCGGTCCGCTCGTCGCCGCCGCGATGACAGGGGGCGTGCGCTCCGGCAGACTCCAGATCCGCGCATCGTGGATGCGCACCGCTCCCTCGAGGCTGACCCGCTCACCGCGCAGCAGCCGCGCGACGGCGGAGACGGATTCCTCCAGCCTCTGCATGCGCGACTCCTTGTCGGGCCACTCGTCGCCGGTCACGTGTTCGTTGACGGCCTCCCCGCTGCCGTAGGCGGCCCAGAATCGACCGGGGAACATCTCGGCGAGGGTGGCAACGGCCTGGGCGATGATCACGGGGTGGTAGCGCTGACCGGGAGCCGTGACGACGCCGATCGGAAAGGATGTCGTGGCCAGGGCCGCGCCGAGCCAGCTCCAGGCGAAGCCGGACTCGCCCTGCCGCAGGCCCCACGGAGCCAGATGGTCCGAGCACATGGCCGCATCGAACCCGATCTGCTCCGCCCGCTGGACTGCCGCGAGCAGAATGCTCGGTGCGATCTGCTCGTGGGAGGCATGGTACCCGAAGACCGTCATACCGGCTCATGGTAATCCAGGAGGGATCGCCGCGGGAGGGCGACGCGGTGCCGCACGACGGGATCCGCGTGCGCCGGCAGGATCCATGTCCGTGGCGTCTGGAACAGTGTCGACATGGACAGGAAGCTCATCGAATCCGAAGCCATGGCGATCGTCGAGGAAGCCGCCTCGAGGATCATGACCCCGTACGAGGGGGAGTGCCTGCTGTGCTACACCTATCGACAGCTGACCGAGTTCGGATGCGACGGCACGCACCGGTTCGCGCTCAGCTTCCGGGACCGCACTGCGCCGCGTGCGACGGCGCTGCTGAGGAACCTCGCGCGCGTCGGCGCGTGCTGCTGCGACTGCGAGATCTTCCGCAACGCCTATCATCTCGGCCCGCGACCGCTGGTCCTCCACTTCCAGCGCTCGGCGGAGACGGACGAGACCGGAGAGCCCCCGGCCGAACCGTTCCTCTGGTGCCAGGGCGTGCGTCGCGGTTCGACCCAGGCCTGTGGGAACTGGGTGAGGATGGGAACTTGAAGCATCGAGGATTCCGATCCACTATCGTGTGAATCCGACCTCTCGAAGACGAGGGGACGATGACCATCTCGATGAGGAGACGTTCATGACCCGAGCAGTGCAGATCACCTTCGACTGCCACGATCCCGTCCGGTTGGCCCGCTTCTGGGCCGAAGTCCTCGACTACGTCATTCCCGGGCCGCCGGGAATGACGCTGGAGGAGGGCGCAGACCCCTTCGCGGCATGGTCCGCCTTCATCGCCGGACTCGGGATCGACCTCGATCCCTCCGAGGTGAGAGCGGCGATCGAGGATCCGAAGGGGCGAGGTCCGCGCGTGTTCTTCCAGATCGTCCCCGAGGAGAAGACGGTGAAGAACCGTGTCCACCTCGACGTGCGCGCGGCACCCGGACTCGAGGGGGCGGAGCGGATGGACGCGCTCGAAGCCGAGTGCACCCGACTCCTCGACCTCGGTGCGAGCAGGATCCATCGGGTCGAACCCAGCCCGCCCCTGGAGACCGGATTCATCGTCATGTGCGATCCGGAGGGAAACGAGTTCTGCCTCGACTGAGGTCATCCCCGACGACGGACGGCAGCGTGAGGCAATGAGAATTCTCTTATGAGCCTGTCGGATGCCTCGGTGGGTCGCTACGGTGGGGGCCATGGATATCAACAGAGCGACCCAGACGGCAGCAGCAGGCGCGATTGTCCTTTCGATGTCCCTGACCGGGTGCGGTGGAGGCTCCGGATCCACGTCGTCGGAGTCCTCCCCGGCGGCCCCCGCGGAGACCTCGAACGAGACGACCGGGGGTGAGTCGACGGCGTCCACCGAGTCCTCGGGCGGCACCGGGACTGCCGCCTCGGGGCTCGGCCCCGACGCCGACCTCAGCAAGGAGTCTCCGTCCGTGGCTCCTCAGGACGCGATCACCGCCGCCCAGACAGAGGTGGGCAAGGGCACGGTGACGTCCATCGAACTCGACTTCAACGAACGCGAGAAGATCTGGCAGTACGAGGTCAAGGTCCAGGACGGCAGCACCGAGAACGACGTCGAGGTGGACGCGGAGTCGGGAGAAGTGCGCAGCACCGAGAAGGACGACACTGATGATCCCGTGACCCCGATCGACCTCGAGAAGCCGATGACCTACGACGAAGCGCTCGAACTCGCGAAGAAGAAGGGCTCGGGCCGGCTCGAGGGCTGGAAGCTCGAACACGACAACAAGCGCACCGAGTACCAGTTCGACTTCGACGACCAGGGCCGAGAACTCGAGATCGCCGTCGACGTCGACTCGAAGAAGGTCACCGTCGACGACTGACCCGGCCCCAGGAGCAACCGGCTTCAGGAGGCCAGCGCCCCCAGGTACCGCGCGATCTCCCGCGGGCCGGACCTGGGGGCTTCGGCCTCGACCTCGGGGTTGTAGTTCGTGTTCGTGTTGACGTCGTAGGTGAGGATGGAACCGTCGGCGGTCTCGATGAACTCGATGCCGGCGATGCCGATCCCGTTGCTCCCCAGGAACTCGGAGTACGCCGCGATGATCGGCAGGGAGCCGGCGTCCTCCCGCAGGCTGAACAGCGGTGGCGCCCCCGGCACCGCACAGGCGTCGGCGGGGCAGAGCTCGAATCCGCCCGAGGTGGTGTCGACGCGCACGGCGTAGACGAACTCACCGCCGACGAACTCGGCCCGGGTGATGAATCCCCCGGCCGAGGCGACGAACTCCTGGAGCAGGGTGATGCCGTCGACCGGAGAATCGAAGTCCGCAGACGCCACGTACTCGGCGAAGGAGTCGTGATCGTCGAACCGTCGCACGCCCAGCCCCTTGCCGCCCTGATTGTGCTTGCTGATGAATGGCGGCGCGAACGCGCGGGACCGGGCGAGCAGGTCGTCGGTGCCGAACACGGCCGCGGTGCGGGGGACGGCGATGCCGCTGCGGCCGAGCGCCGCGTACTGGGCGATCTTCGACATCTCGAGCTCGAGGACCGAGCGGCCGTTGACGACGGTGCGCCCATGCGATTCGAGCCAGGTGAGGACGGCTCGGCCGAAGTCCTTGACATGCTCCGAGGTGCGGGTGTGCGACGACGCGGACAGCCGCGACCAGAACACTCCCTCCGGCGGCTCCGCGCCAAGGTCGAAGGACCCCGACCCCAGCAGCCATTCCTCGAGGTCCACGCCCTCCTCGGCGAAGGCCGTGCGGAAGGGCGGGAGCCAGTCGGGATTGTCGTGGATGACGTGCACCGTGCTCATGGTCCCAGCGTACGCTGTGGTGCCATGACCACTCATCCGACGACGGCCCGCGGCGGCCGACTCGAAGTCATCACCGGACCCATGTTCTCCGGGAAGTCCGAGGAGCTCATGCGGCGGGTCCGCCGGGCCGAGATCGCTGGGGTGAAGGTCGCGGTGATCAGCCATTCCCTCGACACCCGCGCCGGCAGCTCCTCGATCACCTCGCACATCGGAGTGAGGATCCCGGCCGTCGCCGTCGGCGATGTCGACGCGCTCGCCGAGGTGGTCCGCCGGGACGACTTCGCCCTCATCGCCATCGACGAGGCCCAGTTCTTCGGACCCGCCCTCGTTCCCGTGGTCACCGACCTCGTGGCCGCGGGCGCCACCGTCATCGTCGAGGGCCTGTGCGTGACCTTCGACGGTCGTCCCTTCGAACCGCTGCCGACCTTCATGGCGCTCGCCGAGGATGTCCTCAAGCTCACCGCGGTGTGTACGATCTGCGGGCGCGATGCGGTCTTCCACCGGCGCCTCGCCGACACCGGCATGGGGGCCACGGAGATCGACCCGAGCCATGTCGGGGGACTGGAGTCCTACGTCGCCCGCTGCCGCACCCACGTCGACAGCTGACGCGCAGTGACCGGTTCCGCCGAGAGGGTGCCGTTCTCCTCGAGCTCGTGAGCCCAGGGCAGGTCTGCGCCGTCGCGGCTGACCGTGATCCCGGAGATCCGCGCGGCGTTGCGGCCCAGGCGGCGCAGGTCGTCGACCTCGAGGCCGCGGATGGCCCCGAGCCTCGGGTGGAGATCGCGGATGAGGGAGGTCATGAAGGCGTCGCCGGCGCCGATCGTGTCCCTGACGGTGACCCGGTCGGCATCGACGCGGCAGCGCCGTGCGGCGGTCGCGACGATCGATCCGGCGGCACCGCAGGTCATGGCCACACAGTCCGCGCCGAGGCCGAGGACCCTGCTGACCTGGTCGTCGGGGTCGAGCCCGGGGTAGAGCCAGTCGGCGTCGACGTCGCTGAGCTTGACGACATCCACCCGCGCCGCGAGTTCCTCGAACCGGGCGAGTGCCTCGGCGTGGGCGCCGATGATCGACGGGCGGATGTTGGGGTCGAAGCTCGTGAACGTCGTGTCCGGGTCGATGCGATCGAGGACCGCATCGACCACCTCGGCGCCGGGGGAGACGAACGCCGCGATCGACCCGATGTGGACGCCCGACCACGGACGCTCGGCGAGGTCCTCGGGCTCGGGGTCCCAGCGCAGGTCGAACCGGTAGTCGGCGGACCCGTCGGCGGAGAGGACCGCTCGCGCCGTTGCCGTCCGACCGGCCCGGCGGGCGTGGACCTCGACGTGGGACGAGCGGAGGTGGTCGAGGAGGAGCTCCCCGTGCTCGTCGTCGCCCAGATCGGTGAGGAGGGCGACCTCGAGGCCGAGGCGCCCGAGGCCGATGGCGATGTTCAACGGTGCGCCGCCGGGGGTGGGGTGCTCGGTGCCGTCGGCCTCGGCGACGATGTCGATGAGGGCTTCGCCGATGACGAGAATGCTCATGTCCACACTTTATTCGCTCGCCGGCCGCCTGGACGTCACCGGGCGATCCTCGATGTCGGCCCACAGCTCCCGCCAGATCCCGGCGAGGGAGTCGACCGTGTGGTGGGCGTTGAGCCCACTCGGCTGGGGCACCACGTGGAGAGCGACCTCGGCAGGCCAGTCGGGGATGAGGTCGGTGTCCTGCTCGCCGAGGCGGGCCCTGGGCTGGGAGAACCCGATGCGGTAGGCCGTGATCCCGGCGATCGCGACGCACCGGGGCCGCAGTTCTCGCACCCTCTCGGTGAGCCGGGCCGACCCGTCGCGCAGCTCCTGCCGGGTCAGCTCATCGGCTCGGGCGGTGGCGCGGCCGACGATGTTGGTGATCCCGATCCCGCGCTCGAGGAGCGCGGCCTCGTCGGAGGGATCGAGCCCGCGCGAGGCGTCGACCTCGGTGTCGGTGAGGCCCGCGCGGTGGAGGGAGGGCCAGAAGCGGTTGCCCGGACGGGCGAAGGGCGCGTTGACCGCCACGGTCCACAGCCCGGGATTGATCCCCACGATGAGCAGCTTCAGCCGGGCCCCGTCAATGGGGAGGACGTCATCGATGGCGTCGGGATCGTCGACGGCGAACCGGGCGAGATCCGCCTTCGTCGGCTTCCGGCCTCCCAGCGGCGAGGGCCTGCGGGTGCTGATGTAATCGTCTGCGCTCACCCCCTCACACTACCGCCGAGGCGGTGGCCGATTCGTTGACGCATGGGGGCTCGGTCAGGAGACTGGGGACCGAGGGCGACGAGCGGGTGGAGGAGGGCGATGAGGCGCGGGAGCGACGTGCGGACACGGCACTTCCGGCAGGGGAGCGACGGGCTGGGCGGGCACGACCGGGAGGCGCGGGAGTCCGCTCCGTTCCATTTCGAATCCGTGTGGAGGGCGAACGCCGATCCCGCCGCGGTCTGGGAGACACTCGTCGACATCGACTCCTGGCCGCAGTGGTGGCCGGGAATCGCCTCGGCGTGCCTCCTCGATCCGCGGACCCCGTCCGATCCCGGCCTCGGTCCCGGAAGCCGTGCCCGGCTCGACGTGAGGAGCCTGGCCGGCATCGGTCTGCGCTTCGGCCTGGAGGTGCAGGTCGAGCAGCCCGGTCGCGGGATGACGGTGACCGCGGACGGTGACCTCACCGGCGTGGGTCAGTGGAGCCTGAGCGCGGACGGGCCGGTGACGACGGTGTCGATCGTCTGGTGCGTGACGACGCGACGACGCCTCATCCGTCTGCTCCGGCCTCTGGCCGGCCTGACCCACGGACGGGTGATGGCGGCCGGGAACGCGGGCCTCAACCGAAGGCTGAGTCAGCGCGCCAGGTGATCGAGCTCCGCTCTCGAGGCAGCCGCAGACGGCCCGGACTCTCCCACGCCGGGCTCGAGCCCTCCCGTGGCCGGCTCAGCTGCGGTCGGTCCTGCCACGCCGGGCTCGCCCGCGGCGATCCAGGCGTCGATTCCCCCGCGCAGCGAGCGCAGGGAGACCCCTGCCGGAGCGCTCGCCGAGAGCGCCTCGACCGCCCGGGCGGAGCGGACACCGGACTTGCAGTGGATGACGATCGCGGCGGGCGCCTCCGTCTCCGACGCCGTGGTCGATGCGCCCGACCCGGCCGCCCCGGCGAGGGCCGGCCAGCCGCGGGCGAGCACCGTCTCGAGGGGCACATGGACCGAGCCGGGGATGACGGCGAGCTCGCGCTCCCAGTCGGCCCGGACGTCGACGAGCACCGGCCGCGGATCCGCCGCGACCAGAGCCGCGACGTCGATCTCGCCGCACCGTTCGGCGCCGGCACCGCGGGCATCTGCCGCGGCCGCGGGGCCCGCTCCGATCCCACCGCCCGCGGAGGCCGTTCCGGTCCTCGCGGAGCACGCGGCGCTCACCTCGGCGAGGTCCGTGACCGGGTCCCGGTCGGGGTCGGGGGAGAAGCGCAGGGTCGAATACTCGGCCTCGAGGGCGTCGTAGCGGAGCAGCCGACCGATGAGCGGGGTCCCGATCCCGCAGATGAGCTTGATGGCCTCGGTCGCCATGGCGGAGCCGACCGTTCCGCAGAGGACGCCGAGGACGCCGCCCTCGGCGCAGCTCGGCACCGAGTTCGCGTCGGGGATGTCGGGGAACAGGTCGCGCAGCATCGGTCCGTGTCCGGGGACGAAGGTGCTCACCTGGCCGGAGAACCGGAAGATCGTGCCCCAGACGAGCGGGGTGCCGGTGAGTTCGGCGGCGTCGTTGGACAGGTACCGGGTGGCGAAGTTGTCGGCGCCGTCGAGGACGAGGTCGTGGGCGGCGACGAGGTCGAGGGCGTTGTCCGGGCTCAGTCGGTCCGCGATCGTGCGCACGGTCAGCTCCGGGTCGAGCCTGAGCAGGGCGTCCCGGGCCGAATCGACCTTGGGTCGGCCGATGTCGGCGTCGCGGTGGAGGACCTGACGCTGGAGGTTCGAGGCCTCGACCACGTCGTCGTCGATGATCGTCACCGCGCCCAGCCCGGCCGCCGCGAGGTACTGGAGCACGGGCGCGCCGAGCCCGCCGGCGCCGATGACGAGCACCGAGGCCGCGCGCAGCCGCCGCTGACCCTCGAGGCCGACGGCGGGCAGGCTCAGGTGCCGCGAATAGCGCTCGAGCTCACGGCGGCTGAGCGCCGCGACGGGCTCGACGAGGGGACCCGGGTTGACGCCGCTCATCGGTCGGCCTTCCGCGCGTAGTCGCCGGCGGGCACCGGGTCGAGCATCCCGTCGAAGGGCGATGAGGCGAGGGCGAGAGGACGCTTCGGGATCCGCCCCGCCTGCCGGGCCAGGTGCCCCGATTCGACGGCCAGCGCCATCGCCCGGGCCATCGCCTCGGCATCGTGCGCCCGGGTCACGGCGCTGGCGAGGAGGACGGCGGTGCATCCGAGCTCCATCGCGAGAGCGGCATCGGAGGCGGTGCCGACTCCGGCGTCGAGGATGACGGGCACCTGTGCGCGGGAGACGATCGTCTCGATGTTGTGCGGATTGAGGATGCCCAGCCCGCTGCCGATCGGGGCGCCGGCGGGCATGACGGCGGCGACCCCGGCGTCCTCGAGCCGCTTGGCCAACGCGGGGTCGTCGTTCGTGTAGGCGAAGACGGTGAACCCGTCGAGGACGAGCTCCTCGGCGGCGCGGAAGAGCTCGATGGGATCGGGCAGGAGAGTGTCCTCGTCGGCGATGACCTCGAGTTTGACCCAGTTCGTCTCGAGGGCCTCGCGGCCCAGATGCGCGGTGAGGACGGCGTCGCGGGCGGTGTAGCACCCGGCGGTGTTCGGCAGGATGCGGATGCCGAGGCGTTCGAGGAGGGCGAACACCGAGTCCCCGGCGCCGGCGTCGAAGCGGCGCATCGCGACGGTCGTCAGCGAGGTCGCCGAGGCGACGAGGGCGTTCTCGAGGATGCTCAGCGAGCTCGCCCCGCCGGTGCCCATGATGAGGTGCGAGTCGACGGTGACCTCGTCGATGGTCCAGGACATCTCAGCCTCCCTGCACGGCGGTGACGACGTCGACGGTGGCGCCGTCGGCGAGAACGGACTCGGACCAGCGGCCGCGGCGGACGACCTCGCCGTCGATGGCCACGGCGATGCCGAGCCGGGAGCCGTCGACCGGGGTGCCGTCGCGGCCGAGCTCCTTGTCCGTCAGGGTGGAGACGAGGTCGAGGGCGGTGGTGGCGGTCGCAAGCTTGCGGTGCTCGCCGTTGAGGGTGATGGTGATCGGTGCGGTCATGGCTGACTCCCTGTGGGGTTCTCGGAGCGGGATGGGGACGGAGCTGAGGTCACCACGGCCGGCGCCAGCGCCGGCGACGAGGCGGAGTGCAGGGCGGACGGGCGCGGCCGGGCCTGGGCGAACCGCCGCGGGGAGACCGACTCGAGGGTGCCCGGCGGCGCCCAGTCGGAGGACTCGCCGAGCACGAGGTCGGCCGTCAGCCTCGCGCCGAGGGGCGCCAGGAGGATGCCGTGGCGGAAGTAGCCCGTGGACACGATGCAGCCCTTGCCGACGCTCCCGATGATCGGCAGGTCGTCGGGGGACCCGGGGCGGGCGCGAGTGGTGATGTCGGTGATCTCGCAATCGAGGATCCCGGGCACGAGTCGTTCCGCGTCGCGCAGCAGCTGGTGGATCCCGCCGGCGCTCATCCCGGGGCGTCCGTCCTCCCGCGATGTCGCACCGAGGACGAGTTCGCCGTCGGGACGCGGCACGACGTACACGGGCCGGCCGAGGACGAGTCCGCGGATGGTGCGGGTGAGCAGCGGTGCGAGCTGCTCCGGTGCCCGCAGCCGGATCACCTCGCCGAAGACCTCCCTCAGCGGCAGTGAGGGGACGCCCTCGATGGTCCTGCAGTCCGCTCCCGCGGCGATGACGACCCTCTCGGCGAACAGTGTCCGGCCGTCGTCGAGCTCGACGCCTGTCACCCGGTCCCCGGTCAGCCGCAGTCCCCGGGCCGATGCCGCGATCGGGTGAGTGCCGAGGACGCGACGCAGGGCGGTGACGACCCGCCTGGGGTCGATCGAATGATCTCCGGGAATGCGCACGGCTCCGCAGACGCCGGGCGACAGGGCGGGTTCGAGGTCGCGCGCACGCGAACCGGGCAGGAGAGCGACGTCGAACCCGGCGCCGGACTGGGCCGTGACGAGTTCGCGCAGCGCCGTGAGATCGGCGCGATCGGCGGCGCACACGAGGGTCTCGGCATCCGAATGACCGAGGTCGAGCCCCGAGGCGGCGGTGAGGTCGGCGGCGAACTCCGGATAGAGGTCGGCCGCGGCGCGCATGAGCGGGTAGAGGGGAGACTGGCCCCACACCACCTCGGCGGCGGGGGCGAGCATGCCGGCGGCCGCGTGGGTCGCGCCCGTGCCCGGGGCGGGATCGACGACGGTGACCGATGCTCCACGCCGCTGCAGTGTCCAGGCGGTCGACAGGCCGATGATCCCGGCCCCGACGACGATGACGTCCATGTGATCTCCCTCCGGCGGCATGATCCGCATCAGGTCTGGCGGTCGGCTCCTGCGCCCTCTCAGCCCTGCTTCCCAAGGCTCCCGCGAACTCCTCTACTCTAGGAGAATGGTCACGGATTGGAAAGCACACACCGCAGTGCGAGACGGATTCGGCGTCGCGGACGACGCCGTCGGTTCCGAGCTCAGGGCCGAGCGACTCGCGCAGCTCGCCGCCGCCCGGCTCTACGTCTGCACCGACGCCCGCCGTGAGCAGGGAGACCTCGCCGAGTTCCTCGACGCGGCCTACTCCGGCGGCGTCGACATCATCCAGCTGCGCGACAAGGGCCTCGAGGCGCGCGCCGAGATCGAGGCGCTCGAGATCCTCAGCGAGACGGCCCACCGGCACGGGAAGCTGTTCTCGGTCAACGACCGCGCCGATGTCGCCCTCCTCGTCGGCGCCGATGTCTTCCATGTCGGCCAGGGCGACCTGACGAGCGCCCAGGCCCGAGCCGTGCTCGGCCCCGATGTCATCCTCGGACGCTCGACGCACTCGGTCGAGCAGGCCAGGGCCGCCGAGGCGGACCCGGAGATCGACTACTGGTGCGCAGGTCCCGTGTGGGAGACGCCGACGAAGCCGGGACGACCCGCGATCGGCCTCGACCCCCTGCGGGAGATGGCCGGCACAGCGGTCAAGCCCTGGTTCGCGATCGGCGGCATCGACGCCGGCTCCCGCCTCGCCGAGGTGGTCCGGGCAGGAGCGAGCCGTGCCGTCGTCGTCCGCGCCGTCACCGAGGCCGACGACCCGGCCGCGGCCGCCGCCGCGCTCAAGGCCGAACTCGAGTTCAGGACCGAACCCGGGACCGAGCCCGAGGAGGCGCGGTGAGGATCCTCATCGCCGGAGCCGGGGCCACCGGCGGCGCGTTCGGAACCCGGCTGGTCGAGGCCGGACGGGACGTGACCTTCCTCGTCCGACCCGCCCGGGCACAGCGACTTCGGTCGAACGGACTGCGGTTCATCGCCCCCGAGACCGACCGGACGAACCAGGTGCAGGTGCTCACGGCCGCCGAACTCGCCGACCTCGACGAGGACCGGCGGGCCTTCGACCTCGTCATCGTCGCGGTCAAGGCCACCGCGCTCGAGACGGTCATCGCCGACGTTCGGCCCGCGGTCGGCGCGCAGACCCTCATCCTCCCGTTCCTCAACGGCATGGCCCACATCGACCGGTTGGAGGCCGAGTTCCCCGGGCAGGTGCTCGGCGGCCTCGTCAAGATCGTCGCGACCGTCCGCGACGATTCGGTCGTGCAGATGACGGACATGGCGGTGATGACGATCGGGCACCTCGGCGGGGGAGAGGTCTCCACCGAGGTCCGCACGGCACTCGACGTGCCGGGATACCGGCTGCAGGTCCTCGACTCCATCGTCGACGCCCTGTGGGAGAAGTGGATCTTCATCGCGACCGCAGGAGTCGTCACCTGCCTGTTCCGGGCGCCCGTCGGCCCGATCATCGCCGCCGGTGGCGAACCACACGTGCGCACCGTCATCGACGAACTCGAGGCCGTCGCCACGGTCGCGGGCCATCCGGTCGGGGCGAAGGCCCATGACCAGACCATGTCGATTCTCACCGAACCAGGATCGTCCTTCACCTCATCCCTCTACCGCGACGTCACCGCCGGCGTCCCGAGCGAGATCGAGCACATCCTCGGGCACCTGCAGGTGACGGCGGCCGACCTCGGCGTCGCGACCCCGCTGCTCGACCTCACTCTCGTCCAACTGCGGGCCGGGGAGATCGTGCGCACCTCCTGACCCATTCGACCGACTCGATTCCGACGACGATTGGACAGACCGTGCCCGAACAACCCGAACTCGATGCCCTGGCGGACTTCCTGCGCGGGAGCCTCGTCGGGGACACGATCGCCGAGGCGCACCTCGGCGAGATCAGTGCCCTGAAGTCGGCGCGCCGGCCGTTGGACTCCCTGCTCGGACAGCATGTCACCGCGATCTCACGGGTGGGCAAGTTCCTCGACATCGCGGTCGGCGATGGCCACCTCATCGTCCATTTCGCGCTGATGGGCTGGCTGCGCTGGTACGCCGAAGCCACCCGCGGTCCGGTCCGGATGGGCAAGGGGCCGCTCGCACTGCGCATCGCCCTGGAATCGGGGGCGGGCTTCGACCTCACGGAGCAGGGGACGAAGAAGAGCCTTGCGATCCATCTGGTCTCCCGGCCCGACGAGGTGGAGCGGATCGCTCAGCTGGGCACGGATGTGTCCGAGGTGAACGAGGACGAGTTCACCAGGATCCTCGCCGGCAGCCCCGCACGGATCAAGACCCTCCTGCGCGATCAGTCGCTCATCGCCGGGATCGGCAACCGCTGGTCGGATGAGATCCTCCACACCGCGAAGCTCTCGCCGTTCGCCACCTCGGCGAGGATCTCAGATCCCCGCGCCCTCCACGCGGCGATGCGCACAGTGCTCGACCGGGCGACCGCGGAGCTGAGCGGCCTGCCGCCCGGGAAGATCAAGGCCGCGGAGAAGAGGCTGTCCGCGGTCCACGGGAAGGCCGGCACTCCGTGCCCGGTGTGCCAGGCGACGATCGCCGAGGTGGTGTTCTCCGACCGCTCCTTCCAGTACTGCCCCGGATGCCAGACCGGGGGGAAGCGGCTGAACGACCGGCGCCTGGACCGCCTCCTCAAGTGAGCGCCAGGCGAGTCAGCCGTCGCGGGCGTCGTTAGACTTGCCGCAGATGTCCGCGACGAAGCGAAGGAGAGCGAACCGATGAAGAGGCGCCTGCCCGACTGGTCGGAACTCCGACCCCTGATGACGTTCGTCCCACCTCGTCTCGACCGGGTCGCGGCCCGCCTCGAGTCCGCCGCAGATGTCTGGGACCTGCGCCGCATCGCGAAGCGCGTCACTCCGGCGGCCCCGTTCGACTACGTCGACGGGGGAGCGCTCGCCGAGCGAACCCTGCGCAGGAATCGGGAGGTCTTCGCCGAGGTGGAGCTGCTCCCGCGCATCCTCCATGGCGTCGACTCGGTCGACACCTCGACGACGATCGCGGGCAGCCGGGCAGCGCTTCCCTTTGGCATCGCGCCGACCGGCTACACCCGGCTCATGCACGCCGAGGGCGAGATCGGCGGTGTGCGCGCGGCGACGCGGGCCCGGATCCCCTTCACCCTGTCGACGATGGGCACCCGGTCCCTCGAGGAAGTCGCTCAGGCGGCACCGGATTCCACCCGGTGGTTCCAGCTCTACCTGTGGAAGGATCGCGAGCGCAGCCTCGACCTCCTCCGGCGCGCCGAGGCGGCGGGCTACGACACCCTGCTCGTCACCGTCGACACCCCGATCACGGGACTGCGACTGCGCGACGCCCGCAACGGTCTGGCGATCCCTCCCCGGCTCACCCTGAGCACGATCCTCGATGCCTCCTACCGGCCCGGCTGGTGGTTCAACTTCCTCACCACCGATCCACCGAAGTACGCGAGCCTGTCGACCACCTCGACGACCCTGGCCGAGCTCACGGCCTCGATGTTCGATCCGACGCTGGGCTTCGACGACCTGCGCTGGATCCGCGAGCAGTGGTCGGGGCGGCTCTTCGTCAAGGGCGTCCTCACCGCCGAGGATGCCCGACAATCCGCATCCCTCGGTGCCGACGGCCTCATCGTGTCGAACCATGGCGGACGGCAGCTCGACCAGGCTCCGCCCTCGCTGACCGCGCTGTCCGAGGTCCGGGAGGCCGTCGGCGAGGACATGGAGATCATCCTCGACTCCGGGATCATGTCCGGCACCGATGTGGTCACCGCTCTCTGCGCCGGTGCCGACTTCGTTCTCATCGGCCGCGCCTACCTCTACGGACTCATGGCCGGCGGCCGGCGCGGCGTCGAGCGCGTCATCGAGCTCCTCTCCGCGGAGATCCGCACGGCGATGGGCCTGATGGGAGCCGCGACCATCGCCGATCTGGGCCCGCACCTCGTCCGGGGACTGCCCGTGCCGCCGCCGGCCGGAGTTGTCCGCCCGTCATCCGAGCCGCAGCGCTGAGGCCACTTGGGGCCGCTACCGAGAAGTGCAGACGCGCGCCACTTCTGGCGCCCCTCTGCACTTCTCGGTCGCGAACATGCCGGGCCACCAGCCCTGGCGCCCGCCTCCGACGTCGGCGTGATCACTGGAGCGCGGCGAACGCCTTCTTGGTCTCGCGGTACCAGCCCATCGCCTTCAGCGGATGCCGCCAGCGGTTCTTCATCTGCTCGTGGGCGGGCAGGTGAGCGGTGTCGCCTTGGCGGACGGCCTCGCGCAGGTGCCGGTCCTGTGCCTTGATCATCTCGTCGGCTGACTCACCACGGATGTCCGCGTCGCACACGCCGCCGAGCTGTCGGCAGGTCATGGTCTTCATGCTGTTGTCCCTTCTGATGTGGTCATCGGAGTGATTGGCACTCGCTCAGCCGACTGCACGCCGGAGGAGCGCTTCGATCTGCCTCTCGACGTCCTCGGTGATCTCGAGGATGGCGAAACTCGCCGGCCACATCGCACCGTCGTCGAGCCGTGCCCCGTCGCTGAAGCCGAGCGTCGCGTAGCGCGCCTTGAACTTCGCGGCAGGCTGGAAGAAGCACACGATAGTGCCGTCGAGTGCATAGGCGGGCATTCCGTACCACAGTTTCGACGTCAGCTGCGGGGCGCTCTTCGTCACGATCGCATGGATCCTCCGTGCGATGTCCCGATCGCGACCCTCCAGTTCCTCGATCTTGGCGACCACGGACTGCTCGGCTTCGGTGGTCTTCTGTGCTGCGGACCGGCGCTTCCGCGCGGCGCGTGTCTCTCGCGCACGCTCCTTCATCGCCGCGCGTTCCTCGGCGGTGAAGGGCCCCGAAACGTCTGCGGTGTCGCTCGTCTGTCCGGTTCGCGTGTCGGTGGTCATGATTGCGGGTGGTCCTTTCATCCGGGTGATTTCTGGCAGTTAGCGGCACGGAGAGTGCCGTTGCAGTCGAGTGTGCGCCGGAGAACGGTATTTGTCAACGGCACGGGGTGTGTCGGTACTATGTGGTCATGGTCAGCCCGAAGCATTCGTCTTCGCCGTCACCGACGGCAGCATCCCGAGAGCCGCGGCGACGCGGTGCGGAGCGGACTCGTCAGCTGTTGGAGGTCACGCTCGAGATCGCGGCAGAGGAGGGGTACCGTGGTCTGACCATCGAGGCGGTCGCACGACGCGCGAAGGTCGGGAAGCACACGATCTATCGGCGCTGGCCGTCCATCACCCAGCTGCTTCTGGACGCACTGAACCACGTGTGGATCAGCGATCTCGACTACCACACAGAGGGCAGCATCCGCACGGACCTTCGTGAGCAGTTCCTGCGGTCCAGCCATGCATTGTCGACTCCGCCGATCGGGCCCATCTACCGGGCTGTCATCGCCGAGGCGCAGGCGGACCCCGCGATGCGAACGATCTTGCACGAGACATTCCTTGCGACCGTGGAGCGGCGGACCCTGGATCGCCTTCTCCTGGCCCAGCGCAACCGCGAACTGGATCCCGATGCGGATCTGACGATCGCCGCCGAGGTGCTTGCCGGAACCCTCTACTATCGTTGGCTGCTCACACCGCGACCGATCGACGAACAGGTCATCGACGGAGTGATCGACATGTTCCTCTCGGCCTACGGCGGGCCCGAGTAGACGACCTACAGCTCTGCCGATTCACCACGGTCGCACGCGGTCCGGCGGAGTCAGGCCTCGATCAGACGCCTGAGCAGCCGGAACTGATCGGCGACGAGGCCACTGTCCCATGCCGCGTCGATTCCGCCCGGTCCCTGCGCCTGGCGCAGAGACCATTCGTCGAACGACCTGAGCAGGGACTGGACGCCGAGGGCCTGCAGCTCCTGTGGGCACTCGGCATCGACGGCACCGCTGCGGCGGCCGATCTCGAGGACCTCGGTCAGCCAGGCGTCGACGACGGCACCCGCCTGCTCGACCGCCGGGTGCTCGCGGTGGGCGGAGAAGATCCGCCACAACAGGTTGAGGGCGGTGCTGCGCGGCCAGACCTCGACGGCGTCCCTCCACACCCGTTCGGCCGTCGCCCAGAAATCCCCGGCGAAGTCCTCGACCGCGGGAGGGGGCCAGTCCGCCCGTGCCTCGGCGATGAGCTCGGTGACGACGAGTCCGAGCAGCTCCTCCTTGGACTCGACGACATGGTAGAAGGAGCTCTTGCTCATCCGGCAGGAGGTGACGATGCGGTTGAGGGAGGCCTCGGCGAAAGAATGCGCGGCGAACTCCGCGGCGGCGGCGGCGATGAGAGCCTCCCGCTTCGGTGCGGCCATCCGTGAGAAGGGGGTCGTGGGCACGACCTCATCCTAGCAATCGGAACTCCGTCGTGGACCGGCTGGTCCAGGCGGCGCGGGTGGTGATACGCTGATGTGGACCAACCGGTCCACACCTTGGAGGGGCAATGATCATCCCGCGTTCGGTGGATGAGCAGTACGCAGCCGCGGCCGGTGACGAGGTGCGCATCCTCATCGTCGGCGGGGGCATCGCCGGAATCACCCTGGCCCAGCTGCTGCGTGCCCGGGGCAGGCACCCGGTCCTCATCGAGCGCTCGCCCGACCTCGCCCGCATGACCGATGACAACCATGCCGGCTACATGCTCGCGCTCATGCCCATGGTCGATCCCGTGTTCACCGAGCTCGAGGTCTGGGACGAGTACCGGGAGCGCAGCGTCGAGATCGACCGCTACACCTTCCACTCCCGGACCGGGGACGTCATTCGCAGCGATCGCCTCGGGCGGCTGCTCGACCCGTACGGCGAGTACCGGGGCATCGCCCGCGGTGCTCTCATCGACGTGCTCGCCACCGCCGACTGCCCGATCGCCTTCGGTACCACGGTGACCGATCTGAGCGAGGACGAGACCGTCACGGTGGAGCTCGAGACGGCGGCGAGCGAACCGGACCCGACGGACGCCGAGGCGACGAGCCTCATGGAGGAGTTCGACCTCGTCGTCATCGCCGACGGGCTGAACTCCCGCACCCGTCGGTTCGTCCCCGGGGGCAGATCCCTCGGTTCCGTCGACACCGCGTGGGGAGGATGGGTCGCATGGGCGCCGGCCGACGCCGATCCGCGCGACGGCAGCGAGCTCTGGGGCGACGGGTTCTTCCTCGGCGCCTATCCCGTCAAGGACCGGATCGGGATCTTCCTCGGCTGCCCGGATTCTCGGCAGCCACTGGGACCGCGCCGCTTCGCCGCGGAGGTGCGCGGGAAGCTGGAGAACCTCAGTCCGCGCCTCGATTCCGCCCTCACCGCCGTCGCCGAGGCGGACGATCCCTTCTTCTGGCCCCTCCGTGACGCCCGGACCTCGCGGTGGGCGACCGGGCGCACCGTGCTGCTCGGCGATGCCGCGGCCGGCTTCCTGCCCACCGCGGGCATCGGGGCAGGGATGGCGATGGAATCGGCGTGGGCATTGGGCCGACGGCTGGCCGAGACGGATCGGCGGTCGCTGCCGGATGATCTGCGCGCCTATGAACAAGGGCAGCGACCCCGGGTCGAGTCCGCGCAGGACAACTCGCGGCAGCTCGCCGGGCTCATGTTCTCCGATTCGACGATCCTGGCCGTCCTGCGGGAGAAGCTCCTCGGACTCCTCAGCGTCAAGGTCGCACTGAAGCCGATCATCGCGCTGCTGGACACTCCCGCTGCGGCCAGCGCCGACAACCCGAGCTTGCCGGGCCCTCAGCCCTGGCGCCCGACGCCGACGCCGGCGTGAGTCTGCTCACAGGGTGATTGCGAGTCCGGCCCGTGCGGTCGGCGTGTGGTAGGAATGTCCAGGATGTCCGCAGGAGACACACGCCGCTCGATGACCCAAGGATGCACGATGAACGACACAGCCACCTCGGCGACAGGCGAACGGGAACTCAAGCGCGGCCTGCGGGCGCGTCACCTCCAGATGATCGCGATCGGCGGGGCCATCGGCACCGGGCTGTTCCTCGGCTCCGGTGGAACGATCTCCCAGGCCGGACCCGGCGGTGCCCTGCTCGCCTATGCCGCGATCGGCATCATGGTGCTCTTCGTCATGCAGTCGCTCGGTGAGCTGTCCACGCACCTGCCGGTCGCCGGTTCCTTCCACACGTACGGAACGAAGTACGTCAGCCCCTCATTCGGCTTCGCGATGGGCTGGAACTATTGGTTCAACTGGGCGATCACCCTGGCCGCCGAGCTCGTCGCAGCCGGTGTCATCATGTCGTTCTGGCTGCCCGACGTCCCCTCCTGGGTCTGGGCGGCGGTCTTCCTCGCCCTGCTCACCGGGCTCAACTTCCTCTCCGCGAAGGCCTTCGG
Organism: Brevibacterium sanguinis; assembly: GCF_003315415.1. Taxonomy (GTDB): domain Bacteria; phylum Actinomycetota; class Actinomycetes; order Actinomycetales; family Brevibacteriaceae; genus Brevibacterium; species Brevibacterium celere_A. The sequence goes on from NZ_QNSB01000003.1 coordinate 191,311, forward strand.
CGAGGGCGAGTTCTGGTTCGCCGCGATCAAGGTCGCCGCCGTGCTCGCCTTCCTCGTCCTCGGCGTGCTGATGATCGCAGGGATCATCGGCGGCGAGTCCCCGGGGCTGAGCAACTGGACGACGGGCGAGGCGCCGTTCGCCGGCGGCTGGGTCTCGATCATCAGCGTATTCATGATCGCCGGGTTCTCGTTCCAGGGCACCGAGCTCGTCGGCGTCACCGCGGGGGAGTCGAACGACCCCCGCCGGGACATGCCCAAGGCGATCCGCACCGTGTTCTGGCGCATCATGCTCTTCTACATCGGTGCGATCATCGTCATCGGCTTCCTGCTGCCCTACACCGACCCCTCCCTGCTCGCCGCGGCGGACAACGAGGACATCACCGCCTCACCGTTCACCCTCGTCTTCGAGCGGGCCGGCATCGCGGTGGCCGCGAGCGTCATGAACGCGGTCATCCTCACCGCGATCCTCTCCGCGGGCAACTCCGGTCTCTACGCGTCGACCCGCATGCTCTACGCGATGGCCAAGGAGGGCACCGCGCCGAGGCTGTTCGCCCGCCTCAACGAGCGCGGCGTCCCCGTCATGGCCCTGCTCGCGACGGCGATCATCGGCCTCTTCGGCTTCCTCTCCGAGGTGATGGGCGACGGCGGCGCCTACACCTGGCTCATCAATGTCTCCGGGCTCTCCGGCTTCATCGTCTGGGCGGGCATCGCGCTGTGCCACTTCCGGTTCCGCCGCGCCTACCTCGCCCAGGGCGGGCGGCTGGCCGATCTGCCCTACCGGGCGCCGCTGTTCCCCGTCGGCCCGATCATCGCGCTGATCATGCTCGTCATCGTCATCGTCGGCCAGAACCTCCAGGCCGTCGTGGACGGGCAGATCCTCGAGGTCGCCTCGGCGTACATCGGCCTGCCGGCATTCGCTCTGCTGTGGCTGGTGCACCGGATCGTCACCGGTCGCCGGTCGGCCGTCGTCGGTCTCGAGGAGATGGACGTCTCCGGTCTCGAGGTCCGGCCCGCGGACTGACTCCTGCCGAAGTCCGGCGGTTTGACGCAGCCGAGGTTCGGCCCGCGGGCTGACCGAGCGAACGGCGCACCGCGGTCGGAGAACGGAATCCTTGGGTTAAGATAGGCACGCCTAACTTCGAGGAAGGATCCCTTCATGCGCCGAACGCTTGCTCCGCTGCTCGCACTCGCCATTGTCCTCTCCGGCTGCTCCGGCGGCTCCACCGAGGAGAACCCGACCGGCGCCACCGTGGACACCAAGTTCGGCCCCGTCGAGGTTCCCGCCGATCCGCAGCGGGTCGTCGCCCTCGGATGGGGTGATGCAGAGACGGCTCTGGCGCTCGGAGTCGAACCGGTCGGCGCCTCCGACTGGGTGGAGTTCGGCGGCACGGGCGTCGGCCCCTGGGCGGAGGACCTCTACACCGAGGCGCCGGAGATCATCGGAACCATGGAGCCCGACTTCGAGGCGATCGCGGCTCTCGAACCCGACCTCATCCTCGACGTCAAGGCGTCCGGCGAGCAGGAGCGCTATGACCGGCTGAGCGAGATCGCGCCGACGGTCGGGGTGCCCGAGGGCGGAGACAGCTACCTGACGACGATGGAGCAGCAGGTGACGATGATCGCCGAGGCGCTGGGCCGGGAGGACGAGGGCGCGCAGGCGTTGGAGAGGATCGAGGAGGAGTTCGCGACCGCCCGCAGCGAGCACCCCGAGTTCGAGGGGAGGTCGGTGACCGTGGCCGCCAAGACCTCCGAGGGGTGGGGAGCCTATGTCGAAGAGTCGGAGCGGGTGCAGTTCATGGAGAAGCTCGGATTCGAGCAGTCGGAGACGATCGCCGCGCTGCAGCCCGAGGGATTCACGGCTCCCGTCTCCGAGGAGAACCTCGATCAGCTCGACGCCGACCTCCTCGTCGTCTTCCCCATCTACATCCCCGTCGCCGAGGTGACGTCCTCACCCGGCTTCGAGTCGATTCCCGCGGTCGCCGACGGCCGTGCCATCGTCTTCACCGACGAGCAGGACGCCCTGCGCAAGGCCTTCTCCCTCAACTCGATCCTCTCCGCGTCCTATGCGATCGACGAGATCTCAGGGCTCGCCTCGACCGCGCTGAGGTGACCAGGCCGCCCCGGACCGACCAGCCCGCCCCGAACCGGCCAGGCCGACCTGAACCGGCCAGGCCGACCCTGTCCTCGCCTCAGCCGTCCCAGGCCGGTGCCGCGGTCCACGCCTCGAGGCCGATGTCGATGATCTGGGCGTGGCGGATCTGCGGCAGCGAGGAGATCGGCAGCCATTCGGCGCGGTCGGTCGTGCCGTCGACCTCGAGGGTGCCGAGCTCCCCGCCGACGATCCGCGCCTCGTAGACGATGCGCACTCCCTTGAACGGCCGCGGGCCGTCCTCCCCGCGCCGAGGCTGACGGCTCGTGCCGTTGAACGTGTGCGTCGTCAGCGGTCGGAGGAGCTCGGCGTCGAACCCGGTCTCCTCCTTGACCTCCCTGATCGTCGCCTCCTCGATGCCCTCCTCGAACTCGACACCGCCGCCGGGAAGCGTCCACAGGGCGTGGGAGGAGTCGTGGCCCCCGTTGAACCAGCTGAGGAGGATCTCCCGGTCCTCGTTGACGATCACGGCGTACCCGGCCAGCCGGGTGTCGTATTCGAAGAACTGCATGGGCCCAGACTACCCGTGAGTACCGACGCCGGCCCCTGGTCGCCGAAGCATGGGAGATGTAGTGTGAAATGTGCTGCGGCCCACCTGAGTGGACAACGACCCGAACGAAGGATGCACGGATGTCCGACACCGACTACCCCGACGACACGTTCGCCCGGTCCCGGACGATCCCGGCCCCCGCCTCGGCGATCTTCGCGATCCTCGCCGATCCCTCCCGCCACCGGGAGACCGAACCGGGGGACTGGGTGCGCAGCGCGATCGACCCGGAGCCGATCACCGGGGCCGGCCAGATCTTCGGGATGAACATGTACGCCGAAGGCCCGGGCGACTACCGGATGCACAACACGGTGACGTCCTTCGCGCCGAACCGGACGATCGCGTGGGACCCGGGACAGCCCGACGAGACCGGGACCGTGGTCCCGGGCGGCTGGCGCTGGCGCTACGACCTCGAGGAGGTCGACGGCGGCACCGAGGTGACATTGACCTACGACTGGTCGGCGACCCCGCAGGAGACCCGCGACTTCTTCGGTGGCTTCCCGGCCGTCGGGCCCGAGTTCCTCGAGGAGTCACTGGCGAGCCTGGAGCGTGCCGTGACCAGGAGCTGAGCCGGTAGGGTGGGAGGCGTGAGTGAGATCGCCACCAGACAGATCGGTGAGGCCGGACCGAGGATCGTGTTCGTCCACGGCCTCTTCGGGCGGGGGAAGAACTTCACCTCGATCGCCAAGTCCCTGGAACCCGAGTACTCGAGTCTGCTCCTCGACCTGCCCAACCACGGCGAGTCGGCGTGGACGGACACCTTCGACTACATCGAACTCGCCGACTCCGTCGCCGCCACCATCGCCGAGGTGACCGCCGCCGACGACCGGCCCGTGCACCTCGTCGGGCACTCCCTGGGTGGGAAGGTCGCGATGGTGCTCGCGCTGCGCCACCCCGAGCTCGTCGACCGCCTCGTCGTCGTCGACATCGCACCGACCTCCGGGAGGGCCTCTGGCGAATTCGAGCACCTGCTGTCCAGCCTCGCCGCGCTCGACCTCGGCGCCATCGGATCCCGAGGCGAGGCCGACGAGGCGCTGCGAGGGCCCATTCCCTCCGACCGGGTGCGCGGCTTCCTGCTGCAGAACCTCCGCACGACGCCCGAGGGCTACGCCTGGCAGCCCAACCTCGACCTGCTCCGTGACAGCCTGCCGGTGATCGGATCGTTCCCGACCACCGAGGAGATCGGTGCCGAGCCCTTCGACCATCCCGTGCTGTGGATGGCGGGGGAGCGGTCGGACTACGTCGCCAAGGACGACCTGCCCGCGATGCGCGCCCTCTTCCCCCGCACGACGCTGCTCACCGTCAAGGACGCCGGCCATTGGGTGCACTCCGAGGCGCCGCAGACGTTCGTCTCGGCCCTGCGGATCTTCCTCGGCCGCGACTGATCGCAGTCGGACAATGATGACGACCGGATCCGATCGCCGCCGGAAGCGGAATATGCTGGACACCGGTGATGTTGAGACACCAGGTCTGAACAGGACACCAACACCGATGAGGAGGAGCGAGTGAGCACAGCGATCCCGACCGATTCCACGCCCAAGTTCGCCGAGTACGTCCACGGCGAACGACTGGTCAGCACCGACTGGGTGGCCGAGCATGCGGGAACCCCGGGTCTCGTCATCGTCGAAAGCGACGAGGACGTCCTCCTCTACGAGACCGGACACATCCCGGGTGCGGTGAAGATCGACTGGCACACCGAGCTCAACGACCCCGTCTCCCGCGACTACGTCGACGGTGAGGGATTCGCGGCTCTGCTGTCGAGGAAGGGGATCTCGCGCGATGACACGATCGTCTTCTACGGCGACAAGTCGAACTGGTGGGCCGCATACGCCCTGTGGGTGTTCTCCCTCTTCGGCCACGAGGACCTGCGGCTGATGGACGGCGGTCGGGCGAAATGGCAGGCCGAGGGCCGCGAGATGACCACCGAGAAGCCGCAGCGGGAGAGGACCGACTACCCGATCGTCGACCGCGACGACTCGACGCTGCGCGCCTTCCTCCCCGACGTCCGCGACAACCTCGGGCAGTTCCCGCTCATCGACGTGCGCAGCCCCGAGGAGTACACGGGCGAGCGCACGCACATGCCCGACTACCCGGAGGAGGGGGCCCTGCGCGGCGGCCACATCCCCAGCGCGCAGTCTGTGCCCTGGGCGAAGGCCGCGAACGAGGACGGCACCTTCAAGACCGCCGCCGAGTTGCGCGAGATCTACGCGGAGCAGGCCGGGCTCGGCACCGCTGACGAGGTCATCGCCTACTGCCGGATCGGCGAGCGCTCGAGCCACACCTGGTTCGTCCTCCAGCACCTGCTCGGATACGAGCACGTGCGCAACTACGACGGCTCCTGGACGGAGTGGGGCAACGCCGTGCGTGTGCCCATCGCGACCGGACCGGAACCCGGTGAGGTGCCCGGACGCTGATGACCACGGATACGAACACCGATCTGCCCGAGAGCCTGCGGGAGATCGTCGAGGACTTCGCCGAGACCGGACCCGACGAGAGGCTCGAGCTGCTGCTCGAGTTCTCCTCGGAGCTGCCCGCATTGCCCGAACGCTACGCCGAGCATCCCGAGCTGCTCGAACCCGTTCCCGAGTGCCAGTCCCCGATCTTCCTCGTCACCGAGGTCGACGACCCCGAGCAGGGCCCGCAGGCGACCGTCCACCTCCACTTCTCGGCGCCTCCGGAGGCGCCGACGACGCGTGGTTTCGCCGGGATCCTCCGCGAGGGCCTCGACGGGCTCTCCGCCGAGGCGGTGCTCTCGGTCCCGGCGGACCTGCCCCTGCGCCTGTCGCTGACGCAGGCGGTGAGCCCGCTGCGGCTGCGAGGGATGAGCGGCATGCTCTCGCGGATCCAGCGCCAGGTCTCGGAGCGCATCGGCAGGATCTGATAACTTAGGTGAGACTTCCCTTCATTAGTCTGACCTAAGGAACCCTGCCATGAGCGGTCTCGCCACCGAATCGGCGACACGTCACGCCGGTGCGCCCGCGCCCGGGACCACCGCAGCCGTGGACTCCGCACCGCGGGCCGACGGCGTCGCCCGGGCCCCGGGTGCGGCACTGCGGCGCAAACGGGTCCTCGGGCTCATCGCCTCGATCATCGTCCTCGCCGCCATGATCGTGGCCTCGCTGGCGATCGGCTCCCGCGACATCGCCGTCGCCGAGGTGGTGCGAGCCCTGGTCGACCCGACCGACAGCGACGACCACCTCGTCGTCCTCGAACTGCGCCTGCCGCGCACGGTGCTCGGCATCCTCGTCGGCGTAGCCCTCGGCTCGGCCGGCGGGCTCATGCAGGCACTGACCCGCAATCCCCTGGCCGACCCCGGCATCCTCGGCGTCAACGCCGGAGCCTCGCTCGCGGTGGCCGTCGGCATCGGCTTCTTCGGCGTCGCCTCGATCAGCGGCTATATCTGGTTCGCGTTCATCGGAGCGCTGCTGGCGACCATCGCGGTCTACCTCATCGGCTCGGCCGGACCCAGCCGCAGCGTCGACCCGATCCGGCTGACCCTGGCCGGGGTCGCGGTCGCCGCGGTCCTCGCGGGGCTGACGAAGGGCATCCTGCTCACCGACGAACGCGCCTTCGACGCGTTCCGCGCCTGGGACGTCGGGGCGATCGCCGGCCGCGGCTTCGACACCGTCGCGGCCGTTGCCCCCTTCGTCGGGGTGGGAGTCGTCCTCACCCTGCTCCTGTCCCGCGCGCTCAATGCCGTCGCTCTCGGCGACGACCTTGCCGCGGGTCTCGGCGTCTCGGTCCAGCGGACCCGGATCCTGTCGATCCTCGCCGTGACCCTGCTGGCCGGTGCCGCGACCGCGGCGGCCGGCCCCATCGGCTTCATCGGCCTGATGATCCCGCACATCGCGCGCTGGATCGTCGGAACGGATCAGCGCTGGATCCTCGGCTACTCCCTGCTCCTGTCGCCCATCCTCCTTCTCTTCTCCGACGTCCTCGGCCGCGTCGTGATGAAGCCCGGTGAGCTCCAGGTCGGCGTGGTCACGGCGTTCGTCGGCGCCCCCGTGCTCATCGCCCTGGTCCGGAGGAAGAAGGCGAGCGGACTGTGACGATCACCGACACCCGACGGAGCACCGACGGCTCCGAGCGCATCGACTTCGGGCGTCCGATGCTGCGTATCCTCGGATTCCGCATCGACGTGCGCGTCGTCGTCACCGCCGTCGTCCTCGGCATCCTCGCCGCGGCCTGCGGATTCCTCGGACTCATGCTCGGGGAGTTCGACCTCACCCCCGCCGAGGTCTTCGCCGGACTGTTCGGCGAGGCCGACCGACGCATCGTCAACATCGTCGTCGGGGAATGGCGCGCCCCCCGGATCCTCGCCGGGATCGTCCTCGGCGCCGGACTCGGAGTCTCCGGCGCCGTGTTCCAGTCCCTGACCCGCAACCCGCTCGGCAGCCCCGACATCATCGGATTCTCCACCGGCGCCTACACGGGAGGCATCGTCACGATCATCCTCTTCGGCTCGAGCTTCGTCTCCACCGCCGGCGGCGCCATCATCGGCGGACTGGCGACGGCGATCCTCGTCTACCTGCTGACGTGGAAGGGCGGGGTGCAGGGATTCCGGCTCATCATCGTCGGCATCGCCCTGACCGCGATGCTCGCGGCCTTCAACACCTGGCTGATCATGCGCTCCGACCTCGAACTCGCGATGGCCGCCGCGACTTGGGGCGCGGGCACCCTCAACGGCATGGGCTGGGAGACGATCGTCCCCGCCGGGCTGGCCACCATCGCCCTGTCGATCGCCTGCGGGCTCTTCGCCCGCGACCTCGGGACCCTCGAACTCGGCGACGACACCGCCAAGGCGCTCGGCGTGCGCAACGAACCCGTGCGCGCCTGCCTCATCCTCCTCGGCGTCGCGCTCGTCGCCGTCGTCACCGCCGCTGCCGGGCCCATCGCGTTCGTCGCCCTCGCGTCCCCGCAGATCGGGCGTCGGATCGCCCGCGCCCAGGGCACCAGTCTCCTCGCCGCGGCCGGCGTCGGCGCTCTGCTGCTCGTCGCCGCGGACCTCGTCGCCCAGCATGCCCTCGGCGACATCCAACTGCCCGTCGGTGTCGTCACCGTGTGCATCGGCGGCATCTACCTCATCTGGCTGCTCGTCCACGAAGCACGGAAGGCACTATGAATCCTCAGACACTGACCATCGCCGAGGCGGTCCCAGGCACCCGCGACTCCCGCCCTCCCCTCGTGGCCCGGGAGCTCGACCTCTCCTACGACCAGCGGCGCATCGTCTCCGGACTGGACCTCGAGATCCCCGCCGGGCAGTTCAGCGTCATCGTCGGCCCGAACGCCTGCGGGAAGTCGACGCTCCTGCGGGCACTCGCCCGGCTCCTGCCGCCGACGAACGGCAGCGTGCTCCTCGACGGTCAGGACATCGCGAGGATGAGGACGAAGCAGATCGCCAAGCGCCTGGGGCTGCTGCCGCAGAGCTCGATCGCGCCGGAGGGCATCACCGTCGGTGAGCTCGTCTCCCGCGGGCGCCACCCCCACCAGTCGTTCCTGCGCCAGTGGACCGACGAGGACGAGGCCGCGGTGCTCGCCGCCCTGCGCGCCACGAACACCGAGACACTGTCGTCCCGGCCGGTCGACGAGCTCTCCGGCGGGCAGCGGCAGCGGGTGTGGGTGGCGATGGTGCTCGCCCAGGAGACCCCGCTGCTCCTGCTCGACGAACCGACGACGTTCCTCGACGTCGCCTTCCAGATCGACCTGCTCGACCTCTTCGCCCAGCTCAACCACGACCACGGGCACACGCTCGTCGCCGTGCTCCACGACCTCAACCAGGCCTGCCGGTACGCGGACTCGATCATCGCGATGAAGGACGGCGTCGTCGTCGCCCAGGGCGCGCCCGACCAGATCGTCACCGCCGATCTCGTCCGCGACGTGTTCGGCATCGACTGCACCGTCATCGCCGACCCTGTCACCGGGGCGCCGATGATCGTCCCGGGAATGCCGCGGAAGACCGCCTCCGCTCGCCAGGGCGCCGCAGCGCGGACCACGCCCGCAGAGACGAACCCCACCGCACGGAAGGACACCGAGGAATGACGAGACCGACCTCGCTCTTCGCCGTTATCGCCGCCGGCACCCTGCTGCTGAGCGGATGCACGGGAACGGGCGCTGCCGAAACCGGGTCCACCTCGGCGGGCACGGTCACCGTCTCCACGCTCAAGGGGGAGGTCGAGGTTCCCGCGAACGTCGAGAACGTCGTTGCCCTGACCTCGCCCGCGGCCGACGTCTCCGCCGAGCTCGGCCTCACCCCCGTCGCCGTCGAGGAGTCCTCGACCGGGCTCCAGCCCTGGCAGCAGGACTCCCTGGCAGCGGTCGCCGACCCAGCGCTCGGCGATGACGAGGGCGCGCTCGACATCGAGAAGATCGCCTCCTACGAGCCCGACGTCATCTTCGCCGGACCGTGGCAGGTCGCTGATGACTCCGTGCACCGGCAGCTGAGCGAGATCGCCCCGGTCGTCGTCCCCGACTCCGAGGCGGTCAACCCGGACTGGGACGACACACTGACCACGGTGGGCCAGGCCCTCGGGAAGTCGGATGATGCGGAGAGGATCCTCACCGAGACCCAGGAGAGCCTGGCCGCGGTCGGCGAGGAGACCGGTGCCGAGGGCCGGACCTACCAGCTGGTCTCGCCTCGGCCCGATGGCATCTACTTCGGCAACGCCGCCCCGCTGGAGCTGTTCGGCCTCGAACCCGGCAGGCACCAGACTCCCGAGGAGGTCAATCGCTTCGCGCTGTCGGCCGAGAACCTCGACGAACTCGACGCCGACCACCTCTTCATCTGGGCGATGGACGAGGAGTCGAGGAAGTCCCTCGAGGACAATCCGACCTTCGATTCGCTGCCGGCGGTGCAGTCGGGCCGGGCGCAGTTCATCGACACCGACGTCGCCACCGCGATCAACGCCGCGAGCCCGGCGAGCCTGCGCTGGCTCGTCGACGAGGGCGGGTTCAGGGACGTTCTGGCGAAGTAGTCCCGGGCTCCGTGGTCCCGGTCGCCGTCGGCTCATCCTTCTTCTGGCCGCGCTTGATGAGAGCGGTGATGGCGAGGGCGATCCCGGCGACGATGCTGCCCCAGACGAGGCCGAGGATGAGGGAGAAGAAGGTGTTGACGAGCCAGCCGAGGATGCTGCCGATCCCCGCGACCGCCGCGGCTGGCTCCTCGAGGTGGTGGACGAAGCCGTAGAGGGCGTGCAGGCCGAGCTCGTCGGTTCCGACGAGGATGATGTGGCCGCCGACCCACAGCATGGCGAAGGTGCCGATGACGGAGAGGGCCGCGAGCAGCTTCGGCATGGCCTTGACGAGGAACTCGCCGAACCTCTGCGCCCCGGGCTTGGTCCCGCCGGCCATGTGGAGGCCGATGTCGTCCATCTTGACGATGAGCGCGACGACCCCGTAGACGCCGATGGTGATCGCGAGGGCGACGACGACGAGGATGATCGCGCGGCTGACCAGCGTCTCGGCGGCCACCTCGTTGAGCGCGATGACCATGATCTCGCAGCTGAGGACGAAGTCGGTGGTGATGGCCCCGCGCACGATCTTCTTCTCGGGGTCGGCGTCGGGTGCGTGCTTGGACTGCTTCTGCGCCGGCTTCTCGTGGTGTTCGATCCAGCCGAACTTCTCGAACACCTTCTCCGCACCCTCGAAGCACAGATAGGTTCCGCCGACCATGAGCAGAGGGGTGAGCAGCCAGGGCAGGAACTGGCTGAGCAGGAGGATGATCGGCAGGATGATGACGATCTTGTTGAACAGCGAGCCCAGCGCGATCCGCCTGATGATCGGCAGCTCCCGTTTGGGATCGACCCCCTCGACGAACTTCGGGGTCACCGCGGCATCGTCGACGACGACGCCGACGGTCTTCGACCCGGCGCGACCGGCTCCGGCAGCGACGTCATCGAGGCTGGCTGCGGAGAGTTTGACGAGTGCTGCGACGTCGTCGAGGAGTGCGATGAGACCACCGGCCATGAGCGTTCCCTCTGTTGGATCCGTTGACTGCTGACGAAAGGAGCGGGAGTGCGACGCCGGCTAACCGGCGTCGTCGCGGCGGAGCGTGCCGACCTCATGGGAGCGGATGTCGAAGACGACGAGCTCGTCACCGCGGACCTCGACGCTGCGGGCCCCGGTGACCCAGGCCTGGAGGTTCGGGGTCGCCATCAGGGTCGTCATCGCGGGACGGATCGTCGCCCGCGATCCCGTGCCCTTGTCCGTCGAAACGTCCGTATCGGATCCCTCGGCCGCCGAGGCGATCGTCCCGTCCTCGTCCCATGTGGTCACGAGGCGGTTGATGCCGTCGCTGCCCTGGACCTGATGGTCCTCGGTGAAGCGGAGGAATGCCTTGGGGTTGGCCTCGGAGCGCCAGGTGCCGATGAATGGGTGTGTCATTTCTCCACCTTCGTCAGTTCGCCGATCTCGTTGCCCTCGATGTCGAGGACCGTCATCGTGTCACCCTCGACGCTGACTGTCGAGACCTTGGCCAGCCACGTGTCGACTCCGGCGCACGCCTTCTGGGTGGAGGCGAACGGCTTGATCTTCACGGTGTCGCCCTCGGCCGTCCAGGTCGAGGAGATCGCATTGCAGCCGTCCGTGCCCGCGACCGCGCCTTCGGGCGAGAACTCGAGGTACGGATCTCCCTGACCCGCCGCGTACCAGCGGCCTGTCGTCAGCGCCTCGACGTCGAGGCCGCTCGTGTCGCCGGGACCCGTCGAAGGCGGACCGGAGCCGTCAGGAGGGGTGACCACTTCGCTCGTCTCCGGGGCGGAACCGTCACCGAGGCCGTCGGTCGGCTCCTGCGTGTCGCAGGCGGTGAGGACCAGTGCGAGGAGGGCGATGAGCCCGGCCAGGATGAGCAGTCGGGCGTGTGCTGATCGAAGTGAACGCATGGGCCAATCCTATAAGCCTCGACCTGTGTTCCGCCTCGGAACGGCGGGTGCGAGCAAGAGCACTTGCACTTTAGTTCGTTGTGTTCACTGCTCATCGACGCTGGTTTGCCCGTCGTCGTTATCAATTCGTAACGTTGCCCGGGCAACTGACTGTCGAGCGAGAGATCGAGAAGCATGCAGAAGAACCACGCGCCGCGTTCGCTGGCGTTGACGGCGGCCGCGGCCCTGGGACTGGGGTCGGCGCTCTTCGCCGCTCCTGCCGTCGCCGGACCGGAATCGGCTGCGGCGGAGCCCGCGCTCGAGGCGCCGAAGCTCACCGAGCAGACCGCGGAGCTGGCGGCGAAGCAGGTCGACGAGGTCAACGCGTTCGGCTTCAAGGACGGGACGCTCCACCTCGGCGTCGAGAAGGACAAGGACCTCAAGTCGGACGAGATCCAGAAGCTGCAGAAGAAGTACGGGGCGAAGAAGGTCGTCGTCACCTCCGGTGTCCCCGAACTCGACGCCCATGCGAAGAACGACGTCGTCGGCGGGGCCGGCTATCTTATGGACACGCCGAGCGCCGGCGAGGCCTCGGCCTGCTCGACCGGCTTCTCCGGTTGGGACGGCGAGGGCAAGCCGATCGTCCTCACCGCCGGCCACTGCGCCGAGGAGATCGACCCGGAGACCGGTGAGTTCGCCGGGAAGACGAAGCACGTCGACACCGAGCGTCCGTCGACGTCGAGCGCCAACGGCGGCGAGGGCTTCGACCCCAACGGCATCGGCGCTCTCGGCTCGTGGGGCTACACGAAGTTCGGCAGCCCCGTCGAGGAGGGCGAGACGACCGGCAACGAGGGTGATATCGACTTCGGCGTCATCGAGCTCGACGAGGACAAGTACAACGCGAAGAACGGCGTCACCGACTGGTCGAGCGCCGATTCCGACGACCTGTCGACCTCGACGACGGGGATCACCTCGGTCGGCTCCCATGAGGAGGGAGAGGTGAGCAAGTCGGGCCGGACGACCGGTCTGACGGAGGGCAAGGTCATCCCGGCCGAGCAGGCACCCTTCGAATTCATGAATGTCAGCGGCCGGTGGGTCCATGGGTTCGCAGTCGAATCCTCGTTGGACGACCCGTTCTCGCAGCCGGGCGACTCCGGCGGCGCCGTGTTCCAGGGGGACAAGGCCGTCGGCGTGATCTCCGGAGGCGGGGAGGCCGAATGGGAGGACGGAACGAAGTTCCAGCTCGGCTGGGTCGCGGACCTCGACTACTCCCTCGAGGAGTCCGGCATCGACTTCTCCCTCGAGAAGGACGCACCACAGGCGCCCGCGGCCCCTGTCGCCGAGGACCAGACGATCGAGCCGAAGGGCGAGGTCACGGGTGAGGCCGATCCCGGCGCCGAGGTGAAGGTCGAGTGGAAGCCGGCAGACGGCTCGCAGGGCTCGGCCGACAGTGAGACGGTCAAGGCCGACGACAAGGGCGCCTTCGCGCTCGTCGGCCCCGCCGAGGCCGGCGACTGGGTCTACACCGCGACCGCAGTCGTCGACGGCAAGGAGTCGAAGGCCACCGAGTTCGACGTCACCGTCGAGGCGCCGGAGGAGTCCCCTGAGGCTCCCGCCGAGCGGGGGATGACCGTCGACCCCGAGGAGATCGCCGCCTCCGACTTCGTCAAGAAGGACAAGAGCGTGACGATCGCGACCGAGGGCTTCGACGAGGGTGAGGAGGTCACCCTCGAAGTCGTCGGCGGGCCGAAGAACGTCGAGGGCATCGAACTCAAGGAGAAGGCGAACGAGAACGGTGTCGCCTCCTTCGCGATCTACGGCACGAGCGAGTCCGATCCCGAGGCCTATGTCGGCAAGTACGACCTGGAGGCCACCGGGGCCAACGACACCGCGGAGGAGAAGGTCCTGACAGGTTCCTTCGAGGTCGTCGCCGATGAAGACGGACAGGGTGGGGGAGAAGCCGGTGGCGGCTCCGATCTGCCGCGCACCGGTGCTGAGATGACCGGTCTCGCCGCAGGGGCCGGGCTGCTCGTCGTCGGCGGCGCCGCCGTGCTCCTGACCATACGTCGTGTGAAGAAGGACTGACCCGGTCCCACCTGCGCGAACTGCAGGAATACTCAACAAGCGCCCTTGACCAACTGGTCGAGGGCGCTTGTTGTTTCGTTCTTTTTGTTCACTGTTTCATGAACGGTTTCTTGGTAGACCCCGTGTCCAAACCGTAATCTTTCTGTGACTAAGGTCAATCGATTCGTGACTTTGCGCACACAGGTCGGGGCTCTGGAGCTTCGCGGGCGGTGCCGGGCACAGTCGATATCGGAAGCTCCCGAAACAGGAACGGAAAAGTATGCAGAAGAAATTCGTGCAGAGTTCGCTGGCTCTGACCGCCGCTGCGGCGCTCGGCCTGGGTGGCGCATTCGTCGCCGGCCCGGCCGCTGCGACGCCGTCCGCGTCGCCCTCGGCGTCCGCCGCCGCGCAGGTGCCTCAGAAGCTCGACGTGCAGAACGAGAAGAAGGCGGCGGCCGTCGCAGCTGACATCGAAGGTGTCAATGCCTTCGGAGTCAGCAACGGCAAGCTGTACGTCGGCGTCGAAGCCGAGACCAAGGAAGTCAAGGAGCTTCAGGAGAAGTACTCCAATGTCGTCGTCACCCTCGGTGTCCAGGAGCTTGAGCCGCACGCCAAGACCGACGCCGTCGGTGGTGCCGGCTACCTGATGTCGGTGCCCGGTGGCTCCGGCGTCTGCTCGACCGGGTTCTCCGGCTGGGACGGTGCGGGCAATCCCGTCGTTCTCACCGCCGGACACTGCTCCGAGGTCTTGGACGAGACCACCAACGAGACCGTTGGCGCCTCGACGATCGTCGACACCGAGCGTCCGTCGACCGCGGAGGCCAACGGCGGCGAGGGCTTCGAGCCCCAGGGCGTGGGCCCTCTCGGTGAGTGGGGATTCACCAAGTTCGGCAGCGACGTCCTCGCGGGCGACGACACCGATCCTGAGCCGAAGGCCAGCGACATCGACTTCGCCGTCATCAAGATGAACGACGCGGTCTATGACGCCAAGAACGGCGTCACCGACTGGACCACCGCAGACTCAGATGACCTCTCTGCCAGCACCAAGCCGATCAGCAAGGTCGGTGCCCACACCGAGGGCTCGGTCTCGAAGTCTGGCCGGACCACCGGTGTCACCGAAGGACAGGTCATCCCGGCAGAACAGGTCGGGTTCGAGTGGATGAACGTCGGCGGACGTTGGGTCCACGGATTCGCCGTCGAGTCGTCGATCGCCGATCCGTTCTCGCAGCCGGGCGATTCCGGTGGAGCCGTGTACCAGGGTGACACCGCGGTCGGCGTCATCTCCGGTGGTGGACCCGCCGAATGGAATGATGGCACGGAGTTCCAGCTCGGCTGGGTCGCCGACCTCGACTACTCGCTCGAGCAGTCGGGTGTCGAGTTCTCCCTGACCGACCCGAACGCTGAGCCCGAGGCTCCCGCCGCTCCGGTCGTCAAGGATCAGACCATCAAGCCCAACGGTGCCGTCACCGGCAAGGCCGCTGCAGGTGTCGACGTGAAGATCACGTGGAAGCCGAAGGCCGGCGCGCAGGGCGCGACCGAAGGTGAAGAGACCGTCAAGGCCAACGCCGAGGGCAACTTCACCATCGAGGGCCCCGAGGCTCCCGGTCAGTACGACTACACCGCGACCGCCTCCAATGCCGGCGGATCCTCCGACACCGTGCCCTTCGTGGTGACGGTCGAAGAGCCCCCGGCCGAGGCCGACGCCGCCACCGATGGTGCTGACGCCGGAGCCGCAGCCGAAGGTGCAGAGGCTGACGCCAATGCCGAAGGCGCCGAAGCCGATGCTTCCGCCGACGGAGCCGACGCAGGTGCCGAAGCCGACGCTGGAGCCGACGCCGCCGAGGCCGACGCCTCCGCCGGTGCCGACGACTCGAAGGACGGCGGCGAGGAGACTCCTGCCGAGCGTGCGATCAGCATCGAGCCCAAGGAGATCGTCGACACCGACTTCGTCAACAAGGACAAGGGTGTGACCATCACCGTCGAAGGCTTCGACGAGGGTGAGAACGTCACGCTCGAGGTCGTCGCCGGCCCGAACAACGTCCAGGGCATCGAGCTCAATGAGACCGCGAACAAGGACGGCGTCGCCGCCTTCAACATCTACGGTGTCAACGATTCCGATCCCTCGGTCTACCGCGGCAAGTACGACGTCAATGTCACCGGTGCCAATGACACCGCTGACGAGAAGGCCCTCACCGGGTCCTTCGAGGTCGTCGCAGCCGAAGACGGCAAGGGCGGCGGTGACGGCGGATCCGATCTGCCTCGCACCGGTGCCGAACTGACCGGCCTCGCAGCCGGAGCAGCTCTGCTCGTCGTCGGTGGCGCCGCAGTGGTCCTGACCATGCGTCGCAACTCGAAGAAGAACTGAACTCGGCTCTGACGGTCACCCGCTGACCGACTGAGAGTTCAGCGAACACCCCCGGTCTCCACCGGGGGTGTTCGCGTTCCCATACAACTGTTCGGTAACATATGTGGCATGAGCCACTCGGTCACCGATGAATTCCACAGCGCCATCGCACTCGAGCCCACGTCGGAGAACTCCTTCAACGCCCACCTCGGCGCGGGGTGGAAGGTGGCGGGCGCGGTCAACGGGGGATACCTCCTTGCGCTGCTCGGACATGCCCTGCGACAGAGCAGTCCGAACGCTCCGGATCCCCTCGTCATCTCCGCTCACTATCTCGGGCCCAGTGATTCCGGTCCCGCCGAAGTGGCGACGCGGATCGTGCGGCAGGGACGCTCGAGTGCGACGTTCGGCGTCGACCTCGTCCAGGACGACCGCCCGACCATCACAGCGCTGGCGACAATGGGCAGTCTCGCCGCGCTTCCCGACGACGTCGCAACCTCTGCCGAACCGCCGGACCTGCCGGTGCCCGAGGAGTGCATCGATGTCGCCGAGGCGTCCGCCGACTTCCTCGCGGCCGCTCCGCTGCTCTCCCGCTTCGACATGCTCCTCGACCCGGCGACGACGGGATTCGCCGTCGGCAGGCCGAGCGGACGAGGGCTGCTCCAAGGGTGGCTGCGCTGGGCGGATGGATCCGACCCCGACGTGCTGTCCCTCCTGGCCTTCCTCGATGCCTTCCCGCCGGTGATGTTCGACTTCGGTCGGTTCGGCTGGTCGCCGACCATCGAACTGACCTCCCATGTGCGTGCGGTCCCGGCACCCGGGTGGATCCGCGTCACGGTGCACAGCCGCAACATCGCCGGAGGAATGTTCGAGGAGGACTGCGAACTCTGGGACTCTGCGGGCCGCCTCGTCGCCCAATCCCGGCAGCTTGCCCGCCAGCCGCGCGACTGAATCCCACGCCGCGTGACCGAACCGCCTTTCTCCGGGCCCGGTGCAGCGTGTCTGTGGTCGGATTGCGACGAAGGGAAACGCTGTGTGGCGATGAACGGGCACTCGTGTCAGTCTCCGTGTCTATGGTAGAAGCTCAGTGAATCCACCCATCTCCGGCAGTCACGGCTGTCGGAGCGAAAGGACGGTCAGCCATGGCCTCGCTGTCATCCCTGAGCATCGCGTTCGACTGCGCGGATGTGCGCACCCAGTCGACCTTTTGGTCCAAGCTGCTCGACGTCGAGCTCGACGAGGGCGCGAACGAGTTCGTCGCCAGCATCGGCGGCATCCACAGTCCGGAGACGACGACCCCGGGCATGCTGTTCCTCAAGGTCGACGATCGGGGAGAGGGCAAGAACCCGGTCCACATCGACCTCGACGACCCGCATTACCCGCGCGACGTCGAGAAGGCGGTGTCCCTGGGCGCGAAGAAGGTCGCCTCGTTCCAGGAGCACGGAATCGAGTGGACGACTCTCCTCGATCCCGAGGGCAACGTCTTCGACATCGGCCGTCGGCAGGTGTCGGACCAGACAGGAGCCTGACATGCCGGAACAGTATGCACGACAGAGTGTGAAACGACTCGACCGGAGTGTCACGGGTATCACGTAGAGTGACAGGGACAGCATCAATCACCAACGAAGGAAAGATCGAAGCATGGCGAAAACTGCATTCCAGGGCACCCCGGTCCACACCGTCGGAGAGCTCCCCGAGAAGGGCGCACAGGCACCGGCCTTCAGCCTTGTCGGGACGGACCTCGACGAGGTCAGCTCGGCCGACACCGCGGGCAAGCGCGTCGTCCTCAACATCTTCCCGAGCCTCGACACCGGCGTCTGCGCCGCCTCGGTGCGCACGTTCAACGAACTGGCCGCAGGCCTGGAGAACACCACCGTCCTCTGCGTCTCCAACGACCTGCCGTTCGCTCAGGCCCGCTTCTGCGGTGCCGAAGGCATCGAGAACGTCGTCGTCGGCTCCGGCTTCCGCAGCGCCTTCGGCAAGGAGTTCGGAGTGACCATGGTCGACGGTCCGCTGGCCGGTCTGCTCGCCCGTGCGGTCGTCGTCCTCGATGAGAAGGGCACCGTCACCTACACGCAGCTCGTCGATGAGATCACCACCGAACCGGACTACGACGCAGCGAAGGCAGCTCTCGGCGCCTGATCGACCCCGGGGTCGACCTGCTACATACTGATCACCTGCACGGGCAGAGCGTATTCCACGCCTGCCCGTGCGCCGGTTTCTGACGTGATCCCGGTGATCATCTCCCGAGGCACCGGGTGGTCGGTGAGCGCCTCGAGGTAGACCCTGTGGGCCTCGAGCGAGCGCACGCCCTTGTCGACGTCGTCGGCATCCAGTGCCACGGCGTGAGTGGGTTCCGCCCCGTTGACGAGGAGCCGACCGGTCTTCCACGCACCAAGCCCCGACTCCTCGAGATCGGTGAACAGCCACGGATTGTCCGCGTCCCGGATGGCATCGATTGTGGCGACACCGGCGTTGCGGTGATCGACGTGGTTGAGCCCCCACGGCGTCTCCAGGCGCCAGGTGGTGACCATCACCGCGTCCGGTCGGAACTGCCGGATCTTCCGCGCGATCGCACGGCGCAGTTCGAGGTCGGCCTCGAGCAGGCCGTCGGGGAAGTCGAGGATCTCCAGATCGTCGACGCCGACGATCGTGCACGCCTCCCGCTGCTCGGCTGCCCGCAGCGGTGCCACCTCGTCGGGATGCATGCCCCGGATTCCGGCCTCGCCGCGGGTCAGGAGCAGATACGAGATCTGCTTGCCCGCACGCGCCCACTTGGCCACGGCGGCCGAGGCGCCGTATTCCATGTCGTCCGGGTGCGCCACGATGCACAGGACCCTGCTGATGTCTTCGTCGTCGAGAAGCGGAAGCTCATTCATCCCACCAGGCTATGCGCCCGCGGAGGCCTGCGCCAGGTCTCCCGGCAACCGCTTGAGGAGCTCACGTGCGGCCATCCGGCCGGCCCGGGTCGCACCGACGGTCGAGCTCGCCGAACCGTAGCCGACGAGGAGGACGCGGCGATCACCTCTCACCGACACTTCGGACTCCATCGCGATGCCCCCATCACGAGTGCGCAGATGCAGCGGTGCCAGGTGGTTGAGTGCGGCGCGGAAGCCCGTGTTCCAGAAGATCACATCGACCTCCTCGACGCGGTCCTCGGTGTAGGGCTGCCAGGATTCCGGCAGGGCCAGGCGATCGCTCGCCGACGGTCCGAGCCCTTCGGAGGTGGGCGTCGCCTCGGTGTCGTGGGCGGGGAAGTGCACGCCGTGGGGGAGGATTCTGTCGAACATCCCCCGCGACACGAGGACTCCCGACCTCACTCCGGCGAGGAACTCCTCGCGGATGGGCAGGCCCGTCGTGCGGACCACGCTCGCCGGAGCCAGACCCGCGAGCGTGCGGGAGCGGACGGCACGTTCGACCTCGAGCCCCCAGCTGCCGTCGAACTCACGCGAGGTGAAGTTCGGCGGTCGGCGGGTGGCCCACAGGGTGTCGGTCACCTCGGCGAGCTGGAGGAGGAACTGGGTCGCCGAGATCCCGCCGCCGACGACGAGCGTGCGTCGGTCGCGGAAGTCCTCGACGTCGCGGAAGCTCACGGTGTGGAGCTGGCGGCCCTCGAACTCCGCGATTCCGGGGACGAAGGGGATATAGGGGCGACGCCACGTGCCCGTCGCGTTGATGATGAAGGAGGCGGTGAGCTGAACCCGTTCACCGTCGAGGTCGACCGTCAGCGACAGCGGACCTGAGCCCGGTGTTCCGGACCGCACCTCGTCGACCTCGGCGGGTCGGACGACGCAGAGTTCGAGTTCTCGTTCGTAGCGGGAGTAGTAGTCGGACACGACCGCCGAGGCGGGGCACCGGGGATCGGGCGAGCCGAGGGGGAAGCCGGGGAGATCGGCGATCCGGTTCGCTCCGCCCAGGGTCAGGGAGTCCCATCGTTCGCGCCACGCCCCGCCGGGACCCGAACTCGCGTCGAGGACGAGGAAGTCCCGTCCGGCCCGCAGGCCGTCCCGCCACAGGTAATGGGCTGCGGACAGGCCGGCCTGACCGGCGCCGATGATGACGATGGGCCAGTGTGAGCCGGCGAGCAGCTCGTGGAGTCGACACACCATGGCGTCCATTGTCCCAGGTGCCTCTGGATGTCGGATCGGAGATTCGCAAGTCCGATTGACGGTGGCGCCTCACCGGCAGTCGGGGCCTCGAGGGTTCGCGAAGCAGTCATCGTCGACGAGGTAGCGGTGGAATCGGTAGACGTCGATGGTCAGTTCATTGCTGGCGACGTGGGCGAAACCGTCGATGGGCAGCCATGGTCCGCCGTCGACGGAGAACTCACCGCTGAACGTCGTCGTCATGACGACGGTCTTCGGTCCGGTCTCCTGGTAGTTGTGTCCGATCTCCGGTTCCTCGCCCGGACGCGGTTTTGATCCCTTCGTCGTCGTAGTCGCCCCCGTGTTGTCGCCGAAGTCCCAATGATGCTTCTCGGGAGTGACCTTCACGGTGACGTCGTAGGTGAGGAGCGTCATGTCGATATAGCTGATGTCGACCTCGGCCCAGAACGCCGCGGGCTTCCCGATGATCGCCCAATCCTCCGGCCACGCGCTGATCGTCGGCGAGGGAATGTCGAAGGTCTGGAACTGGGATTCCGGAATGCGCGTTGGTGGGTCAGGGCGAACGGGAACACCCGGACCGCCTCCGCCACCGCCGCCATCGGGCGGGTCATAGCAGATGTAGCCCGTCACCGCGACGGGGCACTCCGGCTGCCCACCGCCTCCTGATCCACCGTCGCCCGAGCCACCGCCTCCGCCGCCGGAGCCGCCTCCGTCGCTGCCGCCTCCGCCGCCTCCGGGCGGACCGGGTGGACGAACGGCTTCACATTTACTTGTGTCTCCTAAACTGCACCCTGGACCCGCAAGAACTGGTAGCGCCGGGATAACGGCGAGAAGTAGGGCTATCGAACAGACTCCAGTAAAAAGTCTCGCGTGCAGGGATTTCAACATCTCCTCTCCCACAGCTCCTGTCGTTCGACCTTCCAGGTGTTGTCGTGAATCGAGATCTTATGCTCCATCGTCACGCTACCGTCAGGCTTCGGCGGAGAACTTGCACCCTTGGGAATCATGCTCCACTGTGTCGTGTCAACGCAAAAGTGCACTTTTAGTTCAGACGGAGAGCCGCCTGATTCCGCGAGAATATCGACGACGGAAACTTCCTGTGGGTGAATTGATCCTTCGAATGTGGCTTGGCCAGATTCGATATTGCTCGCTTCTGTGTTGATCGATTTAAGAGCGTCCCCACTGGCGTACTTCGGAAAATCGTTAGTCGCTTCGAAATCACCGGAGTAGGCTCTGTTGATCGACAGGAAAAAGCCGTCGAACGCCAGCAGCGCCCCTTCGACCGCTTGCTTCTCCTCGGCGGAGAGGTCGAGTTCGGTTTCGTAGGCAGGGACGGTCGGGGTGGGCTCGGCCGGAGCCGGAAGCGTCGATGTGGGTGCCGCGACGGGCGCATTGGTCTCGCAGCCTGTCAGTGCGAACGCCAGGACGATCGCTGCACTCACGCCGGCAGCTCGCACACCTGTCTTCGGGCGATGTTCAGTCGTCATTCCACGCCTCTGTGGTCAGATCCCCGGCACCGTCGCAGGCCTGATCCGCCTTGCCTTGATGCCCCGAATCCTCAGACTATTCGAGAATTCGGGGATTGAGAACAGGCGAAGTTCAATCTGTGGATAACTCGACCCTGAGTCAGGAGAATACTGCCTGTCGTATTCCGCACGCGGTTCTGGCGTCGTCTTGCCGGACTGTCGACGAGAGGCCCGCCGGTGAGGCGTTACTTGGAGGCCTTGGCGGCGGCCTTCTGCTGCTTCTTGAAGGCGCGGACCTCCTGCAGCGTGTCCTCGTCGATGACATCGGCGATCGATCGGCGGCTGCCTTCGACGCCGTAATCGCCGGCCGCCTCTCGCCACCCCTCGGCTTCGAGGCCGAACTGCTTGCCCAGCAGCGCGAGGAAGATCTTCGCCTTCTGCTCACCGAAACCGGGCAGCTTCTTCAGGCGCTTGAGCACCTCGGCGCCGGTCGGGTTCCCCGAGGTCCAGATCGCGGCGGTGTCCCCGTCGTACTCCTCGACGATCTCAGCGGCCATCTTCTGGACGCGGGCCGCCATCGACTTCGGGAACCGGTGGACGGCGGGTTTGATCGAGAACTTCTCGAGGAACTCGTCCGGGTTCATCTCCGCGATCGTCGCGACATCGAGACCGCCCAGTCGCTCGGCCAACTTCTGCGGACCGGCGAAGGCGATCTCCATCGGGACCTGCTGGTCGAGCAGCATGCCCATGAGCAGTGCGAAAGGATCGTCGGCGAGGAGCGCATCGGACTTCGGGTCGCCGGACAGGAAGACTGAACTCATGGACCCATACTGACACGTCTTCGCTACCATCGCCTCATGATCTGTCCATGTTCCGGGATGCCGCCCGGCACCGAGTTCGCGCACTGCTGCCGTCCCGCCCTTGACGGCGAAGTCTGGCCGGCCACCGCCGAGGCGCTCATGCGCTCCCGGTACTCCGCATTCGCGGTGGGGAACACCGACCATCTCTTCCGCACCTGGCACGCGAGAACCCGCCCGCGTGAGATCGAGATCGACCCGGACACGACCTGGCTGGGCCTCGACATCGTCGGCACCACGGGAGGGGGACCGGAGGACACCGAAGGGACCGTGCACTTCCGCGCGAAGTACCGCGACAGCCACGGCGAGCACATCCTCAAGGAGAACTCGACATTCGCCCGCCGGGCCGGCAGATGGGTCTATGTCAGCGCTCTCTGAGCGCGCGCACCAGCAAGACCTGAGCCGGAGAGGCGGATGCCGCACCGATCGCACCAGCGGCAGGGAGGCTGAGGAAGCGGGCGAAATGGCCTCGGAAGTTCGCGAGCACGTATCCTGATGGTCCGGGCAAACAAAGGAGACTCAATGGGCCAGGCCTACCACGCCGATTCGACCGAACTCACCGACAAGGAGATCCTCACGTGGGATACGTTCGGCACCTCCGCCAGAGAGCTGGCGCAGACCATCGCCGACTCCGACTATGACCCCGAGATCGTCATCGCCATCGCTCGCGGTGGGCTGCTTCCGGCAGGCGCACTTGCCTATGCCCTGGGCCTCAAACTCTCCGATGCCATCAACGTTGAGTTCTACACCGACGTTCACGAAACCCTTCCCGATCCCATTCTCCTGGCCCCGATGCTCGACATCGAAGCGATCAAGGGGAAGAAGCTCCTCGTCGTCGACGACGTCGCCGACTCCGGTCGGACCCTGGCACTCGTGCTCGAACTGCTGCGCAAGCACGGCGCCGAGGCGCAGTCGGCAGTGATCTACTCGAAGTCGGCATCGATCATCGAACCCGACTTCGTGTGGAAGCGGACCGATCAGTGGATCGTCTTCCCCTGGTCCGCAGAGCCTCCGGTCGAGCCCTCCACGTAACCCCATGGAGGTCTGGCGGGACATCGATGCCCCGTGCGGACGGATCCGGACCTACCGCGACGGCCAGGTGATCCGCGCCCGGGGGATCCGCTACGCACGCGCGGCCCGATTCGCTCCGCCTGCCGACGAGGAACGCACCGATTTCATCGACGCGCTCGGTCCCGGTCCCGCCTGCCCTCAGCCCAAGCGCGACCCGAACGCGGAGATGAGCTTCGACCAGATTGGCGACCTGCCGATGAGCGAGGACTGCCTGCGCGTGAGCGTGACCATGCCGGCCGATCCCGAGCCCTCGGCCGGTGGCACCACCCTGCCGGTCCTCGTCTGGATTCACGGCGGCGCCTACGTGGCCGGGGCCGGGGATGCGGAGATCTACGACCCTCGCGCCCTCGTCGAGGAGCAGAGCCTCATCGTCGTCTCCGTGACCTACCGCCTCGGCGTGCTCGGCTTCCTGGGCACCGGGAAGCCGGAGCACGCGAACCTCGGACTGCTCGACCAGATCTCCGCACTGCGCTGGGTCCAGCGCAACATCGCGGCCTTCGGCGGCGACCCGAACAATGTGACGATCGCCGGGCAGAGCGCCGGAGCCGACGCCTGCGCCCACCTGATGATCGCCGAGGGGACCGCTGGTCTGTTCTCGCGCGTGATCATGCCCTCACCGCCTCTCGGTCTCTCCGGGGGAACCGAGTCGATGAACTGGGCGATGGCGAAGGTCACCCGCAGGATCGACCCAGACGCTCCCATCGGGGACATCCTCAAGGCCCAGGAGGAGGTCCACAGGGCCGCTCTCGTCGGCGGGCTGCACGCGGGCATGTGCTTCGGCATCCGCTACGGCACCCACCCGCTGCCGCCGCGGTCGGAGACCGGCGAGGCCTGGTCCCAGTCGGCCCGGAAGCACGACATCCTCATGACCCGCACAGAACGCGAGATCGCCTTCTTCGCCGGTTTCGTCCCCGCCCTGCGCCGGCTCCACCAGGGCCATGTCACCCTGCCGATGGTCGAATCGCTCATCTCCGGGATCACCTCGGCCGTCTACACCCGCGCCGGCAAGGAGTTCTACGATCGGCACCGGATGGCCGGCGGCCAGGGTGCGAGGCTCCTCATCGTCTCCCGCGGCGACGGAACCTTCTTCGACGCCGCGCATTCGGGCGATCTGCCTCTCATCTTCCCTGGCGACATATGGCACGAGTCGTTCCTCGACTACGGAGAGATGGCCGGGCTCGCCGGACCGGAGCTGCGCACCATCTGGGGACGATTCGCCCACTTGGGAGTGCTGCCGCGCCTGCCCGTGCCCGGGCTCATCGACATCCTCGGCTGAGCGGAACCGGACGGATACTCCTGCCGCACCATTTGTCGCGACCTCAACGTGTCTGCGCGAGGTTTGCACCGGTCGCGCAGACACTTCCGGGTCGGGGGCACGAACCAACTTGCACGAAGACATCGCGCAGACGCTTTCGGGTCGCGGTCGCGGCTCGCAGGAACGGCGGAGCCCGGCCACATCGCACTGTCCGCGGGCTCGGCTAGATTGGTGCCATGGATGCCCACCTGGTCTCGGCCGCACGGATGCTCTCGCTCGGCCTCGTTCACGACGGGGAGCCGACGACGCCTGCCGAGGTGGTCCGCTCCCTCGGCTGTCTGCAGGCCCAAGCGCTCGGCGGGGCGCTCGTGTCGATCGCCCTGCGGACCGGCAGCGATTCGCTCGACGAGGTGCGCGCCGCCTTCGACTCCGGCGCCATCGTGCGCACGTGGACTCAGCGCGGCACCATCCACATCGCCCCGGCCGTCGACGTCGGCTGGATCCTCGGCCTGACCGCCGAGCGCCTCATGCGCTCCGAGGCGAAACGGCGTGAGCACTTCGGCGTCGACGAGGCGATGCTCGACGCGGCCGCCCAGCTGGCCGAGACCGCGATCGCAGAGCGGGGACCGCTGAGCCGCACGGAACTGCTCGAGGTGTTCGACCCCCTCGTCGCGGGCGGACGCGAAGGCGAGGAGTACGGGCGCCAACGCTACCTGCTCACGACGCTGTCCATGCGCGGCGTCCTCATCCAGGGTCCCTGCCTCGACGGCAAGGACGAGCTGCGGTTCGCCCTGACCTCCAGCTGGATCCCTGAGCCCACCCGCCTCGAACATGACGACGCCCTGCGGGAGTGGCTGCGCCGCTACGTGCTCAGCCACGGTCCTGTCACCCTCGACGACGCCGCACGATGGACCGGGCTGCCGAAGACCCAGTGCCGTGGAGCGATCGCTGCGCTGCGCGAGGAGGGAGACATCGTGGGCACGACGATCGACGAGCGGGAGTTCTTCTGCGCCCCGGATCTCGAGGACCGACTGTCGGACTGTGCCGAGGCGGCCCGCGAGGTGTTCCTCCTGCCGGGATTCGACGAGCTCATCCTCGGCTACAAGGACCGGAGCTTCACCCTGCACCCGAGGCATGAGAAGGCCGTCGTCCCCGGCGGCAACGGGATGTTCAAGAACACCGTCATCGAGGACACCCGGGCGCGCGCCACCTGGAAGAAGAGCCCGCGCAGGACCGGACCGCCCCTGGTCATCGAACCCCTCGAGGGGGAGAGCGTCGACGTCGAACGGGCTCAGGAGACGGCGGCGCGCCATCCGGCCTTCGTGCGGGTGTGAGGACCAGTGCGCTTCGGGATCATCGTCAATCCGCGCCACCGACGCAGCGACCGGGCCGAATCGGTCCTCGTCGATGAGCTGAATGCCCTGGGAGCGCGGTACCGCACGATCACGACCTCGGTGTCCTGGCCGGGTGGGCGGCAGGCCCGAGAGCTCCTCGACTGGGGTGCCGACAACCTCATCGTCCTCGGCGGTGACGGAACGCTGCGGGCCGTCGCCCCCGAGGTCGCGGGGACGGGCGTGCCCGTGCTCATCGTCCCGACGGGCAGCGCCAACGTCCTCGCCCGGCACCTGCGCCTCAACCACCGCGGCGGGACGATGGTGGAAGTGCCGGTCAACGAGGCCGAGTACGTCACGGCCGACGGTCGTCGAGCTCGCGAGGCCTTCGTCTCGATGGCGGGCATCGGAGGAGACGCCGAGGCGGTCGCCGGGCAGCGGCATGTATCCGGGATCCCCGGGTACGTCTGGGGCGCCCTCCGGGCCCTCCTGTCACCCGGCGCGGACATGGCGATCACGCCCCGTCCGTCAACCCTGCCCGCAGACGCCGGAATGACCGTGACGGGCCGCCTCTGGTCGGTCATGGCCGCGAAGGTCTCGCACCCGGCCGGTCCAGTGGCGGTCTTCCCGCGCGCCGAGGCGACCGGGCAGCTCTTCGAGTTCCTCGCCGTTCGCCTCGACGAGGCGGACGCGGCAGGGGCCGCGGCGGGGAAGCAGTCGGCCGTCGGGCAGCGTCTGGCGATGTGGGCGCGGATCGCCGGTGACGGGATCGCAGGCGCTCCCGAGCGCAACCGGTCGCTCGATTACTGGTCCGGAACCGGCCCGCGCGTCGTCGTCGACGGGTCCGCGCCCGCGCACCTCGATGGGGATCTCATCGGCAAATGCCGGGAGCTCTCGGTGCGGGCGGGCGATAAGCGGCTCCTGCTCATCGTGCCCGACTTCTGAGCAGACGCAGCGTCTGCCGCATGTCCCGGCTCGCAACCGCGCGCCAACGTCGCAGCCGCGCGCTTCGCAGCCGCGGCCCGTCCCACGGTCGACCCTAGCGGCGGCGGCGAGAGGTGCCGAAGAGACCGCGGGCGATCTCACGCGCCGCGGTGCGGGTGAACTGCTTGAACGCCGAGGACTGGACGACCTGGGTGAAGAGGTTAGTCTCGTCCTTCTTCGATTGCGACGGCCCCGACCCTCGCCGGTCGGTCGGCACCTCGGGAACCTCGACCCGCGACGGTTCGGCTTCGGTCGGGGTCTCCTCGGCGGAGACCTGAGCGCCCTTCTCGAGCCGGGCCGTGAGGATCTCCCGCGCGGATTCCCGGTCGACGGTCTCACCGTACTTCGCGAACTGCGGCGACGCCCTCACCGCCGCGCGGACCTCATCCTCGCCCATCGGACCGATCTTCGACTCCGGTGCCCGCAGCCGAGTGGGCGCGACGGGCGTCGGTGCGCCCTCGGGGTCCATGACGGTGACGACGGCCTCGCCGATGCCGAGCGTGGTCAGCATCTCCTCGAGGTCGAAGTCGGACTTCGGGAACGTCTGCACCGTCGCCTTGAGGGCCTTCGCGTCGTTGGGGGTGTGGGCGCGCAGCTGATGCTGGATCCGCGACCCGAGCTGGGCGAGCACGTCGTCGGGAACATCGCCGGGGGTCTGGGTGACGAAGAAGACGCCCACTCCCTTCGATCGGATGAGTCGAACCGTCTGCGTCACCGACTGGAGGAACGCCTTCGATGCATCGGCGAAGAGCAGGTGCGCCTCGTCGAAGAAGAACACGAGGGACGGCTTGTCGGCATCGCCGACCTCCGGCAGGTCCTGGAACAGGTCCGCGAGCAGCCACATGAGGAACGTCGAGAACAGGGCGGGGGACTGGCTGAGCTTCTGGAGCTCGAGGACGGAGACGATGCCGGCACCGTTGTCGTCGACCCGGAGAAGGTCCGCGGTGTCGAACTCCGGTTCGCCGAAGAACACGTCACCGCCCTGCGCGGAGAGCTCGGAGATCTTGCGCAGGATCACCCCGACGCTCGCCTTCGATGCTCCGCCGATCCCCGCGAGGTCCTCCTTGCCCTCCGCGGAGGTGAGGAAGCCCAGCAGCGACTGCAGATCACTGAGATCGAGCAGAGTCAGCCCCGACTTGTCGGCGTAATGGAAGACCAGCGAGAGGACGGATTCCTGAGTGTCGTTGAGCTCGAGGACCTTCGACAGCAGGATCGGCCCGAAGGAGGTGACGGTGGCACGCAGGGGAGTGCCCAGGCCCGAATCGCCGAGCGTGTAGAACTCCGTCGGATTCGCCGAGGCGGCCCACTCCTGTCCGGCCGCCTCGAGACGCTTGGTCAGCTTGTCCGAGGCGACCCCGGGAGCGCCGATGCCCGAGAGGTCGCCTTTGATGTCGGAGGCGAAGACCGGGACGCCGGCGCGTGAGAGCTGCTCGGCGAGCACCTGAAGGGTGACGGTCTTGCCGGTGCCCGTGGCCCCGGCGATGAGCCCGTGCCGGTTGAGCATCGACAGCGGAATGCCGATGGGCACGTCCTTGACGGGGGCGTCGCCATCGAGGGCGACCCCCAGCTCCAAAGTGGGCGAATCGAAGGTGTAGCCGGCGCGGATCTGCGCAACTGTGTCGGAGGTCATAGACCCCATCTTCACACGGGAACGCCCACGTGCTCCAGGAACAGTTGATGAATCCGAGAGTCCGGGCCCAGCTCGGGGTGGAAGCTGCCGCCCCAGACGCTGCCCGAGCGCACGAGGACGGGCACGCCCGCATGCGTGGCGAGCACCTCGGCGCTGCCGGGATCGACGATCTGCGGGGCTCGGATGAACGTCCCCATGAATTCCCTGTCGAGCCCGTGCACCTGCAGCGGTGCGACGAAGGACTCCCGCTGGGAGCCATAGGCATTGCGCGCCACCGTGATGTCGAGGCCGCCGGGACGGTCGTAGCCGGACAGTGTGTCGTCCGTGAGCCGATCGGCGAGCAGGATCAGGCCGGCGCACGTGCCGAAGGTGGGCAGTCCGCCACAAATCCGCGCGGAGAGCTCGGGGAAGAGGCCGACGGCCGCGGCGAGTCGCACCATCGCCGAGGACTCCCCGCCGGGCAGGACGATGCCGTCGATCCCGTCGAGATGCTCGGGGCGGGTCACCCTGCGGGTGTCCGCCCCCAGGGAGCGGAGCACGGTGACGTGCTCACGGAACGCTCCCTGGAGGCCGAGAACGCCGACTGTCACCATCCGCGTTCCGCCAGGCGGTGGGGAGCGGGCAGGTCGGCGACATTGATGCCGACCATCGCATCGCCGAGGCCGCGCGAGGCCTTCGCGACCGCGGCGGGGTCGTCGAAGTGGGTCGTCGCCTCGACGATGGCCTTGGCCCGGGCCTCCGGGTTGCCGGACTTGAAGATGCCGGAGCCGACGAAGACGCCGTCGGCTCCGAGCTGCATCATCATCGCGGCGTCGGCCGGAGTGGCGATCCCGCCGGCGACGAAGGTGACGACGGGCAGGCGACCAAGGTGTGCCACCTGCTTGACGAGGTGGTACGGTGCGGCGATCTCCTTGGCCGCGACATAGAGCTCGTCCTCGCTCTTGGCGCCCAGGGCCCGGATCTCACTGTTGATCGTGCGCAGGTGGCGCATCGCCTCGGACACATCTCCCGTCCCGGCCTCCCCCTTCGAGCGGATCATCGACGCGCCCTCGGTGATGCGGCGCAGCGCCTCGCCGAGGTTGGTCGCACCGCAGACGAAGGGCACCTTGAACACGGACTTGTCGATGTGGTTGACGTAGTCGGCGGGGGAGAGGACCTCGGACTCGTCGATGTAGTCGACACCGAGGGTCTCGAGGATCTGCGCCTCGACGAAATGACCGATGCGGGCCTTGGCCATGACGGGGATGGAGACGGAGTCGATGATGCTCTCGATGAGGTCGGGATCGCTCATCCGGGCCACACCGCCCTGGGCGCGGATGTCGGCGGGCACCCGTTCGAGCGCCATGACGGCGCTGGCACCGGACGCCTCGGCGATCTTCGCCTGCTCGGGGGTGACGACGTCCATGATGACGCCTCCCTTGAGCATCTGGGCCAGTCCGGTGTTGAGCAGGGTCTGCGGTTCGGTCATTGTCGGTGCCTTCACGTGTCATGCGGCGACTGCCGCCGGGAACTGTCTCCGTTCACACTACGGTTCCATGTGGCTCAGACGCAGAGCCAGAATGCGCCAGAAATTTCGGGCCAGTACACTGGGGTCATGACACTCGGGTCCTCGTCGATGCCGCGGGCGGCAGGAGTGACTCTGCCGATCACCCTCGATCGCGAGTCCGCCCTGCCCCTGCCCGATCAGCTCGTCGCCGAGTTCCGCCGCCTCATCTCGACCGGTGTCCTCCACCCCGATGAGCCCGTGCCCTCGAGCAGGAGGCTCTCGGCCCACCTCGGCGTCTCGCGCGGAACCGTCGAGACCGCCTACGCCCAACTCGGGGTCGAGGGCTATCTCGTGTCCCGGGAACGCTCGGCCACGCGCGTCAACCCGAGCCTGCCGCCCGCGCTGGGCCTCAGCCACCGCAGCAGCCTTCCACCGACCCCGCCGAGGCGACCGCCCCGCAACGTCGTCGACCTGCGTCCCGGATTCGGCGGCGACGACCCCCTGCGGGAGCCCGCGTTCCGCCGGGCCTGGCGCGACTCCCTCGACACCGACCCCGGCCCGCTCGACCCCCTCGGACAGCCGATCGCCCGGTGGGCCATCGCCGAGCAGCTGCGGCTGCTGCGCTCGACCCTGGTCGCCCCCGACGACATCATCCTCACGAGCGGGTCGCGCGACGGGCTGCGCCTGCTCTTCACCGCGGGACTCGACGGCGCCATCGGCGTCGAGAACCCGGGGTTCTCCGGACTGCGCATGGCGATGACCGACAGGACGCTCGTGCCCTTCGACGTCTCGAGCGGGCTCGACGACGCCGAACTCGACCGCATCGGCCCGCTCGTCGGCGCTGTCGTCGTCACCCCCAATCATCAGTATCCGCACGGGACGACCCTGCCGGTCGACCGGCGGGTGCGGCTGCTGCGATGGGCCGCGGCCAACGACGTCCTCGTCATCGAGGACGACTACGACAGCGAGGCCCGGTACCGGCGCACCGTGGTACCGACCCTCTATGATCTCGCCGTCTCGCTCGGCAGCGACGCCGAGGTCGTCCACGTCGGGACGTTCTCCACGCTGCTCACCGCGAAGGTCTCCACCGGCTACCTCATCGCGCACGGGAGCATCGGCGAGCGACTGGCCCGAACGCGCACCGCCCTCGGGCCGGCGTTCTCCCCGGTCATGCAGACGGCGCTCGCCTCATACCTCAGCTCCGGCGGACTGCGCCGCCGGATCTCCCGCGGCCGGCGCCGGCTCCGGGCCGCCGAGGCTGTCGTCGCCGAGGTCGGGTCCATCCACGGCCTCGTCCACGAGGGACGCACCCTCGTCATCGAATCGGATGCGGCAGGCGCGAAGCGGCTGCGCTCCGAGTTGGCCGGCCACGGCATCCTCGTCTCCTCACTGGCAGCCGGATGGAGCGGGGACAGCGACGTCCGCCATGGAATCGTCCTCGCCCACTCGAACGTCGAGGCCCCTGTGCTCCGGCGCGCCCTGCGCATCGTCCAACGGCTGACCGCGGCCGGGAAATCCGTCGAGGAGAGGTGAGGTGATATGCGGGTGCCCGCCGTTGGGGCCACCGCCGATGATGGCTAGGATCGGGTCATGCTCACTTCCGGTTATGTCGCAGACGGCGTCGTCAAGATGCTCGCGGGAGCGGCCCTGTGCATCTGGCTGCCCGGCCTCGAGGACTTCTTCCTCACACCGAGGTGGCTCGTCATCGCCGCCGCCGTCCTCCTCTTCCTCAGCGGCGCCACCGAGATCTCCTACGGCGTGCGCAAGGGGGAGAGGAGCCATATCGCGGTGCTACTCGGATTCGACGCGCTCGCCGTCGTCGCCGTGATCGTCGGCGTCGTCCTCGCGCTGGCCGACAGCGTCTCCGCGGGATACGTGCTCTTCGGCCTCATCGGCCTGGGATCGCTCGCGGTCGCGATCGTGTTCACCACAGGCGCCAACGGCCCCGACTTCGGGGAGGACGCGACGCCTTAGGTGTACTTCCCGGTGAGGTTGTGAACACGCGCCGGGGTGTCAGACCACCGAAACCAGTACGGGAACGTATCGACATGGACCAGGTCCCCGGGGGCCGTGACCTCGAATCGGTGTGGACGAGGTCGGCGCACGGTCAGGCCCGTGGACAGGCTCCACCATCAACGGTGCGCGGGGCCTTCACCCTCGCATCGTTGACCGTTTCGACCTCACGCTGGAATGCATACGCCGTCACTATCGCGGAGAGCCGAGTCCTCTCGCAGATCTCGTCGCCACTCCTCATGTCGGAGACATCCATTGAGGCGCGCTTTCCGCAGCGCGGGCGGCTGCGGTTGAGGAATACCTCGAGGGCACGGGTCGACAGCGGCTTGTCCGACCCGCTCACTCCGAAGGGTTGTTCGTGCCGGCGCACCACTGGCACCGGCTCCCCATGCAGCGAGTAAACTGACCAGCAACTCAAAGTCGACGACGAGAGGCGAATATGATGTCGACGGAAAAGAGCATGCGCAAAGCCTTTGAGAGCCTCGACGAAGCGGCCGGAGCAGCGCCGACCAGGGATGCCGTATTCGGAGACGAGTTCGACACCAAGGAACACTTCCAGTCAGATCCAGAGGAACCGGAGGACGACCCGCAGGCGGCTGAGGACGCCGAAGACGACCACAACGGTGTCTGAAGCAATCTGTGCGCGCAGAACCCGGTGATCGATCAGAAGGCGCGCACTCGATCTGCTCGGAAGCCCGAGCGGCGTCGACCAACGATGCTCACGCTGTCTACGAGGAAGGCAGTCGGACAGCTGCAGCCTGCCGGCGTGGAGTTGCCGTGCTCGCCCCGCTGCCCGCGTTCGGACGATGCCCGCGGTTCAGCGGTTGACCGCCAGTGCGGCGCAGTAGCCGGCCGGGATGCCGTCGACGATGTCGGTGATGGTCACATCGGGGTGCGGCGAGTTCGGGGTCTGAGAGATGCCGATGTAATCCATCCCGGGGTCGCGGGCGAGTCCCGTGCTCAGCGCCTTGAGGAAGGCCTCCTTGCGTGCCCAGAGCCGGACGAACCGTGTGGCCATCTCCGGCTGCGCGACTGCGGCGAGCTCCTCCTGCTCCCGGGGGTGGAGGAGGGATGCCGCCTCGGCGGCCACGTCATGGTCGGGAACCGCCTCGAGGTCGACTCCCACGGGATCACTGCCCACGGCGACGAGCACGAGGCGCCGGGCCCGGGTGACGGAGAACTCGCAGTCGTCGACGCGTGGTTTGCCCGCCGAGTCGAGACGGATCTCGATGCCGGCCGGATCGCGGTCGAGGACGGAGGCCAGGACATGACGGAGGACGACTCGTCCCGCCGCCCACGTGGTGGCGATCTCCGGTTCGAACTCACGGGAGTAGTTGAGCTCCTGCTCGGTGAGCACCGAGAGGTCGGTGCGCGCCCATTCCGCCGGCCCCGCAGTGTCGGCGAGGACGAGGGCGGTGTCGGCGATCTCGGAGTCGAGGGGGGTGAAGTCGTCGAGCACGATCATCGACGGTCGGGCCCGAGTGCCTTCGAGACCTTCTTCAGTCTGCGCCCGAGGATGAAGATGCGCACGGAACCGACGATCCCGGCGATGAAGATGCCGCCGATCGCGGCGAAGAGCATCGCGATCCCCAGCGGCAGCTCGAACTGCCAGCCGAAGTACTGGAAGTCCGCGGGGACGTTGTTCTGCAGGATGAAGATGAGGAGGAGGACGAGGACGACGGCCCCGAGGATGAGTGAGAGCCACATTCCCGCCGACATCCCGCCGCGCGTGCGTTCGCCTTTCGCCCGGTCTCCGGTCGGTCGGGTCTGTGTCTGGTCTCCCTGCTGATCGCGGACCGGTTGTTCGAGGGTCGGTTCGGTCCCTTCGACCTCGGCGGACTGACGGTGCGGAGCTTCTCCGGGAGGCGGTGGCCCGCCGAGGACGGCCTGGGTCTCGGCCAGCAGCTCCTCGGGGGTCTGGGAGTCGCCGCGGCGTTCGGGTTGAGTGCTCATGGGCCCCATCCTAGTCGCAGATGGGGCCCATGATCGTGGTTCTCCTCAGGCAGATCCGGTGGGGATCAGACCTTCTGGCTCAGCGAATCGATGATCGCATTGAGGGTGGCGGAGGGACGCATCACCGAGACGAGCTTGTCCTCGTCGGGATTGTAGTATCCGCCCAGGTCGACAGGGCTGCCCTGAACGCCGAGGAGCTCCTCGGCGATCTGGTCGGCCTTGCTCTCGAGCTCCGCGGCGACGGGGGAGATGGCCGACGCCAGCTCCGTGTCGTCGCTCTGCGCGGCGAGTTCCTGCGCCCAGTACAGCGTGAGGTAGAAGTGGCTGCCCCGGTTGTCGATCTCGCCCACCTTGCGGGAGGGCGACTTGTTCTCCTCGAGGAAGCGTCCGGTCGCCGCGTCGAGGGTGTCGGCGAGGACTCCGGCGCGGGCATTGCCGTTGACGTTGAACTCGTGGCGGAAGGATTCCGCCAGGGCGAGGAACTCTCCGAGGGAATCCCAGCGCAGGTGGTTCTCCTCGACGAGCTGCTGGACGTGCTTGGGAGCCGAACCGCCCGCACCGGTCTCGAAGAGTCCGCCGCCGGCGATGAGGGGGACCACGGAGAGCATCTTCGCCGAGGTGCCGAGCTCGAGGATCGGGAAGAGGTCCGTGTTGTAGTCGCGCAGCACGTTCCCGGTCACGGAGATCGTGTCGAGTCCCTCCCGGATCCTGTCGATCGAGAACTGGGTCGCGTCGACGGGGTTCATGATCCGGATGTCGAGGCCCTCGGTGTCGTGGTCGCCGAGGTACTCCTCGACCTTGACGATGAGGTTGCGATCGTGGGCGCGGGTCTCGTCGAGCCAGAACACCGCCGGGGTGTCGGACAGCCGGGCCCGGGTGACGGCGAGCTTGACCCAGTCGCGCACGGGGACGTCCTTGGTCTGGCAGGCCCGCCACACGTCGCCCTTGGCGACGTCATGGGACAGCAGCACCTGTCCGGCGGAGTCGACGACCTCGACGACGCCCGCCTCGGCGATCTCGAAGGTCTTGTCGTGGCTGCCGTACTCCTCGGCCTTCTGCGCCATGAGGCCGACGTTGGGCACGGTGCCCATCGTCGTGGGGTCGAAGGCTCCCTTCGCGCGGCAGTCGTCGATGACGGTCTGGTAGATGCCGGCGTACGAGGAGTCGGGAATGACGGCCAGGGTGTCCTGGGTCTGGTCGTCCTTGTTCCACATCTTGCCGCCGGCGCGGATCATCGCGGGCATCGAGGCGTCGACGATGACATCGGAGGGCACGTGGAGGTTGGTGATGCCCTTGTCGGAGTTGACCATCGCCAGCGCTGGACCGTCGGCCAGTCCCTTCTCGATCCCGGCGCGCACGCCCTCGGCGATGTCGGAGGGCAGCTCCTCGAGGCCGGCGAGGATCGCGGCCAGTCCGTTGTCCGGGGTCAACCCGGCCTCGGTCAGCGCCTCACCGTACTCGGCGAAGACCTCGGGGAAGAACGCCTCGATGACGTGGCCGAAGAGGATGGGGTCGGAGACCTTCATCATCGTCGCCTTGAGGTGGACGGAGAAGAGCACGCCCTCCTCCTTGGCGCGCGCGATCTGCGCCTTGAGGAACTCGTCGAGGGCGGCGGCGTCCATCTTCGTCGCATCGACGATCTCGCCGGCGAGCACCGGCAGGGAGTCCTTGAGCACCCGGGTCTCCCCGGATTCGGTGCGCAGGCGGATCGTCAGGGTGTCATCGGCGGGGATGATGACGGACTGCTCGTTCGTGCGGAAGTCGTTCTCGCCCATCGTGGCGACGTTCGTCTGCGAGTCCGCGGACCAGTCGCCCATCGAATGCGGGTGGGCCTTGGCGAACTCCTTGACGGCCTTCGGGGCGCGACGGTCGGAGTTGCCCTCACGGAGCACCGGGTTGACGGCGGAGCCCTTGACCCGGTCGTAGCGGGCCCTGATGTCGCGCTCCTCGTCGGTCTCCGGCTCCTCGGGGTAGTCGGGGAGGTCGTAGCCCTGGGACTGGAGTTCGGCGATGGTGGCCATCAGCTGCGGAACCGATGCCGAGATGTTGGGCAGCTTGATGATGTTGGCCTCGGGCGTCTTGGCCAGCTCACTGAGCTCGGCGAGGGAGTCGGCGACCTTCTGGTCCTCGGGGAGGCGGTCATTGAACTGCGCCAGCACGCGAGCGGCCAGGGAGATGTCCTGGGTCTCGACCTCGACGCCCGCCGAGGTGGCGAAGGCCTCGATGATCGGCTTGAGCGAGTAGGTGGCCAGAAGTGGCGCCTCGTCCGTGCGCGTGTAGATGATTTTAGCCATGGTGACTCCGCATCGTCTTGGGGTTGATCAGCCCCATCCTACAGTTCGGATTCCAGCGGATTCAGGCACGGTAGTGTTCTCCTGGCGCGTGCGAACCGCGCCGAGACCCGACCGAGAGGACGAAGGTGGCCAAGCTCTATTTCCGCTATGGAGCGATGAATTCCGGCAAGTCGACCGCACTGCTCCAGGCCGCATTCAACTACGAGGAGCGAGGACAGCGGGTCCTGCTGGCCAAGCCGCTCATCGACACCAAGGGCGCGGACCGGATCGTCTCCCGCCTCGGCGTGACCCGCGACGTCGACTTCCTCATCCCGCCGGGGGCCGACGTCGAGACGATCTACGCCGAGCACGCCGACTACGTCGACCACGACGCCCTCATCGAATCGCTCGACACTCCGAAGGCGCCCGTGGCCTGCCTGCTCATCGACGAGGCGCAGTTCCTCGAACCGGTCCAGGTCGACTCCCTCATGCGGATCGCCACCGAAGCCTCGGTGCCGGTGATGTGCTACGGGATCCGCACCGACTTCCGCACCCGGGCATTCCCCGGCTCGGCGCGGCTCCTCGAGATCGCCCACACCCTCGAGGAGCTCAAGACCATCTG
Organism: Brevibacterium sanguinis; assembly: GCF_003315415.1. Taxonomy (GTDB): domain Bacteria; phylum Actinomycetota; class Actinomycetes; order Actinomycetales; family Brevibacteriaceae; genus Brevibacterium; species Brevibacterium celere_A. Next base: position 228,314 of record NZ_QNSB01000003.1, read on the forward strand.
CCGCTGCGGGCGCAAGGCGATGTTCAACGGCCGCCTCGTCGACGGGCGGTTCATCTTCGACGGCGACCAGGTGGCCATCGACGGCAATGCGGTGACCTATGAGTCGCTGTGCCCGAGGTGCTATCTCTCCTTGTCCGGCGGTAGGCTGTTGACGGCAGCTCCCGATCGACCGACCTTCGCGAGGAGTTCTCATGCGGATCTCAGTCCACGCCCTCAATGACAACCCCGGCTCTCCCGTCATCGTCTTCGGAAACGCACTCGGCACCCGGGTCTCCCTGTGGTCGGCCGTCGCGGCCCGACTCGCCGACGACTACCAGATCTACCTCTCCGACCTCCCCGGCCACACCTTCGACGAGTTCGACGTCCTCGCCGACTTCACGATCGAGGACCTCGCGTCCGGTCTCGTCGAGTCGATGGCGCTGCACGGCGTCGACCGATTCGCCTACTGCGGGGTCTCGATCTCCGGCGCGATCGGCATGACCCTGGCCCTCGAGCATCCCGAATCCCTGACCGCGCTCGTCGCGTGCGCGACGAACACGAAGTTCGGCACCGCCGAGTCCTGGGCCGAGCGGATCAAGTACGTCACCGAGGACGGCACCCAGGGCCAGCTCGACGACACCGCCGATCGCTGGTTCGCCGCCGGTTTCCTCGAGGAGGACATCGCCACGGGGCACGTCATCCTCACCGACCTCGCGACGATGGACGATGCCGCCTACATCGCCTGCTGCAAGGCGCTCGTGAAGTTCGACCTCGGTTCGCGACTGCGGTCGGTCACGACGCCGACCCTGTTCCTCGCCGGCGCCCAGGACCCCGGCTGCACCCCCGAGGTGATGTCCGGGATGGCCGCGCAGGTGCCCGGCGCCGAGTTCGCCGTCATCCCCGACTCCGCCCATCTGCCGATGGCCGAGCACCCCGATCTCGTCGTCGACCACATCGGCGACTTCCTCGCAGGAGCCCGCACCGCATGAGTCATCTCTTCACCCCCATCACCCTGCGCGACCTCGAGGTCGGCAATCGGATCTGGCTCGCCCCCATGTGCCAGTACTCCTGCTCCGACCGGGACGGGATGCCGGGGGACTGGCACCTCGTCCACCTCGGCGCCCGGGCCCAGGGCGGCTTCGGGCTCATCCTCACCGAGGCGACCGCTGTCCGCCCCGAGGGCCGGATCTCTCCGCAGGACACCGGGATCTGGAACGACGAGCAGGCCGTGGCCTGGAGACGGATCGTCGACTTCGTCCACTCCCAGGGGGCGGCGATCGGCATGCAGCTGGCCCATGCGGGTCGAAAGGCGAGCACGTACGCGCCGTTCCCCGGAAACCCGCGCGGCAGCGTGCCGGAGTCCGAAGGAGGATGGACGACCCGAGGCGCCAGCGCCATCGCCTACCCCGGCTATGACACCCCGGTGGAGATGACGCACGACGACATCGCCGAGGTGGTCGACGCCTTCGCCCAGGCCGCGAGACGGGCGATCACGGCGGGCTTCGACACCGTCGAGATCCACGCGGCCCACGGCTACCTCCTCCATTCCTTCCTCTCGCCCCTGTCGAACTCCCGGACGGACGAGTACGGGGGCGATCTCGCCGGTCGCGCCCGCCTGCTCCATGACGTGCACGCGGCAGTGCGCGAGGCGGTGGGGGAGCGGGTGCCGGTCATCGTCCGCCTCTCGGCCAGCGAATGGCGGGAGGACGGATTCGACATCTCCCAGGCCGTCAGCGTCTCCACCGAACTGAGGGCTGCGGGCGCCGACCTCGTCGACGTGTCCTCGGGAGGGAATATGCCGGTGACGATCCCCGTCGGCCCCGGCTATCAGGTTCCCCTGTCAGCGGCGATCCGCTCCGCAGGGGTGCCGACCGGGACCGTCGGTCTCATCACCGAACCCGATCAGGCCGAGACGATCCTGGCCACAGGACAGGCCGACGTCATCTTCCTCGCCCGGGTCGCCCTGCGCGAGCCGGGCTGGCCGCAGCGCGCCGCGCACGAGCTCGGCGTCGACCCCGGCCCCTATCCGCCGCAGTACCTGAGAGGAGCCTGGTGACCATGACCGCCATCGCACTCGACCATGTCGTCGTCCGCTGGATCTCCGTGTCCGAGATGGAGAACAACGTCTACCTCATCACGGAGCGCGACACGGGAACCCAGGTGCTCATCGACGCCGCCGCGGACCCCGATGCCATCGCCGATCTCATCGCCGCCGGTTCCGCGGACGCGAGAGCCGCCGCGCATCTGCGCGCGATCATCACGACCCATCAGCACTGGGATCACATCAGGGCCCTGCCGGCTCTCGCCGAGGCGCACCCGCAGGCCGAGACGATCGCCGGCACCGAGGACGCCGGACCGATCACCGAGGCGCAGGGAGTGAAGATCGGCCGAACCGTCGAGCACCTCGAGACCGTCGACCTCGACGGGATCTCCCTCGAGGTCATCGGCCTGCGCGGGCACACCCCCGGCTCCCGGGCCTTCGTGCTCCGCGACGCGAACGAGACGCTCCTCTTCTCCGGCGATTCGCTCTTCCCGGGAGGGCCCGGGAAGACCTGGAGCAGCGCCGACTTCACCTCGCTCATGGACGACCTCGAGGAGCGAGTGTTCTCGCGACTGCCCGATGAGACGCGAGTCCTGCCGGGACACGGCGCCGCGACGACCCTCGGCGCCGAGCGTCCGCAGCTGGGGCAGTGGCGGTCCCGCGGCTGGTGACTCCGACAGACGACGGCTGGTGACGCGGGCTGGGGTATGAGTCGGGCGGTCAGCCGGGCAGTGCCGCGACGCCGATGACCGCCCACGCGACGGCGCCGATCACCGCGGAGATGACGCCGACGTTCCACGTCACCGTGACGCGTCGTTCCCCGCGGGGATTCGCCAGTGCGTCCTCGCCGAGGCCGGCGTGGTGATCGAGCACCGCGTCGACGGCAGGACTGTGGTTGTCCCGCAGCCGGCGGATGCCGTCCTCGTCCTTCTCCATCTTCTTCCCGCGGCCGGCCAGCGACCATGAGGAATAGCTGCCCTCGTGAGTCCGCACGCTCAGCCCGAAGTGGGTGTCGAAGCCGTCGACGAGGTTCCAGGGGATGGCGACGGTTGTCATCGGATTGACGAGAACGAGTTCGCGAGGGCGCAGCTGAACGCAGGGGAACCGGTAGAGCGCGTAGACGACGAGGATCACCGCGATCGGGATGCCCGCGACCGCCAGCCCGCGCAGCGTGAAGTCGCCGACGACGATCGACGCGACGCCGAGTCCGCAGACGACGGCGACGATGAGGAAGAGAACGGTCGATCCCGTCGGGCGGACGATCGTCGCAATCGGTGCCGGGTTCCCGTTGTCCATCTCACTGTTCGTCACCCGGATCATCCTACGTCTCAAGATGAGGAAAATCACACTCAGAGACGGTTGATTCGGCACACAGCTCCTTGGTCACAGGAGAGTAACGATTTCCGGAATCGCTCAGCATGTGGACTGGGTCACAGCTTTCTCTGAAGTAACTTGGAGGCATTCCATGTGGGAACATGAACCCGGTCACATCCCCCGTGACCACCCCGCGCGCCACAGTCGGCGAACGGATGAGCGGGTGAGAACCCCAGACGATTACTAGGAGAGAACGTGAAGAAGCGCTTCCTCGCAGCCGGAGCCTCAGTTGCCGCAGCAGCAATGGTGCTCACGGCCTGCACCCCTCCCGGCGGCGGCAACGACGAGCAGTCCTCGGAGAACCAGACTCTCACCGTCGGCTGGAATGAGGCATTCCGGTCGATGAACACGCTGACGGCCAATGGAAACGCCGCCGCGAACTCGATCCTCACGTACCTGATGAACGACAACTTCAAGTACTACGACGACAACCTCGAACTCCAGGACGGAACCCTCGGCAGCGTCGAGAAGGTCTCCGACGATCCGCTCAAGGTCAAGTACACGTTCAGCGACACCGCCAAGTGGTCGGACGGCACTCCCGTCGACGCCGCCGACCTCGCGCTCACCTGGGCCGGACAGTCGACCCATTTCAACACCGTCGAGGCGAACAACAACGACGACGGAACCGTCAAGGAGAACGACGAGAAGACCGTCTACTTCGACTCGTCGAACGTCGGCTCACAGCTCATCAAGGACTTCCCGGAGATCTCCGAGGACGGCAAGGAGATCACCCTCACCTACTCCAAGCCGTTCGCGGACTGGGAGATGGAGTTCGGCCTCGGTTCCGACGGCGTCGGAGTTCCCGCGCACATCGTGGCGAAGAAGGCGCTCGGCGAAGACGACCCGGCAGCCGGCAAGCAGGCCATCCTCGACGCCCTGAAGAACAAGGACACCGCGGCGCTGTCGAAGATCTCGAACACCTGGAACACCGGCTTCGACTTCACCTCGATGCCCGAGGATCCGGACCTGCTCGTCCACACCGGGCCCTACAAGATGACGGCCTTCGAAGAAGGTCAGTACGTCACCCTCGAGCTCGACGAGAACTACGCCGGTCCGACGAAGCCCAAGGTCAACACCGTGACCGTGCGCTACAACGGCGATCCGATGGCCATGGTCCAGGCGATCGAGAACGGTGAGGTCGACTTCACCCAGCCGCAGGCCACCGCCGATGTCCTCGAGGCGGCGCAGGGACTCGACGGGGTCAAGGTCGAAGCCGGTGACGGCGCGACCTACGAGCACGTCGACTTCACCTTCGACAACAACGGTCCCTTCGACCCGGCCGCGTACGGCGGGGACGAAGAGAAGGCCAAGAAGGTCCGCCAGGCCTTCCTCAAGACGGTGCCGCGTGCCGATATCGTCGAGAAGATCATCAAGCCGCTCAACCCCGAGGCGCAGGTGCGCGATTCGTTCACGCAGGTCCCCGGTGCTCCGATGTACGACGCGATCACCGCAGGCAACGGACTCAAGGACTACGCCGAGGTCGACGCCGAGGGAGCCAAGAAGCTGCTCGAGGAAGTCGGTGGCGAGATCAAGCCCGTGCGCATCATGTATGACAACACGAACGCTCGCCGGCAGCAGGAGTTCCAGCTGATGAAGGAATCGGCGGAGAAGGCCGGCTTCACGATCGAGGACGTCGGCGATGTCAACTGGGGGACCCGCCTCGGCGACAAGACCTACGACGTCGCACTCTTCGGCTGGCAGTCGGAGTCGACGGGCATCACGGAGTCGGACGCGAACTTCCGCACCGGTGCGCAGAACAACTACGGCGGCTACTCGAACCCCGAGACCGACAAGATCCTCGACGAGATCCTCGTCGCTCCGGAGGATCAGCAGGAGAAGCTCGTCACCGATCTCGAGTCGCAGCTGACCGAAGACGCCTTCGGCGCTCCGATCTTCCAGTTCCCTGAACTGCTCATCTACAACGAGAAGCTGAAGAACGCGTCGTCGACGACCGTGTCGCCGACCCTGATGTGGAATTACTGGGAGTGGGAAGTCAACTGATCCGCACTCGCGGACGGCTGACTGCCACCCCAGCGACTGTGGGGATCACGTTGTGGTCCCCACAGTCGCGTTTCACGGAATACTGAAACGGACATTCCATGCTGAAATTCATTCTCAAGCGACTGCTCTCGACGGTGCTCGTGCTGTTCGTCGTCACCTTCGTCCTCTACCTGCTGCTCAATGCCGCTCTCGACTTCTTCTGGGACCTGCGCTCGAGCACCTCGCCCAACATCGAGGATCTCTACGAATCCCGGCGGCGTCTGCTCGACCTCGACACGCCCGCCGTCGTCCGCTACTTCAAGTGGCTCGCCGGCGCCGGCGGCTGCGTCATCGGTCAGTGCGACCTCGGCATCGCCTGGTACAGCGGCCAGGAGGTCACCTCCCAGCTCCAGGGCGCGATCGTCAACACGATCAAGCTCATCACCGCCTCGACGATCGTCTCGGTCATCCTCGGCGTCGCCGTCGGCATGATCTCGGCGATCCGGCAGTACTCGGGCTTCGACTACTTCATCACCTTCGTCTCCTTCCTGCTCTACTCCCTGCCCGTCTTCTGGGTGGCCGTGCTGCTCAAGCAGTTCGGCGCGATCGAGATCAACAACTTCCTCAGCGAACCGGTGCTGGAGAGCTGGGTGCCGATCATCGTCGTCTGCCTCGCCATGGGCCTGTTCTGGATGGGCGCACTCGGCGGCAGCGCCAGGAGGCGGCTCATCACCTTCGCCTCGGCGACGCTGATCACCTTCGTGACGATCTACTACATCCTCGCCAGCGGATGGCTGGAGCAGCCGCGCATCGGGATCATCGGTGTCATCGTCATCGGGGCGGGAACCGCGATCGTGATGACCTTCCTCTCGACCGGTCTCGGCAACAAGCGGGTGCTCTACGCGACGCTCACCGTCGCCGCCCTCGGCGCTCTGCTCTACATGCCGCTGCAGTACCTCTTCTACTACCGGGAGATGAACTGGCTGTGGATGTTCGGCCTGCTGGCCGTGGCCATCGCGATCGCCATCGGCGTCGGGCTCGCATTCCGGGGGCCGGACCCGTGGGACACGGCCCGGACGACGTTCTTCACGGTGCTCGTCATCGCCGTCCTCGTCTTCGCCGACAGGGTGCTGCAGGAATGGGGACCGTACACCTCGCATCCGGCGATCAACAACCGTCCGATCGCGACGATCGGCGCCTCGGCGCCGAACATCGCGGGAGACTTCTGGATGACGAACCTCGATTCGTTCACCCACCTGCTGCTGCCGTCGATCGCGCTCATCCTCATCTCGTTCGCGTCCTACACCCGCTACACCCGCGGGTCGATGCTCGAGGTGATGGGACAGGACTACATCCGCACGGCGCGGGCAAAGGGGCTCAATGAGCGCACCGTGGTCATGCGCCACGCGCTGCGCAATGCGCTGCTGCCGCTGGCCTCGATCATTCCCGTCGACGCCATCACGATGATCGGCGGTGCCGTGATCACGGAGACGATCTTCGGCTGGAACGGCATGGGCAAGCTCTTCATCGATTCGATGAGGCAGTCCGAGCTCGATCCGATCATGGCCTACATCGTCATCACCGGCATCATCGCCATCGTCGCCAACCTCGTCGCGGACTTCGTCTACGCAGTCCTCGACCCGAGAATCCGAGTGAACGCATGAGTATCAGCAACGACAGACAGACTCCGGACACGGCCGACGGCGTCGGCACCGACGAGGTCAAGGACAATGCGATCGAGTCCAAGGAGACCGAGGGCCTCTCCCAGGGCAGGATCGTGCTCCGGAAGTTCCTCCGCCACAAGGGTGCGATGATCGGCATGGTCGTCTTCGCCCTCATCGCGATCTTCGCCTACAGCGCGCTGGGCATCGGGCCGCTCCGCGGGTGGTGGATCCACAACCACGTGTCCTCCGGCCCGGTGGTCAACCCCGGCGGCGCACCCACCTGGTCGCTCTCGGACCCCTTCACTCTCGGCGAGCACCCCTTCGGCCAGGACGAGATCGGGCGAGACAACTTCGCGATGGTGATGAAGGGCACCCAGATCTCGATCATGGTCATGCTCATCATCGGTGCGGTGTCCCTGATCATCGGCACCCTCATCGGGGCGCTGGCCGGCTTCTACCGCGGCTGGATCGACTCGATCCTCATGCGCGTCACCGACGGGTTCATCATCCTGCCGACCATCGTCGTCGGAGCGATCCTCGGCAAGCTCGTCTCCGGCACCTCGGGCGCGATGCTCGGCGTCGTCCTCGGCGCGGTGCTGTGGACCAGCCTCGCGCGCCTCGTCCGGGGCGAGTTCATGTCGCTGCGTGAACGGGAGTTCGTCGATTCGGCCCGCGTGGCCGGTGCCAGTGACTTCCGGATCATGTTCAAGCACATGCTGCCCAACGCCATGGGCGTCATCATCGTCAACACGACGCTGCTGATGAGCCAGGCGATCGTCCTCGAGGCCTCGCTGAGCTACCTCGGCTTCGGCATCCAGCCTCCGGACGTCTCTCTCGGCCGTCTCATCAGCGAGTACCAGACCGCATTCTCCACCCGTCCGTGGCTGTTCTGGTGGCCGGGTCTCTTCATCATCCTCATCGCCCTGTGCGTCAACTTCATCGGCGACGGTCTGCGTGACGCGTTCGATCCGCGGATGAAGACGATCCCGAGCTGGAGGAAGATGAAGAAGGCCGAGCGCATGGCACAGAAAGGGGCCGAGTGATGGCCGAACAGTCCACCGGTACGACGACATCCCCCGCGAAGTCACCGATCCTCGAGGTCAGGGACCTGGGAGTGAAGTTCTGGGTCAACGACGAATGGTGGATGGCCGCCGAGCACCTCGACTACACCGTCAACGCCGGTGAGGTGCTCGCGATCGTCGGCGAATCGGGGTCGGGGAAGTCGCAGTCGAGCATGTCCCTGCTCGGGCTCCTGCCATCGAACGGTCGGGCGACCGGCTCGGCCCGCCTCGGCGGCACCGAGCTCATCGGCATGCCGGCGGAGAGGATGCAGCGCATCCGCGGCAACGAGATCTCGGTGATCTTCCAGGAGCCGATGACGGCGCTCAACCCGGTCTACACCGCCGGCTACCAGATCGTCGAGACCCTGCGCGTCCACCTCGACATCGGTCCCACCGAGGCGAAGGAGCGGGCGCTCGAGCTCATGCGCCTCGTCGAGATCCCCGACCCCGAGGATCGCTTCCACTCGTTCCCGCACCAGCTCTCGGGCGGTCAGCGCCAGCGCATCATGATCGCCCAGGCGCTCGCGTGCCAGCCTAAGCTGCTCATCGCCGACGAGCCGACCACGGCGCTCGATGTCACGGTCCAGGCGGAGATCCTCAAGCTCATGCGCGAGCTCAAGTCGAAGGTCGACGCGGGGATCATCCTCATCACCCACGACATGGGCGTGGTCGCGGACATGGCCGACCGCATCATCGTCATGCGAGCCGGACGCGTCGTCGAGACCGGAACCGCCGACGAGATCTTCTACTCGCCGCAGCATCCGTACACGAAGCAGCTCCTCGAGGCGGTGCCGCACCTGGGCACGGAGATCGAGGGCGAGGCGTTCGGCGCGCATCTGTCCGACCTCGAGAAGTCGCAGGCCTTCGCCGATGCGGTCGACCGTTCGAGTGCCGAGGCGCTCGCGAAGATGGAGGAGGCGGCACGGAGGGAAGCCGCCGACGCCGCCGCCCGTGAGGAGGCGGACGCGGCGGTCGAGATCCCCCTCATCGCGATGGAGTCGACCGAGACCTACTTCCACCCGGGCTCGCGCGCCGACTTCTCCCAGCCGGCTGCCCTGCAGCTGCGCGACGCCGCGATCGAGTATCCGGCGGCCGGCCGGAAGAAGGCGTTCCGGGCCGCCCACAACATCAACCTCATGATCTCCCCCGGTGAGGTCGTCGGGCTGGTGGGGGAGTCGGGGTCGGGCAAGACGACGATCGGCCGCGCCGCCCTCGGCCTGCTGCCGACCGTCGAGGGCGATCTCATCGTCAACGGGAAGAGCATCAAGGGACTGACCAGTCGGCAGCTGCGTCCCCTGCGCAAAGAGGTCGGGATCGTCTTCCAGGATCCGGGCTCCTCCCTCAATCCCCGGCTGCCGGTCGGGGAGTCGATCGGTGAACCGCTCTACCTCCATGAGGGACTCAAGGGCCCGGCCCTGAGCCGGAGGGTCGAGGAGCTCCTCAAAGCCGTCGAGCTGCCGACCTCGATGCGCAACCGGTACCCGCACGAGCTCTCCGGCGGCCAGCGCCAGCGCATCGGCATCGCGCGGGCGCTGACCCTGCGGCCGAAGCTGCTCATCGCCGACGAGCCGACCTCGGCCCTCGACGTCTCCGTCCAGGCGAAGGTGCTCGACCTGTTCCAGGCGCTGCAGATCGAATACGGATTCGCGTGCCTGTTCATCAGCCACGACCTCGCGGTGGTCGAGCGCATCGCCTCGCGGATCGCGGTGATGCGCCACGGCTACCTCGTCGAGATCGGCAAGAGCTCGCAGGTCGTCGCCAATCCCGTGCACCCCTACACCCAGCGGCTGCTCTCGGCCGTGCCCGTGCCCGATCCGCGGGAGCAGCGCCGACGCCGGGAGGCCAGGGATGCCGTACTCGAGGCGACCGCCAACGCCTGAGGGTCTCGTCTCGCCGTCTCGGCGCGCCAGGCGGCGAGACGGACCTGACCGGCAAGGAGCGTGGGCTGCATCACAGTGAGCGGCGGAGGGGGTCGGGGCCGTATAATGGTCTGTTGGGTCCGCAGCGGACCACTCTCTCCAACTTCTAAGGTACTTGATGACTGAAGCCATCACGCGACGGGCAGACCGCCGCAACGTAGCAATCGTCGCCCACGTCGACCACGGCAAGACGACGCTCGTCGACGCCATGCTCCGGCAGACGGGCGTCTTCAGCGAACACGGCGACTTTGCAGAACGCGTCATGGATTCGGGTGACCTCGAACGCGAGAAGGGCATCACGATCCTCGCGAAGAACACCTCGGTGCTCTACAACGGCCCCTCGGCCGGCGGCGAGCCGATCGTCATCAACGTCATCGACACCCCGGGTCACGCCGACTTCGGCGGAGAGGTCGAGCGCGGACTGTCCATGGTCGACGGCGTCGTCCTCCTCGTCGACGCCTCCGAGGGCCCCCTGCCGCAGACGCGCTTCGTCCTGCGCAAGGCACTGGCCGCGAAGCTGCCCGTCATCCTCGTCATCAACAAGACCGACCGCGCCGATGCGCGCATCGACGGCGTCGTCGAGGAGGCCCAGGACCTGCTGCTCGGGCTGGCCTCCGACCTCGCCGACGAGGTCCCCGACCTCGACGTCGACTCCGTGCTCGACGTTCCCACCGTCTTCGCCGCGGCCAAGGTCGGCGCCGCATCGCTCGAGCAGCCCGCCGACGGCGAGGCCCCGTCGAACCCGGACCTCGAGCCGCTGTTCAAGACGATCCTCGAGACCATCCCGGCTCCGGAGATCAACGCCGACGGCATCCTCCAGGCCCATGTCACCAACCTCGACGCCTCGCCGTTCCTCGGTCGGCTCGCGCTGCTGCGCATCTTCGGCGGCACCCTGCGCAAGGGCCAGCAGGTCGCATGGGCCCGCGGAGACGACATCAGCACCGTGAAGATCACCGAGCTGCTCGAGACCCAGGGTCTCGACCGGGTGCCCGCCACCGAGGCCTCGGCCGGTGACATCGTCGCCGTCGCCGGAATCCCCGACATCATGATCGGCGACACCCTCACCGACATCGACAACCCCAAGCCGATGCCGCCCATCGTCATCGACGATCCGGCGATCTCGATGACGATCGGCATCAACACGTCACCGCTCGCCGGACGGGAGAAGGGCACCAAGGTCACCGCCCGCCAGGTCAAGGACCGTCTCGACGCCGAACTCGTCGGCAACGTCTCGCTCAAGGTCCTGCCCACCGAGCGTCCCGACGCATGGGAGGTCCAGGGCCGCGGCGAACTGGCGCTGGCCATCCTCGTCGAGCAGATGCGCCGCGAGGGCTTCGAGCTCACCGTCGGCAAGCCGCAGGTCGTCACCAAGCAGGTCGACGGCAAGGTCCACGAGCCGTTCGAGCACCTGACGATCGACGTCCCGGAGGAGCACCTCGGCGCCGTCACCCAGCTCATGGCCAGCCGCAAGGGCACGATGGACACGATGACCAACCACGGCACCGGCTGGGTCCGCATGGAGTTCACCGTTCCCGCCCGCGGTCTCATCGGCTTCCGCACCCGGTTCCTCACCGAGACCCGGGGCACCGGCATCGCGAACTCGATCTCCGCCGGCTACGGACCGTGGGCCGGGCACATCGAGTTCCGGATCAACGGCTCGCTCGTCGCCGACCGCGCCGGTGCCGTGACCCCGTACGCGCTCATCAACCTCCAGGACCGGGGGACGTTCTTCGTCGAACCGACCTCCGAGGTCTACGAGGGGCAGATCGTCGGCGAGAACTCGCGCGCCGACGACATGGACGTCAACATCACGAAGGAGAAGAAGCTGACGAACATGCGTTCGGCCTCGGCGGACACCTTCGAGAACCTCACCCCGCCGCGCAAGCTCACGCTCGAGGAGAGCCTCGAGTTCGCCCGCGAGGACGAATGCGTCGAGGTCACCCCGAGCGCCGTGCGCATCCGCAAGGTCGAGCTCGACCAGAAGGAGCGCGCGAAGCTCTACTCGAAGATGCGCCGGCAGAACGCCTGAGCACAGTGACGCCGAGACCTCGCATCCTGTTCGTGCACGCTCATCCCGACGATGAGACGATCACGACGGGAGGCACGATCGCAGCCCTCGTCGCCGAAGGAGCGCACGTCACCGTGCTCACGGCGACGAGGGGCGAGGGCGGAGAGGTGATCCCGCCCGATCTCGCCCACCTCGAGGGCGATCGCGCCGGACTCGCCCGCGTGCGCGAGTCCGAGATCGCCGAGGCGATGGCGGCTCTCGGTGTGCGCGATCACCGGTTCCTCGGCGGCGCCCGCTCCTACGAGGACTCGGGCATGGCCTGGGGCCCCGACGGGCACGCCGTCGCCGCCCCCGAGGCTCCCGCGAACGCGCTGTGCTCGGCCGACCTCGGCGACGTCGCCCGGCACATCGCCGAGGTGATCGACGAGGTCCGCCCGCACGCGGTCGTCACGTACTCCGCCAACGGCGGGTACGGTCATCCCGATCATGTGCGCGTCCACGAGGCGACGCTCGCGGCCGTGGAGTCCGCGGCGTGGAGGACCGGCCGGCTGCTCTTCGTCGAGGTCCCCGCCGAGGTGGCCGAGGAGATGTTCGACCCCGAGCAGCCGGGCTTCGCCGAGACCGGATTCTCCCCGGCGACGATGATCCCGACCAAGGCGCCGGAGGGGGAGATCGTCATCGCCCAGGACATCTCCGACGTCCTCGCCGCCAAGCGCGCGGCGCTGGCCGCCCATCGCACCCAGGTCTCGGTCTCCGGCGGGTTCTACGCGCTGTCCAACGCGGTGGGCACGAAGCTCATCGACCACGAGTACTACTCCATCGGGGCCGGTGAGCCGATCGCATCGGCCACGCCGCTGTCGATGACCGGCTACGCCCCGCACATCCTCACCGGCCTCGACCTCGACGCCGTCGAGGCGGCGAACCGGGATCCCGCGGCCGAACCGGGCGGGACGGCGGCCGGCCCCGGGGAGGGCCTGCGCCGACGCCGCCGGGAACCGCGGAAGCCGGGCATCCTCGCCTGGATCCACGCCGGACTGCTCGGCATCCTCATCGGGGCGCTGGGAGCACTCCAGCACCTCAACGTCAGCGTCGTCCACCTCGGCGGGATGCCGATCATCCTGCCCTGGGGGCTGGCACTGGCCCTGCTGCTGGCCGCGTGCGGTCTCTGGCACCTCAAGACCCTCTACCGGGGATCGGGCCCGATGCTCCTCGCGGCGTTCGTCATCGCGATCCTCTCCTACCTGCTCGGTCAGCCGCAGCTGCTGCCGGGATCGGACGTCATCGTCACCGGCACGGTCCGCTCCGCCGTGTGGCTGCTCGGGCCGATGCTCCTCGCCGCCGTGTTCGCCTTCGTCAGGGTGCCGCGCGGACAGCCGTCCCGATAGACTGGTGGGCAGATTCCGCCCCGATGGAGAATGATGCCGAAACTCGACACGTCGACCCCCGATGACCCCACGACGCGCGATCCCCGCAGAAGGCAGTGGACGATCGCGCTCCTCGTGCTGGTCGGGCTCGCCCTCGCCTACATCGCCATCGGCTTCCTCAGCGGGCGCGTCGTCGCCCCCGGAACCACCGTCGCCGGGGTCGACATCGGCGGCAAGGGCGCCGACGACGCCGAGGCGGCACTGAGCTCCGAGCTCTCGGAGAGGGCGGCCGCGGACATCGAACTCTCCTCCGCGGATGCCACCGCCACCCTGTCGCCGGAGAAGGCCGGACTCGGCCTCGACGTCCCGGCCACGGTCGGCCAGGTCACCGGCTTCACCCTCGATCCCACCGTCATCGCCGATCGCCTCTTCGGCGACGACGAGGTCGCTCCCGTCATCGACGTCGATGAGGAGGCGTTCTCCGCCGAAGCGCCGAAGGTGACCAAGGCCCTCGAGGTCGAACCCGTGAACGCCGAGGTCACCTACGACAAGACGACCCCGAAGCTCACGGAGGCCGTGACCGGCCAGACCGTCGACGACGAGCAGCTGCTCCGCGCGATCGACCACTCCTGGCTGCGCACCGACGAGCCCGTCGAGGTCGAGGCCACGGCGGTCGACCCCGACATCACCACCGCCGAGGCGCAGGAGGTCGTCGACGGGTTCGCCGCCGACGCCGTCGCCCGCCCACTCACCGTCCGGGCCGAGCCCGGCGACGACGCCGGCTCCGAGGTCAAGGCCGGGGACCTCACCGTCGAACCGGAGGTCGTGGCCAAGACGCTCGGCTTCGAGGCCAAGGATTCAGCACTCGTGCCCGTCTTCGACGAGAAGGCGCTGCGCACGGAGGTGCTGGCCGACAACGAGGAGATCGGACGACCCGCCGAGGACGCGACGTTCCGGATCGTCGACGGCAAGCCCGAGGTCGTCGAGGCGAAGACAGGGATCGGGATCAAGGGCGAGGACCTCTCGCAGGCGGTCCTCGACGCGATCAAGGGAGACGAGGACAAGGCCCAGGTCAGCCTGGAGACGGTCGAACCCGAATTCACCACCGAGGAGGCGAGGAAGGCGGACGTGTCCGACGTCGTCTCCGAGTTCTCCACCGCGTACGATTCATCCCCCAACCGGGACAACAACCTCCGGGTGGCCTCGCGGAAGGTCTCCGGAACCGTCCTCCAGCCCGGCGAGCAGTTCTCCCTCAACGAGACGCTCGGCCAGCGCACGGCGGCGAACGGCTACAAGCCGGCCGGGGTGATCTCCGAGGGGCAGATGAAGGAGGACTTCGGCGGGGGAGTCTCGCAGGTGTCGACCACGCTGTTCAACGCCGCGTTCTTCGCCGGCTTCGAACTCGACGAGCACCGGGCCCACTCCCGCTACATCTCGCGCTACCCCGAGGGTCGGGAGACGACCCTGGACTGGTCCTCGATCGACCTCAAGTTCACCAACACGTCGAAGACGCCGGTCGTGCTCGACATGCACCTGTCCGGGGGCAAGGTCCACGCGAAGGTGTTCGGGGTCAAGACCCTCGAGGTCGAGGCCGACGCCTCCGAGCGCTACAACTTCACCTCACCGGCGACGATCACCGAGTCCGGTCCCGACTGCACCCCGCAGTCCCCGCGCGAGGGCTGGTCGATCAAGATCACCCGGACGATGAAGGAGATCGGCTCGGGCAAGGAGACGAAGGACTCGTTCGTCACCGTCTACCGCCCCGTCAACAAGGTCGAGTGCAAGTAGCGGATCGGAGTCGATCCGGGCGGCCCGGCCGCCGTGACGCAGCTCAGCCGAGCGCGGCGTACCAATACCGGTGACGGACCGTGGCGCCGAGTGAGGCGAAGAGGGCCAGCGAGGCCTCGTTCGTCGACTCGATGTCGACGAGATAGGACCGGACCCCACGGGTGGCGAGGAGCGCGCACGTCGCGACGACGACCGACCGGCCGGCCCCGCGCCGACGCAGATCAGGCCGGGTGATGAGATTGGTGATGACGCCCCACTTGTTGCGCTCGACGACCCGGCAGGCGGACACGAGCGACCGGCTGCCGTCGGGATGCTCGGCGTAGGCGGTGACGAACTGGCAGGGATCGGCGGCCTCGATGAGGTCGGGGAACTCGTCGCCCTCCTCCCGCTCACTCGTCCACGCGGCATAGTGGGTCGGCGTCGGCTCCTCGCTGACGACGATCGAGAGTCCGGGCAGTGCCGCGTCACTGGGGCTCGTCACCCGGCCGGCCGCCTCGGCGGTGGCCCCCGTGAGCAGGAACGTCGCCGGCGAGGGCGTGTACCCGCGTGCGGACAGCAGCGGACCGAGGCCCGCGCACGCCTCGGCGAGCACGGGGGTATCGTCGGCAGAGTAGATCTGGACCTGAGCGGGCCGCCCGCGGGAGGAGTACCAGGCCTCGACCGCGTCGAGGCTCTGCTCCCAGCCCATCCCGGTCTCCATCACGGGCAGCGCGCTGTTGGCCCGCCTCGTCGCCGAGGACGAGCTGCGCAGCAGCCACCCCTTCTGGAGCAGTCCGATGTCGTCGTCGGCGTCCCTGCTCTCATTGCGCAGGTTCTCGACGTGGAGCCAGGAGATGTCGCGGGGCAGCCATGCGGCCGCGGAGATCCGCCGCAGGTCGACGGCGGAGACGATCTCGTGCGTCCGCCCGCTGCGGGTGGGGGCGGGCGGGACCTCGTGGACGAGGAGGATCCGGTCGCGGGGGACGACGACGGGACCGCGCTTGGTCTCGATCTCGACGGCGACCTCGTCGACGCCGCGCACGATCCCGAGCGCATCCGTCGAGCCATGGCTCTCGCCGGCCTCCAGCGCATACCGTACGACCACCCTGCGTCCGGGCTGCAGTTCGTCCACTCTTCGTCCTCCGCTCGTTCGGGCGATACCGTCCCACTCTAGGACAGGTGGGTCGATGCAACGCGGATCACTCGGCCGCTGTGGACATCGGGGGACCGCAAGGGCGTATTGTATGACTGCATACGCCCATGTCCTGAGCACTTCCGGAGGAGTCCCACCAGTGACGTACATCATCGCCCAGCCCTGCGTCGACCTCAAGGACAAGGCCTGTGTCGACGAATGCCCCGTCGACTGCATCTACGAAGGTGAGCGCAGCCTCTACATCCACCCCGACGAGTGCGTCGACTGCGGCGCCTGCGAACCCGTGTGCCCCGTCGAGGCCATCTACTACGAGGACGACGTCCCCGAGGAATGGTCGGAGTACTACAAGGCCAACGTCGAGTTCTTCGACGACCTCGGCTCCCCGGGCGGCGCCGCGAAGCTCGGCAACACCGGGAAGGACCACCCGATCATCGCCGCTCTCCCGCCGCAGCAGAACGACTGAGGCATGGCAGCGCGATTCGGCCTCGACCTGCCCGACTATCCCTGGGACCGGCTCACTCCCTACCGGCAGCGCGCCGCCGAGCACTCCGGCGGAGTCTGCGATCTGTCGATCGGCACTCCCGTCGACCCCACTCCGCTGGTGATCCGGGACGCTCTGGCCGCGGCGGGAGATGCCCACGGGTACCCGACGACGGCCGGTACGGATGAGCTCAGGGCGTCCATCGCCTGGTGGTACGAGCACTGGCACGGTGTGACCCTCGACCCGAGCGCCGAGGTGCTGCCGACGATCGGCTCGAAGGAGCTCGTCGCGTGGCTGCCCACGCTGCTGGGCCTGCGGCAGGCGGGACTGGCCGTGGCCTGCCCGCACGCCGCCTACCCGACCTATGAGATGGGGGCGACGATCGCCGGGGTCGAGTGCGTGCGCCTCGACGCCGCCGAGATCCTCGCCGGCGCCTCGCTCGAGGGGATCGGTCTGCTGTGGATCAACACTCCCGGGAATCCCACGGGCGAGGTCCTCGACCCCGACACCCTCGCCGAGGTGGTGCGCCGGGCCCGGGCCGCCGGGGTCGTCCTCGCCTCGGACGAATGCTACGGACTGCTCAACTGGGAGTCCGACGATCCGGCGCCGACCGTGCTCTCGGCCACCGGCACGGACCGCACCGGCGTGCTCAGCGTCTACTCGATGTCGAAGCAGTCGAACCTCGCCGGCTACCGAGCGGCGTTCGTCGCCGGTGATCGCAACCTCATCGCCGACCTCACCCGCACCCGCAAGCACGCCGGGATGATCGTCCCCTTCCCCGTGCAGGCCGCGATGATCGCCGGTCTGCGCGACACCGCGCATGTCAACGAGCAGAAGGAGCTCTACCGCGCCCGCAGGGACCGGCTGCGTCCCGCCCTCGAGAACTACGGATTCCGTATCGATCACTCGTCTGCAGGACTGTATCTGTGGGCGACCTTGGGCGAAGACTGCTGGAATTCGTTGTCGCGACTGGCGGATCTCGGAATCGTGGCAGGACCTGGCGCATTCTACGGCACGGCTGCGGAGCCCTATGTGCGGATTGCGCTCACCGCGTCCGATGAGCGGATCGCGGCCGCCGCGGACCGGCTCGAGGCCGCTGCCGGCTGAGCCCGGAGTGAGCGACGGCTCAGTGGCCACCGAGTGGTTCGTCAGCGCCGCCTGACAACGCGAACGGGCTGATCATCGCCCTCGTGAGACACGTGATCCGGCGCATTTCCCATGTTCACTGCGGTTACTGGGCAGTAGGTGCGGGGTGCGATGATTTTCCGAATCGGAATGCAGTCGGTAGTCTTTGAGGGAATTGTGCACTGCACCTCAGGATGTTCTTGGGGTGGCTCTACGGTGAGGAGACCATATGCCAACGGAAGCGAACCTCAGGATCGCCGATACCGAGCTGACACTGCCCGAGGTGTCATCGTCCGCGGGCAACAACGGATATCGCATCGGTTCCCTGCTGAGCGAGACCGGCGCGGTCACCTACGATCCGGGATTCGCCAACACGGCATCGACCTCGTCGTCCATCACCTACATCGACGGCGATGCGGGTGTGCTCCAGTATCGTGGGTATCCGATCGAGCAGCTGGCGGAACAGTCGAACTTCGTCGAGGTCTGCTACCTCCTCATCCACGGCGAACTCCCGACGCAGGAGCAGTACGACGCGTTCGACGCGCGACTGCGCGGCCACACGATCGTCCACGAGGACCTCCGCCGATTCTTCCGGGCGTTCCCGTACGACGCCCACCCGATGCCCATGGTGGCAGCCGCGGTCGCCGCTTTGTCGACTTTCTACCAAGGTGACCTCGATGTCTTTGACGAGGGGCAGATCGAGACCTCGACCTTCCGCCTGCTCGCGAAGATGCCGACCATCGCGGCGCTGGCCCACCGGAAGAACATGGGCCTGCCCGTCATCCATCCCGACAACTCGCTGAGCCTGGTCGAGAACTTCCTCCGGGTCAACTTCGGAGTGCCGAGCGAGCCCTACGAGCCGGACCCGCTGGCGGTCAAGGCAATGGACCAGCTGTTCATCCTCCACGCCGACCATGAGCAGAACTGCTCGACGTCGACCGTGCGCCTCGTCGGATCGTCGCAGGCCAACCTGTTCCAGTCGATCTCCGCGGGAGTCAACGCGCTGGCCGGCCCGCTGCACGGCGGAGCGAACTCGGCAGTGCTCGAGATGCTCCAGAAGATCGCGGCCTCCGACGACGGTCCGAAGAAGTTCATGGAGCGGGTGAAGAACAAGGAGGACGGAGTCCGCCTCATGGGGTTCGGACACCGCGTCTACAAGAACTACGATCCGCGCGCGAAGATCATCAAGAAGACCGCCGACGAGGTCCTCGCTCGCTCCGGCGGCGATCCGCTGCTCGAGCTCGCCCAGCAGCTCGAGGAGATCGCGCTGGCCGACGACTACTTCGTCGAGCGCAAGCTCTACCCGAACGTCGACTTCTACACGGGACTCATCTACAAGGCGCTCGGGTTCCCGACGAACATGTTCACCGTGCTGTTCGCCGTCGGGCGGCTACCCGGCTGGATCGCGCAGTGGCGTGAGATGATCAACGACCCGGAGACGAAGATCGGCCGTCCGCGCCAGATCTACACCGGTGCCTACTCACGCGAGTACACCACCATCGACGCCCGCTGACGGCGAGCGTCGGCGGCTGACGCGTTCGCTGCTTTCGCCTGGTGAGAGCGTCGGCGGCGCGAGTTCAGCGACTGGTGCCGTCGCAACTTGTGTCACGCCAGCTTGTCCTACATGTAGCGCCACTCCACCCCTGTGCAGCGGGGCGGAGTGGCGCTAAGTGTAGGTATTGCGGGGGAGTGTCCGGATTGCGGTGTGCGGTGCGGACAGCCGGCCGCGAGCCGGCACGGCCGATCCGGGTCAGTGGAGGTCGGGGTTGAGGCTGATGCCCTTCGAGTCGCGGGCGATCGCCTCGACGGCTCCGGAGACCGAGTTGCGGCGGAACAGGATGTTGTTCTGCCCGCTGAGCTCGGCGGCCTTGACGACCTTGCCGTCCTCGCTGGGCACCGTGACCCGTGTGCCGGCGGTGACGTAGAGGCCCGCCTCGACGATGCAGTCATCGCCGATCGAGATCCCGATGCCCGAGTTCGCGCCGAGCAGGCTGCCCGAGCCGATCGAGATGCGGTGGGTGCCGCCGCCGGACAGGGTGCCCATGATCGAGGCGCCGCCGCCGATGTCCGAGCCGTCGCCGACGAGAACTCCCTGGGACACGCGACCCTCGACCATCGCCGCCCCGAGGGTGCCGGCGTTGAAGTTGACGAATCCCTCGTGCATGACGGTCGTCCCCGGTGCCAGGTGCGCGCCGAGGCGGACTCGGTCGGCGTCGGCGATGCGCACTCCGGAGGGGATGACGAAGTCGGTCATCCGCGGGAACTTGTCAAGACCGTAGACGGCGACGGCTCCGCGTGCCATCAGCCGTGCGCGCGTCTCCTCGAAGCCCTCGGGGGAGCAGGGGCCGGCCGAGGTCCAGACGACGTTGGCGAGGTGGCCGAAGATCCCGTCGAGATTGACGTCGTTGGGGGTGACGACGCGGTGGGACAGCGCATGCAGGCGCAGGTAGGCGTCCGCCGCCGAGGCGGGAGCCTCGTCGAGGTCGATCGTCGTCGTGACGACCTGCGTCTGGGTACCCCGAGCCTCGTCGGCGCCGACGAGGGCGTCGAGTCCGTCGACTGCGCGTGCAGTCGATGCGGCAGCCGCCTCGGCGTCGGCACGGGTCTCGCCCGTGCTCAGGGTCGGGTACCAGACGGCGAGGACGGAATCGTTGTGCTGCGTGGCCAGTCCACGCGCGGAAACAATGCGTTGTGTCATGCCTCAAGCCTAGACGGTGGCGGCAGTACTAGGCTAAGCCGTATGACTGTGCATCCGACTGGTGAGACCGAACAGGCAACCGCCCCTGCCGAAGACCTGGGAGCCTTCCTCGCCGAGGCGATCGCCGACCCCGGTGAGCTCACCGCGCGACTGTGCGCGATCGAGTCGGTCTCGGGCAACGAGGCGGCGATCGCCGACGCCGTGGAGTCCGTCCTCGTCGGGATCGGCGCGGGCGAGGGTCCCGACCTCGAGGTGCTCCGCGACGGGGACACCGTGGTCGCCCGCACGCGGCTGGGTCTGCCCGAGCGCATCGTCGTCGCCGGTCACCTCGACACGGTGCCGGTCGAGGGCAATCTGCCCCCGCGGCGGACGGTCATGGACGGCGAGGCGTACCCCGACGACGAGGTGGTGTGGGGTCGCGGGGCCTGTGACATGAAGGCCGGCGTCGCGATGGCGCTGAGCGCCGCCGCCGCTCTGCGCACCCCGAAGCGCGACGTCACGTGGGTGTTCTACGACAATGAGGAGGTCGACGCGGCCCGCAACGGACTCGGCCGCGTCTCCCGCACCCACCCGGAATGGCTCGCCGGCGACTTCGCGATCCTCGGTGAGCCGTCCAACGCCTCGGTCGAGGGCGGATGCAACGGCACGATCAGGGTCGACGTGAGGACGACCGGTGTGCGTGCCCACTCCGCCCGGGCCTTCATGGGCGTCAACGCGATCCACGCTGCCGCCGAGGTGCTCGCGCGGCTGGCCGAGCACGAGCCCCGGACCGTGAGCGTCGACGGTCTCGACTACCGGGAGTCGCTGTCGGCCGTGGGGATCCGCGGCGGGGTCGCGGGCAACGTCGTTCCGGACGAGTGCGTGATCAGCGTCAACTACCGGTTCGCCCCGAGTTCCTCCGCCGCCGAGGCCGAGGAGTTCCTCCGCACCTTCTTCACCGGCTTCGACGTCGTCGTCACCGATGCCGCCGAGGGCGCCCGGCCCGGCCTCGACCGGCCGATCGCGCAGGACTTCATCGCCACCCTCGGGCTCGAACCGGCCCCGAAGCTCGGCTGGACGGATGTCTCCCGCTTCAGCGCCCTCGGCGTGCCGGCGGTGAACTTCGGCCCGGGCAATCCGCTCTTCGCCCACAAATCCGACGAGCATGTGCGCGTCACGGAGGTGGAGCGGGCCACAGCCGCGCTGCTGGCCTACCTCGAGACGGGAGCGCCGAGGTGATCAGGGCGACCGCGGGCCCGCCCGCCGAGGACCGGGATCCGGACCCCGAGGCCTTCGCCGACTCGGAGGGGTTCTACAGCAAGGGACCGCTGCGGTTGCGCGGCGATCAGGTGCCGGCGACGACGGCCGACCAGAGACTGCTCGACTCCGCGGGGAACGCCGGATGGGCCCATGAGGACCCGTGGCGGGTCCTGCGCATCCAGGCCGAGTTCGTCGAGGGCTTCGGATCCCTCGCCGAGATCGGGCCGGCCGTGTCCGTCTTCGGCTCGGCACGGCTGCGCCGCGGCACCGAGGAGTACGAGCACACGCGCGAGATCGCCCGCCGGCTGGCCGAGCTCGGCAACTCGATCATCACCGGCGGCGGACCGGGGACGATGGAGGCGGGCAACCTCGGCGCGCGTGAGGGCGGGGGAGTGTCGATCGGCCTGGGCATCGAGCTGCCGTTCGAGTCCGGACTCAACGACCACGTCGAGCTCGGGCTCAACTTCCGGTACTTCTTCGTCCGCAAGACGATGTTCCTCAAGTACTCGCGCGGGTTCGTCGTCATGCCCGGCGGCTTCGGCACCCTCGACGAGCTCTTCGAGGCCCTGACGATGGTGCAGACCGGCAAGGTCACCTCCTTTCCGATCGTGCTCTTCGGCACGGCCTACTGGCAGGGTCTGCTCGATTGGCTGTCCGCGGCGCCGCTGTCCGCCGGCACGATCGCACCGTCCGATCTCGAGCTCATCACCCTCACCGACGACATCGACGAAGTCGTCGCGCACATCGGCCCGGGTGACTCGGCCGCGGGCCGCCCCGATTCCGCCGGCCCGGGTGACTCCGCCGGCCGCCCCGACTCCGCGGGCCGTCCCTCGTGAAGGACGTCGCAGCCCTCGAGGCCGAGCCGACCGCTCTCGCCGGCGCCGGTCCGGGATCCCCGGCGATCATGGCGGTGATCAACCGCACCACCGACTCCTTCTACGAATCGTCGGCGACCCTTGCCGAGGCGGTCGCCGCCGTCGACGCGGCAGCCGGGGACGGGGCGACGATCGTCGACATCGGGGGAGTCCGGGCCGGACGCGGCCGGGAGATCTCAGTCTCCGAGGAGATCGAGAGGGTGTGCCCGGTCGTCGAGACCGTCGCGCGCAGCCACCCCGAGATCCTCATCAGTGTCGACACCTGGCGGCATGAGGTCGCCGAGGCGGCCTGCGCCGCGGGCGCCGGACTGCTCAACGACACCTGGGCGGGCACCGACCCCGAGGTCGCCCGTGTCGCGGCCCGCCACGGTGCCGGGCTCGTCTGCTCCCACACGGGCGGACTGCCCCCGCGCACCGACGCCCACCGCAACCGCTACGGACTCCATTCGGGGGAGGTCGTCGAGCGGACGCTGGCCGGGGTGTGCGCGCTGGCCGAGGAGGCGCTGGCCGCCGGGGTGGCCCGGGAACGGATCGTCATCGACCCGACCCCCGACTTCGGCAAGAACACCTACCACTCGCTGCGCCTGCTGCGTGACCTCGACCGGTTCGTCGACACGGGCTTCCCCGTGCTGCTGGCGATCTCGCGGAAGGACTTCGTCGGGGAGGCGATCGGGGTCGTGCCGGCCGAGGACCGTCTGCACGGAACGATCGCCGCGACCGCGCTGGCAGTGGAGAGGGGAGCGGCGATGATCCGCACCCACGACGTCAGGGCGACCGCCGATGCGATCGCCGTCGTCCTCGCGATCACCGGGGATCGGCCCCCGCGACACACCGTGCGCGGACTGCGCTGACACGGTGTGAGAGCATAGTCCCATGCCTTCCTGGATCGTGCTCGGAGTGGCGGCTGCGGTGTTCGTGCTCGTGATCGTGCTTGCCGCGTCCTTCAACCTCTTCTCCTCCGACGCCGCGGAGGAGACCGAGGGGCACCGGGACATCCTGCCGGCCGGCTTCACCTCGGCGGACCTCGATCGGGTGACCTTCCGGCCGGCCCTGCGCGGGTACCGGATGGAGGAGGTCGACGCGGTCCTCGCCGCCCTCCGTGCCCGACTGGCGGAGCTCGAGTCGCAGGTCCCGACCACCGCCGACGATCGATGAGTGCGGCCCGAGACCTGCCCGGCATCGTCCTCGTCCCCGAAGCCTTCGACTCCTCCCGGCTCTCCCGCCTCGCCGCCGGCTTCCTCACCCTGCCGCTGTGGGTACAGGCGCTGAGCGTCTATCTCGCCTCCCGCCTCGTGAGCATCGGCATCTTCGCGGCTGTGCTGCGGACGCAGGAGCCGGCTTCGTGGAGTTCGAGCCCGGTGACGACGACGCTCGGCGACTTCCTCAACTTCTGGGACGGCGGCTGGTACGCCCGGGTCGCCGAGGAGGGGTATCCGAGCACCCTGCCGCTGACCGAGGCGGGCGCGGTCGCGGAGAACCAGTGGGCGTTCTACCCCCTCCATCCGGCCATCGTCGGCGACATCTCCGCACTGACCGGGGCCGGTTATGGCACGGTCTCACCACTCGTGTCGACGGTGGCCGCGGGACTCGCCTCCATCGTCCTCCTCGCCCTCTTCCGCCGCTACGTCGATCCCGGGCAGGCGCTCACGGCTCTGGCCTTCGTCATGGTCTTCCCTCCGGCCGCCGTGTACTCCACCGGTTACGCCGAGGCGCTGACCCTGCTGCTCCAGGCGCTGGCCCTGTTCCTCATCGTCGAGCGGCGATACCTCCTCGCGATCCCCGTCGTGTTCCTCATGGACCTGTCGCGGCCGGTGGGAGTGGCGTTCTCGTTCTTCCTGCTCCTCCACCTCATCGACCGCTTCGTGCGCCGCCGGCAGGACCCCTACCCGGCGGGGGAGGTCGTGCGCTCGTGGACGCTCGGCGTGCTCTCCTGCGCCGCCGCGCTCGTCCACCCGATCCACGCCTGGCTGGCCACCGGTTCGCTCACCGCCTACACCGACACCGAGGCGGCCTGGCACGGAGGCAGGTCGACCTACCTCGTCCAGTGGCTGGCGGCCGCGAACGGCCTGGTCGGACCGTTCGGGCCCCTGCTGCTCTTCGGACTCGTCGCGGGGATGCTCGCGCTCATCTTCTCCCCGGCCGGCGCCCGGATGGGACGGACACTGCAGCTGTTCTGCGTCGGCTACGGCGTCTACCTCCTCATCTTCTTCACCCCGCAGACGTCGACCCTGCGTCTCCTGCTCCCGCTCTTCCCCCTGGCACTGACCCTGGCGCTCGCCCGTTCCCGGGCCTACCGCGCGGCGGTCCTCATCGCGTTCGTGCTGCTCCAAGTCGTGTGGGTCGCCTACCTGTGGCACTTCACCCCGCCCGCCGACCTGCCGCCCTGAGCGTGAAAATGACGGTTCGGTTACCCCGGACACACACGAACGTGGAATAATCGGATCACTACCCTCGGCGCGTTCCCCTCGCGCCGACTCTGCATGACCAACGGAAGGATGTCCCACATGGCAGCCCAGAAACCCCGCACCGGCGATGGACCTCTGGAAGTGACCAAAGAAGGCCGAGGCATGGTGATGCGGCTTCCTGTCGAAGGCGGAGGACGGCTCGTCATCGAACTCAGCGCCGATGAGGCCACCGCCCTGCACGACACCCTCGCGGAGACCCTGGGCATCTGAGCACAGCACCGAGGCGGCAGCAGAGACTTCAGCTCTCTGCTGCCTTTCGCATTCACGGGTGCCGGCCGGCGGGCTTCCGCAGGGAACGCCGGCCGGAGGCCTTCCGCGGCGGACACCGGCAGGAGACCGTCCGGCACGGGAGCATGACGAGCGTCGGAGAGAGGAGGGCCCCGGTGCGAGTCAGGCAGATGTCTTCTGGAGGGTGAGCAGGCCCTGACCGATCGGCAGGAGCACGTGCTCGAGGTCGGCGCGCTTCGCGAGCCCGCTGAGCAGGGTGCGGGCGGAGCGGGTGCGCGGAGTGCGGTCGACGGGGTCGGCGACGGCACCGCCGAGCAGGGTCTGGTGGATGACGAGGAGTCCCGAGGAGTCGAGCAGCCGCAGCGCGGGCTCGATCATCCTCTCCACTCCGGTCGGGTCCGAGTCGAGGAAGACGAGGTCGTAGGCGCCGGGGGCCAGGCGCAGCAGGACGTCCTCGGCGCGACCACTCATCAGCCGCAGCCGTCCCGAGCGGATCCCCGCCATCTCGATGAGGTCGCGAGCCGCGCTCTGCGCCGTCGAGTTCGTGTCGATCGAGGTGAGGATGCCCGCCTTCGGCATCCCGCGGAGCAAGGCGAGGGTCGAGGTGCCGGCTCCGGTGCCGACCTCGACGGCGGCGACGGGCCCGAGCAGCCTGGCCAGCAGGGTGAGGGTCGCCGAGGTGGTCTGGGACACCGGGGTGAGCCCGTATTCGTGCGACAGGGTCCTCGCCGCGTCGAGAAGGGGATCGGGCCCGTTGTAGTTCTCGGCGAAAGTGATATCGCCTGCCCTCTCGCGTGACAATCGACCCTCGCTCTCCGTCTGACTTCCCCGTCAGTCTAACTGCTCGCCGAGGGCCTCGTCGGCGGGATCGCGCCCGTGTTCCTGCCAGAGTCCTTCGAGTTCCCCGACCGTGAGGAAGGCCGCGCGCAGGACCTTCGCGGACGTGTGCGGAGTCGCCTCGGCCCTCCACTGCTCGCAGGCGCGGACGAGCAGCGGCGCGGGCAGGACCCCGTCGGCCCCGACGACGCGCCACCAGCTGACATTGCGACCGAACTCCCTCATCACGCGTCCGACGTAGCGCGGCGAGCAGGTCGCCACGGCCGCGATCGTGCCGTAGCTGACCACCCGCCCGGGCGGCACGAGTTCGACGAGGCGCAGCACCCGCTCGACGGCGACGTCGTCCATGGTCCCTCCTGTCCTCATCGGCTCCTGCCGCACGAGCATACCGGCGCCGGCCGGTAGACTGGGGGCATGTTCGGTATCAACGGCACCGAGATGCTCATCTTGGTGGTTGTGGCACTCGTCGTCATCGGTCCCAAGCGTCTTCCCGAGTACGCCGAGAAGCTGCGCGACCTCGTCCGGCAGTTCCGCCGGATGGCCGAAGGGGCGAAGGAGAGCGTGCAGCGCGACTTCGGCGACGAGTTCAAGGACGTCGACTGGCAGAAGCTCGATCCCCGCCAGTACGATCCCCGCCGCATCGTCCGCGAGGC
Source organism: Brevibacterium sanguinis (assembly GCF_003315415.1). Classification (GTDB taxonomy): domain Bacteria; phylum Actinomycetota; class Actinomycetes; order Actinomycetales; family Brevibacteriaceae; genus Brevibacterium; species Brevibacterium celere_A. The sequence goes on from NZ_QNSB01000003.1 coordinate 255,225, forward strand.
GCTGAGCGAGGAGGACACCGCGATCCGCGAGTCCAAGCGCGGTGCGGCCTCCCGGACCGCCGCGACCGAATCCGGGGCGACCGCCGTCGGACCGGCAGCGGAGCCCGCGACGGGAGAGACGGAGAGCACGACCGAGGTGCGCCTGTCACCGATCGAACGATTCCAGGCCCAGGCCGCGAAGCGTCAGCGCGCCGAGGCGGCTCCCTTCGATCCCGACGCCACCTGACCCAGCCGCGCCATCCGACTCAGCTGCCGAGCACCGCGGGATGCTCGGGATTCGAGCACAGTTCGTCGGCGTATCCGCGGCAGTAGTACCTGGCCCCGTCGGTGAACTCGACGCCGGCGAACAGTTCGCTCACCGTCACCGCATAGAGGCCCTTGTCCGCCACCGCCGCGAAGACCTCGGGGGCCGCCTCGACCGTGCTGGGATGGATCGAGTGCATGAGGACGACCGACCCCGGCCCCGTCTCGCGGGCGACCGAGTCGACGACCTTCTCCGCGTTCCTGTGCCGCCAGTCCTCGGTGTCGACGTCCCACAGGATCGCCGGGTGCCCGAGGGCGCGGGCCGCGGACGCATCGAGGGCGCCGTACGGCGGGCGCATGAGCTGCGGTCGTCCGGCTCCCGCCGACTCGATCGCGTCGTCGGCCTGCCGGACCTGCGTCGTCACCGTCGATGCGCTCGTGCGGTCGAGCTGCGGATGAGTGTGGGTGTGGTTGGCGATCTCGTGGCCGGAGGCGACCATCCGCTCGACGGTGCCGGGGAACGCGGCGGCGTTCTTCCCGAGGAGGAAGTACGTGACGCGGACCTTCGCCTCGGCGGCCGCGTCGAGCAGGGCGTTCTCGACGTCTGCCTCCCCGGGCCCGTCGTCGTAGGTCAGCGCCACGCAGGGCAGGAGCGAGCACGAGTAGTCGGGGCTGCGCTCGTCGGCGTCCGCCGGCAGGGCCACCGGGGTGCGCAGCGCCCGGACGACGGCGTCGCCCTGAGCGCTCAGTCTCTCGCGCCCCACCGGTGAGCCGTCGACGGTGAGCGTGCCGGCCGCGTCGACCCCGATGGCCGCGGGATCGACGGTTGCGCCGAGGAGGTCCTGGGCGTCGACGGTGGTGTCCGCCGCGAGGTCCGTGACGAAGACGCTGACGGTGCCCGCGGGGTCGTCGACTCCGGCGACCCGGAGCCGGGAGACGAGGAAGTCGCCTCCCGCGGCGAGGACCTCGTTGGCGATCTCCAGTCCCGCCTCCGCTCCCGGGCCACCGGTCGGGGAACCGGTCGCCTCGGCGGGGGTCTCGGTCGGGGCACCTGTCGCCTCGGCGAGCCGGGGATCGGTGCCCGTGGTCCCGGGCCCGGGACCTGTGGCGATGAACTCCGCGGGAGCACGACGAAGTGAGGGGTCGGTGAGCACGGGGCTGTAGGCCGCCCGGTCGCCGAAGCTGCCGGCCGCCTCGATGGCGGCGAGGACCTCGGCCTCCACGGCGGACGAGAGAGAGGCCAGGCCGGGGACGCCGAAGAGGTGTGCGGTGACGTGGGGAGCGAACTCCTCGTCGACGATGGCATAAGTGCGCAGGATCGAGCGCACGGCACCGAGGTTGTCGGCAGCGATCTGCTCCCCGGCCCTAGTCGTGCCGGCCGAGTCACGGCTGGTGCCGGTGGCGACGCAGCCGGAGAGGGTGAGCGCGAGGGCGGCCGCGACGACCATGAGCCGGCGGCGCGGGCGCGATCGCCCAGGGGAGGATGAGGATGGCACTGAGGGGTCCTAGCGTGTGAAGCGGGGGATGGCACTTCATCCAGTGTACGCACCGGCCCGGACGTCAGCGGAGAGGGCCGGGTCCCCGGTTCCGGGAAGGCCCCCTGCCCGATCTCGGGGACGGGTCCCGACCGGATCTCCGCGGGACGATCCCTGCCGGGTCAGACGGGGCTGAGCCCCAGGGACCGGCCGGCGAGACCGCGGGAGCGCTGACCGAGGGTCGCGGCGAGTGACCGGAACGCGACCGCGGCGGGGGAGTCAGGGTGGGTGAGGACGACGGGAGTGCCGGCGTCCGAGCCCTCACGGACCTGGGTGTCGAGGGGGATCTGGGCGAGCAGCTCGACCGGGGTGCCGGTCGTCCTGGCCAGGTTGCCGGCGACCGTGGCACCGCCTCCGGAGCCGAAGATCTCCATCTGGGTGCCGTCGGGCATCTCCATCCAGGACATGTTCTCGATGACGCCGGCCACGCGCTGGCGGGTCTGGGTCGAGATCGATCCCGCCCGCTCGGCGACCTGGGCCGAGGCGTGCTGCGGAGTCGTGACGACGAGCAGCTCGGACCCGGGCAGCAGCTGGGCGACGGAGATCGCGATGTCCCCGGTGCCCGGGGGCAGGTCGAGGAGGAGGACGTCGAGGTCGCCCCAGAACACGTCGGTGAGGAACTGCTGGAGGGCTCGGTGGAGCATCGGCCCGCGCCACACCACGGCCTGGCTGCTCGGGACGAACATGCCGATGCTCATGACCTTCACGTCATGGGCGACCTGCGGGATGATCATGTCGTCGACGCGGGTGGGATTGCCCGTGACCCCGAGCATGGACGGGATCGAGAAGCCGTAGATATCGGCGTCGACGATGCCCACGCGCAGTCCGCGCCCGGCCATCGCGACGGCGAGGTTCGCGGTGATCGAGGACTTGCCCACTCCGCCCTTGCCCGAGGCGATCGCGTAGACCTTGGTCAGGGAGTCGGGCTTGGAGAACGGCACCTCGCGGGAGGCTCCGGCGCCCTGGAGCTTCTCGCGCATCGCGGTGCGCTGCTCGGGGGTCATCGTGCCGAGCCTGACCTCGACCTCGTCGACTCCCTCGACGGCGGTCAGGGCCTCGGTGGTGTCCTTGGTGATCGTGTCCTTGAGCGGGCAGCCGGCGATCGTGAGCAGGACGGTGACGGTGACCTTCGACCCGTCGATCGTCACGTCCTCGACCATGTCGAGTTCGACGATGCTGCGGCGGATCTCGGGGTCGATGACTCCCGTCAGCGCCTCCCGGATGGCCTCCATCGATGGTTGGGTCATTGTCAGCCTCGCCCTTTCTCCCCGCGGTCGGTCCTCAAGCCTACCTGTTCGCCCGAACCGCCGTCATCCCGGGTGGGACGCTCCTCCTCGAGTTCGCGGAGCAGGTCCTTGAGCTCGGAGCGGATGAAGTCGCGGGTCGCGACCTCGCGCATCGCGATGCGCAGGGCGGCGACCTCGCGGGCGAGGTACTCGGTGTCGGCGAGGTTGCGCTCGGCGCGCCTGCGGTCGTGCTCGAACTCCACCCGGTCGCGGTCGGCGCTGCGGTTCTCGGCGAGCAGGATGAGGGGTGCGGCGTAGGACGCCTGCAGCGACAGGATGAGGGTGAGCAGGGTGAAGTTCAGCGACTTCGGGTCGAACTGCAGCTCTTCGGGCAGCATCGTGTTCCACGCCAGCCAGGCGGCGCAGAAGACGGTCATCCCGACGAGGAACGCCGGAGTTCCCATGAACCGGGCGAAGGCCTCGGCACCGCGCCCGAAGGTCTCCGGCGACATGCTCAGCCGGGGGAGCCTGCGCTTGGACGAGCGCGGGACATCGAAATCGTCAGCAGCCATCACTACCCCCTTCTGTGGTCGTCACGACCGGTGGTGCGCCAGTCCTCGGGCAGCAGCTCGTCGAGGACGTCGTCGACGGTGACCACACCGATGAGATGGTCGTTGTCGTCGGTGATGGGCACCGACACCAGATTGTACGCCGCGAGCAGCTTCGTCACCTCGGACAGCGGGGTCTCGGGCGGCAGCGGCTCGACCTCGGTGTCGAGCATGATCCCGACCGCCTCGTGAGGCGGATGGCGCAGCATCTCCTGGATGTGGACGAGGCCGAGGTACTTGCCCGTCGGCGTCTCGATCGGCTGCCGGCACACGAAGATCGCCGCGGCCAGCGCCGGGGGCAGATCCTCCCGGCGGACGTGGGCGAGCGCCTCGGCGACGGTCGTCTCCGGGGTGAGGATGACCGGCTCCGTCGTCATCAGTCCGCCCGCGGTGTCCTCGTCGTAGGAGAGCAGGGTGCGCACGTCCTCGGCGTCCTCGGGCTCCATGAGGGCGAGGAAGCGCTCGGCGGCCTCCTCGCTGAGCTCGCCGAGGAGGTCGGCGGCGTCGTCGGGCTCCATCTCCTCGAGCACGGTGACCGCGCGCTCGGTGTCGAGGGCGGAGAGCAGCTCGACCTGGGTCTCGTCGGGCAGCTCCTCGATGACGTCGGCGAGGCGCTCGTCGTCGAGCGCGCGGGCGACCTGGAGCCGGCGCTGCGGGCTCATCTCGAAGAGGACGTCGGCGAGGTCGGCGGGCTTCGTGTCCTGGTAGGCGGCGATGAGCTGGGTCGCCTCCTGGTCGACGGCGGCGTCGGCGGGATGGTCGGCATCCGACCAGGAGATCTGCAGGGTCTCCCCGCGCCTGCGGAAGGCGGCGAACGTCGTGCGCTCGGGGACCTTGCGGACGAAGAGGCGGGTGACCTCCCAGTCCCGGCTCACCTGCTGCTCGAGGCCGACGTCCTCGATCTGGACGGACGACCCGTCCTCGCGCAGGCGCAGGCGACGGTCGAGGAGGTCGTTGACGACGAGCGTCTCCGAGCGGCGCTGCTCGAAGCGGCGCATGTTGACCAGGCCGGTCGTGATCACCTGACCGGAGTCGATCGAGGTGACCCTGCCCATGGGGACGAAGACCCGACGTCGACCGGGCACCTCGACGACGAGGCCGATGACCCGGGGGAACTGCCGCATCGTCGTGCGGTAGACGATGACGACGTCGCGGACGCGGCCGACCTGATCCCCGAGCGGGTCGAAGACGGGGGCGGAGATGAGCCGGGCGACGAAGACGCGTTTCGCTGAGCCACTCATGCCTCTAGCCTACGTCGCGGCAGGTCATGGCGGAATTCGCGTCCACGACGGGGCCTGCGGAGACGGCGGGCGGACCGGTCAGTCGAGCGCGGCGAAGGCGGCGACGAAGTCGGGGGCGAGGTCGGCCAGGCACGGCGGCCCCGCCCAGGGCAGGGGAGCCGCCGAGACGTGGGCGTCGATGATCGCCAGACTCAGGGCGTCGGCGGCAGCGGCGGAGATCGCGACGAGCTCGCCCGTCGCGGCACCGCCTGCGGACAGGGGCCGGGCCCCCGTGGCCAGGGCGAAGACGGTGTCCCCGTCGAAGAGGGTGTGCGAGGGGCGCACGGCCCGGGCGATGCCGGCATGTGCGGAGGCGGCCATCCGGGTCACCTGGGCTGGGTCGAGCGCCGCTTCCGTGGCGACGATCGCAATCGTCGTGTTCCGCGCCGAGGCGGCTCCCGGCTCTCCGGCGGCGCCGGGAGGTGCGGTCAGTCGTTCCGGGTCCGGGAGCGCGTCGGGGGCGGGCAGGTCGAGGCCGAAGGACCTCAGCAGACCGTGGGCCCACAGCGTCCCGTCGGGGGTGCCGATGCTGCCGAGGGGATTCGCGGCGACGAGGGCGGCGACCGTGCAGCCGCCGGGCAGCCGCAGGGCGAAGGAGCCCAGGGAGCTGCGCAGCGACTGCAGGCCCGAACGGGCGCCGAGGCCTGCTCCGATGCTGCCCCGGACCGGCGCTGCGGCGTCGGTCGCGAGGGCGGCGCGCGCGGCCGCGGCGCCGTCGGCCGTCGTCGGCGGTCGCGGAGTCCCGTCGCCGCGGCCGAGGTCGTAGATCGCGGCGGCGGGGACGAGTGGGATCACCGTGCCGGGCAGGCCGGGGGCCGGGAAGCCGCGCCCCGCCTCGGCGAGGACTTCCGAGACCCCGGCCACGGAGCGCAGTCCGAGTGCGCTGCCGCCGGTGAGGACGATCGCATCCGCCCCATAGGAGTGCGTGCCGGGAGCGATGACATCGGTCTCATGGGTGGCGGGGCCGCCGCCGCGGACGTCGACCCCGACGGTCGATCCGGACGCCGGCAGCAGGGCGGTGACTCCGGACAGGGAGTCGGGGTCGGGACGCCCGGCGTGGCCGAGGCCGAGGCCCGCGACCTCGAGGATCCCGCGCCCGCGGACCGGCACCGGGTTCATCGTCCCTGCACCCAGGCCTCCACCTCGGCGCGGGTGCGCGGGAAGCCGGCGGAGAGGTTCTCCACGCCGTCTTCGGTGACGAGGACGTCGTCCTCGATGCGCACGCCGATGCCGCGGTACTCCTCCGGCACGAGCAGATCGTCGGCCTTGAAGTACAGTCCCGGTTCGATCGTGAAGACCATGCCCGGCTCGAGGTGCGCGTCGAGGTACATCTCGGCGCGGGCCTGGGCGCAGTCGTGGACGTCGAGGCCGAGGTGGTGGCTGGTGCCGTGGACCATCCACCGGCGATGCTGCTGGCCCTCGGGCGACAGCGCCTCGGCCGCGGGCACGGGCAGGAGCCCGAACTCATCGAGGCGGGTCGCGATGACCTCCATCGCCGCTTCGTGGACCTCCCGGAACCGCACCGGACGGTCGACGTGCTCGGCGGCGACGGCGAAGGCGGCATCGGCGGCCTCGAGCACGGTGTCGTAGATCTTCGCCTGGACGTCGGTGAAGGTCCCCGACACCGGCAGGGTGCGGGTGATGTCGGCCGTGTAGAGGGAGTCCGCCTCGGCGCCGGCATCGACGAGGACGAGATCGCCTTCGCGCACCTGCCCGTCGTTGCGGATCCAGTGCAGGGTGCAGGCGTGGTCGCCGGCCGCGGCGATCGTGTCGTAGCCGACTCCGTTGCCGTCGGTGCGGGCCGCGGTCTCGAAGGCGGTCTCGATGACCCGCTCGCCGCGCCGGTGGGCGACGGCGTCGGGCAGCGACCGCACAACGTTGTCGAAGCCGGCGCGGGTGATCGCGACGGCCTCGCGCAGGGCGGAGATCTCGTGGTCGTCCTTGATCAGGCGCAGCTCGGAGAGCGTCTGCGCGAGCTCGGCGTCCCCGGCGAGCGAGATCTCCATGTCGGCCTGCACCTGCGAGCGGGCGAGATCGATGACGGAGTCGACGCGGGCATCGGCCTGGCGGACGAGGCGCACGGAGATCGCCCCGAGGTCCTTGGTGATGACGTCGTCGACGGTCGAGGAGTCGGCGGTCGCGATGCCCGTCATCGTCCGCATCGCCTCGAGATCGGCGCGGGGGCCGACCCAGTACTCGCCGTAGCGGGAGTCGGAGAAGAACTCCTCGGTGTCGGCCCCGGCGCGCGGCCGGAAGTAGAGGGTGACGGTGTGGGTGTCGTCCTCGGGCTCGAAGACGAGGACGGCGTCGGGCTCCGAATCCGTCTCGAGGCCGGTGAGGTGGATGAAGGCCGAATGCGCCCGGAACCGGTAGTCGGTGTCGTTCGAGCGCACCTTGAGGGAGCCGGCGGGGATGACGAGGCGCTCGCCGGGGAACGCCCGGGACACCGCCTCGCGGCGGGCGGGGGTGAAGCCGGCCGCGTCCAGCGCCGTGGCGTCGAGCGGGGTCCGGTCCCACCCGGAGGCGACGAAGTCGCGGAACGCCTCGGAGGAGGGCCGGTGGGAGCGGTTGTTGACGCGATCGGCCAGCGGCTGCGCGGCCCCCGAGGCCTCGGGGGCCTGGGCGGTCTCCGGGGTCAGGGGCGTGGCAGGGGTCTCGGGCGTCTGGGCGGACGTGGGTGCGGAAGCGGTTCCCTGGGGATCAGTCATGGCCCCATTCTAGGCACCGCCGACGACCTCGGCGCCACCGTGAGCGCGGACGTGATCAGCGGATAGACTGGGCACATGGTCATCGATCTCCATGCGCACACGGCGTTCTCCGATGGTACACAGAGCCCATCCGAACTCATCTCCGAAGCATCGATGGAGGGGATCGACGTGCTGGGCATCACCGATCATGACACGACAGCCGGGTGGGCCCCGGCGGAGGAGGCGGCCCGCGTCTACGGGCTCGGCCTCGTGCGCGGGATGGAGATCTCATGCCGGCACGAGGGGATCAGCGTCCACATCCTCTCCTATCTCCACGACCCCTATGACACGGGTCTCGCCGAGGTCGTCGAGGAGACCCGCCGGTCCCGCCTCGACCGCACGCACCTCATCATCGAGCGACTGGCCGAGGACTATCCCATCGACATGGACGCCGTCCTCTCGGTCTCCGGAGAGGATGCGACGATCGGACGCCCGCACATCGCCGACGCCCTCGTCGCGGCGGGCATCGTCGAGACGCGATCCGATGCGTTCGCCTCGATCCTCTCCAGCCGCGGCAAGTACCACGTGACGCTGCCGACGATCGATCCGCTCACCGCGATCCGGCTCATCCGCGAGGCCGGCGGAGTCTCGGTCTTCGCCCACCCGCGGGCGGCGATGCGCGGACTCGTCGTCCCCGATCAGGCAATGCGGGACTTCATCGACGCGGGCCTCGACGGTCTCGAGGTCGATCACCGCGACAATCCTCCCGCCGAACGGGAGTCGATGCGCCGGCTGGCCCAGGAGCACGACCTCATCGTCACCGGGTCGAGCGACTACCACGGGACGGGCAAGCCGAACCGCCTCGGCGAGCATTCGACCTCGCAGCGGATGCTCGACCGGCTCCTCGAGCGCGCGGCCTCCCGACCCGGAGGCGTCGACTTCATCCAGGGCTGAGCCCGGTCGGCTCACTTCGACGGCGAAGCGGACTCCCCGGACTTCGGTGCCGACTCCCCGGCGGGGGACTTGTCGGTGTGGGCCCGGGAGGCGCGGCCGACGGGCTTCCCGCCGCGGGTGCGCCGACGTTCGCGGGTCCTGCGGGTCCGCTTCTGGGCGGCGTCCTCGCCCGATTCGTCCGCCGCGGACTGGCCGCCGCGATCGCGGGAACCGCGGCCGCGCTCCTGGGACGCGCCGCCTCGACGGCGTTCGCGCTTCCTCTCACCCGAGGCGTCCTCACCGGAGGGCTCGGACTGCTGCCGGGGCAGGCGACCCTTCGTGCCCTTCGGGATCCCGAGGTCGGAGAAGAAGTGGGGCGAGGTCGAATAGGTCTCGGCGGGGTCGTCGTGGTCGAGGCCCAGCGCCTTGTTGATGAGCCGCCAGCGGTGCAGGTCGTCCCAGTCGACGAGGGTGACGGCGACACCGGACTTGCCGGCCCGGCCCGTGCGGCCGATCCGGTGGACGTAGGTCTTCTCGTCGTCGGGGCACTGGAAGTTGACGACGTGGGTGACGTCGTCGATGTCGATCCCGCGGGCGGCGACATCGGTGGCGACGAGGACGTCGATGTGTCCGTCGTGGAACGACTTCAGCGCCCGCTCGCGCTGGACCTGACCGAGGTCACCGTGCAGGGCGCGGACGGCGAAGCCGCGGTCGGTGAGCTCGGCGGCGAGCTTGTCGGCGGTGCGCTTCGTCCGGGTGAAGATGATCGTGCGGCCCCGGCCCTCGGCCTGGAGCAGACGGGCGACGAGTTCGTCCTTGTCCATCGAATGGGCGCGGTAGACGAACTGGGTCGTGTTCTTCCCGGTCTGGGACAGGTCGTCGTGGTCGTGGGCGCGGATGTGGGTGGGACGGTTCATGTAGCGACGGGCCAGAGTGATGACGGCGCCGGGCATCGTGGCGGAGAAGAGCATCGTCTGCCGCTGTGCCGGCACAGCGTTGATGATCCTCTCGACGTCGGGGAGGAACCCGAGGTCGAGCATCTCGTCGGCTTCGTCGAGGACGACGGTGTTGACCTTGTGGAGCTTGAGCACCTTGCGGCCGTAGAGGTCGAGGAGCCGGCCCGGGGTGCCGACGACGACGTCGACGCCGGTCTTGAGCGCCTGGATCTGCGGTTCGAAGTCCTTGCCGCCGTAGATCGTGATGATGTCGATGGTGCGCTGGGTCGAGGCGGTGACGAGGTCGGCGGCGACCTGCTTGGCCAGTTCGCGGGTGGGGACGACGACGAGGGCCTGGGGGAGGCGGACCTCGGAGTCGGATTCCGCCTCGTCGCGGCCGACGACCCGCTGGAGCAGCGGGATCCCGAATCCCAGCGTCTTTCCGGTGCCGGTCTTGGCCTGGCCGATGATGTCGGCACCGGACAGGGCCACGGGAAGGGTCAGCGACTGGATGGGGAAGGGGTGGGTGATGCCCGCGGCGGCCAATGCGGCCACGATCGGTCCGGAGACCCCGAGCTCTGCGAAGTCCGCTTCTGTCTGCGCCATGTGTGTTTCTCCTTTTAGCGCATTCGCGCTCGTCATGGTCGTGAACCGGTACTCTTGGCTTATGCCCGATTCTGCTCCGTTGGCCGATAAAGACTCTGCAACCACCACCGCTGCGACGCTCGCGCTTCTGGCGTTCGGTGAGCTCACCGATTTCGAGCAGATGGCGACCAACGCCACCTCCGCTGCCCGCTGGGACGACAAGATCGTCCTCGCGCGGCTGGCCTCGCAGTCCTTCGCGAACTTCGAAGAGCTCTCGCGGCACATCGGGGATCTCGGCCGGGATGTGGTCGAACTGTGTCGGCACTTCGAACCGACGTTCACCGTGCTGGCCGAGAGGACACGTCCTCGTGACTGGCACGAGAGCCTCATGAAGGGCTTCGTCTTCGACGGAATCATGAATGACTTCTACCGCACGGCCGTGGACGAACTCGAGGAGCCCGGTTACAGCCTGGCAATTACAATTCTCGATGATACACGGGCGATGGAATTTGTCCGCAATCGTCTGACCGAGGACGTGGCCGAGGACACCCAGCTGGCGTCGCGTCTGGCCCTGTGGGGACGCAAGCTCGTCGCCGAGACCCTGGGTCGGGCCCGCCACATCCTCACCGATCCCGTGCTCGGCGTCGACGAGGCGGTCGTCGTCGACGCGATCCCGGCGGTCACGGCGAACCACTCGAAGCGGATGTCGGCCCTGGGCCTCGTGGCCTGATCCCACTCGGGCGCCGCCCTCGGGGAGCGACGGCTCCGGCCCGCCCCGGCGGTGTGGGGGCGGGCCGGGGCCGGCTCAGATCGCGCCGAAACCGACCCTGCGCACCGTTTCGCTGCCCATCTCGACGTAGCCGAGAGACGCGGCGGGAACGAGCACCTGCCGGCCCTTGCTGTCGGTGAAGGTGAGCAGGGACTCCGCGCGGATCGACTCATCGATGCGGGCGGCGAGCTCCTTGGCGCTCTCGTCCGTGTCGAGGACGATCTCACGGGGGGAGTGCTTGACGCCGATCTTGATTTCCATTGTTCTCCTTGCAGGCTCGTGTCGAGGCGGGTGGTGACCGCCCTCAGCTTAACGTCGGTGGACCGCACTTTCTTCCGCCGCCTCGGCGCCCTCGGGACCGCCTCCGCGCGGCTCGATGATCGGGCGCGCACCTCGGCGACCGTGCTCAGGTCGTCGCGAAGGACTTCAGCCCGCCCCAGCTGAGCTGGGTGAGCAGGTCGACCGTCGCATCGATGTCGACGTCCTTGGCGGACTCGATCTGCTTGATGACCACCTCGGCGGTGCCGATGAGGGTCCGGCACAGCAGCCGGGCCTGGGCGTCATTGAGATCGGTGAAGCTCTGCAGGGCGTCGACGATGTGGGAGGCCGACTCCTCGCGCAGGGCGCGGATGCGCTCCTGGGCCTCCGGTTCGTAGACGTCGGAGTTGAAGAGGATGACGAATTCCTCGCGATGCGAGATGACGAAGTCGAAGTAGGCCCGGTACGTCGCCCGCACCCTCTCGTGCGGGTCCGTCGTCGAGCCCAGGGCCGCCTGCACCGAGGTGGTGAGATGAGTGGCGGAGGCGTCGATGAGCGCGAGGTAGAGCTCCTGCTTCGAGGTGAAGTGCTGGTAGAGGACCGGTTTCGACACACCGGCGGCCTCGGCGATCGTATCCATCGAGGTGGTCCGGTAGCCGCGCGTGGCGAAGACCGAACGCGCGACGCTCACCAGCTGGTCGCGACGCTGCTCACGGGGCAGTCTCTGCTGTGGACTCGACATTCCTCAATGTTACGCGAAGAACCGGCGTCGACCCCGGTCAGACGCGCAGATCGATTCGTGTCCATGCCTCGTGATGGAATACGGATATGGACGAAATGGCAGCGACGACCGCGGCGCGGCTGCGCGCTCGCGAGTCGGTGACGATCATCGGCCGACCGGGCACGGGGAAGACGACCCTGCTCGAGGTCGTGTACGCGTCGCTCGTCGGGGAGGTCAGCCCCGCCGAGGTGCTCGTCCTCACCCCCAATCGCGCCCATGCCGCGGACCTGCGCGACCGGCTGCCGGTGCCCGCCGAGGCGGTGCTCTCCTCCGCGCCGGCACGCAGCATCTCCTCGTACGCCTTCGGCATCGCCCGCGCCGCCCACAGCACGCGCACCGGCGATGACCTCGGGTTCGTCTCGGGAGCCGACCAGGACGTGATCCTCGCCGATCTCCTCGCCGGCCACGAGCTCGGCCGCGGCAGCGCACCCGTGTGGCCGGGCGAGATCACCGCCGAGGTGCGCGCGACCTCGGCGTTCCGCACCGAGGTCCGCGATGCGCTCAACCGCATCATGGAGTTCGACTTCGGGGTCCGGCTTCCCCCTGCCGAGGACGGCCACCTCGTGTTCGACTCCGGGCGCAGCGCGATCCGTCGCGTGCTCGCCCGTCACCGGGACCCGCGCTGGGAGGCGCTGTCGCGGATCCTCGACGAGTACCTCGGGATCATGAGCATGCCCGGCTACGGCGGCGTCGACTCCGCGACCGTGCTGGCCCGAGCCGCCTTCGAGGTGCTGCGCGAACCCGCCGACGTGACCGCCGGCAGGCCGTGGTCGTTCGCTCCCGAACCCGTTCCCTCCGTCGTCCTCGTCGACGCCGCGCAGGATCTTCCTGCCGCGGCGTGGGGCCTGCTCGAGCAGCTGCAGGAGCGCGGCTGCGCGCTCGCGCTGTTCGGATCGCCGGAGACCGTGACCGGGCGGTTCCACGGTGCCGACGCCTCGATCCTCGACCGCAGCGTGCACAGCGGCCGGTTCACCACCCTCGTCCTCGGTGAGGTCCGGAGGGTCGCCCCCGAGCTCGTCGCCGTCGGCGACGACATCGCCCGGCGCATCACCACCCGCTGGGGGCTGGGGCACATTCCGCGCACCGCCGGCTCCGACGATGCGCAGGCGGAGGCCGCGAGCGTCGAGACGCACGTGTTCTCGAGCTCCGCGTCCGAGCACCGCTACCTGGCCCGACGGATCGCGGGCTTCGTCGAGGACGGCCATCGGTGGTCGGACGTGGCCGTCGTCTGCCGCACCACCTCGACGGCGCGCGTACTCGCGAGCGAGCTGCGGGCCTCGGGAATCGTCACCGAGCACATCGTGTCCGCCCTGAGCATCGATCCGGCCACCGCTCCGCTGCTGGGGCTGCTCGAGCGGGCTCCGGACTTCGACGACGACGCGTCGATCGCCGCCCTCGCCCTGTCTCTGGCCGGCAGCGTCTACGTGCGCCTCGACGCGGTGCAGCTGCGGCGGTTCCGGCGCCTCGTCCGCCGCCGCTATCCGGCCGCGGACAGCACCGCCTCTCTCGCCGAGGCGCTGCGCGCGGGACCCGCCGAGTCCGGCATCGCCGGCCTCGAGACGATCACCCGGATGCTCGTCGCGGCGAGCGAGCACAGCTCCGCGGACCCGCATCAGGCGCTGTGGGCGATCTGGGAGGCCGCGCAGGTGGCCGAACGGTGGCAGGCCGAGGCGCTGCGTGACCCCGAGTCCGACGCGAACGCCCACCTCGACGCGGTGCTGCGCCTGTTCACCCTCGCCGAGAAGATCGCCGAGCGGGGAGGCTTCACCGCCCGTTCCTTCGCCGGCATCGTCGCCGAGCAGGACATCGCCCAGGACTCCCTGGCCGCGACCGCCGGATTCGACGACGTCGTCCACATCGGCACGCCCGCCTCCCTGGCCCATCGCCGCTACGGCATGGTCGTCGTCGCCGAGGTCAATGACGGGGTCTGGCCCAACCCGAAGCTGCGCGGAGGGATCCTCGGGCTGACGGACCTCGCCGCGGCGCTCGACACCGGGACGACCGTGACCGCCGACGCCGGCTACCACTCGCATGCGAAGCGGACGAACCTGCGCGAGGAGGGGGAGCTCTTCTACACGGCGCTCACTCGAGCCGACGACCACGTCCTCGTCACCGCGGTCGCCGATGACCAGACCGGACCGTCCCCGTTCTTCGACCTGCTCGCGGCGCGCAGAGGCGCGGCGGACTCGGAGGACGGCTACGTCCTCACCCACGAGGACGAGCTGCCGCCGCTGAGCGTCACCGAGATGGCCGCCCACGCCCGGGCCCGGCTGCTGGAGGCCGCCGCCGCGGGCGACGAGCCCGGTGACGAAGCGCGACCGTGGGTCCGGCTGCTGCGGGCCCTCGGAGACGCGGACCCGACGCTCGCGGGCCCCGCGGCATGGCGCGAGACCGAGGATGTCAGCTCGAGCGCGCCCCTCTGCACCGACGACGACACCGTCCGGGTCTCGCCCTCCCAGGTCGAGGCCTTCGACAGCTGCTCCCTGCGCTGGTTCCTCACCCGCAACGGCGGTGACCGGCCCGGCGGCGTCGCCCAGAGCCTCGGCACGATCCTCCATGCGGCGGCCGAGCGCTTTCCGACCGGGCCCACCTCGGCGATCCGCGACTTCGTCGACGCCGAGTTCGCGACCCTCGACTACTCGGCCGAGTGGGAGCGGGCGCGCGATCACGCGCTCGCGATGTCGATGGTCGACCGCCTCGGCGAGTACATCCTCAACGCCCCCGGCGAGGTGCTCGGCGTCGAAGCCCAGGTCAACGCCACCGGCGTTGACGACGAGGGACGCGAATGGGCTGTGACCGGGCGCCTCGACCGCATCGAGGCGACCGACGACGGCGTCCGGATCGTCGACTTCAAGACGGGCAGGACCGTGGCGGCCGGAGCCGACATGGCCCGGCACGCGCAGCTGGGCGTGTATCAGGAGGCGATCAACTCGGGCACGATCACCCTTCCCGACGGTCGGGTCATCGAGGCGAGGGCGCAGGGCGCGGAGCTCGTCTACCTCCGCAACTCCTCCCGCACCGTGCGGGAGCAGGCGGCACTCGAGGCGGATTCCGAACCGGACTGGGCCCGGAGGCTCCTCGCCGAGGTGTCGACGGGCATGCGGGCGGCCGAGTTCCCCGCCACCGTCGATCCGAGCAGCTGCCGCAGCTGTCCCGTCCGCTCCTCCTGCCCCGCGGTGGGACCCCGACTCATGGAAGAGGGCTGATGACCTACTCCGCCGACGACCTCGCCCGGCTCACGGCCGCCGATCCCGCCCGGGCGTTCCCGCCCAGCCCCGAGCAGCGGGTGATCATCGAGGCCGACCCGACCGCATCGATGAAGGTCACCGCGGGTGCCGGTTCGGGGAAGACGACGGTGATCTCCCAGCGGGTCGTGTGGCTCGTCGCCAACGGTCACGTCGCCCCCGAGGAGATCCTCGGTCTGACGTTCACCCGCAAGGCCGTGGGAGAGCTGGGCAGCCGGATCCGCGTGCTCCTGTCGAGGCTGCGGCACAATCTCGGGCTGTCCTCGCCGACGACCCTGCCCGGCCTCGACTCCCCGACGGTGTCGACCTACAACTCCTACGCCGCCTCGATCGTGTCCGAGCACGGGGCGAGCATCGGGATCGAACCCGAGACCGTGCTCCTCGACGAGGCCGGGGCCCACGCGATCGCCGCCGAGATCGTCGACGCCGCTCGGGTGGAGGACGTTCCGCCCGATGTGGCTCGGGAGACGATGATCTCCGACATGATCGCCCTGGCCGGGGCGATGAACGACCACGGACGCGACGCCGACGAGGTCACCGCCTACCTCGAGCGCTGCCTCGCCGCTCTCGTGTCGAGCAAGGGCAAGGAGATCGACGTCCCGCGGCGGAGGAAGATCGAGGCGAAGATCCGGACCGCGCGCCTGGCCGGGGCCTACATCGACGCCAAGCGCCGACACCTGGCCATGGACTTCTCCGACCAGGTCCGGTTCGCCCAGCGGATCGTCGAGCGGGTCCCGGCCGCCGTCGAGGCGGAGCGGAAGCGGTGGCGGATCGTCCTGCTCGACGAGTTCCAGGACACGTCCGTCGCCCAGCTGGCGCTGCTGAAGAGCCTGTTCGCCGACACCGCGGTGACCGCTGTCGGCGATCCCCGGCAGGCGATCTACGGATGGCGCGGGGCCAGCGCCGACAACATGGTCCGGTTCGCCGGCGACTTCCGCGATGTCACGTCGCTGTCGCTGAGCACCAGCTGGCGCAACGACCGCAGCATCCTCACCGTGGCCAACCGGATCGCCGACGGCCTCACCGACAGGGAGACGCCGTTGACCACCCGCCCCGACGCCGCGGCAGGCGCGGTCGAGGTGAGCATCACCCCGGGCGCCCACGATCCCGACCACGTCACGGACGGCCTGGCCGCTCTCGCCGACTGGGTCGGCCGGCTGCCGGCGGGGTCGACCAAGGCGGTCCTGTGCCGCAAACGCGCCCATTTCGCCGCCGTCGCGACCGCGCTCGAGGCCGCGGGATTCGCCGTCCACGTCCACGGCTCGTCCGGTCTGCTCGCCGATCCGTTCGTCGCCGACGTCCGCGCCCTCCTCACCGTCGCCGTCGACCCCCTGGCCGGTGAGAACCTCATGCGGCTTGTCAGCGGTCGGCTGCTCGGCCTCGGTGCCGTCGACATCGCCGCCCTGTCGAGGTTCACCCGGCGTCAGAACGACCATCGGATGGCCGACCTCGAGCGGCGCAGCTCGGGCACCGAGACCGACGGCGACCGCCCGGCCGTCATCGCCGAGACGATCGACCAGCCGACGATCGTCGAGGGCATCGACGAGCTCATCGACGTCGCCGCAGCGCTCTCCGCGGCCGACGACACCGAAGGGCGGTCCCGCCGGCTCGACGCGGAGACCCGGCGGGCGCTGTCGAGCTTCCGCGAATCCGGAATGAGCCCGACCGCCCTGGAGCGCCTCGTCCGTCTCGCCGAGGCGCTGCGGACCATCCGCGCCGCCACCGGCAGCGTCGCCTCCGTCATCCGCACCGCCGTGGTGGCGACGGGTCTCGACTCCGACATCTGGGCGCTGAGCGATTCGCTGCGCAACCTCCACCGCTCGGCCATCGACTCGCTGCTGTCGGCGGCCGGCACGTACTCCGCCGCCGATGAGCAGCCGACGGTCGCGGGATTCCTCGACTGGCTCTCGGTGATGGAGGAGAAGGACGCCCTGAGCACGGCCGAGCCGACCCCGGACTCCGATGTCGTCAACATCATGACCGTCCATGCCTCGAAGGGGCTGGAGTTCGACGCGGTCGCCGTCCCCTCACTCGTGACCAGGGACTTCCCGACCCTGCCCCGGGACAAGGAGGGATGGATGGAGCGCACGGCACTGCCCTATCCGCTGCGCGGCGACCGGGCCCACCTCGTCGACTTCGACCTCAGCACCGTCGAGGTCGAGACGGTCAAAGAGCTCAAGGAATGGATCTCCGAGGTCATCCAACCGCAGATCGAGGACGCTCATGCCGCGGAGGAGCGGCGCCTGGCGTACGTCGCCTTCACTCGCGCCAAACACCACCTGTGGCTGGGGGCGGAGAGGATGAACGGGCGCGCCAACCCCGACGACCCGTCGCCGTTCCTCCTCGAGGCCCTCGACGCGCTCGGGCTCGAGGCGAGCATCCCCGACCCCGCCACCGAGACCCCCGATCAGATCGTCGAGACCGCGACGTGGCCGGTCCCGCGCTCCCGGACGGTCGCGACCGCCCGGCAGGCGGCGCGGTGGGTCGACGCGGCGGAACCCGCGGCGTTGGCCGATCTCGTCACGGAGCCGGCACCCGTGGGGGAGTACGCCCGACGCGCCGAGCGGATCCTCGCCCGTCCCGCGCGGATCACTGCCGCGGCCATGCCGGGGCGCCTGTCGGCGACGTCCCTCGTCTCGTGGCGCCGCGACCCCGCGGCGTTCCGGACGCAGACGCTGCGGCCGATCCCGACTCCGCCGAGCCGTGCCGCCGGGATCGGGACCGCCTTCCACAGCTGGGTCGAGCAGCACTACGGCCAGGCGAGCATCGACATCGACGAGGACGCAGCGGTCGGCTCGGGCGACGCGGAGACGATGGCCCGACTCCAGGAGACGTTCCTCGCCTCAGAGTTCGCGACCCGTCACGCAGACCACGTCGAGCTGTCGTTCGAGCTCGTCCTCGGCCGGTTCAGGGTGCCCGGGAAGATCGATGCCGTCTTCATCAGCGGGGACCACGCGGAGGTCGTCGACTGGAAGACGTCGAGGAAGCCCGACGCCGCGACGCTCGAGGTGATGAAGTGGCAGCTGGCGCTGTACCGTCTCGCGATCCGCCGCAGCCATCCGCACATCGCCGAGGTGACCGGGACGTTCTACTTCGTCGGCAGCGACGACGTCGTCCGGGTCACGGACCTGCCCGAGGAATCCGAGATCATCAGCTGGCTGGAGGCCGAGGAGGATCGGGCTCGCCGGATCGGTCCTCGGCAGCGGGCTCAGACGCCGACACCGGCCGATCGCGGAACAGGACGTCGTTGAACGAGCCGAGCAGTTCGGCCGCATCGGCGACGGCCTCCTCGTCACCGGAGTCGACGGCCTCGAGCAGCCAGTCGAGGACCGCGAACTCGGCGAGGAGCTCGGCGCGGGTGACGACGTGCTCGTCGGCGCGGGGACGGGAATCGCGGTACTCCCTGAAGAAGGTCGGCAGGACGGCAGGATCGAGCAGGGCCGAGGCGGCCGCGAGGTCGATCGCCGGATCGGCGACGCGCAGCCGACCGATGTCGGCGAGCGCGAGGACGCGCTCCTGGTCCGTGTAGACGCTCATCTCGTCGATCGAGCCGTGGATCGGAGTGGCGAGGAAATGCCACAGGGAGACCTTCTCGAACTCCTCCTCCCAGTGCTGGAGGAGGGTCGCCGGGACGCGACCGGTTCCCGCGGCCTGGTCGAGCCTCTCGAGGATCTGGAACTGCGAGCGCGACGGGTCCTCGACGGGGAAGCCGGCATCGGCGACGGACTCGACCGCGGCGGAGTGGACCGTCGCGAGCGCCTGCGCCAGCGAGCTCGCGCGGGCGACGTCGGCGATCGGGTCGTCTCCCACGGGGGCTCCCGGAAGGGGATCGGTGAGGGTGACGGTCGTCGGCTTCGGGGTGTCGAAGCAGGAGGCATCGACCTCGGTGATGGCCCGCAGGTGGGGCCAGGTGAAGTCGGCGTGCGGATACATGGACTCGTAGAGTCGGCCCGCCTCGGCGACGGTGGCGGAGTCGGCCGTGCGGTCGAGCCGGGTCTGGGCGGTCGCGACGAGCCGTCGTTCGCCGTCGTCGACGAGGATCCGGATGCCCTGTCCCAGGGCCGGAAGCGGAATCCATGTCGTCGGGGCGAAGTCATCGAGCATCGTCGCCGCGACTGCTGCCAACTTGAGCGCCTTCGTATCCACGCCTCACAATCTACCGCGTGCACGAGCGCTTGGCCGGTTTTGGCCTCCGAGCGTGTCAGCCGCCCCGTCGCGCCCGCTGCGCGCTCCTCGCCTGCCGCGAGCGGCGTCAGGGGCCTGCGTTATCGTGGATCGTATGAAGCCTATCCCGCCCCTTGAGACGATGAGCCTGGCCCGGCACGGCATCGACCGCGACCACGAACGGCGCGGTCGCGACGGGGATCTCGGCGAGATCTGGGCGGCGGGGGCGAGGGCGGTCTTCGGCCATCGGGGTT
Source organism: Brevibacterium sanguinis (assembly GCF_003315415.1). GTDB lineage: Bacteria > Actinomycetota > Actinomycetes > Actinomycetales > Brevibacteriaceae > Brevibacterium > Brevibacterium celere_A. The sequence continues at coordinate 274,728 of NZ_QNSB01000003.1, forward strand.
CGCTGCTCGTCGCCTCCGGCGGGCTGTTCCTCGGTGATCGCACGCTCGTCCCCGCCGGACGCACAGAGATCTACCTCGGGCAGGATCCTGCCGGGACCCGCTACATCGGCATCGACCTCGACGACGCCGGCAGGAGCGAGCTCGATTCCGGGCTCGCCGCCGAGCGGGATCGGGACGCGAGCGACCTCCTCACCGCCCCGGGGACGGGGATCGACAGCGTCGAACCGGTCTGGCTGCCCCTGCGGGAACTCGCCGAGGTCCTCGACGACGTGCAGGTGTCCCTGGCATGTGAGCTCGTCGCCCTGGGGAACTGGCACCGCACGCACCGGTTCTCCCCGCGCAACGGCAGGCCGACGACCCCGACCTACGGCGGCTGGGTGCGCGAGGACCCCGAGACCGGCAGCGAGCACTTTCCGCGCACCGACCCCGCGGTCATCGTCGCGGTCGTCCACACCGATGACGAGGGAGTGGAGAGGCTGCTGTTGGGCAACAACGCGGCATGGGAGTCCGACCGGTACTCCCTGCTCGCGGGATTCGTCGAACCGGGGGAGACCCTCGAGCATGCAGTGACGCGCGAGATCTGGGAGGAGGCGCGCGTGGAGGTCGGCAGTCCCCAGTACCTCGGATCCCAGCCGTGGCCGTTCCCCTGCTCCCTCATGCTCGGATTCAGCGCCGAGGCCGCGAGCCTGAGCACCCGTGCCGATGAGGCGGAGATCGCGAGCCTGCGCTGGTTCACCCGCACCGAGCTGAGGGAGGCACTCGACTCCGGTGCGGTGCGATCGGCGAGCACCGTCTCGATCGCCGGTCAGATCGTCCACGCGTGGTTGGGCAACGAGTGAGCGCACAGGCTCAGGCGCTCCTCGACGCACTCGACGCCGAGCAGCGCGCCGTCGCCACTCGGTTCTCCACCCCCGTCGTCGTCCTCGCCGGCGCCGGCACCGGCAAGACCCGGGCGATGACGCACCGCATCGCCTACGGCATCGCCACCGACGTGTTCCCGGCCAACCAGGTCCTCGCCCTGACGTTCACGGCCAAGGCCGCCGGCGAGATGCGCGCGCGGCTGCGGACCCTCGGCGTGCCCGCCGTCCAGGCCCGGACCTTCCACTCGGCCGCCCTGCGCCAGCTGCGCTTCTTCTGGGACCGCTTCGGCCAGGGCGACTTCCCCCGGATCATCGAGAACAAGGCAGGGGTCATCGGTTCGGTCATGCAGTCGCTGGGGCTCGAGACCAACCGGGAGACGAACCGGGACGTCGCCGCGGAGATCGAGTTCGCGGCGGCCTCGCTCCTCGGCGTCGAGGACTACGCGATCAGGGCCCGGTCGCGGGATCTGCCCGGAGGACTGGACGTCGAGGACATGGTGCGGATCCTCGAGGCGTACTCGGAGGCGAAGACGCGCGGCAGACTGCTCGACTTCGAAGACGTCCTCCTCGTCCTCGACGGCGTCCTCGCCGAGTACCCCGACATCGCCGCGCAGGTCCGCGACCAGTACCGGCACTTCGTCGTCGACGAGTTCCAGGACGTCTCCCCGCTCCAGTTCGATCTGCTCTCCCGCTGGCTGGGCCCGCGCGACAACCTCTGCGTCGTCGGGGATCCCGCCCAGACAATCTACTCGTTCGCCGGTGCCGACGCCTCCCTGCTGCAGACGTTGACCACGGCGATGCCGACCGCCGAGACGATCCAGCTCGTCCGCAACTACCGGTCGACGAAGTCGATCGTGGCCACCGCGAACAGCCTGCTGCGCCACACCTCCCGCTCCGCGCTGACCCTGCAGACGGACAATCCTCCCGGTCGTGCCCCGCGGATGGTCGAATACCCCACCGACGAAGCCGAGGCTACCGGGGTCGTCGCGGCCATCGCGGCCGAGATCCAGGCCGGCCGTCGGCCGCGGAACATCGCCGTGCTCTTCCGCACCAATGGGCAGAGCCCCGCCTATGAACAGGCGCTGACGCGAGCCGGGATTCCCTACGTCCTGCGCGGAGGGGAGAGGTTCTTCGCCCGCCGCGAGGTCAAGGAGGCCATGCTCATGCTCAAGGCCGCCCGCGCCACCTCGACGGGAAGGCCCCTGCCCGAGGTCGTCGCCGAGGTGCTCTCCTCCTTGGGCTTCACCAGGAACCCTCCCGACGGCGGCGCGGCGCGGCAGAGATGGGAATCGCTCAAGGCCCTCGTCGACCTCGCGGAGACGCACCAGTCGTCGTCCGCGCTCCCGGTGCCCCTCGAGGTCTTCCTCGCCGATCTCGCCGATCGCGCCGAGCACCAGTTCGCCCCCGACATCGAAGGGGTCACCCTGGCCTCCTTCCACGCGGCCAAGGGACTGGAATGGGACAGCGTCCACCTCGTCGGGCTCAGTGAGGGCCTCCTGCCGATCAGCTATGCCCAGACCCCTCAGTCCATCGCCGAGGAGCGCAGGCTCTTCTACGTCGCGATCACGCGGGCATGTCGGGAGCTCGACCTGAGCTGGTCGCTGGCCCGCCACGACTCCCGGCAGAAGCCGCGCAAGCCCTCGCGCTTCCTCGCCGAGCTCGGACAGGCCGAGCATGCCGCGGGCTCGGCCCGGCGGACGACGGGCACCGTGACCATGGACCGCTGCCGGACCTGCGGGGCGGTGCTGGTGTCCCAGGTCGACAGAGCGCTGGGCCGGTGTGCGAAGTGCCCGGCCGACGTCGACCTCGAACTCCTCGACCGCCTGCGCCGGTGGCGGGCACGGGTGGGGCTCGAGCAGGGTCTCCCGCCCTACCTCGTCCTCACCGACACCTCGATCTCGGCCATCGCCGAGGTGAGGCCGCGCGACCTGGCGTCCCTGGCGCGGATCCCCGGAATCGGGGCGACGAAGCTCGAACTCTACGGAGACGGACTACTGAGCCTGCTCAGCGACTAGATCGAAATGAGGGACGGGCGCCCGGCAGGGACACCGGGGGTGGAAGTCGAGCTGGGCATCCTCACAGGAGCCCGAGACCAGGTCGACCCTCCGGCGGACCGCCGGGGACTCGGACTGCAGGAGCGCCCGCCTGAGCAGTGTCACGGCATGCAGCGCACCGATCCCCCGTGACAGGGGATCGGCGAGCTCGGCCCGCGAGGGCAGCTCCCGAATGCGGGAGTACTGGTCGAGCCAGTCGGCGTCGAGGTCCTTCCGGTGCAGGCAGGCGCACATCGTGCACGGCGTCAGTCCCGGCCTGATGAGACCGGAGACCTCGACGAACCGCTCCCCGACGACGACCTCGATCTGGGGGACCTCACGATCGGTCAGCCACGTCGCCGAGTGGAGGTCGGGGACGAGATGCGACGTGGCGATCACGACCGGGGAGCGGAAGAGCTCGAGCTCGTCGATCCGTGAACCCGGGGCGATGACGAATCCCGACGATCCCAGGTGCTGTTCGACGGCTCCGCGCAGGGGGCCGGTCACCATGACCGGCCGGGCGGCGAGCAGGGCGGCGGTGCGATCGGGGGAGAGGCGGAAGAGCGGCGCCGTGCCGAACTGGTGCGAACTGCCGCCGAGCGGTCCCGTCGCGGAATCCTGCGGGATCATCACCCCCGCCTCGTCGAGCAGGGAGATGAGCGAGCTTGCGCGGCTGAGGTCGACGCCCAGGTCCTGCGCGCGGGAGTAGTACTGGGCGGAGCCGAGCCCCAGCCGCAGCTCCTCGAGCAGAGCGACGTCGCTGGGGAGCAGACCGTCGATGAGCACGGGGTCATCGACCCCGAACTGGATGCAGGACGCCGACCGCCACGTGATCGGCACACTGGGATGGATCCTGAACATCGGCCACCTCGCCTCGAACGACCCGGACTCCCACAGTAGTGAACGGGGAGGCGATCCGCCAGGAGCCGTCCGAACCTGTGGACAACCCTGTGGAAAACGATTGAGGACAGACCGGCGATCGTGCAGCCGATGAGTCCTCAATCGCTGAATCCCCAGGCGCTCGCGGCGACTCGTGCGGCTTCCCCTTCCGCACGCATCTCCGGGTTTTCCGGGGTCACAGTAGAACCTATTCCGACTGGCCGCACCCCGTCAATGGCGCGGGCGGCGCCTGGTGACCACTCTCCTGTGGATAACCGGTGGATAACTCTCGGTGAACTGTGGAGGAGTGCCCGGCATCGCCGAGCCGTCGATCGGTCGCGACTGAGCGAACACGTAGGTCAAGCGACCCTGCGCACCCCGAGGTCGTCGCGGAGGCTGTGGACGGTGAAGCGGGGCCACTCGGTCACGGATACTCAGGAAACTCACAAGTAACCCCTCGGCGCCGACACCTCGTGCGGTTTCCTATGATTGAGCAATGGCAACCAGAGCACGATGGACCGACGAGGACGTCCTGCGGGCGATCGCTCGCGGAGAGATCGAGGTCCGGCGCTCGGCGCGACGGAAGAAGACGATCGCGGTGTCGAAGGAGATCGACACCTTTGTGCTCAGCACTCCCGTCCGTTACGACGTCGAGCGCAACATCCGCTCACTCACCGACCTGTTCAACCGGCTCAGCGCCCGCGACCACTCCTCGGCGGCGGACCTCGAGGAGATCGCCGAGGAGATGAGCCGGCGCTACTTCGACGGCGACCTGCGTCCGAACTCGATCCGCTGGGTGACGAATCAGAATGTCAGCCGGTGGGCGTCGACGACGACGTCGACGGGCGACATCCGCGTCTCCCACCGCCTGCAGGCGGTGCCGCGCTGGGTGCTGGAGACCGTGGTCGTCCACGAACTCGCGCACCTGCGGATCGGCCCGCACTCCGAGGAGTTCCACCGCCTCGCCGACCGGCACCCGCGACAGGCCGAGGCCAAGCTCTTCCTCGACGGCTTCAGCGCCGGGGAGCGGTTCGGCCGGGGCGGTCAGTGACCGGCAGCCGCGGCCGCCGCCCGCCAGAGCACCGGCAGCCGGACGACGAGGTCGGGCATGAGGTCGCGCGGGGGATCGGTGAGCGGGAACCAGCGCACGTCGAGCGATTCCTCGGACACGATGGGAGCGGTGCCCGCCCGGGCCGCGGCGGCGAACACGACGTCGAAGTGCCGGGTGCAGGCGCCGAACGCCTGCGACAGGTCGTGGACGTGCAGATCGACGGGGGCAGGGGAGAACCAGTCGAAACCGGCCAGGCCGCTCTCCTCGAGAGCCTCCCGGTGAGCGGCCGCGCGCAGGGAGGGATCGGCGGGCTCGAGGTGACCGCCGAACTGGCCCCACAGTCCCGCCTTGCGGTGATGATTGAGCAGCACGGCGCGGGACTCGAGGTCGACGACGAGGCAGCTGGCCGTCAGATGTTCGGGCCCGCCCTCCCGGAGGAGGGCGGCGGCGCCGAAGGTGGCGAAGAGCTCCTCGAAGTCACTGCCGACGTCTCCGGAACCCTGTGCCGAGACTGCGGCCACCTCGGCGCGAGCCGCATCGAGGTCGAGGACGGGCGAGGGCATTCAGTCGCGCTTGTCGTCGGTGCCGGACCCGTCGGTGTCGGGCCCGGCGTTCCCGTCCTCCTCGGCGGAGCCGGTGCCGGGCGCTGACTTCCCGTCCTCCCCGGCGGAGTCGGTGCCGGTCAGACGCTCGGTGTCCTCGTCCGTCCGCTCGGTGCCCTCGAGGCCTTCGGCGAGGATGCGGGTGAGCGCCTCGTCGAGGGTCGACTCCGAGGTCCATTCGGCATGGCGCCGGTCCGAGTAGCCGAGCGGGTCGTCGAGATCCTCGGTGGTCGGCAGGAGATCGGGGTGGGAGAAGACCCGGTCCCGGGCGTCGGTCCCGCCCTGGGATTCGAGATAGGCGAACAGGGCGGCGGCATCGCGCAGCCGGCGCGGATTGAGCTGGAGCCCGACGAGGGTGGAGAACGTCTTCTCCGCCGGTCCGGCCGTCGCGCGCCGGCGCCGCAGCGCCTCGCGGATCTGGTCCCGGCCGGGCAGGTGGGCGCACGCCGAGTGGACGACGACGTCGACCCAGCCGGCGATGACGGCGAGCAGGTTCTCCAGTGTCGTCAGAGCCCTCTTCTGCTCGTCGGTCGTCGGGGGATTGAACAGCCCCTGGCGGATGTTCTCGCTGAGATCCGAGATGTTGCTGGGGTCGATCGACGAGGCCATCTCCTCGATCTGGGTGGTATCGACCTTGAGGCCCTGGGCGTAGCGGGTCAGCGCGGTCTCGACCTGGGCGCTCAGCCACGGCGCGCGCTCGAACAGCGCCAGATGCGCGAGCTCCTGGGCCGCCAGGTAGATCCGCACCTCGGTGACGTCGACGTCGATGTCCGCGGCGAACCTCTCGACGTTGGTCTCGACGAGGACGGCGGTGTCATGGGGGAGCAGGGGCAGGCCCACCTCGGTGCCGGTGAGGACGCTCTCGGAGAGGGCGCCGACGGCCTGGCCGATCTGCATCGCGAACATCGAATCGCTCATGGACGAGAACATCGTCGACGCGCCGGCCATGATGCTCTTCATCTCGGCGGGGACCTGGGTCTCGAGCGTCTCGGTCAGCGCCGTCGACATGTTCTCCTTGATCGGCAGCACGAACCGCTGCCATCCCGGCATCGTCGTCGACACCCAGTCCGCCCGGGTCAGGGAGCGGGTGGAGCGATTGGCGACCGAGAACTCGGTGGCCTCGGCCAGCCACAGCTCGGCGAGACGGAAGGCATCGGTGGTCGCGCGCACGGAGGCCTCGGGAACGGCCGGGTCGGGACTCGGCACGCTGCGCAGGGCGATCGACTTCGCCTGGGCACTCGAGTCGGCACCCTGGCCGAAGAGCCCCTGCATCTGATTCATGATCGTGGCCATCATCGCGGGATCGATGGAGAACCCCTGCGGGAATCCGCCAGTGCCCTTGCTGTCGTCCTTGTCTCCGGACTGACCGGCGCCGGGTCCGCCGGCACCGAAGAGCATTCCGAAGATCTGCTCGAACGGGTTCTGCTCGTTGTTGTTCTCGTCGCTCATCTCAAGGCCCCCACGTGGTCGGTTTGTCCTCCACGTTAACCGGTGCACATGTGGGAATCTTCCCAATCCGGCCAGCAGACCCCGGATGTTCGCACCGGGCGAAAGACGCCGGTGAAACTCTCAGGAACGTATCAACTAGACTGGTGGGGCGGTGCAGCGAAAGGACCACATGACAGCGAATGCCCCTCGGGCCAGGCCGGTGCCCGCCGATCCTCAGCGCGGTCGATCCCCCCGGCGGGCTCCACGACTGAGCACGGCTTCCGGGTTCGTCACCTATCTCCTCCTCGGACTCGCCCTCCTCCTTCCCGTTCCCTACATGCTCCAGATCCCCGGCCCAGTGTTCAACACCCTCGGCGACTATCAGGGCAAGCCGATGCTGTCCGTCACCGGGGCCGAGACTTATCCCACCAACGGTCGTCTCGACATGCTCACCGTCGCCGTCAGCGGCGGACCGGGACGCGACATCTTCGCCTCCCAGGCCCTGGGAGCGCTCGTGGGGAAGAAGGAGACCGTCGTTCCCACCGAGGCCTACTACCCCTTGGACACGACCAGGGAAGAGGTCGCCGAGTCGAATGCCCACGAGATGACCTCGAGTCAGGACGTCGCCGTCGCCGCGGCGATGGAGGAACTCGGGCGCGACTACCAGGTCAGCCTCCTCGTCGACGAGGTGGTGCCCGGGTCCCCGGCGGAGGGGCGGCTGCGTCCCGACGACCGGATCATGAGCGTCAACGGCGTGCGGCTCGATGACGACCCCGCAGCCGCGCAGACGATGAGCGAGACCGTTCGGTCCTCCGAGACCGTCGACCTCACCGTCCACCGCGACGGGAGGCAGACGCAGGTGGAACTGACCCCCGAGACCGTCGACGGTCAGCGGGCGATCGGGATCCTCATGCGGCAGGACTTCGAATTCCCCGTCGACGTCGACTTCAACGTCGAGGGCATCGGCGGTCCGTCCGCGGGCACGATGTTCGCTCTCGCCATCGTCGACGAACTCACACCCGGAGCGATGACGGGAGGCAGGCACGTCGCCGGAACGGGGGAGATCGATCCCGCCGGCACAGTGGGACCCATCGGCGGGGCCCGCCAGAAGGTCGCGGCAGCCACGGCCGAAGGTGCGACACTGTTCCTGTCGCCGGCCGACAACTGCGCAGAGGTCATCGCGGCTGCCGATCAGTCGAAGATCACGGTGGCGCGCATCGACACCCTCGACGATGCGCGCAACGCCGTGGAGCAATACGCCGCCGGCAGCACCTCGGAGATCCCGAAGTGCCCCGCGGGCGGCGCCAACCCCAATGAGAAAGGGAAGCAGTGAGTTCTCCGTCCTCACCCTCCGCCGCCCGAATGCCCTCGGGCAGACCGAAGCGCTCCCCGCTGATGCTGACCCTGGTGTCGGTGGCGATCCTGCTCATCGCCTTCATCTCCTTCACCCAGGTGTACACGGAGGTGCTGTGGTTCCGGCAGATCGGCGCCTCCTCGGTGTTCAGGACGATGTGGGTGACGCGCGGTCTGACCTTCCTCGCCGGATTCGTCATCATGGCGGTTCCGGTGTGGCTGAGCCTGCACCTGGCGTTCAAGCACCGCCCCGTCTACGCGCCGACGACTCCCCGGCAGGAGAACCTCGACCGCTACCGTGAGGCGATCGAGCCGCTGCGCAGGGTCGCCACCCTGGCGATTCCCGCGGTTCTCGGTGTGCTCAGCGGCATCACCGCCTCGGCGCAGTGGAACACGGTGCTCGAATGGATCAACGCCTCGTCGTTCGGTTCGGACGATCCGCAGTTCGGGCTCGACAAGTCCTTCTACGTGTTCGTCCTGCCCGGCCTGCGGCTCATCGCCGATCAACTCGGCATGACCCTCCTGCTGGCACTCATCGCCGCGCTCGTCGGCAACTACCTCTTCGGCGGCATCCGTCCCGGTGAGGTCAGAGGCGTGATCCTGACCAGGACCGCACAGTGGCAGATCGGCATCACCGTCGCCCTCCTCATCCTCGTGCAGGCAGGCCGTCTGTGGCTGAGCCGCTACGACCGGCTCAACGCCACCGGCGGAATCGTTCCCGGCGTGACCTATGTCGACGACAGGGCCGCACTGCCGGCGATGTCGATCGTCGCGATCGCCGCCGTGCTCGTGGCGCTGCTGTTCGTCTACACGGCGTGGAAGGGCAACTGGCGGATCTCGCTCATCGCGACCGCGACGCTCATCGTCCTCGGCGGAGTCTCGATCGTCGCCTACCCGGCGATGGTCCAGCAGTTCCAGGTCAACCCGTCACAGCAGAGCCTGGAGTCGGAGTACATCCAGCGCAACATCGATGCGACGCGTGAGGCGTTCGACTTCAGCGACATCGAGGTCACCCCGTACGAGCCGAGCACGAGCGGCGAGCGGGGAGCGCTGCGGGAGGATGCCGAGACCGCGGCCTCGATCCGCCTGCTCGACCCGAACCTCGTCTCGGACACGTTCCGGCAGCTCCAGCAGGTCCGGCCCTACTACTCGTTCCCGCAGCAGCTCGACGTCGACAGGTACACCGTCGAGGGGCAGAAGCAGGACACCGTCATCGCCGTGCGCGAGCTCAACCCCAGCTCCGTCAACAATCAGAGCTGGTACAACCGGGCGATCGTCTACACCCACGGCTTCGGCGTGGTCGCCGCCAACGGCAATCAGCGCAACCCGGACGGGGAGCCAACCTTCATGGAGTCCGACATCCCGCCGCAGGGCGTGTTCCCCGACTACGAGCCGCGCGTGTACTTCGGCGAGAGCTCGCCGGAGTACTCGATCGTCGGCGCCGAGGAGGGCGCCACCCCGCGCGAGCTCGACTACCCCTCGGACGAGGAAGGCGGCTCCGGCCAGGTGAACAACACGTTCTCCGGTGAGGGCGGTCCCTCCGTGGGCAATCTGTTCAACCGGCTCGCCTACGCGCTGAAGTTCCAGGACGAGCAGATCCTGCTCTCGGATGCGGTGAACTCGAACTCCCAGATCCTCTACGAACGTCACCCGCGTGAACGCGTCGAGAAGCTCGCCCCGTTCCTCAAGGTCGACGGAGATCCCTACCCCGCGGTCGTCGACGGACGGATCAAGTGGATCCTCGACGGCTACACGACGGCCAAGGACTACCCGTACTCGACCCCGCAGCCGCTCCAGGATGCGACGGAGGACTCGACGACGGCGACCGCGCCGAACTCCGTCCAGACCCTGCCCGACGAGGAGGTCAACTACATCCGGAACTCGGTGAAGATCACCGTCGACGCCTACGACGGCAAGGTCGACATGTACCAGTGGGACGAGGAGGACCCGGTCCTGAAGACCTGGATGAAGATCTTCCCGGATCTCATCCAGCCCTCCTCGGAGATGTCGGGTGACCTCATGAGCCACGTCCGCTACCCCGAGGATCTGTTCAAGGTCCAGCGTGAGCTGCTCAACCGCTACCACGTGACCACGGCGAGCGAGTTCTACACCGGTCAGGACTTCTGGACTCTGCCGACGGACCCGACCCGTGAGGCCACGAGCGGGCTGACCCAGCCGCCGTTCTACATGACCCTGCAGATGCCGGGCCAGAAGACACCGTCGTTCTCGCTGACGAGCTCCTTCATCCCGGCCCGCTCGTCCGAGGGGGAGTCGAGGAACAACCTCACCGGCTTCCTCGCCGCCGATGCCGATGCCGGGAACACGGACGGAGCGGTGGCGGAGAGCTATGGGAAGCTGAGGCTGCTGCAGCTGCCGCGCAACACGACGGTGCCCGGTCCCGGTCAGGCGCAGAACAACTTCAACACCGCGCCCGAGGTGCAGCGCAGCCTCAACCTGCTGCGGCAGGGTGAGTCGCAGGTGCAGAACGGCAACCTGCTCACGCTGCCCGTCGGCGGGGGACTGCTCTACGTCCAGCCCGTCTACGTCAGGTCCGCGGGAGAGACCTCCTACCCGCTCCTCCAGCACGTGCTCGTCGCCTTCGGCGAGGACATCGGGTTCGCCCCGACCCTCGATGAGGCGCTCGACCAGGTGTTCGGCGGAGACTCCGGTGCGTCCGCCGGCGATGCGGGCACGGAGAGCAGCGGCTCGGCCGGCGCCGCCGGTGAGGGTTCGGCCGAGGAGGAATCGCCGAGCGGTGACCTCAACGCGGCTCTCCAGGAAGCGCGCAAGGCCATGGAGGATTCCGACGCCGCGCTCAAGGCCGGTGACTTCACGGCCTACGGCGAGGCGCAGGAACGTCTGCGGAAGGCCATCGAGGATGCGGTCGCGGCCGATCCGTCGATCGCCGAGGATGGTGCCGACGGCGCATCGGCACCCGCGGAGGCGCCTGCCGAGGGCGGGAACTGATGGACCGCTGATCCCGACGACGATCGCCCCTGGGTCTCGACCCAGGGGCGATCGTCGTCTCGGGATCTCAACCTCTGGGGCGTTCGTCGTCTCGGGTCAGTCGGTGAGGTGGGCGTCGAGATCGTCGAGGATCAGGCCGGCCCCGGTCGGGCCGAGGCCGAGGAACCAGACGTCGTCGTCGACGCGGAACGCCCTGCCGTTCTCCACGGCGTCGAGTCCCTTCCACCGGCTGCCGACGACCGTCTCGGCCTCTCCTGTCGCGGCAGGGTCCCCGTAGCTCGTGTAGAAGATGTAGTCGCCGTCGGCCTTGTCGATGGTCTTCGCAGAGACCTCGACGGCGAGATCCTCGACGTCCTGGAGCTCGGGACGGCTGAGGCCCGCGTCCTCGAGGATCACGCCGATGAGCGACTGGTTGCCGTAGAGCCGGATGCGCTCGGGCATCCAGCGCACGAGCGAGATCGTGGGGTCACCCTCGATCTCCTCGTCGAGGGCCTGCGCCGCGCGACCGTAGTCGTTGAGCTGCTGTGTCGTCTGCTCCTCCATTCCCAGCGCCTCGCCGGCGAGGGCGAAGTTCTCCTTCCAGGGGAAGCCCGGCCGGATCGAGAACACCGTCGGAGCGATGGCACTGAGCTCGTCGTAGAGCTTGTCGGCACGCAGCTGGCTGCCGAGGATGAGGTCCGGTTCGAGGGCGGCGATCTTCTCGAGGTCGAGCTCGGCGATCGTGCCCACCGTCTCGACTCCGTCGACGCGATCGGCGAGGTAGGACGGCACGGGCTCAGCGCCCTCGGTGGTCACCATGCCCACCGGGGTGATGCCGAGGGAGAGGACGGCGTCGAGTTCCCCGGTATCGAGCACGACAACGCGCCGCGGCTTCTCCTCGAGGGTCGTCGTGCCATTGGCGTGCTCGACCGTCCGCGGGAACACCCCCGGGTCGGCATCGCTGCCGAGGGCCGCCGTCTTCTCATCGGCGGTCGCGAACTCCTTGCCTCCGGTGGCGACGTCCTTGCTGCCCGGCCCGTCCTCGGATCTCGCAGCGTCGGAACCGCACCCGGCCGCGACAAGGGTCAGGGACAGCATCAGGGCGGCCGCGGTGGCACCGCGGCCCGATCTCATTCTTCTCATATGGTAAGGCTGACCTGAATTCGTCCTTCGGCACGCGATCCGAGGCGCAGACTCGCCCGTGCGATCGTCCCGCTGCCTGAATGGGCCCCGCCGCGACGGGGCGAGCTGCGCCGGCGGCCTGGTCGTCCGAGAGGATCGTGAATGCGACGAACCCCCATCCAGTTGAACTGGATGGGGGTTCTGCCACCTTGGTGGCGGGGGAGGGATTTGAACCCTCGACCTCCGGGTTATGAGCCCGGCGAGCTACCGAACTGCTCCACCCCGCGTCGTGGTCTCAACTTTACACGAGCGTAATTCGAGAAGACAAATCCAGGGAACGTGACCTCCACCACCCCGTCACCTGCCGTTCACGCGCCCCGGTGATCCTGGACGATGCGGCGGAATCCCGGCTCCCGGGCCGGGAAAAGTCGGGTGGAACTCTTGCATATAGTTGAAAGCTCAACTACAGTGGGGCACGTACTTCAAATTTCAACGAATAGGAGATCATCATGACCGCTCTTCCACAGGGACTCGTCGCCGGCACCTGGACCATCGACCCGATCCACTCGGAGTTCACCTTCACCGCCCGTCACGCGGGAGTCTCGAAGGTCCGTGGGCACTTCGAGGAGATCTCGGGCACCGTCACCGTCGGCGCGACCCTCGAGGAGAGCTCGGTGACCGCCGAGGCGGTCGTCGAATCGATCTCCACCCGCAACGAGCAGCGCGACGGGCACCTGAAGACCGGCGACTTCTTCGCCGCCGATCAGTTCCCGACCCTCAACTTCACCTCGACCGAGGTGAGGCCGAGGTCCGGCGACGAGTTCGACCTCGTCGGCGAACTGACGATGCGCGGAGTGACGAAGGAGGTCGTCTTCACGACCGAGTTCGGCGGTGTCGCCACCGACCCCAACGGCAACCTCGTCGCGGGCCTCTCCGCCGAGGCATCGGTCAACCGCAAGGACTTCGGAATGGAGTTCAATGCGGTCCTCGGCGGCGGCGAGCTCCTCGTCTCCGACAAGATCAGGATCGCCCTCGAGCTCGAGCTCATCAAGGGCTGAGCGCGATCAGCGCCCGTGGGGCGGAGGCAGCCGATGCTGCCTCCGCCCCACATCCGCCTTCTGATTGTCCGCCCGGCACCCGGTCGGTCAGTCCCGCAGGAGGTGAGGATCCTTCTCGAGCTCGGCGGCCAGGGTGCGGAAGAGCCCGGCCGCGCGATCGACATCGGCGGGTGACTTGCAGAACGAATAGCGGATCGAGGCCCGGTAGGCCTGATGCGCCGCCGACCCCTCCCGGCACAGTGCGGGAACCGGAATGCCCACGAGACAGAAGCGCTCGGCGAGCAGTTCGTTGACGGCGAACGCGTCGAGGTCGGTGAGCCCCGAGAAGTCCATGACGGTGAAGTACCCTGCCGCGGGGATCGAGGCGAGGGCCCCGGGCACGCTGCGGCAGGCGTCGACGAGCACCTCGGCGCGGGCCTGCAGGGAGGCCCGGTTCTCGGCCACGAAGCGGGAGCGGCCCTCGAGCATCGCCGCCATCGCGATCTGCAGGGGACCGCCCGAGGTGAAGGTGAGGAACTGCTTGACCGCCTGGATCGCCTCCCTGACCTCGGGGTCGGCGATGACCCAGCCGATCTTCCACCCGGTCGCATTCCACGACTTCCCGGCCGAGGACACGGTGACGACCCGTGACGGGTCGGCGATCGCGGTGGCGGGAGGCACATGCGTGCCCTCGAGGACGAGCTGCTCGTAGACCTCATCGGTGAGCACCCAGGCATCCGCGGCAGCCGCCGCCGCGCCGATCCGCTCGAGATCCCCGGCCGCGAAGACGAACCCGGTGGGGTTGTGCGGGGTGTTGACGATGATGAGCGACGGATGCGTGGCCGCGACGACCTCGTCGAAGAGGTCCCAGTCGGGGGCGAACCCGCCGTCGGGATGGGGGAGGACGGGGACGGTGACGAGCGATCCGCCCGCGGCGGTCACGGCCGCGGGATAGGCGTCGTAGCAGGGCTCGAACGTGAGCACAGTGCCGCCGCGGGGGACCAGCGCGAGGATGGAGGCGGTGAGCGCTTCGGTGGCCCCGCAGGTGAAGAGGACCTGGTCGGGGTCCACCGGTTGGGAGAAGTCACGGCGACGCTGCTCGGCCACCGCGCGGAGGAACTGCGGATGGCCCTGTCCCGGCGCGTACTGGTTGAATCCTGCCCGCATGGCATCGGCGGCGGCCTCGATGAGCTCCGGTGGGGCATCGGTGCCCGGTGCCCCCTGTCCGAGATTCACCGCCCCGGTCCGCGCCGCCAGGGCGGTCATCTCACCATAGACGGTCTCGCCGATCGAACCGTCGGCGCGGATCAGACCGGCGGCATCGGCCATCGCATGCCACAGCTCGGCGCGCATCACCTCGGGCATCGTCGTCTCCTCTGTGCTCGTCGTCATCGGGTCGGGGCGACGCGGCCCAGGGCGTCGAGGGTGGCCGAGTGCAGCCGTGAGTTCGTCGCCACCGCGTTGCCGCCGAAGGGGCCCGGGGTTCCTGCGGTGTTCGTGAAGGTGCCTCCGGCCTCGACGACGATCGGCACCAGGGCCCCCATGTCATAGAGGGCGAGCTCGGGTTCGCAAGCGATGTCGACCGCCCCCTCGGCCAGCAGCATGTAGGAGTAGAAGTCCCCGTATCCGCGGGTGCGCCAGGTCGAGGCGCAGAGGTCGAGGAACCGGTCGAGGACGCCGAGGTCCCTCCACCCGCTCAGCGAGGCATAGGACAGGGAGGCATCGGACAGGCTCTCGACCTCGGAGACGTGGATGCGCTTCGGGGCCTGGTCGAGTGCTGCGACGTGGGCGCCCTGCCCCGACTGCGCCCACCACCGGCGTCCGAGCGCGGGGGCCGAGACGACCCCGAGCACCGGCTCCTCGCCGTCGTAGAGGGAGATGAGCGTCGCCCACACGGGCACCCCGCGGACGAAGTTCTTCGTGCCGTCGATGGGGTCGACGATCCACCGCCTCGGCGAGGTCCCGTGGGAGCCGAACTCCTCGCCCAGGACGCTGTCGTCCGGGCGGTCGCGGGAGAGCCGGTCCATGATGGCGGCCTCGACCGCGCGGTCGCATTCGGTGACCGGGGTGAGGTCCGGCTTCGTCTCCACGGTGAAGTCCTGCGCGAAGAAGTGCCGGCAGCTGAGCGAATCGGCGAGATCGGCGAGGTCGAGCGCGAGTTCGAGGTCGTTCATGGCCACCACTCTAGCCAGTGTTGGACAGCAGCCTGCGCAGTGATTCCAATCGTGAGACTCCGCCGGGGCCGGCATGGCCGTCGGCGACCCAGTCGTCGAGGCGGCAGCCCGGGGAGTCGGCCAGGTGCGTGCAGCCGCGGGGACAGTCGAGGGTCGCGTCGATGAGCTCGGGGAAGGCGGCGAGCAGTGAATCGCGATCGACGTGGGCGAGGCCGAAGCTGCGCACGCCCGGGGTGTCGACGAGCCAGCCGCCGCCGGTCAGGGGCAGGCACACCGCCGAGGAGGAGGTGTGGCGGCCGCGTCCGGTGACGTCGTTGACCACCCCGGTGGCGCGGTTGGCCGCCGGCACGAGGGCGTTCATCAGCGTCGACTTCCCGACCCCCGAGTGACCGACGAGGACGCTCATCCTGCCCCGCAGCCGCTCGTACACCTCGGCGTCGGTGAGGCTGCCATCGGCCTGCAGACCGGAGGAGACGATCTCGACCCCGGTGGCGCGGAATCGTTCGGCGATCTCGTCGGCAGGAGCGAGGTCGGTCTTGGTGACGATGAGCAGGGGGGTGATCCCCGCGTCGATCGCGGCGACCATGGTCCTGTCGATGAGGCCGAATGAGGGTTCGGGGTCGGCGGTGGCGGTGACGATGCCCATCACCTCGACGTTGGCGACGATGACGCGTTCGGTGGGATCGGTGTCGTCGGCGCTGCGCCGCAGCAGGGTCCGCCGGTCGGTGATGGCGACGAGGCGGGCCAGTGAGCCAGGGGCTCCCGACGTGTCGCCGATGACCTTGACGATGTCCCCGGGGACCACCGCGTCGCGGCGCAGATGTGAGGCCCGGACGGCGGTGACCGTGCGCGGGGAGCCCTCGGGGGCCCGACCGCTCGCGTCGTCGCTCGGGAAGGTCCCCGTCCCATCGCCGAGGACCACCCGGTAGCGGCCGCGATCGACGGCGGTGACGAGACCCTCGAGGGCCGTGTCGTGACTGGGACGGTTCTTCGTCCGGGGCCGTGAGCCGCGGCGGTTCGGACGCGGACGGTAGTCCTCGTCGCGGTAGATCCGGGCCATGTCAGTCCTCAGAGTCCAGCATGGCTTCCCACAGCTGCGCGAACTCGGGCAGGGTTTTGGCCACGGTGCCGGCGTTCTCGATGACGAGTCCGGAGACCTTGAGGCCGATGACGGCTCCGGCCATGACCATGCGGTGGTCATGGTAGGTGTGCCACGTGCCCGGTCGCAGATGGGAGCCGGTGATCGTCAGGGCGGCGGGGTGCTCCTCGACATCGGCGCCGATCGCGCCGAGTTCCCGTCGCAGGGCCGAGAGCCGGTCGGTCTCGTGACCGCGCAGGTGCCCGATCCCGCGCAGGTGCGAGGTGCCGGGGGCCAGCGCCGCCAGTGCCGCGACGACGGGAGTGAGCTCCCCGATCGCCGAGAGATCGAGGTCGACGGGGCGCAGCCGCCTCGGTCCCGTCACGGTCAGTCCGGAGCGGTCGAAGCTCACGGTGCCGCCGAACGCCACGGCGATGGCCCTGAACCCGTCCCCGGCCTGGGTCGTGTGGGCCGGCCAGTCGGGGATCGTGACCCGGCCGTGGGTGGCCAGGGCCGCTGCCAGGAACGCCGCGGCGTTGGACAGGTCGGGCTCGACCTGGACGTCGAGACCGCGCGGCAGCCCGGGCTCGACGACCCAGTGCTCCGGTTCGGGCTCGGTGACGTCGACGCCGGCGTCGGCGAGGACTTCGAGCGTCATGTCGACGTGGGCGCGGCTGGGCACCGAATCGCCGCTGTGGACGAGGTCGAGACCCAACGGCATCACCGGCGCGGCGAGGAGCAGACCCGACACGAACTGGCTCGAGGCGCTCGCATCGATGTCCAGGTGACCGCCGCGCAGCGCCGAACCCGCATGGATCGTCAGCGGCAGCGACCCCGAGTCGGAGGAGATCTGCGCACCGAGGCGGGTGAGCGCCTCGATCGTCACGCCCATCGGGCGAACGCGGGCCTGCGGATCCCCGTCGACGTGGACCTCACGTCCGGTCGCCGCCGCGACCGGTGGGACGAAGCGCATGACGGTTCCGGCCAGTCCGCAGTCGATGCTCACGGCGGACGAATCGCCCGAGGTGAAGTCGATGGGCCGGATGTGCAGGTCTGACTCGACCTCTTCGATCCGGGCACCGAGCGCCCGGAGTGCCGAGACCATGAGAAGGGTGTCGCGGCTGCGCAGCCAGCCGCGTACGACCGAACTCGATTCGGCCACCGCCGCGAGGACGAGATAGCGGTTGGTCAGCGACTTGGACCCGGGGACCTCGACGATCGCGTCGAGGGCCGACGCGGCGACGGGCGCCGTCCAGTCCTGGGATGGGGCAGGGGGTGTCTCAGTCGACGCCAAGGGCACTCATTGCCTGATGAGAGGTCTTCTCCACCGACGACCACAGGTCCTCGGCCGCGTGCTGGGTGCGCCACCACAGTCCGGGCTTGCCGGCCGTGTCGACGCTGGCGAGCAGGGCGCCGCCGAGCAGCGAGGTGCGGATGAGGGTCCGCTCGAGGCGTTCGCGCTTCTCGGCCTTCGACGTCGCCTTCTCCGCGGCGATGTTCTCACCCACCGTGTCGAGCAGGTAGGTGGCGACGAGGATCGTCGCGCTCGTCCGCGGGAAGCGGCCGATCGCGAGCAGTGAACCGGCGGCGACCTGCGCCGCACCGGACGCCTTCGCCAGCGTCGACGCCTCGACGGGGATGTCGACGTTCTTCCGGGCGAGGGCGAGCAGGGGGGAGATCGTGGCGGTCGCCGACTCGGGGTGGCGCAGACGGTCGATCCCGTTGCTGATGTAGCCGGCTGCCAGCATGGGCCGGGCGAAGAATCGAATGGGAGACACAGTGGTCCTTCCTGGCGATGTCGTCGGGCATCTCTCCGGCTAGCATAACCGTTCACGGGGAATAGTGGGACCGGGCGCCGGTGTTGACCCGAAGAGGCAAGGGACCGCGAACCGCCGGTGAGGGGCCCTGCCGCGAAAGTCAGACGGCGTCGATGGAGGAGAAGTCTGTGGGTTCCACTGCTGTCCTGGAGAGAACGGGCGTACCATTGACTGTGATGACCGAATCAGTCAAGGAAGTCCCCGAGACGGCGGCCGAGCGCTCGGCCCGTTTCGAGCGCGACGCTCTGGAATATCTCAATCAGCTCTATGCCGCCGCGCTGCGGATGACGAGGAACCCGGCCGATGCCGAGGACCTGGTGCAGGAGGCCTACGCCAAGGCGTACGCCGCGTTCCACCAGTACACCCCGGGCACGAATCTCAAGGCCTGGCTGTACCGGATCCTCACGAACACCTTCATCAACAACTACCGCAAGAAGCAGCGGCAGCCGCAGGAGCACGGCAGCGAGGACATCGAGGACTGGCAGATCGCCCAGGCGGCCAGCCACACCTCCTCCGAAGGCCGTTCGGCCGAGCTCGAGGCGCTCGATCATCTGCCGGACTCCGACGTCAAGGACGCCCTGTCGGCCCTGCCGGAGGACTTCCGGATGGTCGTCTACTACGCCGACGTCGAGGGGCTGCCGTACAAGGAGATCGCCGAGATCATGGAGACCCCGATCGGCACCGTGATGTCGCGGCTCCACCGCGGGCGTCGCCAACTGCGGGAGATGCTGGCCGACTACGCCGTCGACCGTGGATACGTCAGAGGCGAAGGGGGCTCGAGATGAGCGATCAGGACTGCTGTGAGAGCGTGCGGGCGGAATCGCTCATGCGCATCTATCACTACCTCGACGGTGAGCTGACGACGACGGAGATCAAGGAGATCTCGGTCCACCTCGAGAAGTGCCCGGCCTGCCACGACGAGTACGAGATCGAGGCGCTGCTCAAGGAGCTGGTGCGCCGGTCGTGCAGTCGCGAGCAGGCCCCGCTGGGCCTGCGGGAGAAGATCCGACGCCGGATCGCCGTCGAGCAGAGGACGTGGCAGAACGGACCCGCCCGCACCTGATCGGCGCGGGGACGACGAAGGCGGGGAGAGCATTCCATGCTCTCCCCGCCTTCGTCGTATCCGGTGCGTCAGCTGTTGGGACGCTTGCCGTGGTTCGCCTTGCTGTTGCGACGGTCACGACGCTTACGGCCACGCTTGCTCATAGCAGTACTCCTTCGATAGACGGTTCATTCTTTCATGCCCGGCTGACCGGGGCAAAGCGGTATCACGGCCGGCCCGGTCCCTCGCCCGCTGTCAGTCGTCGCCGAGGACGTCCTCGACCCCGAGCCATTCGAACCACCCGCGGTGGAGCACGAGCCAGGCGAGCAGGCCATAGCCCTCCTGGGCGGGCAGATGATCGCGCGACGAGGCGATCTCACGCTGCCAGACGGGATGGCCGAGCAGCGGGGTGAAGGTGTCGACGTAGGCGATGCCACGGCGCTTGGCGACATCGACGAAGCTCGTGTTGAGCTCGGCGATCCCCCGATTGCGCTCGGATCCGTGCTCGGGAGGCGGCCCGACGACGAACGTCGAGACCTTCCTGGCCAGCGCCTCGTCGAGGACATTGGCGACGTCGAGGCGGGCGCGGGCCACCGAGCGCCCGGAATCGAGATCCCCCGCACCGAGGGCGAGCACCAGACGATTGTCGCCGTCCGAGGTGAAGCGCAGGGAGGATTCGGCCATCGCCCGGGCATGGAGCCCCGCCGAGTCCTCACCGGGCACCGCGAGCGGGTAGGTGCGCAGGTGGGGGAGGCTGGGCAGGGTCCGGGCGGTCACCCGTCCCACCCAGCCGAGACCACGACCATCACCGTGGCCGGCGACCAGGGGGCCGCCGACCACGGTGATCGTCGTGGGACGCTCGGAGCTCACCGGCGGAAGACCAGGTCGACGATCTCCTGCTGCTGCAGCTCGTGCACGTGCTTGAGACCCGTCGACGTCGACGCCGAGGCCGGACGCGAGACGAGGTTGAGCTCACGGTCGCCGAGCAGCTGCGGGAGATTGAGCGCCATGAACGGCCACGCGCCCTGGTTCTCGGGCTCCTCCTGGGCCCAGACGATCTCGGCTCCGGCCGGGTAGCGGCTCAGCACCTCGGCGATCGCGGGTTCGTCGAGCGGATAGAGCTGCTCGACGCGCACGAGCGCGGTCTTCGCGTCCTCGAGCTTCTCCCGCTTGGCCAGCAGCTCCCAGTAGAGCTTGCCGGAGACGAGGACCACGCGGTCGACCTGCGAGGCGTCGATCGCGGGATCGTCGATGACCGGCTGGAAGCGACCGTTCGTGAAGTCCTCGGTCGAGTTCGCGGCGGCCTTGAGGCGCAGCATCGACTTCGGGGTGAACACGATGAGCGGACGCTTGTTCGGCGTCAGCGCATGCCGGCGGAGGAGGTGGAAGTACGAGGCGCCGTTCGAGGGCAGCGCGACCGTCATGTTCGACTCCGCGCACAGCTGGAGGTAGCGCTCGATCCGCGCCGAGGAGTGGTCCGGTCCCTGCCCCTCGTAGCCGTGGGGCAGGAGCATGACGATTCCCGAGTTCTGCTGCCACTTCTGCTCGGAGGAGGAGATGAACTCGTCGATGACCGTCTGCGCGCCCTGCGCGAAGTCGCCGAACTGCGCCTCCCACGCGACCAGGGCGTCGCGGCGTTCGACGGAGTAGCCGTACTCGAATCCGACGGCCGCGTACTCGCTGAGCAGCGAATCGTAGACCCAGAACCGGGCCTGCTCCTCGCTGAGGTTCTGCAGCGGGGTCCACTCGTTGCCGTTGACGGAGTCGATGAGCACCGAGTGGCGCTGGACGAACGTGCCGCGGCGGGAGTCCTGACCGGCCAGGCGGACGGGGACCCCCTCCATGAGCAGCGAGCCGAACGCGAGCAGCTCCGCGAAGCCCCAGTCGATTCCGCCGGAGACGGACATCTCCCGTCGCTTCTCGAGCAGGGCGCGCAGCTTCTTGTGGATCGTGAATCCCTCGGGCACCTCGACGAAGGCCTCGCCGATGCGCTTCATCGTCTCCTGACTGATCGCGGTGCTCGCGTCGTTGAGCGCCTCGATGTCGCTGGGGACGTGCGGCTCGTTGAATGCCGCTCCCGTGTACTTGCCGGTCTCGGCCTCCTTGGTCTCGGCGAACGCCTTCTCCAGCTTGGCCTGGTAGTCCTTGAGCGCAGCGGCCGCCTCGTCGTCGGTGATGCACTTCCTCCCGACCAGGGACTCGGTGTAGAGCTTGCGCACCGAGCCCTTCTTCTCGATGAGCGAGTACATGAGCGGCTGGGTCATCGAGGGGTCGTCGCCCTCGTTGTGGCCGCGGCGGCGGTAGCAGACGAGGTCGATGATGACGTCGCGGTTGAATTCCTGGCGGTACTCGAACGCGAGCCGGGCCGCGCGCACGACCGCTTCGGGGTCGTCCCCGTTGACGTGGAGGACGGGGGCGTTGATCGTCTTCGCGACGTCGGTGCAGTAGTACGAGGACCGCGCCGAGGCGGGCGGAGTCGTGAACCCGACCTGGTTGTTGATGACGATGTGGATCGTCCCGCCGGTGCGGTAGCCGCGCAGCTCCGAGAGGTTGAGGGTCTCGGCGACGACTCCCTGACCGGCGAACGCCGCATCGCCGTGGACGAGCACGGGCAGGACCGTGAAGCCGGCCTCGCCCTGGTCGACGAGGTCCTGCTTGGCGCGGACGATGCCCTCGAGGACCGGGTCGACGGTCTCGAGATGGCTGGGATTGGCGGCGACGTAGACCTTGGTCGTATTGCCCGCCGGCGAGGTGAAGGAGCCCTCGGTGCCGAGGTGGTACTTGACGTCACCGGAGCCCTGCACGCTGTCGGGCGACATCGTGCCGTCGAACTCACGGAACATCTGGGCATAGCTCTTGCCGGCGATGTTCGTGAGCACGTTGAGCCGGCCGCGGTGGGCCATGCCGATCGCGACCTCGTCGAGCCCGGAGTCCGCCGACTGGTTGAGGACCTCGTCGAGGAGGACGATGGCCGATTCGCCGCCCTCGAGGCTGAAGCGCTTCTGCCCGATGTACTTCGTCTGCAGGAAGGTCTCGAACGCCTCGGCGGCGTTGAGCCGGCCGAGGATGTGGCCCTGCTCGGAGCGGGTGAGTTCCTGGTGGGGGACCTCGATCTTCGCCTGGAACCACCGTCGCTGCAGCGGGTCGGCGATGTGCATGTACTCGAAGCCGATCGTCCGGCAGTAGCTCTCGCGCAGCAGTCCGAGGATGTTGCGGAAGGGCATCATCGGCTTGGAGCCGAATCCTCCGGTGGGGAACTCGCGCTCGAGGTCCCACAGGGTCAGCCCGTGCTGGTTGATGTCGAGATCGGGGTGCGAGCGCTGCCGGTAGACGAGCGGGTCGGTGTTGGCCATGAGGTGACCGCGGGTGCGGTAGGCGTCGATGAGCTCGATGACGCGCGCGGTCTTGTTGACGTCGTCCTGGTCCTCGGCGGAGACGTCGGGGACCCAGCGGACGGGCTCGTACGGCAGGCGCAGGGACTCGAAGACGTCGTCGTAGAAGCCGTCCTCGCCGAGCAGGTAGCCGTGGACGAGCTTGAGGAACTCGCCGGACCCGGCACCCTGGATGACCCGGTGGTCATAGGTCGAGGTCAGCGTCAGCACCTTCGAGACCGCGAGATTGTTGATCGTCTTCTGGCTCGCACCCTGGAACTCGGCCGGGTACTCGAGCGCGCCGACTCCGACGATCGTGCCCTGCCCCTTCGTCAGGCGGGGCACGGAATGGACCGTGCCGATGCCGCCGGGATTGGTCAGGGACACCGTGGTGCCGGCGAAGTCGTCGGCGGTGAGCTTGCCCTTGCGCGCCTTGTCGACGAGCCCGTCGTAGGCGTCGACGAACTGGCGGAAGGTCAGCGTCTCGGCCTTCTTGATGTTGGGCACGAGCAGCGAACGGGTGCCGTCCTTCTTCGGCACGTCGATGGCGAGGCCGAAGTTGACGTGGGCGGGGGAGACCGTGACGGGCTTGCCATCGCGGACGTCGTAGGAGACGTTCTGCGAGGGGAAGTTCTGCAGGGCTCGCACGACCGCGAACCCGATGAGGTGGGTGAACGAGACCTTGCCGCCGCGGGTGCGCTTGAGGTGGGAGTTGATGACGATGCGGTTGTCGATGAGGGCCTTGGCCGGCAGCGCCCTGACGGACGTGGCGGTGGGCACCTCGAGCGAATCGTCCATGTTCTTGGCGATGAGCTTCGCGGGACCCCGCAGCGGGGTCACGGTCTCCTCGCTCGGGGCCGCGGGCGCCTTGTCCTTGACCGTGACCTTCGGCACGGACTTGGTCTCGGCCTTGAGCGTCTCGGTCTGGGCCGAGGAGGGGGACACCCCGCGGGAGTTCTCCCGGGTACCGGGATCGTTGTCCGGCTTGGCCGGAGCGGTCCTGTTCGCGGCCGAGCCCTGGGCCGCTGCGCTCTTCGTGGGGGTGGTCGCCGACTTCTCGTCGGCGGAGGTCGACCCTGTGGTCTCGGACCTGCCTGAATCTCCGCTGTTCTTCTCGTACTTGTCGAAGAACGGCCACCAGGACTCATCGACCGAGTTCTTGTCGGACTTGTACTGTTCGTACAGCTCCTCGACCAGCCACTCGTTCGAGCCGAAGTCGTCGATGGTGCGGTTCGGAGTATTGACGGACACGGCGTTGATCGCCTACTTCCTGCTTCAAGGATGTGAGTTTGAACGACAGCACCAGCCTAACGCGATGTGCCTGTGATTGTGCACATGGGGAACAATAGTGTTATGCGTTTCATCTCGAACTCCCCGGACACCGACCTCACCTACTCCGACGTCTTCCTCGTCCCCAACTCCTCGGCTCTGACCTCGCGCTTCGAGGTGGACCTGTCGACAACGGATCCGACAGGCTCGACCATCCCGCTCGTCGCGGCGAACATGACGGCGGTGTCGGGTCGCCGGATGGCCGAGACGATGGCCCGGCGCGGCGGGCTCGCGGTCCTGCCCCAGGACATCCCGCTTGCCGCGGCCCAGGAGACGATCGAATGGGTCAAGAGCCGCGACCACATCTTCGAGTCGGCGCTGCGGTTCTCCCCCGAGGAGACCGTGCTCTCCGCCCTCCACGTGCTGAGCAAGCGCGCTCACGGGTTCGGCGTCGTCGTCGACGCGGAGGGGAGGCTCGAGGGAGTCATCGACGCGAAGAACCTCGGTGACGTCGACCGGTTCACCGCGGTGTCGGAACTGGTCGAGTCGGCCCCGCACGTCGTCGATGCCTCGACGATCGACTGGGCGGACGCCTCGGCGCTCGAGGCGCTGTTCGAGAAGATGACCGAGGCCCGGACCGAGTTCGCCGCCGTCGTCGACGCCGAGGGGCGGGTGCTCGGCTCCCTCACCCCGAAGGCCCTCCTGCGCTCCTCGATCTACGCACCGAACCTCGATGCGCACGGTCGGCTGCGCATCGCCGTGGCCATCGGCGTCAACGGCAACGCCCTCGACCGGGCCCGGGCCCTCGTGGGATCCGGCGCCGACGTGCTCGTCGTCGACACCGCGCACGGACACCAGGCGAAGATGCTCGAGGTGCTCGGCTCCATCGCCGAGGCGGACCTCGGGGTCCCGATCGTCGCGGGCAATGTCGTCACCGCGGAAGGCGTGCGCGACCTCGTGGCGGCCGGCGCCGACATCGTCAAGGTGGGGGTCGGGCCCGGGGCGATGTGCACGACGCGGATGATGACGGCGGTGGGCCGTCCGCAGTTCTCCGCGGTGCTCGAGTGCGCGGCCGCCGCCCGTGAGCTCGGGGCGCATGTGTGGGCGGACGGGGGAGTGCGCTATCCCCGTGACGTCGCCCTGGCGCTGGCGGCCGGGGCCTCGCAGGTGATGATCGGGTCCTGGTTCGCGGGCACCCACGAGTCCCCGGGCGACCTCCTCGTCGACGGCCAGGGACGGAAGTACAAGGAGAGCTTCGGCATGGCCTCGGCGCGGGCGGTCGCGAACCGGACCCGGTCGGAGTCGGCGTTCACCCGGGCGCGGAAGGGGCTCTTCGAGGAGGGCATCTCCTCGTCGACGATGTACGTCGATCCGAAGTCCCCCGGCGTCGAGGACCTGCTCGACGCCATCACCTCGGGGGTGCGCAGCTCCTTCACCTACGCGGGGGCCCGGGATCTCGCCGAGTTCGCCGATCGTGCGAGCGTCGGGGTGCAGAGCGCGGCGGGCTACGAGGAGGGCAGGCCGGTCGCCCGAAGTTGGTGAGCGCTTCGCGAGTTGCTAAAATCACGTCATGCCCAGTGACAGTCCCAGCCGGCGGGAAGCCGGCGCCCCAGACGACGACCCCCATCCCCCTGGGGGGAATCGACCACTGATCCCCATCCCGAAGGGTGGGGGACTGCACTGATGGAATGGCTGTTCCTCGCCCTCGCCCTCATCCTCATCCTCGGCACCGGTGTCTTCGTCGCCGCGGAGTTCTCCCTCCTCACCCTTGACCGGCACACCGCCGATAAGGCCGTCGAGGCCGGTGTCGTCGGCGCCAAGACCCTGCGCCGATCGATGGCCCACCTGTCGACCCAGCTCTCGGCCGCCCAGGTCGGCATCACCATCACCACGCTGCTCACCGGCTACCTCATGGAGCCGTCCCTGGGCAAACTGCTCGCCCCGGTGTTCGAGGCCTGGGGGGTCAGTCCGGGCCTGTCCGCTCCTCTGGCCCTGACGCTGGCCCTCATCGTCTCGACCGTGCTCTCGATGATCTTCGGCGAGCTCGTGCCCAAGAACCTCGCGATCGCCGTCCCCCTGGGGACGGGGCGGATCGCGGCCCCGCTCCAGTACGCGTTCTCCGTCGTCTTCAAACCCGTCATCGTCACCCTCAACGGGACCGCGAACAAGATCCTCAGGTCCATGGGCATCGAACCGCAGGAGGAGGGCTCCGTGGGCCGTTCGCCCGAGGAGCTGACCTCCCTCGTCCGGCACTCCGCCGAGGAGGGTGTGCTCGACGAGCAGACCGCGGGACTGCTCGAGCGCACCCTCAGCTTCTCCGAGCGCACCGCCGAGGACGTCATGACCCCGCGGACGAGGATGTCCTCGGTGTCGAAGGACACGACCGCGAGGCAGATCATCGAACAGGCGCGGGACACGGGCTACTCCCGCTTCCCCGTCGCCGGGGAGGACAAGGACCACATCCTCGGCGTCGTCCATGTCAAGCAGGCTTTCGCGGTGCCGCTGGCCAATCGCGACGACGCCTATGCCGGGGGGCTGATGACCGACGTCACCGAGATCCCGGAGACCCTGCGGCTCGATCCGCTCCTCATGGAGCTGCGGGCCAAGGGCATGCAGATGGCCGTCGTCGTCGACGAGTTCGGCGGCACCGCGGGGGTCGTCACCCTCGAGGACGTCGTCGAGGAGCTCGTCGGGGAGGTCGCCGACGAACACGATCGGATGCGCGTGGCCGCCCGGCCGGCCCGGGACGGCACGTGGATCGTGCCCGGCCAGCTGCGGCCCGACGAGGTGTCGGCGACGATCGGCCTGTCGATCCCCGAGGACTCGGACTACGAGACGCTCGCCGGATTCGTGCTCATGGAGCTCGGACGCATCCCGGTGCCCGGCGACGAGGTCCGCACGGACGGGGCCCTGATCCGCGTGGAGCGGATGCACGGCCGCCGGATCGAGAGGCTGCGGGTCGCCCTCGACACCCCGGGCGACCGCCGCGGCGGGGGAGGTGAGACCGATGAGCGCTGACTGGTTCGGGCTGATCTGGCTCGTCGTCCTCCTCCTGGGCAATTCGTTCTTCGTCGCGGCCGAGTTCGCCGTCGTCGCCGCCAAGCGCTCCCAGATCGAGCCGCAGGCGCACGCGGGCTCGGGGGCCGCCAGGACCGCGCTCTACGCCATGGAGCACGTGTCGCTCATGCTCGCGATCTGCCAGCTCGGCATCACCGTGTGCTCGCTGCTGCTGGGCAATGTCGCGGAGCCGGCCATCCACCATCTGCTCGAGGGCCCGCTCCACGGTCTGGGCATCCCGGCCGCCCTGTCCTCGACGATCTCCTTCATCCTCGCTCTCGGCGTCGTCACCTATCTCCACGTCGTCATCGGGGAGATGGTGCCGAAGAACATCGCACTGGCGACCTCCGCCCGGGCCGTGATGCTGCTGGCGCCGCCGCTCGTGTTCCTGTCGCGGCTGTTCGGCTTCGTCATCCGTCCGCTCAACGGCCTGGCCAATTCGATCCTCCGGCTGCTCAAGGTCGAACCGCGCGACGAGGTCAATGAGGCGTTCACGATCGAGCAGGTGGAGTCGATCGTCGCGGAGTCGAAGCGGGAAGGTCTGCTCAGCGACGACACCGGGCTGCTCAAGGGCGCCCTGGAGTTCAGCGACAAGACCGCGGCCGACATCATGGTGCCGATGTCCGAGCTCATCACGATCACCGCAGAGGTGACGCCGGGAGAGCTCGCGACCACGGTCGGCAGGACCGGATTCTCCCGGTACTTCGTTGTCGATGCCGACGGGTATCCCCAGGAGTACCTCCACATCAAGGACGTCCTCTACGCCGAGCGCGAGGACGAGTACGACGCGCCGGTTCCGGCGAAGCGGTTTCGTCCCCTGTTCACGGTCATGGCCGATGACGAGGTCGAGGAGGCGCTTGCCCAGATGCAGAAGGTCGGGATCCACGTCGCCCGGGTGCTGTCGTCGGAGGAGACGACCCTCGGCGTCCTGTTCCTCGAGGACGTGCTCGAGGAGCTCGTCGGCGAGGTCCAGGACGCGATGCAGCGCCAGCGCCATGAGCGGTGAGTCGCAGGAGACGTCCAGATGGCAGGGCGCCTTGCTCCGTGACATCTCCCACAACTGCCCTTCCGGCTGTGTCGGGGGTCACGGTATGTCGACCGAAGTGTAACGACGGATAACGAATCGGGTGACGCAGGTCACTTCCCGGACCCCCTCTGTGGACCAGTTGCGACACGACTGTGACCGTCATCGCTGGTCACGGCTTCAGTATGAACGAAAAGTGACATTATGTAACGGGTTCGTTATAGTGTTGTGACATAAG
The DNA here is from genome assembly GCF_003315415.1 of Brevibacterium sanguinis. Taxonomy (GTDB): domain Bacteria; phylum Actinomycetota; class Actinomycetes; order Actinomycetales; family Brevibacteriaceae; genus Brevibacterium; species Brevibacterium celere_A. Next base: position 303,109 of record NZ_QNSB01000003.1, read on the forward strand.
CTTTTCGGGCGCCGGGACTGGTCCACGGCGCCCGATGTACGGACAACAGTACGGAGTGATATGTCGAGTGATTCCTCGACCGCAGCAGCGCCGGTGCGCCGTCGCGATCTGCGCCACCAGCACGCCTCCTCCCGCGTCACCCTGACAGGCTCCCGGCCGGCTGCGACAGCGGTGTCCCAGACGTCCACCACCACGGCGACGCTCTCGCCCCGCCGCGCGGCGATGGCCGCTGAGGCCCGGGCGGCCGCCGGATCCCCGCGTCGCGAGGCCATGGCCCGTCAGGCGGAGGGGTTGAGCGACGGCTGGACCGATCGGGCCATCGCCGCTCAGCCCGGGGGCCGCGGTTCGGACGGCACCCTGCTGCGCTCGGTGCGCCGCAAGCGCGCCACGACCATCTCCGCCCTGGCGACGGTCTCCGTCACCGGCACCGCCATCGCCGCAGTGATGATCGCCGGCAACATGGGCGGTGAGCAGGAGGTCAAGGTCGACACGACCGCCGCCGACACGCAGACCAAGGCGATCAACGCCGAGACGGTCTCGGCGGACATCGACGTCTCCGATGAGAAGACGACCATGGCGATCGGCGCTCCGAGCGCCACCCAGTCCAAGGTCAAGGCCGCCTCGCGGGCGATCAAGAAGTCGGCGCTGCCCGGCTGCAGCGGTGAGGCGCCCAAGGGCGAGGCCTCCAACGGCGAGGTCCCCGAGGAATGGCTGTGCGAGATCGGCATCGGCGACCACAAGCTGCGCGCCGACGCCGCCGTGGCCTTCGCGAAGATGAACGCGAAGTACAAGAAGGAGACCGGCAAGAACCTCACGGTGACGGACTCGTACCGGTCGCTCGAGGCGCAGGTCTCCGTGGCGTCGCGCAAGCCCGGATTCGCCGCCCGTCCCGGCACGTCCAACCACGGTTGGGGCATCGCCGTCGACCTCGACACGGCCCAGTACGACTGGCTCGAGGCCAACGCCGGGGAGTTCGGCTGGGAGAACCCGGACTGGGCGAAGCGCAACTCCTACGAGCTCTGGCACTGGGAGTACGTGCCCGGCCGCAAGGACATGAAGGGCGCCTGAGGAGCCTCGGACCGCGTGCAGCCGGACGACCGGCGGCACGCGGTCCGCCGTTTTGGGTCCTGATGCACGGTTCTGGTAGGATTGCATCCGTTGCCCGCGTAGCTCAGTGGATAGAGCGTCTGCCTCCGGAGCAGAAGGTCGTAGGTTCGAATCCTGTCGCGGGCACCACACGAACCCCCTGGTCACCCAGGGGGTTCTCTCATCCCACGAGGATTCCCGGGACGCCCGGGCCGAGAAGTCCGAGCACGCTCCCGGCGACGGCGATCGGCCCCGGCCGGGGCGGGGGTCGAGCGTGGATGGCACAATGGCGACCATGAGATCTGCTGGGGCAACCGGTCTTGTCTTGGCGGGCATCATCGTCGCCGCGTTCAATCTGCGTCCCGGGGTCACCGGGCTGTCGCCGCTGCTCGACATGATGGGCGCCGAGGTCCCGCTCGACGCCGTCTTCCTCGCAGTCATCGGCATGCTTCCCCCGCTGCTCTTCGGGGTCAGCGGCTTCATCGTCCCGAAGCTGGTCGACCGGTTCTCCGCGGTGTCGGTGACCCTCGGCGCGGTCGTCCTCATCGCGATCGGCTCGAGCGTGCGCGGGGTCCTCGACTCTCCTTCCTGGTTCCTCGTCCTCAGCGTCGTCGCTCTCCTCGGCATGGGCGTCGGCAACGTCGTGCTGCCGCCCATCGTCAAGTCGCACTTCCCCGATCGGCTCGCGCTCATGTCGACGGTGCACGTCGGCCTCCTCCAGCTCGGCACGTTCCTGCCGCCTCTCGTCGCGGTGCCGCTGGCGGCGACGTGGGGCTGGCGAGGCTCACTGCTCGTCTGGGCCGTCTGCGCCCTCGTCGCGGTCGCCGCCTGGATCGTCATCGCGGTGAGACGGCCGGCGCCGCGGACGGCGGTGGCGGCCGCCGTGGTCGGCGGCGGCGAGCTGAGACGCCTCGTGCGCACCCCGCGGGCCTGGGCGCTGATGACGATGACGGGACTGACCTCGTTCAACAACTTCATCCTCTTCACCTGGCTGCCGCTGCTGCTCACCCACTCCGGCTCCGAGCCCGCCTTCGCCGGGGCCATGCTCGCCCTGGTCGCGGCCATCCCGCTCGTCCTCGGATTCGTCCTTCCCGCGCTCGCCCAGCGGCTGCGGACCGCGGCCCCCATCGTCGTCGCGTTCTGCGTGTCGCTGGCCGCCGGCTACCTCGGACTGTGGCTGGTCCCGCAGGCCGCGCCCGTGCTGTGGACCGTGCTCCTCGGTGTCGGGATCTCCACGTTCCCCCTCGCGCTCACCCTCATCGCGCTGCGCTCCGTCGACGCCGAGGCGACGGCGGCCCTGTCCGGATTCGTCCAGGGAGGCGGATACCTCATGGCCGCCTCCGGTCCGCTCGTCTTCGCGTTCCTCCTCCAGAGCGTCGACGCCATGTGGCCCGCCTTCGCCGTCGTCCTCCTGTCCGTGGCCGTCAAACTCCTGGTCAGCATCCCCGCCTGCCGGCCCGGACACATCTGAGACCGGGCGACGGCCCTGATTCGCCGCGGACAATCGCCACCGAGTAATCTGTTCTGGTGACCCCCGAACTCCTGCAGACCGCCCTGACCCGCGCGCTGAGCACCGCGTGCGGTCGAGTCGTCGATCTGCCCGCCACGGTCACCCTGGTGCGCGCGAAGGACCCCGGCCGCGGGCACTGGACGTCGAACATCGCCCTCCAGACCGCCGCTGTTCTCGGCCGGGCCCCACGCGACCTGGCGATCGACATCGCGGCACTGCTGCGGGCGGAGCCCGGCGTTCGCTCGGTCGAGGTCTCCGGTCCCGGCTTCCTCACGATCACCCCCTCCGCCCCGGCCGCGCAGCTCGCGGCGGCGATCCTCTCCTCCGCGAGCGACCGCGATGCCGTGGAGCCCGCGCCCGCCGCGGAGCCTGCGCCCGCCTCGGCGCAGTCGGGCTCCGCACCGTCGGAGCCGATGCCGGACGACGCGGTGCTCGACGAGGTGCGCGTGGCGCATGCCCTGGCCAGGCGCATCGAGCGCGTCGCCGTCGCCACGGGCGTCGCCCGCCTCGCCGCCGCGGCGCCCGCGGACGCGGGTCTCGGGGAGGCGAGTGCCGCCGGAGGCGCCGTGGAGGCAGGCACCGACGAGGCCGAGACCGCTCTGCTCACGGCCCTCGTCGACTTCCCGCGCGTGGCCGGCGACGCCGTGCCCGCACGCATCGTCCGCCACCTGCAGGGCCTGGCGGAGGTCTTCCACCGCTGGGTCGATTCGCACCCGGTGATCCCCACGATCGATGAGGACGTCACGGGGGTCCACGCCGAACGGCTGCTGCTCGATCGCGCCGTGGGCGTCGTCCTCGGCGATGGCCTGAGACTGCTGGGCGCTACCGCCCCGGAGAGGATGTAATGCCCGCACACATCGCCGGAACACTGCACGCGACACCCGCGCCCGTGTGGCTGCCGTACCCCGAGGACGTCAACGCCCTGCTGCCGAGCCTGTGGTCGCGCAACGTGGTGAAGAACGCCGACGGCGTCCTCACCGTCGCCGGGCACCCGGTCACCGACATCGCCCGCGACCACGGCACCCCGACCCTCGTCATGGACGTCGACGACTTCAAGGCCCGGGCGCGGGAGTACCGGGATGCCTACGCGCATGCGTTCTCGCCCGAGCAGGGTCGGTCCGGCGCGGACGTCTTCTACGCGGGCAAGGCGTTCCTCTGCACCGCCGTCGCCCGCTGGGTGCACGAGGCGGGCCTCGGACTCGACACCTGCTCGCTGGGGGAGATGATGATCGCCCGTGCCGCGGGAGTCCCGGGGGAGATGGTCGGGCTGCACGGCAACAACAAGTCGGTGGCGGAACTCGACTACGCGCTCGACTACGGCGTGGGGCGGATCATCGTCGACAGCCTCGACGAGATCGACCGGCTCGAGACGATCGCCGCGGCCCGGGGGGTCGTCGCGCCGGTCATGCTCCGGGTCACGGTCGGCGTCGAAGCCCACACCCACGACTTCATCGCCACCGCCCACGAGGACCAGAAGTTCGGCCTGTCCCTGTCCTCCGGGATGGCCGCGAAGGCCGCCGAGGCGGTCGTCGGCTCGGCCCACCTGCGCTTCGACGGACTCCACTCCCACATCGGTTCCCAGATCTTCGACATCTCCGGGTTCCAGGTCGCCGCCGCCCGAGTCCTCGACCTCCGCGCCCAGATCATGCGCACCCACGGCGTCGACCTGCCCGAGGTCGACCTCGGCGGCGGCTTCGGGATCCGCTACACCTCCCAGGACACCCCGATCCCGGTCGAGGAGATGGCCGCCGAGCTCGCCGAGGTCGTCGCCAAGGAATGCCGCGGGCTCGGCACCGACGTGCCGCGGATCTCGATCGAGCCCGGGCGCGCGATCGTCTCCCCGGCCGTCTTCACCCTCTACGAGGTGGGCACCGTCAAGGAGGTGCACACCGACACCGGGATCCGCACCTACGTCGCCGTCGACGGCGGCATGAGCGACAACATCCGGACAGCTCTCTACGACGCCGATTATTCGTGTAGCTTGGCCAATCGGAACTCGAACGCCGAGCCCGCGATCATCCGCGTCGTGGGCAAGCACTGCGAGTCGGGCGACATCATCGTCCGCGATGAGTACATGGGGGCCGATGTCGCCCCCGGCGACCTCGTCGCCGTGCCGGGAACGGGCGCCTACTGCAGGCCGCTGGCCAACAACTACAACCATGTGCCCCGGCCCGGCGTGCTCGCCGTGAGCGCGGACGGGGCCGAGTGGATCGTCACCCCCGAGAGCTATGCCCAGATGCTCAGCACCGACCCGGGCATGACCACATCGACAGAGACATAAGAAGGCAGGGAAATGAAGCCACTGAGAGTTGCGATGCTCGGCTGCGGAGTCGTCGGCACGGAGGTCGCGGCACGCATCGTCGACCGATCCGAGGCCCTGGCCGAGAGGATCGGCGCCCCCCTCGAGCTCAGCGCCGTCGTCGTCCGTGACCTCGCGAAGGCGCGGCCGGGGATCGACGAGAGCCTGCTCACGACCGACGCCGAGACCGCGATCGCCGACGCCGACATCGTCATCGAGCTCATGGGCGGCATCGAGCCCGCCAAGACGCTGATCACCGCGGCCCTCGACCAGGGCTCGTCCGTGGTCACCGCGAACAAGGCGCTGCTGGCCGCGCACTACGGCGAGCTCATGTCCGCCGCCGACCGCGCGAGCGTGAGGCTCGAGCACGAGGCGGCCGTGGCCGGGGCGATCCCGATCATCCGCCCCGTCGGCGACTCTCTCGCCGGCGACCGGATCGACCGCATCATGGGCATCGTCAACGGCACGACCAACTACATCCTCGACCAGATGGACTCGGAGGGCTGGGACTTCGACCGCGCCCTGTCGACCGCCCAGGAGCTCGGCTACGCCGAGGCGGACCCGACGGCCGACGTCGGCGGCCATGACGCCGCCGCCAAGGCCGCGATCCTGTCCTCACTGGCCTTCCACGCCCCCGTCTCGAGCGACGACGTCCACGTCGAGGGCATCGAGGGCATCTCCGCGGAGATGGTCGCCACCGCGAAGGACCAGGGCTTCGTCATCAAGCTCCTCGCCGTGTGCGAGCGCGTCGCCGAGTCCCCGGCCGGTCCCGGCCTCTCCGCCCGCGTGTACCCGGCGCTGCTGCGCCGGTCCCACCCCCTGGCCTCCGTCCGCGGCGCGTTCAACGCCGTCTTCATCGAGGCCGAGGCCGCCGGTGAGCTGATGTTCTACGGTCAGGGAGCCGGAGGCGCCCCGACCGCCTCGGCCGTGCTCGGAGACGTCGTCTCCGTCGCGCGCCGCCGCGTGCTCGGCGGCCGCGGTCAGTACGAGCGTCCCTTCCACGAGGACTCGCGGATCCTCCCGATCTCGGCGATCACGACCCGCTATCACATCACCCTCGACGTCGTCGACCGCCCCGGCGTCCTCGCGGCCGTCTCCGAGGTCTTCGCCGACGAGGGCGCGTCGATCGAGCTCATGCGCCAGACCGTCGGCGAGGTCGACGAGGACGAGATGCAGCACGCGAAGCTCGTGCTCGCGACCCATTCGAACACCGAGGCGGCTCTCGCCCGCACGGTCGAGCGCCTCGGCGACCTCGACGTCGTGCGTGCCGTGAGCTCCGTGATCCGCGTGGAAGGACAGTGACGATGAGCGCATTCCCGAGGAAGCAGTGGCAGGGCGTCGTCGACGAGTACCGCGGTCTGCTCGACGTCGCGGACTCCACCCCCGCCGTGACGTTGGGGGAGGGCGGGACCCCCCTGATCCGGGCTGAACGTCTCAGCGAGCTCACCGGCGCCGCCGTGTGGGTGAAGTACGAGGGCCTCAACCCCACCGGGTCATTCAAGGACCGGGGGATGACGATGGCGATGACGAAGGCCGCCGCGGCCGGCGCCAAGGCCGTCATCTGCGCCTCGACGGGCAACACCTCGGCCTCGGCCGCGGCCTACGCGACGAAGGCCGGGCTGACCTGCGCCGTCCTCGTCCCCGCTGGGAAGATCGCCCCGGGGAAGATGAGCCAGGCCGTCGCCCACGGCGCGACCCTGCTCGAGGTCGACGGCAACTTCGACGACTGCCTGACCCTGTGCCGGAAGCTCTCCGAGTCCTATCCCGTCCACCTCGTCAACTCGGTGAACGCCGACCGCATCGAGGGACAGAAGACGGCCTCCTTCGAGGTCGTCGACGTCCTCGGCGACGCCCCGGACATCCATGTCCTGCCCGTCGGCAACGCCGGCAACATCACCGCGTACTGGAAGGGCTACCGGCAGTACCACGAGCTCGGCCACGCCAGCCGCCTGCCGCGGATGTGGGGGTTCCAGGCCGCCGGCGCCGCCCCGCTCGTGCTCGGCCACCCCGTCGACGAACCCGACACCATCGCCACGGCGATCCGGATCGGCAAGCCCGCCAGCTGGGACCAGGCCATCGAGGCCCGGGACTCCTCCGGGGGCCTCATCGACTCGGTCACGGACGAGGAGATCCTCGCCGCGCACAAGGTCCTCTCGCGGCAGGAGGGGATCTTCGTCGAACCCGGGTCCGCCGCCTCGGTGGCCGGTCTGCTCAAGATGTCGGCCGCCGGCAGGGTCCCGGCCGGGGCGACGATCGCCGTCACCGTCACCGGACACGGGCTCAAGGACCCCGCCTGGGCCCTGCACACCGAGGACGGTTCGGCCATCGAGCCGATCCGGGTCCCCGTCGATGCGGTCAGCGCCGCACGGGCACTGGGGCTCGAGGCTTGAGCGTGTCACTGACCATCGAGGTGCCCGCCACCTCGGCGAACCTCGGCCCCGGCTACGACTCGTTCGGCATCGCCCTGGGCCTGTGCGACACCCTGACCGTGACGATCCACGACGACGAGGTCGACCCGGCCGACTGCGTGAGCGTGACGGGTGAGAGCGCCGAGTCCCTGCCCCGGGACCGCTCCCACCTCGTCATGCGCGTCCTCTGCGATGTCCTCGCCGCCGAGTACGGCGCCGCGGTGACCGGCCTCGCCGAGCGGCTGCGCCTCGAGTGCGTCAACCGGATCCCCCACTCGCGGGGTCTCGGCTCCTCCGCGGCGGCGGTCGTGGCCGGCGTCGCCCTGGCCGGTGCCGTCGCCGAGCACTGCGGGGCCGCCGGGCTCCCGCGCGAGCGCGTCCTCGAACTCGCCACCGACCTCGAGGGACATCCCGACAATGCGGCGCCGGCGATCTTCGGCGGGCTGACGATCGCGCTGTCGGCCCCGGCCCGCGCTTGGCGCATCCCCGTGCACACGGTCACCGACGTCACCGTGATCGTCCCCGAGTCCCGGCTCGACACCGCGATCGCCCGATCGCTCATGCCGGCCTCCGTCGAGCACGAGATCGCCGCGGAGAACTCCGCCCGGACGGGACTGCTCGTCCACGGCTTCACCTCCGACGCCGCGGTGCTCATGGATGCGACGGCCGATCTCCTCCACCAGGAGTTCCGCCGGGAGGCGTATCCCGAATCGATGGACCTCGTCGACCGGCTCCGCGCCGCCGGGCATCCCGCCGTGATCTCCGGTGCCGGGCCGACCGTCCTCGTCCTCTCCGATTCCGTCGACCCGTCCTTCGCACCGGCGTCGACGTCTCTCATCCGCACCTCTGTTGACCTCGCAGGATACCGCATCGCACGGAGCCGATGAGCGCGAATTCGCGTCAGCGGCACCAAGAGAGTAAACTGATCGTGTTCCGATCGTGAACGGATTGAGCGCCTTTCAGATGCAAGCTCGATCGAGTGTCACATTCCCTGGAACGCCTCCTGCTCATTCTTCAGCAGGTGATCTTTCACAATGCACCGCCAGGGTGTTTCCGTCGCCGTGAGTACTACGGCTCTTGCCGCACGGCCGAATGAGGGAGAAAGACCTTCGTGTCTGAAACCACTACTCAAGATTCCGCACCACGCACAGGCAGCCTGACCGCACTGCGTCTTCCCCAACTGCAGGAGATGGCAGCGGGTCTGGGAATCAAGGGGTACCGTCGCCTTCGCAAAAGCGAACTGATCGACGCCATCAAGAACTCCCAGGGCTCCGGCGCGCAGAGCGCCCCGAGCACCCCTTCCCAGGCTCCCGCTCCCGCTGCGGAGACCGCCGCTCCCGCCGCCCAGACCGCTGCCCCGTCCGAGACCGCGACGTCGACCGAGAGCTCCGCTCCCGCCGAGGCGACCGCGCCCAAGCGTCGAAACCGCCGCAACGGCGCCGATCAGGCCACCGAGACCGCACCCGCCGAGGAATCGACCGAGTCCTCCGAGGCGAGCGGCTCCGAGACGACCCAGACCGGCGAGGGCCAGCGCTCCCGCCGCAGCCGCACCCGTCGGGGCGGCTCGCGCACCGAGGGCGCCGAGTCCGGCGACGACTCCGGCGAGGAGCGCGACGACCGCGGCAACGGCCGCCGCAGTCGTCAGGGCGAGGACACCGAACGCCAGGCCGATCGCCGCGACCGCGACGACGACGACAGCGCAGGCGACCGCCGCGGCAACGATCGCCGCAGCCGCCAGGGCGACGACGAGCGCGGCGGCGACCGCGACGAGCGCAATGGCAACGGCCGCCGCGGACGCGGCAACGACGACAACGATCGCCGCGGCCGCGGAAACGACGACAACGATCGCCGGGGTCGCGGCAACGACGACGACGAGCGCGGCAACCGCCGCGGACGCGGTCGGGACCGCAAGCGCCGCGGGCGCGGAGGCGACGAGCCCGAGATCCGCAGCGATGACGTGCTCATCCCCGTCGGCGGCATCCTCGACGTCCACGACAACTACGCTTTCCTCCGCACCTCGGGCTACCTGCCCGGACCCAACGACGTCTACGTCTCGGCCTCGATGGTGCGCAAGAACGGCCTGCGCAAGGGCGACGCCGTCGCCGGCGCCATCCGCCAGCAGCGCGAGAACGACCGCGGCGGCAAGCGGGAGAAGTTCGACGCCCTCGTCCGCCTCGACTCCGTCAACGGACTGACCGTCGACGACGCGAAGGGCCGCGTCGAGTTCTCGAAGCTCACCCCGCTCTACCCCCAGGAGCGCCTGCGCCTGGAGACGAACGCGAAGATCACCTCGACGCGGCTCATCGACCTCGTCACCCCGATCGGCAAGGGCCAGCGCGGACTCATCGTCGCGCCCCCGAAGGCCGGCAAGACGACGATCATGCAGCAGGTCGCCAATGCGATCACCGCGAACAATCCCGATGTCCACCTCATGGTCGTCCTCGTCGACGAACGGCCCGAAGAGGTCACGGACATGCAGCGCGCGGTGCAGGGCGAGGTCATCGCCTCGACCTTCGACCGTCCCGCCGACGACCACACGACGATCGCCGAACTCGCGATCGAGCGCGCCAAGCGCCTCGTCGAGATGGGGTCGAACGTCGTCGTCCTCCTCGACAACATCACCCGACTGGCCCGCGCCTACAACATCGCGCAGCCGGCCTCGGGCCGGATCCTCTCCGGCGGTGTCGACGCGAACGCCCTCTACCCGCCGAAGAAGTTCTTCGGCGCCGCCCGCAACATCGAGGGCGGCGGCTCGCTGACGATCCTCGCCACCGCCCTCGTCGAGACCGGGTCGAAGATGGACGAGGTCATCTTCGAGGAGTTCAAGGGCACCGGCAACATGGAGCTGCGCCTGAGCCGCCACCTCGCCGACAAGCGCATCTTCCCGGCCATCGACGTCAACGCGTCGAGCACCCGTCGTGAGGAGATGCTCATGACGCCGGAGGAGACCAAGGTGATGTGGAAGCTGCGTCGCCTCCTCTCGGGCCTCGAGCAGCAGCAGGCCGTCGAGCTCCTCATGTCCAAGCTCAAGGAGACCGGCTCGAACGCCGAGTTCCTCATGCAGGTGCAGAAGACGACGCCGCTGCCGAAGTCCTCGACCGACGAGTGAGATGAGCGACGACGACACCCTGCGCGCCAGCCTCGGCGTGCTGCTCGATGAGCACGCACGCCTCCAGGAGGAGCTCTCGGACCCGGCCGTGCATGCGGATGCCGGCCGGGCCAAGAAGCTGAGCCGACGCTACTCCGAACTGGAGAAGGTGGCGGCGGCCGCGCGCCGGTACGAGCAGATCGGCGAGGACCTCGCCGCGGCCCAGGAGTTCGCCGCGGAGGACCCCGACTTCGCCGAGGAGGTCGCCCGTCTGCGTGCCGAGCACGCGGACGTCGCGGCGGAGCTCGGGGACCTGCTCGTGCCCAGCGATCCCGATGACGCGCGCGACGCGATCATCGAGATCAAGGCCGGCGAAGGTGGGGACGAGTCGGCGCTGTTCGCCGGCGACCTGCTGCGGATGTACCAGCGCTGGATCGACTCCCGCGGCTGGTCGGCGCAGATCCTCGACGCCACGCACTCCGACCTCGGTGGATACAAGGACGTCACCGTCGCCGTCAAGGCCAGGGACACCGGCGCCTACGGGTGGCTGAAGTTCGAAGGGGGAGTCCACCGGGTCCAGCGGGTCCCGGTGACCGAGTCCCAGGGGCGCATCCACACCTCGGCCGCGGGCGTCCTCGTCTTCCCCGAGGTCGACGAGCCCGAGGAGATCCACCTCGACGACAGCGAGCTGCGCATCGACGTCTACCGGTCGTCGGGCCCCGGCGGGCAGTCGGTGAACACGACGGACTCGGCAGTGCGCATCACCCATCTGCCGACGGGGATCACGGCGAGCTGCCAGAACGAGAAGTCCCAGCTGCAGAACAAGGAAGCCGCGATGCGGATGCTGCGGGCCCGGATCCTGGCCAAGCAGGCCGAGGAGGCCGCTGCCGAAGCCGCCGACATCCGGCGCTCCCAGGTCCGCACCGTCGACCGCTCGGAGCGGATCCGGACGTACAACTTCCCGGAGAACCGGATCACCGACCATCGCACGGGCTACAAGGCCTACAACCTCGACCAGGTGCTCGCCGGCGACCTCGACCCCGTCATCGCCTCCTGCCGCGACGCCGACAAGGCGGCCCGGCTCGATGCCCTCGGGGACTGAGATGGATCACGTTCCCGCGCTGTCGGCCGCCGACGTCCCGCAGGCCCTGCGGGCGGCGGCCGGGATCCTCGCCAAGGGGGGAGTCGCGAGCCCCGAGACCGACGCCTCGGCGCTGCTCGCCCACGCCTGGGGCATCGAGGTCCGCGAGCTGTCCCGCAGGCGCCTGTTCGCCGAGGCGGTGCCGGCCGCCGTGCTCACCGACTTCGCCGAGCTCATCGCCCGCCGCGGGACGCGGGTCCCGCTCCAGCACCTGACCGGTTCCGCGGCGTTCCGCCGCCTCGACCTCCTCGTCGGCCCCGGCGTCTTCGTGCCTCGCCCGGAGACCGAGCTCCTCGTCACCGAGCTGCTCGCCGAACTCGAGCGGCTCGACGAGCGGCTCGATCGTGACGGTGACAGCGCCCCCTTCGTCATCGACCTGTGCTCGGGATCGGGGGCGATCGCGCTGTCGGTGGCCCACGAACACCCCCGCGTGCGCGTCCTCGGCATCGAACGTGAACCGGCGGCCCTCGAGTGGTCGCTGCGGAACCGGGAGCGCGTCGCGGTCGGCGCCTCGACGGTCGACTTCGTCCGCGGCGACGCGACCGCGGTGGTCGGCGACCGTCCCGATCTGCGCTCGAGCGCCGACGTGGTCGTGACCAATCCGCCCTACGTGCCCGACGACGCCCGCCCGCGCGAGCCCGAGGTCGCCGACCACGATCCCGCCGCCGCGCTCTACGGGGGAGCCGGGGGCCTCGAGATCCCCGCGCTCATCATCGACCAGGCCGAGAAGCTCCTGCGCCCCGGGGGCCTCCTCCTCATGGAGCACGGCGAGGAGCAGGGGGCCGGCGTGCGCGAGCTCATCGCCGCCACGGCCAGCCTGAGAGGCGCGCGGACCGCGCAGGACTACACTGGACGCGACCGCTTCACCGTCGCCCGTCGCACCGGCGACGATCGCTGAGAGCCGGTCCCGAGCGCGAGCTCGGTCCTTCGACCACTGCCGAACGAGATTCGAAACGGGGAGTTCGTGTCCAGACGATTCGACGTCACTCACACCGATATCCGGGATCTGGTCCTCGACGAATGCGCCCGGGTCGCCGAGGCGGGCAACCTGCTCGTCATCCCCACCGACACGGTCTACGGGATCGCCGCCGACGCCTTCAGCGCCTCGGCGGTGGCCGCGCTGCTGGCGGCCAAGGGCCGGGGCCGGGACATGCCGCCCCCGGTGCTCGTGCCGCGTGCCGAGACGGTCTTCGGTCTCGTCGACGGCGTCGACGAGCGGATGCTCGCCCTCACCGGCCGCTTCTGGCCGGGACCGCTGACGATCATCGCGAACGCGCAGCCCTCCCTCGACTGGGACCTCGGGGAGACCCATGGGACCGTGGCCGTGCGGATGCCCGACGACGAGGCGGCGCTGGCGCTGCTGTCGCGGACCGGGCCCCTGGCCGTCTCGAGCGCCAACACCACCGGAGCGCCGGCGGCGACGACCGTCGACGAGGCCGAGGCGATGCTCGGGGACTCCGTCGACATCTACCTCGACGGCGGTGAGCGCACCTCGGGGCTCGCCTCGACGATCGTCGATCTCAGCGGTGACGTGCCGCGGATCGTCCGGCGCGGTCCCATCGACGCCGAGGAGCTGCGCGAGGTCATCGGCGAGCTGACGGATCAGGCCGGCTGAGTGCGCGCCTACCTCTTCATCCTCATCGTCTCCGCGCTCGTCGCCTACCTGCTCACCCCGATGGTGCGCCGGGTCGCCGAGCGCGGGCACATCTTCTCTCCTCTGCGGGAGAGGGATGTGCACTCCGTCCCCACGCCGAGGCTGGGCGGAGTGGCGATGTTCGGTGGAGTGGCCGTGGGCCTCGTGTTCGCCTCCCAGACCCCGTTCCTCCAGCGGATCTTCGTCGACATGGGCCCGATCATCGGGGTCGCCGGCGCGGCGCTCCTCCTGTGCCTGCTCGGGGTCATCGACGACATCTGGGACCTCCACTGGATCACGAAGCTGGCCGGGCAGGCGCTGGCCGCGGGCTTCATGGCGATCAACGGCGTCGCCCTGCTGTCGATCCCCTTCGGGGGAGTGATCATCGGCTCCCCGCGGATGTCGATCATCATCACCATCCTCGTCGTCCTCGTGACGATCAACGCGGTCAACTTCGTCGACGGGCTCGACGGTCTCGCCGCCGGCGTCGTCGCGATCGGCGGCAGCGCCTTCTTCATCTACTCCTACTGGCTGGCTCGTGACGCCTCACCGGACTCGTACGCCAACCTCGCCTCGCTCATCATCGCGATCCTCGTCGGAGCGTGCCTCGGATTCCTGCCCCACAACTTCAATCCCGCCCGGATCTTCATGGGTGACTCCGGGTCGATGCTCATCGGACTGCTGCTCGCGGCCTCGACCATCCGGGTCACCGGCCAGGTCGACCCCGCGCTCATCGGCCCCGACCGGGTCTTCGCGACCTACCTGCCCATCATCCTGCCCGTCGCCGTGATGTTCCTGCCGCTGCTCGACCTCGGACTGGCCGTCGTGCGCCGGCTGCTGGCCGGGCAGTCGCCGTTCTCGGCCGACGCCAAGCACCTCCACCACCGGATGCTGCGGCTGGGCCACTCGCACGCCCGGGCCGTGCTCATCCTCTACACGTGGACCGCGCTCATCGCCTTCGGCTCCGTGATGCTCCTGCTCCTGCCGTGGCTCTCGGTCCTCATCATCATCGGCGGACTGTTCGCCATCACCCTCGTCTTCACCTTCTACCCGCTGAGAGCACGCCAGAGAGCCAGAGAGGAGATCTCGTGACCGCAGACCCCGGCCAGCCGAGACCGCATCGACAGGAGACCGCCGTCGAGGCGGCATGGACCCGGGTGTGGAAGGCCCTGCTCATCCGCGGCTCGCTCCTCGTCCTCGCCGTCGCGCTCCTGGGGATGGGGGTCGGGTGCCTCGTGTCGGGCATCCCCGGCCTCCTCGGTGGGGCCGTCGGCGGGGGACTGGCGGCGGTGTTCATCCTCATCACCCTCATCGTCATGTACCTCGGCCGCAACCTCGGCCTGACGACGATCGCCGGGTTCCTCGGGATCGGCTTCCTGTTCAAGGCCTTCATCTTCATGATCGTCATCTGGCGGCTGCGGGATGCGGCCTGGCTCGACGGGACCGTCGCTTTCTTCACGATCGTCGCGGCCGTCATCGGCAGCTCGCTGGTCGAGGCGCTGACCGTGGTCAGGGGCCGCGTCCCCTACGTCGATCCCGAGGCGAGATGACGGCCGGACGCCGCGCTCCGACGCGGCTGACAGCCTCTTGTCAGCGAGAACTGATGGATTTGTCGGTTACTCTCTACAGTTGGTAGAGTAGACGAGGTGCTGGAGCCGGTCGTCGCTCCATGTCGCTCCTGAACCACAAGCCACGCAATGACTGCCTGGCTTCGGCCAGGCCTCAAGGCCCCTGACCATGGGAGAGTAATACAAACGTGGGTACACTCAACGCCGCGAACACTTTGATCCAAGCCGCAGACAGCGGCTTCCACGCCCCGTCGATGGCTGAATTCTTCCCTGCGGCGTTCCTCTTCGAAGGCACTCCTTTCGAGATGAACCGAGTGATGCTCATCCGCATCCTCGCCACCGTCGCAGTGGTCGTGCTCCTCGGCGTGTGGGCGAGCCGGATGAAGCTCATCCCCAGCCGCTTCCAGTCGGCCATGGAGCTCGCCATGGAATTCGTCACCGTCGGCATCGCCGAGGACACCATGGGCAAGGAGAAGGCCAAGAAGTTCATGCCGCTCATCGTGGCGATCTTCTTCGGCATCCTGTTCTGGAACGTCACCAAGCTGATCCCGTTCCTCAACATGCCCGGCACCGGAGTCATCGGCCTGCCGATCGTCCTCACCCTCGTCGTCTACGTGACGTACCACTGGGCGGGCATCGCGGAGAAGGGCCTGGGCCGCTACCTCAAGGATTCCCTCATCCTCCCCGGCGTTCCGCCGGCGATGCACATCCTGCTCATCCCGATCGAGTTCATCACGAAGTTCGTCACCCAGCCGTTCACCCTGGCGATCCGACTCTTCGCCAACATGATGGTCGGCCACCTCCTTCTCGTCCTCTGCTTCTCGGCCACGAGCTTCTTCCTCTTCGACGCGGCGAACGGGTTCCAGTTCTTCTCGATCCTCACATTCGCCGGCGGGTTCTTCGTCTTCCTGCTCGAGATGCTGGTCGTCGTCCTGCAGGCCTACATCTTCGCCCTCCTGTCCTGCGTGTACATCAACGCGGCGATCTCGGACGACCACTGAGTTCACACCCCAGATCTGCAGCCTGCGGGCTGCACAGGCCGGGCCAACCACCCGGCTGCCATATGAAAGGAAAGCATCCTATGGATATGCTCGCTGAAGTCACCGGTAGTATCAGCACCGTCGGTTACGGCCTCGCCGCGATCGGCCCGGGTATCGGTGTCGGTATCGTCATCGGCAAGACCATCGAGGGAACCGCTCGTCAGCCCGAGATGGCCGGCGCACTGCGCGGAAACATGTTCCTCGGTATCGCTCTGATCGAGGCCCTGGCCCTCATCGGTATCGCCACCCCGTTCTTCCTTACTCAGTGAGGCATTAAGACATGACTCCGGTGCAAATCCTCGCAGCGACCGAGGGCGGCGGGAACCCGCTGGTCCCCGCGCTGTATGACATCGTCTGGAGTGCCGTCTGTCTTGCGATCGTCTTCCTGGTCGTCTGGAAGTACGTCCTCCCGGCCTTCAACAAGACCCTCGACGAACGCGCCGAGCGCATTCAGGGTGGGATCGAGAAGGCCGAGAAGGTGCAGGCCGAAGCCGATGCGGCTCTGGCCGAGTATCAGAAGCAGCTCGCCGACGGTCGTGCGGAAGCCGCACGACTGCGCGCCGAGGCTCAAGAAGAAGGCGCACAGATCATCGCCGACATGAAGGCCCAGGCTCACGCCGAGGCCGATCGGATCATCGCCTCGGCGCAGTCGCAGATCGAGGCGGAACGACAGGCCGCCATGGTCTCGCTGCGCTCCGAGGTGGGCACGCTCGCCACGGACCTCGCGTCGCGCATCGTCGGCGAATCGCTGTCCGATGACCAGCGTGCGGCCAATGTGGTCGACCGCTTCATCTCGGATCTCGAGTCCCAGTCCACCGCCGCGCCGGTCAAGGGGGCGTGATGCTCCAGTCGAGCAGACTGTCCCTGCAGACCGTTCTCGAGACCGCCAACTCCGAGATCTCGCGCGGCGACGCCCGCGAGTTCGGCGAGGGCGTGCTGGCCGTGGTCGCGGTTCTCGCCGAGAACGTGGCGCTGCGCAAGATCTTGGCCGACTCCTCGGAGTCCGCCGAGAAGAAGCAGCAGCTGCTGCGGACTCTGTTCTCGACTCGCACCACGGACGCCGTTCTGCGCCTGGCCGAGAAGGCCGTCGGCCTGCGCTGGGCCCGGACCCAGGACTTGGTCACGAGCATCGAGGTCGCCGGTGTCACGGCGATCGCGGCTCATGCTCAGGCAGAGGGTCGCCTCGGCCAGGTGGAGGAAGAGGTCTTCCGCTTCGCCCGTCTGCTCGAGAGCGACCACGATCTCGCTCGCGCCCTCGACTCGGACGCCGGCGCCGAGACCAAGCGCGAACTGATTGCGAACCTGCTGGACGGCAAGGCCCATCGGGCCACCATCACCCTGATCGAGCAGGCTGCCGTGCACCCGCGCGGACTGCGCGTGGCAATCGCCCTCGATCAGTACAGCGACGTGCTCGCCGCACGTCAGCAGCGCTCGGTCGCCGAGGTCACGGTCGCCGCTCCACTGAGCGAGTCCCAGACCGAGAGGCTCCAAGCCGCTCTGGCGAAGGCCTACGGTCGCGAGCTCGTCCTCAACGTCCAGATCGATCCCACCGTCATCGGCGGCGCTCGGGTGCAGGTCGGCGATGAGGTGATGAACGCGACGGTCGCCGATCGTCTCGCAGAAGTACACCGCAGGCTCACCCGCTGAGCGTCGGTTCGCAGTCAACAGGCGGCCCATCGGTCGCCGGACACAAGTTCTGAGTAAAAGGAAGCAGGGAAACCAGATGGCGGAACTGACAATTCGCCCGGAGGAGATCCGGGACGCACTGGGGAAGTTCGTCGAATCGTACAACCCCGAGTCCTCGGTGAAGACCGAGGTCGGCAAGGTCGTCACCGCAGGTGACGGAATTGCCCACGTATCGGGCCTCCCGGGCACGATGGCCAATGAGCTCCTCCGTTTCGAGGACGGCACACTGGGCCTGGCGCAGAACCTCGACGAGCGCGAGATCGGCGTGATCGTGCTGGGCGAATTCTCCGGCATCGCCGAGGAGCAGAATGTCTACCGCACGGGCGAGGTCCTCTCGATCCCCGTCGGTGACGGATACCTCGGCCGCGTGGTCGATCCCCTCGGCCGTCCCGTCGACGGCCTCGGCGACATCGAGACCGTGGGACGCCGTGAGCTCGAGCTGCAGGCCGCCGGCGTCATGGACCGCCAGGAAGTGCGCGAACCGCTGCAGACCGGCTACAAGAGCATCGACGCCATGATCCCCGTGGGGCGTGGACAGCGTCAGCTCATCATCGGCGACCGCAAGACCGGCAAGACCGCTCTCGCGATCGACACGATCATCAATCAGAAGGACAACTGGGCGACCGGTGACCCGACGAAGCAGGTGCGCTGCATCTACGTCGCCATCGGCCAGAAGGGCTCGACCATCGCCGGTGTCCGTCGTTCGCTCGAAGAGGCGGGCGCTCTGGAGTACACGACGATCGTCTCCTCGCCGGCGTCCGATCCGGCCGGCTACAAGTACCTCGCCCCCTACTCCGGTTCGGCGATCGGTCAGCACTGGATGTACGAGGGCAAGCACGTCCTCATCGTCTTCGACGATCTCTCGAAGCAGGCCGAGGCCTACCGTGCGGTGTCGCTGCTGCTGCGTCGTCCGCCGGGCCGTGAAGCCTACCCGGGTGACGTCTTCTACCTCCACTCGCGTCTCCTCGAGCGCTGTGCGAAGCTCTCCGACGAGCTCGGCGGCGGTTCGATGACCGGTCTGCCGATCATCGAGACCAAGGCCAACGACGTCGGCGCGTTCATCCCGACCAACGTCATCTCGATCACCGACGGGCAGATCTTCCTCCAGTCGGACCTCTTCAACGCCGGTCAGCGCCCCGCTGTCGACGTCGGCGTGTCCGTGTCCCGAGTCGGAGGCGCCGCCCAGACCAAGGCGCTCAAGGGCGTCTCGGGCACGCTGAAGATCTCGCTGGCCCAGTACCGGTCCCTCGAGGCGTTCGCGATGTTCGCCTCGGACCTCGACGAGGCGACGAAGCGCGACCTCGCCCGCGGCGCCCGTCTGACCGAGCTGCTCAAGCAGACCCAGTTCAGCCCGATGCCGTTCGAGCGTCAGACCGTGTCGATCTTCGCCGGCACCAACGGCTACCTCGATGAGGTTCCCGTCTCCGAGGTCCTCAGGTTCGAATCGGAGCTGCACGACCACCTCGAGCGCAAGACCGGCATCCTCACCACCATCCGGGAGACCAAGAAGCTCGACGACGACACCGCCGAAGAGCTGAAGAAGGTGCTGGGGGAGTTCCGCGACAACTTCGTCGCCTCCGAGTCCGACGGCACCAAGCCCGGCAGCGAGGACACCGCGGCGGCGTCGGCGGATGAGGTCGAGCAGGAGCAGATCGTTCGGCAGAAGCGTTGACTCTGATCCGTAACAGCGAAAGGAAGAACTGATGGGAGCCCAGCAGAGGGTCTTCAAACAGAAGATCCGCTCAACACAGTCCTTGAGGAAGATCTTCAAGGCGATGGAGCTCATCGCTGCTTCGCGGATCCAGAAGGCCGTGGCCCGGACCCAGGCCGCCAGCCCGTACTCCACCGCCCTGACCCGCGCGGTCTCGGCGGTGGCGAGCGAATCGAACGTCGACCACGTGCTCACGACCGAACCGGAGACGATCACGCGCGCCGCGGTGCTGGTGATCGGTCCGGACCGGGGGTTCGCGGGTGCCTATGCCGCGAATCTGCTGCGCGAGGCCGAGCAGCTCATTCGCCTCCTGCGCGGCGAGGGCAAGGACGTCGCCCTGTTCACGGTCGGCGGGAAGGCCGAGAGCTACTACACCTTCCGCGACCGGGCGATCGAGAAGTCCTGGACCGGGTTCTCCGAGACCCCGACGGCCGAGAAGGCCCGGGAGATCGGCGAGGCTCTGCTGGAGCGCTTCACGACCGATTCGGATGCCGGGGGAGTCGATGAGATCTACATCGTCTTCACGAAGTTCGTCTCGAGCGTCACCCACGACCCCGAGTACCGCAGGCTGCTGCCGCTGGCGGTCGTGGACGCCGAGGAATCCGGCAGCGGATCGGGCGAGCCGGCTCCGAAGTCCGGTGCTCCCGCGTTCCCGCTCTACGAGTTCGAGCCGAGTGCTGAGGCCGTGCTGGACGCACTGCTGCCCCGGTACATCGACTCGCGGATCCTGTCGGCACTGCTCAGCGCCTCGGCGTCCGAGCAGGCTTCGCGCCAGGCGGCGATGAAGACCGCGACCGACAACGCGGACGATCTCATCAAGACGTACACCCGGTTGGCCAACACGGCCCGCCAGGCAGAAATCACCCAGGAACTCACCGAGATCGTCGGTGGGGCGGATGCCCTTGCGGCATCGTCAGCCGGCGACTGACCGGCGAGAGCAGAGAAGAAAGAGACCATGACTGCCACAGTTACGGAAAACTCCCCGACGCAGGCCGCAGGCCTCGGTCGGATTTCGCGAGTCATCGGCCCGGTCGTCGACATCGAGTTCCCGCTCGACTCCGTGCCCGAGATCTACAATGCACTGACCACCGAGGTCGAACTCTCCGAGGGCGTCCGCAAGCTCACCTTCGAGGTCGGACTGCACCTGGGCAACGGCATCGTGCGTGCCGTGTCCCTGCAGCCGACCGACGGTCTCGTCCGCGGACAGGAGGTCGTCGACACCGGTGCGCCGATCACGGTGCCCGTCGGCGACGTGACCAAGCACCACGTGTGGAACACGACCGGTGACTGCCTCAACCTCGCCGACGGCGAGCAGCTGGAGATCACCGAGCGCTGGCCGATCCACCGTCCGGCTCCCGCCTTCGACGAACTCGAGTCGAAGACCGAGATGCTCGAAGTGGGCATCAAGAGCATCGACCTCCTCACCCCGTACGTCAAGGGCGGGAAGATCGGCCTCTTCGGCGGCGCCGGTGTGGGCAAGACCGTTCTCATCCAGGAGATGATCTTCCGCATCGCGCACAACCACTCGGGAACCTCCGTGTTCGCCGGCGTGGGTGAGCGCACCCGTGAGGGCAACGACCTCATCATGGAGATGGACGAGGCCGGCGTGTTCAAGGACACGGCCCTGGTCTTCGGCCAGATGGACGAGCCGCCGGGCACCCGTCTGCGTGTGGCGCTGTCGGCACTGACCATGGCGGAGTACTTCCGCGATGTGCAGAACCAGGACGTGCTGCTCTTCATCGACAACATCTTCCGCTTCACCCAGGCCGGTTCCGAGGTCTCGACCCTGCTCGGTCGCATGCCCTCGGCCGTGGGCTACCAGCCCAACCTGGCCGACGAGATGGGTCTGCTCCAGGAGCGGATCACCTCGACGCGAGGCAACTCGATCACGTCGATGCAGGCGATCTACGTCCCCGCCGACGACTACACCGACCCGGCCCCGGCGACGACCTTCGCCCACCTCGACGCCACGACCGAGCTCAGCCGCGACATCGCCTCGCGCGGTCTCTACCCGGCGATCGACCCGCTGGCCTCGTCCTCGCGCATCCTCGATCCGCTGATCGTGGGCGAGGAGCACTACCGCGTGGCCAACGAGGTCAAGGCGATCCTGCAGAAGAACAAGGAGCTGCAGGACATCATCGCCATCCTCGGCGTCGACGAGCTCTCCGAAGAGGACAAGCTGGTCGTCCACCGGGCGCGCCGCATCGAGCAGTTCCTCTCGCAGAACACCTACACCGCCGAGAAGTTCACGCAGGTGCCCGGTTCGACCGTGCCGCTGGCCGACACGATCGAGGGCTTCGCGAAGATCTGCTCCGGCGAGGTCGACCACATCCCCGAGCAGGCGTTCTTCAACGTCGGCGGTCTCGACGATGTGCTGCGCAACTACGAAGAGATGCAGAAGTAAGCCATGGCGGTTCTCGAAGTGAACGTCGTCGCCGCCGACCATGAGGTCTGGGCCGGTGAGGCCAAGCGCGTCACCGCCCGGACCCTGGACGGGGACATCGGTATCCTCGCCGGGCACGAGCCCGTGCTGGGAGTCATGGCCGAGGGCGAGACGCGCATTCTCACCACCGCCGAGGAGACCATCCGGGTGAAGGCCGACGGTGGGTTCCTCTCGGTGGAGAACAATCGCGTCATCATTGCCGCTGATCAGGCCGAACTTCTCTGATCATGAGGCTACACTGGCAACCGTGAACCCTTCTGTCCTGCTGATCATTCTGCTCTCGTTGGTGGGGCTGGCACTTGCGCTCATCGTCGTGGTGACGATCCGGCGCAGGTCCATCTCGAAGTTGTCCGGTGCCTTTGACTGCTCGATCAACGTGGGCGAGGAATCCGCTTCCCGCCCACGTTGGCGTTTGGGCGTGGCGGTCTTCTCCGTCACCTCACTGGACTGGTACCCGGTGTTCGCCCTGACTCGGCGCGCGGCTCTGCGACTGCCGCGCGCCGATCTCGACATCCTCGTCCGCCGCAAGCCGACGTCGGGAGAGCAGTACTCCGTGCTCCCCGACGCGGTCGTGGTGGACTGCTCGTACGGGAAGGCCGACGGCCGTCCGCGCTCGGTCTCCCTGGCCATGGACACGGAGTCGCTGTCGACGATGGCCTCGTGGCTCGAGTCCTCGCCTCCCGGATACAACCCGACGATGGGACGGTTCACCTGATGGAGGTCTACCGGCTCATCGGCCCCGCCTCGCTGCGCGGCGACGTCGACGTCCGCGGGGCCAAGAACAGCGTCCTCAAGCTCATGGCCGCGAGCCTCCTGGCCGTGGGCCGGACGACGATCACCAACGTCCCCGCGATCCTCGACGTGCGGATCATGGTCGAACTCCTCAGCCGCCTCGGATGCACCGTCGACTACGATCCCGAAGGCGGCGTCGTGTCCATCGATGTTCCCGCCGAGGTGGGCATCCAGGCCGACTACGAACTCGTGCGCGCGATGCGCGCCTCCATCTCCGTCCTCGGACCCCTGACCGCTCGGATGCGGGCCGCCCAGGTGGCGCTGCCCGGCGGCGACGCGATCGGCTCCCGGGGACTCGACATGCACCAGGCCGGCCTCGAGGCCCTCGGCGCGACCGTGCACCTCGAGCATGGCTACTTCGTCGCCACCGCCGCCGACGGACTGCACGGGACCGAGATCGCCCTCGACTTCCCCTCGGTCGGGGCCACCGAGAACCTCGTCATGGCCGCGACGCTCGCCCGGGGCCGGACCGTGATCTCGAACGCGGCCAAGGAGCCCGAGATCGTCGACATCTGCACGATGCTCGTCGAGATGGGCGCCGACATCACCGGCATCGGGACCGGCCTCATCACCGTCACCGGCGTCGAGCGGCTGAGCCCCGTCACCCACCGCACCGTGGGCGACCGGATCGTCGCCGGCACCTACGCCTTCGGCTCGGCGCTGAGCGGGGGAGACGTGACCATCAGGGGAGTGGGACTCGAGCTGCTGCCCAACGTCGCGATCAAACTCCGCGATTCCGGCGCGACGGTCGACGACCTCGGCGAGATCCCCCTGTCCGACGGCACGACGGGCAGGGGCTTTCGGGTCATCGGGGCCCGCCGTCCGCAGCCGATCCGCGTCGCGACGATGCCCTTCCCCGGGTTCCCCACCGATCTGCAGCCCTTCGTCATCGGTCTCAACGCCATCGCCGACGGCGTCGGGCTGCTCTCGGAGAACCTCTTCGAGGCCCGCTGGCGCTTCGTCCAGGAGGTCGCCCGCCTCGGCGCGAAGGTGAGCATCGACGGCAACCATGCCCTCGTCACCGGGGTGGAGGAGCTCTCCGGCGCCGAGGTGGAGGCCTCCGACATCCGCGCGGGCGCGGGCCTCGTCCTTGCCGGACTGCGAGCGAACGGCGTCACCGAGGTGTCGGGGATCGACCACATCGAACGCGGCTACGAGAACTTCGTCGCGAATCTCCGGAACCTCGGCGCGCCGATCGAGCAGGTGTCGAGGGCGGAGGGCCTGACCTTCGGCTAGAACAGCCTCGAGTCGGGGTCGTCCATGCCGCGCAGGGCGTCGTAGTCGAGGACGACGCAGCGGATGCCGCGGTCCTCGGCCAGGGTGCGCGCCTGGGGCTTGATCTCCTGGGCGGCGAAGACGCCCTGGACAGGGGTGAGCAGGGGATCGCGGTTCATCAGCTCGAGGTACCTGGTCAGCTGCTCGACGCCGTCGATGTCGCCGCGGCGTTTGATCTCGACCGCGACCGACTGCTGAGCGGGATCCTTGGCGAGGATGTCGACCGGGCCGATGGCGGTCATGTACTCACGGCGGACGAGGCTGTAACCGGTTCCGAGGGTCTCGATGTGCTCGGCGAGCAGCTCCTGCAGATGGGCTTCGACGCCGTCCTTGACGAGGCCGGGATCGATCCCGAGCTCATGCTGGGTGTCCGAATGCACCTCGGCGATGGAGATGACGAGACGGTCGCCCGTCTTCACCTGCGTCACCGTCCAGATCTCGCTCAGCCCCGCCTCCTGCTGCTCGGCGTCGGCCGCGTCGATGCGGATCGAGCACGGGGGAGTCATCCAGTTGAGCGGCTTGTAGGAGCCTCCGTCCGAGTGGATGAGGATGGAGCCGTCAGCCTTGAGCATGATGAGACGGTCGGCGAGGGGCAGGTGGGCGGTCAGTCGACCGGCATAGTCCACGGAGCACTTGGCAATGACGAGACGCACGGACAACACCCTACGTGAGAGAATCGCGTTATGCCACGATCATCCTCCTCGCGTCGCAGAAACAAATGGCAGCAGGATCCCCGGGACATCTCCGAGTCCCTCGGAGGACTCCGGAGAACCCACGACCTGCCCGACGGTCAGTGGTCGGTGCAGAGGGTCGCCGGCACTGCGACCGGCAAGGTCTACGTCTGCCCCGGCTGCGGCAGGGAGGTGCCCTCCGGCCAGCCCCATGTGGTCGCATGGCGGGAGACGGCGGCATTCGGGATCGAGGTCGGCGTGGATTCACGGCGGCACTGGCACTCCCGCTGCTTCGAGCGCTTCCGCTGAGGCGGGCGACGGAAGAGCACCGGGCACGCGCGGGTGGTGCCAGGTGAGCATGAGCGCGTGAATGAGACGTGCACTCCGTGCGGAACCGCACGGAGTGCACGTCGACGTTCATGGCCGCACGGGGCGGCCGGCGCTGATCAGCGCAGGGAGTTCTTCGAGGGCGTGGCCTTGGGGACCGGGTTCTTCGCCCCCGAGACCTGAGCGTCGATCGCGATGGTGTCGGCGTCGGTCGCCCCGTTGGGCAGGGAGTCTCCGCTCGGCTCCTCCTCGGCCGACTGCTCGACCTGACCGTCCTTCTCCTGACCGTCCTTCGCGGCGGCGGGCGCATCCTGCTGCGCCGTCGCATCTTCGGCCTCGTCGGACCCGTCTGCCTCGGTCGCCTCGGTCGCCTCGGCGAGGAGCTCCTTGAGCTGCTCGCCGTCGGCGATCTGCTCCGTGTTGTGCGAGGCTGCCTCGGCCTTGGCCGGATCGACCTGGTCGCCGCCCATGACACCGGGCATCGCGAACAGGGACCGCAGCTGGTCGAGCTGAGCCGTGATGGTCTTGCGCTGCTTCGTGAGCAGATCCACCTGGGCCTGCGCGGACTGGATGTTGCGCTTGGCCTCGGCGGCGGACTCCTCGATCGTCGCCTCGGCGGTCGCCCGTGCCTCGCCGATGAGGGTCTGCGCCCGGGACTTGCCGTCGGCGATGATCTCGTCGGCCTTCTTCACCGCGTCCTCGCGGGTCTTCTCGGCCCGCTCCGCGGCCTCCTTGGCCTCGGCATCGGCCTTCGCCGCACGGGCCTGGGCCTCCTCGATGAGCTTCCTGTTCTCGGCGAGGGCCTCCTCGTAGCGCTTCTTGCGGTCGGCCTCGGCCTTCTGGCGCTTGTCGGCCAGTTCGACCTCGAGCTCATTGGCCGCCTTGCGCGAGGCCTCGTCACGGGCCTTCGCGGCGGCGAGCAGCTCATCGGCCTGGGCCCGGGCGGCGGCGATGGTCTCCTCCGCCTCGGCCTTCGCCTCGGCGCGCAGGTCCGCGACCTCCTTCTCGGCCGTCGCGCGCAGCTCCGCGAGTTCGTGCTCGAGGCTCTCACGAGCCTCCTTGGTCGCCGCGGCGCTGGCCTCTCGGGCCTGATTGGCCTCGCGCTCGGCTGTCGCCTTCAGTTCGGCAGCACGATTCTCCGCGGCCTTGATCGCCTCCTCGGCACGCAGCTCGGCCGAGCTGATGATGGCATCGGCTTCCGAGCGCGCGCTGTTGAGGGTGTCGTTGCTCTCGGTGTGCATGCGGGCGCGAGCCGACGCCGCCTCGGCGCGGGCCTTGTTGCGGATCGTCTCCGCATCCGAGTTCGCCTGGGCCAGGGTCTCCCGGGCCTGGGACTCGGCGATCTTGAGCAGGTGGTCGATGCGGCTGCCGGGAGGGCCTGCCGCTTCGGCGTTGTCGTTGGCGAGCTTCTTCAGCTGTGCCTTGGCCTCCGACAGCTCACCGGCGATCTGGAGCTTCGCGCGGTCGGCGTTGATGACCTGGCTGCGCGCATCCGACAGTGCCTTACGAACGGATTCGATCTCGGTGCGCAGCTGCTGCAGCCGAGCATCAACTTCACTCTTCTCGTAACCGCGCATCGCTGTGCGGAATTCTTCGGTGGGCGTCACTGAAGGGGACTCCTGTCGTGTGATGGGAAATCGATCGCTGTCCGCCCTCCACTTTAGCGGACACAGTATGAGTGTTGTGTGTCAGGACCGGTGCACGGACGCCCTCGACACGTCGGTCGTGCCGCCGGCGGCGACGGTCCTCGCCACCGCCGGTGACGGTCCGCGCCGCTCCCCAGTGATCGGGGACACAGGCTGCTGGACTAGGCTTGGGGACAACACACGCTCGACCGGGTCCGCCCCGGCGGGGACAGGCCGCTGAGCCACCGCCGACGGCGCCGGAATCCCTCAGGAGGAATCTCAATGACTGATGCAGTGATAGTCGCCGGTGCTCGCACCCCCTTCGGGCGGCTGCAGGGCTCCCTGTCATCGCTGACCGCGGTGCAGCTGGGCGCGAAGGCGATCGCGGGTGCGCTGGACCGCGCGGGGATCAGCGGCGAGGACGTCGAGTACGTCATCATGGGCCAGGTCCTCCAGGCCGGACTCGGTCAGGGTCCCGCGAGGCAGGCGGCCGTCGAGGCCGGGATCCCCATGCGCGTGCCCGCGACGACGACCAACAAGCTGTGCCTGTCGGGGATCAATGCGATCACCCAGGCCGCCCAGCTCGTGCGGGCGGGGGAGTACGACATCGTCGTCGCCGGCGGTCAGGAGTCGATGAGCCTGGCCCCGCACCTGCTCGAGAAGTCCCGGTCCGGCTACAAGTACGGCGATGTCGTCGTCAAGGACCACATGGACTACGACGGACTCTGGGACGCGTTCACCGATCAGGCGATGGGCGGGCTGACGGAATCCGCGAACGCCGGTGACGACGAGTTCACCCGGGAGGAGCAGGACGCCTTCGCCGCGCGCTCCCACCAGCTCGCCGCGCAGGGCCGCGAGTCCGGGGCCTTCGACGACGAGATCGTGCCCGTGACCATCTCGAGTCGCAAGGGCGATGTCACCGTGGCCGTCGACGAGGGCGTGCGCGCGGAGACGACGGCGGAGTCGATGGCGAAGCTGCGCCCCGCATTCCGCAAGGACGGCACGATCACCGCCGGCAACGCCTCGCAGATCTCCGACGGCGCCTGTGCCGTGGTCGTCATGTCCCGGGAGAAGGCCGAGGAGCTCGGCGCGCCGATCCTCGCCGAGATCCGGTCCCACGCCTGGACCGCCGGACCCGACTCGACCCTGCAGCGTCAGCCCTCGCAGGCGATCCGAGCGGCGGCCGAGCGGGAGGGCGTGGCCGCGGACTCGTTCGACCTCTACGAGATCAACGAGGCGTTCGCCGCCGTCGGCCTCGCCAGCGCCAAGGACCTCGGGGTCGACATCGACAAGGTCAACGTCAACGGCGGAGCCGTGGCGCTCGGCCATCCGATCGGAGCATCCGGCGCGCGGATCGTGCTCACCCTGGCCCTCGAACTCGTTCGCCGAGGCGGCGGCATGGGCGTCGCGGCGCTGTGCGGCGGCGGCGGCCAGGGCGACGCTCTCATCGTCAGCGTCCCGAAGCGGGACTGACCTCAGGCAGCGACAGGAAGGATTCCCCGTGCTCATCGCATTCTCGGTCGCCCCCAGCGGCGGCGACAATCCCGACGGCTCCGTCCACGAGGCGGTTGCCGCCGCCGTGAAGGTGGTCAGGGAGTCGGGCCTGCCCAACCGGACCACGAGCATGTTCACCGAGCTCGAAGGGTCGTGGGACGAGGTCTTCGACGTGGTGAAGAGGGCCACCGAGGCCGTGGCGCCGTTCGGGTCGCGGATCTCGCTCGTCCTCAAGGCCGACATCCGTCCCGGCTACGAGGGTGAGCTCGATGCGAAGATCGACCGCCTGGAATCGGCGCTGGGCGAGGCGGAGACAGACTGAGATCTTCCGGCCGGTGAATGGTGACGTACGTCTCATCCGGGTCTATCCTCTTCTTAAGGGAGAAGGAGACGAACAATGAACAGTTCCACCTATTTCACCACCGCGACAGCCCTGACCATGGTCGCCCTGCTCGGATTCATGATCTCCGGGTTCTTCCCGGTCATGGTCGACTTCGCATTCGCCATCGAAGGCGCAGCGGTCATCATCGCGCTGACCGGATTGGTGACGCTGGCATTCGTCACCATCCGCGCTTCTCTCGAACGCGTCGCGCGGCTGTACTGACACCTGCGGCGCGAGCGGCCCGCATCAGCCCGCCCGGAACGACCGGGTGGGCTGATGCGGGCCGCTTTTACGTTCCGTCCGGGGATTCGGTTACGATGTTGGAGCCTCCGTAGCTCAGTCGGATAGAGCAACCGCCTTCTAAGCGGTAGGTCGCGGGTTCGAGCCCCGCCGGGGGTGCTTGACCAGGCACGATGCATGCTTCGGAGCCGGGCAGACCGGGAATAATACGGTTACGATGCGCTTTGAAACCATTCGTCGAGCACTCCGGTGACCTCTTTCGGGCCGATATTGAGCTTCTGAACGTAGTGTTTCGCGGTGATCCTCACGTCCGCATGGCCCAGCTGACGGGACGCCGTGTCGAGACCTTCAGCACTATCCACCGCTGTCGCCACAGTTTTGCGGATCGTTTTCGGGGTCACCCAATCCAGCCCCGCCATTTCCCGCACCTCCCGGAAATGCTTCCGGTACGACGACGGGTCGCGCCACGTCCCAGCTTCGGATGGGAACACAGCCTCCGACTCCTCACGGTACTCCCGCAGCTCGAGTTGCCTCCGGTAGGCGGCGACCGTGAACCGCGGAAGGTAGAGTGTGCGTTTCGACGCCTCCGATTTCGGGGCTGGTTTCCAGATGATCCCTTCCCCGTTCGCGCCCCGTGTGGCGATCCCCACCACCTCAGTTGTCGGTTCCTCGGCGTCGAGGTTCAGGTCCACCCAACGATTGCCCAGCAGCTCCGCGGTCCTCATGGCCGTGCCCAGGAGAACGTCGATCGAGTCCGCGATCTCACGCCGCCACGGACGGTACGAGGCGGTTGGCTTCCTCTCCCACTTCCGTGCCGCCTCCCGCAGCCTCCCCACCTCATCGGGGGTCATGGGCCGGATCTCTGGTGCCTCCTGGTGGATGGTGGAGACTCCCAGCGCAGGGTTGACGGTGAGGGCGTCGAGGCGCACAGCGTCCGCGAAAATGTGGCGGAGAACAATGCGTGCTTGTCTCGCGGTGGCGTCACCGTGTTTCTGCGCGATCCTCTGCACACCTTTCTCGAGCCTGCCTGTGGAGCATTCTGTGAGCCGCAGCAGCCCAAGCTCTTCGCGTATCCATTTCACTGCGGATTCGTAGGTGCGCACCGTGGATGGCGGTCGTGTTTCTGCGTCCGCCCACCGTTTCACCCAATCGCCGGCGAACGTCGTCAGAGTGGTTGAACCGGCCACTTCACCGCCGATGATCTGGTCCCGCATTTCGTTGAGGTGGTCGCGTAGTGCGGCGATCGCTTGTTCTTTGGTGGTTCCGGTGCGGAAGCGGGGGACGGTTTGGCCGTTGGCGAGGCGGATGCGTGCGGCCGCTCTCCACGCTCCCCGTTTCCCGGACACGCTGATGTTCCCCCACGCTCCTACGGGGATGGGTATGCGCGCCATTGGTCCTCCCTGATGCGCCGTAAACGGTTGATGAGCGCCGGTTCCGCCTCGAGGGCGTCCGGTGAGTCGAGTAGTTGGTTGAGTATCTGATAGTAGGCGGTGGCGGACATGTCGAACTCTTGGCGGATCGCGTCGTCCTTCGCGCCGTTGTACTTCGGGTGCCGCTTCTCGAAGTCGAGGACTTTCCGCTCGAGCTCATTCATGTTTGCGCCTCCGCTCCACCTCGAGCAAGGCACGTTCGATCGGTGCGAGGAATCTGAGGCGGTCCTGCAAAACTTCCGGGGTCACCCACAGTTCGTCCGCCCATTCGTCCATGCACGTCGCCCACCGGTACGCATCTACCAGGTCGTCCCAGTCGATGAGGCGAACCGCGGTGAGACGGCAGGCATCGCGTTCTTCGCGGTCGGTCGTCTTGGTTGCATGGCCGAGGTCGAGATGTGCCAGCTCGTGGGTCAGGGCACATCGTCTCTCAACCTGGTCTAAATCAATGTCGATCCAGATGGCGTTGCTGCCGTTCGTCGCGGAGACGCGGCTGTCTGGGAAACTCGTGAAATGCAGGACAACGCCGTCCCCGAGATCACGTAGCTCATGCCAAGGGTGGTACATGCAATGGACAATATACGTTGTCCCTGACATGAGCTACTGATCGTGGTCTTGGGTCTCTTCGCCTCGCTGCTGGGACTTCTTCTTCTCTTCTTTGGCTCGGCTGGGTGCCGTGCTAGCGGCCGTTTCCTCTGCGGATGGCGGTTGGACTACGTAAAGGCTGCGCTCGCTCTGATCCGGCCTCCCGCCGGCTCGTGTATGTGAGGTGGTCGCATGACCATCACCTGCTCTCTGATTCGCTTCCGCCATGAGGCGAATGATCTCGTTCACAGCGGCGCGCTGCGGAGCGGTGAGCAGATCCGAACGGGGGTCTGGGGTAAAGGGCTCGCGGCCAGTAAAGGCCGCGGCTTCTTCCAGAACCTCAACTGGCACATCGAACACCGTTGCGAAGGAATTCAGGGTGCTCCAGGTGGGCTTGGAGTGATTCCCGCTGAGGTAACGCGATACGTTCCCTTTCGAGATGGGCACCCCGAGCTCCTCGGACCGGGCAACGATGCCGGGCTGGTTCATGCCCTTCGATCGTTTTAGCTCGTTGAGTAGTTCGGATAGTCGGCTCACGGCAATCACTTTCCAGCAGGGGCGGGGCTGGTGCAAGTCTACTGTGAAGCGGTTAGACACAAAGAACACCGCTGTAATCCTTGTTTCCGCGCGGAAGTTCAAAAAGTTTCATGAGGGGGTTGCATCCTCGCAGTCACATGGTCTAGAGTTCAAAGTGTTCAAGGAGAACAGGAAACTCAGACTTAAGGAGGTGACCAAGTGGCCGCAGCATACGACCAGTCCCGCAGGGGGTTCACTGCACGGGCTCACAAGGAGCAGATTCGGCTGGCGATGACTTTCCGCCAGTTCACGAACGCCGAGCTCGCAATGCGCGCCAAGGTCTCTCCCGGGACCGTTGGGAACATCCTCGGAAAGCGGGAGACCTGCAACCCGGAGACGGCCGCGAAGATCGCGAAGGCTCTCGGTTGCAAGACGGAGCAGCTGTTCACTCTCGAAGAGATCAGGTACGTCGCATGAACTCTCCACCGGTCGCAGAAGCGACAACCAGCACCGAGGAGCTGCTAGCACTCGGGGTGAGGCCGAAGCCGACTGACGTTGTTTTACAGGCGATGGGCGTCTTGGCCGACGAAGGTCACCCGATGGGGTTTAAGTCTGTCGATCGGATGCTTCGCCGGATGTGGGCGGATGAAGCGTACTTGGAGCGCAAGCGTGTTCGCGATGAACTCCGAATCATTGCTCAGGAGGGACAGCTTCGAACCGGGCATGAGCGTATCGCTTCAGATCCAACCGGCGAACTCGCCGCAGACCTGGCCGACTATATTAAGGTCAGGGGGGTTGATCATGGATGAGATATCGCTCGGGCCTCCGAGTCGCGGAGACTATGGCAAGTATCGCGTCTGCACTCCACTGTTCACGGCCGCCACAATCAGAGGCTCCGAAGAGTGGAAGAATGCTCGCGGCAAGATGCTGGGCGACCCGCTGTATGCCGAATGGTTCTCGTTCAACCTCGATATCATTCTTGAGCTGTTCGACCAGAGTAATGGTTTACGTGATCGACACCTCGAATACTCTGAGCGCTTCGCGTCATGGTATTCAGGGTGGGATCAACTGCCCGCCGCGCTCCTTGCTGACATAGATGCGCACCCCCTCTTCTCGAGAAGGCAGAAGTTGGCCCTGGTAAGAATGGCATCCGGTGCGCCAGCGAGTCCTCACGCCACCTCAGCCGGGTTGCCGACTTTGGGGAAAAGGCGATAGATCGGACGCTAGACGAGATCGAGTTCGACGGCAATGTCACGCGGCATGACCGCGATGTGCTTGCCCGCCGCTCCCATTACGATCGCCACGAAATCCTCTCCAGCATCGAGACGCTTGTAGAGGCGGCTGGCATACCCCTTGTTCACGTGACCATAGATCTTCCCGGTTGAGGGGTTGACGACGGCGATTGCACGCGGGTCGTGAGGGTTGTCGGGTTCGCGTCTCAGCCCAACCTCGCTACCAACCTGACGACGAACCTGGCTGTAGTACTTGTGGCCGCGGACGTTGAAGTAGAAGATGCCGAGTCGTGCTAACGGGGGCGAACCTTTCGCGGGCATCTTCCCGGATGATTTGCTGACGAACCTCAAGGCTCCGTCGCGATGCTCGACAAAGAAGTTCAAACTGCCGTCGTTGTTACGGATCAGCTCAGCCCCGGCTTCTTCTGACGTTAGCCACTTGTCGGAGACCTGCTTAGGGGGAGGGGTTGGTGTGGGTCGATCGTCTCGCAATGGCTGGTGCTGACTTCCGGCGAAGAACCACGAGAGCCCTACCACGATCAGGGCTAACCCGATGACTACGCCTAGAAAGACCCACATCGCAACCTCCCAGCTTCACCCCATCGTCCCCGAATCATATCCCGTCGCAGCACTGAAAGGAGCCGTGAGATGACGCTCGCACCGAACGAAGAAGTCGTGGACGCGGAGATCGTCCCGACCAAGATGGAAGCCGTCGCCAGTATCGAGCGGGCGATCGAGCACGCCGAGGGGTTCTGGCGGGAGATTCTGTGGCAGGTGCAGAACCGGATCTGGGAGCAGTTGGGATACGACTCGTTCGACGCGCTCTGGGAGCACCGTTACTCCCGGCTTGGTGTCCGGATCAGTCGCGATGAACGGCCTGAGCTGGTCGCGGCGCTGCGGTCCATCGGGCAGACACAGCAGGAGATTGCGGAGAAAGTCGGAGTCCACGTAAACACGGTTGCCAACGACATCTCAACCCACAAAATTGTGGGTTCAGAATCGATTACCAACTCTCGCGGACAGGCTCGTCCGGCTAGTTATAGCACCGAACCAAAATCTGAGCCTGATCCACCCCCGAACGTTGACCCCGACACCGGGGAGATCAAAGACAGCCCTTCCCCACGCGACTCAATGGCAGTCGCGCTCATCAACGATCTACGCGGCCCCTGGCGGCGAGGGATCACAAGCACGGCAAGGAAGATGACGGCCACCGAACGCAGGCTGATCATCGACGCACTCGAAAACACACTGAAGGAACTGAAGGAGATCCAATCATGAACACCCCAAGCTTCGAAGGAGTCGTCCGGTTCAAAGTCGCCGGACAGAAGGCACTCCCCAGGTGGGCGCGACAGGCGATCACAAACGCACTGGAAGTTCAGGAGTCGCCACCCGAGTCGCTGCGCTTCCAGTGCCGAATCGCGACAGATGCCCGCGAGAACTTTGCGGAGGTCAAGCTGGACGATGGCTCTAGCCTCAAGCTTCATCCTAGGTCGAACCCCCAGTTCGGGAAGAACAACGAAGGCCGCCCCTACCTGACTGTAACAGTCACGCACTCCACATCAGGTGACACCTACAGGCTGAGATGGATCGGTGGCGCTGTCCCCTCGAAGATGCAGGAAGTCGCCGTGAAACACGACAAGGGGCTTGCCGTTGCCGCGACGACGATTGGCCTTGATCTGTCGAAGGCAGAAGTGACTCCAATCCACCTCGCGACGGGGATACCACACCGATCGAAGCGGGATTACAAGGCGGAGAACGAGAGGCGGGGGCGGGGCGCACGGGCAATCCCCGGAGGGGTCAGTGGTGTTCGCAAGCGCACTCGGCATTGTGCCCGGATCACCGAGGATGACCTCGTTTCTTCGTAGCCCACCCCGCCCTCACCCCCACCCACCATCGAGCGGGGGTTCGTTCTACCCAGAAGGAGAAGCGATGAGCACGCAACAAGCTCGCCGAGCACTCCGCGATGCATTGGACGCACGCGACAGCATCGCCCGACGAATCGCTAACGACTTGGCAGACGGTCGGGACGTAGACCCCCTGCGGGTCCAAATGTACCGAGAGGCCGTCGAAGCCGTCACCAAGGCGGACGCAGCGCTCGCCTCACGATCGAAGAAGGAGACAACCTGACAACCCGAACACCACCCCACCCCACACACCCGTAACCCCCGGCACAGTCCGGGGGTTTCTCACACCCAAGGACTTGTCATGGAAATCAAGTTCAACTGCGGCGCAACCGTTAACGCCCCACCACTGCTGGTGGAGGACGTTCACACGGAACACGACCGCTACTGCCACCATTGCCCTCCCGACACGTTTTCCCTACGCCGGGATTCCGTGTGGGAGTCCCGGGTCGCGTCGGCTCTCACACGTTGGGAGTCGCTGTGACCGACTACTCCCACCAGTTGGCGTACTACCACGAAGCCGTGGACACACGCCACGACCTGACACTGACTGTTGCGGAGGCGGAGATGCAACGTTTCCGTCTCCCGTACCACGACACCCACATCAGCGGTGATGCGCTCGCGGTTCTCCGGGTCCAGTCATGACCCGTTTCAACGAAATCGTGGATGCCATCCAGTACGGGTACACCCGCACCGACCAACTCGAAGTTGAGTTTCCGGTGTCGGGGGATGCCCTCACCATCAACAGGCAGAAGGAAGTGCCATGCGTCAATTTTTTGCGGCCGCGGTCGTAACCCTCATCGCCGTCACCGTTGTCGGCGCACACCAGTACAACACCGACCGCCAAAGGTGGCTCCAATCCAAGGAATCGTCATGAGCGAAACCGAGTACATGCGCACCCGCATCCGCCGCGCAGCGGGGTTGTTGGCTCTCGAGAACTCGGCGGATGGTCTCACCCCGGACGGGATGACCGTGAAACAGCACGCCGACATGCTCGAAAGGTACGCGCTCCAACAGGTGAGTGGTCTCGTCCTGACGGGCACGGCGTGGATTGAGGCTGCAGAGCAGATCACCCACACACTCCGGTGCCTCGCAGAACCAACGAAGGAGAAAGCATGATCCAACTCGATCAACTCCTCACGTCAAAGCAGGTCGCGGAGGCGTGGGGAGTCCGTGAGCAGCACATCAACAAACTCCGCAGGCGCGGGGAGCTGACCGCCATCGGTATTGGTGGCGCATACAGGTACGACCCGAAAGACCTGCAGAAATACCTTGAACGGCAGAAGGGAAAGAACTGATGGTGAACACCCGCAAAAGCATTCCCCAGTTCGACGTGAAAGACCTCCACAACGGCACCGCACAGTTCGTCATCAACCAAGGCGCGATCGAGGTGGAAGTCCGCCTCGACGCTGACCAGGTGGACGACCTGCAAGCCGCCCTCGAGGCTGTCGGGCATTCGATGGAGGACTGGCATCGGGAACAGGAACGATCCGAGTACGCGGACATGCAGAACCTCAGGAGGCAGTAGTGCGCATCGTCCTCAGCTCAGCCCTGGTTTTCGCTGGGGCTTTACTCATGCTCGCATCCGGTGGCGCGACGAACTCCGGGCTGCTGCTCGGTTGGTCATTCGCTGTTGTCGGTGTCCTCACAGCGGGAGGTCTGATCCATGCCCGATAAGGACTCGAAGCTCCCTGCCCACCTGCGACCCCCGACATGGAAACCCCCACGCGACCGGCGCACCTATTCGGACCCGACACCTGACGCGGCGATCCGCCGGCTGGAAAGGGGGCAGTGATGTGTCTCTGCAAGAAGTGCTCGAAGGACTGTCCATGCCTATGCCACTCGCTGACCGGGCGACGACCGATCAAACCCGTTAACCGACGTAAGTGGGATTATCCCCACCGTTAATCCCAGGAGGGAACATGACTTACGCATTGCTCGCCTCATCCGAGGACCGGGAAGCGTGGATGGAGGCCCGCCGTGGTGGTGTGACCGCCACCGACATTGCCAGACTCATCACCTCACCCTCCGAGTGGGCTGCGGTCCGCGCCGAGAAGGCCGGGGAAGTTGGGTTCCGGGGCAACAAAGCCACGAAGTGGGGTGAGGAACGGGAACCGATCATCGCGGCGAAACTGGACGAGAAGTATCCGGGCCTCACTCACAACACTCACACGATCGCGAAGGACGGCGCACCCCAGTACCTTGCCACCCCGGACATGATCGGCCGCGAGCTGTTGTGCCAGATCAAAACCGCGGGACTGAAACCGGGGGAGTCGATCTGGTGGGCACCACCCGAGAAGTACGCGATCCAATGCCAGTGGGAAATGTGGGTGGCCGACCGGGAAACCAACATTCTCGCCGTCGAATACCACCGCTCCTACGAGCCGTTCGAAACAGTGTTCGAGTACATGATACGCCGTGATGACGAGCTGATCGCGGATCTCGTCAACGTCGCAGATTTGTTCCTGGCGGGTGCGTCGTGGGTGTTGGATCAACGCCTCCGCGAAGTGGCCGCGATCCGTGCCGAACTCACCGCAGTGAAGGAACGCCTCGAGGATGCGGAGAACATGATCCGCAAAGAGGTGGGCGACCACACCCGGTTCGCTTACGCCTCCGACGTTGGGTCCATCAAGTTCGGTCCGGTGAAGGACCGGGAAACGTTCGACTCGAAACGGTGGCTCGCGGACCACCCTGACGGCAAAGGCACGTACGTGAAGCTGTCACCCCAACCCCCACGACTGACGATCAACACGAAGGAAGAATGATGGGCAACTACAAAGGACCGCTCGATCGTCTTCTTGCGAAGACTCGTCGGGTTGATAGCGGGTGTCTTGAGTTCACTGGAGCACGAAGCTCCCAGGGGTACGGATTCGTCCGCATAAACGGGAAGAATCTGTATGCCCACCGGGTGAGCTATCAGCTGCAGGTTGGTCCGATTCCGGACGGCATGGTTATTGACCACTTGTGTCGGAACACGTCGTGCGTGGAGCCGACACACCTGGAGTCCGTCACTCCACAAGAAAACACTCTACGGGGCGTGAGCATCCAGGCAAACAACGCAAGAAAAACTCACTGCCTCAGGGGGCACCCCTTCGAGGGCGACAATCTGCGCATCGACACCACGGGCCGACGAATCTGCCGAACCTGCAAACGAGAAACTCAACGACGGCTAAGGAGTAGAAATGGGTAGCCAATACAAAGGACCGATGGACTACATCGACGTCAGTACTCGCATCGTTGAATTCCGAGAGAAATACCCGGACGGTCGGTTGCGGCAGAAGGATGTGCAGTTCATCGACTTCGCCGGGAAATCGTGGGTGGTGTTCACCGCTGAGGCATGGCGTGATGCCGACGACCCTGCACCCGCTCACGGCACCGCATGGGAGCCTGTTCCCGGCCCAACGCAGTTCACCCGTGACAGTGAGCTGCAGAACGCGGAAACCGCCGCATGGGGTCGCGCAATGGTCGCTGCTCTCGCCGTTGACACGCGGAAGGGAATCGCATCATCGGAGGAAGTGCGGAACCGTCAGAAGCCGGAAGGACCGCCGCCCCGCAACTGGCAGGCGGAAGCTCTCGCATTGCAGAACGCTGGCAACGTCGAAGGGTTGAAAGCACTCGCTACGCAAGCGGCCAACCTGAAACTCGACACGGTGGTCAACGGCATTAACGGCATGATCCAGGCCATGACCGCGGAGAGCTGACGTGGAGCTTACGCCCGTCAAAATCGAGCAACACATTCTCGGATTGTCGAACCGGATCGCGAACTCCGCAGCTGTCTGCAACGACCGTTACCTCGAGTTCCTCACTGCCGATCGTGAGTACGACCGGGCCTACGCTCAGGCGTTCATGAGTCATGACGGAGCGCAGGGGGAGAAACGGTACGCCGCCGAACTCGCCACCACAGAGGAACGGGAACGCCGGGATGTTGCGGACGCCGCACACCGGTACGCAGACCGGCTCTCTAAAGCACTGCAGTCGGAGCTGCTGGCGTATCAGTCACTCAACAAATCCCTGCTCGCCCAATACCAGGTGGCGGGAACCGGAGAACGGTAACCACACACGAAACCACGGGTCGCCTACGGGCGGCCCTTTCGCATTTCAGGAGAAAACATGAGCACTATCCCACCCACCCCTGTTGTCGTCGTCGAACCACAGACCAGCCTCAAGGAAAACTTCTACCACTTCTGCGTGCTGCTCGTCGCCAGCATCCCTGTCACGTTGGCGTTCGCGGCGATCGCCTGGTGGCTCGGTCCGCTGATCTTCGAGGATGCGTACACGTTCTCGTTCTGGCAGACGTTCGCGCTGATCTTCTTTCTGCGGTGCATCGTCCCTCGCCCCATGTCTTTCCGGTACCAGCGTGGCCCGTGGGTGAAGCGGTGACCATCCCCGCCCCCATGCTTCGTCAGCTTGTCCTCCGCGACAACCTCACATGCCAATGGTGCGGCATCGAATACCCGGCCTTGCGCGGTTACCCGATCGTCCCGCACCACCGCCGTAACCGCGGAGCCGGGGGAGGGGTGCACCAGTTAGCCGAACTCGTGCTCGTGTGCAGTTCGCATAACGGGGAGTTCGAGGACGGGCTCAGGGACGAACCCCTCGAACGAGGATTCCGCATCCCCCGCAACAACATCGTCAGCGCCGAGAATGTGCCACTCATCGACTACACAGGCACACCGTGGCTGCTCACCAACCGTGGCACCAGGATCAGAGGAGATAGTGATGTGCCCCCGACCCAAATTCCAGATCAAACGTCATGGACCCCATGAGTGGAGGGTGTACCTCCTGCTGTGCGACGGGAGAGTGCATGTGACCACTGAGTCCACCGTGGATGCGGCGTTGACGGTCGCGTTGGACGAGATCGCGGCACGGAGACACAGGCCGATGGAGGTGACGGGGTGAGCTTCATCCGCATCACCACCTACCACCCGGACGGCCGCATAGTCACGGGCGTCACTCAACAGGTGCACATCAGCGCACAGGAGGCGTTCGACCGGAGACTGGCGCGACTGAGGGTCGCACCGCAGGGGTTCGACGCCAACCGCGGGGACCTCACGATCCACCTCCACGCCACTGCCGTCGTCGAATACGAGCAGATGCTCGAGTACGCCGAGACCCTCGACGGGCTCGACAACCACCAACCAGCACTGCCGATGGAGGCGAAATGACCGAAGAATGGAAGCCAATTCCAGGCTGGGAGGGCGTCTACGAAGCGAGCTCGCTGGGCCGCATCAAGAGCCTCGCCCGCATCGTCCTCCGCGGCGGTCGTCCGATGAAGGTGGCCGAGAAGATTCTCAAGCCGAGTATCCACCACACTGGCTACCGGCGTGTGATCCTCACCCGCGGCGGGGGACGATCCGAACGCTTGGTGCACTCCGTGATCGCAGAGACTTTCCACGGCCCGCGACCTGAAGGTTTGGAAGTCCGGCACCGCAACGGTGACAAGTCCGACAACTCCGCGGCGAACCTCGCCTACGGCACATCCGCGGAGAACAAGCAGGACATCCTCGACCACGGGCGACACCCGCTCAAGAACCGCACCCACTGCCCAGCTGGGCATGAGCTCGTCGGCGACAACCTGGTTGCATGGGAGCTCGAGCGCGGGCACCGGAAGTGCCGTGCCTGTGCGTGCGCTCACTCGAAGGTGCACCATCACCGTGAGCTCGCCCCGCATTTCCAGGCGATCGCGGACGGCTACTACCAGGAGTTCGCAGGGGTGGCGGCGTGAGTGAGTTGACTGTGACTGACCTGTTCTCCGGCTTCGGTGGGTCGAGTGTCGGCCTCGAGCATGCTGGCTACAAGACCGTGATCGCTGCGAACCACAACCCGCAGGCGGTCAAGAACCACCAGCTCAACCACCCGGACACTGAGCACCGGATCGCCAACCTCAGCGAGACCGATTTCCGCACGTTCCCGAGGACGAACCTCTGCTGGGCCTCCCCGTCGTGTGTCTGGCATACGCCGGCCGGTGGGCGGAAGAAGCTTCCCATCGTCGACGAGCTCCGACGCGAGGATGTTGGGGCAGTGGACAGGGCTACGGCGTTCGCTGTCGTCCAGGCAGCCGAGGTGCACGCCTACGAAGCGGTCATCGTTGAGAACGTCCCGGAGTTCCGCGATTGGGTGCTGTATCAGCCGTGGATTGGGATGATGCGCGTGCTGGGATACCGAGTTCAGGAGACCGTCATCGACGCCTACGACGTTGGCGCGGCTCAGTATCGGCGCCGTCTGTTCCTGGTGTTCACCGAGCATGGGGCTGTTGATCTGTCCCTGCCGGCCGCACCGCGGGTTCACGCCGATTCGATCCTCGAGCTCGGCGGGGAGAAGCGGGTCACGCGGCCCATGTACATCACCCCGCAACTCGAGCAGATCACCGAGGACGACGTGAGACACCTGGTGATGTACCGGAAGAATGCTCGAGCGCATCGCGCGGACAGTCGGCCGCTGGCGACGATCACCACGTCCGGCACGCATCACGGCGTGGCATACCGCAGCCGCGGCGAATTCTTCTACCGGATGCTCAGCGCTCGTGAGCTCGCCCGCGGGCAGGGGTTCCCCGACGACTTCCAATTCGCTGGGACCGTCTCGGAGATCAAGCGCGGCATCGGAAACGCGGTCGCCGTCCCGGTCGCCCGATTCCTGGGGGAGAGAGTCGCACAGGTCCAGGGATGGGTCACCCCACCCGCCGCTCGTGACCTTGTGGCCGCGTGCGCCGAAACACTGGGGGCGGCGTGAGCATCTACTACCAGGACGACAACGTGACCCTGTACCACGGGGACTGCGCCGAGGTGTTGCCCACCCTGGAGCCGGTGGAACACATCATCACAGACCCCCCCTACTCGGAGCACGTTCATTCGAGCGCCAGGTCGCGGAGGATGCAGGCGGCCAACGACAGGGGCGGACGCTACGGAGCCGACATTCGACGAAACGTCGACCTCGGGTTCGACCATCTCGACCCGAGCCTTCGGGCCGCGTGTGCGGCCGAGTTCGCGAGGATCGCTACACGGTGGGTGCTTGTGTTCTCTGACGTGGAATCCGACCACCTGTGGCGCGATGATCTGACCGCCGCCGGACTGGATTACGTGCGCACGGGCGCATGGATCAAGATCGGCTCGACGCCCCAGTTCTCTGGCGACCGACCAGCTACCGGCTTCGAGGCAATCACCATCGCGCATCCGAAGGGGCGCAAACGGTGGAACGGCGGCGGGAAGCACGCCGTGTGGACGTTCCCGATCGTCCTCGACCGCGGGCGAACCGGTGGGGTCAGACTGCACACCACACAGAAGCCACAGGAACTCATGCACGAGCTCGTCGCCCAGTTCACCGACGAGGGCGAGACCATTCTGGACCCATTCGCCGGGAGCGGCACGACCCTTGCGGCGGCTCGAATGGTGGGGCGAAAATCCATCGGCATTGAGGCGAATGAACGGTACTGCGAGATCATCGCCCGCCGCCTCGACCAGGGCGTCCTCGACCTGGGAGGGATCGCATGACCGCCTGCAAACTCGACGGTTGCGCGAAACCCGCCCACGCCCGTGGTTGGTGCATGAACCACTACAGCCAGTGGAACCGGGGCCAGACACCCACCCTGAACCCTCGCAACACCGTCCCCGCGAGCAAGGTTCGACCGCACCTGTTGGAGTTGCGGAAACTCCGCAAGTGGCGGGCGTTGGCGGAAATGATTGGGTGCTCGGAGCGGACTCTGATGACCCTGGCACGGCCTGACTCCAAACAGGTTGGGGTGAAGATCGCGGAGGCGATTCTCACTGAGGCGGGGATTGATTTGGATGTTTTGGATGAGGAACCGCAGCCGAAAATCTCGTGGCCGGAAGTCGCAGAGTACGCGAAAACCCCGGAGGGGCAGGAATTTATTGAGCAGTGCCGGACACTACGAACGGAGGAAGCAGCGTGAGCACCGAACTGGATGTGAGACCCACACCTACAGACCATGATGACGACGACAGCTACCTGCACACATGCTGCCCGCTGACGAACGGGCGATGGGCGTTGTGCGGGAGGAACGTTGCCGCCGAACCATGGGTGGATGACTGTGACGTGACGGATGAGGAATGTCCCGCGTGCGACGAGTTCTACGAGACAGACTTCTGTGCCCACTGTGCGATGGGGGCCGAATGACTGAGTACCTGCTCGACATCTGGGTTCCCGGCAGACCTGTCCCGCAAGGGTCACTGTCCCGCAACCGCGCCGGGGTCACCTATCAGAAGAAGTCCCTTGTGGATTGGCGGAACCTCATCAACCAAGCCGCTGCGGATTACACGGGCACATGGTTCGGGGAGTGGGCACCACTGGATGAACCTGTGGAGGTGATCGGCCGGTTCTACCTGCCCCGACCGAAGTCCGCGACCCGAGTTCACCCCACCGTGAGCCCGGATGTGGACAAGCTCGCGCGCGGTTTGTTGGATGCTCTCGCACCGAAGAGAAACCGGAAGATCGCAGACGGATCGTTCCTCGCGGACGATTCCCGTGTGATCCGACTCGACGTGACGAAAACATACGCACACGGCCTCCCCGGCGACGGTGAGGTTCCTGGTGTGCGCGTGAAAGTGAGGAAGTACGAATGATCACCGTGTACCAATCCCCGGGCTGCTCTGGCTGCCGGATGACGAAGATGGTCCTCGACCAGAAAGAGGTCACCTACGACACCGTTGACCTGACCCACAACGAAGGCGCGCTCCGTGCCGTGAAGTTCCTCGGCTACCAGAAAGCGCCTGTTGTCTGCGTCACCTACCCGGATGGGTCGAACGACCACTGGTATGGGTTCCGCCCGGACAAAATCCAGGAATACATCGACAAGACGAAGGGCGCAGCATGAGCATCGGATTGAAAATCAACGACCCCGCTCTCAATGAGCGGATCAGGAACACGCCACAGGAGCGACATCAAGCTTCGTTGGCGATCGTGTCCGCACTCCCGCGGGAGGACGCGCGGATGATGCTGGAAATGCTCGGGCTGACGGGAAGGGAGTAGCAATGGCACAGGTTGCAACAAAGGTCGAGCTGCTTCATGAGGTGGGCACTAGGTTCACTATTGGCGAGCTTCGGGACTTCATTGACCGCCTCGAGGCGGCCGAAAGCGACGACGACCTCGCGGTCTCAATTTCCCCTGCGGTGGATTCGATCGTCATCACAGGCTATGTGGAGGGGTAGTGAGCACTAGAAGCGTCAGGCCTCACGAGCATGCTTACTACAGCGCAGGCCGGTGGCTCCTGAATCAGCTCTATGTCATCGGCTGGCCGGATCTGGAAATCATCAAGGTAGGAACAACTTCAGTGGGGAGGCGGCGATACGGTCCGTTCCTTGCTCGGGGTGGAGAAATGCTCAGCCTCGCCTCGTATCCAAGCTGTGAGCACTTGGATGAGGAATCTCGCCTGCAGTCTGAAATGAGGGCGCGGTGGCCGCCCGCATTCTCATCGAAGGTAGACGCATCCTCGGCGCTCGGCGGTCACGGTGGCGGGTACCTCGAATGCTTCCGCGTGCCGCTGTCCGATTGGCCGGAAGTGGTTGGGCTGCTGAGGGGAGTCAAGAATGGCGAAACTTAAGGGCCATCTGTTTGCTCGGCTGGCTCTAGATTACTTCGACCACCCTAAGATTGCCGCACTTTCAGACTCGGCGATCGTCGCACATCTGGAGATGATCGTCTACTCCCGCAGGTATCTCACGGACGGCCTGATTCCGATGCGGGTGGCAATGCGCTACCCAGTGCCGACAGTAGACGAGTTGTGCTCGAATGATCCGTCGAATCCATCAGTGACGCGAAACGATGACGGTTCACTCATCCTTCATGATTACGGGGATTTCCAGGAGCTCAAAAGCGATGTTGAGGATCGTCGCAGGTCAGGAAGGGATGCCGCCGAGAAGAGATGGTCGGGCAATGCGGGTGGCAATGCTAAGAGGAATGCCCCCGGCAATGCCCCGAGGAATACAGAGACAGAGACAGAGACAGAGACAGAGATACCCCCTATATCCCCCAAGGGGGACAAGATGGAAGGTTTCGCCGAGTTCTGGGAAGTGTACCCACGG
Source organism: Brevibacterium sanguinis (assembly GCF_003315415.1). Classification (GTDB taxonomy): domain Bacteria; phylum Actinomycetota; class Actinomycetes; order Actinomycetales; family Brevibacteriaceae; genus Brevibacterium; species Brevibacterium celere_A. The sequence goes on from NZ_QNSB01000003.1 coordinate 347,226, forward strand.
AAGGTCGCCAGGAAGGCGGCAATGGCAAAGTTCCCTAAATGCGTGAAGGAGGCTGGAGGCGTGCAGAAGCTCATCGACGCAGCCGAAGCCTACGCGCAGAGCGTGGAGGGGAGGCCGATTGAGAAGATCGCCCATCCCACCACCTGGCTCAACCAGGGCAGGTGGGACGACGAACTCACACTCAACCTCGACGATGAAAGGAGTTCAGGATGGAGCGATCCACTTCCGAGAGCGAACGCGCACTGATCGGGTCCGTGCTCCTGTCGGGCGGCAAAGCCCTGGATGAGGTGTCCCTCGATCCGGAGGACTTCTACGAACCTCGCCATGAGAGTGTGTGGCGGATCTTCCTGGACATGCGCCGTCGTGGGGAGGCGATCGACACCGTGACCGTTAACCAGCGGGTGCAGTCGATCCCAGACCTGCGAGGGCAAGTGACTCCCGCAGAGTTGTACAGCTACACGCGGGACACCCCCACCACCGCGGCTGCTCCCGCGTACGCGAGGCATGTGGCCGAGTTGGCTACTCGCCGGCGTATCCGTATGGAGGCGTTGGCGATCGCAGACATGGCCGTGGAGGCCGAGTCGGTGGGGGAGTTGGTGGATCAGGCTCGAGCACGGATCGAGCAGGCTGCGAGGGTGAACGTGTCTGCGGTGAAGCCGATCGGGGCGACGATCATGCAGACGGTGCAGAACCTCCGCAAACCGATCATTTACACCCCAACACCGTGGACGAACCTCAACCATTTCATCGGCGGGTGGAGGCCAAGCAGCCTCTACGTCGTCGGCGCCCGCCCCGGTGGGGGGAAGTCCATCATGGGTGCGCAGGCCGCGATCAGCCTCACCGACTCAGGGGCGGTGGCGTTATGCAGTCTCGAAATGTCTGAGGAGGATCTGCAGTTGCGGATCATCTCGCAGAAATCGGGGGTGGACATGACTTCACTCTTGAACCGGTGCACCACGAACCTTGAAATCGAGAAGGCGACCACTGCGGCGCAGAACCTTCTCAATGCGCCGTTGTTCATCAACGATCGGGCGGCAATGACGTTGAACGATGTGCGGTCGTTCGTTCGGTCGGTGGCCCGTCAGCAGAAGCTCGGCGGGGTGGTGGTGGACTACCTGCAACTCATGGAGGCGACGAGTAAGAAAGAGCGACACCTCGCGGTGGGGGAGCTGTCCCGCGGGTTGAAGCTCATGGCGAAGGAACTCCACGTTCCCGTGATCGCCTTGTCGCAGCTCAACCGGGGATCGGCCGATCGCCCGGATAAGAAGCCGACTCTCTCGGACCTCCGGGAGTCTGGGTCGATCGAGCAGGACGCGGATGCTGTGATCCTCCTGCACCGGGAACACCACGAGTCGGACGAACTGCATGTCAACGTCGCGAAGAACCGCCAAGGCCCGCCGGGATCACTCATCCTCGGCTGGCGTGGCCATAACTCGATGCTCACCGATTAGGAGACCAAATGGCATTGAAGGGTAAACCAAACCAGGCGCGAACCGGTGTCCTTGAGCGTTGGCTCGACAGTCTGTCGGATGACGACCGGGCGGAAGCGGAATCGTACCTGCGGGATGAGCACCATTACGGGCCGGTGAGCCTGATGAAGGCTTTCCGGCAGGACGGGTACAACGGATCTGAGGGGCCGATCAGGAGATGGCGGGAGGAGAACCGTGGCGTTGAAGGGTAAACCGCGGCCACGTATTCAACCCGACATGCGGGAGCGGGTGCGCGTGCTCACGCTGGATATCGAGACTCGCCCTCATGAGGCGTACGTTTTCGGCCTGTGGAAGCAGGACATTGGTATCGCGAAGCTGATGGAGCGCGGGCATGTGATGTGTTTCGTCGCGAAATGGTACGGGGAGAAGGAAGTCATCTTCCGCTCCGACCACCATGACGGGCATGAGGCGATGATCCGCGCCGCCTGGGATCTGCTCAACGAGGCGGACCTCATCGTCACGTACAACGGCATCTCGTTCGACATGCCTCACTTGAACCGGGAGTTCGCGCTGCTGGGACTCTCACCACCATCCCCGTACAAGGACATTGACCTGATTCGGGTGGTCAGGAAGCAGTTCAACTTCTCCTCGAATTCTCTCGCGAACGTCGTGGAGGAACTCGGCATCGGCTCGAAGATGGACACTGGCGGGTTCGAGCTCTGGCGCGGGTGCATGAACGACGACCCGAAAGCGTGGGCGAAGATGAAACGCTACAACGTTCGGGACGTGGCAATCACGGAACGCCTCTACGACCGTCTCCGGCCCTGGATCAAGGGCCACCCGCATTTGGGCATGTTCAGCGGCGACGAATGGTCATGCCCGAACTGCGGCAATCAGGACATTTCCACGAACCGTCAGGGCGAGGCGCACACGTTCGTCCAACGGTACAAACAATTCCAGTGCCCGAAGTGTGGCACATGGATTCGATCGAATCGCCGGTTGCAGAACCCGGTGCAGACACGGCACTCACGCTAACCCCCGGACGGGGGTTCTTTCATTTCAGGAGAAAACACATGGCAGACATCACCATCGTCGGAACGATCACCGAACCGGCGTTGCGTTTCACGCAGTCCGGCAAAGCAGTCCTCGGCTTTAGCCTTGCGGAGAACCATTCGAAGAAAGATCAGAACGGGCAGTGGCAGGACGACGGCACCACCTGGCGGAAGGTCAGCGTGTGGGACCGGAAAGCCGAAGCCCTCGCGGAGGTGCTGCAGAAGGGCGACCGGGTGATCGTGGTCGGGACGGAGCGGATGCGGGAGTTTGAGGCGAAGGACGGTTCGAAGGGCCAGTCGCTCGAGCTCAACGCCCGTGAGGTTGGGAAGGTGCCGAAACTGCAGAAGCAGGACCAGGGCGGCGGGTATCGGCAGGGCGGCTATACGGGGCAGGAGCATCAGCCGCAGGGTGGTTGGGCGCAGAACCCGCAAACCGATCCGTGGGCCAGTGGTCCGAGCGGGGAGCCCCCGTTCTGATGGCCCGGTGCGCGGAATGCGGCAAGTCCTGGGGAGGGCGCAAGCCGGAGCATTGCACCGTCTGCCACGAAACGTTCTCGGGCACGACCGCTGGGGACAGGCATCGTCGCGGAGAGTACCCGAATCGCTCATGCTCCACGGATGGATTGGTGCACAACCCGGATCGGGACGTGTGGCAACTGCCCGGAACGTGGGCGGAACGCGAACACAGCTAGAAAATGAGGCGATTACGAGCCCCGGACGACCTATGACTCGCCCGGGGTTCTTTTCGCCCCGTGTTCAACATTCCTGAACGCGCCCAGATTTTGAACGGAAGAAGGAGATCATGAAGGACACAAAACCTCTCGAGGGCAACCCGTTCGCGGACTATGCCACCCACCAGGGCTGCGCCGCGTCAGCCACCCTCGCCCTCGCATTCGAGCAACGGACGGCGAATTTGATCGCAGTGACGAACCTGCGCCTCTCGGCGGGACTGGCTGGCGCGACCATCGACGCAGAGACGGACGCCCTGTACAACGCCCGCCTCGGCCTGACGGAGGAATCATGAGCGACTTCATCCTCATCGTCATCGTCGCTTTGGCGGTCATCGCGTCGGTCTGGGCACTCGTGATCAACATTCAGAACGGGCGAGAGCTCAAGAAGCAGCTTCGGAGATGGGAGAACCGAGATGACTGACGACCTGACCGCCTGGTTGGCGGAACGCCGGGAGAAGCACCACGGAGGCTGGACGGGGCAGTGGTCGGCGGTCCTAGACGGCGACGATATGACACTGCACGCTGACGGTGCAGTCCCGTTCGATCTGGTTCGAAGCAAGGGAGGGGTGCACGAGTACCGAGGCGCAATCGAAGACCTTGCCGCCATCGTCGATGCCCAGTGTGTCGCGTCGGCCACCCTCGCTCTCGCATTCGAGCAACGGAGAGCCGCGGAGGAAGCTCGCACGGCGAACCTGATCGCGTACGTGGAGACGCTGCGTGATCCGGTCATCGTCACTGGCCTCAGTGAGGCGACGGTCAAAACCATCGGCCGCACTGCGAACACGATCCGCCCCCGCCTCGGCCTGACGGAGGAATCATGACCACGAAGCTCACCACCAGCCCATCCACCGACGACCCGACCGTCATCATCGTGACCGCCGACAACGGCACGCACGTCGACGAGATTGGGCGCATCATCAACCACAACGGGGAGCGGGGCTTCCAGCCGGCGATCTTCTCCTCCTGGGGGTTGCGGGCCGATGTGCTCCGCCGCCTCGCCGACCTCGTGGAGGAATCATGAGTGACGCGGAGAAGATCATCGGCCGCCTTGAAGCCAAGTACGCGTGCCCCCGCGACTGCGAAGGCGCTGTGGAGATGACGACCGGAACCATCGACGGCGAGAGCGAACTCATGTACCGGTGCGATTCTTGCCCTGGCGCGTGGGACCAGGCTGGCAAGCCGTTGTATCGGCTCAGCGATCACGAGAAGGAATCATGACCAACGCCCGCAGTGAGGCCCGGACCGTTATCGAACACCGGTTCATCGTCCCTTGCGAGGAACCGCATGGTGGCGATTGGCAGGACTTCGGGGTCGCTCAGGCATGGGCCCAGACGAAGGCGGAAGAGCTTGGCCTGGACACGTCCTACGCGGACTGGTCCCGCATCCACGTCGAGGATGACCAGATCGTCATCGTCGTCACCGAACGGAAGTGCCCGAGCTTCGTGACCTCGTGCCGGTCCGCCGACTGCCCTGGCGAAGTCCGCCCAACCGTCGAACCGGCCCATTTCGCGGGTGGCATGGTGATAGGTGATCGGCTCGCCTATCAGTGCCGGACATGCGGTCGCATGTGGGACGCGGGCGGTCAGCCGATTGATGAAAGGCCCGCATCATGACTGACGACCTCACCGCCTGGTTGGCGGAACGCAAGCGGGTTCACGCCGCGGCGACGGACGGGCCGTGGCACGCGATGGAGTTCGAGGACGCGCCCGGAGACTGGGGTGTCCCGATCATCGACGGCGGAGAGCCGGGGTCGATGAAGGCCCACGTGACCGCCTACGCCATGACGTTCGGGAACGTCCCGCAGACGAAGAAGGACGCCGAGTCCATCGTCGATGCCCACAACACCCTCCCGCGCTTGCTCGCCGCCGTCGAAGCGGTGCTTGGACTGCACACTCCCGAAGAGTACGCGCAAGGCCCGGACTACTGCTACGAGTGTGAGCACCGTTGGCCGTGCGCAACCGTAGAGGCGATCCGTGCCGCCCTGCTGGAAGGGGGCGAGTCGTGAACTGCAAGCACTGCGGCGTGACGATCAAGCGCCACAACGCCAAGTACACGAACGGGTGGACGCACGATGGCGAGACGGTCGGAGTCTGGTGTCAACGGACCATGGCCGCACCGGAGGAAGGGGGCGAGGGGGATGAGTAAGTTCGGAATCCAGGCTGGCATCCTCCGTCCCGTCATCAGTGTGGGGCAGCTCAACAAGGACCGCACGGTCTTCACTCAGAAGGCCGACATGACCGATGAGGTCCTCCTGTCCGTCGCGGAGTACGCGATCAAGCACTTTGGCGGTGCGCTTGAGGCGACCTACGCCGGGGAGTCGGGGTCGAAACTCACGCTGAGGATTACGGCGAAGGAGGAGGTGTCTGATGTCGACGACTGACAGGTGCTCGTGCCCGGATAGTTTCCGGGATGACCGACCGGGGATAGACCCTACCTGCCCCGCCCATGGTGACGTTGACGCGATCCTCGCCTCGGGACGGTACGTGGACCGGCGGGGAGTCCACTGGAAGGCACTCGCGGCGGGCCAGACGTGGGGTCGAGTCAATGAATCCGGATTCGCTATCGGCGGCGTCATGCTCACCCCCGACCAGATGCGCTTGCTCATCGAACGGGATCGGCACCGGGACGAGTGCCCGGGACTGAACCGTTGCTGGAATCACCCAGTCCCGAAGGTCGCGCAGTCTCGGCTACTTAAGGACTGGATGGCGGTCTACGCGGCAAATGCCCCCGAACGGGACACCTGGTACCCCACCCTCGCGGAGGCGTTCGCCGCCGCCGAGAAACTAGTGAAAGGACAAGACAATGGCTGAGAGTTACAGCGAACTGAAAAATGATGTCGTCAATGACATCGGGGCAACCAGTGCAGACATTCGCTTCGGTGTCCAGTGGGCGCTCGAATATCTCGACGAGCACCCTGCCGAGGCGCCTCCGCTGAGGGTCACGAAAAGTGAACTCTCGGCTGCGCTCAGCGGCTACGGCGAGGACTTCGGTGAGGCAGGAGTGGCGTACCGCCTCGGCATCGAGGTCGTCGTAGCCGGACCATACGTCGTCCGCCTCAACGACGGGGCGCTGTTCAATCGGGAAGCGTTCGACAGCGACTGGACTGTGACCGCGATCGTGACCGCACCGGGAGGTGACGACGGTGAGTGAGCACCTGACCGAGCGAGATTTGATCGTCGGGTTCGTCCTCCACATGGTCGATCAGGAGGGGCCGGAGTACCACGACGCCGCCATGCAGGACGCCAAGCGCATCCTCGCCCAGGTCCGCGCCGAGGCAAGGGCAGAAATCGTCAACAGCATCCGGTCAACCATCATCAAGGACGCGCTACCGGCGCTCGACTCGGCTCTCCTCCGCCTCGCACACGAACGCGCCGACCAGATCGAGAAGGAGGCTGGCCGTGGATGAGGACTACGTGCCGACAGAGCAGGACTTCATCGACGGCAATGTGACCAGCCCGGAGGAGGCTCGCCGCGGTCTCGCCCGAATCAAGGCGGACTCCCTGCGGGAAGCTGCGGATGCGCTCCCGGAACCGGTCGGCCTGCACTGCAACTCTGAGTGCCACGCGGCGGACAAGCTGGCGCTGAGAATCCGTGCTGACGGGATCGAGAAAGGGGATCGCCGTGGATGAGAAGCAACTGCGCCGCCGAATCGAGTGCGTGATGATCAACGCGCAGAGCAGACACGGCGGCGACGGAACGTATCGAGCCGCCGCCCAGGCCGTCATCGACGACCTCGGGCTGACGGTGCGATCAATCCAGATGTGGGCTGACACTCAGGGCCAGTCCGGAGTGTCGCGGTTCCAGGTCGTCGGACGAGTGGAGGAGCAGGGATGAACTGGGACGAGAAGGCACAGGCGGAAGGCACACGCCGGCACCTGCCAATCGACAGACCGATCATGGTCAACGAGCTCTGCGCCGCGCAGGGAATCGTGGATGGTGCCCGTTGGCAACGCGAGCAGCTGAGCACCGACGAGGCCGTGGAGAGGCTTGCCCGCGGAATGTACAACGCGGACATGCGCCAGTCGTTCGAGGGGGACTGGATTCCCGACTTCGCCAGCAGCGACAACCGGCAACGGGATGAATACCTTGCCCGCGCCCGTGCCGGGATTGATGCACTGCTGGGGGAATCGTGAACGAGCGCACCGTCACATACGAGATCGATATGCAACCCATACTCGATGCGGCCAAGGCGATGACGGACGCAATGCGGTCCTTCCGCACTCCCGCCGGGCTGTTGCAGTGGTTCGAACCGCAAGCCACATGCAGGACGTGCAACGGAAGCTACCGTGTGAAGCTGCTCGAGTTTGATGTGCGCAGGATCTGCCCCGACTGCATGGCAGCATTCCAACGCATCGCAGACTACTGGGATGGTCGCGGGGAAGAGGTCGCCAAGCTCATCAGTGCGATGGAGGACTCGCCGCCGACCGACTGGCCGCGATTCCACCTATGGCTTGATCGGAAAGCTGCGCTCTGTGGCATCCGTTACGGCCGTCCCTGGCAGGAGCACGTGCGAGACCGGAGGGTGCTGTGACAGATCGCCCCGAATGGGTGCCCGATTGGGTGCCCGATGAGAACCTCGACTGGTACATCAACCACACGTTGCGTGCTCCGTGGGACGAGCTGCGGTTCTATCTCGACCGCCTGTTCGACCCGGTGTGCGTGCGCATCTACCGGGTGATGGACTGGCTGGCGAGGAGACTCCCATGATTCCGTGCGGTCGTGGTGTGTGCGCCGCCGAGGATGGTCACGACGGAACATGCGCGGAAGCCTCAGGGTGGGCTTACGAACCCCCGGACGAGGAGACGTTGGTGATGATGCTGGACGCGGCACGCCGGGACGGGTGGAGAGCCCACGACAGACACATGCGGCTACTGCGGGGAGACGTGACGTGAACCGGTGGGAGTACGCATGGTTCCAGTACCACCTACGGCGCCGTAGACGACGAGAGTACCAACCATCGAAACCCCACCCCGTAGATATCCCGTTGCAAGCAATAGCTCACGGGATCGCGTGGGTGATCAACCATCGAAGCCGCCTCCGGGTGGCTTTTCTCATGAGGAGCAGGAAATGACTGCACTAGTCCCAGGCTGGTCGTACACCACCGACCAGGTGAAAGTGATGCTCAACGAAGCGTACCGGGCGGGGTTCGTTGACGGGAAGGAAGCGGAACGGCGTCATCGGGAGGTGACCCGTGAGCGCATTGCAAGAAGTGGCGGACTTCGCTGAGTCGCAACGGGAGAGACTATGCCACGCAATCACAGCGACCATCGACCACCTCCACTCCGACGAGGGTTGCAACCGCCCCGCTGAGGAGTGTGTGGCGTGGGAGATGGAACACGCACTGCGGATGGTCGACTACTACGCGGTCACGCTCGGCACACCGTGGCATGTCGCGGTGAAGTTCATGGCGGACTCGTATGAGCGGGCACTCGCGAAACTGGAAGGAGAGATCTGATGCCTGACTACAGCGTTCGACCGACCGCCGCACCCGGGAAGCTCGAGCACCGCACTCTGGTCGCCGCAGCTGATTGGTTCATGAATCACATCGGCGGTTGGCGACCCATCCGCGACATGCCCCTCACCACTGTGGGGTGTCTCGTGGATATCCTCGACCGCCGCCGAATCCACACTGGCCTGACCGTGCAGGGAATCTCCCACCACGGGGGCCTGGTGTACATCTACACGCGGTTCGGGGTTCTCGCATCCGACGACATGAAATGGAGGCCACATGAGTGATTATGTTCCGAGCATCCGAGTGGTGCGGTCCATGTACAACCTGGGAAGCCAGAAACTCCTCACCGATAACGGCTACTACCGGACGACAGAGAACCTGTCGGAGGAGTTTAATCGGTTTCTCGCCCACATTCGAGCCAAAGCGTGGGAAGAGGGCAAAGCAACAGCATTGAACTACGCCGTTCGCGACGACAACGGCGTGACGCTCAGCCTGAACCACCCCAACCCCTACCGATCGGAGGCCGAGTGACCGACCCCGCCCACATCCGCCGCCTGTGCGACAGCATCCACGATGCTCTCGCCCTCGCGGAGCACCCGCCCTCATCCAGCGGCACACCATCCGGCGGAGTGGGACAATCCAGGCCACCCATACCCACAACCATCCTGAGCGCGAAGGAGGATCTGAAAGCGAAACTCGTGTCGTGGGCGCGGATGATCGGGGAGGATGGAGAGTTCGTCATCGACTGTGATGACGACACACTGTCCATCGCTGCGTGGGTGTACACCAAAGCGGACTGGTTGGCCGACCATCCCGCCGCCGACGACTTCGTTGACGAGATCGACGAATGCGTGCGGGCACTACGGAGACCATACGCGAGCAAGGAAGAGAGGTTCCTCGTCACCGTTATGGCGGGTGTTCGCGTCTACGCCTACCCGTGGGAGAGAACGGTTCTGCTGCCGGACGGAACCGTGGGGGACACGTACCAGCTTCGGCAGGAGCTGTACCAGCGAACGCGTAAGGAGATCCTTCCCGCCGCGAACGTGTCTGCCGTGCTCGACAAGATCTTCGGCATGGAAGTATCGGCGGATGCGATTAGGAAGGCGGCGAAGCGGGGGACACTCGAGAAGCGTCCGGAGGGGTTCTTGGTCGAACGTGTGATCGAACGATTCGGATTGGAACCGAAACATGTTGCAATCTGATTCGTGTCCTGCTACTCTGTGATAAGTGGGTCTTTTTTGGCTCACAGCAACAACATTGCTCCCAGTCGTCCTAACGGATTGGCTGGGTTTTTTCGTGCCCGGACCTGTTGGCGCAGGTTCGGGATCAGGACGACGCGCCTAACCCGCGTCACCCCTGAGTCAACCGAGCACCGGGCGATTCGCTACCGCAGGATGCAAGGTTCCAGTTTCCGGGTCTGGTCAAAACCGGGTGCCGACGTGAGGTTAATTGGCAACCTCCCTGCGGGGTATGCGGGTTCGACTCCCGTCGTCGGCACGGATGCTCACGCATTCCAGCCCACCTCGTCGGGCTGACCAAATAGGCGGGGCATATCGTCGTAGCTCAACTGGGAGAGCAACGGTCTCCAAAACCGTAGGTTCCGGGTTCGAATCCCGGCGGCGGTGCCAATCCCCTGTGGTCCAACAGGCAAGACGCTCGGCTCTGGACCGAGAAATGCGCGTTCGAATCGTGCTGGGGGAGCCAAAAGAATCGAGGCCCAATGATGCGCAGCAAGCAGATGCATCTGGAAATCAACACCGACAGCATCGAAGTTGATGACTGCCCGACGTGCGGGGAGCATCGTCTGGCCCGGTTCGAGGTTGTGGCCATGAACATCGACGGGGTGGGCACACTCACCCAACTCACCCGCTGCTACTCGTGCAATCCGATTGAGGGGTCATGACCACATACAACATCGCCGGCAACGAGGTGGAGCTCAACCTCGAGGACGGCGACTGCCTCATGGGCGTCATCGTCATCGGCCTCGTGAAACGATTGGAGGGTGACGGTGAGGGGATCGTCATGAACGCCTCCGATGGTCTGGGCTGGATAACGCAGCGGGGCATGCTCGACACCGCACAGGAGTACGTCGGGATCGCCGATGAGCAGGACTGAACGCCGCGACAAGTATGACCACCCCATCCGTGATGGGGAGTGGAACCGTCGATGCTACGAACGCCACTGCGACTACTGCGGGACGGGAATCTTCCGACGCGCACACCACAGGGCCGAACGCCGGCGGGAACGGAATCTCATCGAGGAACAGCGCGACTGATTCCGCACACACCACAGACGGTTAGTGCCGAACCGCACCTACCGAGTACCACTAATCCCGCAATATCAGGGCATCCCGCCCACCCATGATCGTTCCATCACCGCCGCTCCCGAAAGGTTGAGCGCGAGTGGAACGCTTGGCCCGCCTTGCCGACTCCTTCCGACAAGGCGGGCCTCGACCACTTAGGAGAACGTCGTGGACATCAACATCGGCAACCTTGACCTGACAATGGATCTCGCCGAGGACCAACACCCCGTCGACGCCATAGTCATCGTCCGCACCGAAAGAGTCCACGACAACGGACACATGAGCGAGGGCGTCCTCTACACCACCACAGGAACCGGGATGACCACCCTGCTCGGCATGATGAACATGGCGGAACGCTACCTCACCGCAGGGCTCGAGATCGAGTAATGCCATGGACCCGTTCGATGGGGGATACCGAGACATGTACTGCAAGCTCGGCCTCCACACCCTCACACCCTGCACCTACTGCGGGTACACCACACCCACACCACCAAGCACCACCCCCGCAGTGGACACCACGTCGTTCATGGACGGGTTGAGTGATCGGGGGTAGACGTGCCCACGCTGCGCAATGGCCACAGTTACGTCCAACGCCGTGACGCACTAAAGAGAGTAGCCCGCAAGAAGGACCTCCCCTGCCACCTATGCGGCAACCCCATTGACTACACACTTCCATACACAGACCGCATGAGCTTCACCGCCGACCACGAAGACGCAGTAGCGGCAGGCGGAAGCATGACAGGACCACTCAAGCCCGCACACAGGTCATGCAACAGCAGGAGAGGGAAGAAGAGCCTCGACGAATACCGAGCAGGCATGATCCAACGACCAGGAGTGAGCACAGCATGGTAACAATCCCCGAAGGGTACATCATCGCCCGCACACACCCGCCACGAGGCATCGAAAGCGCAGCACTCCACCGAGCCGTCGCGCACATCATCCGGTTCATCCGTGGCTCAAGCGAAGGCGGGCTGACGCAACGGGACGTGATGCTCGCGAACTGACCCCACCCCGTCGCCCCTCCCCGCCCGGTCGCTCCGTCGCCGTGCCGCATTGACGTGTTTTTTCCACACGGTCTAAACCTTCGTCTAGACCGAAGTCTCGGCTCTATCGTCTAGGAGGTGCTCATGGTTCGCGAGCTGCTTCCGTGTGGCACTTTCGCCGCTTACCTCCGGCATCGGAAGGCCGGCGAGGATGCGTGTGAGCCGTGCAAGCAGGCAATGAGGGATCAGAAGTCGTCCCGCGATCGGAAGAAGAAGCTCGAGGCGGGGGAGGCTCGGTTGAAGCTGGTCCCGGCTGGCACTGATCCGAGTCCTGCTTCTGGCCCTGAGACTGATCCGCTGACTGTCGCTCGAGAGAACCTCGGGATCATCGAGGCCACTTTGAAGAACCCGTTGACTCCTGCTGGGTCTATTGCTCCGTTGACTAAACGTCGCGAGGAGCTGGTGGAGCGGATTCGCAAACTGGACGGCAAGACGGAGGTGAGCGTTCTTGACCAGCTCGCCGAACGTCGGAAGAACCGGATCGCAGGTTCCGCGAATTGAACATGTCCCTCTCTGGCACACGTCGGCGGGGGATGATGCGATCGATCTCGCCGCTGCCGTTGGCCTGATCATGCACCCCTGGCAGGAGCGTGTCCTCCGGGGGGCTTTGGGTGAGCGTAAAGACGGTAAGTGGTCGGCGTCTCGTGTCGGTTTGGTGGTGCCTCGGCAGAACGGGAAGAACGCGATCCTGGAGGCTCGTGAGCTCGCTGGACTGTTCCTGTTCGGTGAGGAACTGATCACTCACACAGCCCACCAGTTTCGCACCTCGAAGAACTCGATGACTTCGTTGATGAACCGGATGAAATCTTGCCCGGACCTGATGAAACTCGTCGAAGGGTATGAGGGGCCGGATCAGTCGATTCGCGATATTGACGGTTTCAAGGTTGGCAACAACCCCGGCATCTATTTGCGGAACGGTCGTTCTATCCAGTACGCGACTCGCTCCGGTGATGCTGGGCGCGGGTTCTCCGGTGACGTGGTGATTTACGACGAGGCGTATGCGCTGACTGCCGCCGAAATGGGTGCTTTGAAGCCGACGATGGCCGCGAAGTCCATGCATGGAAACCCGCAGGAGTGGTACACGTCCTCTGCCGGGAAAGTGACTTCCGAGTATCTCCTTTCGCTACGAGACCAGGGCAAGGCGGCCGAAGCCGAGAGACTGGCGTATTTCGAATGGTCCGCCGACGATGATGCTGAAATCGGTGACGTGGATTCCTGGTATGAGGCGAATCCGTCGCTCGGGATTCTCATCACCGAGGAGTTCGTTCGGGAAGAGCTCGAGGATCTTGGGAAAACCGCGGACGGTGAGGAAGAGTTCCGCCGCGAACGTCAAGGCATCTGGTCGAAGGTTGAAGGGGAAGTGGTTTTCCCCAACTGGCATGCGTGCGCCGATGAGGTCATGGTGCAAGCCCGCGTTAATGGGGAGCTCATTGACCAGTCGTTCACGACAGTCACGTTCGCTGTAGACATTCCCCCCGATCGCAGTTCAGCGTCCATTGTCGCTTGCGGCACTCGCCCGGATAACACCTTCTTTGTGGAGGTTGTTGACCGCCGCGATGGGACCGAGTGGGTGGCTGAGACCATCCGGGCGATGGTTGAACGGCAGGCCGCGAAAGGGTCTCGAGCGGGCGTGTTCGCCCTCGGTTCCGGTGCAGCTCAAGCCCTAGTTGAAGAGTTTCGCCGCCACCGCGTTCGCGTGGTTTTCGTGGGCGACCGAGAATATGCGGCCGCGTGCGGCACACTGTTCGATCTGACCGAGCAGAGCCTTGTGGCTCACTCGTCGCAGCCGGAATTGAACGCTGCGGTGGATGCGGCGAAGAAGAAGTTCCTCGGGGACAACCTGTGGAAGCTGACTCGTCAGTCCACCGTGTCCGATATTTCCCCGCTGGTGGCCACGGTCCTTGCCGCTCTTGGTGCTCAGAAGCGCCGTCCGACTGAGAAGAAGCCTCGCCGACGCGGGTCTGTGTTCGCCTAGGAGGTGTCATGGTTTCCCTGAAAGAGGACGACCGTAAGGTTGTTGAGACTCTCTGGCGAAGAATCGCTGACCGGAAAGCACGTAATGAGCTCCGCTCGGAGTATGTGGAGGGTGAGCGGGTTCTGACGAAGATGGGGTTCTCCATTCCCCCGGGGATGGAGTCTCTGCAGCTGGCGGTGGGGTGGCCGCGCAAAACGTGTGAAGTGAAGTCGTCTCGGCTGGTCCCTGACGGGTTCTCGGCCAGGGTTGAAACACCCCTCATGGATGACCTCGATGACGTGTTCTTCTCAAATCAGGGGGAAGTCGTTGAGCGGCTGGCTATTGACGCGGCGGTGAAGCATGGCGTGTCGTTCGTGTTCACCACTCGAGGTGACGAGTCGGTTGGTGAGCCGGCTGAGCTTATGACTGTGCGAACGGCGCTAAGTGCCTCCGCGATCGTTGACCCTCGATCGAGGCAGACCAAGTATGCGGTTGAAATTCTGGACAACACGCGCCTGAACTTTTACAAACCTGGTTCAGTCGTGGAGTGCGAGCGAACCAGTGGGGATTGGCGCGTTCTCGCTGCGTATCCGACCGGCACGAAACGAGTCCTGTGCACCCCTTATGTTTACGGGTGGTCGGTGGAGAAGCCGTTCGGTAGTTCCGCTGTCACTCGACCTCTGATGGGGTTCACGGATGGGGCGGTGAGGGTTCTACTCCGGCAGGAAGTCTCGGCTGAGTTCTATTCCGCCCCGCGCCTTGCCGCGCTGGGGGCCGATGAGTCAGTGTTCATGGATCAGGACGGGAACATCCGTCCAGCATGGGCCGCGATCATGGGTTCCGTGTGGGCTGTCCCGGATGAAGAGGACGAGATCACTGGGGAGCGGAGCCGGGTTGAGCTTCACAGTCTCCCGCAAATGTCGATGCAACCACATTCGGATCAGTTGCGCACGATAGCGCAGATGGTGTCTGGGGAAACGACTATCCCCCTCTCGTATCTGGGTGTGATGCAGGATTCCAACCCCACCTCTGCTGAGGCTGTGGAGGCGCATGAGATTGATCTTGTGCGTGTCACACGGAACCAGTTCCCGTTCCTCGGGGCGGGGCGCGAACAGTTGGCGCTGGATGTTCTCACACTCCGCCACGGTGACCTTGACGAAGCGGCGCGGAAAGACCTGAGGGGCTTGAAAGCCCGATGGGTGGACCCCCGCTACAAGAGTGTGGTGGAGCAGTCGCAGTTCGTGGCACAGCAGGTCGGGTCGGGGAATTTCCAACCCGGCACTGAGGCCACTTTGGCGCAGCTGCCGATCACCGCCGAGGATGCTCGCCGCATTGCCGAGGAGAACCGCAGGGCTGCGGGCTCGAGCGTGATCGAACGGCTGGTCGGTCAGGCCGAAACCCCAGATACCCCCCCCCGAGAGTGACGTAGACGAGTTGGCGAAGAGGATCACGGCGTTCGGCACGTTGATCCGTGCCGGTGTGAAACCTGATTCGGCAGTGGAAGCCGCGGGCTTGCCGCCAATGGAGTTCTACCCAGGACAACCGGTGACGATTCGTGAGGCCGAGGAGGATTCGGGTGGCAACGAAAAGTGATGTCGTCCGTTTCCGCCTCGCACAGGAAGAGCTCGAACGGTTCCTGAAACGCGATATCAGGATTTTATGGTCTCGCGTCAAGGGTTCATCTCCTGACACGATCCGGGATGCGTTTCTCGAAGCAACGCCATCCCTTGTGGGGCGGTATGGGGGAGCTGCCGCCGTTGTTGGGGCCGAGTACTTTGAGGGGCTTACCGGGCTTAGTGCGGTTCTTGCTGAACCGATCCCGGACGAGGCGGTGCAGGCATCGGTGAGGTTCTTCGCCGGGGGATTGTACGACAACAACCCGAATGGTGCGCTGAACGGTTTCCTCACCTCGGGGTCGAGGCACATGCTCCAATACGGCCGCTCCACGGTGTACGAATCCACTCGATCCGCTCCCGGATGGGGTTATGCGCGGGTTCCTGAGGCTGGGGCGTGCAAGTGGTGTCTCATGCTGTCCTCTCGAGGTGCCGTGTATGCCACGGAACGTTCCGCGGGCGGTGAGGGCAACGACTTCCACGATGACTGCCGGTGCGACCCCACTGTCGCGAAATCCGATGACGACCTTCCGTATGACGTGAAGGGTCTGTACGAAACCTATCTCCGAGGCGAGTTGTAGCCTCCCCAATGTCTTTGCGCGGGTCTCCCGCCAATGCGGTTAACGCCCTCCGTTATGGGCGGTCTTATGCGCACCTGCCGCCTGCAGGGGAAAGGAAAGTCATGTCCGAGTCAAAATCATTAGCTGAGACCTACGCCGACTTCTACAAGGAGCTTCAGGATCAGGGGTTTTCTCCTGACGATGCGATCTGGTTCACCCGGAGGGCTTTCGAGGTGGAAGCGGGCGGCACCGACACGATCCTTGGTGCCCCTCGGATGGGAGGTCTGTAATGGGTGACTTGAACGTGGACGATACCGCAGTTGCGGGAGACAAAACGGAAGCGAAGCCGGAGTTCAAGCCGATCGAATCGCAGGACGACCTGAACCGAATCGTCCAGGAACGTCTGGCTCGGGAACGTGCCAAATACTCCGACTATGACGAAATCAAGGCTCGGGCCGCGAAACTCGATGAAATCGAGGCCGCTAATCAGTCGGACCTCGAGAAAGCGATCGCACGCGCCGAAGCCGCTGAGAAACGCGCCGAGGAAATCGAGAGAGCCAAGACCGAGGCAGAACGCGCTGTTCTGGTGGAGCGAATCGCATCCACCAAGGGCGTCCCGTCCCGGTATTTGACCGGCGACACCGAGGAAGAGCTCAAGAAGTCGGCTGACGAGTTCCTCTCGGACCTCGAAAAGCTTTCCCCTCGAGGCTATGTTCCCACCGCTGGCACCGGCGACCCCACTGCTTCCGCTGACGATATTCAGCTCGCGAAAGAAAGAGCTGCCAAGTACAAAATTTAGGAGAAATCCATGGTTGATCTTCAGCCTTACGATGGCACTCCTGTCACCGGTTCCAAGCTGTCCTGGCTCGGATCGCGTGAAGGTGTTGCTACCGCCCGAACTGGAACCCTGGCGGGGTTCACGGGCGTTGTCCGTTCCGGCACTCCCGTCGCCGAGGTTGCAGGCGAGTACGTCGCCTACGACTCCGCGACGAACACTCTCGCCGGTTTCGTCCTCCACGACACCGCGATCCGTGAGGGCCGTGACACCCCCACCGCGATTCTTGATCGTGGTCGTATCCGCGTCGACCGCCTCCCGGTCGCTTTCACCCCGCCTACCGACAAGGGTCGGTTCGCGTTCGTCTCGGACTCCTGAAAGGTAGGTGCAGAAAATGGCTCTTTGGGATGACATTATCAAGCCCGCGACACTGACCGTGTTCGCCCGCGAGATCGTCGACCGCTACGACGGCGACGGGCTCCTTGCCGACATTTTCCCGAACGTCGGCGTCGATGACGTTGTGTTCGAATGGAACCAGGGTGAGCGCCTCAATGAGGTCGCTGAGTACCGCGCCTTCGACACTGAAACGCCGATCGGCGACCAGGCGGGGGAGGGAACTCGCATTGCGAAGCTCGCCCCGGTTGGCCTGAAGAAACTGTTTGGTGAGTATGAGCAGATCCGCAAGTCTGCTCGCAACTCTCCTGAGACCGTTCAGGCCGCTGCGGAGCGGAAGGCCGCTGAGGTGGCGAAGGCGACCGTGAACCGCGTTGCACTCCTCCGCGGTGAAGCGCTCGCCACCGGCCGTCTCGCGATCAACGAGAACGAGTTCAAGCAGACGGTCGACTTCGGGCGACGTGCCGATTTCACTGTCACTGCCGCGAACCCGTGGGGAGGCGCGAGCCCCGATCCTCTGAGCGACATTGAGCAGTGGGTGACCGCATACTCTGACGCGAACGGGGAAGCCCCTGATCGTCTGATCATGTCGCGGAAGGCCGCTGTCGCACTGACGAAGGCGATCTATGCGGGCCTGACCAATCCTGGTCCCGTGTTCACGCAGTCGAACGCCAGCGAAATCCTCGTCGGCAATGGGTTCCCTCCGATCACCGTCAACGATCGACAGTTCGCTGGCCGCCGTCTGATCCCGGATAACGTGGCAGTCCTCGCGTCGACCAACGGTGCGGGTGCTACCCCGTGGGGTACGACCGTTGAGGCGACCGATCCTCGGTACAAGATGCCGGCGAACGTCGAGCTGCCGGGTCTCGTGGTTGGCGCTTACGACCAGGATGATCCGAACGTGAAGTGGATTCGGGCGAACGCGATCGCCCTGCCGATCCTCGGCAACCCGGATCTGACTCTCGCCGCGACCGTGCTCTGATATGCCGAAGATCAGGAACGACCTTGAGGGGTCGGTCATGGTCGCGGGGAAGATTCTGATGGCCGGTGACACCGTGCCTGCCGGGGTGAAGGTTGATTCTCGTCTCCTCGCCCCGGCACGCCACCGGAAGGGAGATCCTGATGGGCCAGTGGGTGACTCCAAGTGACGTGAAGGACCGTTGGGTTCTTCCCGGCGATTTCCCTGGCACTGACGCTCAGATCGAAACGAAAATCACAGACGCTGAGGATCTGGTGCTCACCGGATACCCGGATATTGGGGACCGCATCGCGGCAGGGAATCTCCGCGTGGAGACTGTGCGGCGCATTGTTGCTGGGGTGGTAATCCGTTTCTTCCGCAACCCGGAAGGGATACGCACCACCTCGTCCACGACCGGCCCGTTCGCCGTCGGGTCCACCATCACCCACGGTGGGGATGAGCCGGGGGAGCTGTATTTGTCGGACGCTGACCGGGTTGCACTGTCCGGGCGGACGATGACGAAGAAGGCTTTCACGATTTCCACGATCCCTAAGGGGTGGCCGTGAGATTTCAGCACTCCCTCACGGTCACCCGCATCCGGGGCGGTTATATCGGCAAGGACGGGACGCGCGTTCCTGAGACTAGGACCGATTTGACCGGATTCGCTTTCGCGCCCGGTGTTACGTCTGAGAACAACCAGTACCGCACTGATGTGCACACGAAAGGCGAACTGTTCGGCCCATTCGGGGTGGACTTTCGGGAAACCGATCGTGTGATCCTCCCCGATCCGTTCGGCGGCGAATGGACAGTCGTGGGTGACCCGCAGAACTGGCTTAACCCTTACACGGGGGAGAAGGCCGGTTCTGTCACTGAGCTGTCGAAAGGTGCGTGATGGGGAAACTCAAATACACCCCCAACCGCAACGGTGTCCGTGAGCTTGCACAGTCTGATGGTGTGGGCAACGCCTGCTATCAGGCGGGTAAAGCCGTGGAAGCAGCGGCTCGCGCAGTTCCGCTCCCGAGCGCATCAGCCCGGCAGGCCACATCGTACCGGAACTCATTCGGAACGGAACGGGCAGACGTGACCATGGCGACGACTGGTGAAAAGCGAGCGGGTGCGATAGTGTACAACGATCACCGTTTGGAACGCATTTTCGGCGGCAAATCGCGTGCCCTGTATTCCGCGATCCAGGCCATTGACGGGATGGAGATCACATGATTCACCCTAATGTGCGGAAAGCTCTCGTGGAGATCATCGAAAGTCTTCAGCCCGGCATCGCGTATTCCCGTCTGCAATCAGATTTTCAGGAGCATCTTCCCGCGATCCTCGTCAAAGCCGAGCAGAACGACGGCGACTATCTGGCGACTCACCGTGTCCAGCTCGAGTACTACCACCAGGACATGAATGACTGTGAGGATCTCGCCCGCACTATCGAGGCCCACCTCATGAACGCCCCTCACCAAACCAGTGTGGGGATGATCGACAGTGTGAGGCGTGAAACGAACCTGCGGGAAATCCCGTACACGGAGCAGGTGGTCATGTACACGTCCAGCGTGTTCGTTGACACTCGCTGCATCTGATCCGCAAATTCTTCTCAGGCACTCCTTTTCTGGGGTGCCTTTTCCTTTCAGGAGGCATCCATGGCCACTATGGCCGAGCTGAAAAACGGAGCGCACAATGCGTCTCTGATCCGCAAGATTCTCAACAGTGTGAGCTTCATTGCTCCGCTGACCACCACTCTCCCCGAGACCTACTTCACCACTGGTGGGGCTCTCGCCGCTGCGCCGGTCGGGTTCCTGCCGATGGGTATCGTCGGCAAGGACGACGGCTACAATTTCGCCGCCGACCAGGATTCGGAAGAGGTTGAGGGGCACGGTTACACGTCCCCGGTCCGCATCGACATCACTTCCGCTCAGCGGACGATGCAGGCGACGTTCCTCGAGACCCGGAAGGAAACCCTCGAGCAGGCGCTCGGCGTGGACCTGTCCGGCATCACTCCTGGCGCGAACGGTGAGATCGAGTTCATTGAGCCGGAACTGCCGGTGCAGAAGCATGTCCGCATGGTCAACATCGGTTCTGATGGGGCCGGCGACCAGGAGTGGTTCCTCATCAAAGAGTACCCGTACTGCAAGGTCACTGAGATTGGTGACATGTCGTGGTCCGCGTCGGACGCACTGCAGTACGAACTCACCTACACGGCGTTCCCTGACCCTGTTCTGGGGTACTCGGTGCGCAACTTCATCGGCGGTCCCGGCGCGATCAAGGCGCTCGAGGATATGGGCTTCCCTGCCTACACGCCGACTCCCTGATTGTCTGGGCCGTGCGTTTCGTCAGGTGTACGCACGGCCCGGACTCACCTCACACCTGGCTAGGAGATGTCATGCCAAAGACCCCCGAAGAGACACACGACAAGGGCACCCTTGTCGTCACCCCGACCGTCGCTGAGAACCGGTCGGCTCAGCCGGAGAAGGTTCATTCGTCCAGGCGATTCGTCTTGCGGAAGGGCGATCACACCATCACCACCACGATCCCGTCTGAGGCTTACCAGCTGCAGGCGCACGGGTACACCGAAGAGAAGTAACGAAAGGAAACACCTGACATGGCAAAGAACGACTCCGTTCAGATCGATTTCAGCCTCGACAAGCTCGACCTCCCCGAGGAGGCGCGGCCGTATCGGTTCCCATTCCGGGGGAAGAACTTCGAGACCGTGGATCTCGCGGAACTCTCCTTCGACGCGATGGAGAAGGCGATGACCGCCTACCATCAGACGGACTCTCCTCGCCCCGTCATTGATCTTCTCCTGGGCGACCAGGCGAAGGATTTTTGGGCGAAGAAACCTTCTGTCTGGCAGGTGAAGGCGATCGGTGACAAGCTCGTCCCGGTGATGACTGCGCTTGTCGGTGAGCCGGGGGAATCCGACGACTCCTAAACCAGTGCGGAAGATTCCGCGCCGAGATTAGGGCGGACTTCCAGCAGGTTTACGGAGTCGATCTGCACCAGATGTGGCGCACCCGCCAGGGGGTCCGAATCCTTGACCTCCTGGACGGGCTGCCCCGCAACTCCCGTTACCGTAAAGCGGTCCTCAACGATCCCGAGGTTGCGAAAGCGATCGTCGACCGGGAGGAAGAGGCCGAGAAGAACGGTGACCCGACCCCGGAGTTCGAGTGGGAGATCGACGAGTACAGTCCCGTCATCATCGCTGTGCAACGCCTCGAACGGCTATTGGATGAGCTCGCGGTTCGCGCCGATCAGCAGTTGCGGGGGAAGAAGTCGAAACGGAAACCTCGACCTCTCCCGAAGCTCCGCTCGGCGATCGAGGCTGAGCGCGCATCGAGGCGGAACGCTCGGGCGAATTCCATCATCGAACGCTTCACGCCGTGGGCGTCATAAGGAAAGCGGCCAGCATCATTGCTGGCCGCTTTTCTCAGGAGATCCCGACTGCGCGTTGAGCGTTGATCTGTTTCGTCTCGCCCTGGATGGTGAAGCACGAATACAGGGTGCCGACTCCCAGGAATCCGACGGTCAGTAGGAACAAAACTCCCTTGCCGATCTTGCCGATATAGAAGTACTGCAACCCTGCGATCGCGACGAAACCAACGAGGGCGAGAACCAGGGCAATCCCCCCGTCTTTCGGCGGTAGGGCCGGGCCATAGCCATTTGACATTTCAAGCTCCTTACTAGCTTTGCGGACTCTCCAAGAGTAGTCCCCTTTACCCCGAAGCGGGTCACGAACATGTAACACCCCCGGACGCCGAGAGCGACCGGGGGTGAGCCGCCAGTAAGGGACGGCGATCACAACCTTATACGTCCGGCGACCTGACGCGCCACTGCTGCCGGGAGGTTCCATGGCTATTGGTAAAGCGTACGTCGAGATCATCCCGGACCTCAGAGGCATCCACAAGGAAACGAAGAAGGGCCTGCAGGGCGTCGAATCCGAGTTCGACCAGACTGGGAAGAGGTCTGGCGGGCGGTTCTCCAAGGGGCTCGGGGCTGTAGCCAAGGCTGGTGCGGTTGGTGCCGCGGTTGGTATTGGTGCCGCATTCGGAACGGCCCTCACTAAAGGTTTCGGCCGCCTCGAGGCTATTGACACTGCGGAGGCCAAGCTTCGCGGCCTCGGCCATTCTGCGGAATCCATTGCCTCCCTGATGGACTCGGCCACGAAGGCTGTCAAGGGGACGGCGTTCGGCCTGGATGAGGCGGCTGGTGTCGCGGCGATCCTCTCCGGTGCTGGCGTGAAAGCCGGTCAGCAGATGACCGACTCCCTGACGCTCGTCGCGGATGCGGCGTTCATCGGTGGTTCGACCCTTGACGAAATGGGCGCGATTTTCGGCAAGGTCGCCGCGAAGGGGAAGCTCGACGGCGAAGTTATGGCGCAGCTTCTCGAGCGTCAGATCGGCATCCTCCCCGCCCTCGCAGACCACTACAACGTGTCCCGCGAAGAGGCCTCGAAAATGGTCTCCGAGGGGAAGGTCTCGTTCCAGGATTTCGCGACCGTCATGGAGGATCTGGTCGGAGGTGCCGCTCAGCGCTCCGGGGAGACATTCTCCGGGGCAATGAGCAACCTTGGTGCGGCCATGGGTCGTCTCGGCGGAACCCTGCTGTCTCCGTTTATGGATGGAGCGAAGGGCGGTATCGGTCAACTGACCGCGCTCCTTGATTCCATTGAGCTCGCTCTCCGGCCGGTCATGGCCGCTTTTGGTGATTGGCTGAACGGCATTGACTGGGCGGCCGTCGGTGCCGTGTTCAAACCCCTCGTCGATGGGTTCATGGCGATGGCTCCTGCAGCGGGCGAGTTGTGGTCTAATCTCTCCCCGCTGGGCGCGGCCTTCAAGATCCTGCAGCCGTCACTTCCCATTCTTGCGCAGGCGTTTGGGCAGATCGCAGGCACCATCGGCGGGGCGCTGTCGACTGCACTCCAAGCGATCATGCCTCTTTGGGGGCAGATCCTTAACGTCCTCGGGCAAGCGTTCTTCAACGTTCTGGGCGCGGTGATTCCGCTGGTTGTGATGCTGGCGCAGATGCTCGGGCCGATCCTCTCTGTCGTGCTGCAGACCATGGCGCCCATCATTCAGGTTGTCATCCAGGTTTTCACTAGCCTGTTCACCGCTCTCATACCGATCACGAACATCGTGATGGGCCTCGTCATGTCTCTGCTTCCGCCGCTGATGGGCCTGTTCATGGCTCTGGCTCCGATCATCCGACTGGTCGGAACGATCGTGGCGTTCCTCGCACAGATCGTGGGTACGATCCTGGTGACGGCGATCAATTTCTTGATGCCGATCATTCGGGTTCTCATCAACGTCCTGTCCGTGATCCTGGTGACGGCAATCAAGATCGTGACCGCCGTGATCACGGGCCTCGTGTGGTTCGTGCAGAACATTCTCGCCCCCGCGTTCGTGTGGTTGTGGCAGAACGTTCTCGTCCCGGTATGGAACGGCATCAAAATCGCAGTTGCTGCTGTGGTGGCGTGGTTCCAAACCTATGTTGCGCCAGTCATCCAGGCCGTCATCAACGCGCTGGGAACGATTTTCAGCTGGCTGTACCGCAACATCATCCTGCCCGTGTTTACCGGCATCAGGATTGCGATAGCAGTCTTCTGGTCGATCGCCTCCGCGATTTTCCGTGCCGTGGTGACGTTCGTGCGCACAGTCCTCGCGCCTGTGTTCAACTTCCTTTGGCAGATCGTGAAGATCGCGTTCCAGTTCATCAAGAGCGCGATCCAAGTGTTCTGGGCGATTGCGAAGATCATTTTCCAGGCGATTGTCACGTTCGTCCGCGATGTTCTCGCGCCCATTTTCACATGGTTGTATAACACGATCATCAAACCGGTCTGGGAGGGCATTAAAACCGCGATCAACACGGCGTGGACGTTCATCAAAACGTACATCCTCGCTCCTATGATCGCGTACGTTCGGGATACTCTTGCACCAATTTTCACATGGTTCAAAGACACGATCATCACGCCAGCGTGGAATGGTATCAAATCCGCGATTGACACGGTGTGGACGTTCATTCGTGACAAGATTTTCACGCCACTCAAGGACGCGATCAAGAACACTGTCCCGAAAGCGTTTGAATCTGGTACTGACGCGATCGGTAAAGCGTGGGACAAACTCAAAGAGGTTGCACGTAAACCGGTTGAGTTCGTCATCAACAAGATCATCAACGACGGAATCATTGGCGGCTGGAACACGATCGCCAAGAAGTTCGGCGCGGACGAGGTTGACAAAATCAAACTCGGTTTCGCATCGGGCGGCAAGGTGTGGGGACCGGGGACGGAAACCTCCGACTCGATTCCTGCACGACTGTCCCGCAACGAGCATGTGTGGACTGCGAAAGAGGTCCGCGCTGCTGGCGGTCATGGTGCTATTTACGCCATGCGCCGTGCCGCCTTGCGGGGCAGCCTTGTCCCCGGTTTCGCGTCTGGCGGCACCCTGTCGGATGCTGCCCGCTGGTGGCAGGCCAAGGGCGCAAGGATCACAGAATTCGGGGCGTGGGGTCAGAGAGTTGGGCGACATTCGCCCAACTCGCTCCATTACTCGGGTCAGGCGTTCGACGCTAATTATGGTCCGGGTGGAGAGAACGCCACTGAGAAAAGGTTCTTCGATAAGTGGATGCCGGAATTCCGGTCCCTGTTCAAGGGAATCGGAGTTATCTGGCGAGCTGCCGGGCATTTTAATCACGCGCATTTCGACACTTCCGGTGGAGGAAAAGTCGGATCTGGTGGCGGTGGCGAGGGCGGTTTGTCCCTCGATTTCATCACTCAACCGTTCAAGGATCTTATCGAGAAAGTTGCGGCGGGCGTTGGTGATTCCCCGTTCGGTGGCCTCATCGGGTCCGGCGCGAAGAAGATCATCGAAATGCCCATCAAATGGATCACGGACAACATTTCGAAGTTCGTTGACTGGGCTGGGGATGTCGCCGACTTCACCACCGAATATGTGGGCAAGGGAATTGCCCGCGGCAAGGGCATGGCGTGGGCAACCTCGAAGGGCTGGCCGCTTGACGGTGCACGGTGGAAGGCTCTCGATTTCATCGTTGGTCACGAATCCTCGTGGAATCCGAAAGCGAAAAATCCTCGATCCACGGCTAGTGGTTTGGGCCAGTTCATCAATGCGACATCTCGCCAGTACCTTGGTTCGGCCCCCATGTCGAAGTTCGGCGTGTGGGACCAGCTCGACGCGATCGTGAAATACACCGACGATCGTTACGGGGGTCTCGGTAAAGCGATGGCGTTCTGGCAGTCCCACCGTTACTACAAGGACGGCGGTGCAGTGAACCCGACCCTGTACGACACGGGCGGATGGTTGCAGCCGGGACTCACCACTGTCCTCAACGCGACCGGGAAGCCGGAGGCGGTGTTCACGCAGGACCAGCTTTCGATGCTGTCTGGTGGGGGTGCGCCGATCTTCCACTTCCACATCGATGGCCGTCAGTCCGACGACAAGATCATCTCCGATCTGCGGTACGAGATGAACCGCCAATTCTCGGGAGGCAAGTATGGCCGGTGAGGTTTTCTGGGCCGAGATGAACGGGTACAGGTTCTCCGTCAATGACGATTTCTTCGCCCGGAAACTTGACCTCGGGACGCTGGATTGGCGGACGCAGGACGTGGACCGTCCGGGCGGTGATGGCAGGATTTTCGGTCGCGATTACGCGAACCCGGGAACCGTGATCATCACCGCCCATTCCACCGCCGGCACAGCGGCTGAGGCTCGCGAGAACCTGCGGGGCTTGGCTGCCGCGTGGCGGTGGTCTGAGCATCGTGACGATCCGGGCGCGTACACGTACCTGAAACTGGTCCTCGAGGGCGTTGAGGGCGTGATCTACGGTCGCCCGAGAAAGTTCACGCCTGAGCTCGGCACTGCCGGGTACAGGGCGGGGGGTCAGGGCGCAACCCTCGAGTTCGTCCCTCTGACGGATCTCATTTTCGACCTGAACGGCTTCTCGAACAACATCCACATCTCAATCCTACCCAACCAATCACTGGGGCTCGAGTTCCCTGCCATTGCCCCGTTCTTCTTCGAGGGGGAGCAGACGCAACGGCAGGGGCAGATCGTCAACGACTCCCTCGTCCCCGTCCCGTTCCGGGTCGCGTTTCACGGCCCGGTGATCGACCCGGCTGTGACTTCGACTGTCGGCGGGTGGGAGATCGGTCTCGAAACCACGATCCCCTACGACCAGACGATCATCGTGGACACTCTCGCGAACACTGTCACTCGGGAATCCGATGGTGCGTCGTTTGCGGACACCCTCACTTACCAATCTGACCTTTCGGCCCGACTCGCTCCTGGTGCTCAGGAGGTCGTGTTTTCGGGCAGGGATTCGACCAACACCGCATCCGTGGATGTGTCGTGGTCGGATGCCGTCAACGGCTTCTAGGAGGCACACATGGCAGTTGATCCAGTTCCTTGGGCCGTTCACGGCGCGAAACATTCGGCTGATGTTGCACGGCAGTCCCTCCATGATTCAGTGACCGGCGCCGCGGGTGTGAGTCATCCTGATTCTCTCCTGGTGCAGGCTACCCCCACACCGTCTGGTCAGGTGCGTGTCGCTCCCGGTGGGGCTCTCATTGAGAACGTCTACACGGGCGGCGCGGGGCAAACTTATTCGTTCCGCAATGCGACGGAGACTCTGGTGTCCGTTCCGGCATCGGATTCGACTGGCGCGAAAACCTGGTACATCGTCGCGCAGATCGAAGATCCACAGTTCGGTGGGCCAACTCCGGCGGACAAACTCGCCGGCCCTTACTCGTTTCTGCGGTGCATCTCGAGCACTCTCGTCACGAAGCCGACAGAGTACCTGGCGAAGGTCGTCGTCCCGGCATCTACGGCGACGATTACTGGGGCAATGATCACGGACATGCGCAAGCTCGCGCAGCCGCAACGCAAACCCCGCACCCTCGCCCGCCCTCGTGTCGCGGCCGATGGCACGGCCGCCAACGCTCTCCTTGCCCGTGAGCCTCGGGGTGAGTATTTCCCCGGCGGTGGCGGGTACAACAACGGCGGCACGGTCCTTGTCCCAGAGTGGGCGCGGAGTGTCATCATCGATGCCCGGTGGATGAGCGTGCGTTACGACGGCGCGAAGCGCGGTTGGGGTTCGTTTTGGGTTGAGTACGGCGACGAGTGGCGTGCAGGAACGTGGCCGGGGTCACAGGACTACGAGTACGCGACTCAGAAGTTCATGTGGGACCAGCCGGAGAACTCCGCAACCATGCGCACCAATTGGATGCTCATGGACGTTGGGGCAATCCCGGCGAAGTACCGCGGCAAGACAATTCAGTTCATCTTCAAGGGTGCGAACTCGTCTAGCACCTCCGCGCAAACCTCGACGGCCTCAATGGATTCCATGAGTGGGCTCGGGATGAAGCTCGAGTTTACGCAGGAACCCGCCAACTGGCAGGGCTTTAACTGATGAAACGCGGCTGGAAACACCACCTGTTTCAGGCGGTCGGTGACGGGCAGATCACCCCTGTTGCCTGGGATATCCCGATCACTGGTGCGACGGTCACTCGTGACCTGTCTGGCCCGTCCGTGTTTGGTGGGTCGTTGCAGCCGGAGATCCCCCGCTTGATGCGGGACGGGGAAACTCTGATTGCCAACTGGAAGTCGGTCATCGTCTCCGAACGCGACGGGGTTATTCAGGGTGTGTCGATCGTCCGGGATTCCCCGGTCGATGAGCAGGTGATGACCATCGACGGTATCGGCTTCGCCGGCTACCCGACAGGGCTGCCGTTCGTGGACGAGTTCAAAGGCATCCGGGTTGATCCGATTGACATGGTGCGCAAAATCTGGGACCACCTGCAATCCCGACCCCAAGGGGATTTGGGTGTGGCGGTGGATGACACTACTTCCTCGGCCACGATCGGCACTGAGGAACGCGACGTGTCGTTCGAAACATCGGAGGGTGAGTCGGTGGAGTTCGAGGCGGGACCGTATGTGCTCGCCTGGTGGAAAACCGACGACTGCGGGAAAGAGATCGACGACCTCGCAGAGTACACGCCGTTCGACTACCGGATGGAACATGCCTGGGCGGACGACCGGAACTCGTTCACGTCGTTCCTGCGCATCGGCACCCCAAAAATCGGTGTCCGCCGTAAAGCGAGATTCGTTGTCGGCGTGAACGTTATCAGTCACCCGAACATTGACCGCGCGGGTGAGGACTACGCGAACGAGGTGTTGTGTCTCGGCTCAGGGGAGTCGTCCAAGATGCGCAAAGGCACCGCCACTCGAGTCACCGACCGTCTGCGTCGTGCCGTGGTGATCGCGGATAAATCGAAACGCTCCAACTCGGCTGCGGAGAAGCTCGCCGCATCCGAACTCAAATACCGCATGGGCGACCCCGACATCACGGAAATCACTGTCATTGATCACGGTCTCGCAAGGTTCGGGACGTGGGAACTCGGGGATGAAGTGCTCGTCACCATCCCTGCCGGTTGGTTGGGGCGGCAGGACATGTGGTGCCGCATCGTCACCGAGCGGTGGGACTGCGACAAGGACCAGATGAGTCTGACCCTGCAAAAAGTCTAGGAGGACTGTATGTCTGCTGCTGAGCGTGAACTGAAACGACTGGCGAAAGAGCTCGCGAATCTCAAGCGTGAGGTTGTTTCTCGTCGCGGTCCGCAGCTGGACTACACATCCGTCGAGGACGGCGGGAACGTCACGTTCAAGAACCCTGACGGTAGTGTTGCGGCGATTGTCGGTGGGCAGGATGACGGCTCGAACACGATCAACGTCATCTCTGGCCCCACTCCTGCCACGCCGACGACTCCCGAGGTATCCATGGATCATGGCGCCCTCATTGTCCGCTGGGACGGTGGGTTCGTTGATGCCCTGGTGGCGAACGCTGATTGGTCGCGCACCGAGATCCACGCATCGACAGACCCGGCGTTCATTCCGTCGCGGGCGACTGCTCGCGGGTCCGTGGTCGCGGCTTCCGGTGGCGAGGTCACCATCGGTGTCGAGAAGGGCCCCTGGACTGTCTGCCTGGTGGCGTGGTCGCAGGCGGGGAAAATGTCTGCCCCGTCCGACCCTGTCACGGTGGAGGTTCCGGGGTATGGGGATATTGTGCTCGCGGAGATCGATGCCGCGCAAACCCGGATCGACAACGCCCGCGCCATGCTGGTGGAGGGTCAGGAAACCCTCGGCGAGAAGTTGGATGCGGCGGATGCGGAACTGTCGTCTCTGCGCACCACCCTGACCGAACTGGACTCCACAACCCTCCCGGCGCTCCGGCAGGATTTGGATGCGGCCGAGGGGCGACTGGTCACGGCTGAGGGCAAGATCACTGCCGCCGAGCAGGAACTCGATGGAATCCCCGGTCAGATCAGCACCGCCCGTCAGCAGGCTATCGACGCGGCCATGTCGGAGATCGACACGGTGGAAGCGTCTCTCATCACCTCGATCGACAAGAAGCTCACATGGTCCCTGTCCGACCCGCCAGTGGTGTTCACTGGTCCGCTGGATGCGACGTGGGTGAAAGTGTCCTCGTTCGGTTCGGGTGGGCGGAAGATCGGTGAGTGGCGGTGGAACGGCAACGTGTGGGTGAAGCACACCACGGACGGGTCGGTCCTCGTCAACGTGGATGCCGCGAGCATCAACACCGGGTTCCTCGATGTGGCGAACCGTATCCGAGCTGGGGCGATCGCCGCTGACAAGGTGCTCGTCGGTGCGGGGCGCAACATCATCCCCTGGGCGCAAGTCCTCTCCGGGGCGGGTGTCGCACCACACTCGAATGACTCGTCGTTCGGTGCCGGAACACTTACCATCGGTGCCCCGGACTCCACTCGTGGCGTCCCCAACCACCTGCTGCACAACCGCACCACCGCTGACCCTGGCGTTGAGCGGTTCATCCTCCGACTGGCCCCCGCACCGTTCACGGGGGGAGTGTCGGACCGGTTCGCAGTTTCCGGGGGCACGTGGACGTTCCGGGTGCGCGGGTACACGGACGTGGCGAACCTCGATGCGAAGCTCGCCCTGGTCTGGTACAAAGCCGACACCACGTATGGCGGTGAGGTCCGAACACCCGCTATCCGTCTCACCGCCCAGCCTCAAACTCTGAGCATCAGCATCACCTTGCCTGATGATGCGGCGTACATCATCCCTCGCATGCGAACCAATCAGCCGGGGGAAACGCACTGGGTGGGTGCTGAACTCGCCCTCGCTGTCGGAGGCACGTTCATAGAGCCGGAGGGCATCCAGACTCCGCATCTGGCCGCTGACGTGATGAACGTGTCCAACCTCAAAGCGGGTGTCGCCGCGATCGCTGAGGCTGTGGTGCAGAAGATTGCCGCGTCCACTGCCTCGATCCAGCAGGCGGATATCAAGAACCTGTTCGTCACCGGCACGTCGTCCTTGAGCACGGTGGTAGCTGAGCAGATCGCCGCCGACACCGCGCAGTTCATCGAACTCGAGGTCGGCAACCTGGTCGCGGGTACGGGCACAATGGACCAGGCGACGATCCAGAAGCTCTTCACCGACGTGGTGGTGGCTAGCATGGCTATGGCCGAGCAGTTCATCGGCTCCAACGCGATCCTCGACGAGTCCGTGACCGCCCCGAAGATCGTCGCGTCCGAGGAACTGTGGGCGAAACTCGGGCAGTTCGTGCTCGTGCGGGCTGAGCAGATCGCGGCGGATGCGATTGACGGCAAAGTCATCACCGCGCCCACCATCCAGACGGGTCGGACCGGTGCACGTATCGTCCTCGACCCCGGCGGTTTCAAGTCGCACCGCTCCGACGATTCGTTGCGCGCATTCTTCCCCACCGACAGCGACCAAGCGTTCGTCGATGCCGATTTCACCGCTCGGTCCCTGACCGCGATCGGTGACGTGTCCCTACGGTCCGCCACCACTGTCGAATCCGGTGGTGGGTCGCTCACCATCGGGTCGGGCGTCACCGATCCGGCCTCACCCGCCTCGATCTCGCCGTGGTACGAGCAGGTCCACCCACCCGCCCTCGGTCAGGATGAGACCCCGTACGGTCTCGCCTGGGCGGATGGGAAGTTCTGGCGGTACGTGGACGTGTCCGGTACTGACGCGGGTGACCGAGTGGAGGGTATCGACCCGGCCACGGGCAATGTGACCGCGACTATCCCAATGACGAATAGATACTGGGCGTCGTTCGGGCTCACCGCGATCGGCACCCGACTCTACCTCCTGGGCCAGAAATCCGAGGGCGACAGCAACTGGTCGACCGGCCTACGCTACAAGGCATTCGTCCGCATCTACGAGACGACCGGCGCCTACGTTGGGGAGTGGGAGTACACGCAGATCGGATGGTCCGACACCAACCGCCTCGTGTACCGTCCCGGCATCGGCACAGACGGCACCAACATCATCATCGCGCAGTGCGACGACCTCGGTGCGCTCAGGTGGAGGAAATTCAATCCCACCACTGGTGCGCTCATCAGCGAGCACTCCAACAGCAGTGACCGCACCAAATCCGACATTGCGGGCATCTACCTGGGGGCCGCCGACTGGGGCACCACGTATGCCGTGGTCGGGAAGAAGTCGAATCAGAAGCTCGAGGTGTTCAACCCGGACGGGACGTGGGCGGGCGCGGACCTTACCGTCTCAGCACTCGGTTCCATTCAGGGGCTGTGCTGGGACGGGGCGAGGTTCTGGACCATCGACGATTCGGGGGTCATCACCCGCTACGAGTCTGCGCAGCACGGCAACAAAACCAACCCCTGGTGGCTCAGCTACACGTACACGGATGGGTCGGGGCATGAGACTCGGGTGGGACCGGTCGCGGAGTTCCAGTGGCCGCGCCGGTCGGGTCTGATGGTGTCGATCCCGGATGCCCCGCAGGGGGCGACTGGGGCACGCATCTACTGGGGCCAGTCCGCCACGGAGCCGACGCCCTCCGCGCTGCACCAGGTGGAAGTGGCGTTGAACACGAAGTACCGTCTGGCGCCCAGCGCGGCGGCGTTCGCCATGACCACCCCAGCCCCGCCAGCCGAGAACACGTTCCCCGCCGCGACGCCCGCCGAGGTGAAATCGACGTTCGGCGGGTTCGTGGTCCGCGGCGACGGGTCCGGAACATGGGGTCCGCTGACGTTCAACCCGGACGGGACCATGACGTCATCGGCGGTTCCAGCCTGGGTTCCTATCACCTCTTTCGCCAGCGGTTTCACGGCGGCGGCGTTCGGTTTCGCGCCCGCCTACCGGGTGTGGCCGGACGGAAAGGTAGAGTGGCGTGGAGCGATCACGGGCAACATCACCGGATTCTCGGCGGACCTGTTCACACTGCCCGCAGCCACGATTCCCGCCCAGGCGTGCCAGGATAGGGTGACGACGAACGCAGTCAACGGGATCGACGCGGTGACGAGGTGCGAGTTCCGCCCCGAGGCCGCACCGACCCAATTTCGTGTGTACAGAGGGAGCGGCGACAGGACATGGGTATCACTCGACAGGTGCGGTTACTACAAGTTGTAGGAGTGCTCATGTCCCTTATCCTCGCCACCGTCGCGGGAATCGCATGCGCCCCGAAACCCAGCGGCCCCGTCGTTGACGCCGAGTACCCCATCCTCGCCGCCCACCGGGGTGGGTCGCACGTATGGCCGCAGAACACCATGACTGCGTTCCGTGCCGCGCTCGCCGCCCGCCCCGGTGTCGCGTTGGAGACGGACGTGCGGGCACTCAAGGATGGGACGCTCGTGCTCGCTCACTACGACACCGTGGACCAGATCAGCGCGAACGGCGAGACGGGCCGCGTCGCCGACATGACCCCGGCACAATGGTCAGCTCTCAGGATCAAGAGCCCCACCGGAGGTACCTCCGCACCCGCCGCGACCCTCAACGACCTCCTCACTGAGTACGGGGGCACGGACACGGTGCTCGTCATCGAGGTGAAAGACCCCGCGCTCGTCAACGCGTTCATCGAAGCCGTGTGGCCGCACCGTCAGCAGGTGATCGCACAGTCGTTCGACCCTGCCACAGTGAAGCGGCTCGTGAAATCCGGCCTCCACGTGCTGCAGCTCGGGGACTACTCCACCGTGCAGCTCATCCCCGGCATCCACTCCGTGGGCGTGCAGACTCTCAACATCACCCCCGACCTCATCAGCAGAGCGCACGAACAGGGCGCGAAAGTGTGGGCGTGGGGTAATGAGGTCACCACCGCGCAGTACGCGGCGCACGACCGTGGCCTCGACGGTTACATGGTCAACGACCCGCGCTGAACCCACCCACTTACTAGGGGTTGCCTTCCAAGGTAACCCCTCCTAGTCGTACCCTCAGGAGGCCCCAATGCCTGACCGACTCATCCGCTGGGCCACCCACGGCCGCGCTTCCCCCGGACCGAAACAGGTGTTCGTGTTCACCCTCGGCCTGTATACGGCACTGCGGGGTCTCATCCTCATGGGCATGGACACCCTCCGCCCCGGCTTGGGTTTCATCACCGACGTGCTGCCCCTCCACTGGTGGGGGTGGGCATGGCTGGCGGTGGGACTCTACGCGATCGGCGGGGCAGTCACCCGACACTACGTCATCCCACTCATCCCCATCGCCGTCATGTCAGCACTCTGGGCCACCTCCTACACCGTGTCCTGGGGTGCGCAAGGCTTCGCGGGCCTCGGCTGGTACGCCGCGGCCGGATACCTCGTGCAGGCCGTCGCCTGCCTGGTGGTGGTCCGACTGATCGACCCACCGGAGGTGGGACTGACCGGAGGGGGTGAGGATGATTGATTGGCTCCCCACCATAATCGTCGGTCTCCTCGGCGTCGGCGCCACCTACCTGGGTGTGGTCCTCACCCGCCGCTCCAACCGCGACACGAACCGGGTGCAGCAGGACCAGCTCAAGCTGCAGTCCAGGGACAACCTCATCGACGACTACCAGGAGCAGCTGGCTCGGACAGACGCGAAGATCAGCGCACTCGAGGCCAGGGTCGCCGCGCAGGACGCGAAGATCGAATCCCAGGGGGAGCAGATCCGCAAGCTGCAGGTCAGCGATTGGGCGCTCCGCAGGTATGTGTACCGCCTCATCGACTTCATCCGGGCACACGGTCTCGAACCGCCAGAGCCGCCCGAACCCGTCTCACTCGACGCCCCGTAGCCCGGGGCTTTTCTCATGCCTCAATTGGAGGACCAATGGCCATGATGCCTGGAGCCGTCGACCGGCGGCTCGCCAACCAATCCCGACAGGGCCGCATGCGTGACTACCAGGGCGTGTGTCTTCACACGATGGTGGGGACGCTGCGCGGCACCGACTCGATGTTCCGCAGCGGCGGGACCGTGGGCACCGAGTCCCACTTCGGTGTCGGCGCGGACGGCACCATCTACCAGTGGGTGGACACTGCCTACAGCGCGGACGCGAACTACCGAGGGTCCGCCTACGTCATCTCGATTGAGACCGAGGACCACGGGCCGGCGTTCGGGAAGTGGAACACGTCCGGGGACAACGTGCCCGAGTGGACACCGGCACAGATCCGAGCAATGGCGCGGATCATCGCCTGGGCGCACAAGGAACACGGCATCCCGATCCGGCAGATGAAGTCCGTCACCGAACGCGGTGTCGGCTATCACGCGATGGGTGTTCCCCGGAACGGCCTGCCCAGTAAGTACATGGGCACCAAATACCAGTGGTCGAAGTACGCGGGGAAAGTCTGCCCCGGCCGCAAACGAATCGCGCAGATCCCCGCCGTCGTGCGCCTCGCCGCCGGCGGAACCGCACCAGCCGAAACCACCACAGAGGAAGGAATCCTCGGCATGACCGACAGGATCGACCAAACCTACACGAAACGGCAGGGAGTCAAGGGCGACTGGTCCGCCCGACACCTGCGCACCGAAGACAAGACCGGCCACTACACCATCGCCGATGGACCCTGCGATTTCGGTGCGACCATCAAGTTCGACGTCGTGGACCTCAAGCCCGGAGAAACCGCGTACGTGTTCCTCGCCGAGTGCATGTACAAGAAGGGCAAGCCCACCACCGTGTCCCGTGAGCTCGCGATCGTGACAGCACGCGAGAACGGTCCGTACTCCATGACGGGACTGTGGAACCTGTACGACCAGTACAAGGGCCAGTCTCCACGCGCGCGCCTGGTCGTGAAAACCAGGGCCAAGAACATGGGCGTCGAGAACGTCGTCGTCTCGGGACTCAAGAGCAAGGGGAAGTGATGAGCACCTACGCAACGAAGGAATTCTGGGTCGCCACCGGGGAGCGGGCACTCAAGACTGCCGCGCAGACCGCGATCGCCCTGATCGGCACCGACCAGACGGGCATCCTCACCCTCGACTGGGGGCAGATTGTCTCGGTCACTGCGACCGCCGTGGTCCTGTCGGTCCTCACGTCTCTCGTCGGTGGTGCGGCGGGCTCCGGCCCATCGTTCACCAAGGCTGAGGTGACCGTCAACCAGACGGAGGCTCCACCGTCGATCGTCGGTGAGGAAGCGTTCTTCGATGACCAGGACGAGGTTCTGGAAACCGACGATACCCCGCCGCCCGCCGGGTACGAGCCCCGGCACTGAGAACTGGCCCCCGTCGCATCCGTGCGGCGGGGGCCTTTTGTGGTAGAAGGTTTGCCTAACTCAGGCTGAGCAAAGCTGTGCAATAATGAGCTAGCAAGGCGTTCAAGGGAGACTGCATGGGTTACTGGAAGAGACATCAGAAGCCCGACCTTGAGGACGTTCTGCAGCAGTTCCATGACGCTGGGTGGTCGATCGAGGATCCGCCAAAGTACTACACAGTCAAGTGTCCATGCGGATACCACATGCGACAAATTCACCTAACCCCCAGCAACAGGCACTATGCTAATCAAGCACTCAAGTGGATGAACCGACAAGAGTGCATGCAACCCCAGGAGCAGAGATGAGACTCATCGGTATAGGCATGAAGATCCATGTCGATGGAGACGCTCGTGCCCAGCTGCGCGAGCAATTCGACGCGGTGATGGAGGAATTGCTGTTCCTTGAAGCGCGCGACAAGATCATCATGGACCCGGCGGTGTCAGTGGACCTGGCGGCGGGGGACATGGAGATAGAGGTTGCCGTACATGCGGAGACCGCAGAAGAGGGTGAGCGCATCGCTCGGCGCGAGATCGAGCGGGCGCTTGAGGATGCGGGAAAGCAATCATCCCACATGCACTACGTCAACAGCGGGAACCACAGCGAGCTTCTCGAGCCAGCCTGACCGCACCCCCAGACACTGCCCCCACCCTCGCGGTGGGGGCTTTTCTCATGCCCCCTTGATCCCGAACGGGTCGTCGGGGCGTCGTTTGTAGGCGCGGATGAAGTTGTCGACGGCGGCGTAAGTGCGCCCGAGGAGCTCGGCGCGTTGCGCAATGGTGAGATCGGTCCGCGTGTATGCGACCTCAGCGTCGGCACCAGTCCACTCCTGCCCGTGGTGTGTGGCTGTGGCACGGGTGCGGTCGTTGCGATCCCGCAGGTAGATGCGCATCGCCTCCGCACACTTATCACACGGGCAGCCCTGCTGGTATCCGAGAGTCGTCCCGTGCTCCGCGGTGACCGGGCGTGACAGTCGCCGTTCCCGCTCGGCGCGCTTGTACTCACGGAACGCCGGCCCACACACCTCGCAGCGGCAGCCGCGGGTGATGAACGCCCCTGGTCGACCGTGAGGCCACTCTCTGTGCGGGTGCGGCACACCCCACTGTTTGAGCCAGCGTTCCAGCGTGCTCGACGCAATCCCTAGGTCGGCGGCGATCGCTCGGATCGTTTCCCCGGCCTCGCGCCGTGCCGTGACCTCGGCTCGCATTGCCTCCCGCTCCTCTTTCGTCCAGAACCGCTTCATCGCCCCTTCCCGAGGGCTTTGCGGATTGTGTCCCTGGCAACCCCAGATTCGTTGGCCATGGCGTTCTCGGACATGCCGAGGATGGACGAGCCGATCACCGCGCCCCGCAGTTCGTCCATTGCGGCGCGTTCGGCGGCTTTCGCGGCCTGCCATGCCTGGGACAAGCCGACGAGGGTATCGTCTCCGAGGATGACCTGCGCGGCCCCGGAGAACGCCCGCTCCCGGTCGTCGGTGGAGTCGGGGTAGGTTTCAGTCACCTTGTCGGCGGCGCGGACGAGTTGGTCGCGCTGGTCCTCGGTGACCTCAGTGTCGCCGAGCCATGCGGTGAGCTCGTGGGGTTCCATGATCATGTCCTTTCAGGCGGCGTCGCTGCAGACGCAGTAGTCGATGTGGCACTCGGTGGCTTCCTCGCCGCCCATCGCCTGAGCGAAAGCATCACCCTCGGGGGTGCGGTGCGCGGGGAGGTCGTGAAGGAGGTTGTCGAGTCGAGCGTCGGCGGCTTCGTAGAGGGCGCGGGCGATACCTTCACCGCGCCGGTCTTCGTTGACCGTGATGTTGCTGATCGTCTCGGTGTCGATGGTGACGTAGAGCTCACCGATCCGCTCGCCGTTCTCGACGGCGAACCAGCGGTGGTAGTCGCCGACCTCGGTGTAGTAGGGGCCGGTGGTGTATTCGATGCTGTAGATCATGGTCTCGTCCTTCCCGAGTTCCTGTTGTTGTGTACTACTATACACTGGCTGTGTAGATCTGCACAACATGCGCGGGGAAATTCTTTCGCGGGACTGGGTCAGTTGTGGACGAAATCTTCGGCGGCGTTGTAGTGGCCACAGGAGTAGCAGCGACCCTCGGCACCGTAGGCGTGCGTGTGAGCGCGGCGGTTCTTCTTGGGGTAGGCGGCCGAGTAACGGACTCCGTTCTCCCACTCGCGGACACCGGAGAGAGCGGGGCCGATCGCGACCATCTTGGTCTCACCGTCGGCTTTGGTGACCTCGACCTCGCCGCCCTTGGTGATGATGTCGGCGGGGCCGACGACCATCCACGGGGAGTCGATGTTCTGCCGGGTGAAAACGCACTTGCCGGCGGCGACCTGAGCTTTGATTGCGGTGAGGTTTGCCATTGTCTTGCCTTCCCTAGTTCCTGGTGTATGTGTACTACTCTACACCCACTGTAGAGATCTACACAATACCCGATTGGGACAAAACATCAGACGACCCGATACCGTATCTGCCCGTATCCTCCGTATATACGTTTACGATACGCTTTGCCCCGAGTTCGGCACCCCGCTAGAACACTAATCGAACACGCCGAACTCAGCGTTTGTCCAGGTCATGAGGGTTGCTGAACGTCTGCGTAGACTGTAGAAACCACGTCGGAATCGAACGAAATGCGAAGCGGTAGGTCGCGGGTTCGAGCCCCGCCGGGGGCGCTCGCATGCCCGCGGCCGGGAACCGGTCGCTGCCGAATCGCTGTCATCGAGCACGGCTTTTGCGCGTGCCACGGCGTGGCAATTGGTGTGTCGCTGTGAAAACGGACAGAGTGGATGCGTGATGATAGACAGGAAGAGTGCGGTGACGCCGCCCGTGGGTCAGGCCCTGAGCGACATAGCGAAGCGGGTGACCGAGACCCGGTTCACCTTGGAGACGGAGGACTCCCCGGAGGGGCACCGGCTTCATCGTCAGCTCTCCTCGGAGCTCACCGATTACCTCCTGCCGCGACTCGGCCGGACCAGGCCCCCATTCCTCATCGCCGTCGGCGGCTCGACGGGTGCGGGGAAGTCGACGCTGGTCAACTCCCTCGTCGGGCGCGCGATCAGCCCGGCCGGAGTGCGACGCCCGACGACGGGCAATCCCATCGTCGTCCACAACCCGGCCGACGCGGCGTTCTTCGCCTCCCCGCACTTCCTCGGCGACCTCCCGCGCAGCACCGAACCCGGCACCGAGGGCCCGGCGGTCATCCTCGTCCCCGAGGAGCGGATGCCGTCCGGCACGGCCATCCTCGACTGCCCCGACATCGACTCGGTGGCCGAGTCCAACCGCTTCCTCGCCCGGCGCATCCTCATGGCAGCCGACCTGTGGCTGTTCGTGACCACCGCGAACCGCTACGCCGACGCCGCCCCCTGGGCGCTCCTGCGGGACGCGGCCGACCGTCGGACCTCGGTCGCGATCGTTCTCGACAGGGTTCCGCCCGAGGCGAACCGCGAGGTCCGACACCATCTCTCGAGCCTGCTCTCCGACGCGGGACTGAAGAGCTCTCCCATCTTCTCCGTCGCCGAGCTCGGTCTCGAGGACGGACTCCTGCCGCACTCGGCGATCTACCCCATCCGGTCCTGGATCGATGAGGTGAGCAGCGAGCCCGAGGCGCAGGAGCGGATCCGGCGTCGGACCCTCGACGGCTCGATCGCGGCGCTGTCGGCCCGGGTGGCGTCGCTCGCGGACTTCGCCGAGTCCCAGGAGAGCGCCTTGGAGGCGCTGCACCACCGCCTCGACGCGAACTTCCGCGCCGCCCACGACGGCCTGGTCGAGGTGTTCTCGGACGGCCGAGTCCTCCACGGAGAGGTCAATGCCCGGTGGCAGGACTTCGTCGGCACCGGACAGCTCTTCCGGGGTCTGGAGCCGACGATGGCGCGCATGCGCGATCGGATCTCTGCCGCGGTCACCGGCAAGCGCGACGCTGCCGCACCCCTGCACATCGCGATCCTCCGCAGCGCGGCCATCTCCCTGCGCGAACGTGCGGTGGCCGTCGTCGACGCCGTCAACACCGACTGGCAGCACCAGCCGGGCGGGGCCGCCCTCGTCGCCGCGCATCCCGAGCTGCGGGCCGTCTCCGCCGGTCTCGAGGACGCGGTCAAGTCCGCCGTCAGCGACTGGTCGCACGATGTCGAAGCGCTCGTCAGGGACATCGGCCAGGGCCGGAAGTCGAAGGCCCGAATCCTGTCGTTCGGGGTCGCCGGCGTGTGCGCGGTCCTCGAGTACGCGGCCTTCTGGGATCCCGCACGCTCGACCTCTTCCGGGCAGAACCCGCAGAGCGGCGCCCATGTCGCCCGCAGCCTCGCCGCGACGATCTTCGGCGATGAGGAGGCGGCCGCGCTCATCGCCTCGATCAGGGACCGGTTCCTCACCCGGGCGGCGGGCATCGTCGGCGGATGCCGACAGCCCTTTGACCATGCACTAGGACAATCTGCGATCCCGGCTCGACAGTCCGGCACCCTGCGTGCCGCCGGCGATCGCCTGGAGGTCGCACTGTGAACGACTCGACTCAGACCGAGATCCGACGCCTCGCGGACGGGATCCGACACTCGCTCTCCCTGGGCGAGGACAAGCTCGGCGCCGACACCCGCGCCGAGGCGAGCCGGCTGCTCGACCGAGCCGAGGACCGCCTGGGCCTGGGGGAGGACTTCACCGTCGTCGCGTTCGCCGGCTCGACCGGTTCCGGGAAGTCATCCCTCTTCAACGCCGTCGCGGGGCTCGAGATCGCTCGGGTCGGCGTGCGTCGGCCCACCACCGCCCGGCCCACGGCTTGTGTGTGGGGAGAGGGCGGAACGGACGTCCTCGACTGGCTCCATGTGCCCGAGCGGAGCCGAACCTGGCGCGAATCCGCACTCGACGGCGATGATCAGCGCCGGCTCCACGGGCTCATCCTCCTCGACCTGCCCGACCACGACTCCACCGCCGTCGAGCACCGCGTCGAGTCGGATCGGCTCGTGGGTCTCGTCGACGTCGTCTTCTGGGTCGTCGACCCGCAGAAGTACGCGGACTTCACCCTCCACTCGGAATA
Organism: Brevibacterium sanguinis; assembly: GCF_003315415.1. Classification (GTDB taxonomy): domain Bacteria; phylum Actinomycetota; class Actinomycetes; order Actinomycetales; family Brevibacteriaceae; genus Brevibacterium; species Brevibacterium celere_A. The sequence goes on from NZ_QNSB01000003.1 coordinate 388,006, forward strand.
CCTGACGAAGCTCGCCGAGAACAGCTCGAACATGGTCGTCGTGCTCAACCAGATCGACAAGCTCAGCCCGGAGGAGCAGACCGCCGCCGTCGAGCACCTGAGGCAGCTCCTCGTCGCCGACGGGCTCACGGACACCGAGGTGCGAACCGCCTCGGCGCTCACCCGCGAGGGGATCCCACAGATCCGCTCGATCCTCGCCGACACCCTCGACTCGAAGCAGGCGGCCGGCGTCCGGCTGCTCTCCGACATGCAGTCGATGGCCCGCCGGATCCAGGGGGAGCTGGGCGAGCCGGTGCCGGCGCCGAACGAACTGCCCGGGGCCTCGCGCCTCGTCGAGACGATGGCCGATGCCGCCGGCGTCGAGGCCGTCGTCCAGACCGTCCACGACGACTACATGCGCCGGGCCTATCGGAAGACCGGCTACCCGGTCCTCGCCTGGGCGCAGCGCAACGCTCCCGACCCGCTGGGCGCGAAGCACGGTCTCACTCGTGAGGAGCTCATCCGCGCTTCCGTTCCCGCCACCAGCCGGGCGCAGAGCTCCCACGTGCGACTCATGGCCCACGAACTCGTCACCGAATCGGTCTCCACCCTCCCGCTGCCGTGGCAGAAGGCCGTCGCCGAGGCGGAGAAGACGAGCACCGACGAGCTTGCCGAGACCCTCGACTCGGCCGTCACCGCTGTGGACATCCAGCGGCAGACTCCCGGTTGGTGGTCGCTGGCCCATGCGCTCCAGATCATGTTCTTCGTCGCGACGATCCTCGGGCTCCTGGGTCTCATCGCCCAGGCGGTCGTCGCGGTCGCGGCGCCGTCGGCGCTGCCCGGCTGGAGCTGGGCGGTGACCGGGGGACTGCTCGTCCTCGGGGTCGTCGGCTCGCTCGTGACCTCTCTGGTCGCGAAGACGGCGCGGATCAGGGGCGCGGACGCCGCGGCCCGGGACGTCGACTCGCGTCTGCGCGGCGCGGTCGGCCAGGTGGCCGAGAGCTCGTATCTCCAACCGGTCATCGCCGTCGTCGACGACCACCGTCAGGCCTACGAGAGGCTCCGCGTCCACTGAGGCGCACAGGTGCGCGCACTCGTGCCCGAATGCCCTGTGGACGGGCAGCCCCCGTCCACAGGGCACTCTGCTGTCCTCGACACCTCACCCTGGTCGGACGCTCAATGGGTATCGATCGCCGCTGGGCCGTCCGGCGCAGCGGCGGTGAGCCCACCGACGAGCACTCAGGGAGCAGACGATGTCGAACATTCCGATCAACCTCAGCGGCACATTGGCCGCAGACCCGCAGAGCAGGACTCTGCCCTCGGGGCGCGCGTGCGCCTCGTTCCGTCTCGCCGTCAACCACTGGCGGCTGGAGCGATCGACCGGGGAGTTCCTCGATGACGGGACCTCATGGTTCGCCGTCGACTGCTACGGGCAGCTCGCGAGCAACGTGTCGATGTCCCTGCGGCAGGGAATGATGGTCATGGTGCAGGGCGGGCTGCGGATCAGGGAGTGGTCGACCGAGGAGAGATCCGGGCGCACCCCGACGATCGTCGCCGAGCACATCGGACCCGACCTCCGCTACGGGACCGCGAACTATCAGAAGTCGAGCGGTCAGAGGCCGACCACTGCGTCCTCCCAGACCTCCGGACAGCAGTCGGCCCAGCCGTCGGGCTGGGATGGTCTGGACGATCCGCCGGCCGCGGCGGGAACCTCCGCGGGGCTGCCGGCGCACATGGCCGAGGACTCCGAGCGCGATGACGAGGGGTTGTCGCCGGTCGTCGACGTCGGGGAGGCGTCTGCCGATCCCGTCGCCGACGCCGACTCGAGCGACTCTCCCGCGCGCTCCGAGGACGAGGAGATCGCCCGCACGACCGCTGCGGCTGCCGCCCCGTTCTGAGCTTGTGCCCGACGGCCCGGGTGTCGCCCCGGGCGTCGGCGGGACGACTGGCCTCGGCGGCGATGGGCGGATCGGCTAGAGTGTGACTGTTCATCGTTCCCCTCCCGCCGAGGTTGTCCATGCGTCTCATCCACCTGCCGGGTCTCGCCGCTCTGACGATCGCGCTGTCCGGCTGTTCGCTGCTGGGCTTCGGCGCCGACGACGTCCCGGAGCCTGTGCGGACCCCGCAGCCGCAGCAGGCCGAGGTCGACAAGGTGATCGCCGCCCTCGAGCCCCTCACCGGCGACGAGAAGGCGGAGGTGACGACGGAGGAGTTCTTCGACACCATGATCGATGCCGGCTACGAGCCCGAGCAGCTCGAGGCGACCCTCGACGCGTCGCCGCTGGGCAACGAGGTCCCCGCGAAGATGTTCGGGGTCAGGACCGACAAGGGCTGCGTCATCGGTGAGATCCGCAAGGGCAAGGCCAGTGCCGAGCTCATGAAGCCGACGGAGTCGACGGGCTCCTGCCTCTTCGGCGACGTCGATCGCCCGGAGGGAGTCGAGGCTCCCAAGGGCGAGGAGCGCTCGAAGGACGGCGACGACAACGGCGCCGGCCATCTTCCGGGCGAGGACATCAACGGCAGGACCGAGAGCCCCGCTCCCACCGAAGGAGGGTCGGGATCCGACAGCTCATCGGGCGGTTCGTCCGGGTCGGAGGGCGATTCGTCGGGCGAGGCGCCTTCCCTCGGCGGCGGCTGAGCCCCAGGCTCGTTCGAGCCCTGCCCGAATCGTCGCCAGGACTCGGCAGGCGAGACTCGGCGGGTGGTCGCCGAGGCTCGACGTTCCCGGCGCCGGATCAATTGGCACTCGAGTGCGCTCTGCCGGTAATCTGGGGCCACTATGGCCGAATTCATTTACACCATGCACAAGGCGCGGAAAGCGCACGGCGACAAAGTCATCCTCGATGACGTGTCGATGTCCTTCTACCCCGGCGCGAAGATCGGCATGGTCGGCCCGAACGGGGCCGGTAAGTCGACGATCCTCAAGATCATGGCGGGACTCGAACAGCCCTCCAACGGCGAAGCCCGCCTGAGTCCCGGCTACACCGTGGGCATCCTCCTGCAGGAGCCTCCGCTCAACGAGGAGAAGACCGTTCTCGGCAACGTCGAAGAGGGCGTGGGCGAGATCAAGGCGAAGGTCGACCGCTTCAATGCGATCTCCGAGGAGATGGCGAACCCCGACGCCGACTTCGACTCCTTCATGGAGGAGATGGGCAAGCTGCAGGAGGCCATCGATGCCGCCGACGCCTGGGACCTCGACTCCCAGCTCGAACAGGCCATGGACGCCCTGCGCTGCCCGCCCCCGGACGCCGACGTCAGCGTGCTCTCCGGCGGTGAGCGACGCCGCGTCGCCCTGTGCAAGCTGCTGCTCGAGAAGCCCGACCTGCTCCTGCTCGACGAGCCCACCAACCACCTCGACGCGGAATCGGTGCTGTGGCTCGAGCAGCACCTCAAGACCTATCCGGGCGCGGTCATCGCGATCACCCACGACAGGTACTTCCTCGACCACGTCGCCGAATGGATCGCCGAGATCGACCGCGGTCACCTCTACCCCTACGAGGGCAACTACTCGACCTACCTGGAGAAGAAGCAGGAACGCCTCCAGGTCCAGGGCAAGAAGGACGCGAAGCTCGCCAAGCGCCTCAAGGAGGAGCTCGAGTGGGTGCGGTCGAACCCCAAGGCCAAGCAGACGAAGTCGAAGGCCCGACTGGCCCGCTATGAGGAGATGGCCGCCGAGGCGGACAAGACCCGCAAGCTCGACTTCGAGGAGATCCAGATCCCTGCCGGCCCGCGCCTCGGCGACGTCGTCATCGAAGCCAAGGACCTGCGGAAGGGCTTCGACGACCGCCTGCTCATCGACGGGCTGAGCTTCTCCCTGCCCCGCAACGGCATCGTCGGCGTCATCGGACCCAACGGCGTGGGCAAGTCGACGCTGTTCAAGACGATCGTCGGACTCGAGGAGCTCGACGGGGGAGACCTGAAGATCGGTGAGACCGTGAAGATCTCCTACGTCGACCAGTCCCGTGGCGGGATCGATCCGGAGAAGTCGCTGTGGGAGGTCGTCTCCGACGGGCTCGACTTCATCCAGGTCGGCGCCGTGGAGATGCCCTCACGTGCCTACGTCTCGGCGTTCGGCTTCAAGGGCCCGGACCAGCAGAAGAAGGCCGGAGTCCTCTCCGGCGGTGAGCGCAACCGCCTCAACCTCGCGCTCACGCTCAAGCAGGGCGGAAACCTCCTCCTGCTCGACGAGCCGACCAACGACCTCGACGTCGAGACCCTGAGCTCACTGGAGAACGCCCTGCTCGAGTTCCCCGGCTGCGCGGTGGTCGTCTCGCACGATCGCTGGTTCCTCGACCGCGTCGTCACCCACATCCTCGCGTGGGAGGGCACCGAGGAGAACCCGGCTCAGTGGTACTGGTTCGAGGGCAACTTCGAGTCGTATGAGAAGAACAAGGTCGAGCGCCTCGGCGAGGACGCCGCCCGTCCGCACCGGGTCACGCACCGTCGCCTCACCCGCGACTGAGTCGGTCGGCCGTCCACATGCGGCGGCCCTGAGCGACCAGAGGAATGCCCCGGTGGTCTCACCGGGGCATTCCTCTGCTCTCGCCGCGCGATCGGGATCGTGATTCTCGCCGCGCGATCGGGACCGTGATTCTCACCGTTTGATCCGGACCATGCCCTCCTGGGCGACGGTGGCGAGGAGCTCACCGTCGCGGGAGAAGATCCGGCCGTAGCCGAGCCCGCGACCTCCCCGTGCCGCGGGCGACTCCTGGACGTAGAGCATCCACTCGTCGACCCGGACCCTCCGGTGCCACCACATCGCATGGTCGAGGCTCGCGACGCGCAGCCCGGGAGTCGTCCAGTTGAGCCCCTGGCGGCGCAGGGAGGGTTCGAGGAGGTTGTAGTCGCTGGCATAGGCGAGGGCCGCCGCGTTGAGCACCGGGTCGTCGCCGAAGGGCGCGCACGTGCGGAACCAGACGTGCTGATGGCTGAGCTCGGGGTCATCGGGCGTGTTGTAGTAGAGCGGGTGCTCGACCGGCCGGATCTCGAAGGGGCGCTTGTTGATCCATTCTGTGACGTGCGGGGAGTCGTGTCCGGCGAGGACGTCGCGGATCTCGGGGCAGTCCTCGGGGTCGGGCAGACCCTGCGGCATCGTCTCGGAATGCTCGAGTCCCTCCTGCTCGTCCTGGAACGAGGCGATGAGGGAGAGGATCGGGGCGTCCTTCTGATAGGCGTGGACCCGCCTGGCGGAGAACGACCTGCCGTCGCGGAGCCGCTCGACGCCGAACTCGATCGGTTCGGCCACGTCGCCTGCGCGCAGGAAGTACCCGTGGAGGGAATGGATGAGACGGGCCTCGGGCATGGTCCGAGCCGCGGCGACGATGCACTGGGCGAGCACCTGCCCGCCGAACACCCTGCCGTCGGGCTTGTACTGGCTGCGCCCGAGGAAGTGATCGCTCTCGCGTGAGGTCGAGGCGGACTCGACCGCTTCGAGGTCGAGCAGGTCCCGCAGCTCGGCGACCAGCATCTCGGGTGTCGGCTTCTCGTCAGCGCTCACTCGGTCCTCCAACCGGTTCCGTCGTCATGTCTCAGGTGATCCTATCGTGCGGCCGGGGCAGAGCTTCCCGCCCGGCCCATTCGTGCTCGCGGCAGCTCGACGCGGCCGGTCCATCGGCGCCCGGGATCCCGGTCAGTGCCATGGAGCCCTGGCCGGCTCTCGGGAGCAGACGTCCGGGATCGGACGTGAGCTGGTCGGATGGCATGATGGAGGGATGTGCACCCGTCCCGTCAATCCCCTCCTCACCGATTTCACCCGAGTCCTCATGGAGCTGCGCTGGGGTGATCTCGATGCCTACGGACACGTCAACAACGTCACTCAGCTGCGTCTGCTCGAAGAGGCCCGCGTCCGCGCCCTCGGCTCTCCGACCCACACGAGCGACGCCGCGGCCGCGGTCGGGCGGTACGGGATCGCCGACTCCGTCTCGGGCATCGACATCCCTCCGATCTTCGCCCGCGCCTCGGCGACGACCGAGCTCCTCGTGGCCGCCCACTCCATCGAGTACCGCGCTCCGATCCGCTACCGGCCGGGCCCGATCGCCGTCGACCTCGTCATCAGCGAGGTGCGGCCGGCCTCCGTGACGATCGGCTACGTCGTCGCCGAGCCCGACGGTTCCCTGGCCTATACAGTGGCCGAGACAGTCATCGCCTTCATCGACCGGTCCACCGCGCGTCCGCGTCGACTCAGCCCGGAGGAGACCGAGGCCATGGAATCGATCGCCCAGCCGTCCGTGCCGCTGCGGAGCCGCCGATGACGACCCTCGACGTCGCCGATCCGCTCGCGCTCAAGGACCTCGCCGCATTCACCTCCCTGGCCCATCGCCTCGATCCCGACGGGGCGATGCGGCTGCACGTGTCCGCCTCCGTGCTCGTCGTCACCGTCGCACCGCTCTACCCGCACGGCATCGGCGACTCCACGCCGCTCGTCCTCGCGATGCGGATGCTGCGCCTGCGCGGCTCCGAGCTCGACGGCCTCGACGAGGTGGTGCCGCTGACGAACCTCAAGGACAGGTTCGCTCGCGAGGAGAACGGCACCTCGCTGCCTCTGCCGCCTAACTCGGTCCTCGTCTCGTGGACGGGGATCGCACCGCCGAAGGGCGGCTGGAGCGCAGTGGATGAGCTCTCGGGCGAGGTCCTCCGGCGCACCGCCGAGGCGGGCATCGCCGAGGTCAGTGCGGGCACTCCGGAGTCGGCAGGATCGCATGCCGTCAAGGCACTGCGCTCGCGGGTGTGGTCGAAGCCGATGATCGCCGAGGCGGGCACCGCGGTGCCCGGTGGTCTCGCGTTCGCGGCCGCCGGGCTGCGGTTCGTCCCCGAGTCCGGGTCCGGCTCCGGGCCCGGTTCCACCGCCGGGCCTGAGCAGTACCCTGTGATGGCGTCACCCGGCTGGCTCCGCGTGGTCGCTCCCGGGGGTCATCTGCTCACCCGCTCAGTGGGGTGATCGGCAGCCGGTTCCGCCGGTGACCGCGAGTTCCCGCGCCGGGCGCGGGAGCCGCGCGGATCAGACCTCGTGGCCGGCGGTGTTGACCATCGCCGTGGCCGCGCGCTGGAAGTAGTCCCAGAAGACCTCCTCGTAGAGAGGGGGAAGGGCGACATCGTCGAGGGCCGCCCTCATGCACCTGAGCCAGCGGTCGCGGGCGCTGAAGTCGATCGGGTACGGGAAGTGGCGCATCCGCAGCCGGGGATGACCGCGCTCGTCCTGATAGGTCGAGGGTCCGCCGAAGTACTGCTCGAGGAACGTCTGCAGGCGGTGCTTGGCCCCGGCCAGCTCCTGGCCCTCGGGGTACATCGCGATGAGGACCTCGTCGCGGGAGACATGGTCATAGAACACGTCGACGAGGCGGGTGAACGTCGGGTGCCCGCCCACCGCGGCGAAGATCGTGTCGTTGGTCGCAGTGCTCACGTCGTCTCAGTCCCTCTTGCCGGTTCTCGAGCCGCCGGTCGGATCGCCGGTCTCGTCGGGACCATTGTCCCTGGTCCGCGACGCCGTCGCCCGCCTGTCCGCATCGCGTCGGTCACCGTGGTCGCCGCCGCGCCCGGACGAGCCGTCACCGTGCGCCTCGTGTCCCTCCGAGTCGTGGTGGTGCGCGGCCTCGGTGGTCTCGTTGGTGGCGGCGATCTTGATCGCCTCTGTCGGGTCGGGCAGGGTCCGGAACACGGTCTCCTGGGTGATCGGGATCTGGATGCCGCGACGGTCCATCTGCCTCTTGAGCTCGGCCCGGAAGGCGCGGGCGACCATCCACTGCTGGTTGGGCTTGGTCTTGAGCACCGTGCGCACGACCTGGGATTCGGCCGAGAGGGACTCGACGCCCCAGATCTCCGGCTTCTCGAGGATCGCGTCGGCGACCTCGGGATCCTTCTCGACCGCCTCCGTGGTCGCGGCGATGATCTCGGAGTAGGTGTCCATCGTCGTGTTGTAGGCGATGGGGATGTCGAGGACGGCTCGCGCCCAGCCCTGGGACTGGTTGCCGACCCGCAGGATCTCACCGTTGCGCACGTGCCACAGAGTGCCGTCGAGCCCGCGGACCTGGGTGATCCGCAGCCCCACGTCCTCGACGGTGCCGATCGCCTCGCCGAGGTCGACGGTGTCGCCGATCCCGTACTGGTCCTCGACGACCATGAAGAATCCGGAGAGGTAGTCCTTGACGAGCGCCTGCGCACCGAAGCCGATGGCGACACCGGCGACACCCGCGGAGGCGAGGATCGGACCGAGATTGAACTCGAGCTCGGTGAGGATCATGAGGACGGCGACGACGACGATGAAGATCGACGAGACCGACGACAGCATCCGGCCGACGGTGTTGGCGCGCTGAGCACGTCGCTCGCGGACGATCTCGGGTTCGAAACCAGAGAGCTGAGCCTGCATGTTCGAGGCCGAGAAACGGTTCCGCGAGGTCTTCGAGCTTCCCACTGTTCCCTTGGCGACGCCGGCGGCGAACCTGCGGATGAGCAGGCGCACCATGAAGTTGAGCACGATCGCCATGACGATGATGAGGAAGATGCGCAGCGGAGCCCCGAGGAGGAACTCCCACTGGAAATCCGATGCGGTGTCGAGCACTGAAGTGAGAACGTCGTAAGTCATGATGCCCACGACTCTAACGACTGAAGGTCAACGCCCGCTCGGAATGCCTGGACACTTCCTGAGCCCGCAGGGCCCGCTGCGCATCGGCGAGGTTCTCGCGCATGAGCCGCACGAGCCCCTTCGGAGCGGCCGGGTGATCGGCCAGCCACTGCCGCGCCTGGTCCACGGTCCGCTCGGAGGCCGGAGGGAACAGCCGCTGGGTCATGGTCTGGGCCATCTCCAGCGTTCGCGTCTCCCACCATCCCGACACCCGCTGGAAGTACTCGGAGGCGAAGTCGTGGAGAGGCTGTCCGGCGGCGATGAGCTCGCCGTCGGGCAGCTGCAGTCCGCGGGCGAAGCCGATCGCCAGGGCACCGAGCTCGGAGTTGGGCAGATCGATGTCGTCGATCATCCGGGTGAACGCCCAGGTCTTCGCCTCGGTGGTGGGTCGGGCGCTGCGGGCGGTCGCGGCCTGCCGCTGACCCGTGGCACTCGGATCGGCCTCGACCGCCGAGGTGATGGCCTCCTCGGTGCAGGCGTCCCGACCGGCCAGGGCGATGAGGATCTGCCACCGCAGGTCCGTGTCGAGGGCGATGCCGAAGACCTCTCCCTCCTCGAGGTCGAGCCACGACTGCAGTCGGGAGATCTGCTCCTCGGTGCGCGCGTGCCGGACGAATCCCTGGACGAACTGGAACGCCTGGTCGGTGCCGGAGGCGATGGTGCCGAGGAGGTCGAGCAGACGATCGGCGACATCGGCATGGGCCCGAGCCCGATCGGCGGGAGGCAGATAGGCTCCCACCGCCGTGTCGAGCTGCCGCATCTGCATGAGCAGTCCCGAGGAGTGGGTGATCGCGGCGAGATGGGTGAGGACGACGTCGATGTACTCCTGGACGGGTCGGTCACCGTCGCGCACACCGTCCCAAAGGGTGTTGAGGATGAGCAGCTGGGTGAGGGAGTCCTCGAAGTCGCCGAGGCGCTCGCCCGCCACGCGCATGCTCTCGGGATCGAACCTGACCTTCGCATACGTGAGGTCCGCGTCGTTGACGACGATGACATCGGGCTTGGCGACGCCGCGCGCCTCGGCGACGGTCGCCTCGGCGGAATCGATGTCGAGGGGGAACGAATGGGTCCGCACGAGCCGCCCCGATCCGTCGTCGGAGTAGAAGCCGATGGCCAGCCGATGCGGCCGCAGGGACGGGACCGGCTGGTCCTCGAGGATCCACGGCTCCTGGGTCACCCGCAGCGCGGAGACGACCTCGCCGGCGTCCGTCGACTCGGTGTCCACCTCGGCGGTGATGAGGTTGATCCCCGACTCCTCGAGCCACAGCCTCGACCAGGTGCCCAGATCACGGCCGCTCGTCGCCTCGAGCTCGTCGAGGAGGTCGGCGAGCTCGGTGTTCGACCACGCGTGCCGGTGGAAGTAGGTCGTGAGACCGGCGAAGAACTCCGCGCGCCCGACCCAGGCGACGAGCTGCTTGAGGACGGAGGCGCCCTTGGCGTAGGTGATGCCGTCGAAGTTGACCTCGACATCGGCGAGATCCTCGATGGGAGCGACGATCGGATGGGTGCTCGGCAGCTGATCCTGCCGGTAGGCCCACGACTTCTCTATCGTCGCGAACGTCGTCCACGCCTCGGCGAACCGGGTCGCCTCGGCGGTCGCCAGCGTCGACATGAACTCCGCGAAGGACTCGTTGAGCCACAGGTCGTTCCACCAGCGCATCGTCACGAGGTCGCCGAACCACATGTGGGCGAGCTCGTGGAGCACGGTCACGGCCCGTCGTTCGACGAGCGCCTCGGTCGGTCGGGAGCGGAAGATGTAGTTCTCGAGGATCGTCACCGCACCGGCGTTCTCCATCGCTCCGGCGTTGAACTCGGGGACGAAGAGCTGGTCGTACTTCTCGAACGGATAGGCGGTGCCGAACTCGCGTTCGAAGAACTCGAAGCCGGCACGGGTGATCGCGAAGAGGTTCTCGGCGTCGAGGTGCTCGAACAGCGAGGCACGGCAGTAGAGACCGAGCGGAACCGGGGAGCCGTCGGAGGAGACGAGCTCGGAGTGGACGCTCCTGTAGGGGCCGGCGACGATCGCGGTGATGTAGGAGGAGATCGGAGTCGTCGGCGCGAACTGCCAGACCGAAGTGTCGGGGATCGGCTTCTCGCCGAGGTCGGCGAAGACCTCGGAGGGGTCGGCCGGGGTCGGGGTCGGGGAGTTCGACACCACGGTCCAGTGGTCCGGGGCGACGACGGTGAACGAGAACGAGGCCTTGAGGTCCGGCTGCTCGAACACGGGGAAGACGCGCCGGGCGTCGGGAACCTCGAACTGCGTGTACAGATAGGTCTCGTCGTCGATCGGGTCGACGAACCGATGCAGCCCCTCGCCGGTGTTCATGTAGTGGAAATGGGCGTCGATGACGAGCTCGTTCTCCGCGGCGAGCCCCGGCAGAGTGATGCGAGCGGGGGAGACGACCTCGGCGATCTCGAGGTCGAGGCCGTTGAGCTGGATGCGCTCGACGCTCGCGGTGATCGCGTCGATGAACGACGTCGACCCCTCGGCGGCGGTGAAGCGGGTGCGGGAGCGAACTCGGAAGTGCTCGCCGCGTCCGTCGAGCACCAGGACGATCTCGTAGCTCGAGACGTCGACGAGCGACGCACGGGTCTGGGCTTCCTCGCGGGTGAGGTTGTGGTGGGGCACGGGTGTCCTCCGCATCGGGACCGGATGTTCTTCGCCATTCTGTCATGGACGCCGTCGGTGGCCCCTGCGGCGGGTGCGGGAGAACCGGGACAACCCGCCCGTCGACGACTCGGCTCGGAGCGCATCGAGGCGATCCGCCCGAACGCATTCATCGTCGCCGCCCGGGCTTGATAAATTGGGCTCGATCACGGGTGAGTGCCCGCGACGGCTGCGACCGAGGAGTGCAATGACCAGAGAGACCCTTGACCTGTGGTTCGACATCGCCTGCCCCTGGGCCTGGATGACGTCCCGCTGGGCGCTGGAGGTCGCGCAGGTGCGCGACGTCGAGGTGAAGTTCCACGTGATGAGCCTCAACATCCTCAACCGTGAGCGCGATCTCGATCCCGACTACCGCGCGCTCATGGACCGAGCCCTGTCCCCGATGCGCGTCGTCACCGCTGCGATCGCCGAGCACGGCGATGAGATCGCCGAACCCCTCTACACCGCGATCGGCACCCGCGTGCACCCGGGAGGGGAGACGGACTTCGACAAGGCCACCGCCGAGGCGCTCGCGGAGCTGGGCCTGCCCGCCGAGCTGATGGCGTACGGAGACCGGGACGACTACGACGCCGCTCTGCAGTCCTCCCACGACGAGGGCCTCGCTCTCGTGGGCGCGGACGTGGGCACCCCGATCTGCCGGGTCGCGGGCACCGCGTTCTTCGGCCCGGTCGTGACTCCGGCGCCCAAGGGAGAGGATGCCGGCCGCCTCTTCGACGGAGTCGTCGCCGTCGCCTCCACACCCGGCTTCTACGAGCTCAAGCGCACCCGCGACCAGGGGCCGATCTTCGACTGATCAGTTCTCTGCCACCACCAGTTCTCATCCACCACCAGCTCGAAGGAGCATCCATGAAGGTTCACCTCGGCACCGACCACGCCGGATTCGCATTCAAAGAGGTCCTCAAGGCCCACCTCGGCGAGGCCGGGCACCAGGTCGTCGATCACGGCGCGTTCGAATACGACGCTCAGGACGACTACCCCGCATTCTGCATCGAGGCCGCCCAGGGCGTTGTCGACGACCGCACCGCCGGCGAGGACGCCCTGGGCGTCGTCATCGGCGGATCGGGCAACGGCGAGCAGATGGCGGCGAACAAGGTCAGGGGAGCGCGGGCCGCGCTCGCCTGGAACCCGGAGATCGCGAGGCTGGCCCGCCAGCACAACGACGCCCAGATCGTGTCGGTCGGCGCTCGCCAGCATTCCGAGGAGGAGGCGATCGCGATCGTCGACGCCTTCCTCGCCGAGCCGTTCTCCGGCGACGACCGCCACCAGCGTCGGATCGGCATCATGGCCGACTACGAGGAGAAGGGCCGGGACGCGTTGTGAGGATCACGGGCGCGGTGCTGCGGGAGATGGGCCGGGAGCGCCCCTATGCCGGCTCGCGTCCGCTGGCCATCGAGGAGCTCGAGCTCGACGAGCCCGGTCCCGGCGAGGTGCTCATCCGGCTGACCGCGGCCGGGGTCTGCCACTCCGACCTCTCCGTCGTCGACGGGAACCGGCCTCGGCCGCTGCCGATGCTCCTCGGGCATGAGGGTGCCGGCATCGTCGAGACCCTCGGGCCCGGCGTGGACGACCTCAGCGTCGGGCAGTCGGTGGTGACCGTGTTCCTGCCGCGCTGCGGGGAATGCGCGAACTGTCGCACCGACGGCAAGCTTCCGTGCACTCCCGGCAGCGCGACGAACGCGGCCGGGACTCTGCCGTTCGACGGACACGAGGTGCGCCTCCACGACGCTTCCGGCACCGAGGTGCTCCACCACCTCGGCGCCTCCGTCTTCGCGACCCACGCGGTCGTCAATCGCGCCTCGCTCGTCCCGATCGGGGCCGACGTGCCCGCGCCGATCGCCGCGGTGCTGGGCTGCGCGGTGCTCACCGGCGGGGGAGCCGTGCTCAACGCCGGAGCCCCGCGCGCCCAGGACGAGGTGATGATCGTCGGACTCGGCGGCGTCGGGATGGCCGCGCTGCTCACGGCCCTGAGCATCGAGACCGCCGGAGTGATCGGGGTCGACGCGAATCCCGACAAGCTCGAGCGGGCCCGGGAGCTCGGCGCCACCGAGGTCTTCACCCCCGACCAGCTCGGCGACCGGAAGGCCGCGGTCGTCGTCGAATGCGCGGGCCATCCGCGCGCCTTCGAGACCGCCTTCACCGCGACCGCCGTGGGCGGCACCACCGTCACGGTCGGGCTGCCGGCCCCCGACGCGGTCTCCCGGATCACCCCGGTGACGCTGACGGCTGAGGCCCGGACGGTGATCGGCTCCTATCTCGGTTCGGCCGTTTCCAGCCGGGACATCCCCGTCTACGCGCAGCTGTGGAGGGAGGGCAAGCTGCCCGTCGAGGAGCTCATCTCCGACACCATCGGACTGCACGAGATCAACGCGGCCTTCGACGCCCTGGCCGAGGGAACCGTCGTGCGGCAGATCATCGACTTCCGGCGGTGACCAGGAGGCCCGGCGAGGAGCGCGCAAGCGTCACGTCGCGGCGATGAGAAGGTGCGAGAGGAGCTGCAGCTCGACCTGACTGGGGACAGGATCAGGATCCGCCTCCATGAGGCTCTGCGATGGCGACGGTCGACCTAGTCGCTGTGGGGGAGCGGGCGGGGGTCGTTCCGGTCGCGGCGCGGGAGCGGGCGGCGGTCGGGACGGGAGTGCGGCGGGTGGAGGCGCGAGTGCCCGCGGCGGCCTCTCGGGCTCGAGAAACCCGCCCAGGGTCTGTCGCCAGTCCCGGGCACCGGCAGGTGTGTTCAGCGACCGCCGAGGAACCCGCATCCGGGTCACGAACGGGCGCGGCCCCACTCGGTAACTGCGGCCTGCGGGGGTCGAGACCTCCAAGCCGCCCTCAGCGGACCGATGACTCCATCCGGGATGCTCCTTCGCGTAATTGCAGCTGGCGCAGAGCCCGCTGGCGTTGTCCCAGGTGGTGGAGCCACCCTGGGCTACGGGGACGGCATGGTCGGCGTGCTTGATGCGGGCATCGCACCACGGCGTCCTGCAGACATCGTCTCGGAAGACGACCATTCGTCGCAGTTGGCCCGAGAATTCGCGCCGCTTCGACTCCATCCCCACCAACTGGTTCTCCGTGGGAGAGGTGAACAAGCGACGGAGGAACACTCGCGCCTCGTTCGCGGCGATCATCTCGCGCGCTGTCCGGCTCGGCACCGGGCCGAACCCGGGCAACCACGCGGGGACCGGCCCGGAGTCAATGAGGGAATCGACGTCGATGACAACATTCACCTCCACGGGGACCGCTGCAGCGTCCGCCTGTCCGGTCGCCCGTTCGACGAGGAGGTCTGCCATCACCTGGGAATGGGTGCGCCCCTCGGCGGCTCCTGCCGCGACTGCGGTGTCGGCGGCAGTCCTCAGTCCTTCATAGACGGCCACCGCCTGGAGTAACGGCAGGGTCGCACTGACACGTCCCAGGCCGTGGCGGGTCGGCGACATCGTCACCCGCCGCTGTCCTGCCGCGCGAGCGGCCTGCTCACCGGCAGCATCCGCGGCGATTTCGGCAGCCAGAGCACGAGCTTCGTTGCGCAATGTGGTGAGGCCGACCTCGGGCAGGGTGGTCCGCATCCGGCGGTCGACGCGGCGGCGCTGCTCGGCAGTGAGATCGGCGGTCTCATCGACGATGATCTGGGCCTTCGCCTCGCTGATGACTCCGCTGCTCAGCGCCGCGAACGTCGCGGGCAGCTCGGCGGTGAGGACGCGAGCCGTGGTGAGGAACTTCCGGCCCGTCCCCGGACTCGTCCTCCTCGCCAGGCCGATCTCGTCCCCGGCACGTCTGCCCTGTTGGGCGGCGGGGACGTCGTTGGACCTGTCACGGGTGCGGCGTAGCTGGTCGAACGCGACCGCTTCACGGGCTTGGGCACCGGTGAGAGCCGCTTTGAGCTCTTCGAACGCGGTGATCCGGTCCAGCGCCTCGCATTCGGTGGCGCCAGGCGGAAGCGAGCGGAGGAGCGCACCGAGCCGGTCCACCTCGGCGAGGGCGTCGATCGCGTGCTGTGCCTCCATGGTCCGACTCTAGTCGGAGGCACTGACACAGGATTCCGCGTCGTCGGACAGGGCCACTTGGCGGTGCTGACTCCGGTCACTCCGCGGCGCTGAGCAGCGGTGCGACCTTCGCGGAATGCCACACGTAGAAGGTGGTGCCGGTCTTCATCCTCCGGGCCTTGGCCAGACCGTCGTCGAGGGCGACCTGGGTCGCGGCCTTGTCCGCGCGCAGCCCCAGTTGCTCGAGGCGCCGGCCGACGGCGATCGATGACAGTCCGAGCTCCTGCCCGATCTCCGTCTGCGTCGCCCACGGGCCCTTCCTCCTGCGCTTCTTCGTTCCGGCGTCGTGCTGAGACGTGGTGCCCGCATCGCGGCGGGGCTTCGTGCCCGCCTCGGCGCCGGTCGGCCGCCAGTCGATCTCGTGGTGGCCCGTGACCCGCAGGGTGTCGGCACGACGATCGGCGAATCGGGCGGAGAGGAGATCGGCGGCGGTGTTGAGGGGATGGGCGTTGGTCTCGTCATGGCCCGGGACCCAGACGAACGACACCGGGGCCGACCGCGCCGCGATGAGGTCGAGGATCGCGTAGATGAGGTCGAGGTTCTTCTTGCCGGCCGCCTTGGCGGGGTCCCGTCGCCATGCCGGCGCCCACTTCGTGATGCAGTTGATGGCGTACTGACTGTCGGACTCGATGACGAGAGCGGTGTCGGGGTGGTCGGCGAGGGCCATCCTGATGGCGGTGAGCTCGGCGACGTTGTTGGTCTCCCGGATCCACGATCCCGCGGCGTAGTTCCCGTGCTCATCGATCCAGGCCCAGCCTGCCGGGCCCGGGTTCTTCCTCGCCGCTCCGTCGGTGCCGATCCGCAATGCCGAAGTCTCCTGCGTGGCTGATCGCGCAGTCCCGACCATGTGTCCCATCCCTTCCGTCGGCGGAGCGATCCGACTCCGCTCATGCCCGTTGTCGGGCCTCGTCCGCTGTTCGACTGTGCCGACAGGCACAGAAGAAGCCGCTCGGACCGGAGTCCGAACGGCTTCTCGTTCGTCGGGATGACAGGATTTGAACCTGCGACCCTCTGTTCCCAAAACAGATGCGCTACCAAGCTGCGCCACATCCCGCGACGAAGACAATCTAACCACAGCCCCGACACCGATGCACGTCAGCGCCGACGGTCCGAGCGAATGGGAGGCGGGTCACAGATCCCATTGTGACGCAGGTCATCGGGAGTCGATTTGTCGACCGGGTCGGGGCTCGACTATAGTCATATTCGCAGCACGGGGATGTAGCTCAATGGTAGAGCCTCAGTCTTCCAAACTGATGGTGCGGGTTCGATTCCCGTCATCCCCTCCACGTGTCCTGAGTCGCGACATCGTTGACAGACGATGTCGCGACTTGGGACTTTTTTGTGGGTTCACTCCTGGAATCAGATACCGTCCTGGTTGTCGTG